>DERO01000019.1 GCA_002360945.1 Leclercia adecarboxylata | reverse complement strand
GTTTTCACCGCAGCCTGAAGGTGGAAGTCCTGCAGGGGAAGTGGTTCGCGGACAGCAGTGAGCTGCAGCGCGCCTTCGACCACTGGCGGGCGGTCTACAACCTCGAGCGGCCGCATGAGGCGCTGGGTATGGCGGTGCCGGCCTCCCGGTACCAGCCGTCTGCGCGGCAGTACAGCGGCCACACAAGGCCACCGGAATACGACGAGGGCGTGCTGGTCAGGAAGGTGGATATCAGCGGGAAGCTGAGCGTGAAAGGGATACGTCTGAGTGCAGGCAAGGCGTTCAGGAATGAACGGGTCGGGCTGAAGGAGACGCAGGAGGACGGATATTACGAAGTGTGGTGGTACAGCACGAAAGTGGGGGTGATCGACCTGAAGAAAAAGTCGATCACCATGGGTAAGGGATGTTAAAAAGTGTTCACCCTGTCCCCGAACACCTGTCTGCCATGTCCCCGGACCGTACAGTGGGAGAGGGCCGGGGTGAGGGCACCCGGCCGCACCATTCAGAATCAGATCACACCCTGACCCATCATCGCATCCGCCACCTTCACAAACCCGGCAATGTTCGCTCCGCGGACATAGTTGGTCTGCTTCGCTTCCCCGCCGTACTCGACGCAGGCGTGGTGAATATCCAGCATGATGTGATGCAGACGCGCATCTACTTTCTCTGCTTTCCAGCTCAGACGCGCGGCGTTCTGCGCCATCTCCAGACCTGAGGTTGCCACACCGCCGGCGTTAGCCGCTTTACCCGGTGCGAAGAGCACGCCAGCCTGCAGGAACAGGTCGGTCGCTTCGATGGTGGTCGGCATGTTGGCGCCTTCCGCCACCGCCTTCACGCCGTTGGCGATCAGCTGGTGCGCCGCATCGACATCCAGTTCGTTCTGGGTGGCGCATGGCAGGGCGATATCCACCGGAACGGCCCATGGCTGTTTGCCTTCAAGATAGGTCAAACCGAACTCGCGGGCATAATCGGCCACGCGACCATCACGGCTGGCTTTAATTTCGCACAGGCGCGCCAGTTTTTCAGTGGTGAAGCCTGCTTCATCAACCACGGTGCCGCTGGAGTCGGAGGCGGTGATCACTCGCGCGCCCAGCTCCATCGCTTTTTCGATAGCGTACTGCGCCACGTTGCCGGAGCCGGAAACCGCGACGCGCATCCCGTCGAAGCTCATCCCGTGACGCTTGAGCATCGCTTCCGTGAAGTAGACCAGACCGTAACCGGTGGCTTCCGGGCGAATCAGGCTGCCGCCGAAGGAGAGGCCTTTCCCGGTGAAGACGCAGGCGCTGTTGTTAGAGAGTTTTTTCATCATCCCGGCCATAAAGCCCACTTCACGGCCGCCCACGCCGATATCCCCGGCCGGTACGTCGGTATCCGCGCCCAGGTGACGATAGAGTTCGGTCATCAGCGCCTGGCAGAAGCGCATCACTTCGCCTTCGCTCTTGCCTTTCGGATCAAAATCGCTGCCACCTTTGCCGCCGCCCATAGGCAGGGTGGTCAGGGCATTTTTAAAGGTTTGTTCAAAGCCGAGGAACTTCAGGATCGACAGGTTAACCGACGGGTGGAAACGCATTCCGCCCTTGAATGGACCGATCGCCGAGCTGAACTGGACACGCCAGGCGCGGTTGACCTGCACCTGATTGCGATCGTCTACCCACACTACGCGGAACTGGATCACGCGCTCGGGCTCAACCAGGCGTTCAAGCAGGGACATCTGACGATAGCGGGGGTTTTGTTCCAGGAATGGCCACAGCGTGGTCATTACTTCACGTACGGCCTGAGCAAATTCGCTCTGATGGGGATCACGCTGTTGAACACGAGTCAGAAAGGATTCAAGAGAGCACGCCTGGTCCATAACTATAAGTTCCTCTAATATATTGGGATTATTTTATTTGTAACAAAAATATTCATGTCGTTGTGTTTTTCGACTATACCACCCGATGGGCTTTGTGACGCAAGCTAAATTTCGCCCTCAAGTTAAATTCATCAGACGCGCCGGGTCATAATAAAAAACGATGATCAACGAATTAAAGTTTGTCGCCAGGTTTACCGTTATAGTGAATATCAGGACACAACAGGAAGAAGCGTCGATGAAGCGTATTGTGATGGCTGTTTTGCTTGGGGTTTTCGCTGCCTGCAGTCAGGCCGACCAGCGATTTAGTACCGGGGGTGTGGATGTGAATATCCCGCCGGAGATCTTCAGCTCCAGCGGCCAGCGCCCGCCGCCGTGCAACCAGTGCTGCATCTATCAGGATCAGAACTATTCAGAAGGGGCGGTGGTAAAAGCCGAAGGGGTCCTGTTGCAGTGTCAGCGCGATAAGGACGCTATCAGCACCAATCCGCTGGTCTGGCGTCGCGTAAGAGAATAAAGGCTTCCAGCAGGGGAATATCCGCCGGGGCGAGTTCGTAGCTGAGCGCCTCGCGCGCAGAGCACCATACCAGCCGACTGTGGTAGTGCGTCTCGGGCGTGCCAGTAAATGACGGGACGTGCCAGGCGTGCAGGTTGATCAGCCGCTGTGACACCTCACGCTGGTGGCTGGCGATATACCGCCCTGGGCGGGCTTCAATGCCCAGCTCCTCTCGCAGCTCGCGCACCAACGCCTCGGGCTGCGTCTCTCCAGCCTCCACTTTGCCCCCGGCAAACTCCCACAGACCGGGCTGATCCGCATGCAGCGGGCGCTGTGCCAGTAAAATTTTGCCATCCCGTTCGAGAATAGCGCAGACAACATCGAGTGTTTTTAGCATGATCGTCAATAATGGTTGAGAGAGAAAGCGTTAGGATCGGCGTACTTATTAGCGACCAGGGAGCCTCCTGTGAAAGAGTTACCGCCCGTCTGGGTTAAACCCATCGAATCCATCCCCGCCAGTTTAACGCCAATCGCCAGGATGCAGAAAAAACATTATGGCGCGGTGCTGAATCCGCTGCGCTGGTGGGGGAGAATGCCCCGACTGTTCTGGCTGGTGGCGCTGTTTGTCGGCTTTCTGGATCGCAAAAAATCGCCGCTCGGCCCGGTGCTGCGTTCGCTGCTGATGACCCGCGTCTCGCAGGTGTGTCACTGCGCATTCTGCATTGATGCCAATGCCCTGCGCCTGGCGGAGCGCTGCGGCGGGCTGGAGAAGGTGCAGGCCGTTGCTACGTGGCGGGAGAGCACGCTGTTCAGCGACCCGGAGCGCGCCGCGCTGGCCTATGCCGAGGCGGTGACCGCCACTCCGCCGTTGGTGGACGATACCCTCAAAGCAGAACTGCGCCGTCACTACAGCGATGAGCTTATCACCGAGATGACCGCGCTGCTGGCTTTTCAGAACCTGTCGGCGCGCTTTAATGCCGCGCTGGATATCCCTTCACAAGGGCTTTGCGCCATGCCCGGAGACCAACAGGATGCTTGATCGTCACCTCCATCCGCGCCTGAAACCGCTGCTCAACCGGCTGGTGATGACGCTGGACAGACCGGGGATCGCTCCGGACGGCATTACGCTGGTCGGCTTTGCCATCGGGGTGCTGGCCCTGCCGTTTCTGGCCCTGGGCTGGTATCTGGCGGCGCTGGTGGCGATTGTGCTGAACCGCTTGCTGGACGGGCTGGACGGGGCGCTGGCGCGGCGGCGCGGGTTAACCGATGCCGGGGGCTTTCTCGATATCGCCCTCGATTTTCTGTTTTATGCCCTGGTGCCCTTTGGTTTTGCCCTGGCCAATCCTGCGGTGAATGCCTTGCCAGCCGCCTGGCTGCTGTTTGCCTTTATCGGCACCGGCAGCAGCTTTCTGGCGTTTGCGGCGCTGGCGGCGAAGCATGACATCGACAATCCGGGCTATGCCCATAAATCGTTTTATTACATCGGAGGGCTGACGGAAGGCACCGAAACGATCCTGCTGTTTGTGCTCTGCTGCCTGTTCCCGGCGCACTTTGCGTGGCTGGCGTGGGTATTCGGCGCGTTGTGCTGGCTGACCACCGCAACGCGCATCTGGAGTGGGTATCTGACGCTGAAGGAGGTTCAGCGTCAGTCGCAATCAGAGTGAGCTTTCTGGCCCGCGCTCGCCGGTCGCCACCGGGTTGTTCGGGTTGCTGCTCCATTCGTACCAGCCGCCGTCGTAGACGCCGACATGTTTCCAGCCCATCGCCCGGGCATACATAAAGGTCTCTGATGCCCGCCAGCCGGTACCGCAGTAAAACGCTACCTGCTGATCCGGCAGAATGTTCCACTGCTTCCACATCCCGGCGATGTCGTCTGCGGTACGCATGGTGCCATCCGGATTATGGAAATCTTCCATATGGGTCGAGTCGCTCCCGGCGTGACCCCAGCGGGCCCCCGCGATCTCACCTTTTGGCTTGATGTAGCTGTAGCCGCTGGTTACGCCGGTAAACTCCGGCCACGAGCGGATGCTCACCAGCGAGGCGTCCTTACGGTGCAGCAGGCCGCGAGCCTGTTCGGTATCCAGCATCAGCTGCGGCTGGCCGGGGATGGGCGCACCAAAATCGGCCGCTGGCGTCACTTTATCCGGGGTCCCGCGCTCCACCGGCAGCTTTGCCGCGTCCCAGGCTTTCCAGCCGCCGTCCAGCAGACGCACGTCTTTCACCCCGGCATACAGCATGATCTGCGCCACGCGCGCGGCGGCATAGACGTCGCGGCCATAGAGGATCACCGTGGTGTCATGGCGGATCCCATGTTTTGCCAGCATCGCCTTCAGATCGGCATCGGAGACCTTGTTCCACAGCGGCTCGCTTTCCACTTCGTTGGTGTCGATATAGCCCGCGCCGGGAATGTGGCTCAGCAGATAAAATTTCGGTGCGCCCCAGGCGGCTTCAATCACTTTCCACTCCCCGGCAGGCGCGGCAGTTACCGGCTTACCCTGCTGGAGCTGATGCAGCCACTGCGGGTAGACCAGCTGTTCGAAGTGGGCGAGACGCTGGAGACGCGCCGGGGTTTTCAGGGCATCGCTCAGCAGCGTCACCTGGCTGAAACCGGTCTGATTCAGCCGGGCTTTCACGGCCTGGTTCTCGCTGTCGCTACCGTACAAGGCAACCGGGGTTGTCGGGGTCAGTTGGTGCTGTTGCGCCCAGGCTTTCAGCTGGCTCTCGTTCATCGCCCCCAGCCAGCTGGCGGAGAGGTTGAGCGCGGCAGGCTCGTGGCCGGAAGGGCCATTCAGGCTCTGCGGCCAGCCGTTATAGAAGGCGCTGGCGCGAGTATCAATAAGGGTGCCATGCTGGTGCTGAAGCTCGGTCAGCGTGATGGAATGCGCCATGTCAGCAGAGAAGGTGGAGAAAGAGGCGAGACCTAAAGCGACGGTCAGCGCGGCCAGGTGAGAAACACGTTTCATCAAAATGCCCGATCGTAAAAAATTGAGCCGCCATTGTGGCAACCTGTCCGACAAAAAACGTTGCGTTTGCGCAGGATGTCGCGGGATTCATTGCCAGCCCGCCATCGGCAGCACCTGCCCATCCGCGGGAATATCGTCCTCATCGTGCGTCACCTGAACCACCGGGATCTGCCGGGTACGCACTTCGGCGAACACCCAGCGGCGGAACTGGTCGCGCAGATTTTTATCCAGACGGCTGAAAGGCTCATCAAGCAGCAGCGCCTGCGGCTGGGCCAGCAGGGCGCGGAGCAGGCTCACCCGCGCGCGCTGCCCGCCGGAGAGCGTGGCGGGATCGCGATGAAAGAAGCCGCTCATATCCGCCGCATCCAGCGCGGCGTTGACCTGCTGTTTGCGCGCCTCGCCTTTTACCGCCGCCGGGAGCGCCAGCAGCAGATTCTGCCCGACGCTGAAGTGATCGAAGAGCAACGCATCCTGAAACAGCAATCCCAGCTTCCGCTGCTCGGTGGGCAGGGCATCGCAGCGGCGGGCATTAATCCACAGCTCCCCCGTGGCGCGAAAATCGCCCGGCAGAGCGCCGATCATCCAGGCAAACAGCGACGATTTCCCACTGCCGGACGGGCCCATCAGGGTGAGGATCTCGCCTGGCGGCACCTCGAAACTGACGTTGTGCAGCAGCGTCGTCTGGCGCAGCGAGAGCGAAACATCCTTAACCATCAGCATTAACGTAACCCCTGTCGAAAGCGGCCAATCAGCCGGGAAAGCAGGATGCAGGCGGCGAAGACCAGCATCGGCAGCAGCAGCTGCCACAGCGCCTGGGCGGCCAGCACGGTGCTACTGCCGCCGCTGCTGAGCGCCACGGCGTCGGTGGTCAGCGTGGCGTACCGTCCGCTGCCCAGCCACAGGGTGGGCAGATACTGCGCCATGCTGACGGAAAACCCGACGGCAAAGGCGGTGAGCGCCGGGCGGATCGTCTGCGGGCATTTAATCAGCCAGAATATTTTATGCGATCCCCAGCCGAGGGTGCGGGCAATCAGGATCGTTCGCGGATCGAGCCGACGCCAGGCTGGTTGCATCACCAGCAGCATCCAGGGTAGCACCCAGAGTAAATGTCCCCACAGCACGGCGATCCACTGCCCGTCGAGTTGCAGCAACAATGCCAGCTGATACTGCCCGGCCACCAGCGGCAGGGCGGGGAGCGCCAGCGGCAGCCAGACCCAGAAACCTCCGCGCTGCGGGCCCCACTCCAGCCAGAGCAGGATCATTCCCAGCGCAATGGCCGCCGAAGAGAGACCCAGCGTCAGGCTCACTGCCGCCGTGTCGCGGGAGACGCTGGCATCCCCCGCCACCAGCACCAGGACCGCCACGCTGATGATGCCCGCCAGGGGCAGCAGCAGGCCGCAGGCGCGTCCTACCCTCAGCGGACGCTGCGTCGGGCGCTCGCCGGAGACGTTCGGGATAGTGCGCTGCCAGCGTCGCCAGCCGATAAACAGCGCGACGGCGAGCAGCTCCAGGATAACCAGCAGGATCGCGCAGACCAGCATCCCTTTGGCCTGCTGCTGCGCATCCCCCTGCGAGAGCCACTGCCAGGCCAGCACCGCCAGGGTGGGTGGATTACCCGGCCCGAGGATCAGGGCCACATCCACCACCGACAGCGTCCAGGCGATCGTCGCCAGCATCACCGCCCCCAGCGCCGGGGCGATGGCGGGCAGGATCAGCCAGCGCAGCGCCTGCCAGCGGCCATAGCCCAGCGAACGCAGTACGGTCACTTTTTGCGCCAGATCTTTTTCCGGCAGCGAGGCGTAAATCGCCCAGAGCACAAACGCGCTCTCCTTGACCGCGAGAGTCAGGCCGAGCCCGATCCCGTAGCGATCCAGCATTGGAGAGCAGAATGAACAGAGGCGGTAGAGCTCGCCGCCTTCGGCAAAAATCAGCAGCACGCTGACCGCAAAGGCCACGTGGGGGATCGCCAGCAGCCAGGGCAGGTGGTTGCACAGCCGTCGCCAGCGGCTGCCGGGCCACAGCGCGGCCACTACCGCCAGGGCCAGCAGCAGCGCCCCGGCGGCGGCAATCAGGGTGGACATCAGGGTGGCGATCAGCGCCTGAGGCAGCTGCGGATCCGCCGCCAGCGCCCGCCAGTTTTCCAGGGAGAAGACGGGCGGTAATAGCAGGACGAAAGCGGGCAGCAGCGGCAGATACACCGCCGCCATCAGCAGCCATGCGAGCCCGCTTAGTGGGTGCCGTAGCGACGCAGCCATTCCTGCTCCAGCGCATTAACCCAGGCGGCATGGGGTTCCCCGAGCGTCGCCGGGAGTTCTGCCGGGATAAACTGACGCAATGCGGCGGCCTCAGCGGCAGGCAGGGTCTGGGGATCCAGCACGCTCGGATCGCCCCAGTGAGCCGGATCCGCCTTGCGGATCTGCGCCTGCGGGGAGAGTAAGAAGTTAGCGACGACTTTCGCACCCGCGCTGGCAGAGGCATTGGCCGGGATCGCTACAAAGTGCACGTTGCCAATCATCCCCTGTTGAAAACCAAAGCTGTAGCTGTCGGCGGGCAGCTCTTTGCTGGTGACTTTTTGCCGGGCGTGGGCCGGGTTAAAGGTGATCGACAGGGCTAAATTGCCGCTGGCCAGCAGGGCATCCATCCGCGCCGGTGACGGCGGGAAATCTTTGCCCTCGCGCCACAGGTGGGGATGCAGCTTATCCAGATACGCCCACAGCGGGGCGGTGACCGCGGCAAAGGTGGCGCTGTCCGGCGGCTGTTTCAGCGCCGCCGGTTGGGTGGTCTGCGTCAGCAGAAGCTGTTCCAGAAACGCGGTGCCGGTAAAGTCCGGCGGGCGCGGGTAGGTGACGGTGCCGGGATGCTGAGTGGCGTAGGCCAACAGAGCCTGCGGATCGGCCAGCGGCTGCGGCAGGGTCTTGCGGCTGGCGATAAAAGTGAGCTGCGCGCTGCCCCACGGGGACTCGGCCCCCTCGGTCGGGATGGCGAAGTCTTCGGTCACCGGTTTGCGGGTATCCACATAGCGCCAGTTGGGCAGGCCTTGCGCCCATCCGGTCTGCAGTAGCCCGGCACTTTTCAGGGTGCGGAAGTTCTCGCCGTTGACCCACAGCAGGTCGACCGAGCCGTTAGTTTTGCGCCCGGCGCTGGCCTCGGTCTGAATACGTTTCACCGCGTCGGCGGCATCCGCCAGACGAACAATCTTCAGGTTAATGGCGTAGTGGCTTTTCATCTCGCCGCTCACCCAGTCCAGATAGCGGTTCACCGCCGCATCGCCGCCCCAGGCGTTAAACCAGACGGTCTGGCCCCGGGCGTCCTCTTTGGTTTTTTGCCAGCCGTCATCGGCCAGCGCGGGTCCAGCCATCAGCAGGCCGGTCAATAACATGCAAAAACGCACACGGCGCATAATGCCCCCTGTTAGGAAGAAGTGCGGGAGAAGCGGGCGAACAGCCAGCGGGTAACCAGCGGCAGCAACCCCAGTAGCGTAAAGGCGAAAACCACGCCGGGCGAAAGGATATCACGCAGCGAGGCGATCTGCCCTAACTGGTGGCCGGCATTGAGAAAAACTACCGCGCCGGGCAGCATGCCGAGCTGGCTGACCCACCAGTAGCGCCGCACCCCGAGGGTCGTCACCCCGGCCAGCAGGTTGACCACAAAGAAAGGGAACAGCGGCATCAGGCGCAGGGCAAACAGATAAAAAGCCCCGTCCCGGGCAACCCCGTCGTTAACGGTGCGCATCGGCCCGACAAAGCGGCGCTGGACCCAGTCGCGCAGCAGATAGCGGCTGACCAGCATCGCCAGGGTTGCACCCAGCGTGGCGGCAAAGGACACCAGCACAATCCCCGGCCAGAGGCCGAACAGCGCCCCGCCAAGCAGGGTCAGCAGCGCAGCGCCCGGCAGCGACAGGGTAGTGACCAGCACGTAGAGCATAAAAAAGAGGGCGGCGCTTCGGAGCGGGGCCTGCTGGCAGTAACGCAGCAGCGTCTGGTGCCGGGCCTGAAGGTTTTCCAGCGTCAGGGTGCCGGGAGGCAGTTGCGTATAAATAAGAATAAATGCGCCCAGAAGGGCGCATAACAGCAGGAGTTTACGACGGTTGGTGGTCATTCATTTTACGTCGAACGTTGCCCATACCGGGGCGTGGTCGGACGGTTTTTCCATGCTGCGGATGTCGTAGTCGATCCCGGTTTCGATGCAGCGCTCTGCCAGTGGTTTGCTTGCCAGCAGCAGGTCGATGCGCAGGCCGCGGTTATCGTCAAAGCCTTTGGAGC
The DNA here is from genome assembly GCA_002360945.1 of Leclercia adecarboxylata. GTDB lineage: Bacteria > Pseudomonadota > Gammaproteobacteria > Enterobacterales > Enterobacteriaceae > Enterobacter > Enterobacter adecarboxylatus_B. The sequence goes on along the minus strand of DERO01000019.1, from coordinate 167,293 downwards.
GGTAATCAAACCACGAGAAACGATCCTGGGTTTGCGGGTTGGCGCTGCGGAAGGTATCCACCAGACCCCAGTCCATCAGACGTGCCATCCACTCGCGCTCTTCCGGCAGGAAGGAGCACTTCCCGGTGCGCAGCCAGCGTTTGCGACTGTCTTCGCCGATGCCGATATCCAGATCGGTATGGCTGATATTCATGTCGCCCATGATCAGCACCGGATTGTCTTTACTCAGCTCGGTTTCGAGGAAGGACTGCAGATCCTGATAGAACTTCTCTTTGGCCGGGAACTTCAGCGGGTGGTCGCGGCTCTCGCCCTGCGGGAAGTAACCGTTGATCACGGTGATGTTACCAAGCGAAGAGGGGATTTCCGCCATGATGATGCGGCGCTGGGAATCTTCACCGTCGCCCGGGAAGCCGCGACGCACCGAGACCGGCGTCTCTTTGGTGAGCAGCGCCACACCGTAATGGCCTTTCTGACCGTGATAGAAAACGTTGTAGCCCAGTTTTGCCACCTCTTCGAGAGGGAACATATCGTCGTGAACTTTTGTCTCCTGCAGGCCGATGACGTCAGGCTGATGTTGTTCGACGATGGCTTGCAGTTGATGAGGACGGGCGCGCAGGCCGTTGATATTAAAAGAGACAAATTTCATAGTCGCTGCCAGTGCAAGGTGAATAGTGCAAGGATGGTAGCAGAATTTCGTTGGGCTGACTGCCGCCGCTGCGTATGTTCGACCAATTACTGCGACAGAGGGTTTCGACAGTGCAATATTTGCACCGATCTGGCGCGCGATGCCCTCTGATGGCGCGTAAAGGGACCACAAATTTCGCCAGCGATCACAATTCCAGAATTATATTTGGCTTCTGCATAAAACAGCTGTTTTTCATCCGGCAAAGCCGCGCTTGTTGTAAAAATATTCACTTTATATGCAATAACAGTGAATAACTCCATGTCGTAACTCGTTGATATTCCGTTACCCCATCCCGTTTATGCATTTTTATCGCTGGCTGGCACGATCGCTGCAATCTACATTTACAGCGCAAACACTAAAATATTTAACATTTAATCAACCTTTTATTTACCGGATGAGGTCGCTATGTCTCTGTCAATTACGCGTGAAAACTTTGATGAATGGATGATGCCGGTTTACGCCCCGGCGGCTTTTATTCCGGTACGGGGAGAAGGCTCACGCCTGTGGGATCAGCAGGGCAAAGAGTATATCGACTTCGCCGGCGGCATTGCGGTTAACGCTCTGGGCCACGCCCACCCGGCGCTGCGTCAGGCCCTGAACGACCAGGCAGCGAAGTTCTGGCATACCGGCAACGGCTACACCAACGAACCGGCGCTGCGGCTGGCGAAAAAACTGATCGACGCCACCTTTGCCGAAAAAGTGTTCTTCTGTAACTCCGGGGCCGAAGCCAACGAAGCGGCGCTGAAGCTGGCGCGTAAATATGCCCACGACAACTTCGGCAGCCAGAAGAGCGGCATCGTCGCCTTCAAAAATGCCTTCCACGGCCGCACCCTGTTTACCGTCAGCGCGGGCGGGCAGCCTTCCTATTCGCAGGACTTTGCCCCGCTGCCGCCGGATATCCGCCATGCGGTCTATAACGACCTGCAGTCCGCCAGCGAGCTGATCGACGATACCACCTGCGCGGTGATCGTCGAGCCAATGCAGGGCGAGGGCGGGGTGCTGCCTGCGGATAAAGCCTTCCTGCAGGGGCTGCGCGAGCTGTGCGATCGCCACGACGCGGTGCTGATTTTTGATGAAGTCCAGACCGGCGTTGGTCGCACCGGCGAGCTGTACGCCTATATGCACTACGGCGTCACGCCGGACGTGCTCTCCACCGCCAAGGCGCTCGGCGGCGGCTTCCCGGTCGGGGCGATGCTCACCACCGACAAATTCGCCCGGGTGATGACCGTTGGCACCCACGGCACCACCTACGGCGGTAACCCGCTGGCGTCGGCGGTGGCCGGTCAGGTGCTGGATATCATTAACACGCCGGAGGTGCTGACCGGCGTCAAGCAGCGTCACCAGTGGTTCGTCGAGCGTCTGCAGGCGATTAACAGCAAAACCGGCCTGTTCAAAGAAATTCGCGGTCTGGGGCTGCTGATTGGCTGCGTGCTCACGGAGGAATTCGCCGGAAAAGCTAAACTTATTTCACAGGAAGCGGCAAAAGCGGGCGTGATGGTATTGATCGCCGGGGCTAACGTGGTGCGCTTCGCGCCTGCGCTGATCGTCAGCGAGGAAGAGGTGCAGACCGGGTTAGATCGCTTTGCGCTGGCCTGTGATCGTGTGAAGTCCGGGGTGTCATCATGATGGTCATCCGTCCCATCGAGCGCGGGGATTTATCCGCCCTCATGCAGCTTGCCGCTAAAACAGGAGGCGGGCTGACCTCGCTTCCCGTTGATGAAAAGACCCTCTCGGCGCGCATCGAGCGCTCGCTGGAGACCTGGCAAGGGACGCTGCCGAAAGGCGAACAGGGTTACGTGTTTGTGCTGGAGGATACCGACAGCGGCACCGTGGCCGGGATCTGCGCCATCGAGGTGGCGGTGGGTCTGAACGATCCCTGGTACAACTACCGCGTCGGCACCCTGGTGCATGCTTCGAAAGAGCTGAACGTTTACAACGCGCTGCCGACGCTGTTCCTCAGTAACGATCACACCGGCAGCAGCGAACTCTGTAGCCTGTTTCTCGATCCGGACTGGCGCAGGGAGGGCAACGGCTACCTGCTCTCCAAGTCGCGCTTCCTGTTTATGGCCGCCTTCCGCGATCGCTTTAATGAAAAAGTGGTGGCCGAGATGCGCGGCGTGATCGACGAAACCGGCTTCTCGCCGTTCTGGCAGAGCCTGGGCGAACGCTTCTTCTCAATGGAGTTCAGCAAGGCCGACTACCTGTGCGGCACCGGGCAGAAAGCTTTTATTGCCGAGCTGATGCCAAAACATCCTATCTATACCTATTTCCTCAGCCCCGAGGCGCAGGCCGTGATTGGCCAGGTGCATCCGCACACCGCCCCGGCGCGCGCGGTGCTGGAGAAAGAGGGCTTCCGCTACCGTAACTATGTCGACATCTTTGACGGCGGTCCGACGCTGGAGTGCGATATCGACCGGGTGCGGGCGATCCGCAAAAGCCGTCTGGTAGAGGTGGCCGAAGGTCAGCCTGCGCCGGGCGAATGGCCCGCCTGCCTGGTAGCCAATGAACAATATGACCAGTTCCGCGCCACCCTGGTTCGCGTGGATCCTGACTGTGAACGTCTGGTGCTGACCGCAGCCCAACTGGATGCCCTGAAATGCCGCGCCGGCGATCGTATTCGCATGGTGCGCCTGTGCGCTGAGGAGAAAACAGCATGAACTTATGGATTAACGGCGACTGGGTAACCGGCGAAGGTGAATCACGTACTAAACACAATCCGGTGGGTCAGGAGGTGTTATGGCAGGGCGCAGACGCCAGCGCCGCGCAGGTTGAGCAGGCGTGCCGGGCGGCGCGCGCGGCCTTCCCGGGCTGGGCGAAGCTGCCATTTACGGCCCGTCAGGCCATTGTCGAGAAATTTGCCGCCCTGCTGGAGGCCAACAAACAGGAACTGACCCGTGTGATTGCCAGCGAAACCGGCAAGCCACGCTGGGAAGCAGCGACCGAAATTACCGCGATGATCAACAAAATCGCCATTTCGGTGAAGGCTTATCACACCCGTACCGGCGAGCAGCATACCGAGATGGCCGACGGCGCGGCGACCCTGCGCCATCGTCCGCATGGCGTGCTGGCGGTGTTTGGCCCCTACAACTTCCCCGGCCATCTGCCGAACGGCCATATCGTGCCCGCACTGCTGGCGGGTAACACGGTGATCTTCAAGCCGAGTGAACTGACGCCGTGGAGTGGCGAGGCGGTGGTCAAACTGTGGGAGCAGGCCGGGCTGCCGCCGGGCGTGCTCAATCTGGTGCAGGGCGGGCGCGAAACCGGCCAGGCGCTGAGTGCGCTCGCCGACATCGACGGTCTGCTGTTTACCGGCAGCGCCGGGACCGGCTACCAGCTGCACCGCCAGCTGGCCGGACAGCCGGAAAAAATTCTGGCCCTTGAGATGGGCGGCAACAATGCGTTGATCGTCGACGACCCGGCGGATATCGACGCCGCGGTTCACCTGACCATCCAGTCAGCCTTTATCACTGCCGGACAGCGCTGCACCTGTGCCCGTCGCCTGCTGGTGAAAAGCGGTGCCGAGGGGGATGCCTTCCTCGCCCGTCTGGTGGAGGTGAGCGGGCGTCTGCTGCCGGGCGCGTGGGATGATAACGACCAGCCGTTTATCGGCGGGCTGATCTCCGAGCAGGCGGCGAAAAACGTCTATCACGTCTGGCGGGAGCATGTCGCCCGCGGCGGTCAGTCGCTGCTGGATCCGCGTCTGGTTCGGGCGGGCACCTCGTTATTAACCCCGGGTATCGTCGAGATGACCGGCGTGAACGATGTGCCGGACGAAGAGGTCTTCGGTCCGCTGCTCTGCGTCTGGCGCTATGACGATTTCGGCCAGGCTATCGCGATGGCCAACGCCACGCGCTACGGCCTGTCGTGCGGGCTGATCTCCCCCGATCGCCAGAAGTTCGACCAGCTGCTGCTGGAGGCGCGCGCCGGGATCGTCAACTGGAACAAACCGCTTACCGGCGCGGCCAGTACCGCACCCTTTGGCGGCGTGGGGGCCTCCGGTAACCATCGCGCCAGCGCCTGGTATGCGGCGGATTACTGCGCCTGGCCGATGGCGAGCCTCGAAACGCCAGCTATCGTCCTGCCGGAGCAGCTGAGCCCGGGCCTCGATTTTACACGGGAGAAGCGTCATGAAAGCGCGTGAAGTTAACTTCGACGGGCTGGTGGGGCTGACCCACCACTATGCCGGGCTGTCGTTCGGCAATGAGGCCTCGACCAAACACCGTTTTCAGATCTCCAACCCACAGCTGGCGGCAAAGCAGGGGCTGTTAAAGATGAAGGCGCTGGCGGATGCGGGCTTTCCTCAGGCGGTGATCCCGCCCCAGGAGCGGCCTAACGTCGGCGTGCTGCGCCAGCTCGGCTTTACCGGCACCGATGAACAGGTGGTGGAGAAAGCGGGCACCCAGCAGCCGCAGCTGCTCTCTGCCGCCAGTTCCGCCTCCTCGATGTGGGTCGCCAATGCCGCCACGGTGGCTCCGTCGGCGGATACCCTCGACGGGAAAGTGCATCTGACGGTGGCTAACCTGAACAACAAATTCCACCGCGCCAGCGAAGCGGGCACCACCGAAAAGGTGCTGCGCGCCATTTTCCGCGATGACTCCCGCTTCAGCGTTCATACCGCGCTACCGCAGGTGGCCATGTTCGGTGACGAAGGGGCGGCTAACCATAACCGCCTCGGCGGCGACTACGGCGAACCGGGCCTGCAGCTGTTTGTCTATGGCCGTGAGGAGGGGGGCAATGAGGCCCCGGCCCGCTACCCGGCACGCCAGACCCTGGCCGCAAGCCAGGCGGTTGCCCGGCTGAACCAGGTTAATCCGGGGCAGCTGATGTTTGCCCAGCAAAACCCGCAGGTGATTGACCAGGGGGTGTTTCATAACGACGTGATCGCCGTGTCGAACCGTCAGGTGCTGTTCTGCCATGAACAGGCGTTTGTACGCCAGACCGAGCTGCTGCAGGCTCTGCGCGAGCGGGTGCCCGGCTTTATGCCCATCGAGGTGCCGACTGAGGCGGTTTCGGTGCAGGATGCGGTTTCGACCTACCTGTTTAACAGCCAACTGCTGAGCCGGGACGACGGCACCATGATGCTGGTCCTGCCGCAGGAGTCGCAAAATCATCCCGGCGTCTGGCGCTATCTGAGCGGGCTGGTGGCGGAGGACAACCCCATCAGCGAGCTGCGGGTGTTCGATCTTCGCGAAAGCATGGCTAACGGCGGCGGCCCGGCGTGTCTGCGCCTGCGCGTGGTGCTGACCCCTGAGGAGCAGCGAGCGGTCAACCCGGCGGTGATGATGAACGAGACCCTGTTCAACACCCTCAATGACTGGGTGGATCGCTACTACCGCGATCGCCTGACCCAGGCCGACCTGGTGGATCCGCTCCTGCTGCGCGAAGGGCGCGAGGCGCTGGATGCCCTGACCCAGATTCTGCAGCTCGGGTCTGTCTACCCGTTCCAGCAATAAAGGAGGCGTGATGGAAAACTTTCTGGCGCTGACGATGGCCGACGAGACGCCTCCCAACCTTGAGGGGAGAGGGGCGTCATTTCACTGGCGCTGGCTGGCTCGCGGGGTGCTGGAGCTGACCCCGGAAGTCGCGAGCACGCGCGCCCTGGTGCTCTCGGCCGGGATCCACGGCAACGAAACCGCGCCGGTTGAAATTGTTGACCTGCTGGTCAGGGCGCTGTTTCGCGGTGAACTGACGCTGCGCTGCCGGCTGCTTGTCATGTACGGCAATCCGCCAGCGCTGAGGGCAGGCAAGCGCTATCTGACCTGCGATATCAACCGCCTGTTCAGCGGGCGCGGGGCACAGTTTCCGGCCTGCGACGAGACCGCACGGGCGGCCATGCTGGAGGAGTGGGTGACGGCGTTTTACCAGCAGGCGGGGGAGGATCGCTGGCATCTGGATCTGCATACCGCTATTCGCGCCTCGTATCATGAACGTTTTGGTGTGCTGCCCCAGCGCAGTCAGCCCTGGGATGAGGCCTTTATTCAGTGGCTGGGGGATGCCGGGCTGGCGGCGCTGGTCTTTCATCAGGCTCCGGGCGGCACCTTCACCCATTTCAGCTGCGAACGCTTTGGCGCGCTGGCCTGTACCCTGGAGCTGGGCAAGGCGCTGCCGTTCGGCCATAACGATCTGACCCGCTTTGCCACCACCCATCGGGCGCTGTATGCCTTGCTGAGCGGTGAGGCACCAGAGCAGCATGTTGAGCCTGTGGAGCAGTACCGGGTGGTGCAGCAGATCACGCGCCGCAGCGAGGCCTTTGTGCTGCACATGGCGGCGCATACCCTGAACTTTACTCCGTTCCGCCAGGGCGTTTTGCTGGCAGAGGATGGCGAGGAGCGCTATGAAGTGCAAAAGCCGACCGAGTATGTTCTGTTCCCGAACCCTGCCGTGGCCTTTGGTCTACGCGCCGGACTGATGCTGGAAAAAATCGCCTGAAACGCATAACCCCATTAGCGTAACGCGGTGGGGTTGTTTATTTTCTCAGCCATTTCATTTATCTGCTGTTTTATTACAGATTATTCCTGGCTGTTTGCTTTATTATTAATCTCTTCCCCGGTATACTCCTTCACAATCTCTTTAAAATCAGTCTGATGTCTATTTTTGTTTCAACTCTCCACGCTTTATCCTTATTTTCTCCATATTTGACGATATTTTGTTTTTTACACTTTCATTGTTTTACCCTTGCTCTGATTAATTGACGATAAACTCCGTAAAGTGAATCTCGTCAACACGGCATAGCGCCGAAGAATAACTGAAAGGAAGGACAAAATTATGCGTAAATTAACTGCACTGTTTGTTGCCTCTACCCTGGCTCTGGGCGCTACCAGCGCGGCGTTCGCCGCGGATACCGCCACCACTACCGCCGCGCCGACCGAAAGCAAAATGATGCATCACAAAGGCAAGCCGGGTATGCATCACGACATGATGTTTAAAGACCTGAACCTGACGGATGCGCAGAAAACGCAGATCCGCGACATCATGAAAAGCCAGCGTGACCAGATGAAACGTCCGCCGGTAGAAGAGCGCCGCGCAATGCATGACATCATCGCCAGCGACAGCTTCGATAAAGCGAAAGCTCAGGCGCAGGTCGACAAGATGGCCGAGCAGAACAAAGCCCGCATGCTGGCGCACCTGGAAACCCAGAACAAGATTTACAACATTCTTACCCCGGAACAGAAAAAACAGTTTGATGCCAATTTTGAGAAGCGTCTGACAGAACGTTCCGCGCCGGAAGGTAAAATGACCCCACCAGCCGAATAATCGGTTCAGCCATTCAAGACCGCCGGAGTCCTGTTCACCCAAGCGAATACGCTGTGGACAGGTCCGGCGGTTTTTTCTTTTCCCGCCTCTTGCCAGCCGCCGCCATCCCGGTATTCTCCTGTTATCGATTTGCACAATGTATTTGAAATGTCTGACGTTACGGATTTTTTCGCCGTCTCGCTAAGGCCGTTGTGCACATCTGCCGATACTACACAGTGATGACCTAACGATAACAAACAAAATGCAACCGCCCTGCGCGAGTTGCTCTGGTGCGTATTGCGCCATTTGGAGTGGTGATGGAATTCTTTGATATCCGCAAAATGCCGATCAGCCTCTGGCGTAACGGGGCCGGTGAGACGCGCGAAATATGTTGTTTTCCCCCGGCAACCCGGGAATTTAACTGGCGAGCCAGTATTGCCTCCCTGGCCAGCAATGGCGATTTTTCGGTCTCGCCCGGCATCGATCGGGTGATCACCCTGCTGGAGGGGGGAGAGGTCCATCTGGATGGCGGGAAAGCGTTTACACACACGCTGCAGCGTCATCAGCCCTTCAGCTTTGCCGGGGATCTGCCGGTCAAGGCGCAGCTGCTGGAAGGGAAAATGTCGATGGATTTCAATATTATGACCCGCCGGGATCGATGTCGGGCGAAAGTGCGGGTGGCGGATCGCACCTTTACGACCTTTGCGTCACGCGGCGGGGTAGTGTTTGTGCTGAGCGGCGCCTGGCAGTTGGGGGAGAAGCTACTCACCCCCGATCAAGGCGCATGGTGGCACGAGGGCGACCATACGCTGCGGCTGCTGAAGGAAGAGGGAGCCCTGCTGTTCAGCGAGATTTTTTGGCTTCCGGGACACTGAGCGGAATGATTTCGTAATTACCGGCCAGCAGCGGCTTGCAGAGAATTTTATACCCATCCTGATCGAAACCGGCGGGCGTGCGTAGCAGGTCCGCCGCCTCATCCAGACTGTCGACCGCACCCAGCCAGAGCCAGTTATGAATGATGTGGTAGTGGGTCATATCCGGGCGCGACTCTTTCAGCGCCACGGCGCTGTCCCATGGCCAGCAGGTAACGCCAATCGCCTGCAACCCTTCGACGAGTCGCTGCTGATGCTCTTCAACGCTCTCTTTGCCGCAGCAGGCACCCGCGCAGCGCTTCAGGGCGGAGCGGAAACAGGCCCGCCCGCGGCTTAACGATTCCAGCCCCAGCAGGCCATAGCAGAGCTGACGCTCATCGGCCAGGGTTTGCAGGGTTTGCAGCGCCGCCCGGCGGTTGGCGAAGAGGCCAAACAGATTCGGGGTATGCGAAAAATCCACCTCGCGGGCATAGACGATCTGCGGCTTGCCCTCGGCGATCTGCAGGGAGCAGAGCTGGCGATTGCGGCGCAGTCGTTTATTGAACAGCGGCTGCTGCTCCTTGATTAAACGCGCCTCCAGCAGCAGAGCACCCAGCTCACCCGCGGTCTGGATCCAGGTGATACGCCGTGACTGGCGCAGCATGGCGGCCTCGTCCGGGGTGCGCAGATGCGACAGCACCCGGCTGCGAATATTGACGCTTTTACCGATATAAAGCGGCATGGCATCGCTGTCGCCATGGAAGAAGTATACGCCTGGCTGCTTGGGCAGTGCCTCAAGCCACGGGCGAAGATGTTCGGGATATTCATAGATAGCTGCTGCTTCGAATTCAAGCCGCGGTGCCGATTGACGCCTGCTCACAACATACTCCTGATACTGTTCAGGCATACAGTGTAGCAGCTGTGAAATGGTTAAAAAAGAGGCGGCAGACGCCGCCCCGACAGAATTATTGTTTCCAGAAGTCGTCGAATACCGTGATCGGCGGGCGACGTTTGTGTTCGGTCTTCAGATACCAGCCCTCTATAATACGGGCAGTGCCTTCATCCAGCGTCTTGCCTTCGAGATAATCGTCAATGTTTTCATAGGTCACGCCCAGCGCGGCTTCATCCGGCAGGGAAGGGCGATCGTCTTCCAGATCTGCGGTAGGGGCTTTCTTATACAGATGCTCCGGGCAGCCCAGCGCGGCCAGCAGCTGTTTGCCCTGGCGCTTGTTGAGACGGAACAGCGGGTTAATATCGGTGCCGCCGTCGCCATACTTGGTGAAGAAACCGGTCAGCGCTTCGGCCGCATGGTCAGTGCCCACCACCACGCCGCTGGTCATCCCGGCGATGCTGTACTGGGCTTTCATCCGCTCGCGGGCCTTTTCGTTGCCGCGCACGAAGTCGCTCAGCTCAATGCCCGCGTCGCGCAACGCTTTTTCGCTGGCCAGCACCGCTTCTTTAATGTTCACGGTCAGCACCCGATCCGCCTGAATAAACTCGAGGGCATCCTGGCAATCCTGCTCGTCAAACTGCACGCCGTAGGGCAGGCGCACCGCGATAAACTGCAGGGATTCGTTACCCGTTTCGGCACGCAGTTCGCTGATGGCCATCTGGGCCAGCTTCCCGGCGAGGGTGGAGTCCTGTCCGCCGCTGATGCCCAGTACCAGCGTTTTCAGGAACGGGTAGCGGGTCAGATAGGATTTCAAAAAATCGACGCTGCGGCGGATCTCTTCTTCCGCATTGATAGTGGGTTTGGCACCCAGCGCCTGGATAATTTCTTGTTGCAGAGCCATTTAGCCCCTCCGTTACACAAATTGGCCTGATGAATGTTCTGTTAAAGCTAACTCGTCATGGGGAAAACGACAAGGATCACACATTTGAATGGGGTGAAATCAGGCGATTTAGCCGCTTATATTTGTTTTACAGGAATTTTCCGAAAAATCTTTGCCGTCACGCTTGGGGTTGAAAAATGTGATTTTCTATTCCAGGCTTACATAACACGCTGATAAACAAGAGGACGGAATATGAACAAGAATTTAGCAGGAATGTTAGGCGCAGCGGCTGTAATGACTTTGCTGGCAGGGTGTACCGCGTATGATCGTACGACGGACCAGTTTAAAGAGCCCGTCGTAAAAGACGTTAAAAAAGGGATGAGCCGTGCACAGGTACAGCAGCTTGCCGGTAAACCGTCATCAGAGGTGACGATGATCCACGCCCGTGGTACCTGCCAGACTTACATCCTGGGTCAACGGGATGGTAAAACAGAAACTTACTTTGTGGCCCTTGACGATACTGGCCACGTGATTAACTCCGGCTACCAGACCTGTGCGGAATACGATACTGACCCGCAGGCGCCTAAGGCCTGATAAGACCTTTTCCTGAGCAAAGAGACGAACCGGCCACCTGGCCGGTTTTTTTACGTCGCTATTCATCTTAATTCTCACCGCGAATTATTTACCTAAAATGTGAAGGGTGTCATAACGACAGGTCAAGGAGAGACAATTGTGGTCCCTTTCGGATTATCCCGGGGAAATCAGTTGCCGTATACTCAATCCATCAGATACGCCAGCGAGGGAATCCGGTCGGTCAAGGCGGGGATATCGCGGCGAAAGCGGTGAGCACATAAGAGGGAAATTGCTATGGAAAAGAAACATATCTATCTGTTTTGCTCAGCGGGCATGTCAACGTCACTGCTGGTGTCAAAGATGCGCGCGCAGGCAGAGAAGTACGAAGTACCGGTCATCATTGAAGCCTTCCCGGAAACCCTGGCTGGCGAGAAAGGCACTCACGCGGATGTCGTGCTGTTAGGCCCGCAAATTGCCTATATGTTGCCGGAGATCCAACGTCTGTTACCGAATAAGCCGGTTGAAGTGATCGACTCTGCGCTGTACGGCAAAGTGGATGGTTTAGGTGTTCTTAAAGCTGCTGTCGCAGCGATTAAAAAAGCTGCTAATTAATTTAATTTTTTATTTTTCCCGTCAAAGAGCAATTTCACACACACTTACGCCGCAATATTATTGCGGCATTTAAGGGCATTTTCTATGAGTAGATTTATTGCTGCGCTTGAAAAGGTACTCCTTCCTTTTGCAGTTAAAATAGGAAAGCAACCGCATGTCAACGCCATTAAAAACGGCTTTATTAAGGTTATGCCGTTAACCCTGGCCGGGGCCATGTTCGTTTTAATTAACAACGTTTTTCTTAGCTTCGGTGATGGTTCATTCTTCTATTCATTAGGTGTGCGTTTAGATCCCTCAACTATTGAAACGTTAAATGGTTTCAAGGCCATCGGCGGCAATGTGTACAACGGTACGCTGGGTATTATGTCGCTGATGGCGCCTTTCTTTATTGGGATGGCGCTGGCGGAAGAGCGTAAAGTCGACTCGCTGGCCGCCGGTTTATTATCTGTAGCCGCCTTTATGACCGTGACCCCCTACAGCGTCGGTGAAGCCTATGCGGTAGGCGCCAACTGGCTGGGCGGGGCAAACATCATTTCCGGGATCGTGATTGGCCTGGTCGTGGCGGAAATGTTTACCTTCATTATTCGTCGCAACTGGGTGATTCGTTTACCGGACAGCGTGCCGGCGTCGGTGTCCCGTTCTTTCTCGGCACTGATCCCAGGCTTCATTATTCTCTCCATCATGGGGACCATCGCCTGGGCGCTCTCTCACTGGGGCACCAACTTCCACCAGATCATCATGGACACCATCTCCACTCCGCTGGCCTCTATGGGTGGCGTCGTGGGCTGGGCTTACGTGATTTTCACCTCCCTGCTGTGGTTCTTCGGTGTGCATGGCTCTCTGGCACTGGCCGCGCTGGACAGCGGCATCATGACCCCATGGGCGCTGGAAAACGTGGCGCTTTATCAGCAGTACGGCTCCGTTGACGCGGCGCTGGCGGCAGGTAAAACCTTCCACGTGTGGGCTAAACCGATGCTCGACTCCTACATCTTCCTGGGCGGTACCGGGGCGACGCTGGGTCTGATCATCGCGGTGTTTATCACCTCCCGTCGTGCGGATCACCGTCAGGTGGCGAAGCTGGCACTGCCGTCAGGCATCTTCCAGATTAACGAGCCAATCCTCTTCGGTCTGCCGATTATCATGAACCCGGTGATGTTCATTCCGTTCATCCTGGTGCAGCCGCTGCTGGCCGCCATTACCCTGACCGCCTACTACCTGGGGATTATCCCGCCGGTGACCAACATTGCGCCATGGACCATGCCAGCCGGCCTGGGGGCCTTCTTCAACACTAATGGTAGCGTAGCGGCCTTCCTGCTGGCGATATTTAACCTCGGTGTGGCAACCGTGCTCTACATGCCGTTCGTCGCCATCGCCAACAAGGCCCAGACCACCATTGATGAAGAAGAGAGCGAAGAAGATATCGCCCTCGCACTGAAATTCTGATGTCGTATGACGCGGGGCAACCCGCGTCAGTACAGGAGAAACAGAGATGTTTGATTTAGAGAATGTTGTTGCAGAAGCAGAAGACGTCGCAGAGAACGATCTTGAAGAAGTGGTGATGGGGCTTATCATCAACTCCGGTCAGGCGCGCAGCCTGGCGTACGGTGCCCTGAAAAAAGCCAAGCAGGGCGATTTCGACACTGCGAAAGAGATGATGGCCCAGTCGCGCACCGCGCTGAATGAAGCACACCTGGTGCAAACAAAACTGATCGAAAGCGATCAGGGTGAAGGTAAGATGAAGGTCAGCCTGGTGCTGGTACACGCCCAGGATCATCTGATGACCTCCATGCTGGCGCGTGAGCTGGTGGCGGAACTCATCGAACTTCACGAGAAAATGCAGTAAGCCAGACTGATAGCAGGAGGTCAGCGCCATGGAAATCACTACCGCCCGGGAACAACAGCTGTTCAATGGTAAAAATTTTCATGTGTTTATCTACAACAAGGTGGAGAGCATCAGCGGTCTGCATCAGCATGACTACTATGAATTCACCATTGTGCTGACCGGCCGCTATTTCCAGGAAATCAACGGCAAGCGGGTACTGCTGGAGCGCGGGGACTTCGTCTTTATCCCGATGGGGTCCCATCATCAGAGCTTTTACGACTTTGGCGCCACGCGCATTCTCAACGTCGGCATCAGTAAACGCTTCTTCGACACCCACTACGCGCCGCTGCTGCCGTTCTGCTTTGTCGCCTCGCAGGTTTATCACGTCAAAAGTGAGTTCCTGAACTGGATCGACACCGTGATTGCCTCGCTTAACTTTCGTGACAATGAATTTGATGAATTCATTGAAACGGTGACCTTCTACGTCGTCAACCGCTTACGCCACTATCGCGAAGAGCAGCAGGCGACGGACGACATTCCGCAATGGCTGCGCACCACCGTTGAAATGATGCACGACAAACTGCGTTTTGGGGAAAACGCGCTGGAGAATATGGTGGCGCTGTCGGGTAAATCACAGGAGTACCTGACCCGGGCGACCCAGCGTTATTATCAGAAAACGCCGGTGCAAATAATTAATGAAATACGGATCAATTTCGCCAGGAAACAGCTGGAGATCACCAACTATTCGGTGACGGATATTGCTTATGAATCCGGTTACAGCAGTCCGAGCCTGTTTATTAAGACCTTTAAGAAATTGACCACATTTACACCTAACAGCTACCGGAAAAATATCACGGTTATTAATTAACGTCCGGCGGCATCGCCGCCGGGAATATCGACTTCAATACTTGCCCAAATAAGTGGGAAGGGATCGCTATACTTTAATGGCGGATCTCCCAGGGAGAATATTATGCAAAAGAAACTGAAAGTAGTGACCATCGGCGGCGGAAGCAGTTACACCCCGGAATTACTGGAAGGGTTCCTCAAGCGTTATCATGAACTGCCGGTCAGCGAACTGTGGCTGGTGGACGTGGCCGAGGGCCAGGAGAAGCTCGATATTATTTTCGACCTCTGTCAGCGGATGGTGAAAAAAGCGGGCGTCCCGATGACCGTGCATAAAACCCTTGATCGTCGCCAGGCGCTGAAAGATGCCGATTTTGTTACCACCCAGCTGCGCGTTGGTCAGCTGAAGGCGCGCGAGCTGGATGAACGCATCCCGCTGAGCTACGGCTATCTGGGTCAGGAGACCAACGGTGCCGGCGGCCTGTTCAAAGGGCTGCGTACCATCCCGGTGGTGTTCGACATCATCAAAGACGTGCAGGAGATCTGCCCTCAGGCGTGGGTGATCAACTTTACCAACCCGGCCGGGATGGTGACCGAAGCGGTCTACCGCCATACCGATTTCAAACGCTTTATCGGGGTGTGTAATATTCCGATCGGCATGAAGATGTTTATCCGCGACGTGCTGGCCCTGACCGACAGCGACGAGCTCTCCATCGACCTGTTCGGCCTGAACCACATGGTCTTTATCAAAGATGTGCTGGTCAACGGCCAGTCGCGCTTTGCCGAACTGCTGGACGGTGTGGCGTCGGGCACCCTGAAAGCCAGTTCGGTGAAGAATATCTTCGACCTGCCGTTCAGCGAAGGGCTGATCCGCTCCCTGAACCTGCTGCCGTGCTCCTATCTGCTCTACTACTTCAAGCTGAAAGAGATGCTGGCGATTGAGATGGGCGAGTACTACAAAGGTGGCGCCCGCGCCCAGGTGGTGCAGAAGGTGGAAAAACAGCTGTTCGATCTGTATAAGAATCCGGATCTGAACGTGAAGCCAAAAGAGCTGGAGCAGCGCGGCGGGGCCTATTACTCCGACGCGGCCTGCGAAGTGATTAACGCCATCTACAACGACAAGCAGGCGGAGCACTACGTCAACGTGCCGCACCACGGCCACATTGATAATATCCCGGCGGACTGGGCGGTGGAAATGACCTGCATCCTTGGCCGCGAGGGGGCGAAGCCGCATCCGCGTCTGACCCATTTCGACGACAAGGTGATGGGGCTGATCCACACCATCAAGGGCTTTGAAGTGGCGGCAAGCCAGGCGGCAATCAGCGGCGAGTTGAACGACGTGCTGCTGGCCCTGAACCTGAGCCCGCTGGTGCAGTCCGATCGTGATGCCGAGAAGCTGGCGCGCGACCTGATTCTGGCCCATGAAAAATGGCTGCCGAACTTTGCCGCCGCTATCGATAAACTGAAAAGCGAGCAGCACTAAGAGGGATCGCTATGGAATATCTGCTGATCGTCAATGCCGATGATTTTGGTCTGTCAAAAGGGCAGAACTACGGCATCGTGGAAGCCTGTCGGCACGGGGTGGTGACCTCAACCACCGCCATGGTTAACGGCGATGCGATTGAGCACGCGGCGGAACTCAGCCGCGCGCTGCCGGAACTGGGCGTCGGGATGCACTTTGTTCTGACCCTCGGCCTGCCGCTGACGCCGATGCCGGGGCTGACCCGCGAGGGACAGCTGGGGAAATGGATCTGGGAGATGGCAGAGCAGGGGACGTTACCGCTGGAGGAGATTGCCCGCGAGCTGGACTGTCAGTTCAATCGCTTTGTCGATCTCTTCGGGCGCGAGCCGACCCATATCGACAGCCATCACCATGTGCATATGATCCCGGCCATCTTCCCGCTGGTGGCCGAGTTTGCCCGCCGTAAAGGGGTGGCGCTGCGTGTCGATCCGTTGGTCGAAGGGATAGGGGAGATGAATGTCGAACTGCCGCCCACCACCGACGGGTTCAGCAGCGCCTTTTATGGCGAGGAAATCAGTGAGGCGCTGTTCCTCAGCGTGCTGGATCGCTCCGTGCAGCAGGGCGAACGCTCGCTGGAGGTGATGACGCACCCGGCATTCATTGATAACATCATTCGTAAAAGCGCCTACTGCTGGCCGCGGCTGACGGAGCTGGATGTGCTGACCTCGACGTCGCTGAAATATGCGATTGCCGAGCGTGGGTATCGTCTGGGGACGTTCGGGGATTTGTGAGGAAATACCGGGTGGCGCTTGCGCTTACCCGGCCTACGAGACTGCCGGGCGGCGTTTCGCCACCCGGCTTTTTTTACGCCGGAATGCTGGCGATTTTACTCCGACGCGACCAGACCCGGTGCGCCGCCATCTGCAACACCAGCTCGTCCATAAACGCGCCTGCCGCAGTATCACCTTCGATAATCCCTTCTTCGCCCTGATCTGCTACCTTCAGCAGCGGTTTGAACTGCCGCGCATCGCCCGCCAGCGCAATCGGCTTAAGGTGCTTGTAGGCTTCCAGCAGATAATAGGCGGCATCCCCGTTGTTGAGCAGGCTCTGGATATCGCCGCAGGGCACCACCACCGCATCAACGGTCAGAGACGGCGATCCGGCAAACGTCGCCGCCACCGGCAGCACCGAGCCGTCATCAGCGGTCACTTCTCCCATCCGCGAATAGAGCAGCTTCGCGTGCACGCCTTTAGCCTTCAGCGCCCGCAGTACCGCCAGCACGTCGCTGGCTCGCGGGGTATCGTTGAGCAGTACCGCCACAACGCGGCCTTTGATATCGCCGCCGGGAACGGCATACAGGCTGAGGGACGGATCTTTCTTCAGACCGCTGACGTCCTGCGGCGGGGCCAGATTACGTTGCTCCTCGGTGAGAGTGAGCCCCAGATTCTCTGCCACGCCCTGAGCCAGGGTGATATCAATGCGTGCCAGCTGATCGACCACCCGCTCGCGGATATAGGTTCGCACCACTTTGCTCAGCTCAAAGCTGAAGGCGCCAATAATGTGCTCCTGCTCGACGGGGGTCTGGCTGTGCCAGAACAGGCGCGGATGGGCATAATACTCAGCAAACGACGGGCTGCGCTCGCGGATTTTAGTCCCTTCCACGCGCTCCTGATACGACTCAAAGCCGCCGCGTTTTGGCCCCGGCGGGGTTTCGCGCGGCCAGTTATCGTTGATCGAGTTGGGCTCGTAGTTGGCCGGATTGGTGTCGATCTCCATCCGGTGCATCCCGTCACGCTGGAAGTTATGGTACGGACAGGTTGGCTTGTTGATCGGGATCTCGTGGAAGTTCGGCCCGCCCAGACGGCTGATCTGCGTATCGGTGTAGGAGAACAGACGCCCCTGCAACAGCGGGTCGTTGGTAAAGTCCAGCCCGGGGACGATGTGCCCTGGGTGGAAGGCGGCCTGCTCGTTTTCGGCGAAGAAGTTGTCCGGGTTACGGTTGAGCACCATTTTGCCCACCAGCTGAACCGGCACCAGCTCCTCGGGGATCAGCTTGGTCGGGTCGAGCAGGTCAAAATCAAATTTGAACTCGTCCTCTTCCGGGATCAGCTGGAAACCAAGCTCATATTCCGGGAAGTCGCCCGCTTCGATGGCTTCCCACAGATCGCGACGATGGAAGTCGGGATCGCGCCCGGTGAGCTTCTGCGCCTCATCCCACACCAGTGAGGCCTTGCCGGCCACCGGCTTCCAGTGGAAGCGCACAAAGGTGGCTTTGCCTTCGGCATTGATCAGCCGGAAGGTGTGGATGCCAAACCCTTCCATGGTGCGATAGCTGCGGGGAATGCCGCGGTCGGACATCGCCCATATGACGTTGTGCAGAGTTTCAGGCTGCAGCGAGACATAGTCCCAGAAGGTATCGTGTGCGCTCTGACCCTGTGGGATCGCCCAGTGGGGCTCCGGCTTCACCGCATGGACAAAATCGGGGAACTTATGGGCATCCTGAATAAAGAAGACTGGCGTGTTGTTGCCCACCAGGTCAAAAATCCCCTCTTCGGTATAGAACTTGGTGGCGAATCCGCGAATGTCGCGCACCGTATCGGCGGAGCCTGCGCCACCCTGTACCGTGGAGAAGCGGACAAACACCGGCGTGATTTTATCCGGGTCAGAGAGGAAGGCGGCTTTGGTGATATCGCTCAGGTTTTTGTAAGGCTGGAAATAGCCGTGCGCGGCCGAGCCGCGGGCGTGAACGATACGCTCCGGGATGCGCTCATGGTCGAAATGGGTGATCTTCTCCCTCAGGATGAAATCTTCCAGCAGGGTCGGGCCGCGCGTACCGGCGCGCAGGGAGTTTTGATCGTCCGCGATGCGTACCCCCTGGTTGGTGGTGAGGGGGAAATTTTCGCCGCCCTTACGCACTGCATCCAGCGCGTTCAGCTTTTCATTACCCGTGTCCGGCGCCTTCAGGCTGCCTGGCGCAGTGGGTTCCTGACCCGGAGGAGTAGGGACCGGACTGGCGCGGTGGGAGCCATCGTCCGGGGCCAGGGAGTCCAGGCCGGGTTTCGCTTCATTTTCGTCATGGACCGGGGATTGCTGCGGGTGGTGGGGCTTATCATTTTGCGACATTGCACTCGTCTCCTGTTTTCATCGCTGAAACGCGGTCGTATTTGTGTCAAAACTCATTAACTATAGAACAATGTCAGCGGTGAGCCGGGTGAAAACCTGATTTATAGCTACCACTTACGCTTGATGAGGTACGTGGGACGCGACGCAGGAGGGGCAATCGGCTATCATAGGAATTTACTAATTTTTGAGTTTGCTTTAGTGAACCCGCTGCTTATGAAACCTCTTCGCCAACAAAATCGTCCTGTTATCAGTTACCAGCCCCGCGTTGAACCCGCGCCGCCAGAACATGCCAGCAAGCTGGATGGCTTTCGTGACGTCTGGTTGTTACGCGGCAAATATGTGGCCTTTGTGCTGATTGGCGAGCGTTTTCGCCGTTCCCCGGCGTTTACCGTCCCGGAGTCGGCTCAGCGCTGGGCGGCACAGGTTCGCCAGGAAGAAGAGGTTGAGGATTAACAGATAATAAAAAACCGCCTTCATTGCTGAAGGCGGTTTTTTTTGTGCGGGAGGCGATTAACGATGCGCCAGTTCCGCATGTTCTTCACTGTCCAGTACCGCTTTATCGGTCTGCTTCAACCACTGGCTGGTGAGCGTACCGGCAGTCATGGAGCCGCTGACGTTCAGCGCAGTACGGCCCATGTCGATCAGCGGTTCCACGGAGATCAGCAGGGCCACCAGCGTCACCGGCAGACCCAGCGCAGGCAGCACGATCAGTGCGGCGAAGGTCGCGCCGCCGCCCACACCGGCTACGCCGGCAGAGCTGACGGTCACAATCCCGACCAGGGTCGCAATCCAGACCGGATCCAGCGGGTTAATGCCCACCGTTGGCGCTACCATCACCGCCAGCATTGCCGGATAGAGGCCAGCACAACCGTTCTGACCAATAGTCGCGCCAAAGGAGGCGGAGAAGCTAGCGATCGATTCCGGCACGCCCAGGCGACGGGTCTGCGCTTCCACGTTCAGCGGAATAGAGGCGGCGCTGGAGCGGCTGGTGAAGGCGAAGGTCAGCACCGGCCATACTTTACGGAAGTATTTCAGCGGGCTCACGCCGTTCACGCCAAGCAGAATGCCGTGCACCACAAACATGATGCCCAGACCAAGGTAAGAGGCGACCACAAAGCTGCCCAGCTTGATGATGTCCTGCAGGTTAGAGCCTGCCACCACTTTGGTCATCAGCGCCAGCACGCCGTACGGGGTCAGCTGCATCACCAGACGCACCAGCTTCATCACCCAGCTCTGCAGGGTGTCGATGGCGGTCAGCACGCGCTGGCCTTTCGGCGCGTCATCTTTCAGCAACTTCAGCGCAGCCACGCCGAGGAAAGCAGCGAAAATCACCACGCTAATGATCGACGTCGGGCTAGCCCCGGTCAGATCGGCAAACGGGTTTTTCGGGATAAAGGAGAGCACCATCTGCGGTACGGTGAGATCCGCCACTTTACCCGCATAGTTGGTCTCGATGGCGGTCAGGCGCGCGGTTTCCGCGGTGCCTTGCACCAGACCTTCTGCGGTCAGGCCAAACAGGTTGGTGACCAGCACGCCCACCAGGGCTGAGATCAGGGTCGTAAACAGCAGCGTACCGATGGTCAGGACGCTGATTTTACCCAGCTGGGAGGCGTTATGCAGACGGGCAACCGCGCTCAGAATAGAGGCAAACACCAGCGGCATAACAATCATCTGCAGCAGCTGAACGTAGCCGTTACCGACAATGTTAAACCACTGGATAGAGTCTTTCAGTACCGGGTTGCTGGCACCGTAAATGGCCTGCAGCGCCAGGCCAAAGACCACGCCCATCACCAGACCGACCAGTACTTTTTTGGCCAGGCTCCACTGCTTATGACGCGACTGCGCCAGCAACAGCAGTAAGCCGACGAACACCACGATGTTCGCGATTAATGGAAAATTCATCCCAGTTCTCCTGATTGAATTGCAGATCGGTATTAGGTCCGACCTTGTTGCCGCAAGATTATCAGAAGTGTGATCCAGTCCCTTATATTCAAATGGAATGGTTTATGCCAAAACGGCTGAATTCGTCCAGTTACTGCTCACTTTGATGATGAATAAAGCGGTTGAACTGAAACTGCAGGGAATTAATCATGTGCGAAGACCATCGCACGGCACCGTTTTCCGGAATGGTTTGCGGCATCCACACCGCCCAGGCGAACAGGGCCATGCACAGGGCGCGCTCCAACTGGTTGCCTTTTTGCGGCCTGAGGATCGGCAGACGAAAGCGCCAGCGGCAGGGCCACAACAGGGGAACGCCCGCCGGGGTGAGCATGTCGGCCAGAATATGGCTCAGATAGCCCAGCACCATCCCCTGGATAGCATCCGCCGGGATCAGCCAGCTGTCAGGTACTTTTAAATAGAAGAGAGTAAGCGCGGCAAACACCGCCAGCAGGCTGTGGGTAAAGCCGCGATGGCCGCAGGCGCGGGCAATGGGTTTGGAGATCCACTTCAGCCGCTGCCCGAGCAGCGACTTGGGGTGATCGATATCAGGTAACAGGCAGGTCAAAACTGCCGATGGCACGATATGCCACCAGTCACCCTGCGCCAGCACCGGTGTAAGCTCAGCGTTTTTGGCAAACACTGCGCAGGCGAGAGAAAAGAGCAGATGACCTTCCGCCGTCATGATAAAACCCACTAAACTGTCGATGCATCCAGTATAGGGATTTTATACAGTATACGGAAGCAGTGACGGTGTAACTCTTTGTCACAAAGCTGTTAACGTGCGAGCCAGCCCCCATCGACGGCGAGGGTATAGCCGTTAACATAGTCCGAAGCCGACGAAGCCAGAAATATCGCAGGGCCCTGCAGATCTTCTGGCTTACCCCAGCGACCCGCCGGAATGCGGTCGAGGATCTCTTTGCTGCGCTGTTCGTCGTCGCGTAACTGCTGGGTGTTGTTGGTTGCCATATAGCCCGGCGCGATGGCGTTAACGTTGATGCCGTGATGCGCCCACTCGTTAGCCAGCAGGCGGGTGATCCCCAGCACGCCGCTTTTCGAGGCGGTATAAGAGGGAACCCGGATCCCCCCCTGGAACGACAGCATGGAGGCAATGTTAATGATTTTGCCGCCTTGCCCCTGGGCTATGAACTGACGGGCCACGGCCTGGGACAGGAAAAAGACCGACTTCAGGTTGAGATTCATCACCTCATCCCAGTCCTTCTCGCTAAAGGTCAGGGCATCTTCCCGACGAATGGTGCCAGCGTTATTCACCAGAATATCGACGCGCCCCATTTCGGCGACCGTCTGCTCAACAATATCGTTAATGCCATCCTGCTTGCTGAGGTCGGCCCGGATGGCCAGAAATTTACGCCCCAGCGCTTTAACGCCAGCGGCAGTCTCTTCCGGGATCCGACGATTGACGCTCACGATGTCGCAGCCTGCCTGGGCCAGACCCAGCGCCATGCCCTGGCCGAGGCCGGTATCACAGCCGGTAACGATGGCAACTTTTCCTGAAAGATTAAAGGCATCCAGTATCATACAGACCTCAGAAAGTAGGGGGGTATAGTTGTTCTGAGATAAGCATAGAAGCAGGGAAAGGGAATATCAAACTAAAATGAAATGATGTTTTAAAAATAATATATGGATCATGTTTGCGGGCAACAGGGTGTTGCCCGCCGGCGTTAATTACCCGCGCAGATGCGCCGCGGTGAGGTCCTGCAGCGAAGTGAGCTTAACGTCCGCCAGCGCGTAGCGGGCGTCATGCTGATTCTCTTCTGCGGGGACGACGATCGAGCGCATCCGGGCCGCTTTGCTGGCGATCATGCCGTTAACGGAGTCTTCCAGCGCCACGCAGGTGGTCGGATCGACGCCCAGCTTCGCGGCGCAGTCCATATAGACCTGCGGATGCGGCTTGCTGTAAGGCAGTTTTTCAGCCGAGGCCAGGGCATCGAAGCTGTCGCGCAGATCAAACATAATCAGCACCTTTTCCAGCATGTGCAGCGGTGAGGCGGAGGCGAGGCCCACTTTCAGCCCCTGCGCCTTGCACAGCGCCACGGCCTCACGTGCGCCTTTTAACAGCGGGCGATTCTCTTCCACCAGCGTCAGGGCCCGGTTGATAATACGGTCGGTGACCTCGTCCCGGCCCGGCCCCACCCACGGCTGGTGCGCATACCAGAGTTCAACCACCATATCGATGCGCAGGCCAAGGGTGTCCGGCAGTTCGTGACGGCGGCTGATATCCACGCCCAGGCTGGCCATCATATCCAGTTCAGCACGATCCCAGAGCGGCTCGGAATCAATCAGTAATCCATCCATATCAAAAATGGCTGCAAGAATTTGACGCGGCGTCGACATGCAACTTCTCCTTTCGTGGGTGTTGATCAGGGGTAAAGGCTACCTATCTCTGGCAATTTATCATATCACCCGCAAAGAACGGGCGAAAATGACAACCAGCAGGTAGACTTAGCCTCAAAGGATGCATTTTAACAACGAGGAACCGATGACATATCAACAAGCTGGACGTGTAGCGATACTGAAGATCATCGCCGGATGGGTAATTTTTATCCCGGCGGTGATCTCGACAATTGTTTCCGTCCTGAAATTTATCTATGACCACAGCGAAAAGCAGGCCGGGATCAATGCCGTGATGCTGGATTTTGCCCACGTCATGATCGAGATGATGCGCTTTAACACGCCGTTCCTGAATTTCTTCTGGTACAACTCTCCAACGCCCGACTTCCGTCAGGGGATGAACATCGCCTTCTGGATTATCTTTGCCCTGATCTTTATTGCCCTGGCCCTGCAGGCTTCAGGAGCGCGGATGCGCAGACAGACCCGCTTACTTCGCGAAGGGCTGGAGGCGCAGCTGATTCTGGAGAAGGCGAAAGGGGAAGAGGGGTTAACCCGCGAGCAGATCGAATCGCGTATCGTCGTGCCCAATCACACCATTTTCCTGCAAATTTTCACGCTCTACGTGCTGCCGGTGCTGATGATTATCGCCGGGTACTTCCTGTTCTCCCTGCTCGGTCTGCTGTAAGCCTTTGCTGCCGGGCAGTGCTGCCCGGCAGTCTGTGCGCTACGCCGCCAGTACCCGTTCCAGCGCTTTCTGCGCAATCACCAAATGCTCACCGCCAAACAGAATGGCGCGGTTCATCAGGGTATAGAGCTGATAGACCGGCTGCCTTTGCAGAAAACCGGCCGGCAACGGTGAGACTGACTGATAGCCATCATAAATTTGCGGCGGCTGTTCAGGATGCAGCGGCAGCATCGCGAGGTCGCACTCTCTGTCTCCCCAGTAGCAGGCCGGATCGAAGATATAAGGGCCATTCGGGCCAAGCGCGCAATTATCCGACCACAAATCGCCGTGCAGCAGCGAAGGCTGCGGCTGGTGCGAGGCCAGACGCTGCTGAATATGATCGACAATAGCGTCAATGTTGCCGAACTCCAGCCCTTTTTCTGCTGCCAGCTCCAACTGCCAGCCAATCCGCTGTTCGGCAAAGAAGGTCGACCAGCGTCGTTGCCAGGCGTTGGGTTGCGGAGTAGTAGAAAGATCGTTGTCGAAATCGAGACCGAACTGCGGCTGATCGCTCCACTGATGCAGGCGGGCAATATGTTGCCCCAGGATAAAGGCGTTGTGCGCATCGAGCGGACGGGCAGGGAGGTAATCCATCACCAGAAAGCAGTAGTCACGATCGCTGCCGACGGCCCAGACATGCGGTACAGAGACGGTTTTACTGCGGGAGAGCAGTTCCAGCTGGTCAGCTTCCGCGGTAAAGATGGGTAACAGCTCGCGTTCATCACATTTCACGAAGAGGTCGCGTCCTGCATAGCGCAGATGCCATGCGGCGTGGATCTCGCCCCCTGGCAGCTCGTTACGCAGTTCAATTTCACCTTCGCCCAGTTGTTCACTTAAAAGATGACTGATAGCCTGCCACATGATCGCTCTCCCATGTTGTCTGCCAGATCATAAAGTTAGCGTGAAACTATGGTCAAAAAACACGAACTAACGCACATCTGTGCCGTTTGGTTGACCCTGTGGCACTTATTGTTGCGCTTTTTGCCAGTTTTCCCAGCTTGTCACCTCCACCTGGGGCTCTTTCCCGGTGGCGCTCTCCACCAGACCCGTGGCCAGCGCCTTCACCTCGTCCTCGCTCAGCGGGCTGACCAGCCCGAAGGTGTGGGTCCCCAGCTCATGCAGATTGCCGTCGTCGTCGGTCATGGTCAGTAAAAAACCGCCGCGGGTAAGATGGTTGTTGATTTCATTGAGTTCTGTCAGCGAATCTTCATGAATTTTGATGGTTACCACGTAGCGCGCGATCTCTCCACTGCTCATAATTCACCTCGTTGTTATCCCGAAAGTTTTTTTAGCATAGACGATTCATACCATTTGTCGCCCTCGCCGGGTTGCCGGGAGGGCGGGGATTACGCATTTATCAGGTATGTGAAAATTTTCTGCGTGTCATCCAGCGAACACAGTCGGGTGCCGTGATTAATGGTCGCCGCGCTGCCTGCCGCCACGCCGTACTGGGTCATCTCCCGTAAGGATGCGCCTTGCGCCAGCTTCAGGGTCATGGCCCCCACCATACTGTCCCCCGCACCAACGGTGCTCTGGCTTTTCATCGGCGGCGGCACTATATGCACCGAGCCGGTTTCATCCACGGCCAGCGCTCCCTGTGGGCCGAGGGACACCACCACCCGCCGGGCTTTACCGCTCTTCACCAGCTCTTCGGCCGCGCTGCGCACGTCATCCGGCTGGCTGAGATCGCGATTGACCAGCGCGCTCAACTCCTTCTGATTGGGTTTCACCAGCTCGATATTGCCGAGGGTCAGCGCGGCGCTGAGGGCCTCCCCGGAGCTGTCTACGATGCAGAGAATGCCGTTCTGCTGGGCTGCGCGGATCAGCTGGGTCAGGCGTTCGGTTTTGACCCCGGGCGGCAGGCTGCCGCTGATGACCAGCAGCGCGCCGCTCTCGATAGCCAACACTTTCTCTTCCAGTTGGCGAAATTCATCGTCGCTCAGGGTCGCGCCGGGCATCACAAAGCGGTACTGCTCGTGGGTGGATTCCACATGCACGTGCAGGTTTTGCCGGGTCCAGTCATGGGCATCAACCGTCTCCACGGCGACCTGCTCGTCAGCCAGAAGCGAGACAAGATGTTCCCCCGTCGCGCCGCCTGCAGGAAAGATGGCGGTGGCTTTTCCGCCGAGGTGAACAATGGCGCGTGCCACGTTAATCCCGCCGCCGCCAGGTTCGAAAACCGGCGCGCTGCAGCGGAGTTTCCCTTCCGGATAGAGTTGTGCCGTCAAGGTTGCGCTGTCCAGAGAAGGGGAGAGCGTCAACGTAAAGATACGATCCATGCTGATCTCCTTTGAATGAGGATAGCCTTAAGCCTGGCACTGAAGCTGCGGAAGGGAAAGTAAATAACAATATGATTTTCAATATAAATATCGTTACGCGCCGTGACTTTTATTTATAAATAACAGGCTGGTTTAAGATCGTTCTTATTCCAAAAATGAAACAAGAAATCATTGCTATGTTATTTGAGCCTTTTTATAATTTGTTACCTTTCGCGGCATCCCATGGCATTGATCCGCAAGAAAGTTTCCGGGACCGTAATGGTCTCTTTTTTTGTTGTACGGACTCTTTATAAATGAAGCTCTTAAAGACAGTACCCGCTGCAATGATGGTAGCGGGAGGCCTGTTTGCGTCAATGCATGCAACAGCCGATGATTCCGTTTTTACTGTCATGGACGATCCCTCCACTGCACAGAAACCTTTTGAAGGCAACCTGAACGCAGGTTATCTGGCGCAATCGGGCAATACAAAAAGCTCCTCCCTGACCGCCGACACCACCCTGACCTGGTATGGCAACACCACCGCCTGGTCGCTGTGGGGTAACGCCAGCAACACTTCTTCAAACGATGAACGCTCTTCCGAGAAATATGCGGTAGGTGGGCGTAGCCGTTACAACATGACCGATGTCGATTATCTGTTCGGCCAGGCTAGCTGGTTGACCGACCGCTACAACGGCTACCGTGAGCGTGATGTGGCCACGGCCGGTTATGGTCGCCAGTTCCTGAACGGTCCGGTACACAGCTTCCGCTTTGAATTTGGTCCAGGTGTTCGTTACGACGAATACACCGATGGCGACACCGAGACCCAGCCACTGGGCTATGCGTCTGGCACCTACGCCTGGCAGATGACCGACAACGCCAAATTTAGCCAGGGCGTCTCTGTCTTTGGCGCTGACGATACCACCGTCAACTCCGAGACCGCGCTGAACGTGGCGATCAACGCCCATTTCGGGCTGAAAGTGGCGTACAACGTAACCTGGAACTCTGAGCCGCCAGCATCTGCACCGGAACATACCGATCGCAGAACGATCGTCTCTCTGGGCTACAAAATGTAATAGCAGCGGGCCAATAATATATTGGCCCGTTTTTAATTTTTGTGCTGATTAATAATAAACACTGTTTTAAAATAACACTGCCAGCCGATATCTCCATATTCTCTCCATAATTCTCCGCTTTGTTAACATTCAGTTTATTTGACACGAATTGATAAATATTTTGACTAGGCAAAAGTGTGATCCAGATCTAAACTAACAGGACAAGTTAGATATTGCCTGAAGTTGGTCTGTATTAATTCAGTAAGAGAAAAACATCATGAATAAAATCACTACTGCATCTGCAGCAATAGTGCTTTCCGCACTGTCATTCGGCGCATTTGCCGCTGATTCTGTATATCACTCTGCCAGTGACAACTCTGCACAAATTGGCATTACCAAAGCCTCTGATGTAGAAGCCGGTTCGAACATAGCCCCAGGCTCGCAATCTACCGGGCAATCCATGGATGACGCGTTCGACGTGCATAAACTGGTTGCCGGTGAATGGTCCTGATTGATTCGTCAGGTACGTTAAATAGATTTACTGGCCGTTATAGCCGCTAAAAAAACCGGATTCTGATGTACCGGTTTTTTTATTTCTGTCGTTTGTGTAAAGTTAATTAAAACGTAAGTTTATATTCGTTGGGTTTGCAAGCAGGCAGAGGGAAGATGAGATTAACCCCAAAGCATTGCCGCCCAGCGTAATAACAGCAGGGCAGCACAAAGGGTGATTAACACAATCACCATCTTCCAGTATTTTTTTGCAAAGCGTTTCGTCGGCATCATATCATCCTTGTTCTTTGGTTACGATTGACTACCAAGTCTACCAAAGAGCAAAAATAATTGCGCTTCGCCGGAGGTTAACGCGTCAGGTGCTTGCAACTACGAGCGTCAGAACCAGTGAAACTTATCTGCCAGAATCACAAGTAATGCGGTGGCAGAAAGAATGTTCAGGATAACGACTGTTCTGCTGGATACGTTCATACTATGCCCCATAGTGTGTTGAAGGACCTGTTCAAGAATAGCTCAGCCACCCGGTATTGCGAGAAGCTGTTTGAAATTCCACGTTAAACTCATGCGAAAGTACTAACGCGTTCAATCTGCCCGTAAGGGTGTTTTCACCCTGGCGTTAGTGTTACCATCAACAAGCTGATCGTAAATTGCCATTTTTCTGATTTCGATCCTGTGCATGATTGCGCGCCAATTTGACGATTGTTGGTTAGATGGCTTTGCAATTCACTGTAAATTAAAGATTATTTTCTTTGCATATGCTCTTATGTGTGGGGCATCACTGCAAATAAGGACATAAAATGCCTGTAATTACTCTTCCTGATGGCAGCCAACGCCATTTCGACCGCGCCGTCAGCCCAATGGATGTTGCGCTGGATATCGGCCCGGGTCTGGCGAAAGCCACTATTGCTGGCCGCGTAAACGGTGCGCTGGTTGATGCTTCCGATTTAATTGAAAACGATGCGAAGCTGTCGATCATCACCGCGAAAGACGAAGAGGGTCTGGAGATCATTCGTCACTCGTGCGCGCACCTGCTCGGTCATGCGATCAAGCAGTTGTGGCCTAACACCAAAATGGCTATCGGCCCGGTTATCGACAACGGCTTCTACTATGACGTTGACCTTGACCACACGCTGACCCAGGAAGATATCGAAGCCCTCGAAAAGCGTATGCACGAGCTGGCTGAGAGCAACTACGACGTCATCAAGAAGACCGTGAGCTGGCACGAAGCGCGTGAAACCTTCGTGAAGCGTGGTGAAAACTA
This sequence comes from Leclercia adecarboxylata, assembly GCA_002360945.1. GTDB lineage: Bacteria > Pseudomonadota > Gammaproteobacteria > Enterobacterales > Enterobacteriaceae > Enterobacter > Enterobacter adecarboxylatus_B. Next base: position 138,222 of record DERO01000019.1, on the reverse strand, counting down.
CAAAGTCACTATTCTTGACGAGAATATTGCGCATGATGACAAGCCTGGCTTGTATCATCACGAAGAATACATCGACATGTGCCGTGGACCGCACGTGCCGAACATGCGCTTCTGCCATCACTTCAAACTGATGAAAACCGCAGGCGCTTACTGGCGTGGCGACAGCAACAATAAGATGTTGCAGCGCATCTACGGTACCGCCTGGGCAGACAAAAAAGCCCTGAGCGCGTATCTGCAGCGCCTGGAAGAAGCGGCGAAGCGTGACCACCGTAAAATCGGCAAACAGCTCGACCTGTATCACATGCAGGAAGAGGCGCCGGGTATGGTCTTCTGGCACAACGACGGCTGGACTATCTTCCGTGAACTGGAAACTTTCGTGCGTTCCAAGCTGAAAGCGTACCAGTATCAGGAAGTGAAAGGCCCGTTCATGATGGACCGTGTGCTGTGGGAAAAAACCGGCCACTGGGACAACTACAAAGATGCGATGTTCACCACCTCTTCTGAGAACCGTGAATACTGCATCAAGCCAATGAACTGCCCGGGCCACGTTCAGATCTTTAACCAGGGTCTGAAATCCTATCGCGATCTGCCGCTGCGTATGGCGGAGTTCGGTAGTTGCCACCGTAACGAGCCATCAGGCGCGCTGCACGGTCTGATGCGTGTTCGTGGCTTTACGCAGGATGATGCGCATATCTTCTGTACTGAAGATCAGGTACGTGATGAAGTTAACGCCTGTATTCGTATGGTCTACGATATGTACAGCACCTTTGGCTTCGAGAAGATCGTGGTCAAACTCTCAACGCGTCCGGAAAAACGTATCGGTAGCGATGAGACCTGGGATCGTGCTGAGGCGGATCTCGCCGTAGCGCTGGAAGAGAACGGTATCCCGTTCGAATACCAGCTGGGCGAGGGCGCATTCTACGGTCCGAAAATTGAATTTACCCTGTATGACTGTCTCGATCGTGCATGGCAGTGCGGTACTGTACAGCTGGACTTCTCCCTGCCGCAGCGTTTAAGCGCCTCTTATGTTGGCGAAGACAACGAGCGTCAGGTGCCGGTAATGATTCACCGTGCTATCCTCGGTTCACTGGAGCGCTTCATCGGCATCCTGACCGAAGAGTTCGCGGGCTTCTTCCCAACCTGGCTTGCGCCAGTGCAGGTGGTAGTGATGAACATTACCGATTCTCAGGCTGATTACGTTAAAGAATTGACGCAGAAACTACAAAATGCGGGCATTCGCGTAAAAGCAGACTTGAGAAATGAGAAGATTGGCTTTAAAATCCGCGAGCACACTTTACGTCGTGTCCCGTATATGTTGGTCTGTGGTGATAAAGAGGTGGAAGCAGGCAAAGTTGCCGTTCGCACCCGCCGTGGTAAAGACCTGGGCAGCCTGGACGTAAATGAAGTGATTGAGAAGCTGCAACAAGAGATTCGCAGCCGCAGTCTTCAACAACTGGAGGAATAAGGTATTAAAGGCGGAAAACGAGTTCAAACGGCACGTCCGAATCGTATCAATGGCGAGATTCGCGCCCAGGAAGTTCGCTTAACAGGTCTGGAAGGCGAGCAACTGGGGATTGTGAGTCTGAGAGAAGCGATCGAAAAGGCTGAAGAAGCTGGAGTAGATTTAGTTGAAATCAGCCCTAACGCCGAACCGCCAGTTTGTCGTATCATGGACTACGGCAAGTTCCTTTATGAAAAGAGTAAGTCTTCTAAGGAACAGAAGAAAAAGCAAAAAGTTATCCAGGTTAAGGAAATCAAATTCCGTCCTGGTACCGACGATGGCGATTATCAGGTAAAACTCCGCAGCCTGATACGCTTTCTGGAAGATGGCGATAAGGCCAAGATCACACTGCGTTTCCGCGGTCGTGAGATGGCCCACCAACAGATCGGCATGGAAGTGCTTAACCGCGTCCGTGACGATCTGAGTGAACTGGCAGTAGTCGAATCCTTCCCTACGAAGATCGAAGGCCGCCAGATGATCATGGTGCTCGCTCCTAAGAAGAAACAGTAGGCCTTCAAGTAGCAATTCCTGTGGAGCCGACAGGCTTCGCAGGTTTTGTTCGCCTGGGTTTCGTTTATTTAACAATGCGAAGTGGAAGTTATTAAGATGCCAAAAATTAAGACCGTACGCGGTGCTGCTAAGCGCTTCAAAAAAACCGGTGGTGGTGGATTTAAGCGTAAGCACGCAAACCTGCGTCATATTCTGACCAAAAAATCTACTAAGCGTAAACGTCACCTGCGTCCAAAAGGCCTTGTGTCTAAAGGCGATCTGGGTCTGGTTATCGCGTGCCTCCCGTACGCATAAGCCGTTAACGTTTAATTTTTTTTACTAAGAATATAGATACAGGAGAGCACATATGGCTCGCGTAAAACGTGGTGTAGTTGCCCGCGCACGTCACAAGAAAATTTTGAAACAAGCCAAAGGCTACTACGGTGCGCGTTCACGCGTATACCGCGTTGCCTTCCAGGCAGTTATCAAAGCTGGTCAGTACGCTTACCGTGACCGTCGTCAACGTAAACGTCAGTTCCGTCAACTGTGGATTGCGCGTATCAACGCAGCAGCACGTCAGAACGGTATTTCTTACAGCAAATTCATCAACGGCCTGAAAAAAGCCTCTGTTGAAATCGACCGTAAGATCCTGGCTGACATCGCAGTATTCGACAAAGTAGCGTTCACCGCTCTGGTCGAAAAAGCGAAAGCAGCTCTGGCATAAGCCAGTTGAAAGAGGGAGCTAGTCTCCCTCTTTTCGTTTCAACAGCATCAAAACGTTGACAATTTTCCCACGACCCTTTTCAATAAGGCGTTAGGTCCCTTACCACACAAGGTAATGCAAGCATGAATGCTGCTATTTTCCGCTTCTTCTTTTACTTTAGCACCTGACATCAGGAGGCTAGCGCGTGAAAGACGAAACGGAAAACAGCGCCAGAAAGCCTCCTGATGGAGGCTTTTTTTGTATCTGACGCTTGTAAATATCGCTACATAACGAGGAAAACCATGTCACATCTCGCAGAGCTGGTTGCCAGTGCAACGGCCGCCATTAACCAGGCCTCAGATGTTGCCGCGTTAGACAACGTCCGCGTCGAATATCTGGGCAAGAAAGGGCACCTGACCCTTCAAATGACTACCCTGCGTGAGTTGCCGCCAGAAGAGCGACCGGCTGCAGGTGCGGTGATTAACGAAGCCAAAGAGCAGGTCCAGCAGGTGCTGAACGAGCGTAAAAACGCGCTGGAAAGCGCCGCGCTCAACGCCCGCCTGGCTGCCGAAACCATCGACATCTCCCTGCCGGGTCGTCGTATTGAGAATGGCGGCTTGCACCCGGTCACCCGCACCATCGACCGTATTGAAAGTTTCTTCGGTGAGCTCGGCTTTACCGTGGCGACCGGCCCGGAAATCGAAGACGATTACCATAACTTCGATGCCCTGAATATCCCAGGCCACCACCCGGCACGTGCTGACCACGACACTTTCTGGTTCGATGCTACCCGCCTGCTGCGTACCCAGACCTCCGGCGTGCAGATCCGCACCATGAAGGAGCAGGAACCGCCGATCCGCATCATCGCGCCAGGTCGCGTCTATCGTAACGACTACGATCAGACCCACACCCCGATGTTCCATCAGATGGAAGGCCTGATCGTTGATAAAAACATCAGCTTTACCAACCTGAAGGGCACGCTGCACGATTTCCTGAATAACTTCTTTGAGGAAGATCTGCAGGTTCGTTTCCGTCCGTCCTACTTCCCGTTCACCGAACCGTCCGCAGAAGTTGACGTGATGGGTAAAAACGGCAAATGGCTGGAAGTGCTGGGCTGCGGCATGGTGCACCCGAACGTCCTGCGTAACGTCGGCATTGACCCGGAAGTTTATTCCGGCTTTGCGTTCGGTATGGGGATGGAGCGTCTGACCATGCTGCGTTATGGCGTGACCGACTTACGCGCTTTCTTCGAAAACGATCTGCGTTTCCTCAAACAGTTTAAATAAGGGCAGGAAAGAACAATGAAATTCAGTGAACTGTGGTTACGCGAATGGGTGAACACCGGGCTCGACAGCGAGGCGCTCTCTAACCAGATCACCATGGCCGGTCTGGAAGTGGATGGCGTTGAACCGGTTGCTGGCGCTTTTAACGGCGTGGTTATCGGTGAAGTCGTTGAGTGCGGCCAGCATCCGAACGCAGACAAGCTGCGTGTCACCAAAGTTAACGTGGGCGGCGAACGTCTGCTCGATATCGTCTGCGGCGCGGCAAACTGCCGTCAGGGCCTGAAAGTGGCCGTGGCGACCGTCGGTGCGGTGCTGCCTGGCGATTTCAAAATCAAAGCGGCGAAACTGCGCGGCGAGCCGTCTGAAGGCATGCTGTGCTCCTTCTCCGAGCTGGGTATTTCCGACGATCACTCCGGCATCATTGAACTGCCTGCGGATGCGCCAATCGGCACCGACCTGCGCGACTACCTGAAGCTCGATGACAACACCATCGAGATCAGCGTTACTCCGAACCGTGCCGACTGCTTAGGCATCATCGGCGTGGCCCGCGACGTGGCGGTACTGAACCAGACCGAACTGAACGCGCCTGAAATCGCGCCTGTCGCGGCCACCATCAACGACACCCTGCCGATTCAGGTTGAAGCCGCTGACGCCTGTCCGCGCTATCTGGGCCGTGTGGTGAAGGGTATCAACGTTAAGGCACCCACTCCGCTGTGGATGAAAGAGAAGCTGCGTCGCTGCGGCATCCGTTCCATCGATGCGGTGGTTGACGTGACCAACTACGTCCTGCTGGAGCTGGGTCAGCCGATGCACGCATTCGATAAAGATCGTATCGAAGGCGGGATCGTGGTGCGCATGGCGAAAGAGGGCGAAACCCTGGTTCTGCTGGACGGCAGCGAAGCCAAACTGAATGCCGACACCCTGGTGATTGCCGACCACGGCAAAGCGCTGGCGATGGGCGGCATCTTCGGCGGCGACCACTCCGGCGTGAACGATGAAACCCAGAACGTGCTGCTGGAGTGCGCCTTCTTCAGCCCGCTGTCTATTACCGGCCGCGCCCGTCGTCATGGTCTGCATACCGATGCATCCCACCGCTATGAGCGTGGCGTGGATCCGGCCCTGCAGTACAAAGCCATGGAGCGTGCAACTCGGCTGCTGATCGACATCTGCGGCGGTGAAGCCGGCCCGGTGATCGATGTCACCAGCGACGCGCATCTGCCGAAGCCTGCCACCATCACTCTGCGTCGCAACAAGCTGGATCGCCTGATTGGTCATCACATTGCCGATGCGCAGGTGAGCGACATTCTGCGCCGTCTGGGCTGTGAAGTGACCGAAGGTCAGGACCAGTGGACCGCCGTGGCACCGAGCTGGCGTTTCGATATGGAGATCGAAGAAGATCTGGTGGAAGAAGTGGCCCGCGTTTACGGCTACAACAACATTCCTGATGAGCCGGTGCAGGCTGGCCTGGTGATGGGCTCCCATCGTGAAGCCGACCTCTCTCTGAAGCGTGTGAAAACCATGCTGAACGACAAAGGTTACCAGGAAGTGATCACCTACAGTTTCGTTGACCCGAAAGTGCAGCAGCTGATTCACCCGGGCCAGGAAGCGTTGATCCTGCCAAGCCCCATCTCCAGCGAAATGTCCGCCATGCGTCTGTCGCTGTTGACCGGTCTCCTGAGCACTATCGTCTATAACCAGAACCGTCAGCAGAGCCGCGTGCGCATCTTCGAAACCGGTCTGCGCTTTGTGCCGGACACTCAGGCTAACCTCGGCATCCGTCAGGATCTGATGCTGGCGGGGGCGATCTGCGGCAACCGCTATGAAGAGCACTGGGACCTGAGCAAAAACAGCGTTGATTTCTACGACCTGAAAGGCGACCTGGAATCGGTGCTGGATTTGACCGGTAAATTGTCTGAAATTGAGTTCCGTGCTGAAGCCATTCCGGCACTGCATCCGGGCCAGAGCGCCGCGATTTATCTGAAAGGTGAACGCGTTGGTTTCATTGGTGTTGTGCATCCTGAGCTTGAGCGCAAGCTGGATCTCAACGGCCGCACGCTGGCGTTTGAACTGGAGTGGAACAAGGTCGCAGACCGCGTCATTCCTCAGGCTCAGGACGTTTCCCGTTTCCCTGCAAACCGTCGTGATATCGCCGTTGTGGTGGCCGAAAATGTGCCTGCCGCAGATATTTTGGCCGAATGTAAGAAAGTTGGCGTAAATCAGGTAGTTGGCGTAAACTTATTTGACGTGTACCGCGGCAAGGGCGTAGCAGAGGGCTTTAAGAGCCTGGCTATCAGCCTGATCCTTCAGGATACCAGCCGTACACTCGAAGAAGAGGAGATTGCCGCTACCGTCGCCAAATGTGTAGAGGCATTAAAAGAGCGATTCCAGGCATCATTGAGGGATTGAACCTATGGCGCTTACAAAAGCTGAAATGTCCGAATATCTGTTTGATAAGCTTGGGCTTAGCAAACGGGATGCCAAAGAGCTGGTTGAGCTGTTTTTCGAAGAGATCCGTCGCGCTCTGGAAAATGGTGAGCAGGTAAAACTCTCCGGCTTTGGTAACTTTGATTTGCGCGACAAGAATCAACGTCCGGGTCGTAACCCGAAAACGGGTGAGGATATTCCCATTACAGCTCGCCGCGTGGTGACCTTCAGACCCGGCCAGAAGTTAAAAAGCCGTGTCGAAAACGCCTCACCCAAAGCAGAGTGATATGATCTAACTAAAAAGGCCGCTGATGCGGCCTTTTTTCTTTGCGCTGCTGTAAACCCACCGTAAAATCAATTACATCATTCATCCGCAAAATGACTCCAATGCCCGAATTTGCCCGTCAGCAGTACCGCTCCGATCTGCGTAAATTGCTCTTTCTGCTCCTGGCGCTGGTTATCGCCCTGGGATTGAGCCTGTGCGCCGGCGATCGGTGGATTGGTCCTGAGGCGTGGTTTACGCCCCGTGGGGAGTTGTTTATCTGGCAAATCCGCCTGCCGCGCACGCTGGCCGTGGTGCTGGTGGGGGCGGCGCTGGCGCTCAGCGGGACCATCATGCAGGCGCTGTTCGACAACCCGCTGGCGGAGCCCGGATTACTGGGCGTTTCAAACGGCGCCGGGGTAGGGCTAATTGCCGCCGTCATGCTTGGCGGTGGGGCGCTATCGGGCTGGAGCTTAAGCCTCTGCGCCATCGCCGGGGCGCTAATCATCACCCTCATTTTGCTGCGTTTCGCCCGCCGTCACCTCTCCGTGAGCCGCCTGCTGCTGGCCGGGGTGGCGCTGGGTATCATCTGTAGCGCCCTGATGACCTGGGCGGTCTACTTCTCCACCGCCTTCGATCTGCGTCAGCTGATGTACTGGATGATGGGCGGCTTCGGCGGCGTGGACTGGGGGCAGGGCTGGCTGATGCTGCTGCTGGTACCCGCCATCGTCTGGGCCTGCTTTCAGGCAGCACCGCTGAACATCCTGGTACTGGGAGAGATTTCGGCCCGTCAGCTGGGCCTGCCGCTCACCTTCTGGCGCAACACGCTGGTGGTCGCCATTGGCTGGATGGTAGGCGTCAGCGTGGCATTGGCGGGCGCTATTGGATTTATCGGCCTTGTCATTCCCCATATGCTGCGTTTGTGTGGTATTACCGATCACCGGCTGTTATTGCCCGCTGCGGCAGTGACGGGCGGCGCAACGCTGCTTTTCGCTGATATCATCGCGCGCCTGGCGCTCAACGCCGCCGAGCTGCCTATTGGGGTAGTGACCGCGACACTGGGCGCGCCCGTGTTTATCTGGCTACTCTTAAAAGCCGGACGTTAAGTACAGCCCATCTGAACCACAACCTGAGAGAATGCTATGCCGAACGATATTCTGAACACCGAAGTGACGACCATTGATGGCAAAACCACCACCCTTGAGGACTATAAAGGCAAGGTGCTGCTGGTGGTGAACGTGGCATCGAAATGCGGCCTGACGCCGCAGTATGAGCAGCTCGAAAATATCCACAAAGCATGGGAAAAGGACGGCTTTACCGTGCTCGGTTTCCCGTGCAACCAGTTCCTCGGCCAGGAGCCTGGCAGTGAAGAGGAGATCAAAACCTTCTGCAGCACGACCTATGGCATCACCTTCCCGATGTTTAGCAAAATTGAGGTTAATGGCGAGGCACGTCATCCGCTGTATCAAAAACTGATTGCTGCCGCCCCGGTCGCTGTCGCTCCGGAAAGCAGCGGTTTCTATGAGCGTCTGGCGAGCAAAGGCCGTGCGCCGCTCTATCCGGATGACATCTTATGGAATTTCGAAAAATTCCTGATTGGTCGCGATGGTGAAGTGGTCCAGCGTTTTGCGCCGGATATGACCCCTGAGGATCCGATCCTGATGGAAGCGATCAAGCTGGCGCTCGCGAAGTAATGTCGGTGCTGATGCAGCTCAATGGGGTGACGGAAAGCGGGCGTCTGCAACCGCTTACCGCCCAGGTGAATGCGGGGGAAATCCTGCACCTGGTCGGCCCGAACGGGGCAGGAAAAAGCACACTGCTGGCGCGTATGGCCGGGCTGAGCAGCGGGCAGGGCGAAATCCTGCTGCAGGGTGAATCGCTCTCCTGCTGGTCCTCTGCGTCGCTGGCCTGCCGCAGGGCGTATCTGGCCCAGCAGCAAACCGCGCCGTTCGCCATGCCGGTCTGGCACTATCTGACGCTGCATCAGTACGATAAACAGCAAACAACCCTGCTCAGTGACGTGGCGGGGGCGCTGGGTATCGAGGATAAGCTGTCGCGCCACGTCAGCCAGCTCTCCGGCGGAGAGTGGCAGCGCGTGCGGCTGGCCGCGGTGATCCTGCAAATTCACCCAGGCTCCAACCCGCACGGCCAGCTATTATTGTTGGACGAGCCGATGAACAGTCTCGACGTCGCCCAGCAGGTGGCGCTCGACCGGCTGTTAAGCACGCTGTCGCAGCAGGGGATTACGGTGGTGATGAGCAGCCACGACTTGAACCATACGCTGCGCCACGCCCATCGCGTCTGGCTGCTGAAGCGGGGCCAGCTGATCGCCAGCGGCGCGCGTGACAACGTGCTGACGCCGCCGAATCTGGCTAAGGCCTACGGCATGTCGTTCCGCCGTCTGGATATCGAAGGTCACAGAATGATCGTTTCGACGTCCCAGGAATAGCCGCTTGTTGCGTCGCGACATATCCACAGGCTAAATTACGGAAAGCACAAAAAATCAGAGGATTCGTCTGGAATGCGATTCTGTTTTCTCATTGTGGCTGCGCTTTTTCTTGCAGGATGCAGCAGCCATCGCGCGCCGCCCCCCAACGCGCGGCTGTCTGATTCTATCGCCGTGATTGCGGGTCTTAACGATCAGCTGCATCACTGGAGCGGCACACCTTATCGCTACGGCGGCATGACGCGTGGTGGGATTGACTGTTCCGGCTTTGTGCTGCTGACCTTCCGCGACCAGTTTGAGTTGCAGCTGCCGCGCGAAACGCGCCAGCAGGCAACCATTGGCACCGAAATCGATAAAGACGATCTGCTCCCGGGCGATCTGGTGTTCTTCAAAACCGGGTCCGGCGAAAGCGGGCTGCACGTCGGAATATATGACACCGATAATCAGTTTATTCACGCCTCTACCAGCCGCGGCGTGATGCGCTCCTCCCTCAATAACGTCTACTGGCGTAAAAATTTCTGGCAGGCCCGACGCATATAATCCTGTCGCGCCGCCCGGCGCGACATTCTCTTTCATCCGCAATAGTATTAGTTAGCAGCCTTTAATTGATAAGAATTACTTAGCCGCTGAATTAATTTGATGCAATTCTGAGGGTTAGTGATAACTGGCTATTAAGCGATATCCAGGATAAGATTATTTAAGGACTAAGGAAAATCCGAATATTTAATGGAACCAATGAAATTAATCTTATTAAAATCCATAAAGTTGAATTGCCTCAGCATATGTTTCAGGATGTCTTGTATCGTTTTTAAACCGGGTCGGACGCCATGATTGTGATGCTGGATATTGCTTATCAGTCTGAATTGCTATTACTGCCTGCGCGGCATGATTCAGGTGCGCTGACAGGGCTTGAAATAGTCGTGAACTTTGTTGGGGTGGATAACCAGGTCCGCATTCCGACAGAGCTGGTGCGCCCGTTCCTCACCCCTGAGCAAGAGCTGATGTTGTTTCAGGAACAGCTGGCGATGCTCGATACCTGCAAGCTCTTTTTTATTCAGCAACAGCTGACGGCATGGATAAATATCTCTCCTACAATTGTTGAATACCTGATCATAGAACAAAATGGTGTTTCAATATGTGAACAACATCCGTGGTTGGAGTTCACTATTAATGAGAATTATCCTGATCTGAATAAAGGCAATATGAATACCGCCCTGATGGAGTTTGCCCTGCGTTTTCCGCTGGTGCTTGGCAATTTCGGTGCCGGGGATGCCTCCACCAAAGCCATTTTTGATGGCATGTTTAAACGCGTGGCGCTGGATAAAAACTTCATTCAACAACATTTAACGGATAATACATTTGAACTGTTATTACGGGCGATTGTGACTCAGGTTTCGCCTTACTGTCAGTCGTTGATGGTCGCGGGCGTGGACGATGAAGTGGCCCTGCAGCGGCTGTCGACCTTTGGATTTAGCGCCATGCAGGGCGGCTTATGGCCTGCGGTTCCCCTTGAGCGCATCACCTCCCTGGTGCAGGGATAACCCTTGTCTTACCCGGTGTTTAACCTCTGATAAACCCACTACACTAAAAGCAGGAGGACCTATGACCCTGTCTTTTACCGCGCACTGGCATGATGAATTACCCGGCTTTTATACGGCTCTGAAACCCACTCCACTGAATAATGCCCGCCTGATCTGGCATAACACGGCGCTGGCCGCCGAGCTGGCGATCCCGGAATCGCTGTTTAGCCCTGAACAGGGCGCTGGCGTCTTTGGCGGCGAAACCCTGCTGCCGGGCATGCAGCCCCTGGCCCAGGTCTACAGCGGCCATCAGTTCGGCGTCTGGGCCGGACAGCTGGGGGACGGGCGGGGGATCCTGCTTGGCGAACAGCAGCTGGCCAACGGACAAACAATGGACTGGCACCTCAAGGGCGCGGGGCTCACCCCTTATTCACGTATGGGCGACGGGCGCGCCGTGCTGCGTTCGACCATCCGCGAAAGCCTGGCCTCCGAAGCCATGCACGCCCTCGGGATCCCAACCACCCGGGCGCTGTCGATTGTCACCAGCGACACCCCCGTAGCGCGTGAAACCATGGAGCAGGGGGCGATGCTGATCCGCGTCGCCCAGAGCCATGCCCGCTTCGGTCATTTCGAACATTTCTACTATCGCCGCGAGCCGGAGAAAGTTCGCCAGCTGGCGGATTTTGTCATCAAGCATCACTGGCCGCAGTGGCAGGACGATGCCGATAAATACATCCTCTGGTTCCGGGACGTGGTAGCACGTACCGCCGCGCTGATCGCCAGCTGGCAGACGGTCGGCTTTGCCCATGGGGTGATGAACACAGATAACATGTCGATCCTCGGCCTGACCATCGATTACGGCCCGTACGGCTTCCTCGACGACTACCAGCCGGGCTATATCTGCAACCACTCCGATTATCAGGGGCGTTACAGCTTTGATAACCAGCCGGCGGTGGGCCTGTGGAACCTGCAACGGCTGGCGCAGTCCCTGTCGCCGTTTATCGACGTTGACGCACTCAACGACGCCCTGGATGGCTATCAGGAGGTCCTGCTGCAGCAGTATGGCAAGCTGATGCGCCGCAAGCTGGGACTGATGACCCAGGAGCGGGGCGACAACGAGATCCTCAATAATTTGTTTGCGCTGATGGCGCGGGAAGGCAGCGACTACACCCGCACCTTCCGCATGTTGGGCCAAACCGAACAGCACAGCGCCGCCTCACCGCTGCGGGATGAGTTTATCGACCGGCAGGCCTTTGATGACTGGTTTGCGACGTATCGCGCGCGCCTCCAGCAGGAGAATATCGCGGATGATACGCGTCAGGCGCAGATGAATGCCGTCAACCCGGCGATGGTGCTGCGCAACTGGCTGGCGCAGCGGGCGATCGAGCAGGCGGAGAAAGGTGATTACGCCGAGCTGCACCGGCTGCATGAGGCGCTGCGAACGCCGTTTGCCGATCGCAGCGACGACTACATCAGCCGCCCGCCCGACTGGGGTAAACGGCTGGAAGTGAGCTGTTCGAGTTAAGGCGTTAAAAACACCTGCGGAGTAGCGTTCAACGGATGCTGCTCCACATGCACCTGCGCGCCATACCAGCGCGCCAGGTCATCGGCCTGTAGCACCGACGGCGGCGACCCCTGAGAGACAATCCTGCCTTCATACAGGAGCACAATCCGGTCGGCCCATAGGGCGGCCAGATTGAGATCGTGCAGCACCACGCAGACGTGCAGATCCGCGTCAGCAGTCAGCCTTTTCAGCAGCCGTAGCAGATGCTGCTGGTGGTAAAGATCCAGCGCCGAGGTGGGCTCATCAAGAAACAGCCAGCCGCGCGGCGCGCCGTCACACCACAGCTGCGCCAGCGCCCGGGCCAGCTGCACCCGCTGCTGCTCCCCGCCCGACAGAGCCCCATACTGACGCCCCGCCAGCGGCTGACAGCCGGTAAGCTGCATCACCTCGCTGACAATTTGCGCCTCGGGCTGTGCTGTCCAGGGTGACCGGCCCATCCCGATCACCGCCTCCACCGGCCAGTCAAAGCCCAGCTGGGTTTGCTGGCGCATCACCGCCCGCTGGCGCGATAGCGCCTGGGTACTCCATGTTTCCAGCGCCTTCTCGTCCAGCAGACAGCGTCCGGCATCCGGCCTGAGAAAACCGGTTAACAGACGCAGCAGAGTCGATTTCCCCGCGCCGTTAGGGCCAATCAGCGCCACAAGTTCACCCGGCGCGAGCGACAGCGAGACGTCGCGCACCACCGTCCGGCCTGCGACGCGATAAGACAAGCCTTCAGCAACTAAGGATTCAGCCATGCTGGCCTCCACGACGGAAAATGAGCCACAGGAACCAGGGCGCACCGAGAAGGCTGGTCAATAGTCCGACCGGCATTTCCGCCGGGGCGACCAGCGTGCGTGCAGCGGTATCGGCAATCAGCAGCAGAAACGCCCCCGCCAGTACCGAACCGGGGATCACCGCCCGGTGATCGGATCCCAGCCACATGCGCATCAGGTGCGGCACTACCAGGCCAATAAAACCAATTACCCCGCTGACCGCCACCGCGGCGGCCACCAGCAGGGCGCTGCACAGGAGTAAAACCCGCTGGACGAGGCGCACGTCGACGCCCAGATAGTGCGCCTCCTCCTCCCCGAGCTGCAGCAGATTCAGGGCCGATGCCTGCCGCCAGATCGTCAGCACGGTGGGGATCATCAAAGAGGTCACTGCCAGCAGGGTGGACCACTGGGCCTGGCCGAGGCTACCCATCCCCCACAGCGAGAGCTGGCGCAGCTGGGCATCGTTACTGACCCATGAGAGCACGCCCACCGCCGCGCCGCACAGGGCGTTGATGGCGATACCCACCAGCAGCAGCCGCGAGAGAGAACTCTCCAGCTGCTGGCTGAGCAGAAAGATCACGACGGTTGCCGCCAGCGCGCCGAGAAAGGCCGCCAGCATCGGGGCGTAGAGCATCAGCAGGGCAGGAAGGGTGACGGGCAGCACCACCCACAGGGCGACGGCGCAGGCGGCACCGCTGCTGATCCCCAGCAAACCGGGATCGGCAAGCGGATTGCGAAACAGCCCCTGCATCACGCAGCCCGCCAGCGCCAGCGAACCGCCAATCACCAGCGCCAGCAGCACCCGCGGCAGGCGGATGGTGAGCCAGATCTGGCGCAGCGCCTCGTCACTGCCGCTCCACAGCAGGGACACCGGCAGGCGCAACGCGCCAAAACCGGTAGCCAGCAGCGTCATCAGCACCAGCGCCATTGCCAGCCCCCACAGGGAATAGCCGATCCGGCGAGGCATTAGTGCAGTTGCCCTGCTTTACTGCGCAGCTGCCCAATGGCCTGCGGGGTGCGCACGCTAAACCCGAGCAGCGCCATATCGTCAATCTGCAGCACCTGTTTATTACGTCCCGCCGGGGTTTGCGCCATACCTGGCAGCTTCCACAGATTCGCTTCTCCACCCATTGCTTTTACGCCGTCCTGCGAAATCACCACCAGGTCAGGCTGGCTGGCAATGACCCCTTCCTGAGAGAGCGGCTGATAGCGGGAGAACCCCTGCATCGCATTCTGCAGACCGGCCGCGCGGATCGCCGCATCGGCCCCGGTCTCCTGTCCTGCGGCCATAGCGGTCATCCCGCCGTGGTTGAGGATAAACAGCACCCGCTTATCGATCGGCATGGCAGGCAGCGCGGCCAGCTCCTGCTGCAGGCGCTTACGCAGGACTTCCCCTTCGGCAACGCGGTGCGTCGCCTCGGCCACCACCCGCACTTTCTCGTCGATCACGCTGAGGGCGTTGCTGCCCGGCACGGTCACCACGCGGACGTGACTCTGCCCGACCTGTTTCAGCGCCAGCGAGGGCTGCGCCTGGGCGCTGGCTAACACCAGCGTCGGACGCATCGCCAGGATCCCCTCGGCATTGAGCTGGCGCAGGTAGCCTACGTCCGGCAGGGCGGTGGCCTGCTCCGGCCACTGGCTGGTGCTGTCGCGTGCCACCAGCGAACCTTCGGCGCCCAGGGCGTAAACAATTTCCGTCACGTCGCCGCCGAGGGCGACGATCTTCTCCTGTACCGCGCCAATGGCGGCCAGCGGTAGCGCCACAAGCAGGGCGAGCAATTTTCTCATGCGGCCAGCCCTTTTACCGTCAGGGCGTCGATCTGTGAACGCCACTGGCGCTGCTCGGGCTCGCCTTCGGTGCGCTGACCGTACAGCTGGGCGATCTGTGTCCCGTCGGCGGCAAAGAGTTCGAGGCTGGTGACATGCCCGTCGGCAGTCGGTTTGCGCGTCACCCAACTCTCGGCGATGGTCTCATCCAGCAGGTGCAGGGTAAAGGCCGGGTTGAAGATGTTCAGCCAGCCCTTCATCGGCACCACTTTCTCGATCGCGCCAGTGAAGATCTGTACGCAGCCGCGGTTGCCGACGAAAATCATGATCTCGTTGCCGTCCTGACGGGCGGTATTCAGCAGCTGCGCCAGGGCGCTGTTATCTACCTGACAGGCCAGATCGTCACCCACCAGACGGAACGCCTGCTGCCGGGTGAGACTGTGGCGCTTCAGCAGGCCGAAGAACTGGTGGACGTCGGTCATGGCGCGCCACTCGCTGTCCACGGTTGCCGCGTCGGCATTTGCCACATTCGCTGCCGGATCGGCGGCTTTCAGCGCCAGCGGCGGGTTATCAGCGAAGATAAAGCGGGACAGCAGGTCACCCCAGGCTGAGACGTCCGTGTTGTCGGTGGTATAGACCTTCAGCACGGCATCGCCCTGATGGTCGAAAAACTGAATGCTCTGACGTTCGCCGCGCGCGGTGGTCTCGGTGATATGAAACGCGCTGTCCCACTGGTGGAGGAACAGGCGCAGATCCAGCCCGCGTGGGTTGAGCACCAGCCCGGCATGGCCGTTCAGATGTTGGTTAGTGAAGGTGCCCACCTGTTCGTGAACCGCATACTGATTGCGGCAGATGCACTTGGTTTCGCCCACCGCTTCCAGCGCGCCGAGGATCTCGCGGATGTCGCCGTGCAGACGCCACGTATCATGGCCCACCCGGGCCCAGGTTAGTTCGGCTTCGCTGATGTTCATCAGGGCAGCGATATCACGCGCGTATTTCCCGGGATTTTGTTCTTTTAGTTCAAGCCAGCGTGCGTAGTGATTCATTGTCTCTTCCTTCCGGATAAACGCCCCGGCGGAACCGGGGCAGGGTGATTACCACTGATAACTCACGAAAATCTTGCCGTTGCGGCCATCCTGCGGGATGCCCTGCGGCGACCAGTACTCTTTATCGAAGGCGTTACCGAGCACCAGGGTGGTGGTCACGCCCTTCAGCGCCTGCTGGCCCTGATAGCTGACGTAGAAATCATTCACCGCATAGCCCGGCTGGTGGCTGTAGCTGCTGCTCACGTGGGTGGAGCGATCGGCAAAGGTGCCGATCCAGCCGAGGCTAAAGCCGCTCTGCGCCAGCGGAACATCCAGCTTGCTGGAGACGGTGTCCGGGCTGATGCTGGAGATGTACTCCCCGGTGTCGGTGTCTTTACCCCGGGTGCGGTTATAGGCCACGTCGAGGTTAAACAGGCTGGCGGAGTATTTCGCCATCACGTCCCAGCCCCAGATTTTGGCGTTCGGCACGTTGTACGACATGGTAGTGGCGGCGGCAAAATCGACGGTGGTGGAGATGTAATCTTTAGCGTTGGTATCAAAGTAGCTGGCTTTGAACTCCAGCGCATCGCCAGCCAGCATCAAATCGTCAAAGCGCAGTCCAAACCCGTACTCCTGGGTTTCGTTGGTTTCCGGGCGCAGGTTCGGGTTCGGCACCCAGTAGTTGGTGTAGAACCGGCCAATGGAGAAGTGTTTAGCATCGTTATACATTTCGCCCATCGTCGGGGCGCGGAAGGCCTGGGCATACGAGCCGAACAGCATCAGCCACTCCGTTGGCGACACGGTGATCCCGGCGCGGGAAGACCATTTATCGGCATCCACATCCTCATAGCCATCGCTGCTGCCACGGTAGTTATCGTAGCGGGTGCCGCCGAGGAGGGTGACAGGCAGATCGCGCAGGGTGATCTCATCCTGCAGCCAGCCGGAGCTGAAATCGATACTCGCATCCGGGAAGCCAGTCGTTGCGCCGGACGGCTCCTGCTCCTGACGGTAATACTCCCCGCCATAGGTCAGCAGGTGTGAGGCGAAGGAGTCAGCGAACAGGCGGGTGCGGTTCTCCACTTTGCCGCCTTTGGTGGTCTGCTGGCGGAATTCGCCGCTGCCGTCAATATTCTGGGCATTGATACGTGCCTCAGACCAGTAGAGGCGGGCATCGGCATTCAGCCAGTCGTTGCCCTCCGGCGCGAGGTGATACCCCAGCTGGACGTCACGCTGGATGGTGGAGCGGTCGGTCATCGGGTTACTGCTGTCGTCCGCCTCGATGGTCTGCGGGTTTTTCGGCTCCTGCGCTGCGTTGTTGTAGTAGCGCAGCGAGCCGCTCAGGGACTGGGCCTGATCCATCTGCCAGTTGCCTTTCGCCAGCATGTTGCTGATCGATTCGTCGTTCGGCGCGGTGCCGCCGCCGCCCTGACGGATATCCCCGCGATCCCGACTCGACCAGGCCACCAGGCCGTCGAGGGTGTCGGTGCGGCCAAAGGCGCTGGCACCCATGCCGAGGCTGTGGTCGCCGGTGGCGGCGGTGCCAAACACACGATAGCCGCTGGTTTGTCCGGCCTGAAGCAGATCTTTCGCATCGGCGGTGTCATAGGCGATCACCCCGCCCATCGCGCCGCTGCCGTACAGCAGGGCGGACGGTCCGCGCACGATCTCGATCCGTTTGATCAGCGCCGGGTCGAGGAAAGTGCTGTTCAGGTGACCGGTATCGGTACCCTGACGAACGCCGTCAACCAGCACCAGCACGCCACGACGATCGTACCCGCGCAGGTTGACGTCCTGGCCGTTAGTGCGTCCGGTGCCGTCAAGGGTCAGGCCGGGTACGTGGCGCAGCAGATCGGCTGCCGAGCTGGCGGTTTGATTTTCCGGGGCGGTGGCGTCAATGACGCTGACCATCATCGGGGCTTCAAAGGCGCTGCGGGCATTACCGGTGGCGGTAACGGTAATGTCGTCGGTGGCAGCAGCAGCAGCGCCCGGCAGGGCGCTGAGGATCGCCAGCGCCAGCAGCGACGGGCGTAAAGACGCGGTATTCAGGTATGGCATGAGCCACTCTCCATTTAAAAGTGAAAAGCGCTGGCTGCCTGGGGGGAACCTGGGTGGCTGGCGGGGGGAACTTATTTTGTGAGGATCAGTTTTCCGGCATGTGTCTGACGCAGCAGGTAGTGCTGGCCGTCATGCTCAATAATGACGCGTCCTTCCTCGCCCAACAGCTGTTTACTGTCGATACGACGATCGGTTGCGCCTGAGGCAGGCTGTGTTTTGTCTTCAGGACGAGTGAGCGTTGCTGCAGTGTTATCCATACGTGACATAATGTTTTTCAAAATAGCAATCAATGTAACAATGATAATCATTATCAACAAATCGATTTTGACGGCAAGCCTTTTATGAAAAAACAGTGAGGTGGGTGAAAGAGGGGGATGCAAAAAAGCCGGGTGGCGGCTACGCCTTACCCGGCCTACAAAAGCGATACGTAGGCCCGGTAAGCGTAGCGCCACCGGGCATGGCTTTTAAAAACGACTGTCAACTGCGGAGGCAAGTTTATCCAGCAGCACTTCAGTGTCTTCCCAGCTCAGGCAAGGGTCGGTGATCGACTGACCGTAGGTGACAGGCTGACCGACCACCACTTTCTGCGTGCCTTCGCGCAGGAAGCTTTCGGCCATGATCCCGGCGATAGCGGTTGAGCCGTTGCGGATCTGCTGGCAAACCTCATCGCAGACGTCCAGCTGACGGCGATGTTGCTTCTGGCAGTTGCCGTGGCTGAAATCCACCACCAGCTGCTCGGGCAGGTCGAACTCACGCAGGGTATCGCAGGCTTCCGCCAGATCCTGAGGGTGATAATTCGGCTGTTTGCCGCCGCGCATGATGATGTGCCCGTACGGGTTGCCGCTGGTCTGATAGATGGTCATCTGGCCGTTCTTATCCGGGGACAGGAACATGTGGCTGGCGCGGGCGGCGCGGATGGCGTCTACCGCGATGCGGGTATTGCCGTCGGTACCGTTTTTAAAGCCCACCGGGCAGGAGAGCGCCGAGGCCATTTCACGGTGGATCTGGCTTTCGGTGGTGCGAGCCCCGATGGCACCCCAGCTGATCAGATCGGCGATAAACTGTCCGGTCACCATATCAAGGAATTCGGTGGCGGTAGGGACGCCCAGCTCGTTGACCTGCAGCAGCAGCTTGCGCGCCAGCTGAATGCCGTGATTGACCCGGTAGCTGCCGTTCAGGTCGGGATCGGAGATCAGCCCTTTCCAGCCCACTACGGTGCGCGGCTTCTCGAAGTAAGTGCGCATCACGATTTCCAGGTGGGCATGGTGTTTATCCCGCATCCCCTTCAGGCGCTGAGCATAGTCCATTGCAGCATCAAGGTCGTGAATAGAACAGGGGCCAACAATTACCAGCAGGCGGCGATCTTCACCGTTGAGGATTTTTTCAATACGTTTGCGTGACGTTGTCACGTTTTCTGCCACTGCCGCAGAAACAGGGTACCGCTGGGCCAGTTCAGCTGGCGTCACCAGGCTATCGATACGCGCCGTGCGCAGTTCATCGGTTTTGTTCATGGTATTTCTCAGAATGTAGTGCTTCAACGGTAACTTACCGGGAAGTGATGGGCATCACCTTAAACCAATCCCCGCTGAATTCAAGTGCAGGGCACAAGCGGTGCCCTGTTGTGGGGTAGGAGTATAAAGGATTATGGACTGTTGTACTAGTCTGTTAGTACATGCGGCGATTAAGGCCCATAATGTCGAGGATTTTGGTGGCAATCTCTTCTACCGAATAGTTGGTACTGTTCAGCCACGGAATGTTGTTTTTACGGTACAGGGCCTCGACTTCGGCCACCTCCAACCGGCACTGGCGCATCGAGGCGTAGCGGCTGTTCTCCCGGCGCTCTTCGCGGATCGCCGCCAGCCGTTCCGGGTTAATGGTAAGGCCAAAGAGCTTATGTTGCAGGGGCTTGAGGGCCGCCGGGAGCACGAGGTTATCCATATCGTCAGCAATAAAGGGGTAGTTTGCGGCGCGGATCCCGAACTGCAACGCCAGATAGAGGCTGGTCGGGGTTTTTCCGCAGCGCGAGACGCCGAGCAGAATGACCTGGGCCTGATCGAGGTTACGCATCGAAATGCCGTCATCATGAGCGAGGGTGTAATCAATAGCGGCAATACGGGCGTCATACTTGATGATATTGGCCGGGTTCAGGCCGTGGGTGCGGTGCGCCACCGGGGTCGGGTCCAGCTTCAGCTCCTGCTGCAGCGGGGCCACCAGCGCCTGCACAATGTCCTGACAGAAGCCTTCGCTTTGCAGAATGATATTGCGAATTTCCGGGATCACAATCGAGTAGAACACCAGCGGACGCTCACCGGTCTGCTGGAAAATGGCGTCAATTTGATCTTTCACCGCACGGGCGCGGCTCTCGTTTTCCACGAACGGCAGCGTGATGCTGTTGATAGAAACCGGGAATTGCGACATCACCGCATGGCCCAACACTTCGGCGGTGATCGCCGTACCATCGGAAATATAAAAAACGTGGCGATCGACAGCATTATCCATTTTGCACACTCTGTATATCAGATGTAATTGACTGAAAGCATAAATTAAAAAAGTAAAATACAACAGTCGACGCGGGCCGGAAATTAAAAATGAAACGCTATTTTTATTTTTAATGAAAGGGGTGTTTCATTTTTCAAAATCACCCTAAAGTCTGAGTTTTTTTGTGGGAATCCATATGAATCATTAGGTTAGCATTTAGGCGGGAACAGTCTGAAAAGCTAAAAAATAAAATTGCTTACACGATTCACCGTTTTTTTAGCGCGCATAAATATGACAGTATAAATACGCAGTAAGGAGTTTCTTAAAACCCGTTCATATATCACAAAAGGATTGTTTCGATGTCCAACAATGGCTCGTCACCGCTGGTGCTTTGGTATAACCAACTCGGCATGAATGATGTAGACAGAGTTGGAGGCAAAAATGCCTCCCTGGGTGAAATGATTACGAATCTGTCCAGTATGGGTGTCTCCGTACCGAATGGATTTGCGACTACCGCCGATGCGTTTAACTATTTTCTGGATCAAAGCGGCGTAAACCAGCGCATTTACGAACTACTGGATAACACGGACATTGATGATGTCTCTGAGCTTGCCAAAGCCGGGACCCAGATCCGCCAGTGGATCATCGATACACCTTTCCAGCCTGAACTGGAAAAAGCCATTCACGACGCCTACAACCAGCTCTCCGCTGATGATGCGCAGGCCTCTTTTGCCGTGCGCTCCTCTGCCACCGCAGAAGATATGCCGGACGCCTCGTTCGCCGGTCAGCAGGAGACCTTCCTCAACGTGCAGGGCTACGATGCCGTGCTGGTGGCGGTAAAACATGTGTTTGCTTCCCTGTTTAACGACCGCGCGATCTCCTATCGCGTGCATCAGGGTTACGACCACCGCGGCGTTGCGCTGTCGGCAGGCGTGCAGCGCATGGTGCGTTCGGATCTGGCCTCGTCAGGCGTGATGTTCTCTATTGATACCGAATCGGGTTTCGACCAGGTGGTCTTTATCACCTCCGCCTGGGGTCTGGGCGAGATGGTGGTGCAGGGTGCCGTTAACCCGGACGAATTCTACGTACACAAGCCAACCCTGGCGGCGGATCGCCCGGCGATCGTGCGCCGCACCATGGGCTCGAAAAAAATCCGCATGATCTACGCTCCGACCCAGGAGCATGGCAAGCAGGTGCGGATTGAAGATGTGCCCCAGGAGCAGTGCGACCGCTTCTCCCTGACCGATGCCGAAGTGCAGGAGCTGGCGAAGCAGGCGGTACAGATCGAGAAGCACTACGGCCGTCCGATGGACATCGAGTGGGCCAAAGATGGCAACACCGGCAAACTGTTCATCGTCCAGGCGCGTCCGGAAACCGTGCGTTCTCGCGGTCAGGTGATGGAGCGTTACACGCTGCATGCCCAGGGCAATATCATTGCTGAAGGTCGTGCCATCGGCCATCGCATCGGCGCCGGCCCGGTGAAAGTGATCCACGACATCAGCGAAATGAACCGCATCCAGCCGGGCGACGTGCTGGTGACCGACATGACCGACCCGGACTGGGAACCGATCATGAAAAAGGCGGCGGCGATTGTCACCAACCGTGGCGGTCGTACCTGTCACGCGGCAATCATCGCCCGTGAGCTGGGTATTCCGGCCGTGGTCGGTTGCGGTGACGCCACCGAGCGCATGAAGGACGACCTGAACGTTACCGTCTCCTGTGCCGAAGGTGATACCGGCTACGTCTACGCCGAGATCCTCGACTTCAGCGTGAAAAGCTCCAGCGTCGACACCATGCCGGATCTGCCGCTGAAGATCATGATGAACGTCGGTAACCCGGACCGCGCCTTTGACTTCGCCTGTCTGCCAAACGAAGGCGTCGGCCTGGCGCGTCTGGAGTTCATCATCAACCGCATGATCGGGGTTCACCCGCGCGCGCTGCTGGAGTTTGACGACCAGGATCCGAAGCTGCAGAAAGAGATCCGCGAGATGATGAAGGGTTACGACTCGCCGAAGGAGTTCTACGTCGGCCGTCTGACCGAAGGGATCGCCACTCTGGGCGCGGCGTTCTATCCGAAACGCGTCATCGTGCGTCTCTCCGACTTCAAATCTAACGAATATGCCAACCTGGTGGGCGGCGAGCGTTACGAGCCAGAAGAGGAGAACCCGATGCTGGGCTTCCGTGGCGCAGGTCGTTACGTCTCTGACAGCTTCCGCGACTGCTTTGCGCTGGAGTGCGAGGCGGTGAAACGCGTGCGCAACGACATGGGCCTGACCAACGTCGAGATCATGGTGCCGTTCGTGCGTACCGTCGATCAGGCGAAAGCGGTTGTCGATGAGCTGGCCCGTCAGGGACTCAAGCGCGGCGAGAACGGACTCAAAATCATCATGATGTGTGAGATCCCGTCCAACGCCCTGCTGGCAGAACAGTTCCTGGAACACTTCGACGGCTTCTCTATCGGCTCCAACGATATGACGCAGCTGGCGCTGGGTCTGGACCGTGATTCCGGCGTGGTCTCCGCGCTGTTTGATGAGCGTAACGAGGCGGTGAAAGCGCTGCTGTCGATGGCCATCCGTGCCGCGAAGAAACAGGGCAAGTACGTCGGCATCTGCGGTCAGGGGCCTTCCGACCATGAAGACTTCGCCGCCTGGCTGATGGAAGAGGGGATCGATAGCCTGTCCCTGAACCCGGATACCGTGGTGCAAACCTGGCTGAGCCTGGCGGAACTGAACAAGTAACGTTACGCTTCTGCAATGAATAAAGGCGAGGACTTTGGTCCTCGCCTTTTTATTTGGGGCGAACTAACCCGCTGAAATAATGGATTTTTCTTTAGATTTACCGAATTCCGGATAAAAAAAAGCCCACCGTGGGAGGCGGGCAAAGACTACACACAGCAATTCGTTGTTTCACTCAGGGGATTTCCATGCTTATAAATCAAGGTGTTGTTGATTCATAACCGTGACCTAATAGTAGGCATGGGGGATTTTTGCGTCGATCAGATTCGTCTCAATAGTTTAAAGAAAGTGAAGATTTTATGAGGGGAATGAGGCAATTGCGGATAAAAACGGGTTTAGCCGCGCTTAAGGGAAATTTAAATGATAAGTGACGCTTAACATTCTGGCGGGCGAACCCGCCAGAACAGAGGTTTTACTTCTTCAGTTCTTCCGTGTCGTTCAGCGCTTCAAGCAGCACATCGGGATCGGTTGTTGGCAGCGGGACTTCGTGTACCCACGCGGAGAACAGTCGCCAGGAGACCGCCAGCAGTACCGGGCCGATAAACAGACCGATCATCCCGAAGGCAATCAGCCCGCCGATAACGCCGGAGAGGATCAGAATCAACGGCAGGTCGGCGCCCATCCGAATCAGAATCGGACGGATGACGTTATCCATCGTGCCCACAACGCAGCTCCAGACCAGCAGCACCGTGCCCCAGGTGGTATCACCGCTCCAGTAGAGCCAGACAATCGCCGGGACCAGCACCAGCAGTGGGCCCAGCTGCATCAGGCAGGTTAACAGCATCAGTACCGTAAAGAGGGTAGCGTAAGGCACGCCGGATATTGCCAGACCAATTCCGCCCAGCACCGACTGCACCAGCGCCGTAACCACCACGCCCAACGCCACCGCGCGCACGGCCTGCGCGGCCAGCAGCATCGCCGCATCGCCACGCGCCGACGCCAGGCGCGTCGCAAAATGACGAACGCCAAGCGCCACCTGTTCGCCGCGCCAGTAGAGCAGGGCGCTGAACAGCAGCATCAGCACGCAGTGGACCACAAAGCGGCCGAGGTGCGCGGCGGTACCGACAAACCAGGTGGTGGTCGCGCCAACATAGGGCCGCACCTTCGCCATGATGGCGCTGCCGCCCATGTCCAGCAGGTTGTGCCAGCCGGCATAGAGCTTATCGCCAATCAGCGGAATATCGTTCAGCCAGTCCAGCGTCGGGAGCGTCATATCCCCGCTGGTGATGCTGGAGATGAGCGGGCCACTGCCGTCCACCAAGCTGTTCACCAGTAAGGCCACCGGGATGACAAACAGCAGCACCAACAGCAGGGTCATCACCAGCACCGCCAGCGCGCGGCGACCAAACAGCAGGCGCTCTAGCCGAAGAAACAGCGGCCAGGTGGCGATAACCACCGTCCCAGCCCAGGCAAAGCCGAGAATGAAAGGTTGAACAATCCACAGACACGCAATAATCATGATTGCCAGAAACAGCACCGACAGCAAAACTTGTGCAACGTCCCTGGGCTGGTGTCGATTGACCATAGTTGAAATTTACCTTTGAATTACACCGGAAAGGCCGGTGAGAACAGGAAACTGCATCACTCTAATCATTAGTGATTTCAGCGATTTTTAACAGGCTGATTCTGCCTGTAATTCTGTCGGGCGCATATGAATAAAATGTGATACAAAATGTGAGACACAACGCAAACGATTATCTACAACTATTCAGATGGGGCAGGGTCGACAGTAATGATCCCACAAATTTCTCAGGCACCTGGCGTCGTTCAGCTGGTGGTCAATTTTTTGCAGGCTTTGGAGCAACAGGGTTTTACCGGCGATACCGCTACACGTTATGCCGACAGGCTGACCATGGCGACCGACAACAGTATCTACCAGCTACTTCCCGATGCCGTCGTTTTCCCCCGTTCTACCGCTGATGTGGCCCTGCTGGCCCGTCTGGCCTCCCAGGAGCGTTTCGCTTCGCTGATCTTTACCCCGCGCGGCGGCGGCACCGGCACCAACGGCCAGGCGCTGAACACCGGGATCGTGGTCGATATGTCCCGCTATATGAACCGCATCATCGAGATTAACCCGGAAGAGGGGTGGGTGCGGGTAGAAGCCGGGGTAATCAAGGATCAGCTTAACCAATATCTTAAGCCCTACGGCTACTTCTTTGCCCCGGAGCTGTCGACCAGTAACCGCGCCACCCTCGGCGGGATGATCAACACCGATGCCTCGGGCCAGGGATCGCTGGTGTACGGCAAAACCTCCGATCACGTTCTCGGCGTGCGGGCGGTGCTGCTGGGCGGCGATATTCTCGATACCCAGCCGGTGCCGGTCGAGCTCGCCGAAACGCTCGGCAAGGACAACACCACCGCCGGGCGCATCTATCGCACCGTGCTGGACAGCTGTCGCGATAACCGTCAGCTGATTATCGATAAATTCCCGAAACTGAACCGCTTCCTGACCGGCTACGATCTGCGCCATGTCTTTAATGACGATCTCAGCCAGTTCGATTTGACCCGTATTCTGACCGGCTCCGAAGGCACGCTGGCCTTTATCACCGAGGCGCGTCTCGATATCACCCGCCTGCCGAAAGTGCGCCGTCTGGTGAACGTGAAGTACAACTCCTTTGACTCTGCCCTGCGCAATGCCCCCTTTATGGTGGATGCCCGCGCCCTGTCGGTGGAAACTGTCGACTCTAAGGTGCTCAACCTGGCGCGGGAAGATATCGTCTGGCACTCGGTCAGCGAGCTGATTACCGACGTGCCCGACAAAGAGATGCTGGGCCTGAACATCGTTGAGTTTGCCGGTGATGACGCCGACCTCATCGAAAGCCAGGTCGCTGCCCTGTGCCAGCGGCTGGACGAGCTGATCGCCCGGGGCGAGGGCGGGGTGATTGGCTGGCAGCTGTGCAACGAGCTGGCCGGCATCGAACGTATCTATGGGATGCGTAAAAAAGCGGTGGGCCTGCTGGGCAACGCCAGGGGCGCGGCCAAGCCGATCCCCTTTGCCGAAGATACCTGCGTCCCGCCGGAACACCTTGCCGACTATATTGTGGAATTCCGCGCTCTGCTCGACAGCCACGGCCTGAGCTACGGCATGTTCGGCCACGTCGATGCCGGGGTGCTGCACGTCCGCCCGGCGCTGGACATGTGCGATCCCCAGCAGGAGATGCTGATGAAGCAGATCTCCGACGACGTGGTGGCGCTCACCGCGAAGTACGGCGGCCTGCTGTGGGGCGAGCACGGGAAAGGCTTCCGCGCGGAGTACAGCCCGGCCTTCTTTGGTGAAGCGCTGTTTGGCGAGCTGCGCAAAATCAAAGCGGCCTTTGACCCGAATAACCGCCTCAATCCGGGTAAAATCTGCCCGCCAGCGGGCGTCGATGCCCCGATGATGCAGGTGGACGCGGTGAAGCGCGGCACCTTCGATCGCCAGATCCCCATCGCGGTACGCTCCTCCTGGCGCGGCGCGATGGAGTGTAACGGCAACGGCCTGTGCTTTAACTTCGATGCCAAAAGCCCGATGTGCCCCTCTATGAAGATCACCAGCAACCGTATCCACTCCCCAAAAGGGCGTGCGACCCTGGTGCGCGAGTGGCTGCGTCTGTTGGCCGACCGCGGCGTGGATCCGCTGGCGCTGGAGAAAGAACTGCCGGAAAAACGGGCTAGCCTGCGCACCCTCGTTGAGCGCACCCGGAATAGCTGGCACGCGCGCAAAGGGGAGTACGATTTCTCCCACGAGGTGAAAGAGGCGATGTCCGGCTGTCTGGCCTGTAAAGCCTGCTCCACCCAGTGCCCGATTAAAATCGACGTGCCGGAGTTCCGCTCCCGCTTCCTGCAGCTCTATCACAGCCGTTACCTGCGCCCGATGCGCGATCATCTGGTGGCAACGGTCGAAAGCTACGCCCCGCTGATGGCTCGCGCGCCGCGTACCTTCAACTTCTTTATCAACCAGCCGCTGGTGCGCAAATTGTCCGAGAAGCATATCGGCATGATCGACCTGCCGCTGCTCTCCACGCCATCGCTGCAGCGCCAGCTGGTGGGCCATCGCTCCGCCAACCTGACCCTTGAGCAGCTTGAAGCGCTGAGCCCGGAGCAAAAAGCGAAAACCGTGCTGGTGGTGCAGGACCCGTTCACCAGCTATTACGATGCGCAGGTGGTGGCGGACTTTATTCGTCTGGTGGAGCGCCTGGGCTATCAGCCGGTGCTGCTGCCGTTCTCGCCGAACGGCAAAGCCCAGCACATTAAAGGTTTCCTCAATCGTTTCGCCAAAACGGCGCAAAAAACCTCTGACTTTCTCAGCCGCGTGGCGCAATTGGGCATGCCGATGGTCGGCGTCGATCCGGCGCTGGTGCTCTGCTATCGCGACGAATACAAGCAGACCCTCGGGGATAAGCGTGGCGACTTCCACGTCATGCTGGTGCATGAGTGGCTCCCGGCGATTGTCGACGGGCAAACCCCTCAGGAGACCAGCGGCGAATCCTGGTACCTGTTCGGCCACTGTACAGAGGTCACCGCGCTACCGGGCGCACCTGCCCAGTGGGCGACGATCTTTGCCCGCTTTGGCGCGAAGCTCGAGAGCGTCAGCGTCGGCTGCTGCGGTATGGCCGGGACCTACGGCCATGAGGTGGTGAACCACAAGAACTCGCTGGGGATCTATGAGCTCTCCTGGCACCAGGCGATGCAGCGTCTGCCTCGCAATCGCTGTCTGGCGACCGGCTACTCCTGCCGCAGCCAGGTCAAGCGCGTTGAGGGCAGCGGCGTGCGCCATCCACTGCAGGCTTTACTGGAGATTATGGGATGATCTGGAAACGTGCCGTCACCCTGCAGGCGTTAAACGCCATGAGCGACGGGAACATGGTGGGGCTGCTGGACATCCAGTTTACCCGCATCGGCGAAGATGAACTGGAAGCCACCATGCCGGTGGACAGCCGTACGCATCAGCCTTTCGGCCTGCTGCACGGCGGCGCGTCGGTGGTGCTGGCCGAAACTCTCGGCTCGGTGGCGGGCTATCTCTGTACCGAAGGGGAGCAGAAGGTGGTGGGGCTGGAGGTGAATGCCAACCACATTCGTTCCGTGCGCAGCGGCCGGGTGCGCGGCGTCTGTCGCGCCCTGCATACCGGCGGGCGTCATCAGGTGTGGCAGATTGATATCTTCGATGAACAGCAGCGTCTATGCTGCTCGTCGCGGCTGACTACTGCGGTGGTGTAAATCGACAGGCCGCAATTTTTGTTAATTCGCTCATCAAAGTTTATGAGATTATTCCTGGGCTCCTTCAAGAGCTAAGCCATGATGAGTGCCGGAGATAAGCGCCGGATGGAGCAAGAAACCCTCAAGATTATCCTTCTGATAATCTTGAGGGTTTTCTTTTTTACGCCTCTTTAAAAAACAAAAGGCCGCATCCGCGACCTTTTATTTACCTTCAATAATCGTCTCTTAGATCCTGCATGGCAGACAGAATAACCAGGCCGGTAATGACCACGGCAAGGATGGCGGTTATCAACAGTGCAGTGAGCATATTCCCTCCTGATGCTGACCTTAATACAACAAGGATAGCGCACCCGCAGGCAGTTCAGGGCCTACCCCCAGACGCTTTCAGAATACGCTTACAGGTAAGAGCAGCCGTTCCCGCACGCTCCCTATTCCAAAAATAGGCATTTTCTATACATATTTTGCATTTATCTCGTTCAGCCACGAATAAATGAAAAATTATCATCCCAATCAACATGTTGACTAATTGTGATCATCCCTGTTAACCCCCGTAGCAGGGTCTATGCTTAATGAAAGTAGCCAAAAAGGGCGGTTAAGCCGAATGCCCCTGCAACTGAGGGGTTGAAGTGATAATCATTATCACTAACATGGTGTTATGCCCTGGGGGCGCACTACAAGAGGTGGACTTATGCAACAGCATTCAGAAACATTTGATCCGACAGAATTTGCGTGGCGTGGATTGTCGCTTACATCGGCCGCCGCGGCGCATATCCGCGACCTGGTGAGTAAACAGACAGGCATACTCGGCGTGCGGTTAGGCGTTAAGACCACCGGCTGCGCCGGGTTTGGTTACGTACTGGATACCGTCAGCGAACCGGCGAAAGACGACCTGCTTTTCGAGCAGGATGGAGCCCGACTGTATGTGCCCTTACAGGCGATGCCGTTTATTGACGGCACCGAAGTGGATTACGTGCGCGAAGGCTTAAACCAGTTATTCAAATTCAATAACCCGAAAGCCCAGAACGAATGCGGCTGCGGCGAAAGTTTTGGGGTATAGGCGGTATTATGTCTCGACATACTGAAGCAACTGACGACGTCAACACCTGGTCCGGCGGCCATATCAATTACAAAGAGGGCTTCTTCACCCAACTGCAGACCGATGAGCTGGCAAAAGGGATCAATGAAGAGGTCATCCGCGCCATTTCCGCCAAGCGTAACGAGCCAGACTGGATGCTGGAGTTCCGTCTCAATGCATTCAAAGCCTGGCTGGAGATGGAAGAGCCGCACTGGCTGAAGGCGCACTACGATAAGCTGAACTATCAGGATTACAGCTACTACTCTGCGCCGTCGTGCGGCAACTGCGACGACAGCTGCGCCTCCGAGCCTGGTGCGGTGCAGCAGACCGGCGCTAACGCCTTTTTAAGTAAAGAGGTGGAAGAGGCCTTCGAACAGCTCGGCGTGCCGGTGCGCGAAGGGCGTGAGGTGGCGGTGGACGCTATCTTCGACTCCGTCTCGGTCGCCACCACCTACCGGGAGAAGCTGGGCGAGCAGGGGATCATCTTCTGCTCCTTTGGCGAAGCCATCCACGATCACCCGGAACTGGTGAAGAAGTACCTCGGCACCGTGGTACCGGGTAACGACAACTTCTTTGCCGCGCTCAACGCGGCGGTAGCTTCCGACGGCACCTTTATCTATGTGCCGAAGGGCGTGCGCTGCCCGATGGAGCTGTCGACCTATTTCCGCATCAACGCCGAGAAAACCGGCCAGTTTGAACGCACCATTCTGGTGGCCGATGAGGGCAGCTACGTCAGCTATATCGAGGGCTGTTCCGCCCCGGTACGCGACAGCTATCAGCTGCACGCCGCGGTGGTGGAGGTGATCATCCATAAAGACGCCGAGGTGAAATACTCCACGGTGCAGAACTGGTTCCCGGGGGATAACAACACCGGCGGCATCCTGAACTTCGTCACCAAGCGCGCCCTGTGCGAAGGCGAAAACAGCAAGATGTCCTGGACCCAGTCGGAAACCGGCTCCGCCATCACCTGGAAGTACCCGAGCTGCATTCTGCGCGGGGATAACTCCATCGGCGAGTTTTACTCGGTGGCGCTGACCAGTGGGCATCAGCAGGCCGATACCGGCACCAAGATGATCCACATCGGCAAGAACACCCGATCGACCATCATCTCGAAAGGGATCTCGGCGGGCAAAAGCCAGAACAGCTACCGCGGGCTGGTCAAGATCATGCCGACGGCTACCAACGCGCGTAACTTTACCCAGTGTGACTCGATGCTGATTGGCCCGGACTGCGGGGCGCATACCTTCCCGTACGTCGAGTGCCGCAACAACAGCGCCCAGCTGGAGCACGAAGCCACCACCTCGCGTATCGGTGAAGATCAGCTCTTCTACTGTCTGCAGCGCGGCATCAGCGAAGAGGATGCCATTTCCATGATTGTGAACGGCTTCTGTAAGGATGTGTTCTCTGAACTGCCGCTGGAGTTTGCCGTTGAAGCGCAGAAATTACTGGCGATTAGCCTTGAACACAGCGTCGGTTAAGGATTAAGGAAAGCACATGTTAAGCATTAAAGATTTACAGGTCAGTGTGGAAGATAAAGCGATCCTGCGCGGCCTGAGCCTGGACGTGCGTCCGGGCGAAGTCCACGCCATTATGGGGCCGAACGGCTCGGGGAAAAGTACGCTTTCGGCAACTCTGGCCGGGCGCGAAGATTACGAAGTGGTCGGCGGCTCGGTCGAGTTCAAAGGCAAAGATCTGCTGGAGCTGTCGCCGGAAGACCGCGCCGGCGAAGGCATTTTTATGGCCTTCCAGTATCCGGTGGAGATCCCCGGCGTCAGCAACCAGTTCTTCCTGCAGACCGCGCTGAATGCGGTGCGCAAATACCGCAGCGAAGAGGAGCTGGATCGCTTTGATTTTCAGGATCTGATGGAAGAGAAGATTCAGCTGCTAAAGATGCCGGAAGATCTGCTTACCCGTTCGGTCAACGTCGGTTTTTCCGGCGGGGAGAAGAAGCGTAACGACATTCTGCAGATGGCGGTGCTGGAGCCGGAGCTGTGCATTCTCGACGAAACCGACTCCGGGCTGGACATCGACGCCCTGAAAATCGTCGCCGACGGCGTGAACGCCCTGCGCGACGGCAAGCGGTCATTCATCATCGTCACTCACTACCAGCGTATTCTCGATTACATCAAGCCGGACTACGTGCATGTGCTCTATCAGGGGCGGATCGTGAAATCCGGTGATTTCACGCTGGTGAAACAGCTGGAGGAGCAGGGCTATGGCTGGCTTAGCGAACAGCAGTAACGCGCTGCAGCAGTGGCACCGTCTGTTTGAGGCCCAGGGCGGGACGCGCTCGGAGCAGGCTCAGCAGCACCTGCAGCAGATGCTGCGCCTCGGGTTGCCGACGCGTAAGCATGAGAACTGGAAATACACTCCGCTGGAAGGGCTGCTGAACGGCGAGTTCGTTACCCGGCCCGCCAGCGTGGCTGCGGCCGATCGGGATGCGCTGGCGCTGGATCTCGACGCCACGCGGCTGGTGTTTGTTGACGGGCGCTTCAGCCCGGAACTGAGCGACAGCACCGACGACAGCGGCTTTGAGGTGGCGATCAACGACGAGCGTCAGAGCCTGGCGGCACCGGTGCAGCCGGAGCTGTTCCTGCATCTTACCGAGAGCCTCGCGCAGAGCGTGACCCATATTCGCGTCAAGCGTGACCAACGGCCTTCTAAGCCGTTGCTCTTGCTCCACGTAACTCAGGGTCTGGCGGGTGAAGAAATCAATACCGCCCATTATCGTCACCATCTGGAACTGGCGCAGGGTGCAGAGGCAACGATCGTTGAGCATTACGTGAGTCTCAATGAGATGCGGCACTTCACCGGCTCGCGTCTGACCATGAACGTGGCGGCCAACGCTCAGCTGCACCATATCAAGCTGGCGTTTGAGAATGCGGCGAGCCATCACTTCGCCCATAACGATCTGCAGCTTGCCGCCGATGCGGCAGCTTACAGCCACAGCTTCCTGCTGGGCGGGGCGGTACTGCGTCATAACACCAGCACCCAGCTCAACGGCGAAAACACCACGCTGCGCATCAACAGCCTGGCGATGCCGGTGAAAACGGAAGTGTGCGACACCCGCACCTGGCTCGAGCACAATAAAGCCTACTGCAACAGCCGTCAGCTGCACAAAACTATCGTCAGCGATAAGGGCCGGGCGGTCTTTAACGGGCTGATTAACGTGGCGCAGCACGCCATCAAAACTGACGGCCAGATGACCAACAACAATCTGCTGATGGGCCGGCTGGCGGAGGTGGACACCAAACCGCAGCTGGAAATTTACGCCGATGACGTGAAGTGCAGCCACGGGGCCACGGTGGGGCGAATTGATGATGAGCAGATGTTCTATCTGCGCTCCCGCGGCATCGATAAGCAGGCGGCAGAAAAGATGATCATTTACGCCTTTGCCGCCGAGCTGACCGAAGCCCTCGGAGATGAAACCTTAAGACAGCAGGTGCTGGCGCGTATCGGCCAGCGTCTGCCCGGAGGTGTGGCATGAGTTTTCCTGTAGAGAAAGTGCGGGCGGATTTTCCCGTCCTGACCCGTGAAGTGAACGGTCTGCCGCTTGCCTATCTCGACAGCGCCGCCAGCGCGCAAAAGCCTGTGCAGGTGATCGAGGCTGAGGCAGAGTTTTACCGGCACGGTTATGCGGCGGTGCATCGGGGGATCCACACCCTCAGCGCCGAGGCGACGCAGCGGATGGAGAACGTCCGTACCCGGGCAGCGGCATTTTTAAATGCCCGCTCGCCGGAGGAGCTGGTGTTTGTGCGCGGCACCACTGAAGGGATCAACCTGGTGGCGAACAGCTGGGGCAGTGCTGAGGTCCAGGCGGGCGATAACATTATCATCAGCCAGATGGAGCACCATGCCAATATCGTCCCCTGGCAGATGCTGTGCGAGCGCGTCGGAGCCGAGCTGCGGGTGATCCCGCTGAATCAGAACGGCACGCTTCAGCTCGAACTGTTGGATACGCTGCTGGATCAACGCACCCGGCTGGTGGCCATCACCCAAATCTCCAACGTGCTGGGCACCGAAAACCCGGTGGCGGAGATTATCGCTAAAGCCCATCTTGTCGGCGCGAAAGTGCTGGTGGACGGCGCTCAGGCCGTCATGCACCACACCGTGGACGTGCAGGCGCTGGACTGCGATTTCTACGTCTTCTCCGGGCACAAGCTGTACGGCCCGACCGGGATCGGCGTACTCTACGTCAAAGACGAGATCCTGCAGAAAATGCCGCCGTGGGAAGGGGGCGGATCGATGATCGCCACCGTCAGCCTGAGCGAAGGCACCACCTACGCCCGCGCACCGTGGCGTTTCGAAGCCGGGACGCCCAACACCGGGGGCATTATCGGGCTCGGGGCGGCGATGGAGTATGTCTCCGCCATTGGTCTCGATGCCATTGCCGAATACGAGCAGATGCTGATGCACTACGCCCTGGCCGAACTGGCCAGCGTGCCGGATCTCACGCTTTACGGCCCGGCCGATCGTCAGGGGGTCATCGCCTTTAACCTCGGGAAACACCACGCCTATGACGTCGGCAGTTTCCTTGATAACTACGGGGTGGCGGTGCGCACCGGGCACCACTGCGCCATGCCGCTGATGGCGTTCTATCAGGTACCGGCGATGTGCCGCGCATCGCTGGTGATGTACAACACACTGGAAGAGGTCGACAGACTGGTGGCCGGGTTGAAGCGTATCCACCATCTGCTGGGCTAAAAGAGGGCAAGAGATGGCTGCATTGCCAGACAGAGATAAATTGCTGCGCAACTTTACGCGTTGCGCAAACTGGGAAGAGAAATACCTCTACATCATTGAGCTGGGGCAACGTCTGCCTGCTCTCAGCGAAAGTGCGCACAGTCCGGAAAATAGTATTCAGGGCTGTCAGAGCCAGGTGTGGATAATAATGCACCAGAACGAGTCCGGAATGATTGAATTAGCGGGCGACAGTGATGCGGCAATAGTAAAAGGCCTAATAGCCGTAGTGTTTATTTTATATCAACAGATGTCCCCTCAGGATATTGTCGCTTTCGACGTGCGCCCGTGGTTTGAAAAAATGGCGCTCACCCAGCATTTAACGCCTTCCCGCTCTCAGGGGCTTGAGGCGATGATCCGCGCAATCCGCACCAAAGCCGCCAACATTAGCTAAACTTACAGGACAGCTATCATTCTGTTTCACGAGGTGGTTCCCGCCTCGTGGGTTTTTCAGCATTCTGACGCTCAGTCAGTGAATAAGGAATCTCAGTATGAAGCGCGCGTCCCTGATAACTCTCATTCTCTTTGGTTCGCTCAGCGCGCTTAATAGCGCCTGGGCGGTAGATTATCCCTTGCCGCCGGCGGGCAGTCGGCTTATCGGGCAAAACCAGACCTATATCATTCAGGAAGGGGATAATAAGCTGCAGTCCATTGCGCGCCGGTTTAATACCGCTGCGCATTTAATTCTCGAAACCAATAATACTATCGCCCCGGTCTATCCGGCTCCAGGGACTGAGATCACCATCCCGTCGCAAATGCTGCTCCCGGACACCCCCCGGGAGGGGATCGTGGTGAACCTGGCCGAGTTGCGGCTCTACTATTATCCCCCGGGGGAAAACATCGTCCAGGTCTATCCGCTGGGAATAGGTCAGCTCGGGCTGGAAACGCCGGTCACCGTCACCCGTATCAGCCAGAAAATCCCCAATCCGACCTGGACCCCCACAGCGGGCATCAGAGCGCGCTCGCTGGAGCAGGGCATCAAGCTGCCCCCGGTGGTTCCTGCAGGACCTAATAACCCGCTGGGGCGCTTTGCGCTTCGTCTGGGCGTGGGTAACGGCGAATACCTCATTCACGGTACCAGCGCACCGGACAGCGTCGGGCTGCGCGTCAGCTCCGGCTGTATGCGTATGAATGCGCCGGACATTAAAGCGCTCTTCGCCCAGACCTCGGTCGGCACGCGAGTGCAGATCATCAACGAGCCGGTGAAGTTCTCGGTTGAGCCGGACGGTAAGCGTTACGTTGAAGTGCATCGCCCGCTGGCATCGGTGGAGGGGGAAAACCCACAAACCCTCGCGATCGCTCAATCCAGTGCGCTTGCATCGTTTATGGCGCAGAGTGGTAGCGATAAGACGTTAGTGAACAAAGCGTTGTCGCGCCGGGCGGGGATCCCGGTGGTGGTATCGACAGGTGCCGGGCCGCAGGTCGACAGTACGGGGTTGTCAGCCCGTATTACGCAGCTGCCGGTAGCTGCCACTCAGGGCGGGAATGAAGTAGTGATTCAGTAAAGCGAAATGCGGGGCAAAAAAAAAATGGCGCACAATGTGCGCCATTTTATTAACACAGGTACTATTACTTACGGTATTTAGTAGCCTGGTTGTCCAGACGCTGGTTAGCGCGTGCTGCGTCATCTTTAGCAGCCTGAACGTCGGAACGCATTGCGTTCACGTCGTTGCTCAGCTGGTCAACTTTAGCGTTCAGAGTCTGAACGTCAGAAGACAGCTGATCGATTTTAGCATTGCTGGAGCAACCTGCCAGCAGAGTAGAACCCAGGATTACCGCGCCCAGTACCAGTTTAGTACGATTCATTATTAATACCCTCTAGATTGAGTTAATCTCCATGTAGCGTTACAAGTATTACACAAAGTTTTTTAGGTTGAGAATATTTTTTTGATGGGAATATGCCTATTTTTGATCGTTCGCTCAAAGAAACACCTGTTTTGACTATTTCGTGAAAAATATTGTGCAAAAACAGACAATTTTCATCGGATTCATCTTAGAAAACGTACCCGTTAAATAGAAAAACCCGATTTGCTTTTTTAATAAGTTTGGTTGATGGCGGAAATAAAAAAAGCGTCCCGGAGGACGCTTTTTATACAAATTAATTCGTTCGATATTATTACAGCACGTGAACAGATGCGGTATTAGTGGTGCCGCTTGGTACCAGAGCACCAGAAACCATCACCACAACGTCACCTTTCTGCGCCAGGCCACGTTCAACCAACTGCAGGGCCACTTCTTTACCCAGACGGTAGAAATCATCGGTAGAGGCGATCTCTTTCACCAGGTGTGGCACAACGCCTTTGCTCAGCACCAGCTGACGGGCAGTGATTTCGTTGGTGGTCAGCGCCAGGATGGTGGCGTTAGGGAAGTATTTACGTACGGCTTTAGCAGATTTACCGCCCTGGGTGGCCACCACGATCAGCGGGGCTTCCAGTTTCTCGGCAGTTTCTACCGCGCCACGGCAAACGGCTTCAGTGATACGCAGTTTACGGCTGTCGTTGTTGTTATCCAGACGGCTTGGCATCACGCGGTCAGTACGCTCGCAGATGGTCGCCATGATGGAAACGGCTTCCAGCGGGTATTTACCCTTCGCGGACTCACCGGACAGCATCACTGCATCGGTACCGTCGAGGATGGCGTTCGCTACGTCACCGGCTTCTGCGCGGGTTGGACGTGGGTTTTTGATCATTGAGTCCAGCATCTGGGTCGCAGTGATAACCACTTTACGTGCGCGAACGCACTTCTCGATCATCATCTTCTGCGCGAAGATCACTTCTTCAACCGGGATCTCAACGCCCAGGTCACCACGTGCAACCATGATGCCGTCAGAGGCTTCGAGGATTTCGTCGAAGTTGTTCAGGCCTTCCTGGTTTTCGATTTTGGAGATGATCTGGATGTGCTCACCGCCGTGCGCTTTCAGGTGCTCACGGATTTCAACCACGTCAGAACGTTTACGGATGAAGGAGGCAGCAACGAAGTCAACGCCTTGCTCGCAGCCGAAGATCAGATCCTGTTTGTCTTTTTCTGCCAGAGCAGGCAGGGCGATGGAAACGCCTGGCAGGTTAACGCCTTTGTTTTCGCCCAGGTCGCCGTTGTTCAGCACTTTACAAACAACGTTTTTGCCTTCGATAGCGGTGACTTCCATACCGATCAGGCCGTCGTCCACCAGTACGGTGTTGCCAACGGACAGGTCGCTGGTGAAGCCTTCATAAGTTACAGCAACGATGTCGCTGTTGCCGACAACGGACTTGTCAGTGGTGAAGGTGAAGGTCTGTCCCGCTTTCAGCGAAACGTCATTACCGCCTTCCAGTTTGATGGTACGAATTTCTGGACCTTTGGTATCCAGCAGGATTGCTGCTTTTTTACCGGTCTTGCTCATCACGTTGCGCAGGTTCTGGATGCGCTGACCGTGTTCAGCATAGTCACCGTGAGAGAAGTTCAGACGCATAACGTTCATGCCGGCGTCCAGCATTTTGGTCAGCATCTCTTCAGATTCGGTTTTCGGGCCGATGGTGCAAACAATTTTCGTCTTTTTCATGACAGTCTTAGTCTTTAAGTTGAGAAGGATATGGAAATCTCGCTCCGGGGGCGCAGGGCCTCAGAGTCAAACCTGTGTTGCGAAATTTTTTGTGACACGCACTAAGGATAGGAGACATCAAATGAGCGTGCAGAAGAATGTGTGCCTGAGTGACAGCCCAACGAAGGAGAGGAGAAGTTGTACGTTGTTTTGTGTATTCCAAGCGCTGAAACCATTCACCAGGGATTAGGCGCACATTATACGCTTAAAGATGCGCAAAAGGGAAAGAAAAACAGCGTTTCAAAAATATTAGATGCCGTTTCACAAGGGATTGTTATCAAGGCGTTAAGGCATGATGACAACTTATGACGGCAGGCGAGGGGCCTGCCGCATTTTCTTTACGCTTTAAGCGCCTGACTAAGATCGGCTATCAGGTCTTGCGCATCTTCAATGCCTACGGACAGGCGGATCAGCTGCGGAACAATACCGTTTGCCAGCCGCTGCTCGAGTGGAATCGACGCGTGAGTCATGCTGTAAGGCTGGCTGACCAGGCTCTCCACGCCACCGAGACTCTCCGCGAGGGTAAACAGTTTAAGTTTACGAATCACTTCCGTGGCACGTTGCGCATCGCCTTTCACCACCACCGAAATCATCCCGCCCGGCAGCGCCATCTGGGTGCGGGCAAGCTGATATTGCGGATGCGACTCAAGGCCCGGATAGAAGACCTGTTCCACCTGCGACTGCTGCGCCAGCCACTGGGCAATCGCCAGGGCGTTAGCGCTGTGTTTCTCGACGCGCAGGGACAGGGTACGGATCCCGCGCAGGGTCAGGAAGCTGCTGAACGGATCCAGAACTCCGCCGACGGCGTTTTGCAAATAGCCGAGCTTTTCGGCCAGCGTCGGGTTATCACCCACCACCGCCAGCCCGGCGACCACGTCCGAATGGCCGTTCAGGTATTTGGTGGCGGAGTGCACCACAATATCAAAGCCTGTCTCCAGCGGACGGTGAATGACCGGGGAGGCGAAGGTATTATCTGCCACGCTGATGAGGTTATGACGACGCGCAATCGCGGCAATGGCCGCCAGGTCTGCCAGCTTCAGCAGCGGGTTGGTCGGTGTTTCTACCCACACCATCCGGGTTTCCGGGCGGATCGCCGCCTCAAGCCCGGCCAGATCGTCTGGCTTCACCCAGCTTACCTGCAGGCCAGTGCTGCGTTTGCGCACGTTCTCAATCAAGCGGTATGTTCCGCCATACACATCATCAATGGCGACAATATGGCTGTCTTTGTCCAGCAGTTCGAGCACGGTGGAGATGGCCGCGAGGCCGGAAGCAAAAGCGTAGCCCCGCGAACCACCCTCCAGTTCGGCGATGGCGGTTTCCAGCGCGTGGCGGGTAGGGTTGCCGCTGCGGGAATATTCGTAGCCGGTATGTTCCCCCGGCGACGGTTGCGCAAACGTCGAAGTGGCGTAAATGGGCGGCATAACCGCGCCGTGTTGGTCGTTAAACTCGCCGCTGTGGACGCTCAGGGTGGCTAAATTTTTCATCATTATTCCTTTATTGCTGAAGACGGTTGCGCCAGGCGGTCAGGACATCGCTGCGCGTGATCAGGCCCAGAAAACGGTCGTTGTCATTAATCACGGCCACCAGACCGCGATCGAAAATGGCGTGCAGGGCGCTCTCCGGAGCGTGCTTATCAAGAATCTCCACCTGCCGCGTCATGGCCGCCGTCACCGGAAGGGCGAAACGATCCCCGTCGCCACCGATATGGCGCAGGAGATCCCATTCATCGATGATGCCGACGACCCTGCCGTCATCCAGCACCGGCAGCTGGGAAATGTCATACAGACGCATGCGCGCCAGCACGGTGGACAGGGTGTCATCTGGCGCAGCGGTAACGGTCGCCCCTTCGTCGTGGCGCAGGGCGATGTAATCCGAGAGATCGCCTGCCAGCGGGCGCGTGATCAGCCCCTGCTGGCGCATCCAGTCATCGTTGAACATTTTTGAGAGATATTTATTGCCGCTGTCGCAGGCGAAGGTCACCACGCGCTTCGGCGTGGTCTGCGCCTGGCAATATTTCAGCGCCGCGGCCAGCAGGGTACCGCTGGAGGAGCCCGCCAGAATACCTTCCGTTTTCAGCAGGACCCGGGCGGTGGTGAAGGCTTCACGATCGGTGATGCGCCAGGCGCGATGCACCCCTTCGATGTGCGCCAGAGGGGGAATAAAGTCTTCACCGATGCCCTCAACCAGCCAGGATCCGGCATCGTTATAGCGCCCGGTCTCTACCTGGTCGGCCAGCACCGACCCGGCCGGATCGGCCAGCACAAACTCGGTATGTGGGGAGTGCTCCGCAAACCACGCCTGCAGGCCGCCCAGAGTCCCGCCTGAACCGACGCCGACCACGATGGCGTCAATCTTGCCGTCGAGCTGCTCAAAGAGTTCCGGCGCGGTAGTTGTGCGGTGCGCCAGCGGGTTGGCCTCGTTATTGAACTGGTCGATATAGAACGCCCCAGGCAGTTCGTTCGCCAGACGCTGGGCGTAATCCTGATAATAGGCCGGATGGCCTTTATTGACGTCCGAGCGGGTCAGCACCACCTGAGCCCCCAGCGCGCGCAGGTGGAAAATCTTCTCGCGGCTCATTTTGTCGGGCACTACCAGGATCAGGGAATAGCCTTTCTGGGCGGCAATCAACGCCAGACCCAGCCCGGTATTGCCTGCCGTGGCCTCAATAATAGTGCCGCCGGGCTGGAGCTTGCCGCTGCGCTCGGCCTCGTTAATCATCGACAGCGCGACGCGGTCTTTAATTGAACCGCCTGGGTTCTGGTTCTCCAGCTTCAGAAACAGCGAGCACGGGCCGGTCTCCAGTTTGTGCAGCTGGATGAGGGGAGTCTGGCCAATCAGTTCGGTGACGGAGTGGTAAATCGTCATGATGTTTTCCTGTAAGA
Organism: Leclercia adecarboxylata; assembly: GCA_002360945.1. Classification (GTDB taxonomy): domain Bacteria; phylum Pseudomonadota; class Gammaproteobacteria; order Enterobacterales; family Enterobacteriaceae; genus Enterobacter; species Enterobacter adecarboxylatus_B. Next base: position 97,745 of record DERO01000019.1, on the reverse strand, counting down.
GGGTCATGACCGGATGATAGGGCCGTAAAATTTTCTCTATAAAGAACGTTTCACTGCCTTTTAGAACAGAAATGAATATTCATCGTGTTTTCAGATGTAAGGATAGCAAGACGTAAAGTTGTCCGGATGTCAGGATGGCTATATCGGCATGAAATGCTGCAAAAATAGCCATTTTTACCGGCCACAGACTGTGAGATATCCATCTGGCAGATAATCATTGCTGAAATTCATCTAAATCCTGCCCGCCCAGTAAATCCGCTGTTTATTCCCTGGTGTTATAAGAAATTCCTTTTTGGTCATTTAAAACCTGATAACGGCTGTTTACTATCTTTTGGACATCCATACTGCTAAACCGCCATGAGCGACGGATTACGATAAGAATGATTGTACTCAGGAATATTTCGAAGATTTTTGACAACGGAAAAGTGGCGCTGACGGCCGTTGACAACGTGAACCTGGCGATAGAGCAGGGACAAATTTATGGAATTATTGGCTACAGCGGTGCCGGTAAAAGTACCTTAATCCGCCTGCTTAACGGTCTGGAAAAACCGACCACCGGCAGCGTGACCATTAACGGACAGGACATTTCCGCCGCGAAAGGCGAAGCCCTGCGCCAGGCGCGTCTGAAGATCAGTATGGTATTTCAACACTTCAACCTGCTGTGGTCCCGCACGGTGAGCGAAAACATCGCTTTCTCCATGCAGATTGCCGGAGTGCCAAAAGCCAAAATTAAAGCCCGCGTGGCGGAACTGGTGGAGCTGGTGGGGCTGAAAGGCCGCGAACAGGCTTACCCGTCCCAGCTCAGTGGTGGGCAGAAGCAGCGCGTCGGCATTGCCCGCGCGCTGGCGAATAATCCGGACGTGCTACTCTGCGACGAAGCCACCTCAGCGCTGGATCCGCAGACCACCGATCAGATCCTCGATCTGCTCCTCGACATTAACCGTCGCTTTAAGCTGACCATCGTGCTTATCACCCATGAAATGCACGTGGTGCGCAAAATCTGTGACCGCGTGGCGGTGATGGAAAACGGCAAAGTGGTGGAAGAAGGCGAGGTGCTGCAGGTCTTTACCCATCCGCAGCAGCCAATTACGCAGCAGTTTGTCCGTCAGGTCAGCCAGTACGCCGAAGAAGAGACCTTTAACACCGAGCTGGCGAACGAGCTGGAAGGCACCGTCATCAAGCTGACCTTTACCGGCCACAGCACCCACAAGCCGATTGTTGGGGAGCTGACCCTGCGCTACGGCCTGCCGTTTAACATCCTGCACGGCAAAATGACGCAAACCGCCCACGGCGTGTTCGGCCAGCTCTGGCTGCACGTGGTGGCAACCGAAGAACAACTGAACAATATCCTCGTCGACCTGCAGCACAGCGATATTGAAGGCGAGGTAGTTAAACATGGCTGAGAATCTCTTCCCGCATCTGAAATGGGACCAGCTCTGGGCCGCGACCCTGGAAACGCTGTACATGACCGCGCTCTCCGGCGTTGCGACCTTTGTACTCGGGCTGGTTCTCGGCCTGGCGCTGTTTTTAACCGCCCGGGGTGGCATGTTCCACAACCGCACGGTCTACAGCGTAATTTCGATTGTGGTGAACGTGTTCCGTTCGATCCCGTTCATCATCCTGATCGTGCTGCTGATCCCCTTCACCAAAACCGTGGTGGGGACCATCCTCGGGGCAAATGCCGCGCTGCCCGCGCTGATTGTCGGCGCCGCGCCGTTCTACGCCCGTCTGGTGGAGATTGCCCTGCGCGAGGTGGACAAAGGGGTGATCGAGGCGACGCGCTCAATGGGTGCCCGACTGAGCACCTTAATTTTTCGGGTTTTACTGCCGGAATCATCACCTGCCCTGGTTTCAGGGATCACGGTGACGCTGATTGCGCTGGTTAGTTACAGCGCAATGGCGGGGGTGATTGGTGCCGGTGGTCTGGGAAATCTGGCTTATCTGGAAGGATTCCAACGCAACCATGGTGACGTCACGCTGGTGGCAACGGTGACCATTTTGATCATCGTTTTCATTATCCAGTTCTGCGGCGACATCATCACATCACTGTTAGATAAAAGATAAACACGAATAACACACAGGAACCATCATCATGAAAAAGACACTGACGTTGATCGCCGCAGCAACCCTGAGCGCCCTGAGCTTTGCCTCCTGGGCTGATACCCTGACCGTGGGCGCGTCCAACACCCCACACGCCGAAATTCTGGAGCAGGCGAAGCCGATTCTGGCGAAGCAGGGTATCGACCTGGAGATCAAACCGTTCCAGGATTACATCCTGCCGAACACCGCGCTGGCGGGTCGTGACATCGACGCCAACTACTTCCAGCACATTCCTTACCTGAACAGCGTGCTGAAAGATCACGCCGGGGACAAAGAGTACGATTTCGTCAGCGCCGGTGCGATCCACATCGAGCCGATCGGTATCTACTCCAAAAAATACAAGTCGCTGAAAGATCTGCCGGAAGGCGGCAAAATCATCATGCGTGATGCGGTCTCTGAAGAGGGTCGTATCCTCTCTATCTTCGAGAAAGAGGGTGTGATCAAGCTGAAGCCGGGCATCGACAAAGTGACCGCGCGCATCAGCGACATCGTTGAGAACCCGAAAAAGCTGCAGTTCACCCCGAACGTTGAAGCCTCTCTGCTGCCGCAGATGTATAACAACGACGAAGGCGCTGCGGTGGTGATCAACGCCAACTACGCCATCGACGCCGGTCTGGATCCGGTTCACGATCCGATCGCGGTAGAGAGCGGTGAAAACAACCCGTATGCCAACATCATCACCGTGCACCGTGGCGATGAGAAGAAGAAGGATATCGTGGCGCTGGTGGACGTGCTGCACTCCAAAGAGATTCAGGACTGGATCCGCACCAAATACAAAGGCGCTGTGATCCCGGTTAACAACTAATCCCCTGATTCTGCGTTTAAAAAGCCCGGCGAGTCTCTCGCCGGGCTTCTTTTTTGTATAAGGCTAATGAATGCTTTAAGCTGGCGTTTTCAGGCAATGGAGTGAAGATCATGGGCAATGTAACCAAAGACGAAGCGCTGTATCAGGAGATGTGTCGCGTGGTAGGCAAAGTGGTTCTGGAGATGCGCGATCTCGGGCAGGAGCCAAAGCATATTGTGATCGCCGGGGTCCTGCGCACCTCGCTGGCGAACCAGCGGGTGCAACGCAGTGAATTAACTACCCAGGCGATGGAAACCGTCGTTAAAGCGCTGGCCGGTTAAACCGCCAGCGCTTAGCCAGCTGTTCAATCCCGCAGCACAGCAGGTAATAGACCACCCCCGTAAAGACAAAAATAGCCGCCGGGTAGATCTGCACCCGGTTGTTGACCTGGCCTGCAACGGTGGTCAGCTCCGGCACGTTGACGATAAAGGCCAGCGAGGTGTCCTTCAGCAGGCTGATAAAAATCCCCAGCAGCGAAGGTAAGGTGTTGCGCAACGTCTGCGGCAGCAGCACCCATCCCAGGGTTTGCAGCGCGCTAAACCCCTGCGCCTGGGCTGCCTCAACCTGCCCGGCAGGCAGCGCCCGCAGCCCGGCCAGCACCGAGTGCATTACCGCGGCGGCGGTAAACCACGCCAGCGCCAGGGTCACGGTGAGCGCCCCCGGCAGATCGCCGCCGGTCATCAGTGGCAGCAGATACCACAGCCAGAAAATCACAAATATCAGCGGGATCCCACGAATGATCTCGGCCCACAGGAACAGGGTATTGCGTATCGCCCCAGGAAATCGCCACGCCAGCCCGGCAAGTGCAATCCCGGCGGGTAACGCCAGCGCCGCCGCGCCGAAGGCCATCAGCAGCGTCAGTAGCACGCCGCCGGGTTGCCCGGCCGCCGCCCGTCCCCAGAGCAGATAATCGAGGTTATCGGTAATCACGGTCAGTCCGGCTAGCATTTCTCTTCACTCCGGGTAGTCAGCGCGGCTTTGCGCCGCCGTTCGGTTGAGGGGCCGAGTTTCGTCAGCAGGACGCCCATCGCCACGCCGGTGAGCAGGTACAGCACCGTGCCGACGGTGAAGGCTTCCAGCGCGTGGGCGTTATAGCTCTCGATCTGCCGCACCTGATAGGTGAGTTCCGCAAAGCCAATTCCGCTCGCCAGCGACGAGAGTTTCATCAGGTTGAGGTACTGGCCCACCACCGGCTGCCAGGCGTTCGCCAGCCCCTGCGGCAGCAGGATGTAGCGCAGCAGCGGCCAGGCGGAGAAGCCCTGCGCCAGGGCGGCTTCCCGCTGTCCGGCAGAGACGGCGCGCAGCCCGGCGGTAATCTCCTCGGTCAAAAAGGCCGAGGTGAAGACCCCCAGACCCCAGGCGGAGCAGAGAAACTCGGGCGTGAACCACCAGACCTGGCCCGGCAGCACCGACCAGGGATGATCGTCCATCACAAAGGTGCGGAAATCCGCAGGAAGCCCGTTCCAGGCAGCGAAATACCAGAACAGAAGCTGCACCAGCAGGGGCGTATTGCGGAAGAGCGAAACCCATACGGCAACGATCTTCGCCCCGATGCGCCCCCCGGCGAGACGCAGTCCGAGGCAGGCGAGGGTGATAAGGCTGGCGACCACTATTCCCGCCAGGGTCACCCACAGGGTGGTGAGAAAACCGGAGAGGATCCACTGCAAGGGCTGGCCGGTCAGCACCCCTTGCCAGTCGAGGGCCGGCATCACACCGCTCCCGGATGCAGCGGGTTAAGCACCTTCTGCAGAAAACGCTGGGTACGCGGATGAGTCGGATGCTGGAAGAACTGCTCCGGCGGAGCCACCTCCAGAATATGCCCGCCGTCGATGAACACCACCCGGTCGGCAATCTCCCGGGCAAACTGCATCTCATGGGTGACGACAATCATGGTGATCCCACTGTGGGCGAGGGCTTTCATCACCAGCAGCACTTCGCCGATCATCTCGGGATCGAGGGCCGAGGTGGGCTCATCAAACAGAATGATCTGCGGCGAGGAGGCCAGCGCCCGGGCGATGGCCACCCGCTGCTGCTGCCCGCCGGATAACGCCTCCGGATAGTGGTCGGCTTTGTCCGCCAGGCCCACCTGCGCCAGCAGCGCCTCAGCGCGGGTTTCGGCTTCGGCCGGCCGCCAGCCATGAACGTGCTTCAGCGCCAGGGCGATGTTCTGCCGCGCCGTCAGATGGCTATAAAGGTTGAACTGTTGAAAGACAAACCCCACCCGGCTGCGCAGCTGGCGCAACGCCTGACGGCTTAGCTGACGCGTCGATTTGCCGTCGATCAGGATGTCGCCGGAGGTCAGAGTTTCCAGCTGATTGATAAGGCGGATCAGCGTCGATTTACCGGAGCCCGAGGGGCCAAGAATAGCCACCACTTCGCCCGGCGTGACGCTGAGGTTGATGCCTTTCAGCACCGGGCGATCGCCGTAGCGTTTCGCCACCTCAGAAAAGGTGACGCTGGCCTGCTCCAGATGTGAAAAATCCGCGGCAGATGCCGCGGAGCGTGAGAATAGACCTGACAGCATATTACTGGGCTTCTATTTTAAAGGCGCGAGGCTGCGGGGAAGGGGTCTGTGGACCAAACCAGACGTCGTAGATCTTCGCCGCGTCGCCGTTGCTCTCCAGCTTCACCAGCTCGTCGTTCACCACTTTCAGCAGTGCGGTTTCGCCTTTCTTCACCCCGACGCCAATCTCCTCCTTACTCAGCAGATCGGGGAGAATTTTAAAGTTGGCTTTGTCCGGGGCCTGAGCCAGCAGCCCGGCCAGAATGGTGCTGTCCTGAGTGATGGCCTGCACGTTGCCGTTGCGCAACGCCGTCAGCGCCAGCGGGATATCGTCATAGGAGAGCACGCGGGACTGCGGGAAGCGCTGATGCAGCGCCTGCTCCCCGGTGGTGCCTTTTACCGCCCCGATACGCGCCTTGCTGTAGGCATCCAGCTTATCCGCCCCTTTGGCCGGAACCAGGAACTGCTGCCCGGTCACGAAGTAGGGGGTGGAGAAATCGATCACCTGAGCCCGCTCCGGGGTGATGGTGATATCCGCCACGATCAGATCCGCCTTGCCCGACTGCAGCAGCGGGATGCGGTTAGCCGGGTTGGTGGCGACCAGCTCCAGCTTCACCCCGAGGGTTTTCGCCAGCGCTTTGGCAAAATCCACGTCGTAGCCGACGATCTCGTGGCTTTTCGCATCCACCGAGCCGAACGGCGGGTTAGCATCGAAGGTGGCGACTTTCACCACCCCCGCCGCCTTGATATCGGCCAGCTGGTCTGCCAGCGCCTGCGTCGAAGCGATTCCACCTGCGGTCAGCAAACTCAATGCCAGTGCCAGTTTTTTGTATGTTGCCATAGTGTCCTCTGAGTCTGTTTTTTTGTTTTGTCCTGCTACGCTCCCATAACCGCCTCCGGCCGCCAAATGCCAATATCGTCTTTGCTATGTGAAAAAAATCATTAGTGAACAGCCTGTTACAGAGCGGTAAAAAGAAGGAGGGCTTTTGCGATTCGCGCACATCCTCTGCCGGAATCGGCATTTCTCGCCGCGCCAGATTGCTGGTTTACTGCATACAGGCTGAACAAATGAGGAACAGGGCAATGGGCAAACTGATGAGTACGTTACGGCGGTTTTTTACCGCAAAATCGGAAGAGAACAGCGCGCAGCGTATTATTGAATCTATCTTGCCGGTTGCCAGCCTGTATGGCGTGGACATCGCCAACATCGACCCGGAGTGGTTCCATGAGCAAACGCAACGCTGAGCACCGCCATGTGCGGGAAACCTACTGGAACGAGGTGTGCGTTATTCCGCGTACGCCCCGTCATTCTGGACGCTAACATCCAAAAATCACCGCAAGTTTTGTCCCCCGCTTAGCTTCCTGCTAAGGTCTCTGGCGTCTTTTATCAGCGCCAGTTAACTGAATGAACAACCGAAAATTTTTACAACGTGGGTTTATTATCTGGCTCCTGCTCTGCCTGCTGAGCAGCGTGCTGCTGTATGCCGAACAGATCCGCCGTCAGTTCTGGGATCTGGATCGGGCGTTTGCCACGGCTTTTGTCGAGGCGGGGGCTGTTCTCACCCAGAATGAGTCGGTGCTGCCGCTGTTAAGTGGCGATGAAGATCTTGCCGCGCTGCGTAAAAAATTCCCGCAAATCCTCGACCTGCAAAAGACCCAGGGACGCGCCCTCGACGCCGCGCGGGTTGAACCCGTGGGTGACGCGCAGTACTGGCTCTACAACCCCTGGCGACAAATCCGGGTGCTGATCGATACCCGGTCGGTGATGGGCGCCTGGCCGCATTTTACCCGCCTCAGCCTTGATCTCCGCGGCGACGCATCGCCACCCCCGGCGGAGGCCTTTTGGCACTGGCAGCGGCAGTTCACCCAGCATACCCAACCCTTTATCCTGCGGGCCGACGCCCGACCGGCATGGCTGAACGTGGCCCTGCTGCCGCATTTTCTGCTCTGGCTGGGGTGGGCCGTGGTGATGGCGGCAGGCGGGGTGATCCTCTGGCAGCGTAAACAGCGGCAAAACGCCGACCAGCGCGCCCGGTATTACCAGCATGCCAGGCTCAATACCCTGGGGGAGATCACCGCGGGTATCGTGCATGAGATCAACCAGCCCCTGACCGCGGCCCAGACCTGGATCCAGGGTGCGCAGCGCCAGCTGCGGCAGGACAATCCCGACGCGGTGTCGCGGGCCCTCGGATCGGCGCTGGTGCAAACCCAGCGGATAGGCGAGCTGCTGACCCGCTTTCGCGAACACGTGACCGAGGAAAGGGTTGACCTGGACGAGGTGGATCTTGTCAGCTGCTGGCAGCAGGTGGGCAACCTGCTGGAGCACGAGCGCACCGCCAGACACATTCGTCTTACCCATGATTTTGCCGCCGATGCCCACACGCTCTGCGCCGACCGGCTGTGGCTGGAGCAGGTGCTGCACAACATCCTCAGCAACGCCATTCAGGCGCAGCAGGAGCGTGCGGCGGGGTGGGTACATATCCGCAGCCAGCGCAACGGCGAGGTTATTCAGATTGAGATTACCGACGGCGGGCCGGGCTTTACCCCGGATGCCTTACACAATGCCTTTATGCCTTTTTACAGCGAGCGGCAGGGCGGCATCGGACTGGGTATGACCTTAACGGAGTCGTTAGTCACCAGAATGAATGGCACCCTGACGCTGGATAACGCTCCGGAAGGCGGTGCCAGGGTCCGGTTGCAGTTTGCTTATCACGGGAGTCAGAAAAATGGATAACGTCATCTGGTTGATTGACGATGATGCCTCGGTCAGGGAGTCGCTGGTGTTTCTGCTCTCCGGGATGAACTGGCGCGTTGAACCTTATGAAAGTATCGCCGCCTTTACCGCTGCTCACGGTCAAGAGAAGGCCCTGACCGGCTGCCTGCTGCTGGATATGCGCATGCCGGGAAAAGGCGGGCTGGCCTGGCTGGAGGAGGGGGCATGGCCCTGGCCGCTGTTGCCGGTGATCCTGATGACCGGCCACGGCACCATCGACGCCTGTCGCCGGGCGTTTCATAACGGGGTGTTTGAGTTTTTCACCAAGCCGCTGGATGCTGACAAGCTGATCGAATCCATCACCGCCGCGCTGGTCGAGAGCCAGCAGCGGGTGGGGCGCTGGCAGGAGGCCAGACGGGTCAGGGCGCTCTTTCGGCAACTCACCGCCCGGGAACACGAGGTGCTGCTGGCCCTGATGGAGGGGAGCAGTAATAAAGAGGTTGCTGCCCGGCTTAACCTCTCGCCGCGCACGGTGGAGGCGCACCGGGCGGCGGTGTTTCTCAAGCTGGGGGTTTCCAGCCTGGTGCAGGCCATCCGGGAATACGACAAATTGCAATCCGTAGAACTACCAGGATAACCCCGTAGTCGACCGAATAACATTTCAGTACGCACATCGGTACGCTGCATCTGTTTCCACTTACCCGAGGATGTGCGATGAAAAAGTTAATGATGGCAGCAGTCTGTGTAGCCGGGATGGTCAGCGTATCGGCGCAGGCGCAGTCCGTAGCGCAAAAGAATCTCTCCCTGACCCAGGCCAACGCTCTGGCCAGCGCGGCCATTCAGGCCTGTACGGCCAAAAATTATCAGGTCAGCGTCACGGTGGTGGATCGTGCCGGGGTGGTGAAAGCGGTACAGCGCACGGACAATGCCGGTCCGCACACCCTGAAAGCCAGCGAGATGAAAGCTTTTACCGCGCTCAGCACCAAAAATGCCTCGGGCAAAGTGATGGAGTCCGCGCAAAGCAACGCCGGAGCGCAGAACCTGCGTGATATCCCGGGCCTGCTGCTGCTGGCGGGTGGTTTACCGGTTAAGGAAGGGGAAGAAGTGATCGGGGCCATCGGGATTGGCGGCGCGCCGGGTGGACATCTGGATGAAGCCTGCGCTCAGCAAGCCATTGACGGTATGACGAAGTCGTAAAGCTAAAAAGCCCCCGATGGGTTCATCGGGGGCTTTTTACATTAGATCTTGCAGGCGTCGCCGCAGTCATCGTCCGCGACAATCGCCTGGGCTTTTTTATCCGCATCTTCAAGGCGTTCTGCGTTACGTTCTTCCGCTTCATCCAGCCCGTCAAACACCAGATTGTTGAGATCAATTTCCATCATTTACCTGCTTTGGTCGGTTTTTGTTCCAGGTCGTATTATAGAGCAAAACCCGGGTCTGGGGCACCCCAGCGCACATAAGGATAATCCTTGCCATACTGATAAATCATCCGGCTAAGGAGACCTCATGATCGTCCTGTGTAAAACCTGCGGCACGTCCTATGACGTCGAACCGCAGCAGTGCGCCATTTGCGAAGATGAACGCCAGTACGTGCCCGCGACCGGGCAGGCGTGGGTCGATTTCAGCACCCTGACCGCCACCCATATCAACAAGTGGCAACAGCTCGAAGACAATCTTCTGAGCATCAAAACCGTCCCCGCCTTTGCCATCAGTCAGCGGGCGATCCTGCTGCGCACCCCGCAGGGAAACGTGCTCTGGGACTGCATCGCCAACCTCGATGCCGCTACTCATGCGCTGGTGACCGCGCTGGGCGGGATCGACGCTATCGCCATCTCGCACCCGCACTACTACACCACCATGCAGGACTGGGCCGCGGCCTTTGATGCCCCGGTCTATCTCCACGCCAGCGATCGGCAGTGGGTGATGCGCGACAGTCCCGCCCTGCGCTTCTGGGAGGGGGACTCTCTGGAGATCGCCCCGGACGTGAGGCTGCTGCGGCTGGGCGGTCACTTTGCCGGCGGCACGGTGCTGCACTGGAATGTCGACGGGGGCGTATTGCTGGCCGGGGATATTCTGCAGGTGACGCCGGGAAAAGACGCGGTCTCCTTTATGTGGAGCTACCCGAATATGCTGCCGCTGCCGGCCAGCGAGGTGAGCGAAATCGCCGCCCGTCTGGACGGTGTATGCTTTGAACGGCTCTACGGGGCCTTTGAGGGGCAGAATATTTCCGCCAGCGCGCGGGAGATTGTCCTGCGGTCGGTCCAGAAATATATTGCTTGTCTGAACTCGGGGCCGGTGGGTAAACTCGAAAAACCGTGATCTCGATCATGCCTGTACAATCACAAAAAAATGAGACTTTGCTATGCAACATATCATTGAAGGTTTTCTCAGCTTTCAAAAAGAAGTTTTTCCGCAACGTAAAGACCTGTTCCGCAGTCTGGCCTCCAGCCAGAATCCCAAAGCGCTGTTCATCTCCTGTTCTGACAGCCGTCTGGTGCCGGAATTAGTCACCCAGCAGGAGCCGGGACAGCTCTTTGTCATTCGTAATGCGGGCAACATTGTGCCACCTTTCGGGCCAGAGCCGGGCGGCGTCTCCGCCACCATCGAATACGCCGTCGTGGCGCTGGGCGTCACCGATATCGTGATCTGCGGCCACTCTAACTGCGGCGCGATGAAGGCGATTGCCGACAACGCCAATCTCGAACCGATGCCGGCAGTGTCACACTGGCTGCGTTACTCCGATGCCGCCAAAGCGGTGGTGGAGAATAAAACCTGGGACACCCCGACCGACAAGGTCAACGCCATGGTGCAGGAAAACGTCTTCGCCCAGCTGAGCAACATCAAAACCCACCCGTCGGTGGCGGTCGGCCTGCGTAACAATGCCATCCGCCTGCACGGCTGGGTTTACGATATTGAAAGCGGGGACATTCGCGCCCTGGATAAAGAGTCGAAAACCTTCGTCTCCCTGTCCGAAAACCCGGGCGTTTACTTCGAGTAAAGGACGATGTTCAGGGCGGGCTCTCCCGCCCTGAATCCTCTTAAGGCAGCGCTTCCAGTCTGCGTACCGCCCGCTTCGCCGTTTCAGGCAGCAGATCCACCGCCGTCACATAGCCATCCGGGTCAAGGCAGCGATTGGCCGCTCTGGCCTGCTCCAGGATCGTCTCATCCCAGTAGACGCGCTTACGCTGATCGCCCTGGGTGGTGAGAATGCACTCCATATCGCCGTCCAGCGCGCGGTAGGACCGCCAGCTGTTCTCCGGGACCGAAATCACCGAGCGTTCAGGGGCGATAATGCTCACCTCTTCGCCCTCCAGGTTCCAGGTTACCTCCAGCGTCCCCTTAAAGACCATGATCACCTGCACGTCCGGGCACAGGTGGCGACCGACCACATGATCGGATTTCAGGCGCAGCCACTCCACTGAGAAGCCGTGCGGATTGACGATAACGGGGGCCGCGTGTTTATCCTGGCTGATGCCGAAGCCAATCACCGGCGCAATCTCGCCCCCGTGGCCCGGCAGCACCGAATCCAGCAGTCCCGCCGCAGACCAACGACGCTCCTCCCCGGTCACCGCCCGCTGGCCCATCTCCTCCACGGAGTAGTGACGCAGGGCGGCGATCTCTTCCGGCGCAAGCGGGGTCAGCAGTCCCGCCGGTTCCGGCAGGGTATCGCCCGCATTGACGTCGATGAGCATATTCTCTTTGCTCAGATACAGGCCGTACTCGCTGGCGGCGTCCAGAATTGACGGGTGCCAGATGATACCCCCGGTGTTATTGCCGCCCAGCACCGTGTAGACCATGCCGCAGGTCTCTTCTTTACTGATGTTGGTAAAGCCGCGGAAGATCCAGGTCGGAATCGACAGTATGGTCGGGGCGCTGAACTCCGCTTCGTTTTCGCCGTTGGCTCCCCAGCGAAAACGCCAGGTGCCCTCGTGAATCAAAAAGACTTCGGCGGTGAAGTGCAGGTGCAGGTTATTGGTCACCCCTTTTGGCATGGCCGCGGCGCCGATGTTAAAGCCGTGCGGCTCGGGGATATTCACCACCTGGGCGGAGGACTGGGTTACGCCCGGGCCAATAAAGGAGTAGTTCTGCTTCAGGTGCGAGCCGGGAAGTTTGCAATCAATAAACGCCAGATTGCAGGAGACCATATCTTCAGGGGCAACCAGACGGCTTCTGGCCTGTTCCGGTGTAATGTGACGTGCTTTCATCTTCTCTCCTGTTAATAGCCTGATGCGCCGGTGGTGGGGATGGCGTTGCCGCGCGCCTGGGCGACGGCTTCACGGGAGGCGCGGCCAAGCTGCATGACATCGTTGGCGGGGGTGACAAACCGGAAGCCTTCGCTGATGCGGCGGGCGGCGGCCTCGCCGGAGGTACAAAAGATCCCGGCGATTTTTTGCTGCTGGCGACAGCGGCTGACCACCAGCTCAACGGCGGCCAGCATCTCCGGATGACGGGATTCGGCGCTGGCGCTGCCGGTCAGGGTGAGGGACAGATCGTTAGGGCCGATAAACACCCCGTCCAGCCCCTCGGTCGCCAGGATCGCGTCGAGGTTCGCCAGCCCTTCGTGGGTTTCGATCATCGCCAGGGTCAGGATTTCATCATTAGCGTGCTGAGGGTAATCGGCCCCGCCGTACAGCAGGCCGCGGGCCGGGCCGAAAGAGCGATTGCCCAGCGGCGGATAGCGGCAGGCGGCGACAAAGCGCCGGGCCTCTTCCGGGGTGGAGATCATCGGGCAGATAATGCCGTAGGCCCCGGCATCCAGCATGCGCATGATCTGCGCCGGATCGTTATCGGCCACCCGCACCAGCGGCACCGCCGGGGTGGCGGAGAGCGCCTGCAGCATAGCGAGGGCGCTGGCGAAGTCGATCATCCCGTGCTGGAGATCAACGGTCACCGCGTCATAGCCCTGATGACCGAGGATCTCGGCGCTGTAGCTGGAGGGGATCGCCAGCCAGCCGTTGATAATGGCGGCGTTTTCCTGCACTGCCCTGAGTTTATTCTTGCGCATCTGTACACTCCTGAATCCACTGGCGTAGCGGGGGCGCGACTTCGTCGGGCGCTTCAAGCAGAGTGAAGTGCCCGGCAGCGGCGAGGGTAACGCACCTCGCCTGCGGGGCGCTCTCCGCCACCAGCTGGTGGTGATGGGGCGTGCAGAGGGGGTCGTACACGCCGTTGATAACGATAATGGGGCAGGCGAGCGAGGCCAGCGCCCCGCGATTGTCCCGCCGGGTAATGGCGATTTCGGTCTGCGTCGCCAGGGTATCGAGGCCGCTCTCCTCTGCCATCCGGCAGATAAGCCCCTGTAAGGCCTGGTCATCCACACGCGACGGTGCCACGTACTTTGGCCACAGGCTGGATAACAGCCAGTGGGTGAGCCCCTGCTGCCGGGCGGCGCTTACCGCCTCGCGCCGCGCCGGGGCACTTTCCGGCGGAACGGCCAGCGGGTTCACCGACAGCAGCGCCAGTCCGGCGATGCGCCCGGGGGCGTCGGCAACCATCTGCAGCGCCACTATCCCCCCCAGCGAAAACCCGGCCAGCAGGAAGCGCGGCGGCAGCTGGTCCAGCAGCCGCTGTGAGGCCTGCGCCGCCGACACGTCCGTCGTCAGCCTGGGGCAGATCGCCCCAGACAGATTGAGCCGGGCCAGCACCGGCTGCCAGAGCCGGGCGTTACAGAGCGTGCCGCCAAGCAGGACCAGCGGCAGGGCGTGATTATCCACAGTCTCACTCCTCAGGTTGCGGTCCAGCCGCCGTCGACCATCAGCGCGCTGCCGGTGATCATCCCCGCAGCATCGGAGGCCAGGAACACCACCGGGCCCATGATGTCTTCGACGTTGCCCAGCCGACGCAGCTTGATGTTGTCCAGCACGTAGCGACGAAACTCAGGCTCGGCCAGCGATGGCGCAGAGAGCGCGGTCTCAATAAAGGTCGGGCACAGGGTATTAACCCGGATCCCGTCTTCACCCAGCTCCAGCGACATGGCTTTGGTGAGCCCCTCCAGGGCAAATTTCGACGCACAGTAGACGCTGCGGCGGGGGCCGCCGACATGGCCCATCTGCGAGGAGAGATGGATAATCGATCCGGCGATCCGCTCCTCGCGCATCCGCGCCGCCACCCGCTGGCTGATAAAGAAGGTGGCCCGCAGGTTAATCGCCATCACTGCATCGAAATTCTCTTCACTGACGGCCAGAAATGCTTCGTGGCGCGCCAGCCCGGCGCTGTTCACCAGAATGTCGAACGCGGGCAGCCCGGCGAGCACCGATTCCACCTGCGTCACCTCGGTGATATCCAGCGCCACCGGGTGCAGCCCCAGCCCGTGTTCCGCGGCGAGGGTTGCGGCGTCGTCCAGCCCCTGACGATCCCGGGCGGCGATCCACACCTCCGCCCCCGCGTGGGCCAGCGCGACGGCGCAGGCAAACCCCAGCCCTCGGGAGCCGCCCGTCACCAGAGCGCGCTTGCCGTGCAGGCCGAAGGAGGGCATCTCAGGAAAGGTCATAGGTCACACCTTCTCTCTGACCGGGGCCGGGGTGGCGTAAGGCACCTCCACCTGACCGTAGCGGCGCACGCGCACGTTGGCCTGCTCGGCGTGTCCGGCAAAGCCTTCCAGCAGCGACAGTCGCGAGCAGTAGCTGCCGATCTCTGCCGTGGCCTCATCGCTGAGGACCTTCTGCCAGGTGCAGGTTTTCATAAACTTGCCGACCCACAGGCCGCCGGTGTAACGCGCTGCTTTTTGCGTCGGCAGGGTGTGGTTGGTGCCAATGACCTTGTCGCCGTAGGCCACGTTGGTGCGCGGGCCGAGGAACAGCGCGCCGAAGTTGGTCAGGTTAGCGAGGAACCAGTCGTCGCGGTCGGTCATCACCTGCACGTGTTCCGAGGCGATGCGATCCGCTTCGGCGAGCATTTCGTCGTAGCTGTCGCAGACGATAATCTCCCCGTAGTCGTGCCAGGCCTGGCGGGCAATATCGGCGGTCGGCAGTTTTTCCAGCAGGCGGTCAATTTCGCGCAGCGTCTCTTTGGCAAGCGCCATTGAGTTGGTCAGCAGAATGGCAGGCGTTGTTACGCCGTGCTCGGCCTGACCAAGCAGGTCGGTGGCGCAGATTTCGGCGTCGACGGTGTCGTCGGCAATCACCAGGGTTTCGGTAGGGCCGGCGAAGAGGTCAATTCCGACCCGGCCAAACAGCTGGCGCTTGGCCTCCGCCACAAAGGCGTTGCCGGGGCCGACCAGCATATCCACCGGGGTCAGGGAATCGGTGCCCAGCGCCATCGCGCCAATCGCCTGAATGCCGCCCAGGGCGTAGATCTCGCTGGCCCCGGCCATTTTCTGCGCCGCCACGATGGCCGGGGCAGGCTCGCCGCCGAACGGTGGGGCACAGCTGACGATGCGGGAGCAGCCCGCCACGTTGGCGGTAATAATCGACATATGCGCTGAGGCCAGCAGCGGATATTTCCCGCCCGGGACGTAACAGCCCACCGCGTTAATGGGAATATTTTTATGGCCGAGGATCACCCCGGGGCGGGTCTCTATTTCCAGGTCAAGCAGACAGGCTTTTTGCGCCCGGGCAAAATTAAAGACCTGCTCCTGAGCGAACTCAATATCATGAATATCCTGACGGCTTAATTTTTTGATGCAGGCATTAATTTCTGCCTCGCTCAGACGATAATCCTGGCGGTCATAGCGATCGAATTTCACGGATAATTCGCGAATGGCTTTATTCCCGCGCTTTTCAATATCTGCAAGAATAAGTTCCACCGTTTCTCTTATTTGTCGCTGCGCATCCTGACGTTCCTGAACCGGTTTACTGGTTTTAAGTCGATAAGCCACATTCTCTTCCTTCTGTATTTATGATGAGGGGTACCCTCCCGGCGGGCCGGGATTATTTAATCGGGAATAAAATTACTGGTCGCGCGCGGGCGCGAGGGAGCTGTTAAGCGCTAATTCAGCCGTCGCCGGTGTTTTACGGGAATAGACCCAGCGCACCGAGAGCGGGGTAGCAATCGCCGCCACAACCGACAGCGCGGCAATAAACAGATAGCCGGACGACAGGTTAATGTGCTGCATCATCACGCCCATGATCACCGGGCCGGCGAACATGCCGCAGGAGTAAATGGTCTGGAACAGCCCCATTCGCGTCGACTGCTCATCGGAGGTGGTGTTGACCACGCTCAGGGACATAAAGGCCGCGAACGCCATCCCGAAGGAGAACCCGGCCAGCGCCTGCAGGAGATAAATCAGATACAGATTGCTGGTGAAGGGGATACCAAAGGTCGAGATCACCTGCAGCAGAATGCCCAGTACCGCCGTCTTCATCAGACCCAGTCGCTGGTAAAACACGCTGCTGCACAGGGCAATCGCCAGAGCATAGAAGATCAGATGGATGTTGCTCAGCAGGGTTAAGATCCCGGCCCGGCCGCCCAATTGTTCAGCGTAGATCGGCGTCAGCGTATCGCGGGTGGCAAAGGGCACCAGGATGACGAGGGTCGCCAGAATACCGATCAGCCACACCGAACGGTCGGCCAGCTGCAGGCGGGCACCGGCAACACAGGCTTTCAGCGTCGGAGCTTTGACCGGATCGTGGACGTCGCGGATGCGGGTGGTGAGGAACAGGGCCACCAGCGCCGAGACGCAGGAGACGAAGAAGGCGATGTTGTTGTCGAAATAGTGAATTAACACTCCCCCGATGCAGTTACCCAGGAACACCCCCACCGGCCCGGCCAGCGCCAGCAGCGCCACGGCGGCAGGCGCTTCTTTCTGGTCAAAATAGCGAATAAACAGGATGTTATAGAGCACCCAGGTGGCGGCGGTGACGCCGTCCGCCGCTTTCGCCAGATACAGGGTAATGGCGTTCGGCTCCAGCCAGGCCAGCGGCCAGGCGACGATCGGCAGCACCAGTGCAAACTGGATAAAGATTTTCCGACTCTTCACCACGTCGGAGACAATCCCCAGCGGGAAGCGGATCAGCAGGGTCGCCAGGCCGCTGGCCCCCATGATGATCCCCATCACCTGCGGCTCCATCCCCTGATTGATCATCATCGGGGCCAGAAACGCATCAATGCTGTGAATGCAGATAAAAAACAACACGCTGATGATAAAGAACAGCCGGGCTTCCGGTCGGCGTAACAGTGCTCGAAACATGGTAGTGAACCTCTTAAAACGTAATGGGTTAAAACCATCCAGGTACAACTTTACCGGCTCACTCCATTGGGTCACTGCCCAATTTACCCGGTACCATTGACGGCGTGAAAACTGCGCTGCATACGTATTCAAAAATTGAAGTTACGAAAAGGTTTCAAATTTGTAAAGGTCGTTTGTCACCATTGTGAAAAAAATAATTCTGGCTGTTGCATACGCATGCAAAGATGGTGTAAGACTAAAAAGTACCCGCTTCCTGAGACGCAGATTTGCGGGCGTTTATGGCCAGTGTTCGGCATAACGCCTTGAATCTGTGCCAGAATGGGGAAGCGAAAGGGATAAGGAACACACGTAATGAAACGTAAGACTTTTACAGCGGTGACCTCGCAGCAGGTGGCGCAGCTGGCAGGCGTATCACAGTCGGCGGTGTCCCGCACCTTCACGCCGGGGGCGAGCATCTCGCCGGCCACGCGTGAAAAGGTGCTGAAGGCGGCCCGGGAGCTGGGCTACCGGCCGAACGCCATTGCGCGTTCGCTCAACACCGCCCGGTCGCGGATCATCGGCGTGGTGATCTCCTATTTTGATAATCAGTTTTACCCGCAGGTGCTGGAGGCGCTGGCGCAAAAGCTGGACACCCTCAACTACCACCTGCTGCTGTTTGTCGGCGATCGCGAGGGGAACGTGGACCGGATTTTCGACCAGATCATGCAGTACCGTGTGGATGGCATCGTACTGGCTTCGGTCACGCTGTCGCTGGATCTGTCGGAGGAGTGTCTCGCCGCCGGGATCCCGGTGGTGCTGTTTAACCGCAGCGAAGAGAGCGGAATGGCCTCCAGCGTCAACAGTAACAACGAGGCGGCCGCCCGCCAGATTGCCGAGTTTTTGCTGGCCGCCGGGCACCAGCGGTTTGCGTTCGTCGGCGGCGTGGCGGATTCGTCCGTCAACATTGCCCGCCAGCACGGCTACCTGGGCGCGCTGCAGGAGCAGGGGATTGACGACGTCCGGGTGGTCAACGGCAACTATGACGCGCAGCAAACGGCCCGCGCAGCTTACGCGCTCTTTTCCGCCGCGCCTGCGCCGGATGCCATTTTCGTCGCCAACGACCATATGGCCGTCGTCGTGATGGACGTGGCGCGCTACGAGTTTGGCCTGCGGATCCCCGAGGACGTCTCCATCATTGGCTATGACGATATTGGCCCGTCCGGCTGGGCATCCTACGCGTTAACCTCCGCCTCGCAGCCGGTGGAGGCGATGGTCGCCGCCACGGTGGAGTTACTGATGAAGCAGATCGACAGCGGCACTATCGAACCCGAGCAGGTGATCGTCCCGGGCAGGCTGGTGGTTCGTCACTCTGCGCGCCGCCCGCATACGGGCACAATTGATGCAGAGGGTAATTACGTGTTCCAGACCCAGGAGGACAAATGAGCAGATTGCCGGGATTCAGCCCCCAGTTCGACTCCATTCAACAGTTTATTCGCACCCTGACGCACGTGGTCTGGGAGCAGAAGGACATCGGTCAACTGGCCGACTTTTACGCCACGCCGGTGGTCTTTATCACCCCGGAGAAGCAGCTTAACGATCTCTCGCAGTTTATGCGCCTGACCCTGGAGGCGATGCACAGCTTCCCCCAGCGTACGGTGCTGACGGAAGACATCCTGGCGACGCAAAACCCCGGGGATGAGCACTACGCGGCCCAGCGTACCATCGCCTGCATCCGCCATCAGGGAGAGGGCTTCTTCGGCCCGCCGACCGGGAAAACCGTCTGGGTGCGCACCTGGGCGGATCGCATTTGTGCCGAGGGGGCCGTGCGCCAGGAGTGGCTCCTGCAGGACCGGGCGGCGATTGTGGCCCAGTTAGGGCTCAACGTGCAGGATTTTGCCCGCAATCTCGGGGTGATGCAGAACCAGTTGGGGATTACCCGGGAAAGCGCCGAAACCCTTGACGCCCGCTGGGCGGGTGGGCCGGAAGGGGATGACGTCGAAGGGCCGATCGCTGGGGTGGTGGAGCGCTATCTGACGATGTGGGCGGGGGGCAACAGCGGTACCGTGCCGGGCCTGTACCATCCTGCCGCCACGCTCTATGCCCCTGGGCACGGCATCGGCACCGGCGAGCAGGAGATCGCCGCGCTGCTTTCGGGCTACCGGGCCTCCTTTGCAGACAGCGAGGTGCAACTGCACCACCTGATCGTTCGTCGGGATGCCAACGAGCCGGTGCGCATTTCCCTGCGCTGGTCGCTCCTGACCTGGCACGACGGCTACGGTAAATTTGGCGTGCCGACCCGTAAACCGGTCTCTATTACCGGTATCAGCCAACTGGAATTACGCGATGGACTCATTATTCGCGAATATTTAGGGATTGATGAATTAGCTATCTGGTCACAAATCGTTAATTAAGCGCAGTATCTTTATCTAAAAACATTTTTTAAATCCGCCGCAATAACGATTGCGGCTCTCTTCTCCATCCATTCCGGGTGCGGGATCGTATTGTCTGAAAATAGATGCAGGAGTTTATATGTCTTCAACCGAAGCAACAAATAAAGCGCCAGCCGTACCTGAGAAAAATAATAAACTCACCCGCGACGAACCGGTATTACAGGTTGAGCGCCGGGACTTTATTGATTTAGTGCCGGAGAAACGCCAGCGCGTGCAATCCTTACGGGGATTTGATGATTGTTATACCGATATTGTCGATTACATTGTTCGCTGCACCCATAAAATATGGGATGAACGCGACGTGGGATTAATTTACACCCACTATACGCACAACTGCGTGTTATATAACGCACTGGGCACGCTCTATACCCGCGAGCAGGTGGTGCAGGATACCCTCCAGCGCCTGGTGGCCTTCCCGGAGCGCCGCGGCATGGCCACCCAGGTGATCTGGAACGGTAACGACGTGGACGGCTTCTATACCTCGCACCTGGTCACCGGCAGCGGTCGCCACACCCAGTTCAGCCATCTTGGCAAGCCGACCAACCGCACCTTTGTCACCCGCACCGTGGCCGACTGCATGATCCACGAAAACAAAATCTACCGGGAGTGGGTGGTGAGCGACAACATGTCCCTGATGAAGCAGCTCGGGCTCAACACCGATGAGATCGCCTTTAACATGGCGAAAGAGCAGTTCGACAAGGGCTTCCGCGTCACCGACATCGGCGAAAACGGCCGCATGCTGGGGCAGTATCCGCCGGAGATGGTCTGCGACGTCTCCATTGCCCATACCGATACCGAAGAACAGTGCCTGCGCTGGCTGCATGAGATCTACAACCGCCGGATGCTGGGCAAGATCAAAGAGGTCTACGCGCCGAACGTCCAGTGGCACGGTCCGCTGATGAAGGAGCTGTACGGCACGGCGTCGGTGACGCATCAGACCCTGGCCCTGATCGGCATGATCCCCGACGGCGCCTGGCTGCCGCAGCATATCTGCTCCAATCCGTGCGAGGAGGGCGGCACTAAGGTGGCGGTTCGCTGGATCATTGAGGGCCACCATCTGGGCTACGGCGAGTTGGGTAAACCGACCGGCGAACGCCTGTTCGTGATGGGCATGTCTCACTACCACATTATCAACGGCAAAATCGTCGACGAGTGGGTGGTTTACGATCACCTGGCGCTGCTGGCACAAATCAAACTGGGTCAAATGGAGGAAGCATAATGTCTGTACAGTCAATGGTTGACCAGGTGAGCTGGATCAAACGTCCGCAGGGGCAGGATGCGCAGGCCGACAGGTCGTTAACCGACACGGTCAGCGCCATTATTGAGCGCGTGAAAGCCGACGGCGACGCGGCCCTGCGGGCCTTTTCGCAGCAGTTTGATAAGGTAGTGCCGGCGCAGTTTGAAGTCACCGCCCGGGAGATCGAAACGGCGCTCAGCGAGATGGATCCCCAGACCCGTCGCGACAGCGAGTTTGCTATCCAGCAGGTGCGCCGCTTTGCCGAGGCCCAGCTCGCCACAATGCAGCCGCTGGAGGTGGAAACCCTGCCCGGTGTCCATCTGGGGCACCGCATCATCCCCGTCCAGACGGTGGGTTGTTACGTCCCGGGAGGCCGCTATCCAATCCTCTCCGCGCCGGTTATGTCCATCGTGCCGGCCACGGTGGCTGGCTGTGAACAGATTATTGCCTGTCTGCCGCCCGGCGCGCACCCGGCGATGATTGCGGTCTGCCACCTGGCCGGGGCACATCGGATCTTTAAAATCGGCGGGGCGCAGGCCATCGCCGCCATGGCCTGGGGCACCGAAAGCGTGCCGGCGGTGGATAAAATCGTCGGGCCGGGCAACGCCTTTGTCAACGAGGCCAAGCGCCAGGTGTTCGGCAAGGTGGGGATCGACGCCCTGGCCGGGCCGAGCGAGATCTTTACCATCGCCGACGACAGCGCCGACGCGCGCATTATTGCCGCCGACCTGCTGGCTCAGGCCGAGCATGACGTCCACACCCGCGTGGGGCTGGCGACCACCAGCCGGGCGATTGCCGAAGGAACCCTGGCGGAAATCGAGCGTCAGTTGAAGTCTCTGCCTACCGCCGCCACCGCGGGCGAGGCCTGGCGTCGTCAGGGGGAAATCGTGGTCTGCGACAGCGAAGCGCAGCTGATCGCCTTCGCTGACTACATGGCGACCGAGCATCTGCAGGTGCATACCCGGGATCCGCACGGCACGGCGGCGAAAATCCGCAATTACGGCTCGCTGTTTATCGGCCAGAATGCCAGCGTGGTGTTCTCGGATAAATGCTGCGGCACCAACCATACCCTGCCGACCATGGCGGCGGCGCGCTATACCGGCGGGCTGTGGGTCGGGGCTTATGTGAAAATCTGTACCCATCAGTGGATCGACGAGCAGGGCATTGCCGCGATTGCGGAACCGGCGATCCGCCAGAGCCGTACCGAAGGCATGCAAGGGCACCGCCGCGCCGCGGAGATCCGTCTGCGTCCGGAGGCGCTGGACGCCATCACCTCCGGGCTGCGCGACTAAAGGTGACGGGAGGTCGGGCGCGGGCCTGGCCTCCGGCATAATAAGGGATGCTATGAAAAAACAACGGCTGATCCCTCCGACGGACTCTGTCGAGGAGATAACCCGGCGGCTGGCGATTATAGACGCCAACCCGCAGCTGAATGCCCTTCTCGGGGTCAACCCGGATGCCCTTGCTGAGGCGGCGCAGTATCAATCGCTGCGCCGTCGCGGTCAGCTTACCGGGCCGCTGCACGGCGTGCCGCTGATTGTGAAAGATAACATTGCCTGCGCCGGGCTGCCCCTGACGCTGGGCTGTGCCGGGCTGGCTCAGCTGCGGGCGACAACGGATGCCCTGGTGGTGCGTCGGCTGCGGCAGGCCGGGGCGATTATTCTGGCCCGTGCCAATATGTCTGAATTTGCCTTTGACGTCCGCTCCCGCAGCTCGCTCGGCGGGGACGTGCGTCATCCACAGTTTCCGACCCTTACTGCAGGCGGCTCCAGCGGGGGCAGCGCGGCGGCGGTGGCGGCCGGGATGGCGGAGGGGGCGCTGGGGACCGATACCGGCGGCTCGATCCGCATTCCATGCAGCTATACCGGGCTGGTGGGGTTAAGGCCGCGGGTACGCAGGGCGCAGATGCAGGGCATTGCGCCGCTCTCCCTGAGCAAAGACACGGTGGGGCCGATGGTGCCCAGCGTGCAGGACGCGGCCCTGCTGCATGCGATTATCCATGGGCAGATGCCGTCCGCCGTTGAACCCCTGTCACTGAAAGGCGTACGCCTCGGCGTGATCCGCGCGCTGGAAGGGGAGGATCCTGAACAGCTGGCCGTCTGGTATGACGCCATCGCTACCCTGAGACGGCAGGGCGCGACACTCGTCGACGTTGATCTGTCGATCCTGCCCGAGGTGGCGAGGGCCACCTGCCTGAGCCTGGATGAATTTCACGTGGCTTTTGACGCCTGGTTACACCAGCACCTTGGCGCGCCTGAAGGGCTCCAGGCGATTGTCGCCTCCGGGCAGTATTTGCCGGAGTTCAGGCCGCTGCTGATCCAGATGCTCACCAGCGAGAACGTAAAATCGCCCCGGTGGCGGGCCGGACGGCAGCTGCGGCATCGGCTGCGTCAGACTCTCGGTCTGTTGGCGGAGCAGGGGCGCATCGATGGTTATCTCTATCCGACGGTGGGTCGGGTGCCGGACAGTCTGGAGAAAATGCCGCCCGGCTGCGCGCCCGAGCTGGCGGCCATCAGCGGCTTTGCCGCCATTACGCTCCCCTGCGGCACTCTGCGAAGCGGCTTTCCCGTAGGGCTCGAAATTCTCTCTCCCGCTGGGGAAGAGTCTGAACTGCTGGCGCTGGCCGCCGCCTGCGAAACCGCGTTCAGTCTGCAGTAAACCGCAGCCGACGGCGAACGCGCGAGGCGGGCTGTACCGCGGCTTTGGCCATCGCCTCGCCAATTTCGGCGCACACCACCAGCCCCTGCACAAAGGGGCGATCGTGCATCAGATACGGCAGGGCACCGAAGGCAATTTTCCCGCGCAGGTAATCAGGGGCCAGCAGGGTGTAGTCGTCCCCGACGTCGGGGATCTCTTCTCCGGCGGACTCCAGCTGATGGCGCAGGACCGGGAACGGCAGATCTTTGGTTTTGAGCGGTTGCTGCCCGCGGGCATCGATAAACACATCGAAATACCAGGCCTCACCATTTGCGTGGATCACCGTCCGATCCTCTTTTACCGCCATCTCGTAATCGTCACCCAGGGTCAAAATGCTGATGACACCCGCCTCGCGCAGGGACAGCAGTCGGCGGATCGACTGTGAGGGGATGGCCGCATAGTTGTCGATGAAAATACGCGCCAGACCGACCTTAAAGCGCGCTTTATCCTGTTTTGTCAGATGGGGCACAATTTTCTCGACGGCCTCGTGCAGGCGCAGGATGGTGTAGCGCCACGGCACCGTGCGTTTGTCGCGCTTGTTGCGCTCCACTTCGTCAAGGTTAGAGACCGCCCAGCGGAACGGGCCGTGTTTTTCCCGGTCGGCAAACCAGGCGTCGCGAATGGTATCGGGCGTCAGGGTCTCTAACGCCACTGTGTCGCACCACTGCGGGTCGGCGTGCTGAAGCTCGGCAACGACAAGCTCAAAGATACGGTCGAGCAGGCCCTCTGAGCCCTGTTCGATAGCGGCCTCGATCGCCTGTTCGGTGGCGATGGTGAGCGGCTCGTAGGGGATCGGGCAGTAAAAATCGGCTTCCGGCAGGATGCCCGAGCGGGACATCAGCACGATCTTCAGCGCTTCGCTGCCCACGTCCAGCCGGAACTGGATCTGTTCATCATCCGTCTCAATGAATTTGCCGTGCTGAACGGCGACGGCCATCGCCGCGTCCAGTCCGCTCAGCGAGGTGCCCATAATCCCCACGTTGCAGGCGCGAATTTTGGCCTCCATCAGCCCGGACCAGGGGCTGGGGAAGTAGGAGCGCGACGCATTGTCTTCTTCAGGCCAGACGTGCCCGGTGGCGATAACGGCCAGATCGAACAGCGTCGGCGCAGATTCATCTTCCACCAGAATATTGACCCCGTCAGGCGTGGCCTCCACGTCGGTGACCTGACAGGACTCGCGTACCTCGATCTCGAAACCCGCTTTTTTTGCCTGCTCGACCAGCTGCACAAACTGATCGCGGAAATACTCCCCCAGCAGAATGCGCGGCAGGAACTGTCGCACGTGCAGGGACGATTTCTCCACACCGTAGCGCGCCAGATGGGCCTCGTCCTGGTCACGCAGCCAGTCGATATAGGTAGAAAACAGGGGCGGGATTTCGATACTGGCGATGTTGGCCAGCATCAGTCTGGAGTTATCTTCGTCGCTGTAGGGCATGCCAACGCCGGCTTTTTCAGCCTGCTCGAAGACCGTGATGCAAAGCGGCGTCCCCTGGTTCAGTAGCGAGAAAAACGTATAAATACCGGTCGGTCCTGCGCCGATAATGGCGATCCTTTTCATCGATGCTCACCCTTTTTTTGCCTGCCTGAAAATCGTTTCAGGCAGGCGCGTTATTAATCCATGAAAAATAAGTGTGGTTGAAAACGCAAAATGAGCAAACCGGCAGCGTCGGGATACCTCTAAATCATTAGTTATGTGAATGTGTGCGAAATAGAGCATTCACATACTCAATTGTTTTCTCTGAAAAAAATAAAAATTACGCGTCAGAAACAGGGCACATTTTCTCAATTGATTCATATCAATTAACTCATTGGGGTTATGGGGAAGAATGCACCTCTTTTTTGAGAGGGAATAACATGTCAGAACGCAAAGAAAAAAGGGACGCGCTTTTTCCCGAAATCACGCGCAGAGGACTGCTAAAGGCGGGCTCGGCCCTGGTGACGCTCCCCTTTGTGATGTCCGGCAAAGCGCTTGCCGCGAAAACTGCGGCCGGGACGACGTCAGCGTCCGCAGAAGCCGCTGAACGCGTCGTCCAGACCTGCAGCACCTTCGACTGCGGCGGCAAATGCGATATTCGCGCCCACGTCGCGGATGGCGTAGTCACCCAAATCACCACGCGCCCGGACAGTGCGCTCGATCCACAGATGCCGGTGATGCGCGCCTGCGTGCGCGGTCGCAGCTATCGCAAGTTTGTCTACCACCCGGATCGGCTGAAATATCCGATGAAGCGCGTCGGGAAACGGGGCGAAGGGAAGTTTGAGCGCATCTCCTGGGACGAGGCCACCACGCTTATCGCCGACAACCTGCAACGCATCACCGCCAAATACGGCCCCGAATGCCGCTTTGTGCACAACAATACCGCCACCAGCGGGGGCACTTTCTCCGGCGATAAGATGATGCGTCGTCTGCTCAATCTTACCGGGGGCTATCTGGAGTACTACCACTCGGTGAGCATGGGCAACACCGCCGCCGCCACGCCTTATACCTACGGCACGGCCGCCAGCGGTAACTCGCTGGATACGCTGGCGGACACGAAGCTGGTGATTTTATGGGGCCATAACCCGACCGAAACCATCTTCGGCCACACCAACCACTATTTTCAGCAGATGAAACAGAACGGCACCCGCTTTATCGTCGTCGATCCGCGCTATTCCGATACCGTGGCCTCGCTGGCCGATGAGTGGATCCCGCTGCTGCCTGCCACCGACAACGCCCTGATGGACGCGATGATGTACGTCATCGTCAGCGAAAATCTGCACGATAAGGCCTTTATCGAACGCTATACCATCGGCTTTGACGAGGCCTCCATGCCGGAAGGCGTGCCTGCCAACGAGTCGCTGGTGGCGTACCTGATGGGGAATAAAGACGGCCAGGTTAAGACCCCCGAGTGGGCGGAAAAGATCACCCACGTCCCGGCACAGACGATTCGCCAACTGGCTCGGGATTACGCCAACACCAAACCGGCGGCCCTGATTCAGGGTTGGGGTCCGCAGCGCCACAACTGCGGCGAGCGTACCGCCCGCGGGTCGACGCTGCTGGCAACGATAACCGGCAACGTCGGGATTAAAGGCGGCTGGGCGGCGGGCTACGGCGGCTGCGGCAATCGTAAATTCGCGGCTGGCCCCGAAATGCCGGATAACCCGGTGAAAGCGTCGATCTCGATCATGAACTGGGTGCAGGCCGCCGACGATGCCAGCAAGGTGACGGCGGAAGCGGGGCTGAAAGGGGCGGACAAGCTGAAAAGCAATATCCGTATTCTCTTCTCGCTGGCGGGTAACTACCTGGCGAACCAGAACCCGGATCTGCATCAGGCGGTGAAAGTGCTGGAGGATGAGTCGAAAATCGAGTTTATCGTCGCCAGCGACCTCTATATGACCCCGAGCGCTCGCTATGCGGATCTGCTGTTGCCGGAAACGAGCTTTATGGAGCGCTGGAACATCGGGGAAACCTGGGGGACGGCAAGCTACCTGATCCTGTCAGAAAAGCTGATCGAGCCCGAGTTTGAGCGCCGCTCTGACTACGACTGGCAGCGTGAAGTGGCCGCGAAGATGGGGATCGAACCGCAGTTCAGCGAAGGCCGCAGCGAGCAGGAGTGGATCGAGCATATCTGGGAGCAGACCCGCCTCTCCATGCCGGATGAGCATCTGCCGACGTTCGCCGAGCTGCGGGAAAAACGTCAGCATCTCTTCAAGAGCAAGCCGTATGTGGCGTTTGAAGACAACATTCGCGAACCGCACAATCATCCTTTCCCGACGCCGTCCGGGAAAATTGAGATCTTCTCGAAGCGTCTGTACGACATGAACAACCCGGAGATCCCGGCGCTGTCGCATTACGTGCCGGCGCACGAAGGTCCGGAAGATGCGCTCGCGAAGCAGTTCCCGCTCCAGCTGATCACCTGGAAAGGGAAGAACCGCGCCAACTCCACGCAATATGCCAACCCCTGGCTGCAGGAGGTGCAGGTGCAAAAACTGTGGATCAACCCGGCGGATGCCCAACAGCGGGGGATCCGTCAGGGAGACAGCGTGCGCATTCACAACCAGCGCGGCGTCTGCCAGGTGCCGGCGGAAGTCACCCAGCGCATTATGCCTGGGGTGGTCGCCATGCAGGCCGGGGCCTGGTGGCAGCCGGATGCTGACGGCATCGACCACGGCGGGTGTGCCAACGTCCTGAGCTCCGCACGTATTACTCCGCTTGCGAAAGGCAATTCTCATCAAACCATGCTTGTGGAGGTCGCAAAGTATGAGTCAGCAGTATAAGGAATACCCACCGGTCAGCGATAAGCAGCTTGGCTTTTTCATTGACTCGTCGCGTTGCTCCGGGTGCAAAGCCTGCCAGGTAGCCTGTAAAGACAAGCACAACCTTGAGGTGGGGCGTCGTTTCCGTCGCGTCTATGAGGTGAAGGGCGGCGGGTTTATCCCGACCGGGCAGGGCGGCTATGCCAATAACGTCTATGCCTTCACCCTGTCGATCTCCTGCAACCACTGTGCGGATCCGATTTGTACTAAAAACTGCCCGACCACGGCGATGCATAAGCGCCCAGGAGACGGCATTGTCCGCGTCGATACCAACAAATGCGTCGGCTGCGGCTACTGCGCCTGGTCGTGCCCTTACGGTGCGCCGCAGATGAATGAGGAGGCCGGGCAGATGTCAAAATGCGATTTCTGCGTGGATTTGCAGGCCAAAGGCGAACAGCCGATCTGCGTTGCCACCTGTCCGCTTGGGGCGATCCAGTTCGGGCCAATCGAGGAGCTGCGCGCGAAGTACGGCAGCCTTTGCGACGTGCAGGGCCTGCCGGACTCGTCCATCACCCAGCCTAACCTGGTGATTAAAGCGCATCAGGGTGCAGAAAAAGAGGAACAGCCCAATGCATGAGTTACCGCTCCTGATCTTTACCCTGCTGGTGCAGGGCTCGGTGGGCATGACCCTCTTCCTGACCCTGTCCGCCCGGGCGGGGACGCGCGTGCCGGAGGTCAGACCCCAGCTGTTACCGGGCATGCTGATCGCCTGCGTGGCCGGGGGGCTGGGGCTGATCGTTTCCACCCTGCACCTGGGTTATCCGCTGAACGCCTTTAATGCCCTGCGCCACGTCGCCAGCTCATGGCTGAGTCGGGAGATCGTCTTTGCCAGCCTGTATCTGGCGGCGCTTGGGCTCTGCACGCTGGTGATGCTGGTCAGAAAGCAGCTGATCCCGCTGTTACTGCCCATTGCCACGGTGCTGGGGCTGATTGATGTCTGGTGCATGAGCGCGATCTATGCCCATACCTCGGTCATTACCTGGAGCCACTTCAACACCTGGCTGATGTTTTACGGTGCCGTTGGCGTGCTGGGCGCGGTGGCGGTGGCGTGGTTGCCGATGCTGAAAGGCCGGTCCGTGGCCCGGGAGCGGCAGTCGGTGATGCGCTTCGCGGCGGCGATGGTGGTGGCGATTGTCGCCATACGTCTGCTGGCACAGCCGGACTATATGGCGTATCTGGCGAGCGCTAGCCTGAGTGGGGTTGTTACCCTGCCGCACCAGCCGATGGAAATTTTCACTCAGCTCCGCGGTCTGCGGTTGTTCAGCTGGACCTTATCGGTACTCGGCGCGCTGCTGTTTGCAGTAAGCGCATGGCGACAGGGCAAGTTCGGGCTGATGGTCGGTAGCCTGCTGCTGGTGCTGTCTGAAGTGCTGTTCCGCTTTATGTTCTTCTGCATTAACTGATGGCGCTGTTTCGCCTGACGCAACCCCCCGCGCCGCCCGGCGTGGGGGAGTCCTGCCTGCACAATCAGCTTCCCCGCCACGACTGCGATGCCTGCGTGGCGGTCTGCCCGGTGCAGGCCATTACCGCCATGGCCACCACGCCGACCATAAACGAGCTGGACTGTCTGCAGTGCGGCCGCTGCCTGTTCATCTGTCCGACGGATGCGCTGCAAAACATTCGGCCTGAAACCCGCTATTTTACGGCTTCGACGCTGGTGGCACCCTTTTCCACGCTGGAGCCGTCCGTGGATGAGTTACTGATGTGGCATCAGCAGCACGGGATCCGGGCGGTGGAGCTGGAGATGGAGAGCTTTCCCGGCTGGGTGCGCGCCGTTGCTGCCCTGAACATCCGGCTCCGGGCGTTGAATGCTCCGGTCTGGCAGATCCTTCCTCCGCAGCGAAAAACCATCAACACGGGGCGGCGACACTTTATTAAGGCCAGCGAGGTGGAGGTACAGTCTGCCACCGTGAGCATCGGGCGTCGGGCCCGTCGTCAGGCTTTCTCAGCACTCAGCGAATACCAGCTGTCGCTGGATCAAGTGCAGTGTACGGTCTGCGGCGCCTGCGCCAGGGTGTGTGGAGAGAGGGCGCTGAGTCTGGGCGAGGGGGCGCTGACGTTCTCGTCATCAACCTGTACCGGCTGCAACAGCTGTGCGGTGGTTTGTCCGGTGAATGCTGTTCGTATCGACAGGAAGGTAGGTGAAAACGGAGTGTTGCGCTTTCCGTGGCGTCAAAAAACATGCCGATGTTGTCAGCGTGAATTTTATACTTTTACCCCGGAAACGAATCGCTGTGCGGTTTGTCAGCGGCATCAGTACGGTATGCGGGAGGCATAAGTAACGCGTGAAAACAGGGTGATTTACAAGAGAGATAAAAAGGAATTGCTGAGTACTTACTGAAATGGTGCGTCCGAGTGGACTCGAACCACCGACCCCCACCATGTCAAGGTGGTGCTCTAACCAACTGAGCTACGGACGCACTGTAGAGAATGGTGCGTTCAATTGGACTCGAACCAACGACCCCCACCATGTCAAGGTGGTGCTCTAACCAACTGAGCTATGAACGCATTGTTGTGTGTGACAACGGGGACGAATATTAGCGGCAGTGCGGACATCAGGCAAGAGGAAAACTGCAAATTTCTTCACGAATTCACGCGATTGCTGTATTCCCGCGCAAAATGAGGAGAAAGTAGCCGCCCGAAGGCGGCTACTGCGCAATTAGCGTGCAGCGCGTTGCAAAATCACGCTGGATGGCTGGCGCTGCAGGAAGCGCATGCGCAGCATCATCATGATCGCGGCAGAGGTTAAGCCGATAATAAAGCCCATCCAGAAGCCAGCGGGGCCCATCCGATCCACCACCAGGTCGGTGAGGGCCAGAATATAGCCGCTCGGCAGCCCCAGCACCCAGTAGGCGATAAAGGTGATAAAGAAGATCGAGCGGGTATCTTTATAGCCACGCAGCACGCCGCTGCCGATCACCTGAATGGAGTCGGAGATCTGATACACCGCCGCCAGCAGCATCAGCTGGGAGGCGAGGATCACCACTTCCGGGTTGTCGTTATAGAGCAGGGCGATCTGCTCCCGCAGCGTGACGGTGAACAGGGCGGTGCAGACGGCCATGCACACCCCTACGCCAATCCCGGTGCGGGCGGCGGTCTGCGCATCCATGGTAGAACCCTGGCCGAGGCGATACCCGACGCGAATGGTCACAGAGGCAGCCAGCGACAGCGGCAGAACGAACATTAGCGAGCTGAAGTTAAGGGCGATCTGGTGACCGGCCACGTCGACAATCCCCAGCGGAGAAACCAGCAGCGCCACCACCGCGAACAGCGTCACTTCGAAGAACAACGCCAGGGCGATAGGCAGGCCCAGCTGCACCAGACGTTTCACCACCGCCATGTCCGGCTTGCGGAAACCGGCTTCGTTGCGAATATCGCGCATCGTACGGGCGCGCTTTACGTACGACAGCATGCTGAAGAACATCACCCAATACACCGCTGCCGTTGCCACGCCGCAGCCGACGCCGCCCAGTTCCGGCATGCCGAAATGCCCGTAAATAAAGATGTAGTTCACCGGAATATTCACCAGCAGCCCGATGAACCCCATCACCATGCCCGGTTTGGTCTTCGCCAGGCCTTCACACTGGTTACGCGCCACCTGGAAGAATAAATAACCTGGCGTCCCCCAGAGCAGGGCGCGTAAATAGCCGACGGCCTTATCGGCCAGGGCCGGATCGATATTACGCATGGCGTGAATAATATAGCCCGCGTTCCACAAAACGAGCATGATCAGCACCGAGACGAAACCGGCCAGCCAGAACCCCTGGCGGATTTGATGGGCAATGCGCTCCCGGCGCCCGGAACCGTTCAGCTGCGCAATAGTAGGAGTTAACGCCAGCAGCAGACCGTGACCAAATAAAATCGCCGGCAGCCAGATAGAGGTGCCGATGGCGACCGCGGCCATGTCGGTGGCGCTGTAGCCGCCCGCCATCACGGTATCAACGAATCCCATCGAGGTTTGGGCAATTTGCGCGAGTATGACCGGGATCGCCAGAGCTAATAACTGACGCGCTTCAATTAAGTACTTCTGCACGTGAACACCTTTGATATTGTTGTTATTTGAAAGAGAAAAAGCCGCTGCGAAAAAGCAGCAAAAAGAAGATGCGGGGAATTCCAGCTATTGTAGCGGGGATAAGCTAATTATCTAGTGAAAAAATCGCCAGAAAAGGTGGGGTACTGGCAACCTCTATTTTCAACTGTTATTGTGGTGCGATAAAACGGTGTCATCACCGAAGGAACAAACAGGAGTCGTAAGCATGTTTACTGGTATTGTGCAGGGCACCGCGAAACTGGTGTCCATTGATGAAAAACCCAACTTCCGAACCCATGTTGTGGCCCTGCCGGATGAGATGCTCGATGGGCTGGACACCGGGGCATCGGTTGCGCACAACGGTTGTTGTCTGACGGTCACCGAAATTAACGGGAACCTGATCAGTTTCGATTTAATGAAGGAAACGCTGCGCATTACTAACCTGGGCGACCTGGCCGAGGGGGATGTAGTTAACGTGGAACGCGCGGCGAAATTCAGCGATGAAATCGGCGGACATTTAATGTCCGGCCATATTATGACCACGGCTGAAGTTTCTAAAATCCTGACCTCGGAAAATAACCGCCAGATCTGGTTTAAAGTTCAGGATCCCTCGTTAATGAAATACATCCTTTATAAAGGCTTTATTGGCGTGGACGGCATCAGCCTGACGGTGGGCGAAGTGACGCCAACCCGTTTCTGCGTGCACCTGATCCCGGAGACGCTGCAGCGCACCACCCTCGGGAATAAAAAGCTGGGCCATCGGGTGAATATTGAAATCGATCCGCAAACCCAGGCGGTGGTCGATACCGTCGAGCGCGTGCTGGCGGCCAAAGAGGCGGCCGCCATCCAACAGACGTTCAACGACGCGTGATAACAAAACACCCCGGCAAGCCGGGGTGTTTTGTTTAGCGCGCTACCCGCAGCCCGTTCTCCACGCCGCGGCTGAACACTACCTGCCACAGATGAATATCACGGGCGCGAAACGCCCCGGCACAGGCATTCAGGTAATAGCTGAACATCCGTTTAAATCGTTCGGAATAGTTGTCTGCGATCTCCGGCCAGGCGGCGAGGAAACGTTCATGCCATGCCATCAGGGTGGTATCGTAATCAGCGCCGAAATTATGCCAGTCTTCCATTACAAAATGGGGCTCGCTGGCATTGGCAATCTGGCGGACTGAAGGTAAACAGCCATTCGGAAAGATATATTTATCGATCCACGGGTCGACGTGATGATCGGTTTTTTGTGAACCAATGGTGTGCAACAGGAACAGACCATCCGGCTTCAGGTTACGATCCACCACCTCAAAATAGGTGCGGTAGTTCTTCGGCCCAACGTGTTCAAACATCCCCACCGAGACGATGCGATCGAACTGGTCGCGCAGATCGCGGTAATCCTGCAACAGAATGGTGACATCGAGCCCCTCACAGCGCGCCTGTGCCATTTTTTGCTGCTCCGCGGAGATGGTCACGCCCACCACGCTGACGCCATAGTGCTGCGCCATAAAATGCGCCAGCCCGCCCCAGCCACAGCCGATGTCGAGCACCCGCATGCCGGGTTTCAGCTGCAGTTTTTCACAAATCAGGCGTAATTTATCCTGCTGCGCCTGTTCGAGGGTGGTCGCCTCTTTCCAGTAACCACAGGAGTACTGCATGGTGGGGTCGAGCATGCGGCTGAACAGGTCGTTACCGAGATCGTAATGCTCTTTGCCGACGATCCAGGCGCGCTTTTTACTCTGCAGGTTGAACAGGCGGGCGGTGGCTATCCGCAGCGTATCCTTCAGGTGGCTGGGCAGCTGTGTTTCCAGGCCCGCCCGCAGGACGTTGTTGAAAAAGATATCCAGCCGCTCACACTCCCACCAGCCGTCCATATAGCTCTCGCCAAGACCCAGCGAGCCCTGCTGCAGGACGCGTTTAAAAAAATCGGGGTGTTTAATTTGTAGATCGGAGGATGCCGGGCCGTTAATGGTGATACCCGCGCGGCTCAGCAATTCATTGACTATCCGGAACCAGTCATCATTCCGGATGCTGACTTCTTCTATACACGATGAACTCATAGCTTCTCCATCACCTGATGTGATCAGAATCCATAAACAGCGTAGACGCTCTTTATGGAGAGTGAGAAATTTCACGGTGTGACCCGTGAGGCTAATATCCGACGTAGAACAGAGGAAGGGAGAGGACCCTTGCCGAAAGGCCATCCATGGTAAAACGGGAGCACTCCGGCTCCCGTTAACACTTAATATTTGTAGTATTTATCAGAACGCTTCAGTCAGTATAGGACTGATATCCTGGTGATTCAACAGGATATTGTTAGCGAGCTAATCAATTATTCTGTCAGGCCCGTGAGGACTCGGCGTGGAGACCCTCTTCCTGCTGGCTGGCAGGGACGTACTGCATCCGATAGCCCAGCGCCGCCAGAACCACGGTCGCCAGCATCACGCTGGTGGTGGTCAGCAGCGGGGTGGCAATTAGCCATGACACCAGCAGGCTCGCCAGGAAGCAGAGGCCCAGCTGCAGGGTGTTCTGCAGAGCGGCAGCGCTGCCGGTTGCCTGTGGGAAGGGACGCAGGGCCTGGGCCACCACAATCGGGTAGATCGCGCCGTTCGCCACCGCCATCAGGCAGAAGGGGATCAGCAGCTCAGCCAGGCCCACGCCCGGGATAAACCCGACCGCCCAGGTGGCGATCACGCTGACGGCAAACAGGCCCAGCAGCCATGGCAGCATCTGGTGACCCTGCCACTTCTGCAGCGCGGCGCGGCAGCCATAGCCACCAATCAGGAAGGCAATGGTCTGCGGCACGTAGCTCAGGCCGATCGCCGCCGGGCTGTAGCCCATATCGCTGAGGATAAACGGCGAGCCGGTCAACCAGGCGAAGAAGCTCGCGGAGCAGGCGGCGTAGATCAGCACGTTGCCGCGGTAGGTGCGCGAACGCAGCAGCGAAATAAAGGTGACGCGTTGCTCAGATTGTCCTTTCTTTGCCGCTGTCGGCTTCAGGAAGAACGCCGGGATCATCAGCACCAGGGTGATAACAAACAGCACTGCAAAAATCGCCTGCCAGCTGAAGTGGGCGAGGATCCAACTGCCGAGCAGCGGCGCCAGCGCCGGAGAGAGCCCGACCAGCGGCATGATGGTGGCAAAAATCCGGTTAGTGCGCGAAGAAGGGTAGTAATCGGTCACCAGCGCCTGCCAGGTCACCGCCGCGGCGCAGACCCCTACCGCCTGAATAAAGCGCAGCACCAGCAGCCAGGTGGCATCCCGGACCCACAGCATGCCGAGGCAGCCGAGGGCGAAAATGGCTAAACCGGCCAGCAGGACCGGCTTACGGCCGAAGCGGTCAGACATCGGTCCCCACAGCAGCTGGGCAAAGGCGAAGCCCGCCAGAAACAGGCTCAGGCTGGCGCTGATGGCGGCCGCCGGGGTTTGCAGATCCTCCTGCATGATCGAAAAGGCAGGCAGGTACATATCGGTGGCGAGGAAGCCCAGCACGCTTAAGCCGCCGAGCCAGACTAAAAATCCTTTCCCGGGTGTCATTGTTCTATTACTCCGTTTGGGCGCAGGTATGGGTAGCCGCTGAGTGTAGGGAGTGCAAACCCGCTTGTGAAACGCTAATATTTGGCGGTTGCATTCAAAAATTTTGCAGGCAGAAAATGTGGTCAGAATATTCTCTTGAAGTGGTGGATGCCGTCGCGCGTAACGGTAGCTTCAGCGGGGCAGCGCAGGAGCTGCATCGCGTTCCGTCCGCCATCAGCTATACCGTGCGTCAGCTGGAGGAGTGGCTGGCGGTGCCGTTGTTTGAGCGGCGTCACCGTGACGTGGAACTGACTCCTGCAGGGGCGTGGTTTCTCAAAGAAGGGCGGTCTGTTATCAAAAAAATGCAGATCACCCGCGAGCAGTGCCAGCAGATTGCCAACGGCTGGCGCAGTCATATCTCCATTGCAGTGGATAATATCGTGCGCCCCGAGCGCACCCGGCAGATGATTGTCGATTTTTACCGCCACTTTTCGGACGTCGAGCTGCGGGTCTCGCAGGAGGTCTTTAACGGCGTCTGGGACGCGCTGGCGGACGGCAGGGTGGAGATGGCGATTGGCGCCACCCAGGCGATCCCGGTCGGGGGACGCTATGCGTTTCGCGATATGGGGACACTGAGCTGGATCTGCGTGGTCGCCAGCCATCATCCGCTGGCCGCCATGGAAGGGCCGCTCAGCGATGATACCCTGCGCAACTGGCCCTCGCTGGTGCGCGAAGATACCTCCCGCTCGCTGCCGAAACGGATCACCTGGCTGCTGGACAACCAGCGGCGGATCGTTACTCCGGACTGGGAGTCGTCTGCGACCTGCCTCTCGGCAGGACTATGCGTAGGGATGGTGCCAGTGCATTTTGCCCGTCCGTGGATCGACAGCGGCAAATGGGTGGCGCTGTCGCTGGAAAATCCCTTCCCGGATGCGGCGTGCTGCCTGACCTGGCAACAAAACGATATGTCACCGGCTCTGGCCTGGCTGTTGGATTATCTGGGAGACAGTGAAACGATGAACCGGGAGTGGCTGCGGGAGCCAGAGATGCTGGCTCCCGAAGAGGATTAACGGCGGTAGTCGCGGAACGGGCCGTCCGCAACGGAGCGGCGTTCAATCAGGCGCGGATGCACCTCAATGGACTGGGACTCTTCGCGCTTATTGACGATACGGTCCAGCAGCATGTTGAAGGCCGTCTCCCCCAGCGAATCTTTCGGCTGGTGGATGGTGGTTAGCGCCGGGGTAAAGAAGCGGGCGTTGCGCACGTTATCATACCCGATCAGCGAAACGTCCTGCGGGACGCGCAGGCCCATCTCATCGGCGGCACAGAGCGCACCCATCGCCATAATATCCCCGCCGCAGAAGATGGCGGTCGGACGCGGGCTCTGAGAGAGGATCTGCTGCATGGCGCGATAGCCGGACTCCGGCTCAAAGTCGCCCTGCACGATCCAGTTTTCCGGCACCGTAATCAGCGCTTCTTCCATCGCCTTCATAAAGCCCGCCAGACGGCCGGCGCCGGTGTTGCGCTCCAGCGCCCCCGGGATCACGCCGATTTCACGGTGGCCGCGTTCGATCAGATAACGACCGGCCATGTAGCCGCCTTCAAAAGCGTTATCGATCACCGAGTCGGTAAAGTCGGCCTTCGCTTCGCCCCAGTCCATCACCACCATCGGAATATTGCGATACTCTTCCAGCATGGTCAGCAGGGGTTCCGGGTATTCGGAACACATTACCAGCAGACCGTCGACGCGTTTCTGCGCCATCATCGACAGATAGGCCCGCTGTTTTTCGAGGCTGTTCCAGGCATTGCCAAGGATCAGGGTGTAGCCCTTCTGGAAGCAGTTCTTCTCAACCGCTTCAATAATTTCCGCAAAATAGGGCGCTTCACTGCTGGTCGCCAGCAGGCCGATTGATTTGGTGTGATTAACCTTCAGACTACGGGCAACGGCGCTGGGAGAGTAGTGCAGCTCTTTAATGGCCGCCCAGACGTTGTTGCGGGTCTCTTCCGCGACAAAGCGGGTTTTGTTAATAACATGTGATACGGTTGTAGTGGAAACGTTTGCGCGTTTCGCCACGTCTTTAATTGTTGCCATCAGATGTCACTCCAGACCATATCCAAGCTCCTGAAAAACCAGTAGGTAAACGTTTGCCTTCACTCGCCCTAATTGCGCAATTTGAATTGCGGTACGCCGGGAAAACGACACAGGACGTCAGGAGGGGGTCAATGGCCGGTACGCTAATAAATTTAGCGTGGAATTTTGTCTTATCTTGGCCAAAAGGGGAAGAGCAAAAACCGATATCAATCTAAATCCTGCAAGATTTTTACCCTCAACTGTGTAAAAATGAGCAAGCTCACTCTTCGTAGGGTGATTAAAAGGAGAAAAATTGATGAGTACCGATCTTAAGTTTTCGTTGATTACCACCGTTATTGTTCTGAGCCTGATTGTTGCCAGCGGTCTGACGGCGGCACTGCACTGATTAATGCGGGAGAGGTCAGCTCTCCCTCGTTCCTTACGCTGATTGTTACGCGCCCTGCAAAAATCTTTTGCCAAATTGTTAACTTCTCATTTTTTGTGATTGATGTCATGCTTTCGCCTTCATTGTTCTGTGTCCCCTCACGACACGGTGTCTGGAGTTGAAGTATGAGAATCAATTTTCCGCTGCTGGCCCTGGCCATTGGCGCCTTTGGTATCGGCACAACCGAATTTTCCCCGATGGGCCTGTTACCGGTTATCGCCCGGGGCGTGGATGTCTCTATTCCCGCTGCAGGCATGCTGATCAGCGCCTACGCCATCGGCGTGATGGTGGGTGCGCCGCTGATGACCCTGCTGCTGTCCCATCGCGGACGCCGCAATGCGCTGATCTTCCTGATGGCGATCTTTACCGTTGGTAACGTCCTCTCGGCGCTGTCGCCGGATTAC
This sequence comes from Leclercia adecarboxylata, assembly GCA_002360945.1. GTDB lineage: Bacteria > Pseudomonadota > Gammaproteobacteria > Enterobacterales > Enterobacteriaceae > Enterobacter > Enterobacter adecarboxylatus_B. The sequence continues at coordinate 59,342 of DERO01000019.1, read as the reverse complement.
ACCACCCTGATGCTGTCGCGTATTCTGACCAGCCTCAACCACGGTGCCTTCTTTGGCCTCGGGTCGGTAGTGGCTGCCAGCGTGGTGCCGAAGCACAAGCAGGCCAGCGCCGTCGCTACGATGTTTATGGGACTGACCATCGCCAATATCGGCGGCGTGCCGGCCGCAACCTGGATGGGCGAAGCGATTGGCTGGAGGATGTCCTTCCTTGCGACCGCGCTGCTGGGCGTGGTCTCGATGATCGCGCTGTTCTTCTCCCTGCCGGCTGGCGGGGCGGGTGAAAAGCCGGAAGTGCGCAAAGAGCTGGCGGTGCTGCTGCGTCCGCAGGTGCTCTCTGCCTTGCTGACCACTGTTCTGGGCGCTGGCGCGATGTTCACACTCTATACCTATATCGCCCCGGTACTGCATGACATCAACCAGGCGACCCCGGCCTTCATCACCGCCATGCTTGTGCTGATTGGCGTCGGTTTCTCTATCGGCAACTATCTGGGCGGCAAGCTGGCGGACAAATCCGTGAGCGGCACCCTGAAAGGCTTTTTACTGCTGCTGATCGTCATCATGCTGGCGATCCCGTGGCTGGCGCGTAATGAAGTGGGCGCGGCCGTTGCGATGGTGGTGTGGGGCATGGCGACCTTTGCGGTGGTACCGCCGCTGCAGATGCGCGTCATGCGCGTGGCCAGCGATGCGCCGGGGTTATCGTCATCGGTGAATATCGGTGCCTTTAACCTGGGGAATGCGCTGGGAGCGGCCGCCGGTGGGGCCGTGATTTCCAGCGGGATGGGTTACAGCTTTGTACCAGTGATGGGTGCCATCATCACGGCGCTGGGGCTTATTCTGGTCTTTGCCTCTGAACGAAAACAACCCGAGCCGGTTTGCGCCACCGAATAAAAAAAAACGCCGAAGGAATTCCCTTCGGCGTTTTTATTATGCCGCGAAGTTCTTCGCCACAAATTCCCAGTTTACCAGCGCCCAGAAGTGCTCCAGGTAGTTCGGGCGCGCATTACGGTAATCGATGTAATACGCATGTTCCCAGACGTCGACGGTCAGCAGCGGGGTGGCACTGGTGGTTAACGGCGTTCCCGCGTTAGAGGTAGAGACGATCGCCAGCTTGCCGTCCGCCTCTTTGACCAGCCAGGTCCAGCCAGCGCCAAAGTTCTTCACTGCGGCATCGGTAAACTTCGCTTTAAACTCCGCAAAGCTGCCGAACGCAGCAGTGATGGCCGCAGCCAACTCACCCGTCGGTTCGCCGCCAGCATTCGGTGCCAGGCAGTGCCAGTAGAAGGTGTGGTTCCACACCTGAGCAGCGTTGTTAAACACCCCGCCTTCAGACGTACGCACGATCTCTTCGAGGGATTTCCCTTCGAATGCGGTACCGCCGATCAGGTTGTTCAGGTTGGTCACATAGGTCTGGTGGTGTTTGCCGTAATGGTATTCCAGGGTCTCCGCCGAGATGTGCGGGGCCAGGGCGTCTTTTGCATACGGTAATGCAGGTAATTCAAACGACATTGCTTCTCTCCTTATTATAGTGATCCATTCAATAGCCCTACTGAATGAAGGGATAGAGTAGCAAATTGAAAGAGTATGCAAAAGAGGAACTTACCCCGCCGGAGAACCGGCGGGGCAGGGGATTAACGCAGGGTGTTGGCCTTCATCACGCGACGTGCGCCGACGTAATGGCGCTGCCAGTAGTCTTCGCTCAGGGAGGTGATCTGAATGTCCTGACCTGAACGCGGGGACTGAATAAATTTGCCGTTACCGACGTAGACGCCAACGTGATCGGCGGTGCCACGACCCTGGGTGCGGAAGAACACCAGATCGCCGCTCTCCAGCTCACCGCGATCGACCGGGGAGGCGTCACGCAGGTGGTACATTTCGTTAGCGGTGCGCGGAATGCGGAATTTAACCAGATCTTTATAAGCGTAATAAACCAGACCGCTGCAGTCGAAGCCGGTACGCGGAGAAGTACCGCCCCAGCGATAAGGTTTACCAATCTGTCCCATCAGCTTATTCATTGCCGTTTTCTGCGCTTTTTGCATCCGAACTTTATGCGCTTCAGCCAGCGTCGTGGTTTTGCTGGTTTTCACGCATTGCGCTTTACGCCCTTTACGGGTGGTGCATTTTTCTGTCACAACGCGGGAGGCGGTTTGCGTGGTTCGGGTGGCGCTGCGGGAGGTGGTGCGGCTTTTCTTACTGGAATGAGTTGTCTGTGTTTTCGCGAGGCTTTTTTTGGTGCTGCTCTTTTTACTGGTGCTCTCTTTTTTTGTGGTTTTGCTGCTACCGCTTTTTTTCTTAGGTTCGGTCGCTTTCGCCAGATGCGTTTTATGCGCAGCAGACGGCCGCGCCTGCTCTGAGGCGTTAGCCACCGGCGTGAATGTGAGAGACGTAAACAGCAAAGCACAGAGCGTGATCGAGAATGTATTTATTCGCGCCACTGGGCAATCCTCTGGTAATAGCGGGTTATAAACAAACCTGCGTATGATTTACAAAACCCGTCGATTCTAATCTATAAAAAGGCCCGACGTTAATAAACTTTTTGCATCTAAAACTACGTTTCGTTAGCGAGTGCAAAATTATCACAAATTCACCGGGGCCTTCTGTGCATTAGCTGACCAAAACCGCAGCTAATCTCGCGATAAGTTATGTTGTGAATGCATCTTTAAGGCACGCGCGGTAAAATCATATAAGTGACAAAAATGTTATTTTCCGTTGTTGGTCTGAAACGCTACAATGTCAGACGATTGCCGTAACAGAAGTTTAAGGAAGCAAAACATGAGCACTACTATTGAAAAAATTCAGCAGCAGATTGCTGAAAACCCGATCCTGCTGTACATGAAAGGTTCCCCGAAACTGCCAAGCTGTGGTTTCTCCGCTCAGGCGGTCCAGGCGCTCTCTGCCTGTGGCGAACGTTTTGCTTACGTTGATATTCTGCAGAACCCGGATATCCGCGCTGAGCTGCCAAAATACGCGAACTGGCCGACCTTCCCGCAGCTGTGGGTTGATGGCGAACTGGTTGGCGGCTGCGACATCCTGATTGAGATGTATCAGCGCGGTGAACTGCAGCAGCTGATCAAAGAGACGGCTGCGAAATACAAATCTGAAGAGCCAGGCGCCGAGTGATCCACCGGGCCCGGTAAATAAAAAAGCGACCTTCTGGTCGCTTTTTTTATGCGTTGTTGTCGGCTTCCGGCAGGGGCCAGCCGCCGAGGCGTTTCCAGCGGTTAACGATTTCACAAAACAGTTCCGTGGTGCGCTCGGTATCGTACAGGGCCGAGTGCGCCTGGGTGCCGTCAAATTCAATGCCGGCGGTAATGCAGGCTTTCGACAGCACGGTTTGCCCCAGCGCCAGTCCGCTTAATGCGGCGGTATCGAAGGTGACAAACGGGTGGAACGGATTACGCTTCAGTGATGCACGCTCGGCGGCGGCCATCATAAAGCTGTGATCGAAGGTCGCGTTATGCGCCACCATAATCGCGCGATTACAGTTCTGGTCCTTCATGCCCTTGCGCACCATTTTAAAAATGGCATGCAGCGCCTCATATTCACTGACCGCCCCGCGCAGTGGGTTATGCGGATCAATGCCGTTAAACGCCAGCGCCTCCGGCTGCAGGTTCGCCCCTTCAAAGGGTTCGACGTGGAAATGCAGCGTGGAGTCCGGCAGCAAATCGCCCTGTTCATCCATTTTCAACGTGATGGCGGCAATCTCGAGCAGTGCATCGGTTTTGGCGTTAAATCCAGCGGTTTCGACATCAATGACGACAGGATAAAAACCACGAAAACGGTCGCACAGACCGGTAAGTTGAGCGTTATCGGACATCTGGATCTCTTACAAGGGGAAAAAAGCAGTGGGCATTATGGCAAATTTTGCAATGAGATGCAGTAAAACAACGGGCGCATGGCGCGCCCGCAGGGATCAGTTGCCGAGACCGCGACCGGCGTCTTTGGCTTCGATCAGTTCGATTTTGTAACCGTCTGGATCTTCGACAAAAGCGATCACCGTGGTGCCGCCTTTAACCGGACCCGCTTCACGGGTCACATTGCCGCCGTTGCTGCGGATACGCTCGCAGGCTTCTGCCGCGTTATCCACTTCCAGCGCGATGTGGCCGTAGGCGGTGCCCAGCTCGTAGCTATCAACACCCCAGTTATAGGTCAGTTCGATAACGGCTTCGTCGCTCTCCGGACCGTAACCCACAAACGCCAGAGAGTATTTGTATTCCGGATTTTCGCTGGTGCGCAGCAGGGTCATGCCCAGCACGTTGGTGTAGAACTCGATGGAACGTTGCAGATCGCCAACGCGCAGCATGGTGTGAAGTAGGCGCATATTATCCTCTTAGCTTTTTATCATCTTGAACAGAAACGATGTTTTAGTATAGCGGCGAATCGTCGCCGCTATCAATGAAGGGATTATAAAGAAGGATAATCGGTATAACCTTCCGCGCCGCCGCCGTAGAAGCTCTCCGGACGCTGCGGGTTCAGCTCGGCTTTGCGCTCCAGACGCGCCACCAGATCCGGGTTGGCGATGTAGGCGCGACCAAAGGCCACGGCATCAATCAGCCCTTTGTTAATCAGATCTTCCGCTTTCTCTGGCGTGTAAGCACCGGCCCCGATGATCACGCCCGGGAAGCGGTCGCGCACTTTCTGGCGGAACGCGTCGGTGTACGGCTCGCCGCCGGCCCAGTCTGGCTCAGACATGTGCAGATAAGCGATGCCGCGTTTGGCCAGCTCTTCAATCAGGTACAGCGCGTCGGCTTCTTCGTTCGGGCCGTTGTCGACGTTCTGGAAGGAACCGATTGGCGAAACGCGGATCCCGATGCGATCGGCGCTCCACTCTTTGGATACGGCATCAATCACTTCCAGCACCAGACGGGCGCGGTTCTCAACGCTGCCGCCGTACTGATCGGTACGCTGGTTAGAAGACGGGGACAGGAACTGGTGCAGCAGATAGCCGTGGGCACCGTGTAACTCGACCAGGTCGAAACCGGCTTCACGGGCGTTAGCAACCGCCTGGCGGAAATCGTCGACGATGCCTGGGATCTCGTCCAGCTCCAGCGCGCGCGGGGTGGTGGTGTCGACGCGGATCGCATGGCCGTTTTCATCACGCAGGGAGGTGCGGGTACCCGCGTTGAGGGCAGAGGCCGAAACCGGCGCTTCGCCGCCAGGCTGGATGCTACTGTGAGAGATACGGCCGGTGTGCCACAGCTGGACCGCGATACGGCCGTCTTCGGCATGCACGCCGTCGGTGATCTTCTTCCACGCCGCGATCTGCTCAGGGCTGTGCAGACCAGGTGCACCTGCATAGCCTTTGGCCTGGGCGGAGATCTGGGTCGCTTCAGAGATGATCAGACCCGAGCTGACGCGCTGACGGTAGTACTCGCCCATCAGCGGCGTCGGGATATCGCCCGGCTCAATGCTGCGCAGACGGGTAAGGGGCGCCATAAAGACACGGTTTGGTGCAACGATCGCGCCCACTTTAAGCGGGGTGAATAATTTTTTGTCTGACATAGTGGCTCCTGAGTAGACCGGTCGTCTAGTAATTCGTTAAATAAAAACGCCTGTTAAACGGCAGGCGTCGCAATGATGTTTTTAACATGGTCCAGCGCGCTCTCCAGCGGCAGCGCGCTGCGGGACATTTTGGCCTGCAGGTTGGCGCCCAACCACAGGGAGTAGAGCACCTGCGCCTGGGTGAGCGGGTCGCCGACGAAGGTCAGGGACATCTCATCACGACCTTTCGCCAGCGCCTGCGCCAGCAGGGTGATCACACCCGTGGCCCCTTTATCCATCGCGGTACGCATATCTTCGGAGAGATCGCACACCTCGGCAGACAGTTTCACCGTCAGACAGCCGCTGATAATGCCCTGGGCACAAAACTGGGCCAGCGTCTCCTGATAATAAGCCAGAACACGATCGCGACAGTTGCCATTACCGCTGGCGAAGTGCGCGGCCAGACGCTGATGGTAGCCCGCATAGTGGCGCTCCAGCAGGGCTACGCCAAACGCCTCTTTGGAGCGAAAGTAGTGATAGAACGACCCCTTCGGCACATCGGCGGTTTTCAGCAGTTCGCTCAGCCCCATCCCGGTAAACCCGCGGTGCATGCACAGCCGCTCGCCGGTCGCCAGGAGGTGTTCGCGTGTATCGTGTTCAGTATGCTTATTCATGTCGTCAATGTAGTAGACCAATCGGTCTAATGCAAGCCTTATGTTCGACGGCAGTGGGTGAGCAGATCCATTTGCGGCTGATAGACTGACGTCTGGATGTTCATCATCCCCAGCACGGTGGAGAACAGGTTGTCCTGCGACACCGTCTCTTTCGCCGCCTGATCGCGCAGGCACTGCTCGTCAACGCCAAAGTTCTGTTTATAGTCTTGCGACAGCCAGAACATAAACGGAATGTGCGTCTGCTGCTCCGGGGCCAGCATATAAGGCGTGCCGTGCAGGTACAGGCCGTTTTCCCCCAGCGACTCCCCGTGATCCGAGAGATAGACCAGCGCGGTGTTCATCGTCGCCTGGCGCGCTTTCAGGGCATCAATGGTGCGACTCACCACGCTGTCGGTATACAGAATGGTATTGTCATAGGTATTGATCAGCGCCTGATGATCGCAGTCCTGAATCTGATTGGTGTCGCAGGTTGGGGTAAAGCGACGGTACTGCTCCGGGTAACGTTGATAGTAGGCCGGGCCGTGGCTGCCCATCAGGTGGATCACCAGCACTGTATCCTGTTTCAGGCCATCCAGGGTGTCATCCAGGCGATACAGATCCGCATCATCAATGCAGGATTTGTCCTTACAGAACGGGTCCAGTTTCCACTGGGTCATATCGGTGTGCGGGATGCGATCGCAGGCGCCTTTACATCCGCCGTCGTTATCCCGCCACAGCATATTGATCCCGGCGTGGCCCAGCACGTCCATCAAACCTTCCTGATGATGCGCCAGGTCGGCATCGTATTTTTTTCGCGGCATCCCGGAGAACATGCATGGCACGGAGACGGCGGTTTCAGTGCCGCAGGAGGAGGCCTGCGGGAAGTTAATCACATTTTCTTTTTTCAGCTCAGGGTTGGTATCACGGTTATAACCGTTCAGGGAGTAGTTTTCCGCCCTGGAGGCTTCCCCGATCACCAGCACCAGCACGGTCTTTTTCTGCTGTGCTATCAGCACCGGGCCTTTACGCGCATCTTCACCGAGACGGATCAAGGTCTGGTCACCGGCGAACCAGCGAGCCTTGCTGTATTTGGCGATGGCGCTGACGTAGTTAGCCGGGGTTACCATTTTGACGATGCCTTTATTATTGCGGAACAGCGAGGCGTAATCCTTATAAAAGACCGCTGCCACCAGAACGATGACCACCAGGCTTGCGAGAATAGCCGCGAGGCGCATTAACAGCGTCTGCCACCACTTGCCCGGACGGATGCGGATCATCGCCAGCACGCTGGCAGGCACCAGCCCGGCGACGACCAGCCACAGCACCAGCTGCGGCGTAAGTAGCGCCGTGGCCTCCTGGGAGTTGGTCTCAAAGACGTTGACCATCATATTCTGGTCAATCACCGCCCCATAGGTAAACATAAACCAGGTCGCCGCCGCGCAGCCGAGAGTGAGCAGCACCAGCAGCGGTTTGCGGATCAGCGGGATATTCAGGATGCTGAATACGATCACCCAGCCGCAGAACAGCACCAGCGGCACTGTGAGGGCGAAGATGACGTCATGCAGCCGGGCGGGAGAGATCACCTGCCAGCTGCGATGAATGAACAGGGCATTTAACAGCGTAAATAAAAGCGCACAGCCCAGCGTAAATTTCGTATCGTTACACTGTAACTTTTTGAAGGTCAGCATCATCGTTAAACCAGATCGTAGTGATGAGGCGAGTATAGGGAGCGAAGATTAGTGAAACCTTAATGCCACAATTCTGTGGTTGACCTCTTGCGTTACCCGGACTTAAGGTCTTCACTTTACTAAATCTTGGGTTTCGGGAGGGTCGTGTGGCTGAACAACTGGAGTTCTTTCCTGTCCAGAGCCCGTGCCGGGGGATCTGCCAGTCTGACGAACGAGGATTTTGTCGCGGATGCATGCGCACGCGAGATGAGCGTTTTAACTGGCAAACCTTTAGCGATGCCCAGAAGCAGGAGGTCCTGCGCCTGTGCCGTCAGCGTCTTTTGCGTAAATTGCGCGCAAACAAAGCCCCCGAAACCGAAGAACCGCAGCAACCCTCACTGTTTTAGCCCCGTAAACGCGTATACTCTCCCCAGACTTTTTTTAAGGAAATTGCTATGGTTCAGCGTATTACCCTTGCCCCGCAGGGCCCGGAGTTTTCTCGTTTTGTGATGGGTTACTGGCGTCTGATGGACTGGAATATGTCCGCGCAGCAGCTGGTCAGCTTTATTGAAGAGCATCTTGATCTGGGGATCACCACCGTCGACCACGCCGATATTTACGGCGGCTACCAGTGTGAAGCGGCCTTCGGTGAGGCGATGAAGCTCTCTCCCGCGCTGCGTCAGGGCATGGAGATCGTCACCAAATGCGGCATTGCCACCACCGCCAAACCAGAGCATGCCCTCGGTCACTACATCACCAACCGCGACCATATCATCAGCAGCGCCGAACAGTCCCTCACCAACCTGGCGACCGACTATCTTGACCTGCTGCTGATCCACCGCCCCGATCCGCTGATGGATGCCGATGAGGTTGCTGAAGCCTTCCTCGCCCTGCATCAGAGCGGCAAGGTGCGTCACTTCGGCGTGTCCAACTTTACCCCGGCGCAGTTTGCCCTGCTGCAGTCGCGTCTGCCGTTCACCCTGGCGACCAACCAGGTCGAGATTTCGCCGGTTTACCAGCCGCTGCTGCTGGACGGCACCCTCGATCAGCTTCAACAGCTGCGGATCCGTCCGATGGCCTGGTCCTGCCTCGGCGGCGGTCGTCTGTTTAATGACGAAGCTTTCCAGCCGCTGCGCGATGAACTCGCTCAGGTCGCCCGGGAGCTGAATGCCGAAACCATCGAGCAGGTGGTGTACGCATGGATTTTACGTCTGCCCTCTCAGCCGCTGCCGATTATCGGTTCCGGTAAAATAGAGCGCGTGCGTTCGGCCCTGGCGGCAGAGCAGCTTCAGATGACGCGCCAGCAGTGGTTCCGCATTCGCAAGGCCGCGCTGGGTTATGACGTGCCGTAATTCCGTATTTATCTGACTTCCCGGTGAAATTATTGCCCCTGGTATAAGCTTAAGGGGCAAAAACAACCGAAGGAGGTCATATGAAGCGATTTACTCTGGCAGCGTTGACGCTGGTGGTCTGCGCAGGTGCGCAGGCTGCCAGTGAAGAAGTCGAGATGAACCTCGTCACCTCTCAGGGGATAGGCCAGTCCATCGGGACGGTGAAAATTACCGAAACCGATAAAGGGCTGGAGTTTTCCCCCGACCTCAAAGCCCTTCCGCCGGGCGAACACGGTTATCACGTCCACGCTAAAGGTTCCTGCGAACCGGCCATGAAAGAGGGTAAACCTTCTGCCGCTGAGGCTGCGGGCGGACACCTCGATCCCCAGAATACCGGCAAGCATGAAGGACCTGAGGGCATGGGCCACCTCGGCGATCTGCCCGCGCTGGTGGTCAATAACGATGGAAAAGCCACCGACCCGGTGGTCGCACCGCGCCTGAAAAAGCTGGATGAGGTCAAAGGCAAAGCGCTGATGATCCACGTTGGCGGCGACAACATGTCGGATCAGCCCAAACCGCTTGGCGGTGGCGGGGCGCGTTACGCCTGCGGGGTGATCTGATCGCTTAAGGTGCCCGGGGCGGGCGCCTGTTCCAGCTGGGACAGCGAGCAGTGCAGGCGCCAGATCAGGGCTGCCAGCTCCTGCCCGGCCGGTTGCGGATGATGCCCAAGGGCGTCGCAGATGCGCTGAAGCTCATCAAGAGTGGCTGCCAGCGGCCGCTGCTGTACCCCGCGCTCGCTCATGATATCCCGCAGCAGCGACACGGCGACATCCCTCACCTGCGCCAGCGGATCCGACCGGGTCTCCCAGTCGCGCAGCTGCCACACCACGTGGCTGCAGTTAAGCAACACCACCCCCCAGCGCAGCAGCCAGCGGCGCGAGAGCGCATCCTGACTGCTGTTGAGCTGGCTCACATGGTGATACACCAGCGATTCATAGCCATTTTCACTCAATCGCGGCTTACGGCTGAGCTGATCGACAAACCCCCGCCGCAGCTCCCGGATATGACGACGGCTTTTCCGCGCATCCGATCCCGGTCGCAGCACCGCAAAGGCCAGCCAGGTCAGGCCCACACCCAGAATTTTCGCCAGATCGTCATTAAGGAAATCGGCAAAGTCATACACCGGCGGGTTGGTTACCGAAATAAACGATCCCATAAAGACGATCAACTGCCCCCAGAGACCGGCAAGGGCGGGCATCTGCTGCTTCAGCAGCTGCATGGTGGTCAGCAGCGGGAACAGGAACAGCAGGAACAGCCACAGATCGGAGATCTGCACCATCAGGCCAAACTTGACCACGAAGCTGAACAGCGAGAGCAGGATCAGCGTGCGCAGCAGCAGCGTCAGGGAGCTGAAGGGCGAGGCTGCCACCGAATAGAGCACGCTACTGATCGCCGCCAGCGTCAGGGCTGCACCTCCGGCATCCCATTGGGCGGTAATGGTCCAGGCGCCTACCAGAATAAGGGCGCAAAAGGTACGGAAGCCGCTCCACAGGGCCTCCATGTTATCGGTATGCCGGGCCAGCGCCGGGCTGCGCGGGACGGCAAATTCCGTCACCGGCGTGGCCGCTTCTACCGCCGCTATCCAGCGGCTGCTGCGCAGATACAGGCGGCAGAAATAGCGTAGCCGCTGCCAGACGGCGCGATGCCGGTAATCGCCGTCATCCCCCGGTTTGAGCGGGGCAATGATGCGGGCCACAGTATAGAAATCGGCGTCGGGACGGGCGAGGGCGGCGAGCAACTGGTCGATGACCTCTCGGGTATGGGCTGGCGGGTTGGGCCAGTTCAGCAGCATGCGGCGCAGGCTGGAGATGGCGCTGGTCATGCGCAACTGCTGATGGAGCAGATAGTTAAGCAGGGCATTTTACCGACGAAAGCGGTAGTGGCTCCAGAAGGCCTGAATGCGCAGCAGGTTCATGGTCAGGATCTGGGCGATGACCTTTTCATGGGCCAGGCGAATGGTATCGTTAGTGTCGGGCTTCCACAGAAGGCCGGCGTGCTCCAGCAGCCGGGCGTGCATCGCTTTCAGGGCGTTGATCAGGGCCGTGCCGTCGGAGGTACTGGGCAGGATCATCATCATCACCCCGCCGCTCAGGATGCCGATGATAACTTCACACACCCTGGCCTGGGCAATATCCCACAGTTGGGTGATGTCGAGGATATCGATCACCGGGAAGGCGATGATCGCCGCGGTGTAACCCGCCAGCTGGAAGGCGTAGGCCACGTTATTAGTGAAATGGGCGCAGGCCCAGGTACAGACCCCGAGCCAGGCCGCCATGCTTAATAAAAACAGCCAGGGATCGTTAAGGGTGTGACCGGCAATGATCAGCGCCGCGGTAGCCCCCATCAGGCTGCCCGCTACGCGCCCCAGACTTTTACTGATCACGCCCCCGACGGTCGGAAAGCTGACCACTGCCGCCGAGGTCATCGCCCAGTAGGGTTCATCCAGATTGAGACAATAGGCGACGGTGAGCGCCAGGCACATGGCAATGCCGTTGCGCAGGGCATAGCGCCACTGCGCCGGGGTTGCCCTGAGCCACGGCAGGTTGCGCCAGGTCACCGGGCCGTTCCGATGGAGACGGTGCAGGTGGTGCCGGAGACCAGCGTCAGGTCCGTCGGCAGCTGGTCAAAGGCGATACGCACCGGGATGCGCTGCGCCAGCCGCACCCAGGGAATATTCGGTTTCACGTCGGGCACCAGGCCGGAATCGGTCTCCACGCTTTGATCGTAGATGGCGCGTCCGATACTGGAGACATGCCCCTGCAACCTTGTCGAGCCGCTGTAGAGGACGATCTGCGCCGGAGCACCTTCGCGGATATGGCGCAGTTTGGTCTCCTCAAAATAGCCCACCACGTAAAACGAATGGCTGTCGACCAGGGCGAAGACCGGCTGGCCGGTGGTGGCGTAATCGCCCGGGCGGGTGGAAAGGTTGGTCACCCAGCCGTCAACCGGGGCTTTAACCACCGTCTGGGTCAGCTGCCACTGGGCCTGTTTGAGCGTGGCTTCGGCCACCGCGACGCTGGCCTGCATCGCTTTGACGTTGATATTGGCGGTATCCAGATCTTCGGCGGAGATATAGTTCTGCGACAGATGGCGGCGGCGGGTGGCCTCGTTATTGGCTTTCGCCAGATCGGACTGGGATTTTGCCAGTTGGGCTTCGGCATTGAGAACCGCGATGTGATAAGGGGTCTCATCGATATGAAACAGGACCTCACCCGCGTGGACAAACTGGTTGTCTTTAATCTGTAGCCGGGTGATGGTGCCGGAGACCTGCGGCGTGACGCTAACCTGCTCGGCGCGCACCTTGCCGTCGCGGGTCCAGGGCGACTGCATATAATAATTCCATAACCACCAGCCCGCGATCAGCGCCAGGGCCAGAACAAGCAATGATGAAAAATATTTAATTGTTTTCACAGGTCTCGTCACCACACAATTAACAGAGTCATACTCAGGCATACCGCCAGCACAAACAGCGACAGATCCATAAGCATCGGGTGCCAGATTTCACCGGAATACATCCAGTCGCGCAGCAAGCGGTGGGTGACAAGCCAGATAATAAAACCCAGCATTACCGCCTTGAATAAGGGGGGAAAGTACACCGAGGCGCCGACAATCAAATCCTGAAGCGGTAACCCCGTGGCGTTAAACGTGAAATTCACGAGCCGGTTCCTTTGCAAAGGGGAAAGTGACTAAAAAAGCAGTCGCATAACGCCTGGCGGCGTTTTCACTCAATGTAAAGCAGAGAGCCATTTAGTTTTTATCCAGTATTGCATTTGTTTTGGCAATATAAATGCTGCACACTATTCTAAAATCAGTATAATAACTTAGCAAGCTAATTATAAGGAGATGAAATTGGAATCGCCACTAGGTTCTGATCTGGCAAGGTTAGTACGCATCTGGCGTGCTCTGATTGACCATCGCCTGAAACCTCTGGAGTTGACACAGACGCATTGGGTCACGCTGCATAATATCCATCAGCTGCCGCCCGACCAGTCACAGATCCAACTGGCAAAAGCGATTGGCATCGAGCAGCCATCCCTGGTACGTACGCTCGATCAACTGGAGGACAAGGGGCTGATCTCGCGTCAGACCTGCGCCAGCGATCGTCGTGCCAAGCGAATTAAGCTTACCGACAAAGCCACACCGATTATCACTGAGATGGAAGCCGTGATCAGCAAAACGCGCGGTGAAATCCTCGCCGGGATCAGTCCCGCTGAACTGGAAATGCTGATCTCGCTGGTCGCCCGGCTGGAAAGCAATATCCACGAGCTGCAATCCCGTGACTAACCGTTAAAAAAGCCTTGCGAACGCAAGGCTTTTTCTTTACCGGAACATCACCACCCGGTTTCGCCCGGTCTCTTTCGCCTCGTACATCGCCTTATCCGCGTAGCCGACGCACTCCTCCGCGCTGGTTTTCGACGAGGTGGCGGTAAACACGCCCATGCTGATAGTAATCGGCTCGGGAAGTTGACCCTCCGAACTGACTCTGTCAAAACCGCTCAGTTTTAACCGCACCCGCTCTGCAACCTGTCGTGCCGCGTCGGAAGAGGTATGCGTTAACATCAGGACAAACTCCTCCCCGCCAATGCGCGCCGCGATGTCCTGGGGCCGTACCGAATCCATTAACAGCTGGGCAACGAACTGCAGGACTTTATCCCCTTGAAGGTGTCCGTAGTTGTCGTTGATACGCTTAAAGCGATCCAGATCGCTGACGATGACCGAGACCGGATGGTGCTCAGTTGCCGTGCGAAGCGCCTGGTTTAACGCATCGTAAAAATAGCTGCGATTATAGAGACGGGTCAGGGGGTCGCGAATCGAATTCTGGTAAGACTGCTGGTACTTCAGATGCGAATCACGATACAGATTAAAGACGTCATACAGCAGCACGAAAATAATCAGCAGGGTGGCAAAGGTTTCAAATAACCGGGCGCGATACCAGGTAATGTCTTCCGCGTGACCGCCTAAAAACAGCATCACCAGGGTAGCGATATAACAGACGCATAAAAAATTACCGCCGACCCAAAACATATTGCGCACGCGGGTAATAATCATCAACGTTGCTAATGAGACAATCCAGACGAGGATTAAGATAATGCTTATCGCCTGTTTCCACAGCAGCATATATTGCCGGGTTTCATTATCAACCAGGTCTATTGATAACAAAGGCGAAAAGCTGGAATAAATCCAGGCCAGCGCCACCATCAGGCCGGTATAAAGAGAGGCACCAATAATGACGCAGAGATGAAATCTCCGTGACAGCGGTCTGTTACGAATAAAGAACAGCAGGGCCGAAACGATAAACAGTACCGCCATCAGCAGATGACGGAACGTAAAGAAGATCATGGCGTCGTTGTAGTTCACGACGTTGAACTGGTGCAGGTCCAGCCACGCGGGGTAGCTGGAAAGCGTGCCCAACATCAGCATCGCAGAACCGACATAAGCGAAGGCAAAAGCGAGCAGATACAAGCGCTGTCTGTCGCACCAGTACTTCATTATCATGAAGCAGGCAATAAAGAGGTGAAAGACCAGTAAAAATATGGTCAGCATCGGGAATAGCAGCGGCGAAAATGAGAAAATCTTTTCTTCTAACCCTATAAATAGACAATGTAAAACGCCGATAACAATAATGCATCCCAGAAAGAACTGAACATAGTTATTCTTAATATAACGACTTATCGCAGCCATAGGTGATGTTTTAAAATATAAAAAGATAATGGGGTTTTGCGAATAGTCTCATGAGCGCAGGGGAAATACTTTGCGCAGGAACAAGATAAGCGAATATTAACTATTTGTTTGGTGAATGTAATTCGTAAATATATTCACGCGAGTGTTATGGGATGTGAATGGACGTGGCCTGCAGACCACGTCCATCATGTTATTAACGCGGGGAGACGGTTACCTGGCTGCCATTGCTGGCCAGCACGACGCGCTGGCCAGCGGCAAATTTGGTGTTGCCCTGTTTCTGCACCACCATAATGGTGCTGCCGTCATCTTTGCGGATCTCTAACTCAACGCCCTGGGATTTGTTCATCGAACCCTGAACGCCCTGACCGGCAACGCCACCGGCTACGGCACCTGCCGCAGTCGCCAGTGAACGGCCGGTGCCGCCACCGACGGTGTTACCGAGGAAACCACCCAGTACTGCACCGCCGAGGGCACCGATCACGTTGTTCTCGTCACCACCCTGAATCTGCACCGGGCGTGCGTTCACAACGGTGCCGTAGGTGACTTGTTGTACCTGTTTCGCCTCAGACGCACTGTAAACATCCCCGGAGAGGGAGCTATCATTAACACAGCCAGCCAGAGTGAATCCAACCAGCGAAACGGCCAGTACACGTAAAATCATTTGAATCTCCTGTTCACCAAAAAACGCTCTGTGAGCATCCGTTATGGCTAAATTATATGGCATCAGGTGCCACAGATCCTATCTTCGCCTAAACATTAGGAGAATAGTACTTGATTCTGGCTTAACCAGATATAAACAGACGCTGACTTCACCCCGCACTCACTAAGGATAATTCCTGGAATGACCGTGACGGCGAGCTATTGTTAAAAAGTATTATTGCGTCATGGCATTGAGGACAGGTTTATGGTGGAGTGGGCCATCAACCCTGCGGAGTAAGGAAAACGGATGAAATCGGGTCGCTACATTGGCGTAATGTCAGGAACCAGTCTGGATGGCGTAGATGTCGTTCTCGCGGCAATCGACGAGAATATGGTGGCACAGCAGGCAAGCCTTAGCTGGCCCATTCCCCCGGAAACCAAACAAGCGATCCTGAATATCTGTCAGGGCCAGCAGCTCACGCTGTCTCAGCTGGGGCAACTGGATACGCAGCTCGGACGTCTGTTTGGCGATGCGGTGCTGGCGCTGATGAATCAGGAAGATCTGCGCCCTCAGGACGTGGTGGCGATCGGCTGTCACGGCCAGACGGTCTGGCATGAGCCGGGCGGGGAAGCGCCTCATACTTTGCAAATTGGCGATAACAACCAGATTGTGGCCAAAACCGGGGTGACAGTGGTGGGCGATTTCCGTCGTCGGGATATGGCGCTCGGCGGGCAGGGCGCGCCGTTGGTTCCGGCCTTCCACCACGCGCTGCTTGCCCACCCGACGGAGCGCCGCATGGTGCTCAACATTGGCGGCATCGCCAATCTCTCCTTATTGATTCCCGGCCAGCCGGTACGCGGTTTCGACACCGGGCCGGGGAATATGCTGATGGACGCCTGGATCTGGCGTCAGGCCGGCAAACCTTACGATAAAGACGCCCAGTGGGCCTGCAGCGGCAAGGTCATCATCCCGCTGCTGCAAAGCATGCTGTGCGATCCCTATTTCGCTGCCCCGGCACCGAAGAGCACCGGCCGCGAGTATTTCAACTACGGCTGGCTGGAGCGCCAGCTGGCGAACTTCCCGGGTCTGGCACCGCAGGATGTGCAGGCCACGCTGGCCGAACTCACCGCCGTCTCGGTGTCGGAGCAGGTGTTGCTGAGCGGCGGCTGCGATCGTCTGCTGGTGTGCGGCGGAGGCAGCCGTAATCCGCTGCTGATGGCGCGGCTGGCCGGTCTGCTGCCGGGCACAGAGGTAAGCACTACCGATAAGGCCGGGATCAGCGGCGATGATATGGAAGCGCTGGCCTTTGCCTGGCTGGCGTGGCGAACGGTGGCGGGCCTGCCGGGAAATCTGCCTTCCGTTACCGGCGCGCGGGAAGCCAGCGTGTTAGGTGCTGTTTTTCCAGCCAATCCGCGGCAAAATCAGAGTTAACCGAATTTCGCTTAAAGGCATGATGGGTAGAATGACACGGAAAAACGGGAGGGCGTTCGCGCCCTCCGGGACCAGGAAAGTCTTCGGAACTCACCCATGAAAAAACTGCTTCTTGCTTTAACCCCCTTCCTGCTGGCGAGCTGTAGCGTCTACAACCAGTTTGTCGAGCGTATGCAAACCGACACCCTGGCGTACCAGTGCGAAGAGAAACCGCTCACCGTGAAGCTCAATAATCCTCGTCAGGAAGTCAGTTTCGTCTATGACAACAAGCTGCTGAGGCTGAAGCAGGGGATGTCTGCCTCCGGCACCCGTTACAGCGATGGCGTTTATGTTTTCTGGTCGAAAGGCGACAGCGCAACGGTCTACAAGCGCGACCGCGTTGTACTGAACAATTGTCAGATCGAAAATCCGAAGCGTTGAGATTTTGCAGGGGGCGGCGCACAATAGCGTCACCCATTGTCAATGTCAGCTAACGCCATGTCAGATAACGACGAATTGCAGAACATCGCGCACCTCAGGCGCGAATACACCAAAGGCGGCCTGCGTCGCCAGGATCTCCCCGCCGAGCCGCTGGTGCTGTTTGAGCACTGGCTGAAACAGGCCTGTGACGCCCGCCTGGCCGATCCCACCGCGATGGTGGTGGCGACGGTCGACGAACAGGGTCAACCCTACCAGCGCATCGTGCTGCTCAAGCATTACGACGAGAAAGGGCTGGTGTTCTACACCAACCTCGGCAGCCGCAAAGCGCACCACCTCGAAAATAACCCTCGCATCAGCCTGCTCTTCCCCTGGCACATGCTGGAGCGTCAGGTGATGGTCACCGGCACCGTCGAGCGCCTCTCTACTCTGGAAGTGGTGAAATATTTCCATAGCCGCCCACGCGACAGCCAGATTGGCGCCTGGGTCTCGAAACAGTCGAGCCGCATCTCCGCCCGCGGCGTGCTGGAGAGCAAATTCCTCGAGCTGAAACAGAAGTTCCAGCAGGGCGAAGTCCCTCTGCCAAGCTTCTGGGGTGGTTTCCGCGTGTCCGTTCAGCAGATGGAGTTCTGGCAGGGCGGTGAACATCGCCTGCACGACCGCTTTTTATACCAGCGCGATAACGACGCCTGGAAAATCGATCGTCTCGCACCTTAATCCCCGAAATTTGTTCTCTTAAGCGCTGGTACAACGGGTGTCAGCGCTTTATTCTATGTACCTTTCGCGTCTGGCGAAAAGTCGTGTACCGGCAGAGGTGCAGTCGTTTTATACATGGAGAATTTGATGGCAAGCAGTAACTTGATTAAACAATTGCAAGAGCGGGGGCTGGTAGCCCAGGTGACGGACGAGGAAGCGTTAGCAGAGCGACTGGCGCAAGGCCCGATCGCGCTCTATTGCGGCTTCGATCCTACCGCCGACAGCTTGCATTTGGGGCATCTGGTTCCATTGTTATGCCTGAAACGCTTCCAGCTGGCAGGCCATAAGCCTGTAGCGCTGGTCGGCGGCGCAACGGGTCTGATTGGCGACCCGAGCTTCAAAGCCGCTGAGCGTAAACTGAATACGGCAGACACCGTGCAGGAGTGGGTGGATAAGATCCGCAAACAGGTCGCCCCGTTCCTCGATTTCGACTGTGGTGAAAACTCAGCGATCGCCGCTAACAACTACGACTGGTTTGGTGGCATGAACGTGCTGACCTTCCTGCGTGATATCGGCAAGCACTTCTCCGTTAATCAGATGATCAACAAAGAAGCGGTGAAGCAGCGTCTGAACCGTGACGACCAGGGCATCTCGTTCACCGAGTTCTCTTATAACCTGCTGCAGGGTTATGACTTCGCCTGCCTGAACAACCTGCACGGCGTGTCGCTGCAGATTGGCGGCTCCGATCAGTGGGGTAACATCACCTCCGGTATCGATCTGACCCGTCGTCTGCACCAGAACCAGGTCTTCGGTCTGACCGTGCCGCTGATCACCAAAGCCGACGGCACCAAATTCGGTAAAACCGAAGGCGGCGCTGTCTGGCTCGATCCGAAGAAAACCAGCCCGTACAAGTTCTACCAGTTCTGGATCAACACCGCGGATGCTGACGTCTATCGCTTCCTGAAGTTCTTCACCTTTATGGATCTGGAAGAGATCAACGCCCTGGAAGAAGAAGACAAGAGCAGCGGCAAAGCCCCGCGCGCCCAGTACGTGCTGGCGGAGCAGGTCACGAAGCTGGTGCACGGCGAAGAGGGTCTGGCGGCCGCGAAGCGTATTACCGCCAGCCTGTTCAACGGTACCCTGAGCGATCTGAGCGAAGCTGACTTCGAACAGCTGGCGCAGGATGGCGTGCCGATGGTTGAGATAGATAAAGGCGCAGACCTGATGCAGGCGCTGGTGGACTCTGAGCTGCAGCCGTCCCGTGGTCAGGCGCGTAAAACCATCGCCTCCAACGCCATCACCATCAACGGCGAAAAACAGTCCAACGAGGAGTATACCTTCGTGGACAGCGATCGCCTGTTTGGCCGCTACACCTTACTGCGTCGCGGCAAAAAGAATTACTGTCTGATCTGCTGGAAGTAATTGTAAAAGCGCAGGGGCATGGGAAACCATGCCCCTTTATTTTTTCAGGGTTGTGGTAAGAAAATGAAGAATATCCTCGCCATCCAGTCCCACGTCGTGTTTGGGCATGCTGGCAACAGCGCCGCTGAATTTCCGATGCGTCGTCTCGGGGCCAACGTCTGGCCGTTAAATACCGTTCAGTTTTCCAATCATACGCAATACGGCAAGTGGACCGGTTGCGTGATGCCGCCTGCCCATCTGACTGAGATTGTTCAGGGCATTGCGGAGATCGACAAGCTCAAAACCTGTGACGCCGTATTGAGCGGCTATCTGGGGTCAGCCGAGCAGGGCGAGCATATTCTGGGGATTGTCCGTCAGGTGAAGGCGGCCAATCCGGCGGCGAAATACTTCTGCGATCCGGTGATGGGTCATCCGGAGAAGGGCTGCATCGTGGCGCCAGGCGTCGCGGAGTTCCATGTCCGTCATGCCTTACCGGCCAGCGACATTATCGCCCCAAACCTTATCGAGCTGGAGATCCTCTGTGAGCATCCGGTCAACAGCGTAGAAGAGGCCATTGCGGCATCCCGCGAGCTGATTGCGAAGGGCCCGGAGATCGTGCTGGTGAAGCATCTGGCGCGTGCCGGGATTAGCCTGGATCGCTTTGAGATGCTGCTGGTAACCAAAGACGAGGCCTGGCACATCAGCCGTCCGCTTGTGGATTTCGGCAGCCGTCAGCCGGTGGGCGTTGGGGATGTCACCAGCGGTCTGCTGCTGGTGAAACTGCTGCAGGGGGCAACGGTGCGCGATGCGCTTGAGCACGTCACTGCGGCGGTGTATGAAATCATGATCGCCACGAAGGCTATGCAGGAGTATGAGCTACAGGTGGTGGCCGCTCAGGACCGGATTGCGCAGCCGGAGCACCTCTTTAGCGCGACCCGGCTTTAAATGTTTGCCGGGTGGCGCTGCGCTTACCCGGCCTACTGAATCTGTAGGCCCGGCAAGCAAAGCGCCGCCGGGCAACAACAATCTTACTTCAACCCTTCCGCTTCCAGCGCTGCCGCCACGGCAGGACGCTCCGCCATACGCTGCATATACGCATCAATATGGCTTAACCCTTCCATATTCAGCTTCACGGCCCGCGCCCAGCGCAGCACGGTAAACAGATAGGCATCGGCAATGGTAAAGCGCTGACCGCAGATCCACTGCTCGTCTTTCAGTGATTCGTTCACATATTGCAGCTTTTTCTCCAGCAGGGCGCGTACGGTCGGCTTGTACTCTTCCGGGGTGTCCGGGCGGAACAGCGGGGTGAAGCCTTTGTGCAGCTCGGTGGCGATGTAGTTCAGCCATTCGAGGGTCTTATAGCGGGCGATGCTGCCGGTTGGGGCCAGCAGCTGGCGATCCGCAACGCCATCCGCCAGGTATTGCATGATGGCAACACCTTCGGTCAGCAGGGTGCCGTCTTCCAACAGCAGGGCCGGGACCTGGCCTTTAGGATTCACCGCGAAAAAATCATCGCCGTTTTCCAGACGCTTCTTCATCAGATCGACACCGTTGAGGGTGAAGTCTTTACCGCTCTCGCGCAGCGTAATATGGGAGGCAAGAGAGCAGGCGCCTGGTTTATAGAACAGTTTCATCGGTCACTCCTGTTTACGTAGGTTTACCCTATGGTAGTGCGGCCCAGGATAAAAAAAAAGCCGCTAACGCACAGTTAGCGGCTTCAATTCAGTCGTTTCCCGATGACATTACGCGGTCGCGGTTTTGCTCGCTTTTGCGGTAGTGTCGTCGTCCTGAGTCATGCGATTCAGTTTCGGTGCGGTCAGCATCATCAGCACGGCAATTACCGCGGTGGCGATACCAATCTGCAGGAATACGTCTCCGTAGACATGCAGAGACTGCAGCGGGTCGGTTACGTCAGATGGCACGGCCATCAGGTTAGCAATCTTACCGGCGATGATTGCCGCACCGGCAGTGGTCAGGAACCAGCTACCCATGATGAAGCCCATCAGACGCTGTGGCACCAGCTGGGCAACCATTGCCAGGCCCAGACCGGAGATCATCAGCTCACCGATAGACTGCAGCGCGTAGCTCAGAATCAGCCAGTTGACGGAGACGATACCGGCGTCGCTGGCGAATTTCGCGCCCAGCGGCAGCACCAGGAAGGCACCGGAGCACAGCACCATACCCACCGCGAACTTGTGCGGCATCGGCAGGCGGTCGCCCATCTTGTTATAGATAGCGGCCAGAATCGGGCTACCAATCATGATCCAGAACGGGTTCAGGGCCTGGAACTGCTCAGGTTCGAACGCGATGCCGAGGATAGAGTGCTCAACGTTACGGATAGCGAAGAAGTTCAGGGACGTTGGCATCTGGCTGTACAGCACGAAGAAGACAATGGCTTCAACCATCAGGATGAAGGCAACAATCATCTTACGACGTGCAGCGCCCTGCATGGCAAAGGCTTCTTTAGCGAAGATACAGACGATACCCAGCGCAACCACACCCAGCACCGCACGCGCGATACCCTGGTTGTGCAGCAGCCAGGTGGCGATGGCAACCAGAATCACCACGCCGACGATGGTCGCCAGCAGTTTGCCCATCTGTACCGGCGCAAAGTCAGGCTTAGAACCGTAGTCCTTCACCCAGCTGCGGCAGAACAGGAAGTTCACCACGGTGATCAGCATCCCGACGAAGCTCAGGGCAAACGCCACGCTCCAGCCGAATTTCGCTGCCAGCCACGGGGTCGCCAGCATAGAGAAGAAGGAACCGATGTTGATGGCCATGTAGTACATGGTAAATGCGCCATCGAGACGGGGATCATCTTTGTTATAGCAGGTCGAGAGCAGGGAAGATGGGTTCGCCTTGAACAGGCCGTTACCGACCGCGATGGTCGCCATACCCATGTACACCACACCGGCATCATGACCAGACCAGGCAACCAGACCGTAACCGATCGCCAGAACGATGGCGCCCAGCAGAATGACACGTTTGGTTCCCAGTACTTTATCGCCCAGCCAGCCGCCAATCGCGACCAGACCGTACACCAGAGCACTGAAAGAAGAGAACAGCGTGATGGAATCAGCTTCGGACATACCCAGTTGTTTAACCAGGTAAACCGCCATGATCCCTTGCAGGCCGTAGTAACCGAAACGTTCCCACAGCTCAATGGAGAAAATGAGATAGAACGATTTCGGTTGTTTGAAAGCGTTAAGACTTACGCTTTCCTCAGCTGGTTTATTGTTTGCAGTAGACACATATACCTCTTTTTTTACATCCCATATTAACGGGGGTGTTCATAGCGTGAAGACCGTAGTCCATCCGCTTTATAGTTATAGTGGGAGGGGAAACGGCGGGTAATGTTCACTATCCTGACCCATCTGGCAAGGCATTTGTAATACTCTGTTACATATAACTCACGCGCTATAATGCGCCAGAAACCTAAATGTTATTTAGCGTTAAATTTTACCGTTGCGGTGAAACTGGTTTTTTCCACTATCACTTAGCCGAAAAAGTGCGCGGTTGGCGATATGTTCTGCTGTAAAAGGGAAAGGGCAGTGATATGGGCTAAGTTCTGAAATATATCCGGTCATATCTTCCGGTTATCAGGGGCGATTTGTTGATGCAATAAGGCTTTATTAGGTTTTTCGATACATAAAATTAACACCATGTGAACAGAGTGATCCTGATCACATTTATATAGAAAATTTCGCTGACGAAAAAACAATTAACCTGTTTGATTGTTATATAGCCGCACAATCCGCGAAAGACGAACTTTGACTCAGGCAGAATGCCTGTGAAAGTGGGTATGAGCAGGGAGTCATACTTTCTGTAAGAAATCACAGCGTAAAAAAACCGTCGAACGACGGTTTCAGAGGTCGGTTTTCTCTTTATATTCACAGAGATCTTCGATAATGCACGAGCCGCAGCGCGGTTTACGCGCGATGCAGGTGTACCGTCCGTGAAGGATAAACCAGTGATGGCAGTCGACCTTAAACTCCGCCGGAACCACCTTCAGCAGCTTCTCTTCCACCAGTTCGACGTTCTTACCGGGGGCGAAGTTAGTGCGGTTACAGACGCGGAAGATATGGGTATCCACGGCGATGGTTGGCCAACCAAAGGCGGTGTTCAGCACCACGTTGGCGGTTTTACGTCCGACGCCGGGCAGGGCTTCCAGCGCGGCACGATCTTCCGGCACCTCGCCACCGTGCAGCTCCAGCAGCATGCGGCAGGTCTTGATCACGTTCTCGGCTTTGCTGTTAAACAGGCCGATAGTCTTGATGTACGATTTCACGCCCTCTACGCCCAACTCCAGCATCGCCTGCGGCGTGTTGGCGACGGGATAGAGCTTCGCGGTGGCTTTATTCACGCTCACATCGGTGGCCTGCGCAGAGAGCAGGACTGCGATCAGCAGTTCAAACGGCGAGGTAAAGTTCAGTTCGGTCGTCGGGTGCGGGTTGTTATCCCGCAGGCGCTGCAAAATGGTTAAACGCTTCTCTTTGTTCATGAGGCCTTCTCAGGGATCCCTTCCTCTACGCTGCGGGCAGCAGCGCGGCGCTTACGTTTCTCATCAATCAGGTATTTTACCGCCAGCATCATGCCGAGGCCAATAAACGCGCCCGGCGGCAGCATCGCCAGCAGGAACGGCGTATCGGTGTGGAAGACCTCAATACGCAGCGATTTCGCCCAGCCACCCAGCAGGGCGTCTGCGCCGTCGAACAGGGTGCCGTTGCCGAGGATTTCGCGCATCGAGCCCAGCACGAACATCGCCCCGGTGGCCCCCATGCCGATGGAAAAACCATCAAGGGCTGAGATCATCGGGTCGTTCTTCACCGCAAAGGCTTCGGCACGCCCCACCACGATACAGTTGGTGACGATCAGCGGGATAAAGATCCCCAGCGACTGATAGAGGCCAAAGGCGTAGGCGTTGATCAGCATCTGCACGACGCTCACCACCGAGGCGATGATCATCACGTAGATTGGAATACGAATTTCTGACGGCGTCCAGCGACGCAGGGCAGAGATCGACAGGTTGGTCAGGGTCAGCACCAGGGTGGTAGCCAGACCCAGACCCAGCGCGTTGGTGGCGGTCGAGGTGACGGCCAGCAGCGGACACATCCCCAGCAGCTGTACCAGAGCGGAGTTGTTCTTCCACAGACCCTGGACGATAACCTCTTTAACCTGGCTCATGATCACTCCTCACAGGCGGGCAGATTGTTAAGGTGCGCAGGCAGCGTCTGAGCATAGACGCCCGCACGTTTAACGGCATTCACCACCGCGCGAGGGGTGATGGTCGCACCGGTAAACTGATCGAATTCACCGCCATCTTTCTTCACCGCGAACGCCGGATCATCACTGCCGTGAATGGTTTTGCCGGCAAAGTGCAAAATCCAGTCGCTTAAGCGGGTCTCGATTTTATCCCCGAGGCCTGGCGTTTCGTGGTGCTCGGTGACGCGGGTTCCCAGTACGGTGCCGGAGAAATCGGTGCCTACCAGCAGCTGGATGGCGCCGGAATAGCCGTCTGGCGCAGTGACTTCCATCACCGCACCCACCGGGGCATCCCCTTTACGGGCGATAAAGATGCGGCGAGTACCTTTGCCTAAGGGCGCGGCCTCGACAAGATAACAGCTTTTTTGCAGATCGTTATCGTAGAGTTCCGCCGGGATCACCTGGTCAAAGAGCGCCTTTTGCTGACGGGCTGCCTGTTCGTCAATGGTGGATTTGGTCAGGCCGTTGACGAGGGCCGTCAGGCCGGTCAGCACCGCGGCAAACAGCGCCAGCGTCACGCCGTGTTTTTGCATCGTTTTTAACATGGCGAGTCCCTTAGCGATGGCCGTACACGCGCGGTCGCGTGTAGTAATCAATTAACGGTACGGTGATGTTAGCCAGCAGAACCGCAAAGGCCACGCCGTCCGGATAGCCGCCAAAGCTGCGGATCAGCCACACCAGCAGACCGGCCAGCGCGCCGAAAATCAGGCGTCCCCGGTTGGTCGTCGAGGCCGTCACCGGATCGGTCAGAATAAAGAACGCCCCCAGCATGGTCGCGCCGGACAGCAGATGGATCTGCGGGGAAGCCAGCGACTCCGGCGAAAATGCCCAGCCCAGGCCAGAACAGATCGCGAGAGTGACCAGGAAGCTCACCGGGATATGCCAGCGGATCGTTTTCTGCCACAGCATGAATACTCCCCCGGCCAGATACGCCAGGTTAACCCACTGCCAGCCCGCGCCGGCCAGCACGCCGCTGAAAATCGGGTACTGCAGGATCTGCTCCACGCTGTGACCGGCGTGCAGGGAGGTTTTGAAGGTATCGAGCGGGGTGGCCTGGCTGATGCCGTCCACGCCCATCCGCAGGCTGTTCATATCCGCGCCGCTGGCGGTATGGCCGGAGAAGATCACCTGCAGGGCATCCATAAAGCCTGGCACGGTCGCGGCAATCTCATGCGGTGGCAGCCAGCTGGTCATCTGCACCGGGAAGGAGATCAGCAGCACCACGTAGCCAATCATCGCCGGGTTAAAAGGGTTATGTCCAAGGCCGCCGTAGAGCTGTTTAGCGATGATCACCGCGAACACGGTGCCGAGCACCACCATCCACCAGGGGGCGAACGGCGGAATGCTGATCGCCAGCAGCAGGCCGGTGAGCAGGGCAGAGTTATCCGCCAGAATCTTGCTCACCGCGATTTTACGCAGTTTGAGGACCAGGGCTTCCGCCGCCAGCGCGCTCGCGCAGCCGAGAACGATCTGCAGCAGCGTACCCCAGCCGAAGAACCAGACCTGAACGGCGATGCCCGGCAGCGCGGCCAGACAGACCAGCATCATGATGCGCGATGTCTGGCGCTGGTTGTGGGTATAAGGGGAGCTTGCGATTCTGAAAACCATTTAATCCTCGTTAACTGCCTTCTGTGCGGCTTTCTTCGCCTGAACGCGCGCAATGGCGGCAGCAACTGCCGCTTTGCGTGGATCGTCATTGGCTGCCGGTTCTTCTTCCTGTTGCGCCGCTTTACGTGCCTTCGCACGGGCGATGGCGGCTTCGACCGCGGCTTTACGCGGATCGACGGGTGTCGGTTCTGCCGGAGTTTCCCCGGACTGGGCCGCTTTGCGGGCTTTCGCGCGGGCAATGGCCGCTTCGACGGCGGCTTTGCGCGGGTCGACCGGGGTCTGTTCGAGCTGAATATCGCCCGGCTGGGCCGCTTTGCGGGCTTTGGCACGAGCGATGGCCGCTTCGACGGCCGCTTTACGCGGATCGACCGGGGCAGCCTCGGCCTGAGTCTCCTCCGGCGGCGCGGCTTTACGCGCTTTCGCCCGGGCGATAGCGGCCTCGACGCCGGCTTTACGCGGATCGGTCTCCGGCTGCGCGGCGCTGGTCTGGGCTTTTTCCGCCTGACGGGCGCGGGCCTCGGCTTTACGCGCCTCGCGGGCGGCAATGGCGTCGCTGTTATCCGGGCGCTGTCCGGCCGGGATCACCACGTCCTGCGCGGCTGTGGCTTTCTTCTCCCGCACGCGAGCCAGGGCCGCATTGATGGCGTCCTGATCTTTCGCTGCAGGCTGTACCGCTGCTTTCTTATGACGCTCTTCGCGGGCGGCTTTCTCGCGCTCCAGGCGCTGCTGGCGGGCTTCAAAGCGCGCTTTGGCGTCGGCAGCGCGTTTCTCTTCCTGCGCGATGGCATATATTTCTGCCTTCTCGACGCGGAAGTACTGCACCAGCGGAATATTGCTCGGACAAACCCAGGCGCAGGCACCGCATTCAATGCAGTCGGCCAGGTTATGGGATTTCGCTTTATCGTGGATCTGCCCTTTGCTGAACCAGTACAGCTGCTGCGGCAGCAGATCCGCCGGACAGGCGTCGGCGCAGGCGCTGCAGCGAATGCAGCCTTTCTCTTCCTGCTCTTCGCCCATCTCGCTGACGGACGGAGCCAGCAGGCAGTTGGTGATTTTTACCACCGGAACATCCAGCCACGGCAGGGTAAAGCCCATCAGCGGCCCGCCCATGATTACCATCTGCTCGGCGCTCGGGCAGAACCCGGCCTGATCAAGCAGATGACGCACCGGGGTGCCCAGACGCGCCCAGACGTTGCCGGGACGGCTGACGGCTTCCCCTGTCAGGGTGACGACGCGCTCGGTCAACGGCTCGCCGTCCACGACCGCGCGCTTCACCGCATAGGCGGTGCCGACGTTCTGCATCAGCACGCCGATATCCGAAGAGCGGCCGCCATGCGGAACCTGCTTGCCGGTTAAAATCTGGGTCAGTTGCTTCGCGCCGCCGGACGGGTATTTGGTCGGGATCACCCGCAGGCTGATATCGTGGCTGCCTGCCAGCACCGCACGCAGCATAGAGATGGCCTGCGGCTTGTTGTCTTCAATGCCGATCAGCACCTCTTTCGGCTGCAGAACATGGGCGAGGATGCGGATGCCTTCGACGATCTGCGCGGCGCAGTCCTGCATCAGACGATCGTCGGCGGTGATGTACGGCTCACACTCGGCGGCGTTGATAATCAGAGTCTGGATCTTGTCGCCACCGCCCTGCAGTTTGTTGCCGGTCGGGAAGCCCGCCCCGCCCAGACCGGCGACGCCAGACTGGTGGATGCGTGCAATCAGCTCTTCCCGGCTGCGGCTGCGGAAATCGCTCCAGCCGTCGCGTTCAATCCAGCGATCTTCGCCGTCGGCGTCAATGACCACGCACAGCTCAGAGAGGGCGGAAGGGTGGGCCACGGTGTGCGGGGCAATCGCCGCCACGGTGCCGGAGGTCGGGGCATGAACCGGCAGCATACGGCCGCGGCCGAAGGTCAGCGGCTGGCCGCGCAACACGCGGTCGCCGACCTTCACACACAGCTCGCCCTCAGCACCGATGTGCTGTTTCAGGGGGATAACAAAACGATTGGCCAGCGGGATCTGGCGCAGCGGCGTACCGCTGGACTGGGTTTTCATCTCTGGCGGATGAATACCGCCGTCGAAATCCCAGATCTTCTCTTTTCTGAAGGCAGAAAATAACTTAAGCATGTTGTTCCACAGGAATATTGCGAACCGGAATGGCCTGAAGATCCCATTTCCAGCTGTCGGTCGTTGTCGCTACCGGGCGTAACTCAATACACTGGGTCGGGCAGGGGGCGACGCAGAGATTACAGCCGGTACACAGATCCTCAATCACGGTGTGCATGGCGCGGGTGGCACCGACGATGGCATCTACCGGGCAGGCCTGAATACATTTGGTGCAGCCGATGCAGTTAGGTTCATCGATCACCGCCAGCATGCGAACCGGCTCCTGCGCGCTTTCGTCGCCGTCGACCGGTTGTGGATCCACGTTCAGCAGCGCGGCAATCTTCAGCATCACCGCTTCGCCACCGGGGGCACAGCGGTTAATTTTCTCCCCGCCGTTGCCCACCGCTTCAGCGTAGGGGCGACAGCCAGGAAAGCCGCACTGCCCGCACTGGCTTTGCGGCAGCAGCTCATCAATTTTTTCTACGATCGGATCGTCCTCCACCGCGAAGCGGCGCGAGGCGTAACCGAGAATGATGCCAAAAAGCAGCCCCAGTACGCTGATGGCTGCGATGGCGATCCAGATTGCATTCATTACAACTTCACCAGACCACTAAAGCCCATAAAGGCCAGAGACATAAGACCGGCGGTAACCAGCGCGATAGCGTTACCGCGAAACGGTGCCGGGATATCGGCAGCGACCAGGCGTTCGCGGATCGCCGCAAACAGCACCATCACCAGCGAGAAGCCCACCGCAGCCGAAAAGCCGTACAGCGCCGACTGCAGGAAATTGTGCCCAAGGTTAATGTTGAGCAGCGCCACGCCGAGCACCGCACAGTTAGTGGTGATCAGCGGCAGGAAGATGCCGAGCAGGCGGTATAACGCCGGGCTGGTTTTACGTACCACCATTTCGGTGAACTGCACCACCACCGCGATAACCAGAATAAAGGCCAGCGTGCGCAGGTAGGTCAGACCGAGGGGGATCAGGATCCAGGTGTCAATCCACCAGGCGCAGATCGAGGCAAGGGTCATCACGAAAGTGGTTGCCAGCCCCATCCCCATCGCGGTTTCCAGCTTTTTGGACACGCCCATAAACGGGCAAAGGCCAAGGAACTTCACGAGGACGAAGTTGTTTACCAGCACCGTGCCGACAAAGAGCAGTAAGTAATCGGTCATTATTCAGCCTGAAATAAAAAAGCCGCCTATTATCGGACAAACCGCGGCAGGCGACAACAGGTTAACTGTAAGGTTATTACGGGTTCACAAAGGTGTTCTTTACGCGTGCCGAGCGCTTAAAGTAGGGCACAAACAGCGCGGTCACCAGCAGGGGGAAGAGTAACTGACGGACCGCCAGCGCATCGGAGACCGGCGAAAATGCGAAGGCTTTAATGGCCAGTAATACAGAGACCAGCAGCCAGATAATATAGTGTTTAGGTACAGACCGACGGCGTTTAAAAAAGGCAATGGTCAGCCACAGCGTGTAGTACCACATGGCAATCGCAAAGGCGAAAGAAATAAACCACATGACAATATTAGTGGTATTTTGCGCGCCCAGCGTTTTTAACGCGTGCGGCGTAATTAACGCCGTAGAGTAAAGCACCAGTGCCAGCGAGGCGCTTAATAATGCCACCAGCAACCAGGCAAGCGGAGCCAGTAACCAGCCGCTAATTCTTTCTCCAGCCGTTGTGGTCATGTTCTCTCCCGAAGTCAGTAACAGCGCAATCTGCAAATTAGCAGGGGCGAGAGTATATAACATTTCCAGGGAATGGCTACCCTCTTAGAGCACGTAACGCCACACGGATTTAGGCACTTCGCCAATGTTGAACAAACGCCCGCCAGAGACCAGTTCCGCCCGGCGGTGATCCGCAGCGCGGTACATGCTGATGATCTCCTGGTTATCGCTCAGGCTGTAGTTCAGATGATCAAACAGCTTTTCCAGACTTTCGAGAGAATTAATCTTGCGAAATTTTAATAAATAGTCCTGAACGGTCATATTAATAATTTTCCATATAAGAAGGAGTGATACCAAAGGAGTAATTCGGTCGAATACTAAACGGAACAAAAATGACGTAAACATTTGCCGACGCGTATCGACAAAAATAAGAATATTCTTTACTGGTGAAATCAGGCGTCGGTCGACGCCTGGCGATGAAGGTTAACGCTGTTCATGACGGCTGGCAATATGCAACTGACATCATATGTCACTATTTTTGATCAGTGCATGCGGCTTGGCTTGAGTAACGCTATTGACCGGCTCTGGCGGCTGATAGTTATCGATATGGCTGGCGACGCCCAGCAATATCACCGACACGCCCAACACAATCCACCCGGCTAACTCGATAATTCGATTAATAATTGTCGTCATGATTCGTTATTTTGTTTTATCCATAAATACAGATTAAGAATTTTACAGCGCGGAATGCCTCCCGGCAAGCGCTTTGCATTGATGTTTTACGATTGTATTCAGCGAGTTATAATTGTTAATCAGAAATTACTGATTGCTTGTGTCGTCTTAAGGCGCGAAACCCCGGATTAATCTATTGTGAGCAATGAAGAGTTAGTGTGAAATATGCGTGTCAAAAGATGAGAGGCGACTTCATGAGCGATAAAATCCGTGTTGGATTAATAGGTTATGGTTATGCGAGTAAAACGTTTCATGCCCCGCTGATTGATGGCACCCCGGGGATGGAACTGGCCGCAATTTCCAGCAGTGATGCCACGAAAGTGCATGCTGACTGGCCGACGGTCCCGGTGGTTTCTGAGCCGAAGCATCTGTTTAACGATCCCACTATCGATTTGATCGTCATCCCGACCCCAAACGATACTCACTTCCCGTTGGCAAAAGCGGCCCTGGAAGCTGGCAAGCATGTGGTCGTAGACAAACCCTTTACCGTGACACTGTCACAGGCCCGGGAGCTGGACGCGCTGGCGAAAAGCCTCGGCAAGCTGCTCTCCGTGTTCCATAACCGCCGTTGGGACAGCGATTTCCTGACCGTGAAGGCATTGATTGCCGATGGTTCCCTCGGGGAAGTGGCCTTCTTCGAATCTCATTTTGATCGTTTTCGTCCGCAGGTGCGTAACCGCTGGCGCGAGCAGGCGGGCCCGGGCAGCGGCATCTGGTACGATCTGGCCCCGCATCTCCTCGACCAGGCCGTTAACCTGTTCGGCCTGCCTGTGAGCATGAACGTCGATCTGGCCCAGCTGCGACCTGGCGCACAGGCTACCGACTACTTCCACGCCGTGCTGAGCTACCCACAGCGTCGCGTGGTACTGCATGGCACCATGATGGCGGCAGCGGAATCCGCGCGCTATATTGTGCACGGCTCCCGCGGCAGCTACGTGAAGTTTGGTCTCGACCCGCAGGAAGATCGTCTGAAAAACGGCGAACGTCTGCCGCAGGAAGACTGGGGCTACGACATGCGTGACGGCGTGCTGACGCGCGTGGAAGGGGAAGAGCGTGTGGAAGAGACCTGGCTGACGCTGCCGGGTAACTATCCGGCCTATTATGCCGGGATCCGCGATGCGCTGAACGGCGACGGTGAAAACCCGGTTCCGGCAAGCCAGGCGATCCAGATTATGGAGCTGATCGAACTGGGAATTGAATCCGCGAAGCATCGCGCGACCCTGTCTCTGGCATAAAAAAAGCCCGGCATTGCCGGGCTTTTTCTTATCCGCGTGCGACCTTGTCGCGTAACGCCTGCTTCTCGCCAGGGGTTAAGAAGGCCATCTCCAGGCCGTTGATCTGCGCCTGACGGATCTGCTCCTGGCTGAGCCCAGCCAGCGAAGCGGCAACAGTATACTCGTGAATAATATCAACCCCCTGAACCGCCGGATCGTCGGTGTTCAGCGAGGCCATCACCCCATGCTCAAGGAAGGTTTTCAGAGGATGCTGCGCCAGGGTCGCCACGGTGCTGGTCTGAATGTTGGAGGTCAGACAGGATTCAATCCCGATGCGCTGTTCCGCCAGGAAGTCCATCAGCGCCCGATCTTCGACCGCCTTCACCCCATGACCAATACGTTCGGCACCCAGTTCGCGAATGGCCTGCCAGATGCTCTCCGGGCCCGCCGCTTCACCAGCATGAACGGTGATGTGCCAGCCGGCATCCCGGGCACGGTTAAAGTGAGAGAGGAACAGACTGCCCGGGAAGCCCAGCTCGTCGCCCGCCAGATCCACGGCGGTGATCTGGTCCCGGTGCGCCAGCAGAGCCTCAAGCTCCTGCAGGCAGGCGTCTTCCCCGAAGGTGCGGCTCATGATGCCGATCAGGCGTGCTTCCACGTTAAAGGTCTTGCAGCCTTCGCGCACGCCGGCAATCACCGCTTCTACCACACCCGCGACCGGCAGCTGATGGGTCATCGCCATATAGCCCGGCGAGAAGCGCAGCTCAACGTAGTGCAGACCGTTGCGCGCGGCATCTTCAATGTTTTCAAAGGCGACGCGACGGCAGGCGTCCAGCGAAGCAAGGACTTTTACCCCCCAGTCGAGCTTGCTCAGAAAGCTGACCAGATCCGGCTCGTTTTCCGTCACCTGCACGTGTGGGATCAGTGTCTCAAGGGTTTGTGCGGGCAGGGTTAAATTATACTGACGACCCAGGTCAAGGATGGTCTGGGCGCGGATGTTGCCATCAAGGTGGCGATGAACGTCAGTTAACGGGAGGGTGGTATCAATCATGGTCGCACTCTTTATTAGTAGAAGTGCGAGCTATTATAAAAACAAAATGAGAGAAAAAGCTATTTGCGCAATGGATAATTCCGTTGCGCAACATAATTACAGTAACACGCGGATCCCGGCATTCAGGCGCTTAACCCCTTCCTCAAGCTTGCTGCGCGGACAGCCAGCGTTGAGACGAATAAAACCATTACCCTCGTCGCCGTAGGTATATCCCGGCATGATCGCTACCTTCTGCTGCTCAATCAACACCTTCTGCAGTGCCTTATCGTCAATGTTGAGCGGGCGAAGATCGATCCACGCCAGATAGGTCGCCTCCGGCGGTTGCCAGTTTAACGCAGGGAAAGCGGCATTTAGCGTGTCGGCCACATACCGCAGATTCGCCTCCAGATAGCTGCGCAAGGCATCCAGCCAGGCCTCGCCTTGCTGATACGCGACGATATGCGCCACCAGCGCCAGCACCGACGGCGAGGAGAGCCCGTCGCGTCCCTTCAGCGCCTGGAGATACGCCGCCCGGCTGGTTTCATCGCCAATCAGGCCGTAAGCGCCGGTGAGTGCCGGAATATTGAAGCTCTTGGAGCCGGAGGTCAGCAGCGCCCATTGACCCTGTGCCACGTCGCACCATGGGGTATGTTTGTGATTCCCCCACACCATATCCATATGGATCTCATCGCTGATCACCGCTACGCCGTGTCGTGCGCAGAGTTCAGCCATGGTCGTTAACTCGCCCCGGGTCCAGACCTTGCCGGTCGGGTTGTGCGGGCTACAGAGTAATAAAATTTTGTTCTGCGGCTGGGCCAGTACCGCTTCCAGTGCGGCCATATCGCACTCCCAACCTGCCGTCGTTTTGTGCAGACCGACGGAGACCACCTGACGGTGATTACCCGCAATGGCATTGTAAAACGCGTCGTACGCCGGGGTGTGGATCACCACCCCATCGCCGGCTTCAGACCACTGGCGGATCAACTCTGACACCATATAGATCACCGATGGGCCATAGACGAGGGTGTCAGTGTCGATAGCGCTGTCAAAGCGCTGGCGGAACCAATGGGCTACCGCGGCCAGAAATTCGTCGTTCTTCCAGCGGC
Organism: Leclercia adecarboxylata; assembly: GCA_002360945.1. GTDB lineage: Bacteria > Pseudomonadota > Gammaproteobacteria > Enterobacterales > Enterobacteriaceae > Enterobacter > Enterobacter adecarboxylatus_B. The sequence goes on along the minus strand of DERO01000019.1, from coordinate 25,168 downwards.
TGTAGCCAAACACCCCGTGGCCGATGCGGGTTTGCAGGGCGTCGATGATGCAGGGGGCGGTGGCGAAATCCATATCCGAAATGGTAAAGGGCAGCAGATCCGCCGCGCCGAAGCGGTCGGCAATATAGTCCCACTGGGTACACCAGGTGCCGTGACGATCCACGACGGTAGAGAAATCAAACATGACGTTGGTCCTTAAAATAAAACCCCCTCATGGCGAGGGGGCTGAGGCATCAGGCTTCTACTGTTCGCATCAGGGTCGCCAGCTCGTCTTTCACTGACTGCACCTGCGGGCCGATGACCACCTGCAAATTATGCTGATTCAACTGTACCACGCCGATGGCGCGGTTGGCCTTCAGGGCGTTGGTATCCACCCTGGACATATCCGCGACCGACAGGCGCAGGCGGGTGATGCAGTTATCCAGCGAGGTAATGTTATCCGCACCGCCCAGCGCCGCCAGAATGGCAGGGGTGTTATAGCCGGATTTGCCAATGGTACCCGCCACAGCCTGCTCGACGCTGGTGGCCGCGTCGGTATCGCGACCCGGTGTTTTCAGGTTAAAGCGGGTGATGGCGAAGCGGAAGATCCCGTAGTACACCGCGAACCAGATCGCCGCCACTACCGGCACCAGATACCACTTGGTGGAGAGGCCGTGCAGGATCCCGAACACCACAAAGTCAATCACGTTGCCGTCGGTGTTGCCGATGGTCACGCCCAGCACCGCCATGGTGGTAAAGCCCAGACCGGTCAGCACGGCGTGAATCAGATACAGAACCGGCGCGACGAACAGGAACAGGAACTCGATCGGTTCGGTGGTACCGCCCACCACGCAGGCAATGACGCCGGAGATCAGCAGGCCTTTAATCTTATGACGATTTTCCGGACGCGCGCAGTGGTACATCGCCAGCGCTGCACCCGGCAGACCGCCGAGGAAGGCCGGCATCTTACCCTGAGATAGGAAGCGCGTGGCGCTCTCGGAGAAGCCGTGGGTGGTCGGGCAGCTCAGCTGTGCCTGGAAGATGGTCAGCGCGCCGCTCACATCGTGCCCACACACGTCCATGGTACCGCCCGCTTCGGTGAAGCGGATCAGCGCCACGAGGATATGCTGGAGCCCAAACGGCAGCAGCAGACGTTCGCCGGTACCGAAGATCATCGGACCAAAATCACCGGCACTGTTAATGATCCGGCCAATGCCGGTAATGCCCATGGCGAAGATCGGCCAAATCAGTGGGATCACCAGACCGAACAGCCCCATCACCACGAGGGTCACGATGGGTACAAAGCGGGTGCCACCGAAGAAGGCCAGCGCGTCCGGCAGGCGGATATTGTGGAAACGCTCGTGCAGCATCCAGATGATCACCCCGGCGATCACCGCGCCGAGGATCCCGGTATCAATAGACTGAATCCCGATTACGCTCTGGATGTTGTTAGCTTTCAGCACTGCCGCATCGGTGGTCGGCAGAATGCCTTTGGCGGTGAGCCAGAAGTTAACCGCCAGGTTCATCACCGCGTAGCCAACGAAACCGGCAAACGCCGCCACGCCTTTGTTTTCGCGGGCCAGCCCCAGCGGGATAGCGATACAGAACATTACCGGCAGGAAGCTAAAGGCAAAGGAGCCGACCTTGCTCATCCAGATAAAGATCGCCTGCAGCACAGGGTTGCCGAGGAACGGGATCAGCGTAATGACATCGTGGCTGCTGAGCGAGCTGCCGATACCCAGCATGATCCCGCAGAAGGAGAGCAGAGCCACGGGCAGCATAAAGGTCTTACCCAGTTGCTGGAAAAATTCCCATAGCGAGATTTTTTGTGCTGCTTTCGCCGTCATAAAACGACTCCTTTATTGTTAAAATAGGTTTACCTGCCTCAGTGCTGCGAGAAGATAAAACGTTTTATCAAAGTTTAGTGCGCGCTAAATCACATTCTCAGGCTTTGGCAGGGAGTATAAAGATAACGTATTGATAAAACGTTTTACCGATCTCATTATCAGGGAGTCAGGGCAACACATGGCTGTAGCGAAAAAGATCACCATCAATGACGTCGCGCTGGCGGCGGGCGTTTCCGTCAGCACGGTGTCACTGGTGCTGAGCGGGAAAGGGCGGATCTCCTCCGCAACGGGTCAGCGCGTCAACGATGCGGTGGAGCAGCTGGGCTTTGTGCGCAATCGCCAGGCCTCGGCGCTGCGCGGGGGGCAGAGCGGGGTGATTGGCCTGATCGTCCGCGACCTCACCTCCCCGTTCTATGCGGAGCTCACGGCGGGCCTGACCGAAGCGCTGGAAGCCCAGGGGCGGATGGTCTTTTTACTACACGGCGGTCGCGAGCCCGATCAGCTGCTCCAGCGCCTCGACATGCTCCTGACCCAGGGGGTAGATGGCGTGATCGTTGCCGGGGCCTCCGGCGTGAGCAATGCGCTGTGCGAACGGGCCGCGGAGAAGGGCGTTCCGCTGGTATTTGCCTCCCGCGCCAGCTATCTCGACGAAGCCGACACCCTGCGCCCGGACAACATGCAGGCGGCACAAATGCTGACCGAACATCTTATTCGTCGCGGCCATCAGCGGATTGCCTGGCTGGGCGGGCAAAGCTCGTCCCTGACCCGCGCCGAACGGGTGGGCGGTTACTGCTCGACGCTGATCAAATACGGCCTCCCGTTCCACAGTGAATGGGTGGTGGAGTGTGGATCCAGTCAGAAGCAGGCGGCAGAGGCGATCGGTGCCTTGTTGCGCGCCAGCCCGACCATCAGCGCCGTGATTTGCTACAACGACGTCATCGCCATGGGGGCCTGGTTTGGTTTGATCCGCGCCGGACGCCAGAGCGGGGAAGGCGGGGTTGAAACCTTCTTCGGGCATCAGGTGGCGCTTGGTGCTTTTGCGGATGTGTCAGAAAACGCGCTGGACGATCTGCCCATCGTCTGGGCAACCACCCCGGCACGCGAGATGGGCTACACCCTGGCAGACCGCATTATGCAGCGGATTGAGAAATCCGACGTGCCGGCCGGGCACCAGATTGTCTCTGCCCGCTTAGTCACGGTGAAATAGCTTCAGGAGGGTGGCGTGAGCGGGTTTTGCACCAGCCGCGCCTCCAGCGCCTCGACAAACTTACGCACCTTCGCAGGGATCAGCCGGGAGGTGGGGTAAACGGCCCAGACGGCCAGCGCTTCCGGCTCGGCGTCCGCCAGCACGATCCGCTCCAGCTGGGCTTGCGCAAGGGTGGGCCCAACGTACCAGCGGGATAAGTTGGCAATGCCCATGCCTCCCACGCACGCCTCAAAAATCGCCTCAATGGAATTCGCCGAAAATCGCCCCGACACTTTTTGTCTGCTCCGCTGCCCGGCCTGCTCAAACCACCAGTGGGTGGTGTCAGAGGTGGTCAGGCAGCTGTGCGATGCCAGATCGCTGAGCGTTTTCGGGTAGCCGTTCGTCGCCAGATAATCGGCGCTGGCGCACAGGTCGCGGGGATTATCACAGAGGCGATGGGCAACCAGCCGGTTGTCTCGCAGCGGGGCGATACGCAGCGCCACGTCGATCCCTTTCCCGACAATATCCACCTGCTCATCGGTGGCGAGCAAATCGACCTGCAGAGCAGGATGCTGGCGCATAAAGTCTGGCAGCATCGGGGCGACAATCTTACGACCAAACGCCGCCGAGGCGGTGATGCGCAACCGCCCGGAAAGGTGGGCGCCATCGGGAAACAGGTCGGCCAGGGCATTGGTCTTGTCTTCCAGCAGCGCCTGGGCATGGGGCAAGAAAACCTCGCCGTCGCTGGTGGGTGACAGGGAGCGCGTGGTGCGATGCACCAGCCGGACGCCCAGCTCCGCTTCCAGGTTATTGAGGCAGCGCGACGCCGCCATGGCACTCATCGACAGCCGACGCGCGGCCCCCGCCAGGCTCCCCGCTTTTATCGCTTCAACGAACACTTCCACATCGTCCAGTCTCATTATCTCGCTTCCCGTTATACTGGCGTATCAAGTTACACATCTACACTAATTATCGTTATAGCGCCATAGTCACTCCACATCCTGATAAACAGTAAATTCGGAGTGACGATGAAAAAAATGACCACGGTTTTAGCCCTCAGCGGCCTGTTTTTAGCCAGCCACGTCTGGGCAGATGCCCCCGCGCAGGTGCGCCAGCAGGTGCCGGGTTATTACCGCCTGGCGGTGGGGCAAAATGAGGTGACGGCGCTTTTCGATGGCTACAACGATCTCTCGCCGGCGCTGTTAAAAGGGCTCTCAGCGGACAAAATCCGTGAACTGCTGGCGCAGCATAAGATTGATGCCGAGCGCATGCCCACCTCCTTCAACGCTTTTCTGGTGAATACCGGTAAACATCTGGTGATGATAGACAGCGGGGCGGGCCACTGCGTGCCGCAAACCGCCGGGCAGTTAATTCCCAACATGGAGGCCTCCGGATATCGCCCTGAGCAGGTGGATACCATTTTCCTGACCCATCTCCATCTGGACCACGTCTGCGGCCTGAGCGATGCCGCCGGTAAGGCGCTGTTCCCCAATGCTACCGTCTGGGTGCCGCAGGGCGAAGCCGACTTCTGGCTGGATCCGGCCAAAGAGGCCAGCGCGCCCGCCAATGCGAAGGAGTATTTCGCTATCGCCCAACGCGCCCTGGCAGCCTCTAAAGCGGCCGGAAAACTGAAAACCTTCGTTCCGCCCGCCTCGCCAATCCCTGAAGTCCAGACGGCCTACGCCATCGGCCACACTCCGGGCAGCACGGTGTATCGTTTTGCCTCTGAAGGGCAGGCCATCAACTTTATCGGAGATCTGATCCACGCTCCGGCGGTGCAGTTCCCGCATCCGGAAGTGTCGATTCGCTTTGACGTGGATGCGAAGAAAGCCACCGCATCCCGTGGGCAGGAGTTTAACGCCCTGGCGAAAGATGGCGAGTGGATGGCGGCAGCGCACCTGGCCTTCCCGGGCATCGGCCACATCACGACCAATACGCAGGGGTACAGCTGGAACCCGGTAATCTATGGCCCGTATCAACGTGCAACCGACGTGCCGCTGCTGAAATAAGACAAGGAAAATACTATGAAAAGTTACACCGTAACGGCTAACGGCATTCGTCAGTTTGTGGTTGAAGAGGGTGAAGGTGCTCCGGTGATCCTGCTCCACGGTTTTCCGGAAACCAATTACGCCTGGCGCTATCAAATTCCGGTTCTGTCAAAGCACTACCGGGTCATTGCTCCGGATTTGCGCGGCTACGGCGAGACCGATAAACCGGCCTCCGGCTACGATAAACGCAACATGGCGCGGGATATCCGGGAGCTGATGCGCGCCCTGGGGCTGAATAAAGTGGTGCTGGTGGGGCACGATCGTGGCGCGCGCGTCGCTACCCGCTTTGCCAAAGATTATCCTGAGCTGGTGGACCGCCTGGTAGTGATGGACAACGTGCCGACGCGTATCGTGGCACGCGATCTCAACGCCTCCATCGCCCGCGCCTACTGGTTCTTCCTGTTCCATCTGGTGCCCGATCTGCCGGAAGCCCTGATTGCGGGTAGGGAGCATATCTGGTTGCGCCATTTCTTCTCAGACTGGACCTTCGATCCCGCCACCATTAGCGGCGAGGCCTTTGATACCTACGTCCGGGCTTATCAGGCACCCGGTGCCGTACGCGGAGCGATGGCGGACTATCGCGCCAACGCCGAGGATGTGGCGCAGGATCTGGCCGACGCGGAGGTTAAAATCGCCTGTCCGGTGATGTCGCTATGGGGTAATGACTTCCACGCCGTGGGTAAGTTGTTCGATATGCAGAGCGTCTGGGCGGAGATGGCGGACGATCTCAGGGCTTATGCCATTGAAGAGTGCGGTCATCTGCCGCAGGAGGAACAACCTGAGAAGGTGAACGCCCTGCTGATGGACTTCCTCACCGGCTGGAAAGGGTGATCGGCAATAAAAAACCCCTCCGCAGAGGGGTTTTGCCGTTTACTGCTGCGGAACCGCAGGCGCAGGCGCAGGCGCAGGCGCTGGGGCCGGCACCGCCGGTGCGGCAGGCTCGTCCGGTACGGCCAGATTCAGCGTTGGAACGCCAAACATGCCGACGAACTCTTCCAGCGGCATTTTCTGCCCGTTCAGCGTCACCTGCCCGTTGCTGTACTGCAGGCTGGTGCTGATTACATTATCTTCCACGGTGGTAATGCGGAACATCTGACCCATCGCCGCCAGGCCTTTCACCTGCTGGCTGGCCAGTTTACCGGCATCATCCTCGTTATAGCCTTCCAGCTTCGCAATCTGGGTCATGAACTCGGTGGCCATGTCCATCGGGATGGTCAGCTTGCTCTCCAGCGATTTCACGCTGCGATCCACTTCCTGGGCCAGCGTCTGGGCTTCACCCGTGGCGGTAGCCGGATCTTTCAGGAACAGGGAGAGGTTGAAGTTGGTCTCGCCTTTGCTGTTTTTCCAGCTCAGCGGTGCCAGGGTGACCACCGGTTCGCCTTTCAGCAGGATCGGCAGGTTGCTGAAGAAGGCTTCCGCCGCTTTCTGCTGATAGAGCGCCGGGTTGTTGGTCATCAGCTCTTTATCGGCCAGCAGCGCCTGGCTCTGAGCGCGATACTGCTGGCTGAACTGGTGCCATGCCTGGCCATCGATATTGCCGATTTTCAGCGTTAGCTTGCCGGTACCCATGTCCTGATTCTGTATTTTCAGGCTCTTCAGGCTGTAATCCACCTGGCTGTTGACGCTCTTGCCGTCTTTCGACAGTTCAGCCTTACCGTTCAGGTCCGTACCTTCCAGCACCGCCATCTCTTTGCCTTCAATGGCGATAGCCAGCTTATCGAGGGTCACTTTCTGATCGCCGATCCGCTCGTCAAAGTCGGTCAGACGACTGTTGCCGTCGGTTTTCAGGTTGTTGAAGGTGAGCTGCACTTTCTGGCCGTATTCGTTCACCGCATTGACCAGGCCGCTTGCTGCTTCACCTTTCAGGGAGAAGCTATTGCCGTCGCGATCGGCATCCAGTTTGAAATTACCGCCGCTGAAGGCCACTTTCTCGTCGCCATTCTCGTAGTTCAACGCTTTCAGGGCGAGATCGGTGCTGGTATCACCGGCATAGCTGATGCGGGTATTGGCCTCGAACGGGGATTCATTCTTCGCCAGATCGAACAGCGGCTTAGAGGCCTCGTTGTTCAACAGCGTGGTTTTTACCGAGGCCATGGACGGGATCAGGTTGAAGTGTTTCAGCTGGGCCAGCGGGAAGGGGCCGTGATCGACCACTTCATTCAGCACCAGGCTTTGTCCTGGCTGCAGCCACGGGTTTTGCGTGCCCGCGATCGGTTTCAGCACCAGCTGCAGATGGCTTTTGAACAGGCCGCGCTGGTAATCCTGATAGCTCAGCTCCAGCCCGGCTTCCGGTGCGGTGCGCTTAAGTTCGCTGTTCGCCTGCGCCACCATTTCAGCCAGATGGCTCTCCAGCTGTTTCCCGGTATACCAGGAAGCCCCCGTCCAGATCACCCCTAATGCAACAATAACGCCTGCAGCTACAACCGATTTCTTCATCGTGATTATCCCTAAAATGAAACCGAGCGGTGAAAACCGCCCGGTGAGGTCATAAGATTACCAATAGCTTAGCAATAATTGTTAAAAAATTCAGCCAGCCGCTAGAGCTTGTTGAAAACCCGGGCCAGACGGCCGACGCCGCTGACGCTAACCGGCGAGTCGTTGGCGGCAACAAACGCCGACTCGCCCGGCTTCAGCACCAGACGTTCGTCGCCCGCACTCAGCACCGCTTCGCCCTCGACGCAGAACAGAATTGCCGCACTCTGCTGGGCAATCTGCGTCTCTGCGCTGCTGAGATCGTGCAGCGAGAAGGCAAAGTCATCCACCGGGATCGGGAAGTCCAGCTCTGCGCCGTTTTTCACCGGCTGGGTCAGCAGTTCATTCGCCGGTTTGGCGACGAATTTGACGTTAGCCACCAGCTCCGGGATGTCGATGTACTTCGGCGTCAGGCCGGCACGCAGCACGTTATCGGAGTTGGCCATCACCTCGAGCGCCACGCCCTTAAGGTAGGCGTGCGGGGTTTCGGCGAACAGGAACATAGCTTCGCCCGGCTCCAGTTTCACCACGTTCAGCAGCAGCGGAGAGAACAGGCCGCTGTCGTCCGGGTAGAATTCTGAAATCACGCGGATGGTCTGCCACGGCTCACCCTGCTGGCTGTTGAGCGCTGCTTTCAGCACCGCCAATGCGCGGGATTTCTCATCGCCCTTCATATTAAGCAGGCTGGCGAAGAGGTGGCTCAGGCGATCGGCATCCGGCTTTTCGAGGAAGTGGGCAATGGCGCTGTGCGCCCCGGCCACCGGTTGCAGCAGGGAGACGATTTCCGAGAACTCGCGGAAGGCGTTCATCGCCAGGAAAGGCGTCAGGGCAAAGACCAGCTCCGGCTTGTGGTTCGGATCTTTGTAGTTACGCTCGGCAGCATCCAGTGGAATACCGGCCGCGTTCTCTTTGGCAAAACCCTCTTCCGAGGCCTGCTTGTTCGGGTGAACCTGAATGGAGAGCGGCTGATCGGCGCACAATACCTTAAAGAGGAACGGCAGCTCGCCAAAACGCTCGGCGACCTTCGCGCCCAGCAGCGTGGCTTTATCTGCATCGATGACCTCGCGCAGGGAACGCACCCCGCTGGCACCGTCAATTTTTGAGCTGCTCTTCGGGTGCGCCCCCATCCACAGCTCTGCCATCGGCAGGTTGTCCGGATTGGCGATACCGTAGAGATCCGTTAACGCAGTTTGACTTCCCCAGGCGTAGTTCTGCACTGAGTTAATGAGTTTTTGCATTATCAAGCCCTGTTTCAAATGTGGAATTAACTGCCCGTATTAAAGCAATAAACCACCCGGAAGTAACCTGCGCACGGAAAAAGTCGTACTAGTCTCAGTTTTTGTTAAAAAATTGTGTAGGATAAGCCAACTCGCTTTTAATCGGGGCAGCGGAACATCTGCTCTACATAATCAGACCCAGGCAGTAAGTGAGAGATCAATGTCGAATAAACCCTTCCATTATCAGGATCCTTTCCCGCTGGCGAAGGATCAGACCGAATACTATCTGTTAACCCGCGACCACGTGTCAGTCTCTGAGTTTGAAGGTCAGGAGATCCTGAAGGTTGACCCGCAGGCGCTGACCTTACTGGCGCAACAGGCCTTCCACGACGCCTCCTTCATGCTGCGTCCGGCGCACCAGCAGCAGGTGGCCGATATCCTCAGCGACCCGCAGGCCAGTGAGAACGACAAATACGTCGCCCTGCAGTTCCTGCGTAACTCCGATATCGCGGCGAAAGGCATTCTGCCGACCTGCCAGGACACCGGCACCGCCATCATTACCGGTAAAAAAGGCCAGCGCGTCTGGACCGGCGGCGGCGATGAAGCGGCCCTGGCCCACGGTGTGTACAACACCTACATCGAAGATAACCTGCGCTACTCGCAAAACGCCGCGCTGGATATGTACAAAGAGGTGAACACCGGCACCAACCTGCCGGCGCAGATCGACCTCTACAGCGTCGATGGCGACGAATATAAATTCCTCTGCATCGCCAAAGGCGGCGGTTCAGCCAACAAAACCTATCTCTATCAGGAGACCAAAGCGCTGCTCTCCCCGGGCAAGCTGAAGAACTACCTGGTGGAGAAGATGCGTACTCTCGGCACCGCGGCCTGTCCGCCGTACCATATTGCGTTTGTCATCGGCGGCACCTCGGCGGAAAGCACCCTGAAGACCGTCAAGCTGGCTTCGACCAAATACTACGATGGCCTGCCGACCGAAGGTAACGAGCACGGCCAGGCGTTCCGCGACGTCCAGCTGGAACAAGAGCTGCTGGTGGAAGCGCAGAACCTCGGCCTCGGTGCGCAGTTTGGCGGCAAATATTTCGCCCACGATATCCGCGTTATTCGTCTCCCGCGCCACGGCGCATCCTGTCCGGTGGGCATGGGCGTTTCGTGCTCCGCAGACCGTAACATTAAGGCTAAGATCAACCGCGACGGTATCTGGATCGAAAAACTGGAGAACAACCCAGGCAAGTACATCCCGGAAGCGCTGCGTAAAGCGGGCGAGGGCGAGGCGGTACGTATTGACCTGAACCGTCCGATGAGCGAGATCCTGGCTCAGCTGTCCCAGTACCCGGTCTCCACCCGTCTCTCCCTGAACGGCACCATTATCGTGGGCCGCGATATCGCGCACGCCAGGTTGAAAGAGCGCCTGGATAACGGCGAAGGGCTGCCGCAGTACATCAAGGATCACCCGATCTACTACGCGGGCCCGGCGAAAACGCCTGACGGCTATGCCTCCGGCTCCTTAGGCCCGACAACCGCCGGGCGTATGGACTCCTACGTAGACCAGTTGCAGGCTAACGGCGGGAGCATGATCATGCTGGCGAAGGGCAACCGCAGCCAGCAGGTGACCGACGCGTGCCACAAGCACGGCGGCTTCTACCTCGGCAGCATCGGCGGCCCGGCTGCGGTCCTGGCCCAGGGCAGCATCAAGAGCCTCGAGTGCGTGGAGTACCCTGAGCTGGGCATGGAAGCGATCTGGAAAATTGAAGTGGAAGACTTCCCGGCGTTTATCCTCGTGGATGACAAAGGCAACGACTTCTTCAAACAGATCCAGTCTTCACAGTGTGCGGCCTGTGTGAAGTAGTGTGAAAAACCTGCCGGGCGGCACAGCCCGGCAACAAAAAGAGCGCACAAAGCGCCATACCCTTTCCCCGTTCTCATCAATACTTGTTTCTTTGAGCTGTGAGCAATCCACTTCAGTGTTATCAAGGAGAAAGTAATGACCACCTCACGCAGTGAGAAAGATTCGATGGGTGCCATCGACGTCCCGCAGGACAAGCTCTGGGGCGCGCAAACCCAGCGTTCGCTGGAACATTTCCGTATTTCCACTGAAAAAATGCCGGTCTCGCTGATCCAGGCCCTGGCCCTGACCAAACGCGCGGCCGCCAAAGTGAACCAGGATTTGGGCCTGCTGGCGGCGGAAAAAGCCACCGCGATTATCAGTGCTGCCGATGAAGTGCTGGCGGGCAAGCATCCTGATGAATTCCCCCTCGCCATCTGGCAGACCGGCTCCGGCACCCAGAGCAACATGAACATGAACGAGGTGCTGGCTAACCGCGGCAGCGAGTTGCTCGGCGGGGTGCGGGGCATGGAGCGCAAAATCCACCCCAACGATGACGTCAACAAAAGCCAGAGCTCCAACGACGTCTTCCCGACGGCGATGCACGTGGCGGCGGTCATTGCCCTGCGTGAACAGCTGATCCCCCAGCTGAACGTGCTCAAGCAGACCCTTGATGACAAAGCCCAGGCCTTCGCCGGGATCGTCAAAATTGGTCGTACCCATCTACAGGATGCCACGCCTTTGACCCTCGGCCAGGAAATCTCCGGCTGGGTGGCGATGCTTGAACACAACCTGCGCCATATCGACAACAGCCTGCCGCACCTGGCGGAGCTGGCGCTGGGCGGTACCGCGGTGGGCACCGGACTCAACACCCATCCCGAGTACGCGGTACGCGTGGCCGAGGAGCTGGCGACCATCACTGGGCAGCCGTTTGTCACCGCCCCGAACAAGTTTGAAGCGCTGGCGACCTGTGACGCGCTGGTGCATGCCCATGGGGCGCTGAAAGGGCTGGCGGCCTCGCTGATGAAAATCGCCAACGACGTGCGCTGGCTGGCCTCCGGGCCGCGCTGCGGCATCGGCGAAATAAGCATTCCCGAGAACGAGCCGGGCAGCTCCATCATGCCGGGCAAGGTCAACCCGACCCAGTGCGAAGCCATGACCATGCTCTGCTGTCAGGTGATGGGCAACGACGTGGCGGTGAACATGGGCGGGGCCTCGGGCAACTTTGAGCTGAACGTCTATCGCCCGATGGTTATCCATAACTTCTTGCAGTCGGTGCGTCTGCTGGCGGACGGCATGGAGAGCTTTAACGAGCATTGCGCGGTGGGTATCGAGCCTAACCGCGAGCGCATCAGCCAGCTGCTTAACGAATCGTTAATGCTGGTGACGGCGCTCAATACCCATATCGGCTATGACAAGGCGGCGGAAATTGCCAAGAAAGCCCACAAAGAGGGGCTGACCCTGAAAGCCTCTGCCCTGGCGCTGGGGTATCTCACCGAGGCCGAGTTCGACACCTGGGTCCGCCCGGAAGAGATGGTCGGCAGCCTGAAATAGCTACTCTGCCACGTACAGGTGCAGCCGCGGGATAATCAAGCGCAGCGGCTGTGCCTGCGGCTTATAGCGATGCTGAACGTTGTCCGCATCGTAATTCAGCAGCTCACCAATGTCCGGGATCACCGCGCCCTGTTCGGCGTCATACAGGGCGATCAGCGGCGTCGGGCAGGCGTACTGCACCTGCTTCTGCTGTCCGGCATACCAGACCCGGGCAATAGGCTGCACCTTTACCGGCCGTTTGATCTTCAGCCGCGCCTCCGCCGGCAGGGCGTGGATAGCGGTATATTCTGCCTCCAGCCGCTCCACCCACTGGTCCCGGGACCAGGGCGCCACGGCGCGCGGTGATTTCAGGCTTTTTTCCAGCATCGCCAGCACCTCATCGCGGGTGAAATTCTTGATGATGTGCTTATTGGCCCAGCCGAAGCGCAGGGTGGCGGGATGGTTGATCGCCGTTAACGTGCGATAGGCGTTAAGCGTAATCAAACCCGGCAGCTGATGATGCACCCACTCAAAGCGGGCGGCGGGGGCGAGCCCTGACTCCTCGGTGACAATTTTTTCAAACTCCGCTTTTAAGACGTTAATGCTCGCGATCTGGTCCGTCAGCTGCGCCCTGTAGGCGGCATCGCTCTGCAGGCAGATCACCCCTGGCAGGCGCACGGCGGCCTTGCTGCTGCGGGTTTCCGACTGCTGCTGAATAAACAGGTGACGATAGTGCTGCAGCGCCATCGCCAGCGCCTCCTTGCCGATGTGCTGCTTAACCGCGATGGCATTGAGCGGATCGTGCTCGGCACCTTTGGCGACATCGGGCAGAGAGAAGACGCGGCCCGCCAGCAGGCGGCAGGTTTGCAGATCGTCCGTGAGTTGCGCCAGCTCGTGCTCCATCTGGCGAAAGGTTGAGTTTAAGCGTTCGATGAGATCGTAAGTTGCCATAGCGCACCATATTAGTTACAACATGCTCATTATATAACACAGCACGCAGGGTCAGGCCAGCGTGCGGTTTAGGTCAGTCAGGGATGGGCAGGGCGATATGATGCCAGACGGGCCAGTTGAAGCAGAACCGGGCCCCGCCGAGATCGCTCGCTTCACATCTCACGTCGCCGCCCAGCGCCTGGGCGATAGAGTGGACGATCGCCAGCCCGAGGCCACAGCCGCCGGTGGCCCGGTCCCGGCTCGGATCGAGGCGAACAAAGGGCTCAAACACCCGCTGGCGGGCATCCGGCGCAATGCCGGGACCATCATCCTCCACCGCCAGCGTGGCGCGACTGCCGTTCAGCTGCAGCGAGATACGCAGGGTGTTGTCGCTGTAGCGCAGGGCGTTGTTGACCAGGTTATCCAGTACTCTCTCCATCAGGCGCATATCCAGCGCGCCATAGTCGCCGTTCATGCTGTCGATCAGCAGGGCGCGCTGTGGGTTGACGCTCTGGACATCCTCCACGTAGCTGCGCAGCCAGGCGGGCAGATCCGGGGAGGTGAGCTTTAGCTCATTCTGCGGACGGTCGAGGCGGGCATAGGTCAGCAGCTCTTCGATCAGCGCCTCAAGCTGGCTGATATCGCGGTTCAGCGCCTGCGACTCCGCGGCGGTCAGGTTTTCGCTCATCTCCAGCCGGTAGCGCAGCCGCACCAGCGGGGTACGCAGTTCGTGGGCGATACCGTCGATCAGCTGTTTTTTACTGGCGATCAGGGCGTTAATGTTGTCGGCCATCTGGTTAAAGGCCACGCCAAGACGCTCGAAGCTGGAGGCGCTGTCGAAGTGGATCCGCTCCGTCAGGTGCCCGTCGCCAAAGCGTTGGGCAGCGGCCTCCAGACGCAGCATGTCCTGCCAGTGGGGGCGCATCCAGATAAACACCGGGAAGGCCAGCGAAATGGCGATAAAAGCCAGCAGGGCGATATCCAGCAGGCGCATCTGGTGCAGGAAGTAGAGATAGGGCACCGGGCCGACCGCCAGCACATAGTGGCTGCGCGGAATACGCTGGATGAAGGTGTACTGCTCGTCCAGCGCCACGATGTCACCGCCGCGCAGACGCTGCATGGTCGGCTCATCCAGGTCGTACTTCTTCAGCGGTTCGATGCGCAGTTTGAAGGACAGGTTCAGATCCAGCTGTTTGATGGTACGTGCCCAGTCGTGCGGAGGGATCTCACGCAGTTCGCTGCGCATCAGATAGAGCGAGCTTTTCATCAAATCATCCAGCGACTGCCGGCCCGCCCGCTCGGCGGTGAACTTGTAGACCAGCCCGACCAGCATGGTCATCACCAGGAAGCAGACAAACAGCAGAAGGTAAAACTGCACGAACAGCTTTTTCATGAGGGTACCCGGAGGAAGTGTCAGATGTCCCATGCGTGCGGGGCGAAGAGATAGCCTTTGTTACGCACGGTTTTAATGCGGAAAGGTTCGGTGGCGTTATCCAGCAGCTTCTTGCGCAGGCGGGAGATGGCCACGTCCACGCTGCGGTCCATGCCATCGTAACTCACGCCGCGCAGGTTTTTCAGCAGCGCATCACGGTCCATGATTTGTCCCGCATGGGTCGCCAGCTCCCACAGCAGGTCGAAATCTGCCGTTGACAGCGCCACCTGCTCGCCGGACAGCAAGACCTGGCGATTCACCGGGTCGATGGACAGGGTGCCAAACCGCAGGGCTTTGTGGGGGGTTAACAGCGGAGCGGGGGCATCGCTGGAGGCCGTAACGCGCTGGCGCAGATGCAGACGCAGCCGCGCGAGCAGCACCGCCGGGGGCGTGGTTTTGAGAATATAGTCGTTAGCGCCCATCTCCAGCGACAAAATATGGTTCATGTCGCTGTCGAGGGAGGTCAGCAGCACAATCGGGCCCTGCCAGACGGCACGCAGATCCCGGCACAGAGTCATGCCATCTTTGCCGGGTAACATAATATCCAGCAGCACCAGATCGGGTTTTTCCCGTGCCACCACCTCTTCAGCCCGGTCACCGCGCGGTTCGACGATGACCTCCATATCATGTTTACCCAGATAGGCGGCAATCAGCTGGCCAACTTCGGGTTCATCTTCAACGTATACGATCTTGTTCATAGCACGACTGTGTCTGCGGAAAAGGCCAACATACACCGCGCAACCTTAACCTTCCATTAATCGTTCGCAAATTGTTGCCGTTCCGTTATGCTGCCCGGCATTGTTATTTAGTTGTTAAGGGAAAAGGGATGGGGTTGCTGATTAAAGCGGCGATTGGCGCGCTGGTGGTATTATTGATTGGGATACTGGCAAAAACGAAAAACTACTACATCGCCGGCTTGTTGCCGCTGTTTCCGACCTTTGCTCTGATAGCCCACTATATTGTTGCCTCCGAGCGCGGCATCGAGGCGCTGCGCACCACCATTATCTTCGGGATGTGGGCGATTATTCCGTACTTCCTCTATCTGCTTTCGCTCTGGTATCTCGTCGGGATGATGCGTCTGCCCCTGGCGCTGGGCGGGGCGGTAGTCTGCTGGTGCCTCAGCGCCTGGGTGTTAATCTTCTGCTGGAGCCGTTTTCACTAACGTAACGGCCGCCCGCCGTCGACGCCAAACGACCGGCCGGTCACGTAGCAGCTGGTCAGAATGTAGTCGATTAAGTCGATCACCTCTTTTTCACCGGGAGCGATCTTCATCAGCGATTTGTTCAGCGCCTGCTGGCGATAGTCGGCATCGTCGTGCTCGTTAAACAGGATCAGCGACGGGGCGATGGCGTTAACCTTCACCTCCGGCGCCAGCTTGCGGGCAAACGAGCGGGTCATGTTATCCAGCGCGGCTTTGCTGGCGGCGTAGGCAATGTGCTTATCGCTGCCGCGCTCCACCACATAGTCGGTGAAGTGGATGATGTCGCTGGCGGCGTGGCCGTGCCCGCGCAGCAGATCCTGCAGAGCGTGGTTCAGCAGATAGGGGGCGTGAACGTGGATCTGCAGCATGCAGGAGAGCGTTTCGCTGAGCGAGGTCCCTGGGGCTTCTGACATCCACGCGCTGGCATTATGAATGATGGCGCGTAACCCGGAGGTTTCAGATTTAACCCGTTCGGCAAACGCCAGGATACCCTCATCCGTGGCAAAATCGGCCTGAATGCAGGTCGCACCGGCCTCGCACAATGTCTCAATCGCCGGGTATTTCGTGCGATAGCTGATAATGACAGGTTGGTGAAGATTCAAAAAATGGTGGGCAAGCGCGAGGCCGATGCGTCGGCCTCCGCCAGTAATCAGGATCGGGAGCGGCTTTGCGTGTCCCATCGTATTCTCCTTAACCGTTCGACGATGGGAAAAGTCGATTATCCCATCAGCATCCACGTTGCCGGTAATGCGGCAACCAGTAACATTCCAATCAACACCATTTCACGGCGTTTAAGCGCGTGTTGCAGCTGGTGCGTGCGACGGGCGTAAATAAACACCAGCAGCCCCGGCGCATAAAGTACCACGGAGAGCAGCAGATGCATCGGGCCGGAGGCATACAGCAGCCATAAGCCATAAAGACAGGCCCCCATCCCCACAACGGTGTGCATCGGGCGGGTAGCTATTTTTAGCAAATATGCGCCCACCAGGAAATAGGGTACCAGAATCATCTCGGAGGCGATGGTTAACAGCGTGTTATAGTCCGAACCTGTGAGCCAGATCAGCACCAGACAAACCTGCACGCTGATGTTGGTCAACCACAGCGAGGCGGAAGGCGCACTGTTTTTGTTCTGACGAGCAAACAGACGCGGAAACGCTTTATGGGTGGCGGCGAGGAACGGCACCTCTGCCGCCATAATAGTCCAGCTCAGATAGGCCCCGCACACCGACACGATCAGACCGGCGGCAATCACCACTTCGCCCCAGGAACCCATCATTTTGACCATCAGCCCCGCCATCGACGGGTTACGCATCTCTGCCAGCTCCGGACGGGCTACCACGCCCAGGGAGAGCAGGGTGACCAGCAGATAGACCCCCAGTGCGGCCAGCACCGCCAGCAGCGTGGCGCGACCGACGTCCTGTTTATTGCGCGCCCGGGCCGAGACCACCACCGCGCCTTCCACCCCGATAAACACCCACAGGGTGATGAGCATGGTGTTTTTTACCTGCTCCCAGACCGGGACGCCCAGCGCCACGCCGGTAAAGTCCATGCTGAACACATCGAGACGAAACGCGATAAACGCCAGCACGACAAACAGCCCCAGCGGCACCAGCTTCGCCAGGGTGGCGACCAGGTTGATGCTCGCCGCAGTCTGCACGCCGCGCAGCACCAGGAAATGCACAAACCACAGCAGCACCGAGGAGCCGACGATGGACTGCCAGGTATTGCCATCACCAAACAGGCGCAGCTCAGGGGTATCGGTAAAGAAACTCAGCGCAGAAAAGACGATCACCAGATAAGAGACGTTGGCGATCACCGCGCACAGCCAGTAACCCCATGCGGAACAGAAGCCCACCAGCTCACCAAAGCCTTCACGGGCGTAGGTGAAAATGCCGCCGTCAAGATCGGGACGAATGCGCGTCAGCAGCAGCATAGCGAAAGCCAGCAGCAGGATCCCTGCACCGGTGATCCCCCAGCCGATAAGTAGCGCGGACGGACTGGCAACGGCAGCCATATTCTGCGGCAGACTGAATACGCCTGCACCGAGCATGGAGCTTAAAACAAGCGCAGTCAAAGCGCTCAGGCCAAGTTTCTTTTCCATTGGCTTCCTTTTTAAAAAGGGTCAGATCCAGAATAATTATTTCGTCGAAGCGCATAAAAATGGTGGATCACACTAAGGCGCGGGATTTTACGGAGTGTCACGAAGGCATGCAATCAGGAAGGGCGGAATTCTGCATAAAAAGCGAAAAAAAGGCGGCATTGCGCCGCCTCTGAGTATCGGTTTACTTATTTGTACAGGTCGGCGCTGATGGTCATGTTATTACCGCGTTCCTGCCACTGGCGGGTGATGTGGTAATACTTGGCCCCTTTCTTCGCCGCACGTTTCGCCACCTGGTGGGAGACTTCGGTCATGTTGGCGTAGTTACCGGTGAATTTGATGCTGTCGAACGGCACCATCTGCGCGGCAGTGGCGTTGTTCAGCTCTTCAATTTTGGTGCCGTCGGCGAGAGTCACGCTGTAACGGCCACCTTTAGTGGTCTGGGTTTCAAAGAAACGACCCACGCCGGCAACGGAGGCGCCAGGTGCGGCGCTGGTGGCCACGCCCGGGATTTCCACCTTCTTCGCTTCTTCGCCGCCTTTGGCGACGGCTGCGCGGCCGGCATCAGAGTCAGCCGGGATTGCATCCGGGCTCTGCAGGACGCGTTTTTTAGCGTCTTTTTTGTAGATATAGGCTGTGATGCGCTGGTTTCCGCCATCGTTGGCATCGATCTGACGAACGATGTAGTAAGAGTCAGCCCCTTTCGCCTTCGCGGCTTTGGTAATGGCTTCGTTCACATCCGGCTGGCTGCGGTAGAAGCCCTGAACGGTGACGGTATCGTACGGCTCAAGCAGAACGGCCTGCTCTTTCGGCAGCTCCATCACGCCGTTGATGACGCGGTTTTTTTGCTCATCCGCTTTCGGGGCGTTGTCTTTATACAGCGCTACGAGCACGCGTTGGTTACCGCTGTTGCCATAATCGGAGTTATCCACGACGTAAAATGCGGCGGCGCCCTCTTTATCGGCGCGTTTGGAGGCGGCAGCAACCGCATCGCCAATTGCGTTAAAACGACCTACGATCAAAACGCGATCGTAAGGTTTCGTTGCAGCCGCTTGCTCCGGCGTTAACTCTGTCGCGGCATTGGCAGACAGGGCGGTCGCAGCAAGGAGTGCGGACGCCAGGAGAGTGTTCTTAAGCTTCATAAAAATAATCCTTCGCCTTACGCAAACCAGGTACTGGTGTAGTTGTTAATTTGAAAACGTCGTCGATTATGGCATTGAACACCCGCTGCTGTCTGCGGCATTTTTTGCGGCGGGTGCGGACTAAGTCGCCAAAATATATAACATTTAGTGATATGTTGAAAAAACACGCGTTTGACCAGTAAAACTTATAAAGCATATGACTTTCACAAGTTGATTTAATGTTAATAAGTTGTTTCCGGCTGGGGCTATATCGTGTTTTTGCCGCTTCGGCTGAGCTAAACATCGGCCCTGGCGGGGAAATAAAGGCAGATATGCCTGTCTGAGACGCCGATCGCTTATTTTTGACAGTTAAAGTCATAAATAGTGTTTTCTTGCTGTGGATCACAGGCGGTATTTTCAGTAGGTTATAGAAAGTTTGTTACTGTTTTATTTTCTGCGGGTAAGCGTGAGTGGCAAGCTAAGTCATGCCACTGCTGTCGTATACCCGTAATGAATGTTCGATAAACCATCATCAAAAACCGATGGAAGGGATTACTATGCGTATTGGGGTACCAAGAGAACGGTTTGCCAATGAAACCCGCGTAGCGGCAACACCAAAAACGGTGGAGCAGCTGCTCAAACTGGGTTTTACCGTCGCGGTTGAAAGCGGCGCAGGCAAGCTGGCAAGTTTCGATGACGAGGCGTTTATTCAGGCTGGCGCCGAAATTGTAGACGGCGATAACGTCTGGCATTCGGACATTATTCTGAAGGTCAACGCACCGGAAGAGAATGAAATCGCACTGCTCAATCCAGGCACCACGCTGGTGAGCTTCGTCTGGCCGGCGCAAAACCCGGAGCTGATGGAGAAGCTGGCGGCGCGCGGCGTCACCGCGATGGCGATGGACTCCGTGCCGCGTATCTCGCGTGCGCAATCGCTGGATGCCCTGAGCTCGATGGCGAATATCGCCGGCTACCGTGCCATCGTCGAAGCCGCGCACGAATTTGGTCGCTTCTTTACCGGGCAGATCACCGCCGCGGGTAAAGTCCCTCCGGCGAAGGTGATGGTGATTGGCGCAGGTGTTGCCGGTCTGGCCGCCATTGGTGCGGCTAACAGCCTCGGTGCTATCGTCCGTGCCTTTGATACCCGTCCGGAAGTGAAAGAGCAGGTGCAGAGTATGGGCGCCGAGTTCCTTGAGCTGGACTTCAAAGAAGAGGCAGGCAGCGGCGACGGCTACGCTAAAGTGATGTCCGAAGCCTTTATCAAAGCCGAGATGGCGTTGTTCGCCGCCCAGGCGAAAGAGGTGGACATTATCGTCACCACCGCGCTGATCCCGGGTAAACCGGCACCGAAGCTGATCACCCGTGAAATGGTCGACTCCATGAAAGCCGGTAGCGTGATCGTCGATCTGGCCTCGCAAAACGGCGGCAACTGCGAATACACCGTCCCGGGCGTGGTCACCACCACCGCTAACGGCGTGAAGGTGATCGGGTATACCGACCTGCCGGGCCGTCTGCCGACCCAGTCCTCCCAGCTGTACGGCACCAACCTGGTTAACCTGTTGAAGCTGCTGTGCAAAGAGAAAGACGGCACCATCACCGTTGATTTTGACGACGTGGTCGTGCGCGGCGTGACCGTGGTTCGCGAAGGTGAGATTACCTGGCCGGCACCGCCAATTCAGGTCTCCGCCCAGCCGCAGGCGGCAGCTAAAGCCGCTCCGGCACCGAAAGAGCCCGAAAAACCGACCTCGCCGTGGCGTAAATTTGCCTTTATGGCGCTGGCTATCATTCTGTTCGGCTGGCTGGCAGACGTGGCACCGAAAGAATTCCTCGGCCACTTCACCGTCTTCGCGCTCTCCTGCGTAGTGGGTTACTACGTGGTCTGGAACGTCTCCCATGCGTTGCATACGCCGCTGATGTCGGTCACTAACGCCATCTCCGGGATCATCGTGGTCGGGGCGTTATTGCAGATTGGTCACGGCGGCTGGGTCAGTTTCCTCAGTTTTATCGCGGTACTGATCGCCAGTATCAATATTTTCGGTGGCTTCACCGTGACTCAGCGCATGCTGAAAATGTTTCGTAAGGGATAAGGGGTAACCTATGTCTGGAGGATTAGTTACAGCTGCATACATTGTTGCCGCGGTCCTGTTTATTTTCAGCCTCGCGGGGCTTTCAAAACATGAAACGTCGCAGCAGGGTAACAACTTTGGTATCGCCGGGATGGCGATTGCGCTGATTGCCACGATTTTCGGGCCGGACACCGGCAACGTCGCGTGGATCCTGGTGGCGATGATCATCGGCGGTGCGATTGGTATCCGTCTTGCCAAACGCGTTGAAATGACCGAAATGCCTGAACTGGTGGCGATCCTGCACAGTTTCGTGGGTCTGGCGGCGGTGCTGGTCGGCTTTAACAGCTACCTGTATCACGAGCCGGGGATGGAGCCGATTCTGGTGAACATCCACCTGACCGAAGTGTTCCTCGGGATCTTCATCGGTGCGGTGACCTTTACCGGCTCTATCGTGGCGTTCGGCAAACTGCGCGGCAAGATCTCCTCTAAACCGCTGATGCTGCCAAACCGTCACAAGATGAACCTGGCCGCGCTGGTCGTCTCCTTCGTGCTGCTTGTGGTGTTCGTGCGTACCGACAGCGTGGGCATGCAGGTTCTGGCACTGCTGGTGATGACCATTATCGCCCTGGCCTTCGGCTGGCACCTGGTGGCCTCCATCGGTGGCGCGGATATGCCTGTGGTGGTCTCGATGCTGAACTCCTACTCCGGTTGGGCGGCGGCGGCGGCGGGCTTTATGCTGAGCAACGACCTGCTGATCGTCACCGGTGCGCTGGTGGGCTCGAGCGGTGCGATCCTCTCCTACATCATGTGTAAGGCGATGAACCGCTCGTTCATCAGCGTGATTGCCGGGGGCTTTGGTACCGACGGACAAACCTCCGACGGTGACGAAGAGGTGGGTGAACATCGCGAGATTAACGCGGAAGATACCGCTGACCTGCTGAAAAATTCGCACTCGGTGATCATCACCCCGGGCTACGGCATGGCGGTAGCCCAGGCTCAGTATCCGGTTGCGGAAATCACCGAGCGTCTGCGTGCCCGTGGCATCAAGGTGCGCTTTGGTATTCACCCGGTTGCCGGACGTCTGCCGGGCCACATGAACGTGCTGCTGGCGGAAGCGAAAGTGCCTTACGACATTGTGCTGGAGATGGACGAGATCAACGATGATTTCTCCGACACCGACACTGTGCTGGTGATTGGCGCGAACGATACCGTTAACCCGGCCGCGCAGGACGATCCGAAGAGCCCGATCGCCGGTATGCCGGTTCTGGAAGTGTGGAAGGCGCAGAACGTTATCGTCTTCAAACGCTCCATGAACACCGGTTACGCTGGGGTACAGAACCCGCTGTTCTTTAAAGAGAACACCCACATGCTGTTTGGCGATGCCAAAGCCAGCGTGGATGCGATTCTGAAAGCGCTGTAATACGGCAACGCCCCCTAATAAAACCGCCCATCTGGGCGGTTTTCTCATTTCTGTAGGCTGCACACGCTCACTGTCTATACTTTTCTTTTTTGCGTAAAGGGAGAAGGGACAATGCAGTTTTTGTCACATTTCGATTTTCTGACGTTAATGATGACCCCCAGATTCTGGATTGGCTTTGCCACCGTCACGGTGGTCACCCTGCTGATCTACTGGCTACTGAAACGCCTCATCACCTTTGTCCATAAGGGCATTACCAACTGGGGTGACAAACATCCCGCCACCCACAAGATGCATTTTATCCTCACGGAGATACTCAACCGAACCAGCCGGGTGCTGCTGTTCGTGGTCGCCTTCCTGTTTAGCCTGCGATTTGTTGAACTGCCGGATCGCCTCTACGGTGCCCTGAGCCACGCCTGGTTCCTGGTGCTGGCGATTCAGGTGGCGCTGTGGATGGACCAGGGGGTGGTCTCCTGGCTACGGCACGTGATGCTCGCGCCGGGGAGCCATAAAAACCCGGTCACCCTGGTGATCACCGGGATGATCCTGCGGGCGATTGTCTGGTCAGTGATGCTGCTGTCGATTCTGGCCAACGCAGGCGTCAACATCACGGCGCTGGTGGCCAGCCTTGGGGTAGGGGGTATTGCCATTGCGCTGGCGGTACAGACCATCCTCAGCGACGTCTTCGCCTCGCTCTCCATTGGCTTCGACAAGCCCTTCGAGATTGGCGATTTTGTGGTGTTTAACGACGTTGCCGGGACGGTGGAGCATATCGGCCTCAAGACGACGCGTATTCGCAGCCTGAGCGGGGAACAGATTGTCTGCGGTAATGCGATCCTGCTTCAGCAAACCCTGCATAACTACAAGCGGATGCAGACCCGTCGTATCGTCTTTACCTTCGGTGTGGCCAGCGATACGCCGCCGGAGAAGCTGCGGGTCATTGGCGATAACGTGAAGAAGATCATCACTGACATTGGCGAAACGCGCTTTGACCGTGCCCACCTGCTTGGCTTTGACAAAGACAGGCTCACCTTTGAAGTGGTGCATATCGTCAACACCGCGGATTACAACAAGTACATGGATATCCAGCAGGAGATCAACATTCGCATTCTGGAGAGTCTGAATGATGAGGGGGTTAAACTGGCCTTGCCAAGCATGGTGCTGCATGCGCCCTGGATGAAAGAGGGCGAGACCATGCAGCCGTCGCCTCAGACCGCCATTGAGAGCTAAAAAAAAGCCCGCCAGTTGAACTGCACCCAAAAATTGGACAGTTCATGTTAAGCGGCTTTCATGGCCTGAGTCCGGTATTCAACCGGACTCAGGCCATGTAATTTCAGGCTTATCCGCTCGTTGTTGTAGTAGGAGCCTGAAGCTCAGTGCAAACAAAAATCACATTCAGAGATTATGGTAAGCCGGGATAAACAAAAAAATCCTTATTGGATTCTTTTGCTTGTGAGGACCTTAGTTATCTATATGGCTCTGAATTAAGCTTAAGGCAAATTTCATCCACCATCAGTTATTTGATTTTTCCGGCAGACCTATTTCGACTGTTTCAAGAGACTTGAGCATGTATGGGGTGAAATCGATTTCTTTTCCATTTTCTTCATCAATGATTGATCCTGAACCACAGAATGCTGAATAGCTCTGATTTTGTATAAGGCAGAATGACAGTTTTTTCTTCACTCCTTTCTGCTTTTCCTCTAGGGGAATATTGCTGTCTATAACCGCATAGCCACGGGCATTGATAGACTGAATGTTATACAGCTCCAGAGGCTGCAACTCGTTCAGGTTGTTGATACCATAAACGACCAGAGAACGCCGGGTTTCTTCTCTGTTCCGGTTATATTTTTTCTTTTTCCACAGATCCGTTTTTTTATCAAAATAGACCTTTTCAGTAAGCGACCTGTTTGGGCCGTATCCGTCTTTGATTACATCAACAGGAAACAGGCAAAGCCAGGATGCTGAAGGCGGGTATTTATTATGCTCTGCTGGGTGGAATAATTTTAATGAAACCATTCCGCAGTCAGCCGTGTTCGCCAGGTAGTTGCCTCTGTGTAATGTTAGCTGGTCGAAAGACAACTCACTGAAGCTGTCTGGCGTGGTTATCTCCGGCGTTATTTTTCCTAAGGAAAAAAAAGGGATAACCACTAATAGTAATAATTTCTTCATCAGCCTCTCCTTAGCTGGTCTGATTCGGGTTTTTCGTTGACCGGGTTGTTATGGCTGTCCGGGAATTTCTGCTCGGTAAGGACGGCTATCGCGCTGCCGTAGACGCAGCAGCGGGTATCAAAACCATTCAGCCCCTGATATTCGGTGTTGCTCACCTGGTTTGGCTGGTTAACGGCGGCGCTGGCCCGCCAGAAGGCCGGGCTGCGGTAGTAAATCTTTATACCACTCCGTCGGGGAGTGACGCTGCACCGCTCTAGCACGTGTTCGGCATCAGCGTAGGGGGACATATCCCTTGCCACCCAGTAAAACCCGGCGCTGCTTGCCGCCTCATGGCGGTCGCTACTGACGTTATCCCGCCATCGGATAATGTTCTCAGGGACGTAGTTTTCCGCATCAGACAGGTGATTATCCGAGTAGCGAAGGGGCCGGTGTGCATAAAGACGATTATATTCGTTTATCAGAGTGTTCGTGATATTTTCAGAGCAGGTTCGTCCTCTGAAGCTGAAATACTCGAAGTAATTCACTGGACTGGTAAGCTGTAACAGGCCACGTCCGTACCACGGGTAGTACCAGATGTTGTATCGTCGGATGACCTGATGCGTACGCGGG
>DERO01000023.1 GCA_002360945.1 Leclercia adecarboxylata | reverse complement strand
GTCCCCGGACCGTACACCCACTGGGAGAGGGAGCAAAACCCAAAAACGGCAACTTCGGTTGCCGTTTTGCTTTTACCTCCGCCACCCGGCTTTTACTTTCATTCGAAATTAAATTTGTGGTTTTGGTCACATTGTTATTAGAATGTTGCTGGTCGCAGTAATATCCAGGAGCGCAATGTATGACCGTTAAAGTTATCGTCACCGATATGGACGGAACTTTTCTTGATGACGCCAAGCAGTACGATCGTGACCGCTTTCAGGCGCAGTTCCAGCAACTTCAGGCCCGGAATATTGAGTTCGTTGTCGCCAGCGGCAACCAGTATTACCAGCTCATCTCCTTCTTCCCGGAGCTGAAATCGCAGATCTCCTTTGTGGCGGAAAACGGCGCGCTGGTGTTCGATCACGGCGAGCAGATTTTCCATGGCGAGCTGACGAAGCACGAGTCGCAGATTGTGATTGGCGAGCTGCTGAAAGATAAATCCCTGAACTTCGTTGCCTGCGGTCTGGAAAGCGCCTATGTCAGCGACCAAGCTCCCGAGGCGTTCGTCGCGCTGATGTCAAAACACTACCATCGCTTACAGCGCGTCAGCGACTATCGCGACATCGACGACGTGCTGTTTAAGTTCTCGCTGAACCTGCCCGACAGCGATATCCCGAACCTGATCGACGCTCTGCATGTCTCGCTCGACGGCATCATGAAGCCGGTGACCAGCGGGTTTGGTTTTGTCGATCTGATCATCCCCGGCCTGCATAAAGCCAACGGCCTCAGCCGTCTGCTGAAGCGCTGGCAGATCTCTCCGCAGGCGTGCGTGGCGATTGGCGACAGCGGTAACGACGCCGAAATGCTGAAGTTTGCCCACTACTCCTTTGCCATGGGTAACGCGAGCGAGAGCATTAAAGCCCTCACCCGCTATCAGGCCGACGATAATAACCACCAGGGCGCGCTGAACGTGATTCAGGCCGTCCTCGATAACACCCCACCTTTCAGCCACTGATCCCCTCGCCGGAGCCTGCTCCGGCGACCCCCCTTCTTTTTTCTCAGCCTGTGCACTTCATCAAGTTTTTTAACTTGCTTTAACTTATTTTTAACCTAAAGTATCACTTGTAATCAATTTTACTTTCGAATGAAAGATAGCGAGGCTATTATGTCCTTAACCTTTACCAGTGAAACCTTGCCTGCTGATCATAAAGCGGCGATCCGCCAGATGAAACGCGAACTGCGGGCGCAGATTGGTGATGTGCAGGCGGTGTTCAATCGCCTGAGCGATAAGATTGCCAGCCGGGTGGCGGAAATTAACGCCCTGAAAAGCAAAGGCGATCCTGTCTGGCCGGTGATCCCCTTTGCCGACGTGCAGAGCGGTAACATCAGCCCGGAACAGCGCGCGGCGGTTAAACGTCGCGGCTGTGCGGTGATCAAAGGTCATTTCCCACGTGAGCAGGCGCTGGCGTGGGATAACGCGATGCTCGACTATCTGGATCTCAACCGTTTTGATGAGGTCTACAAAGGCCCGGGAGACAACTTCTTCGGCAGCCTGACCGCGTCGCGCCCGGAGATCTACCCGATCTACTGGTCACACGCGCAGATGGAAGCCCGCCAGAGCGAACGGATGGCGCAGGTGCAGTCGTTCCTGAACCGTTTGTGGACCTTTGAGAGCAACGGCAAACAGTGGTTCAACCCGGACGTGAGCGTGATCTACCCGGACCGCATTCGCCGTCGTCCGCCGGGAACCACCTCGAAAGGCCTCGGGGCGCACACCGACTCCGGGGCGCTGGAGCGCTGGCTGCTCCCGGCCTATCAGCAGGTCTTCGCCCGGGTGTTTGATGGCAATATCGATCAGTACGATCCGTGGAATGCCGCGCACCGTACCGAAGTGGAAGAGTACACCGTGGATAACACCACCAAGTGCTCGGTGTTCCGCACCTTCCAGGGCTGGACCGCGCTCTCCGACATGATCCCGAATCAGGGTCTGCTGCATGTGGTGCCGATCCCGGAAGCGATGGCTTACATTCTGCTGCGTCCGCTGCTGGATGATGTGCCGGAAGATGAACTCTGCGGCGTGGCGCCGGGGCGCGTACTGCCGATCTCTGAGAAGTGGCATCCGCTGTTGATTGAAGCCCTGACCAGCATTCCGGCGCTGGAAGCGGGTGATTCCGTGTGGTGGCACTGCGATGTGATCCACTCGGTGGCCCCGGTAGAGAACCAGCAGGGCTGGGGCAACGTGATGTACATCCCGGCGGCACCGATGTGCGAGAAAAACCTCGCCTACGCGAAGAAGGTGAAAGCGGCGCTGGAAACCGGGGCCTCTCCGGGCGATTTCCCGCGCGAGGATTATGAAGCTGACTGGCAGTCGCGCTTCACCACGGATGATTTAAATATCCACGGCAAGCGCGCGCTGGGTATGGCTTAAGCGTCGTACAGCCCGTCCCGCTCCACGGCGGTGCGTCTTTTCCCCGGACGTATCCGCCGTACCGACTCCCGCACCGCCAGCATCCCGTTCAGCAGCAAGGTGCCAGCGGGTGCCTCCGGGCGAATCAGCCGTTGCTGGAGCATATGTACCGCTTCGGTTCCCAGTTCATCGCGTGGAACATGCACCGCCGTTAACGGCACATCCTGAATCGCCGCCAGATTAAAACCGTCAATGCTCATCACCGAGACATCCTGCGGAACGCGCAGACCGTGCTTCTGGAGCGCGCTGATGGTGCCCGCCGCCATAAAATCGCCCCCCACCAGAAACGCCGTCGGCAGCGCTTTATCTTGCATCTGGCGGAGCCAGGCGCTGACCTGCTCCTCGGTCTCTCTGGCGCTGAAGCTCGGTACCACCAGCAGATCGCGTTTGTCATTAAATTTGAGGTTGTGCCCCTGCCAGGCATCGCGGATCCCTGCCAGCCGCAGCTCCATGGTGTAGCGTCGCAGGCAGAGCACGTTCAGCACTTCCCGGTGCCCCATCTCAAACAGGTATTCCGCCGCCAACTCGCCAATGGCACGGTGATCGGGGGAGACGGCGGGCAGGCGCTGGCGTCGGTCGCGGCAGTTGATCAGCATGCAGGGTTTACCCACGTCCACGGCGAGATCGTGGATGTGCGGATCGTCGATCCCCAACAGAATAGCGCCCTGGGTTTCCGCTTCGTTCATCCGGGTCAGAAACAGCTGGGCATCGCTGTCGAACTCCTCCAGCGCGCAGTAGCGCAGCCTCACCTCATGCAGGCCGAGGGCTTTGCTCATGCTCTGGATCACCCGGTAATAAAAGATGTCGGACCGCTCGTCAAAGGCGCGCTGCGGCGCAAAAACCACCAGACTGTTAAGCAAAAGTCGTCCGGCAGCCATGCCCTCCATCACCCCCAGCTCTTTCGCGCAGGCCAGCACTTTGCTGCGCGCGGCCGGGCTGGTGTTGGCTTTTCCGGCCAGCACTCTGGACACCGTGCTGACCGAAAGCTGCGTCCGGGCGGCGATTTCCGCGATTTTTAGCCTTTTCTCCATTCTGTGATCTTGCCCCGATTGTTAAATGAATAAATTCTCACAACGTGAAAAGTGTGTCATAGCTGGCTTGATTAGCATCATCGCAAACTATTAATAACATTTATGAGAAAAGTTGCACAAAATCCGCTACTGCTGACGCTTTTTCTGTCTTAAGTTCAATTTGTCACACAGCTTCCATACTAGTTGTATAGCAACACCATCAAAAACGATTAAGCGGTGTGACACCCTAACCTATGTACCCCTACAGTCCGTCTGGAGACAGAACAATGAGTCAGGACATCAATCACACCGTCGCGGTCGGCAAAACCCGCCGCGTTATCAAAAACCTGCGCTGGTATGTGCTGGTTCTGTTTTTGCTGGGCGTCACCGTTAACTACATCACCCGTAACTCGTTAGGTATTCTTGCTCCGGAACTGAAAGAGAGCCTGGGCATTACCACGGAACAGTACTCGTGGATTGTCGGTGCCTTCCAGCTCGCCTATACCCTCTTCCAGCCGCTGTGTGGCTGGTTAATCGACGTCATTGGCCTGAAGATTGGCTTTATGGTCTGCGCCGGGATCTGGGCGCTGATGTGTATTTTCCACGCGGGGGCCGGCAGCTGGCTGCACCTGGCGATCCTGCGCTTCTTTATGGGTGCGTCTGAAGCGGCCGCGACCCCGGCAAACGCCAAAACCATTGGCGAATGGTTCCCGAAATCAGAGCGTCCGGTGGCGGCCGGCTGGGCGGGCGTGGGCTTCTCCATCGGGGCGATGCTGGCTCCGCCTATCATCTACTTCGCTCACGCGTCGTTCGGCTGGCAGGGTGCATTTATGTTTACCGGCGTGCTGGCGCTGCTGTGGGTGATCCTGTGGTGGGCGTTCTACCACAACCCGGAGCAGCACCCGAACCTGAGCAAGGATGAACTGGCGTTTATCAAGCAGGATAATGAACCACCAGCGGTGAAACTGCCTTTCCTGACCGCGCTGAAAACGGTCTCGAAGAACAAACGCTTCTACGGGATTGCCATTCCGGCGTTTATGGCGGAACCGGCCTGGGCGGTACTGAGCTTCTGGGTGCCGCTCTATCTGGCGAAAGAGCACGGCATGGATCTGAAGCAGATTGCGATGTTTGCCTGGCTGCCGTTCCTCGCCGCCGACCTCGGCAGCGTGGCGAGCGGCTATCTCACCCGTCTTTATACTCGCTGGTTCGGCTGCTCCCGCGTCAACTCGGTGGTAGCCAGCTCGGTCACCGGCGCCTTCCTGATGATCTCCTTAGGCATCGTCGCCCTCACCCGCGACCCGTACATCACCATTGCGCTGATCTCCATCGGCGGCTTTGGACACCAGATCATCTCCTGCATGCTCAGCGCGCTGGTGGTGGAGTCCTTTGATAAGGGCCAGATGGCGACCGTTAACGGCATGCGCGGCTCGGCGGCGTGGATCGCCAGCTTCCTCTTCTCCCTGTTGATTGGTGTCACCGCCGACAAAATCGGCTTTAACCCGCTCTTTATTGCCATGGGGTTCTTCGACCTGATTGGCGCTGTTTTCCTGGTGGCATTTATTGCTGAACGTCGCGCTAAGCGCGCCTGATAGTGGATGTATTGCATATGAAAACCCTGAAAAACTGGACCGTAAATAAACAGCCAGCGAACCATCTGGAACTGCTGGTCGATAACCAGCATCGCCTGTGCCTGTACGTGCTGGAAGAGAACCTGTTCCGCGTGCTGATTAAGCGCCAGGGCGCACTGACCCTGGATCGTACCTGGAGCATCGCCCCCGAGCAGGACGTACCCTGGGAAGGCCGCCGCCGGGACGACCTCAGCGGCTTTAGCTGCCCGGGCTGGACCCTGAGCCAGCGGGACGATGTGCTGACCGTTGCCACCGAACAGCTGCGCGTTACCGTCCACCAGCCGCTGTGGCTGGAGTGGCACTATCGCGATGACGCGGGCGAGTGGCAGCCGCTGGTTAATGACCGTCCGACCAGCGCCTATCTGCTCAACGCCCACGGCGACGGCGTGGCGCACTACCTGAGCCGTCGTAAGGACGAGCGTTTTTATGGTCTGGGCGAGAAAGCGGGCGATCTGCAGCGCAACGGCAAGCGCTATGAGATGCGTAACCTGGATGCGATGGGCTATAACGCGGCCAGCACCGATCCGCTGTACAAGCATATTCCGTTTACCCTCACCCGCCGGGATGACGTGAGCTATGGCCTGTTTTACGACAACCTGAGCAGCTGCTGGCTGGATCTGGGTAACGAAATCGACAACTACCACACCGCCTACCGCCGCTGGCAGGCGGAAGCGGGCGATATCGATTACTACCTCTTCACCGGCAAACGGGCGCTGGACGTCACCAAAGCCTTCGTGCGCCTGACCGGCAAAACCCTGTTCGGGCCGAAGTGGAGCCTGGGCTACAGCGGCTCGACCATGCACTACACTGACGCGCCGGATGCCCAGAACCAGCTGATGAACTTTATCCGCCTGTGCGAAGAGCACGCCATTCCGTGCGACTCGTTCCAGCTCTCGTCGGGCTACACCTCGATCAACGGCAAGCGCTACGTCTTTAACTGGAACTACGACAAGGTGCCGCAGCCGAAGGTGATGAGCCAGGCGTTCCACGATGCGGGCCTGCGGCTTGCGGCAAACATCAAGCCGTGCCTGCTGCAGGATCACCCGCGCTATAACGAGGTGGCGGAGCGCGGCCTGTTCATTCGCGATTCAGAAACCGACGCACCGGAACGCTCCAGCTTCTGGGATGATGAAGGCTCGCACCTCGACTTTACTAACCCGAAGACGGTGCAGTGGTGGCAGGAAGGCGTAACCACGCAGCTGCTGGAGATGGGGATCGACTCCACCTGGAACGACAATAACGAGTTTGAAGTGTGGGACGGGGAAGCGCGCTGCCACGGCTTTGGCAACGAAATCGCTATCAAACATATTCGCCCGGTGATGCCGCTGCTGATGATGCGCGCCTCGCTGGAAGCCCAGCAGCGCTTTGCGCCGGAAAAACGTCCGTACCTGATCTCCCGTTCCGGCTGTGCCGGGATGCAGCGCTACGTTCAGACCTGGAGCGGGGATAACCGCACCAACTGGGCGACCCTGCGCTATAACACCCGCATGGGGCTGGGGATGAGCCTCTCCGGGTTATATAACGTCGGTCACGACGTCGGCGGCTTCTCCGGCGATAAGCCGGACGCCGAGCTGTTCGTGCGCTGGGTGCAGAACGGGGTGATGCATCCGCGCTTTACCATTCACTCGTGGAATGATGATGCCACCGTTAACGAGCCGTGGATGTATCCGGGCGTGACGCCGGCCATTCGGGGTGCCATCGAGCTGCGCTACCGTTTGCTGCCCTATCTCTACACCCTGCTCTGGCAGGCCCATGCCGATGACGAGCCGATGCTGCGTCCGACCTTCCTCGACCACGAGCACGATGCGCAAACCTTCGAAGAGTGCGATGACTTCCTGCTGGGCCGCGACCTGCTGGTCGCCAGCGTCGTCGAAGCCGGGCAGCGCGAGCGCCGCGTCTGGCTGCCGGATAACGAAACCGGCTGGTACGATTTTTACACCCAGGAGTGGTTCTCCGGCGGGCAGTGGATCGTCCGCGACGCCCCGCTGGAAAAACTGCCGCTGCTGGTGCGCGCCGGGGCCGGTCTGCCCCTTAGCGAACGCATCAGGCATGTGTCAGCCGAAAAAGACGACACCCGCGAGCTGAAGCTGTTCCCGGTGAAAGGTGTGGGTACGACTTCGGGGCTGCTGTTTGAAGACGACGGCGAGAGCTGGGGTTATCAGACCGGCAATGCGCTATGGGTGGAATGGGAAATGGTGTGTGATGGTGCCACCATCAACCTGCAAATCAACGGACGCGGGGATTATCGTCCGGCGTGGAAGGCGCTGAAGCTCTCTTTACCGGCGGGGGAAAAACGTAAGCTGCTGGTAAACGGTGTTGAAGGGAGTGAGTGGGTGATGTAGTGCGGCCTGATGCCCTCACCCTAACCCTCTCCCATCGGGAGAGGGAACAGATTCGTAGGCCCGGTAAGCGTAGCGCCACCGGGCTTTTTTTTAACCGTCGATACCTTTGCTGCGCAGGTAGTCTTCGTAGTTACCGCTGAAGTCCACCACGCGCTCTGGGGTAATTTCAATCACGCGGGTCGCCAGCGAGCTGACAAATTCACGGTCGTGAGAGACGAAGATCAGGGTGCCCTGATACATCTCCAGCGCCATGTTCAGCGATTCGATCGATTCCATGTCCAGGTGGTTGGTTGGTTCGTCCATCACCAGGATGTTCGGTTTCTGCATCATCAGCTTGCCGAACAGCATACGGCCCTTCTCACCACCGGAGAGCACCTTCGCCGGCTTTTTGATGTCGTCCTGGCTGAACAGCAGACGACCGAGGAAACTGCGTACCACCTGCTCGTCATCGCCTTCGGATTTCCACTGGCTCATCCAGTCGAACACGGTCAGATCGTTGTCGAAATCTTCGGCGTGATCCTGTGCGTAGTAACCAATCTGCGCGTTCTCGGACCATTTCACGGTGCCGGTATCCGGAGCCAGTTCACCGACCAGGGTCTTCAGCATGGTGGATTTACCCACGCCGTTGGCGCCGAGGATAGCGATCTTCTCGCCCACTTCCAGCAGCAGGTTGAAGTTCTTAAACAGCGGACCGTTGTCGAAGCCTTTTGACAGCTCTTCAACAGCCAGGGCGTTACGGAACAGCTTCTTGTCCTGCTCGAAGCGGATGAACGGGTTCTGACGGCTGGAGGCTTTAACTTCATCCAGCTTGATTTTGTCGATCTGACGGGCACGCGAAGTCGCCTGACGCGATTTCGAGGCGTTGGCGCTGAAGCGGCTGACGAAGGATTGCAGGTCGGCAATCTGCGCCTTTTTCTTGGCGTTATCAGCCAGCAGACGCTCACGCGCCTGGGTCGCTGCGGTCATGTACTCATCGTAGTTACCGGCGTATACGCGCAGTTCGCCGTAGTCCAGATCCGCCATGTGGGTGCAGACCATGTTCAGGAAGTGACGGTCGTGCGAGATGATGATCATGGTGCTGTTACGCTCGTTCAGCGTCTGCTCCAGCCAGCGAATGGTGTCGATGTCCAGGTTGTTCGTCGGTTCGTCGAGCAGCAGGATGTCCGGGTTAGAGAACAGCGCCTGCGCCAGCAGAACACGCAGTTTCCAGCCGGGTGCGACTTCGCTCATCAGACCGTAGTGCTGTTCAACCGGAATGCCCACGCCCAGCAGCAGTTCACCGGCACGGGACTCGGCAGAGTAGCCGTCCATTTCGCCGTACAGCACTTCGAGGTCGGCCACTTTATAGCCGTCTTCTTCGCTCATTTCGGCAAGCGCATAGATGCGATCGCGCTCCTGCTTCACTTCCCACAGCTCACCGTGGCCCATGATCACCGTGTCAAGGACGGTGAACGCTTCAAAGGCGAACTGATCCTGACGCAGCTTACCGATGCGCTCGTTCGGATCGAGAGAAACGTTGCCCAGCGTCGGCTCTAAATCGCCGCCGAGGATCTTCATGAAGGTGGATTTTCCGCTACCGTTGGCACCAATCAGGCCGTAACGGTTGCCGCCGCCAAATTTGACGGAAATGTTTTCGAACAGCGGCTTACTGCCAAACTGCATAGTGATGTTGCTGGTAACTAACACGGGAGATTCCTGCGAAAAGTGTGATAAACCCGGCATTATGCCACAATTCCGAAATGAGATCCCGTGTAACAACATAGCGCTAAACTTTAACGAAACGGAAAAAAGTGTGATTTAGTACACATCCGAATTCCATGCGGTCATGAATGCACATATAATGCGCTCCCTAAACCGTTCAGACTTTTAAACAACCGGCCAAGTGGCACAGATACCTCGCACACCATGAATATAAAATTAACTTCGCTTTTTGCAGCGGCGTTTGCCGTAGTAGGGTTTTGCAAGACCGCTTCTGCTGTCACCTATCCACTGCCAACCGACGGTAGCCGTCTGGTGGGTCAGAATCAGGTTGTGACCATTGAAGAAGGCAACACCCAGCCGCTGGAATATTTCGCAGCAGAATATCAGCTCGGCCTCTCCAATATGATGGAAGCCAACCCGGGTGTTGACCCTTACCTGCCGAAGGGCGGTACCGTGCTGAACATTCCTCAGCAGCTGATCCTGCCGGACACCGTACATGAAGGCATCGTGATCAACAGCGCCGAAATGCGTCTGTACTACTACCCGAAAGGCACCAACACCGTCATCGTACTGCCAATCGGTATCGGCCAGTTGGGGAAAGATACCCCGATGAACTGGACCACCAAAGTTGAGCGTAAGAAAGCCGGCCCAACCTGGACCCCAACTGCCAAAATGCACGCGGAATACATCGCCGCGGGCGAGCCGCTGCCAGCCGTTGTTCCTGCTGGCCCGGACAACCCGATGGGTCTGTATGCCCTGTACATCGGTCGTCTGTATGCGATTCACGGCACCAATGCCAACTTCGGTATCGGCCTGCGCGTGAGCCACGGCTGTGTGCGTCTGCGTAATGACGACATCAAGTTCCTGTTCGAGAACGTGCCGGTAGGTACGCGCGTGCAGTTCATCAACGAGCCGGTAAAAGCCACCACCGAGCCGGATGGCAGCCGTTACCTCGAAGTGCATAACCCGCTGTCCACCAGCGAAGATCAGATCGACAACAACGTCACCGTGCCGGTCACCCTGACCAGCAACGTGCAGGCCATCACCGGCCAGCAGGACGTGGATGCGACCATCGTTGAGCAAGCGATCAACAACCGTTCCGGGATGCCGGTTCGTCTGAACTGATTGCGGAATGCGATATAAAAAAAGCGGGCCTGATGGCCCGCTTTTTTATTGTCTGTTACTGCTGTGTGTGGCAATGCCCGGCGGCGCTACGCTTGCCGGGCCTACGGGTCGTTTGTAGGCCGGGTAAGGCGCAGCCGCCACCCGGCTGTGGTTACTGCTGCGCAATCTGGTTACGGCGATACTCTCCCTGCCGTTCCAGCATCCAGCCTGGATATTCTCGCGGCAGCGCGCTCACCGCATCCAGTTGTTTCAGCTCCTCGTCGCTAAGATGAATCTCCGTCGCGGCGATATTGTCGTCCAACTGCTCCACCCGTTTCGCCCCCACAATCACGCTGCTGACCACCGGCTGATGGAGCAGCCAGGCGAGGGCAATCTGCGCAACGGAAACCCCTTTGCTGTCAGCAATATTGCGCATCACGTCCACGCAATCAAAGGCGCGCGCTTTATCCACCGGCGGGAAGTCAAACTCCTGACGGCGGCCACCGCCCTGCACCTGGCCGTCGCGGTCGTATTTGCCGCTCAGCAGCCCGCCCGCCAGCGGGCTCCAGACCATTAACCCCACCTTCTCACTCTGCAACATCGGCACCAGCTCGCGCTCAAGATCGCGGCCTGCGATGGTGTAGTAAGCCTGCAGGGAGGCAAAACGGGCCAGCCCCAGCCGCTCGGAGATGCCCAGCGCCTTCACGATCTGCCATGCCGCCCAGTTCGATACCCCGATGTAGCGCACATGCCCGTGCTGAACGAGGTTATCCAGAGCATAGAGCGTCTCTTCTATCGGGGTGGCCGGGTCAAAGCCGTGCAGCTGATAGAGATCGATATGATCCAGCTGCATGCGCTGCAGGCTCTCTTTTACGCTGCTGATAATATGATGCCGCGAGCTGCCGCGGGAATTGACCCCGGCGGTGCCCGTCTCGCCAAAGACTTTGGTTGCTACCACCACGTTTTCACGCGGGATCTTCAGGTTTTTCAGCGCCTGACCGGTGATCGCTTCCGAACGTCCTTCGGAATAGACGTTGGCGGTATCGATAAAATTGATCCCCGCGTCCAGCGCACGGCCCACCAGCTGCTCGGCATCCTGCTGCTGGAGCTGGCCAATCTTGCCCCACATGCCGCCTTCGCCGCCAAAGGTCATGGTGCCGAGGCAGAGCTCAGAAACAAACAGGCCGGTATTACCCAGTTTTTGATATCGCATTTGACGCTCCTCGTGTGTTGAGTACCCGATAGTTATACCCGGCTCACGCCGACGGCGAATGTGCGGTTCCTGCCCGTTTCTTGCCCAATCCTCTGAACTTATCCGCGCGGGGCGTCGCCAAAGACGGCGTAGTCCGGCAGCTGTACCTGCTGGTACGGCTCCCAGCCCCCGCCAAGAGCTTTATAGAGCGCCACCAGATCCAGCGCGCTCTGTACCCGGGCCTGATCCCGCTGCTGCTGCGCCTGCGCCAGCTGGCGCTGGGCATCCAGCACGTCGATAAAGGTGGCGATCCCCTGACGATAGCTGCTGCTCGCCAGATCGAAAGCGTTTTGCAGCGCATCGATGGTTTTGCTTAATCCCGCTTCCCGCTTCTGGTCGGTGCGGTAGCTGACCAGCGCGTTTTCCACATCGCCCAGCGCGGTGAGCACCGTCTGTCGATACTCCAGCACCGCGGCCCCCTGCTGCGCGCGGGCGACCTTCACGCTGGAGACCAGCCGTCCGCCCTGGAAGATGGGGATAGAGACCTGCGGCCCGACGCTATAGAAGTGGCTGCTCCAGTCGGTGAGCCAGCTGGCTTCGCTGTTACGCAGGCCAAACTGGCCGCTGAGCGAGACGCTGGGGAACAGCTGCGCCACCGAGACGCCGATCTGTGCGGTGGCCGCATGCAGGTTGGCCTCGGCTTCACGCACGTCCGGACGTCGCCGCGCCAGCGTGGAGGGGATCCCGGTGGGGACAATCTCCGGTAGCGCGGGCAGCGGTTTGCTGGCCTGCAGCTCGCCGTCCAGCGCC
Organism: Leclercia adecarboxylata; assembly: GCA_002360945.1. Taxonomy (GTDB): domain Bacteria; phylum Pseudomonadota; class Gammaproteobacteria; order Enterobacterales; family Enterobacteriaceae; genus Enterobacter; species Enterobacter adecarboxylatus_B. The sequence continues at coordinate 6,495 of DERO01000023.1, read as the reverse complement.
CCCGGCGGTTTGCCGAGCAGGATCGCCAGGCCGTTCATTGCCTGCCGCGCCTGGGCTTCATACTGCGGAAGCTGTGCCTCCAGGTTGCCGAGCTGGGCGCGAGCGTTCTCCACGTCCATTTGTGGCGACAGCCCGCCGCGCTGGCGGCTGTCGGTCAGCTCCAGGGTCTGCTGCGCGCTCTCGATCTGGGTGTTGAGGGTGGCGATGCTGCTCTGGGCCCCGCGCAGCTGGAGCCAGCCGCGGGCCACTTCGGCCTCCAGCGACACCAGGGCGTCGTTACGCTGCTCGATGGCCGCCTGCTGTTGGGCATCGGCGGCTTCCACCTGACGGCGCACCTTGCCCCACAGATCCAGCTCCCACTGGGCGTCAAAGCTGCCCTGATAGAGGTTAATCGGCTGGGTCAGCGGTCCCAGCGCGCCGCGCAGTTCGGGATCGACGTCATCCAGCTGGTCGTACACGCCGTGGGATTTCAGCTCCCCCTCCAGCCCCAGCTGCTGCCGGGTGGCCTGCAGGTTGCCGTTCACCGCCGGGAAGAAGGCCCCTCCCGCCTGGTTGATCTGCTCCCGCGCCCCGGCGATGCGTAGCACGGTTTGCTGTAGCGACAGGTTGCCGGCAATGGCGCGTTCAATCAGGCTGTCCAGCTGCGGATCGCCGAAGGTTTTCCACCACCGCGGATTGATGGCGGTGGACGCGGTTTGCGATTTCGCGCCGCCGTCGCCCGGATCGTTCCAGCGGGTCGGGGTTTGCGGCGCGGGCTGCTGGTAGTCGGGCCCTGCGGCACAGCCTGCCAGCAACAGCATTAACATCAGGGGACTTAAACGTCTGCAAATCATCAGTGTGCTCCTGCACTCCCCTCGCTCTTAACCGGCGAGAGCAACAAACAAAACGGAATCAGTAAGAGGGCCACCACGCTCAGAAGGGTGAAGACGTCGATGTAGGCCAGGAATCGCGACTGTTCGATCATCACCTGATACATGCGCCCGGTGGCGATGCCGGCGGGGTCGCCCACCTGGGTGGTAAAGTTCTGTACCGCCTGCGCCATCTCGCGAAGAGTGTGCTGGAACGGCTCATCGAACGCCGAGGTGTGCGTCGCCAGATGGGCGCTGTGGGCCTGCGAGCGCTCGGTAATGGCCGCCGTCGAGAGCGAAATGCCGATCGACCCCGCCACGTTGCGGAACATGGTAAACAGCGCCGCAGCGTCGGCGTTCAGCTGCCGAGGGATCGAGATAAAGGCGATGGTGGTCAGGGGGACAAACAGGAACCCCAGCCCGATCGACTGGGCGCTGCGGAACAGCACCAGGGTCTCGAAGTCGATATCCGGCGTGAGCGTGCGCGACCAGAAGAACGACACCGCCAGGCAGGTAAAGCCGAAGGCGATGATCCAGCGCGTCTGCACAATCGGCATCAGCTTCAGCACCAGCGGGATGGTCAGGACAATCAGCACCGCACCGGGCGAGAGCACCAGCCCCGACCAGGTGGCGGTATAGCCCAGGTCCTGCTGCGCCAGCTGCGGGATCACCACCGAACTGCCGTACAGGATCATTGCCATGCCGGCCATCAGCAGGCTGGAGACCGCGAAGTTTTTATCCTTCATGCAGTGCAGATCCACCACCGGCTTTTTGGCATACAGCAGCCAGTAGATGGCACCGATAATGCCAATCAGGGTCAGCACCGCGAAGGTGCGGGTAAAGTTCGAGTTAAACCAGTCCTCGTCCTCGCCGCGGTCGAGCATCACCTGAAGGCAGCCCAGACCGAGTGCGATCAGGCCAATCCCGGTCCAGTCGATAGGGATCTTCTCTTTCGATTTGCTCTCCCACGGCGGATCTTCCAGCAACTGATAGATCGCCAGCACCGTCACAATCCCCACCGGAATGTTAATAAAGAACACCCAGCGCCAGGAGTAGTTATCGGTGATCCAGCCGCCGAGCGTCGGCCCCAGCACCGGGGCGACGATAATGGCGATGGACGACAGGCCAAAGGCTTTGCCGCGATCTTCCGGCTTAAAGTAGTCGAGCAGCACCGACTGCTGGGTGGGCTGCAGGCCGCCGCCGAAGAAGCCCTGCATGATGCGGAACAGGATGATCTGCCACAGCTCGGTGGCGATCCCGCACAGGAACGAACAGACGGTGAACATCACGATGCAGATCAGGAAGAATTGCTTGCGGCCAAAGACCCGGCTCAGAAACGCCGAGATAGGCAGCACGATGCCGTTGGCCACCAGATAGCTGGTGAGCACCCAGGTGGATTCGTCGTAGCTGGCGGACAGCGAGCCCGCCACGTGCGGCAGCGCCACGTTCACGATAGTGGTGTCGAGGATCTCCATAAACACCGCGAGGGTGACGACGATCGCCACCGCCCACGGGTTGCTGGCGGGCCGCCAGTTTTCGTGGCTGTGCTCACTCATTCCACGGTTACCTTGGGTTCAACCGAGAGGCCGAGCGGCAGCGGCTGGTTGGGATCCAGCCCTTTATCGATAACGATTTTTACCGGCACGCGCTGGACGATCTTCACGAAGTTACCGGTGGCGTTCTCCGACGGGAAGGCGGCGAAGCGCGAGCCGCTCCCCTGTTGGATAGAGTCGATATGCCCTTCCAGCTCCAGATCCGGCCAGGCGTCCACGCTCAGCGTCACCTTATTGCCGGGGCGCATCCGCTCCAGCTGCGACTCTTTAAAGTTGGCAACCACCCAGATATCGGTCGAGACCAGCGAGAAGAGCGCAGTACCCGCCTGCACAAGCGTGCCGGTCTGGACGTTGCGTTTGGTGATGTAGCCATCGAAGGGGGCGCGAACTTCGGTGTAAGAAAGGTTGAGCTCAGCGGTCTCGAGCTGGGCGCGGGCCTGCTCTACCTGGCGCTCCCGGGCTTCGACGTTGGTCTCCTGCTGGCGAATTTGCAGCTGCACCTGCGAGGCCACCTCAAGCTGCGCTTTGGCGCTGGCAAGCTGGGCCTGGGCGCTGCGCAGCTGAGCGTTGGCCGCGTCGATGCTCTGTTGCGTGGTGGCGCGGGGATCGACGCCGCGCTGGCGGCGATACTCCGCCTCGGCATTGGCCAGATCCGCCTGAGCTTTGATCACATTGGCTTTGGCTTCATCGCGCTGGGCAGGATATTGCACCTTCGAGAGGGCCAGCTGCGCCTGGGCCTGATGAAGCTGGGCCTCGGCGAGGCCAAGCTGGGCTTTGGCCTGGTCGCGCTGGGCGCTGGTGTCCCGGGGATCGATCGTCACCAGCAGATCGCCCTTTTTCACCCGCTGGTTATCGCGCACCCGCAGCTCGGTGACATAGCCTGCGGTTTTGGGGGCGATGGTCACGGCGTCGCCTTCGGTGAAGGCGTCGTCGGTGGTCTCCTGGTTACGGGTCATAAACCACCACACCAGCGCCACGATGACCATGACGATCACCACAATGCCCAGAATGATCAGCGGCTTCTTGCCGGGGCGTTTGCGTTCAGTCTCTTTATTATCGGTGTTTTCAGAGGGTTGGTTTTCTTCTGCCATAAACAGCATCCATCCTGTTAGTGAACGGCATCACAATTTATGCCGCTCACTAAAGTTAGGACGTTGCTATACATTTGCCAGGAAAACCTGACAAATTTGGCACTATATGAGAAGGAATAATCCGAATCCGACGAGCGCCGCCCAGGCCAGCATGGGCAGGGACCAGAGGTGGAAGCGCCACCAGATTCGGCGATCGTTTGCCATCCGCAGGGCGATCAGGTTGGCGAGGGATCCCGGCAGCAGGCCAAAGCCCCCGACATTCACCGCCCACGCCAGCAGCGCCGTTGGCGGGACGTAGTTGAGCAGCAGGATGGTAGACGGCACGTTGCTGATAAACTGCGACAGGCCGATGGCCGTTAGCCAGAGGCCCGGCTGCGACAGATGGGTGACGTTTTGCAGCACGCCCTGTAACGCCGGAACCTGTATCAGCAGATGCACGTCGATAAACATCGCCATAAACACCAGCAGCAGCGTCCAGTCGACGCTGATGAGCACCCGGCGCGCCAGCAGCAGGAATCCTCCCGCCACCAGCAGCACGCCCCACAGCTCCTGCTTCAGATCGAGGGCCACCAGAAACACCAGATAGAGCGCCAGACAGCTCCATGCCAGCCGCGGTTTCGACTGGGGCGCCGCGCTGCCGCTGTGATAGCGCAGCGGCGTTGCCGGGAAGGCAAACCAGCACAGAGCCATCAGGGTCAGCACCATCACCAGCGCCAGGGGGGCCATCTGCCAGGTGAAGGCGGCAAACGACAGCCCGGAGCGCCCCCACAGCAGGATGTTTTGCGGGTTGCCGATCGGCGTCAGCAGCGACCCGGCATTGACCGCCAGCGCCTCAAAGATGATCAACCGATTAACCGGGATTTCGCACAGCTTGCGCAGGGTGAGGGTGAGCGGCACCACGATAAACAGCGCCACGTCATTGGTGAGAAAGGTCGACAGCAGCGCGGCAGAGAGGACCATAAACAGCGCTAACCGTCGCTCGGTGGCGAAACGGCGCACCATCTTGCGCCCCAGCACATCAAAATAGCCGCTCTGCTCGACCCCTTTGGTCAGCATCATCAGCCCGGCAAGGGTAATGATGGTGTGCCAGTCAATGGCAGCAGGCCAGCGCTCAGGGGCGAAGGGCACCAGAAAACTGAGCCCGACCCCAACCACGATTAACAGATGAAAGAAACGATCGCGGGCCAGCGCCCGCAAGCCTGGCAGGGTCATTCTGCGGAGGATCCATATTTAAGCGTAAAGGCCTGGAACTGTTTCAGCGTCTCTTCGCTGACGTGATGCTCCATCCCCTCGGCATCACGACGGGCAATCTCCGGGCTGACGCCCAGCACCAGCAGGAAGTTTTCGACAATCTGATGGCGCTCGCGGCTCGCCTGTGCCAGCTTCTCCCCTTCCGGCGTCAGAAACACCCCGCGCCAGGGGATCATTTCGATCAGGCCGACCGTTGCCAGGCGCTTGAGCATTTTTGCCACCGTCGGTTGCGAGACGCCAAGGCGTGCGGCCATATCCACCTGACGGGCCTCTCCCACCTCGCGGATCAGATCGGAGATCAGTTCGACATAATCATCGATCAGCTCGCGACGATGCGCTTCGCGAACCTGACGAAACCCTTCGACATGCTCTTCGACGTTGACCAGTTGCGTCATTCTTTTTGTTGTTGGTTTACCTGCACGGCGGTTCATTGTGCTTCCTCAAGCGCGGGACACATCAAGCGTATCAATAGATAAGCGGCCATTGTAAACCATCGTCCCTTAAGCACAAAAAATTAACGATATAGCCGTAGCCATATAACATAGCCTGTGCTATATCTGTATGTAATGCAGTCACCCTTCACGGATCGAAGGGATCAACCCGCAGGAGGTAACAATGAACGAATTCAAGAGGTGTATACGCGTGTTCAGCCACTCTCCCTTTAAAGTACGCTTAATGCTGCTGAATATGATTTGCGACATCATTAACGGCAAACCACAGCAGAACAAACCATCCCACTAAGCGGCGTCGCGGTACGCCGCTTCATTTTTCTGTCATTTACCCCCTCTATACTGTTCGTCTTCACGCTATGCCCGGACCTTTTTTGCGGAAATGTAATCCCCTTCGCAAAACACCCCCTTTATAACTGTTGACCTTAACGGCCACTGGCTCTATCTTCTTGCAGCCCTGCACTATTTGCGGCTCGCAGATGCGGACCTCCTCTCCCCTTCTACGCATTCTCAGGCAGGTTTTGACCCTTGGCGCCAGGGTGAGCACATGGCGTTTTCACGATAGTGACCTATGAATTTAACCCTGAAAGACACGCTCATTACCCGCAGCCGGGCCTTAAGCCCGTGGACCGGATTCTACTTTTTACAGTCGATGCTGATTAATATCGCCCTCGGCTATTCATTCAGCATCCTTTATACCGTCGCTTTCACCTGTATCCTGCATCTGCTGTGGCTGAGCGCGCCGCGCCTGCAAAAAGGGCTGCTCGGGATCTGCTCGCTGGTGGCGGCGATGTATTTCCCCTTTGGCCAGGCCTACGGCGCGCCTAACTTTAATACCCTGCTGGCGATGCACTCCACCAACATGGAGGAGTCGACGGAGATCCTCACCATCTTCCCGTGGTACAGCTACGTCGTCGGCCTGTTTATCTTTGCCCTCGGCGCGATCGCCGTGCGCCGCAAGCCGCAGCCTAAAAAGGCGTGGGGCAAAATCGACAGCCTGTGTCTGGTGTTCAGCGTGGTGGCCTTTTTCGTCGCCCCGGTGCAAAACCTGGCCTGGGGCGGCGTCTTCAAGCTGAAGGATACCGGCTATCCGGTGTTTCGCTTTGTCAAAGACGTGGTGGTGAACAACCAGGAAGTGGTTGAGGAGCAGGCCCGGATGGCGGAGCTGTCGCAGATGAAGGACACCTGGAACGTGCTGGCGGTGAAACCGAAATATCACATCTATATGGTGGTGATCGGTGAAAGCGCCCGCCGCGACGCGCTGGGCGCCTTTGGTGGACACTGGAATAACACCCCCTTTGCC
>DERO01000018.1 GCA_002360945.1 Leclercia adecarboxylata | reverse complement strand
CCGGCTTATCGGTCAGCTTCACCTCTTTAAACAAAAACCCCGCCTCGGCGGGGTTTTTGCTTTCTGCATTCTCTGCCAGCACTTACATACAAATTTGTTTATATACTTCATCACAGATCGACATCCGTAATTGAAAAATACTCCACGGGTTCTTCCCTGACAGATAATTAAGGATTGTGAGATGAAAAAGCTTTTCCGTATCGCGCTGATGACGGCAGCCCTGACGGGCGTTATGGGTGTGGCCCAGGCGGCAGAGGTCGCCACCGCGCCAGCGCCGACCCAGGATCCGATCGTTCAGCAGCTGAAACTCAGCAGTGAGCAGACCGCGAAGATCAAGGCTCTGCACCAGCAGTTGGAAGATAACGTTGCTAAGATCCCAACCGACAACGTGAAAAATGGCACTCTGATCAACGTGATCCAGTCAGGTAAGTGGGATGAAAAAGCGGTCAAAGAACAGCTGGCGGCCTTCAGCCATATTGAAGAGCAGGCGCGTTACTATCGCGTGAAATATTACTTCGATGTGAGCCAGGTTCTGACCCCGGAACAGCGTGCCGAGGTCCGCTCACAGATCGCTCAGGCGATGAGCGAGTAAGGTATTAGTGGTTTGCCGGGTAGGCGCACGCCAACCCGGCAGTACCGACTCAGACCGGTAAATCAATCAGCAGCGCCCGCAACGGCGTATCCGCCACCAGGGTGATGTTCGCCTCGTCGCGAATAAAGGCCCCATCCCCGCAGGTTAATGCTTCCTTTATTCAGCTCGATATGATGCACCCACACCTGCTGGCGTAACTGCAGACTTAGAAGATCTCATAAATTATAAGATTATTATTTTATAGTATTTTATTTTTATATATGCAGAGCTGAAGTTAAATATATAATGGGGTGAAACTATTTCAATTATCTATTAATTTATTTAAATTATAAATAAAAGAAGAGGGAAGTATGACTCATGGAAATGTGAGGTATTTAATGTGAGTAAACGTGAAGACATTCTGGATTCTTCCAGATTTGGTTCAGAAAATGGCATTCGGCGCGGGCTTCTTTATTCAGAAGTGCTTGGCTGGCTTGATATGGGACATGCTCGCGGAGATGACATTCGTGAACTTATGGCGCAATTCGCTACTGGTGAGGCTAGTGGTAAACCCTACTATCTAGTGCGCTATGAACAAACGATGGGGATGAGTCGGTTTAATACTGGCCGTTTTAACGCGTGGGAGATAAAAAAAGGTAGAACACTCACTGAAAGGCGGAGCATTGCATTGGCTATAATGATGAATACTGCTGTTGCATTTGAGAATTGGCAGTCAATGCCATGGTTTAGTTGGTATACTGATAGCGGATTTAGTGCCGAGGATCTTGTATCGGACTTATTTGGTTTTTACAAAGTTACGTATCCCCGTACATACTGGGGAGAACTCAAAATTGTCAGCAAAGAATCAGCTCTTCGTCGGTGGGACCACTATGGGCCTATTGGTCATTACAAAAACACAGGTTTTTTACCCTTGTTATTCCCTGATCCCGCAAATAAATTTACATGTCCACGTCCTTATAAAGGTGTGCTGCCAAGATTTATGATGCAAGTAACACCTTACAGAATAACTCCTGAGAACGACGTTGTGCGGCGAGCGAATAAAAAAGCTGGGATCATCAATGCACTTCACTAAACAAAAAATAACTATGATGAAAAAAATCGTTGCAACCACCTTTGTCATCATCATCGTATTCCTACTTATTGACTGTAGTATGCAAAAGGTGGCTCAACAAGATGCAGGATATACTCAATCAAATTTATGGGCATATTATTTTTACACTGACCGTGATATCAGGAGAGCTCCGCGTTCATCTGAAAAATATCATTTTAAATTTACCGCCCAGGATGGTAGCCAGCCTCAGGAAAGTTGTATCGTTTACAGTACTGATGCGCCTTTGGTCGAAATAAAAAACTATCTGGCGTCATTAGGTTACAAAGTGGTAGAGCATGATAGATTATCTGAAAAATGGGAAAAGCAAGGTATTATTACGCCTTACTTCTATATTTCTTATGATAGCGAATCACACTTGTTAACACTAAGTAATGTGGACTTTCGCTAGTGACCTTTGAGAACGAAACTGCCAGCATTGAGTTGACAATACTATCAGCCACAACCCGCGGAACAGCGTGCCGAGGTCCGCTCACAGATCGCTCAGGCGATGAGCGAGTAAGGTATGAATGGTTTGCCGGGTAAGCGTTCGCAAACCCGGCAGCACCGACTCAGACCGGCAAATCAATCAGCAGCGCCCGCAACGGCGTATCCGCCACCAGGGTGATGTTCGCCTCGTCGCGAATAAAGGCCCCATCCCCGCAGGTTAATGCTTCCCGCTCTTCAGCTGGGGTTAACGCATGCACCGTACCATGAATGGATTGCAGGTAGGCGCGCGGACCGTGCAGCTGAAAACTCAGGCGCTCCCCTTTATTCAGCTCGATATGGTGCACCCACACCTGCTGGCGTAACTGCAAACTACCTGCGCTGCCGTCGGGCGACGCCAGCAGCTGCTGCTTACCCTCCAGCAGATCGATCTTCTGCAGCGGCGGGTTTTCACGCTCCGGGCAGGCATCCAGCCACAGCTGCATCCGCGTCAGCGTCTTATCTTTGCTGAGGTTATGCTCGCTATAGCTAATACCCGGCTGAGTGGCTATCAGCAATGCTTCACCGGCTTTCGCCTGGACATGGTTGCCCTCGCTGTCGCGATACTCTGCTTCGCCTTCAAGAATCAGGTTCAGGATATCCACTTTCGGATAGGTACGCGGCTGGAACGAGGCCCCGGGTGCGAGTACCTCCTGGTTCAAGACGCGCAAAGAGGCATAGCCCAGCAGTTTCGGGTCAAAGTAGTGTCCAAAGGAAAAGGTGTAGCGGGCCTGCAGCCAACCGAAATCGGCTTGTCCGCACTGTTTAGCTGTTCTTGTCGTAATCATAAAACTGACCTCTCTTTACACTAAAACAATGGTAAAGGTATGGACGCTGCATTGTTAGCCAGATATTCTGCCCGGTATGTTCAAATTTCCTGAATGAGAACGCCATGGCTAAAGAGAGAGCATTGACCCTTGAAGCACTGCGGGTGATGGACGCGATCGATCGACGCGGTAGCTTCGCCGCAGCCGCAGACGAACTGGGGCGCGTGCCATCTGCCCTGAGCTACACCATGCAGAAGCTGGAAGAAGAGCTGGATGTGGTGCTGTTTGACCGCTCCGGTCATCGAACAAAATTCACCAACGTCGGGCGAATGCTGCTGGAGCGCGGCCGCGTGCTGCTGGAAGCGGCAGATAAACTCACCACCGATGCCGAAGCGCTGGCCCGCGGCTGGGAAACGCACCTGACGCTGGTCACCGAGGCCCTGGTGCCCACCACGGCGCTCTACCCGCTGGTGGATCGCCTGGCCGATAAAGCCAACACCCAGCTGTCGATCATCACCGAGGTGCTGGCCGGGGCGTGGGAGCGTCTGGAGCAGGGCCGGGCCGATATCGTCATCGCGCCAGACATGCATTTCCGCTCCTCGTCCGAGATCAACTCCCGCAAGCTCTATAAAGTGTTGAACGTCTATGTTGCCGCGCCGGATCACCCGATCCATCAGGAGCCAGAACCGCTGTCGGAAGTGACCCGCGTGAAGTACCGCGGCGTGGCGGTGGCGGATACCGCCCGCGAGCGTCCGGTATTAACCGTCCAGCTGCTGGACAAGCAGCCGCGTCTCACGGTCAGTACCCTGGAAGATAAGCGTCAGGCGCTGCTGGCCGGGCTGGGCGTGGCCACCATGCCGTACCCGTTCGTTGAGAAAGATATTGCCGAAGGGCGGCTGCGGGTTGTGAGCCCGGAGTACACCAGTGAAGTGGATATCATTATGGCGTGGCGTCGGGACAGCATGGGCGAAGCCAAATCCTGGTGTCTGCGCGAGATCCAGAAGCTCTTTACCCAGAAGTAACCTGTAGGCCCGGCAAGCGTAGCGCCGCCGGGCAGTTCCTTACTCTTTCAGCAACGGATCTGGCCCAAAACGGTTTTCACCCACCGTTCCGCGCTGGCAGCTGAAGATCACGATAATTATCCAGCCGAGCACCGGGATTAGCACCAGCAGCAGCCACCACGCCGACCGATCGGTATCATGCAGCCGGCGAAACAGCACCGCCCAACCCGGCAGAAACACCAGCAGGCCATATATCGTGGTGAGAATGCCTTCGCCGCCCGCCCGCTCCCAGCCCAGCATTTTGTCGATCAGCCCCAGCACGCAGATCAGAATGAAGTTCACCAAGGTGAACATCCAGAACTCTTTGCGGCGGGCGCGCCCTTTAAACCCAATATAATTTCGCAGTACTTTCAGATACCAGTCCATTTGTTGTGGCCTCAGTAGCAATTAATCATTTGTTTTCTAAGGGTTCAAATAAAGCATAGACGGGAATAAAAGGGGGGTAAAGGGCGCCAGAAAAGCGCCCCTGAGGCTTAGTCGAAGCGAGCGTCGCGACCGTGCGGTTCAGTCAGATCCTGCCACGGGCCAATGGAGATAATACCCGTCGGATTGATGGTTTTATGGCTGCGGTAATAGTGGTTACGGATGTGGTCAAAATCGACCGTCTCCGCAATCCCCGGCATCTGATAGATGTCACGCAAAAAACCGTACAGATTGAGGTAATCGCTGATTCGGCGTTTGTCGCACTTAAAGTGGGTCACGTAAACCGGGTCAAAGCGCACCAGGGTGGTCCACAGGCGAATATCGGCTTCGGTCAGCTGGTTGCCGGTCAGATAGCGGTGCTGGCCCAGGATCTGCTCCAGACGCTCCAGCGAGGCGAAGACGTTGTTCACGGCTTCGTCATAGGCTTCCTGGCTGGTGGCAAACCCGGCTTTATAGACGCCGTTATTGACGTTGTCGTAGATCCAGCTATTCAGGTCATCAATCTTATCGCGCAGCGACGGCGGATAATAATCCCCCGCACGGGCACCGTGCGCATCAAAGGCGGTATTGAACATGCGGATGATCTCCGCCGATTCATTGCTGACAATGGTCTGATTCTTTTTGTCCCACAGTACCGGGACGGTGACCCGGCCGGTGTAGTGCGGATCGGCGCGTAGGTAGAGCTGATAGAGAAAATCGTGGTGATAGAGTGAATCGCCGGTGGCCGCCGGGAAATCATTGCCGAAGGTCCAGCCGTTCTCCAGCATCAACGGATGTACCACCGAGACGGGGATTATCGACTCAAGTCCCTTCAGGGCGCGGACGATCAGCGTGCGGTGTGCCCACGGACAGGCAAGGGAGACATAGAGGTGATAACGATCTTTCTCTGCCGCAAAGCCACCTTCGCCGCTCGGGCCAGGCGCGCCGTCGGCGGTGAGCCAGTTACGGAAGGCTGAAGCGGAGCGCTTAAAGCGTCCTCCGGTGGATTTGGTGTCATACCAGGTATCCTGCCAGACGCCGTCTACGAGTTGTCCCATCTTTTCCTCCTTAGATAGCAAAAGCGAGGAGATATCTCCTCGCTTTTTGATTCAGTATAGCGTGCTTACCACTTCTTATTCAGAACGCGGTCGATGCTGTATGCACCCGGACCGGTGATGGCCAGCAGCAGGAAACCACCTGCGATGGTCAGGTTTTTCATGAACATCAAAGAGTTCACGCCTTCCGCAAAGTTGCTATGGAACAGGAACGCAGTCAGCAGGGTGAAGCCTGCGGTGAACAGCGCCGTGGTGCGGGTCAGGAAACCGAACAGAATGGCCAGACCGCCGCCAAATTCAAGCAGAATGGTCAGCGGAAGCAGGAACCCCGGAACGCCCATCGCTTCCATATACTGTTGCGTACCGGCGTAGCCACCGATTTTGCCCCAGCCAGCAGTAATAAACAGGATTGGCATCAGGATACGCGCAACCAGTACACCAACATCTTCTAATTTTTTCATCTTACTCTCCAGGGAACCACTTGGGCTGTAAATACTATTTAGTGTGCAAAATCGGGCGGATGCCGCGGTCTCGCTGTCGATGGAGAGAATCATAAACGGGGTGAATGGCGAATGTTAGCAAGGAAAACTGTCAATCTTTTTCAAAGATATTGAGCAAGGCGAGGCGGCACAAAAAAGTAAAGCGCCAGAAGGCGCTTTACCGGGTGAGGCAGAGGGGAACGTCAGCGTGCGTCGTATTTGCGTAACTGCTGCTGATTAAGCGTTGTTTTAACCAGCTTCCAGGCACTCCAGATACCGAAACCGCGCCGCGCCCAGCGGATCAGCATATTCGGATGTCGGACTGCCCGCACCGCCATAATGCTGCTCGCTACCAGCGCCCAGGAACGGAGGCTCAGGAAGGTATTCCAGCCACGATCGTAAGCGTGGGTCACCTCCAGCCAGTCACGGGTGCTCGCTGACAGATCAATCCGTTGCTGCTGGATCTGGCTCAGCAAAAAAGCCTTTTCTCGCTCACGTTCTGCAGCGCTTCTGCTCACTTTTTCTCATCCTCCAGCAATGACCGATCGTTGGCCAGTTCCTTACGGGTATGATGGAGCAGGGTGGAGTGGCGCACTTTGCGCATCGTCCATATTCCCCCTATCAGGGCGGCAAGCAGCAGCACAGCTGTCGTGGCGATCATCGCATTGAGGCGATACTGCGGATCGATTGCCCAGATAATCAATACCATCAGGCTCATCAGGCCAAAGGCGGCGAAGAGCATGGTCAACCCCAACATCAGTAGCAGCTGGAAGATGTTCGCTTTCTCTTCTTCCAGTTCAACCACCGCCAGACGGATACGTGTCTCCGCAATGCCGACGAGGGTGGTTAAAATCCGCTGTCCGATACCGAGGACGTTTTTTGCGGGCCCTTGTGGTTGACGTGAATCTTCCATAATTAACGTCGCGTCAGGAGCATGCCGATGACGACGCCAACCGCAGCACCGATACCTACCCCGGCCCACGGATTTTCGCGTACGTACTCGTCGGCGCGCGCAGCAGCTTCACGGGTCTGTTTCGCCAGCACATCGCTGGTTTCACCCAGACGGTAGCGGCTCTCGTGAAGGGCCTGCTCCGCTTTATGGCGCAGTTTACTCAGCTCTTCTTTCGACTTACTGCTCGAGGAGCTCAGCACCTCTTCCAGGGTATCCGCCAGGGACTTCAGTTCAGCGCGTAAATGGTCTGACGTAGTATCTTTTGACATGATTCTCTCCTGTTAAGATGTCCATTAAATCAGTAATCGCGAGACTCTAGCGCTTTCAGCTCGTTCTCCGCTTCCAGCAGTTTATGCTCACGTTTAGTAATCTTGTCCGCATCGCCTTTCTCTTTTGCTTCCGCCAGATCCCGGCGGCGCTCAGCAATCTCCTCTTTCTGATCGGCAATCTTGTGCTGATGATCGGCACGTAGCTTGCTGTCTGAACAGTTAGCTTTAACTTCGCTAAGGGCCTTCTGCAGCCCATTGATTCGACTCTGATTGTTATGCTTTTCAGCGTAACTGATCTCGCGTTGGATGTCCTTTTCCTTCTCCTGACACAGAGAAGACGCGAATGATGCTGCGCTTAAAGAAAAAAGGGCGAGGCCCAGGGCGATGCGGTAATTCATTATGAAAACCTTCCATTGTTTTTCGACATGCCCTACGGGAATGTCGATTTCCAGAGTTGTGCGGAGTACGAGTGGGAGGTGCTCCGCGTACTTAAGCATAGTAAGTAAACGGTGATATCACCAAAGTGAGTGAAAAGATTCAGAATAGTGGAAATTTAGCCTAACAGGCGTGAAGTATCACGCAGACGCGTCAGCCAGGCAGACGCCTGATTCCCCTCATCCTGTTGGGCAATGATATAACCGTGCGGCAGACTTCGATCGAGCACCTTCTTCGCTGCGGCGCTCTGCACGCTGGAGTCGAAGGTGATCAGCAACACGTCATTCTGTGGGGTTATGCTCTTAAATTGAATGCCGTTTGCATCCAGATGGTGCCAGATGGAGAAGCCATCGGGCATGCTGGTGCCCTGATTTACGGAGCGGATGGCCAGCGTCGACTCCTGCTTTTGCAGCGCCGTCCAGGCCAGCAATAAGGCGCTGAACATCATCAGCGCAACCATGGCGTAAGAGAGACGACGCAGTGATGGGGTTGAATTACGCATCACCTTACCCCTGATTTCCGTGTTTTTTCTTCCACAGCACCACCAGCGAGCCAATCAGGCCAAACACCAGCAGCACCACGGGCAGCAGCATCAGACAGGACATCAGCTGGTCTTCGTACTTCAGGAAGACCGGGGTTTTGCCGAGCAGGTAGCCAAGGGTGGTGAGGATAAGTACCCACAGCAGGCCGCTCATCCAGTTAAAGAACTGAAAACGGGTGCTGCTCAGGCCCGAGAGACCGGCAATGGTTGGCAGCAGGGTACGGACAAAAGCGATGAAGCGGCCTACCAGCAGCGCGGAAAGCCCGTGCTTGTGGAACAGGTGGTGTGCGCGCTGGTGATAGTGTGCCGGAAGATGGGAAAGCCAGTTTTGCACAATGCGCGTATTGCCCAGCCATCGCCCCTGGATATAGCTCACCCAGCAGCCGAGACTGGCGGCAATGGTCAGTAGCAGGACGGTTTGCGGAAACTGCATTGCCCCTTTTGCGCAGAGTACGCCTACCAGCACCAGCAGGCTATCGCCGGGCAGGAAAGCGGCAGGCAGCAGACCGTTTTCAAGAAACAGGATCATAAACAGGACAAAATAGAGCATGCCAATCATGGAAGGATTGGCCAGCGTTTCGAAATCCTGAGCCCATAAGGCATTCAGTAGTTGGGTCAAAAGTTCCATTCAGTGTTCCTGAAAATCGGTTAACGGCACACCTGTCAACCGGGTCAAACAGCACGGCGACATTTTTTATAATTTCATCATGGTCGCTCGCGGACACAATATGTGGCCAGAACTGTTCCCTGTTAAGTGGCAAAGTAAGCAAGCACTAACTAACAAGCTAAACGGCTAAATGCATCTAATTGTAACAAAGCCTGAAGGGATCCGTCACAGTATTTGCATCATTCCTGAATTGATTTTGGCTTAACCCTGGGAGGAGACGCGAGGTCTTTTACAAACGCTGACACTCTAAAGGTTTGCTTACCCACCGGAGCGAAAGGCGCAGCGAAGCGCCTGCCGGTAGAAAAGGGGACTTATTTCGCGTGACTGACGGCGCTATCGAGGTGAACCACCGGGTTTTCCGCAAAAAGATAGCGGTCGGCGTTGAATTCGAAGTCGTCGCTGGTTTCATTGAACAGCATCTGTTTGGTGTTCTCAAGATGCTGCCACATCGCAACTTTTGCTGCATGCGGGTCTTTACGGATCAGGGCCTTGAGGATCTGGTCATGATCGTCGCACCAGTTATCCACGGTACGGGAATCGATGTGATCGTGCAGTTTTTTCCAGTACGGGTTATGAACGCGCTGAGTCCACATTTTTTCGACGATTGCTGCCAGGGCGGTATTTTGCGTGGCAAGGGCTACCTGAACGTGAAACTGCAGATCCCACTCGGAGTCGCGGAAACATTTTTCTTTACGCGCGTTATCCTGAATCTCCATCAGCTTCATGATGTCCTGCTTGGTCACCTGGGTCGCAGCAAACTCGGCGATATTGCTTTCGATAAGCTGACGGGCCTGGAGCAACTCAAAGGGGCCGTAGTTAGCAAATTCCAGATTTTCGTCCGGTGCCAGGGAGTGTTTAGCCTGACTTGAGATGACGTGAATGCCAGAACCCTTACGCACTTCAACATAGCCTTCAACTTCCAGCATGATGATGGCTTCGCGAACCACGGTGCGGCTTACGCTCTTCTCATCAGCGATAAAGCGCTCGGCAGGTAATTTATCACCCACCAGATAAACGCCTTGCTCAATGCGAGATTTCAGCTCGGCAGCGAGCTGCTGATAAAGACGACGGGGTTCGTTGATTTCCATATGCGCTCCAGGCAGGGTATGGCTAATGATTTGTTATACCACTTTTGCCCGTTTGTCTCCAGATTTGACCCGCAAAAAAGCCGCTCAGGAGCGGCCTTTATATGCCCGGCGGCGCTGCGCTTGCGCGGGCCTACGGGTGTTGTAGGCCGGGTAAGCGCAGCGCCACCCGGCATTAAACACTAACTCTGTGTTGCCGGCCTTCCAACGGACTCTTTCTGCAGTTCTTCTGCGGATTTGTTTTTCAGCACCGTCCAGATAAGCACTGCACCCATCAGGTCGAACACAGCCAGTACCGCGAACAGCGGGCTGAAGCCGATGGTGTCAGCCAGCGCACCGACCACCAGAGCGAACATGGTGCTGGCGGTCCAGGCCGCCATCCCGGTCAGGCCGTTGGCGGTTGCCACTTCGTTACGACCGAAGACGTCAGAAGAGAGCGTAATCAGTGCACCGGACAGTGACTGGTGAGCAAAACCACCGATACACAGCAGGCCAATAGCCACATATGGGCTGGTGAACAGACCGATCATGCCTGGGCCAATCATCAGCAGGGCACCCATGGTCACGACCATTTTACGGGAGACAATCAGGTTCACGCCAAACCAGCGCTGGAACAGCGGTGGCAGGTAGCCGCCGACGATACACCCCAGGTCAGCGAACAGCATGGGCATCCAGGCGAACATGGCGATCTCTTTCAGGTTAAAGCCGTAGACTTTAAACATGAACAGCGGGATCCAGGCGTTGAAGGTACCCCAGGCCGGTTCTGCCAGGAAGCGCGGCAGGGCGATACCCCAGAACTGACGGGTACCCAGGATCTGCAGGACAGACATCTTCTTGCCGTTGTTGGTCTGGTGCTGTGACTCCTGGCCGCCGATGATGTAGTCGCGTTCTTCTTCAGACAGCTTCTTCTGATCGCGCGGGTGTTTGTAGAAGATCAGCCAGGCCATTGCCCAGGCGAAGCTCAGCACGCCGGAGAGGATAAACGCCAGTTGCCAGCTGTGCATCACGATAGCCCAGACAACCAGCGGCGGAGCAATCATTGCGCCGATAGAGGAACCGACGTTGAAGTAGCCCACCGCGATGGAACGCTCTTTCGCCGGGAACCACTCGGACGCCGCTTTCAGACCCGCAGGGATCATCGCTGCTTCTGCCGCACCGACCGCGCCACGGGCCAGCGCCAGGCCGCCCCAGCTGCCTGCCAGCGCGGTTGCGCCGCAGAAGATAGCCCAGGTGACGGCGAACACTGCGTAGCCGACCTTGGTACCCAGGATATCCAGCACGTAGCCTGCTACCGGCTGCATGATGGTATAAGCCGCGGAGTAGGCCGCGATAATATAAGAATATTGTTGTGTGGAGATGTGCAGCTCTTCCATCAGCGTCGGCGCAGCCGCCGCTATGGTGTTACGCGTCAGGTAGCCCAGCACGGTGCCAAGCGTCACCAGTGCGATCATGTACCAACGTAACCCTTTAATTTTACGCATGTAAAACCTCATCGTTATGTTATTGCCGCACCGGAGTACGGGCATCCCTACGCCAGGCGTGAGATGTTTATCAACGGGAGGGCGTTACCGGGATGGCTCCCGGAACGACCCGAACCTTGCCATAAGTAAACGTGCATAAGTCGGTATCCTTACCGCTGAGTCCGATGCCTGAGGCACCGGTAACGCATTCCGTCGGCTTATAATCTGCGACGGCGAAAAGATAACTTGTCATACAACTTTAAAAGGTGAGTGACATCACAAAAGTGTCAATCTTTGTAAGGACAATGTCTGCACTCTGTCAGGCCAGAGCTGGCGCGGGGTTAAGCGGTATTTACCACTTTGGGCGTAGATTATTTGTCGACGTTTATTGATCTAACTCACGAAAAAATCATCGGCCTCTGGAAATTGGTGTGATAACTTTGCAGCATCTGAACAATACTTTTCTGACGCACTCGTAAGCTCGTAAGAGGAAGACGATTATGACCCCGTTTATGACTGAAGATTTTCTGTTAGATACCGAATTTGCCCGCCGCCTGTACCACGATTACGCTAAAGACCAGCCGATTTTCGACTACCACTGCCACCTTCCGCCGCAGCAGGTTGCCGAAAATTACCGTTTCAAAAACCTGTATGACATCTGGCTGAAAGGTGACCACTACAAGTGGCGCGCCATGCGCACCAACGGGGTGGCGGAACGCCTTTGTACCGGCGATGCTTCCGATCGTGAAAAATTCGACGCCTGGGCCGCGACCGTGCCGCACACCATCGGTAACCCGCTGTACCACTGGACCCACCTGGAGCTGCGCCGTCCGTTTGGCATCACCGGCAAATTGCTCTCTCCGGCGACCGCCGATGAGATCTGGAATGAATGCAACGAGCTGCTGGCGCAGGACAAATTCTCTGCCCGCGGCATCATGAAGCAGATGAACGTTAAGATGGTTGGCACCACCGACGACCCGATTGACTCCCTGGAGCATCACGCCGTTGTCGCCAAAGACAGCTCGTTTGACGTCAAAGTGCTGCCAAGCTGGCGCCCGGATAAAGCCTTCAACATTGAGCAGGCGACCTTTGCCGACTACATGGCGAAGCTGAGTGAAGTCTCTGATACCGAGATCCGCCGTTTTGGCGATCTGCAGACCGCGCTGGCGAAACGTCTGGATCACTTTGCGGCTCACGGCTGTAAAGTCTCTGACCATGCTCTGGACGTGGTGCTGTTTGCCGAGGCCAACGAAGCCGAGCTGGACAGCATTCTGGCGCGTCGTCTGGCGGGTGAAAGCCTCAACGAACACGAAGTGGCGCAGTTCAAAACCGCGGTACTGGTCTGGCTGGCGGCAGAATATGCCCGTCGCGGCTGGGTGCAGCAGTACCACATCGGCGCGCTGCGTAATAACAACCTGCGCCAGTTCAAACTGCTGGGTGCCGACGTCGGTTTCGACTCCATCAACGACCGTCCGCTGGCGGAAGAGCTGTCGAAACTGCTGAGCAAACAGAACGAAGAAAACCTGCTGCCGAAAACCATCCTCTACTGCCTGAACCCACGCGATAACGAAGTGCTGGGCACCATGATCGGCAACTTCCAGGGCGAAGGGATGCCGGGCAAGATGCAGTTCGGTTCCGGCTGGTGGTTCAACGATCAGAAAGATGGCATGGAGCGTCAGATGACGCAGCTGGCGCAGCTCGGTCTGCTGAGCCGCTTTGTTGGTATGCTGACCGACAGCCGCAGCTTCCTTTCTTATACACGCCATGAATATTTCCGCCGCATTCTGTGCCAGATGATTGGCCGCTGGGTCACCGCGGGTGAAGCCCCGGCCGACATCCAGCTGCTGGGCGAAATGGTGAGAAACATCTGCTTTAACAACGCGCGCGACTACTTCGCTATTGAACTGAACTAAGGCCGTCTGAGGTTGATATGCAATACATCAAGATCCATTCGCTGGATAACGTCGCGGTCGCGCTGGCCGACCTGAGCGAAGGCCTGGACGTCACCTTTGACAACCAGACCGTCACGCTGCGCCAGGACGTGGCGCGCGGGCACAAATTCGCCCTGCAACCCATTGCCAAAGGGGAGAACGTCGTCAAATACGGTCTGCCTATCGGCCATGCGCTGGCGGATATCGCGGCGGGTGAATTCATTCACTCCCACAATACCCGCACCAATCTGAGCGATCTGGATGAGTACAGCTATCAACCTGAGTTACAGGCTGAGGCCCGCCAGGCGGCGGATCGTGACGTCCAGATCTACCGCCGCGCCAGCGGAGAGGTGGGGATCCGCAATGAGCTGTGGATCCTGCCGACCGTCGGCTGCGTCAACGGCATCGCCCGTCAGATCCAGAGCCGGTTCCTGAAAGAGACCAATCAGGCAGAAGGCACTGACGGCGTCCACCTGTTCAGCCACACCTACGGCTGCTCCCAGCTGGGTGACGATCACATCAACACCCGCACCATGCTGCAAAACATGGTGCGCCACCCGAACGCCGGGGCGGTGCTGGTAATCGGTCTCGGCTGCGAGAACAACCAGGTCGATGCCTTCCGCGAAACGCTGGGGGATTTCGATCCGGCACGCGTCCACTTTATGGTCTGTCAGCATCAGGACGACGAAGTGGAAGCCGGGCTGGAGCATCTGCATCAGCTGTATGAGGTGATGCGTCACGACCAGCGTGAAGCGGGCAAGCTGAGCGAGCTGAAGTTTGGTCTGGAGTGCGGCGGCTCGGACGGCCTGTCCGGCATTACCGCCAACCCGATGCTGGGTCAGTTCTCCGACTACGTCATCAGCAACGGCGGCACCACCGTGCTGACCGAAGTGCCGGAGATGTTTGGCGCGGAACGTATTTTGATGAGCCACTGCCGCGATGAAGCGACCTTTGAAAAGACCGTCACCATGGTCAACGATTTCAAACAGTACTTTATCGCCCACAACCAGCCGATTTACGAGAATCCATCACCGGGTAACAAAGCGGGCGGGATCACCACCCTCGAAGAGAAATCTCTCGGCTGCACCCAGAAAGCGGGCGCCAGCCAGGTGGTGGACGTGCTGCGCTACGGCGAGCGGTTGAACACCCCGGGTCTGAACCTGTTAAGCGCCCCGGGCAACGATGCCGTGGCCACCAGCGCGCTGGCGGGTGCGGGCTGTCATATGGTGCTGTTCAGCACCGGTCGCGGCACGCCGTACGGTGGTTTTGTCCCGACGGTGAAAATCGCCACCAACAGCGAGCTGGCGGCGAAGAAAAAGCACTGGATCGATTTCGATGCCGGTCAGCTGATCCACGGCAAAGCGATGCCGCAGCTGTTAACAGAGTTTGTGGATGTGATTGTGGATATCGCTAACGGCAAGCAGGCCAGCAACGAGAAAAACGATTTCCGCGAGCTGGCGATCTTTAAGAGTGGTGTGACGCTGTAGTAACGTGCGGCCTGGTGCCCTCACCCCAGCCCTCTCCCACAGGGAGAGGGTGCAAACACTAAAAACGGCAACCATGGGTTGCCGTTTTGCTGTTAACCTCGCAAAGCGTTTTTCGCCAGACGCGCGTCTTCAGCCTGACAGGCCGCCGCGGTAAACAGTACGTCAGTCGAGGAGTTCAGCGCCGTTTCGCAGGAATCCTGCAGCACGCCGATGATAAAGCCGACCGCCACCACCTGCATGGCCACCTCATTCGGGATACCGAACATATTACAGGCCAGCGGGATCAGCAGCAGAGACCCCCCCGCCACACCCGATGCGCCACAGGCGCACAGCGATGCCACGACGCTCAACAGCAGCGCGGTTGGCAGATCCACCGGGATACCCAGAGTATGCACAGCCGCTAAGGTCAGCACGGTGATGGTGATCGCCGCACCCGCCATATTGACGGTTGCACCCAGCGGAATGGAGACAGAGTAGGTGTCACGATCGAGGTTCAGCTTCTCGGCCAGCGCCATGTTCACCGGAATGTTCGCCGCAGAGCTGCGGGTAAAGAAGGCATACACGCCGCTCTCACGCAGACACATCAGCACCAGCGGATACGGGTTACGACGGATCTGCCAGAACACCAGCAGCGGGTTAATCACCAGCGCCACCAGCAGCATACAGCCAACCAGCACGATCAGCAGCTGGGCGTAGCCCCACAGGGTATCAAACCCGGTAGTTGCCAGGGTGGAGGAGACCAGACCGAAGATACCGATTGGCGCAAAGCGGATCACCACTTTCACCATAAAGGTCACGGCATTGGACATGTCGTTGACCAGGTTTTTGGTGGTGTCGTTACCGTGACGCAGGGCAAAGCCCAGCCCGATAGCCCACACCAGAATACCGATATAGTTGGCATTCAGCAGGGCATCAACCGGGTTAGAGACCATGCTCATCAGCAGGCCGCGAAGTACCTCGACAATGCCAGATGGTGGCGTGATATCACCCGCGGCTGAGGTAAGGTGCAGCGTGGACGGGAACAGGAAGCTAAACACCACCGCCGTCAGCGCAGCAGAGAAGGTGCCCAGCAGATAGAGGAACAGAATCGGGCGAATATTGGTTTTCTGGCCGTGCTGGTGGTTGGCAATGGAGGCCATGACCAGCATCAGCACCAGCACCGGTGCGACGGCTTTTAACGCGCCAACGAACAGGGTGCCGAGCAGGCCGGTGGCGATGGCGGCCGGTTTAGAAACCAGCGCCAGTAGAATACCCAGCACCAGGCCTATCAGTATTTGTTTGACGAGGCTGCCCTGCGTCAGACGCGCGAGCAGACCAGAAGATTGTGTGGTCATAGAAAATTCCTTCAGTGAAATTGCGTTCCGTCCCGGAGGTGCTCTCAGGCACTTATCATCCCGGTTAGAGGTGTGTGTTTTGCAAGATTGAGTATATTGAAAGCGCAATGCGTGGGAAGCGTAAAATGCTGGGTTTTACGTGCTGCGTCATATTTTTTAACTGTATATTTACATTTTTGTCGGGTGGCAGAGGTAAAAGCAAAACGGCAACCTGAGTTGCCGTTTTTAATGTTTGCTCCCTCTCCCTGTGGGAGAGGGTCGGGGTGAGGGCATCAAACCGCACCAGACCCCTTACTGGATCTGCCGCTTCTTATCGTGCTGGTGGTTCACCCAGGCGTTGATAATCAGGGTCAGCACCAGGATACCGAAGACCACGCCCAGCGAGATGGCGATTGGGATGTGGTAGAAATCGACGATCATCATCTTGATACCGATAAACACCAGGATCACCGACAGGCCGTACTTCAGCATCGAGAAGCGCTCCGCCACGCCCGCCAGCAGGAAGTACATGGCGCGCAGGCCAAGGATCGCGAACAGGTTTGAGGTCAGCACGATGAACGGGTCAGTGGTCACAGCGAAGATCGCCGGGATACTGTCTACCGCAAAGATCACGTCGCTCAGCTCAACCATGATCAGCACCAGCAGCAGCGGGGTGGCGAACAGCAGGCCGTTCTTACGCACGAAGAAGTGCTCATTCTCGATGGTGTCGGTCATGCGCAGGTGGCCGCGGATCCAGCGCACCAGCGGCTTCTCGCCAATACCGGTTTCATCTTCCTTCGCCAGCGCCATCTTCACGCCGGTAAACAGCAGGAACGCACCGAAGACGTACAGCAGCCATTCGAACTGAGTAATCAGCCAGCTACCGGCGAAGATCATGATGGTACGCAGGATAATCGCGCCCAGCACACCGTACACCAGCACCCGACGCTGCAGCGCCGCAGGCACAGCAAAATAGCTAAACAGCATCAGCCAGACGAAGACGTTATCCACCGCCAGGGCTTTTTCAATCAGATAGCCCGTCAGGAACGCCAGCGCCTGGGGATCGGCCACCGCACGGCCCTGGGTGATGGAAAGGTACCACCAGAAGGCGGCGCAGAAGAGCAGGGAGAGGGTGACCCACACCAGCGACCAGGCGGCCGCCTGTTTCATGGTCATGCCATGTGCGCCGCGACGCCCCTGTAAAAAGAGGTCTATCGCCAACATGATGAGCACGACGACTGCGAATCCGCCCCATAACATTGGAGTGCCGACAGAATGCATACTATTTTCCTTACGCGTAAAAAACAAAAACGGCTATGGTCAGAAGACGATAGCCGTTGCGTTTTTTATGCATAGACCTCGCCTTCCGGCAAGGTCTCACTTACAACAAGAAAGGAATACGTTAATCGCATTCCTTTTTCGTTGCCCGGCGACCGGATGCGGTATTAAACGCATCGTAATGACGATCCACCGACGAAGAAGTTACTCCCCTTTGCAGGTAACAAAATATGTCAGGCCATTGATTTCGTCAATGGCCTGCGCGAATTCATTACACAGCTTTACGCGGTAACTTCGGCGTTCAGGCCATCCGCCGGGAATACCACCCCCGTCTGTCGACGGATCTCGGTCTGCAGCTTCGCCGTGGTACGGCTTACCGCAAGGCCCGGATGGTTCACTTCCTGGGTTTCGACCAGACGCGCAAACACCTCTGCCTCATAAAGCATAGTGTTGATATGCTGAGGCTGCGTCAGCTCCTGCGCCTTGCCGCCGCGCGGCACGTAGCTCAGCTTCTGACACTCAGAGATTTTCTCGACAACCAGCGAACCGTTCTCGCCCTGGATCTCGCTCGGCAGCACCGAGTCGCTCACCTTGGAGTGCTGCAGCGTGACGCTGAAATCGCCATAGTCCAGCACCACCAGGCCGTGAGCATCGACCCCGCTCTCCAGCAGGCTGGCGGTCGCCTGAACCCGGTGCGGCTCGCCCCACAGCGCCACCGCCGAGGCCAGACAGTAGAAGCCGATATCCATAATCGAGCCGTTAGAAAACGCTGGATTAAAGGTGTTCGGGTTCTCGCCGTCGAGATAGCGCTGATAGCGCGACGAGTACTGGCAGTAGTTAATAAAGGCTTTGCGAACTTTGCCGATTTTCGGCAAGGACTGCTGCAGCAGCAGGAAATTCGGCAGGCTGGCGGTTTTGAACGCTTCGAACAGCACCACCTGGTTCTCTCGCGCAAGGGCAATGGCGGCTTCCACTTCCTCAATATTGGAGGCCAGCGGCTTCTCGCAGATCACATGTTTTTTATTGCTGAGGAACAGCGACGTCTGCGAGAAATGCAGCGAATTCGGGCTGGCAATATAGACCGCATCAATGGCATCGCTTTGCGCCATCGCCTCCAGAGAGGTAAACAGATGCTCGACAAGATAGTCGTTAGCAAAGGTCTGAGCCTGTTCAAGGCTGCGGGAATAGACTGCGGTGAGTTTATATTTGCCGGTCTCATGGGCGGCATCGACGAACTGGCGCGTGATCCAGTTCGTCCCAATGACTGCGAAACGTATCATAAACGTTTACGTACTCCATAGCGGGGAACCTTTAGCCACTGTAGCACGTCATCATGACAATTCGCGTGCGCTATTCCGCATTACTATTTAACGATAAATGCGTAAGCCATAGCCGGGTATCAAACTCCAGCTGATGATACTGCGGCTCCATATGGCAGCACAGGGAGTAGAAGGCCTTGTCGTGCTCTTTCTCTTTCAGGTGCGCCAGCTCGTGTACGACGATCATCCGCAGGAAGGCCTCCGGCGCGTTACGGAACACGGTCGCCACGCGGATCTCAGCTTTGGCTTTCAGCTTGCCGCCCTGCACGCGGGAGATGGCGGTGTGCAGGCCCAGGGCGTTCTTCAGCACGTGGATCTTGTTGTCGTACATCACCTTATTGATGGGCGGCGCGCTCTTCAGATATCGGTTTTTCAGATCCTGCGTATACTGCCAGAGGGCTTTATCGGTGGCGAAATCGTGGGTCCCCGGGTAGCGTTTTTCCAGCACCGCCCCCAGTTTTTGCTCGGCAATTAACGTGCGGACCTGGGAAAGCAGATGCTCCGGGTAGCCCTGGAGATAAGTCAGCTGGTTCATCAAAACCCCAAAATAATTTGAAAACGGGTATACTCACGCACCCTTTTCAGGGATAACGCCGAAATTTTACCATTCAGGAGGGCCGATGAGCCACTTAGACAACGGTTTCCGTTCACTCGACTTAAAACGTTTCCCGGAAACGGACGACGTTAACCCGCTTCAGGCGTGGGAAGCGGCGGATGAATATCTGCTGCAACAGTTGGATGAGACAGAAATTAGCGGCCCGGTTCTGATCCTGAATGATGCTTTCGGCGCATTGGGTTGTGCGCTGGTCGAACATACGCCGTACAGCATCGGTGATTCCTATCTGAGCGAGCTGGCGACGCGCGAGAACCTGCGCCACAACGAGCTCGATGAAGGCAGCGTGAAGTTCCTCGACAGCACCGCAGAGTATCCGCAGGCGCCGGGCGTGGTGCTGATTAAGATCCCGAAAACCATGGCCTTGCTGGAGCAGCAGCTGCGCGCGCTGCGTAAAGTCGTGACGCCAGAGACCCGCATTATCGCCGGTGCCAAGGCGCGTGATATTCACACCTCCACGCTGGAACTGTTCGAGAAAGTGCTGGGGCCAACCACCACCACCCTGGCGTGGAAAAAAGCGCGCCTGATCAACTGTACTTTCACAGCACCAGAGCTGGCCGACGCGCCAGAGACCCTGAGCTGGAAGCTGGAAGGCACCGACTGGACCATCCATAACCACGCCAACGTCTTTTCACGTACCGGGCTGGATATCGGCGCGCGCTTCTTTATTGAACATCTGCCGGAGAACCTGGAAGGGGAGATTGTCGATCTCGGCTGCGGTAACGGGGTGATCGGTCTGACGCTGCTGGCAAAGAACCCGGAGGCCAGCGTGGTCTTCAGCGACGAATCGCCAATGGCGGTGGCGTCCAGCCGTCTGAACGTGGAAACCAACATGCCGGAAGCGCTGGATCGCTGCGAGTTTATGATCAACAACGCGCTGTCGGGCGTGGAGCCGTTCCGCTTTAACGCGGTGCTGTGCAACCCGCCGTTCCACCAGAAGCATGCCCTGACGGATAACGTCGCCTGGGAGATGTTCCACCACGCGCGGCGTTGCCTGAAAATTAACGGTGAGCTGTACATCGTGGCGAACCGCCACCTAGACTACTTCCACAAGCTGAAGAAGATTTTCGGCAACTGCACTACCGTGGCCACCAACAACAAGTTCGTGGTGTTGAAGGCGGTTAAGACGGGCCGCCGTCGTTAAGATTGTTTTGCCGGGCGGCGCTGCGCTTGCACCGGCCTACGGTTTTGTAGGCCCGGTAAGCGCAGCGCCACCGGGCATCAGACCGCACACAATGTAGGCCGTGCAAGCGAAGCGCCACCCGGCAATGCCGTTAAATCTCCAACGCTAATTTCGTCCCCTGGGCAATCGCCCGCCGGGCATCCAGTTCCATCGCCACGTCGCACCCGCCAATCAGATGCACCGGTTTGCCCGCTTCGCGCAGCGGATCCGCCAGATCGCGCTTCGGCTCCTGGCCGGCACACAAAATCACCTGATCGACGCGCAGCAGCTGCGGTTCACCGCCAATCAGCACGTGTAACCCCTCGTCGTCGATCTTCTGATAACTCACCCCCGGGATCATCTTCACCCCGCGTGAGAGCAGGGTGGCGCGATGGATCCAGCCGGTGGTTT
The DNA here is from genome assembly GCA_002360945.1 of Leclercia adecarboxylata. GTDB lineage: Bacteria > Pseudomonadota > Gammaproteobacteria > Enterobacterales > Enterobacteriaceae > Enterobacter > Enterobacter adecarboxylatus_B. Next base: position 36,646 of record DERO01000018.1, on the reverse strand, counting down.
TCCCCAGCCCGTCCCCCGGTTTGCTGGCTTTACGCTGTAGCATCACGATCTGGCGCGGGCTTTTCGGTAGCTGTGGTCCCTCCGGACGCAGGCCGCCCACCTGATTCAGGCTGGTGTCGATCCCCCACTCTTCGCAGAACTCCGCGATGTTCTGGCTGGTGGGCTCGCCCGCCTGGCTCAGGTACATGGCGGTATCAAAACCGATCCCACCGCAGCCGATAATCGCCACGCTGTCGCCCACCGGCTTTTTGTCACGCAGCACGTCGAGATAGCTCAGCACCTTCGGATGATCGATACCCTCGATCTCAGGCGTGCGCGGGGCGATCCCGCTGGCGAGGATCGTCTCGTCAAAGTCGATCAGATCCTGCGCGCTCACCCACTGGTTGAGCCGCAGATCGACGCCGGTAAGGTCGATCATCCGCGCGTAATAGCGCAGGGTCTCGTAAAACTCCTCTTTGCCGGGGATCTGTTTGGCGATATTAAACTGCCCGCCAATTTCAGCGGCGGCATCAAACAGCGTCACGCTGTGCCCGCGCGCGGCGGCATTCACCGCAAACGCCAGCCCCGCCGGGCCTGCGCCCACCACCGCCAGCCGCTTTTTATTCACCGCCGGCACTACCGGCATTTTGGTTTCGTGACAGGCGCGCGGGTTGACGAGACAAGAGGTGACCTTGCCAACGAAGATCTGATCCAGGCAGGCCTGGTTGCAGCCGATGCAGGTGTTGATCTCATCCGCACGGCCGCTTTGCGCCTTGGAGAGGATCTCCGCATCGGCGAGGAAAGGTCGCGCCATCGATACCATGTCGGCATCGCCTCTGGAGATCACCTCGTCCGCCACCTGGGGATCGTTAATGCGGTTGGTGGTTATCAGCGGGATCGACACCTGGCCTTTCAGCCGGCGCGTCACCCAGCTGAACGCCGCGCGCGGCACCGGGGTGGCGATGGTCGGGATCCGCGCCTCGTGCCAGCCGATCCCGGTGTTAATGATGGTTGCGCCCGCCGCTTCAATAGCCTGCGCCAGCTGGACGGTCTCCTCGAAGGTACCGCCGCCTTCCACCAGGTCGAGCATCGACAGGCGAAAGATAATAATAAAGTCAGCCCCGGCGCGTTCCCGTACCGCGCGCACCACTTCAACCGCAAAGCGCATCCGCCGGGCATAGTCGCCGCCCCATTCGTCCTCGCGCTGGTTGGTGCGCGCGGCAAGAAATTCGTTGATCAAATAGCCTTCAGAGCCCATCACCTCCACGCCGTCATAACCCGCCTCGCGGGCGAGTGCAGCGCAGCGGGCGAAGTCATCGATCAGGGTCAGAATTTCATCGTGGGTGAGGGCGTGGGGCGTAAAGCGGTTGATCGGGGCCTGGATCGCCGACGGGGCCACCAGGTTCGGCTGATAGCTGTAGCGCCCGGTATGCAGAATTTGCAGGGCGATTTTGCCGCCCTCCTGGTGAACGGCATCGGTGACGATCCGGTGATGGGGCAGCTGTGCCACATCGTTCAGCACCGCGCCGCCCTCCATCCCGACGCCGGAAGGGGCGGGGGCCACGCCGCCGGTCACGATCAGCGCCACCCCGTGACGGGCACGCTCGCCATAAAAGGCGGCCAGCCGCTGTGCGCCGTCCGGGCGCTCTTCCAGACCGGTATGCATCGAGCCCATTAACACACGGTTTTTGAGCGTGGTAAACCCCAGATCAAGGGGGGCGAACAGCGACGGGTAGTGGCTCATAAACGCTTCCATTGTAAAATTATTGTTATGTGGTCGGATGAGTTACTAATTTAGCCAGCGGCAGGAGAAAGGTAAAAGCGGGATTGAATGATTGTGACGGGATTCAAAGATCTCATTTGCTCATCAGCGAATCAATTTACCTCGTAAACAGCGTCAATCGAAAAAATGATTTATTTAAAAATAATAATGTGACACTTTTAGTATGGTTAACAGGGTAAGCTATTGTTATACATGGAGTAAATGTAAATGATTGATCGCTCATTTTCATCAATGAATCATCCTTGTACCTTTTCTGAAACAGTTGCGAGTTTCAATAATACTTCAGCTGACGACATACAGTATGGCGATATGGACGAGCATGACCTGCTGTCACTCGGTCTGAAAGATGTTTCAGCAAATATGGAACCCTCTCGACTTATTCGCTATGACTTTTTTTAACTCACGCGCAAGTCGGGGAATACTGATGACATTTATAATGATGCTTAGAAAGTCGCTTGCAATTCTATTTTTAATGTTTGCATTGTATAACGCCTGGTCCTTAAAAAAAGTTGCTATTTTATTTGTAGAAAATATATCCACAAATAATTATGTGATTGCAGTTGATCATCTCCCATTAACCGATAGGGATAAAATTAACTGGTTTAATAATAGTTTACCCCTACTGCAACAACGTTATAATATTTCGATAAATGATTTTGATCATATAACCATAATGGAAGCCGTGGGTGGTTTTAAAAATATCAATAGCCCATGGGTTGATGCCTATTATTGCTTTAATCGTATTGGTAATAACTATCGTTGCGTAGATAAAAACTTACAAACTAATGTGTTCCGTTCACATGATGGCACTCTGACATTCTATATTCATAGCTTTGGCGGTATTTATGTTCAGGGCACGGATGGTAGCGTGTTGAAAAGTAATTATGAACGTTATTTCGATGACCTGAATGACCGTCTAGGTGAAAGCCTTGATCGTTGGTTTTTTCGTTAACATTTGGTTGCCAACCGCACCGAACATTTTTAGCAGCGATTAAGGGCTTCGCATTTAAGCCTTTTTACGACTGTGTTCCGGAATCAAGTGTGAGTAGGCCGGATAAGCGCAGCGCCATCCGGCGTTTTGTTTTACGGCGCCACAGAACGTACCAGCCCCGGCGCCTGCCACATCGAGGTCGTCAGCCCGCTGTCTACCAGCCCCAGCTGGTCGGCGTACACTGCCTGCCATTTCTGCATCATGCCGTCGTACAGCTCCCGGTGCGCCGGGTTCGGCGTGAACTCCCGGCTCCACTTCACCAGCTTCTCGCCCGTCGCAGCCATATCGCCATACAGCCCGGCCCCGGTTCCGGCGGCAATGGCGCACCCCAGCGCGGTGGCCTCTTTCACCTCCGGCACCCGCACCGGCAGGCCAGTGACGTCGCTTAAGATCTGGCTCCACAACGCCCCTTTCGCGCCGCCGCCGGCAAACACCAGACCGTCAAAATTCACCCCAGAGAACTGCGATATCTGCGCCAGGTTGCAGGCGGAGACAATCGCCGCATTCTCCTCCAGAGCGCGGAACAGGGTGGCTTTGTTGCATTTTTCCGGGTCGATGGAGAGGTTAATAAACGACGGCGCAGCGTGATACCACTGCTTAAAGTGCATCGCATCGGAGAAGATCGGCATCACCCCGTGGGAGCCCGCCGGCACCCGGCTGGCCATCTCCTCCATCAGGGCGTAGGTGTCCATCCCCATCCGCTCGGCAATCAGTTTCTCTTCGGCGCAGAAGGCGTCGCGGAACCAGCGCATGGTCAGCCCGGTAAAGAAGCTGATCGACTCCGCCTGGGCCATACCGGGGATCACGTGCGGGTTCACGCGGATGTTCATTTGCGGATCGGTACGCACCTGGGGCAGGTTGACCACCTGCTGCCAGAAGGTGCCGCCCAGCACCGCGGTCTGCCCGGCGCGCACTACGCCCAGCCCCAGACAGCCCAGCTGCACGTCGCCGCCGCCCATTACTACCGGCGTGCCTTCCCGCAGGCCCGACTGCTGTGCGGCCTCTTTTGTGATCGCGCCCAGCAGGGTTCCGGTCTCTTTCACGGGAGAAAGAATGTCGGCGCGCAGCCCGGCCATATCCAGCAGCGCCGGACGCCAGTCGCGACTGAACAGATCCAACATGCCGGTGGTGCCCGCGTTGGAAGGATCCACCGCCAGCTCGCCGGAGAGTTTCGCCGCCAGCCAGTCGCTGATCATGGTGATGGTGGCGGCTTTGCGATAGATATCCGGGCGATGGTGCGCCAGCCACAGCAGGCGCGGCATGGCGCTCAGGGCCAGGGTCTGGCCGGAGACGTCATACACTTCGGATTCAAAACGGAAGTCGTGGATCTCCTTCAGTTCGGCCACTTCGCGGCTGGCGCGGGCATCGACGTTGGCACAGGCCCAGATGGCGTCGCCGTTGCGGTCGTAGAGGACGATCCCTTCGCGCATCGAGCAGCAGGCGACGGACTGGATATCCGCCGCGCTCAGGTGCGCCCGCTCCAGCGCCTGGTGAATACACTGGCAGGCCAGCCGCCAGTTGGTGTCGAGATCGAACTCCATCGAGCCGGGGACGTTCTCCACGCTCAGGTGTTTCCACTCCGCCTGGCCGACGGCGACCTGATTGCCCTGCAAATCGAAAATCACGGCGCGAACGCTTCCCGTCCCTGCATCTAACGCTAAAAGGTAACTCATGAGCTTGCCTCGTGTCAGGCACGGGGCGAGCCCTTATTTTGCCAGGGCCAGCACCGCGCGGGCTGTCGTCTCTTCCGTCACCAGGCCATTGATACGGCGACCGTTCAGTGCGGCATAAATCGCATCGGCTTTCTCTTCTCCTCCGGCGACGCCGACGATAACCGGCAGCTGCGCCAGTTCATCGAGGGTGACGCCGAGTAATTCCTGATGGATCTCCAGTTCCTCTACCCGTTCCCCCGCGGCATTGAGGAAATACCCCAGGATGTCGCCCACCGCGCCTTTGCGGGCAAACATCAGCTGCTCGCCCTCGCTGATATAGCCGGAGCGCAGTATGGTGGCGTCCCGGCGCTGGTTCACCGAACCAATCCCCACCACCGCCACATCGGCGGCGGTGGCGGCGAGGATCACATCCCGCACGCTGGATTCCCGCTTTAAGATCCCGGCCACTTCCGCGGATGAGACCCGTAGCGGGGCAGGGATCATGCTGATGCTGCAGGCGGCGTCCAGCTGGCCGATGCCGGTCATGTAAGGCCCGACGCCGCCAGAGAGCGTCACCAGCCGCACCTGCTGGGAGCTGATAAAGCCGCTTAAGTGCTGAATGCAGCTCATGGTGGTTTCACCAAATCCCACCGCCAGCAGCTGGCCGGGTTCCAGCACGCCCATGAGCGACTGCGCGGCACCAATCCCCAGGCGCACGCTCATCGGCGGGGTATTGAGGGCCGGCAGCACGCGGGCCAGCTTCAGGCCGAAGCGCTGTTGCAGCTCGGTCTCCAGCGCCAGGCAGCCTTCGTAGCGGGAGTTGATCTGCACCCGGATCACCCCGGACTGCCGACCCTTCTCCAGCAGCCGCGAAATCTTGAGCCGCGGCAGTCCCAGCCGCTCGCCGATATCGTTCTGCGTCAGGCCGTCGTGGTAGTAGCACCACGCCACGCGCGCCACCAGTTCTTCTTCCGTCAGTGCCAGTCCGGCAAATCGTCCCTCTTCGGCAACGCGTTTCTCAGCCATATTTGAACTCTTATCAAAATTTAGATCATATGTTCGCTCTGCCGCAGGTTGAATGTGTGAGCCACACGGCAAAACGGATATTCCGGAATGTTTCTGCATTATCGGGATCATATCCCTAAAACTGTGATCCCTGCACGGTTGTAAATATAGTTCACCGTCTACGCTTTTGAACATTATTAATTTCAAAAATCATTTGTTCAATAGCGGAGCGATAATGACAGCACTTATCGAGGCGCGCGGGATCCAGAAGCAGTTTTCCGGCGTTCCTGTCCTGAAAAACATTTATTTCACTCTGCTGGCGGGCCAGGTGCACGCCCTGATGGGCGGCAACGGCGCGGGAAAATCGACCCTGATGAAGATTGTCGCCGGGGTTGAAACGCCTGACCGCGGTGAACTTTCTATCGCCGGGCAGCCTTTTGCTCGCCTGAAACCGGGCCAGGCGCACCAGCTCGGCATCTATCTGGTGCCGCAGGAGCCGATGCTGTTTCCGAATCTCAGCGTGCGGGAAAACATCCTCTTCCGTCTGCCGCGCGGGCAGGCCACCGCCCAGCGTCTGGCCGATAAGCTGGAGCAGCTCCAGTGCCAGCTCAATTTAGAGGCCACCGCCAGCACCCTGGAGGTGGCGGATCAGCAGATGGTGGAGATCCTGCGCGGGCTGATGCGCGAGGCGAAGATCCTGATCCTCGATGAGCCCACCGCCTCGCTGACGCCCGGCGAAACCGAACGTCTGTTCCGCCAGATCCGTGCCTTACAGGCCACGGGGGTCGGCATCGTCTTTATCTCCCACAAGTTGCCCGAAATCCGCCAGCTCGCCAGCCACGTCTCGGTGATGCGCGACGGGGCCATCGTCCTCAGCGGCGAAACCGCGCAGTTTGATGATAACGCGCTGATCGCCGCGATGACCCCGATCGGCCGCGAGCAGGCGTTGAGCGACACGCAAAAACTGTGGCTGGCCCTGCCGGGCAATCGCCGTACCCAGGCTCAGGATTTTCCGGTGCTGCGGGTGGAGACGCTGACCGGGGAGGGGTTTATCGATCTGAGCCTCGAGATCTACGCCGGGGAGATCGTCGGCCTGGCCGGGCTGGTGGGATCCGGGCGCACCGAATTTGCCGAAACGCTGTACGGCCTGCGCCCGCCGCGTGGCGGCAGGATCTGGCTCGAAAATCAGCAGATCGACAACGATCCGGTCAGCGCCCGGCTGGAGAAAGGGCTGGTCTATCTCCCGGAGGACAGGCAGGTGTCCGGCCTGTTCCTTGATGCGCCGGTCCGTTGGAACACGGTGGCGCTGAATGAGCCGTCGCTCTGGCAGCAGCGCAAGCGCGAGGCGGCGGTGGTGGAACGTTATCACCGGGCGCTGGGGATCAAACTCAATAGTGCCGATCAGACCGTGCGCACCCTGTCGGGGGGCAACCAGCAGAAGGTGCTGCTGGCCCGCTGCCTGGAGGCCAATCCGCTGCTGCTCATCGTCGATGAACCGACCCGCGGGGTGGACGTCTCGGCCCGCGCCGATATCTATCAGTTGATCAAAAGCGTGGCGGCGCAAAACGTGGCGGTGCTGATGATCTCCAGCGACATGGACGAATTCCCGGGTCTCGCAGATCGGGTACTGGTGATGCATCAGGGGGTGCTCAGCGGGGAACTGCCGCGCCACGCCGTCAGTCTGGATCGGATGATGGCCCTGGCCTTCGGAGGACAGGCATGAAAACACTGCTGAAAAACCGCGAGCTCAGCGCGCTGCTGGCGATCCTCGCCCTGTTTGTGGTGCTGGTGGCGCTCAACCCGGCCTACCTCAGTTTGCAGACCCTGGGGATGATCTTTGCCAGTTCGCAAATCCTGATCCTGCTTGCGCTCGGCGCCGGGCTGGTGATGCTGACCCGCAATATCGACGTGTCGGTCGGCTCGATTGTCGGGCTCTGCGCCATCGCCGTGGGCGTGGCCCTGAACAACGGCTACGGCCTGCCGGTGGCGATCCTGTTTGCGCTGGCCATCGGGGCGCTGGCGGGGGCCTTCAACGGCCTGCTGGTGGTGGGGCTGCGCATTCCGGCGATTGTCGCCACCCTCGGCACGCTGGGGCTGTATCGCGGGGCGATGCTGCTCTGGACCGACGGCAAGTGGATTGAAGGTCTGCCGGTAAGCCTGAAAGCGCTTTCGGAGCCGGTGGCGCTCGGCATCTCACCGCTGGGGATGGTGGTGCTGGTTATCGCCGCCCTCGGGGCATGGACCCTGTCGCGCACCGCCTTTGGCCGGGATTTTTACGCCGTCGGGGATAACCTCGCCGCCGCCCGCCAGCTGGGCGTGGCGGTTAACCGCACCCGGATGGCGGCCTTCACCCTGAACGGCGTGCTGGCGGCCTGCGCCGGGATCGTCTTTGCCGCGCAGATCGGCTTCGTGCCGAACCAGACCGGCAGCGGGCTGGAGATGAAAGCCATCGCCGCCTGCGTGCTGGGGGGCATCTCCCTGCTCGGCGGCACCGGGACTTTAATCGGCGCGCTGCTGGGGGCTTTCTTCCTGACCCAGATCGACACCGTGCTGGTGCTGTTCCGTCTCCCGGCCTGGTGGAACGACTTTATCGCTGGCCTGGTGCTGCTGGGGGTGCTGGTGCTCGACGGGCGTCTGCGCCAGGCGCTGACGCGTCATCAGCGGGCGCTGAAGTACAGCCGCTTCCAGCCGGGCAACAAAGGGGGGAAGCACGTCACCCCGTTTCGCAAACGCAACAAAGAGGTGGCGTAAATGAAGCTTAACTGGGAGTGGGCGCTGCTGCTGTTACTGGTGCTGGAGATCCTGCTGTTTGGCACCCTCAATCCGCGGATGCTCGACATCAACATGCTGCTGTTCAGCACCAGCGATTTTATCTGCATCGGCATCGTGGCCCTACCGCTGACGTTAGTGATTATCAGCGGTGGGATCGACATCTCGCTCGGCTCGACCATCGGCCTGTGCGCCATCGCGCTGGGGGTGATGATGCAGTCCGGCGTGCCGATGGTGGCGGCGGTCCCGCTCACCCTGCTGCTCGGGCTGCTGTGCGGCCTGTTGAATGCGGCGCTGATCCACTACACCGGGATCAGCCCGCTAGTGATCACCCTCGGCACGCTGTATCTGTACGGCGGCGGGGCGCTGCTACTCTCGGGGATGGCCGGGGCCACCGGCTACGAAGGCATTGGCGGCTTCCCGGAGAGCTTCACCGCCTTTGCCAACCTCACGGTTATCGGCCTGCCGATCCCGCTGGTGCTGTTCGCGTTCATTACCTTCTTCTTCTGGCTGATCGTCCATCGCGGGCGCTTTGGCCGCCACCTGTTTCTGATCGGGCAAAACCCGCGTGCGGCGCGCTATGCGGCGCTGTCGGTGAACGGTATGCCCTATGCGCTGTATGGCCTGGTGGGCGTGGCCTCGGCGATTGCCGCCCTGGTGATGGTCTCCTATTTCGGCTCGGCGCGATCGGATTTAGGGCGCGACCTGCTGATGCCTGCGCTAACCGCGGCGGTGCTCGGCGGGGCGAATATCTACGGTGGTTCAGGTTCGGTACTGGGTACTGCGCTGGCGGCGTTGCTGGTGGGGTATCTGCAACAGGGGTTACAGATGGTTGGCATCCCCAATCAGGTGTCGAGCGCGCTGTCAGGGGCGCTGCTGGTTGTGGTGGTGATGGGGCGTTCGCTGAGCTTGCATCTTGAAGGGGTGCGGTCTCTTCTCACAAAAAATACCCGGAGCGTATGATGAAAATAAAACTGATGGTGCTGGCCGTGGCGTTAAGCGTGGCGACGGTGCAGGCGGCGGATCGCATCGCGTTTATCCCGAAACTGGTGGGGGTCGGCTTCTTTACCAGCGGCGGCAACGGCGCGAAAGAGGCGGGTAAAGCGCTGGGGGCGGAGGTCACCTACGATGGCCCGACCGAGCCGAGCGTCTCCGGGCAGGTGCAGCTGATCAATAACTTCGTTAACCAGGGCTACAACGCCATTATCGTCTCGGCGGTGTCGCCGGATGGGCTCTGCCCGGCGCTGAAACGCGCCATGCAGCGCGGGGTAAAAGTGCTGACCTGGGATTCCGACACCAAACCGGAGTGCCGCAGCATCTACATCAACCAGGGCACCCCCGAACAGCTCGGCGGCCTGCTGGTGGACATGGCCTCGAAGCAGGTCACCAAACCGGCCGCCAAAGTGGCCTTCTTCTACTCGAGCCCCACCGTGACCGACCAGAACCAGTGGGTGAAAGAGGCGAAAGCCAAAATCGCCAAAGATCATCCCCAGTGGCAGATCGTCACCACCCAGTTTGGCTATAACGATGCCACCAAATCCCTGCAGACCGCCGAGGGGATCTTAAAAGCCTACCCGGATCTGGATGCGATCATCGCCCCCGACGCTAACGCCCTGCCGGCGGCAGCGCAGGCGGCGGAGAACCTGAAGCGGGAAGGGGTGGCGATTGTCGGCTTCAGCACGCCAAACGTGATGCGTCCGTACGTCGAGCGCGGCACGGTGAAAGCCTTCGGCCTGTGGGATGTGGTGCAGCAGGGCAAAATTGCGGTCAATGTCGCCGATCGTTTGCTGAAAAAAGGCGATCTTAACGTCGGCGACAGCGTGGAAGTAAAAGATATCGGCGCCCTGAAGGTCGAGCCGAACAGCGTCCAGGGCTATCAGTATGAAGCGAAAGGCAATGGCATCGTGCTGCTGCCGGAGCGGGTGGTGTTCACCAAAGAGAACATCAACAACTACGACTTCTGACAGGGGGGGAATATGGCTGATTTAGACGACATCAAAGAGGGTAAGAACTTTGGCATCGACCGACCGCAGCAAAACGTGCCCTTCACCCTGAAGGGCTGCGGGGCGCTGGACTGGGGGATGCAGTCGCGCCTGGCGCGCATCTTCAACCCCGCCAGCAATCGCACGGTGATGCTGGCCTTCGATCATGGCTATTTCCAGGGGCCGACCACCGGGCTGGAGCGCATCGATCTCTCCATCGCGCCGCTGTTCGCCGAAACCGACGTGCTGATGTGTACCCGCGGCATTCTGCGTAGCACCGTGCCGCCCGCCACCAACAAACCGGTGGTGCTGCGCGCCTCCGGGGGCAACTCGATGCTGAGCGAACTTTCCAACGAGTGCGTGGCGGTGGCGATGGAGGATGCCCTGCGCCTGAACGTCTGCGCGGTGGCGGCGCAGGTCTATATCGGCAGTGAGTACGAGCACCAGTCGATCGGCAACATCATCAAGCTGGTGGATGCGGGCAACCGCTACGGCATCCCGACCCTGGCGGTGACCGGGGTCGGGAAAGAGATGGCCCGCGACGCGCGTTACTTCTCTCTCGCCAGCCGCATCGCCGCCGAGATGGGGGCGCAGTTCGTCAAAACCTATTTTGTCGAAGAGGGGTTCGAGAAAGTGACCGCCAGCTGCCCGGTGCCGATTGTTATCGCCGGGGGCAAAAAGCTGCCGGAGCAGGAGGCGCTGGAGATGTGCTTCCGCGCCATCGATCAGGGCGCGTCGGGTGTCGATATGGGGCGCAATATCTTCCAGTCCAGCGCGCCGCTGGCGATGCTGAAGGCGGTGAAGAAGGTGGTACACGAGAACATGAGCGCCCGCGAGGCGTACCAGTTCTGGCAGGAGGAAAAACAGGGAGAATCACAATGAACGTGACCTTAGTGGAGATCAACATTAAGCCGGACCGGGTGGACGAGTTTCTGGAGGTGTTTCGCGCCAACCATGAAGGGGCGATCCAGGAGCCGGGCAACCTGCGGTTCGACGTGCTGCAGGATCCGCGGGTAAAAACCCGGTTCTTTATCTACGAAGCGTACAAGGATGAGGAGGCGGTGCTGGCGCATAAGCAGACCCCGCACTATCTGGCGTGCGTCGAGAAGCTTGAGGACCTGATGTCGGAGCCGCGTAAAAAACGCTGTTTTGTCGGTTTGATGCCGGCGTAGGGATTGTGCGGTCTGGTGCCCGGTGGCGCTGCGCTTACCGGGCCTACGGGGTTGTGCGGTCTGGTGCCCGGTGGCGGCTGCGCCTTACCGGGCCTACAAATTTCTGCGGATCCTGTAGGCCGGGCAAGCGCAGCGCCGCCCGGCGTTTTTCAGGCCAGCTCCAGCAACTGAACCCGCGCCGTGGCCCCCGGCATCAGCCGCTGCAGGTTGCTGACCAACTCATCCCCCGCCGCTTCCAGCGCCGCTAACGGCATGGCGGGCAGGCTTTCGAGAATAAACCACATGGTCTGCGCCTGGCTGTCCAGCCGGGTGCGAACCCCCTGCCGCCAGTTCCAGCGTCGGCAGGTCACCCCCAGGTCATCACGCCAGATAACCTCGCCCGCATCGGGATGCTCCACCCCCGGCTGACCCTCTTTGACGGTATCAAAAGGCTCGCTGCCGTCGGCCAGCGTCAGGCGCGGTGCGCCGGTGTAAGCAGCGAGATTCTCCCCACCCACCGGGATGGCGTAGCGGATGCTGATCGCATTGTAGATATCCACTACCGGATCGAGCGGCGGCAGCGTGCCGTCTTTTAGCACCCGCTTGCGCAGGGCGCTGGCGGAACAGGGGGTGCGTTTTGGTTTAGCACCAAAGGCTTTAAATACGTCATCCCAGGCGGCGAGATGATCCTCGGCCCAGGCAAAGTCATCGTTCAACATCTGCTGGCAGGCCTGAGCTAACGCGGCAGAGGCCACTTCGGGCGCGGTAATGGGCGCGGCTTCGACCACGATGCTCAGCGCGCGGAACCCCGGGGCGATCCCGGCAAGACGCGGATCTATTGACGGCGTAAGGAGGGACATAAATAATCCTGTATCGACTGTTTTAGACCATGGTAATGACCAGTGACCGATAAAGTCAATATAATGACTGCGCAGGGCGCAGACGTAACTCGGGTAAGCCTGGCGGTCGCGAACCGTATCCGCACCTGGCGCAAAGAGAAAAAGCTGTCGCTGGACGAGCTGTCGCGCCGGGCCAGCGTCAGCAAAGGGATGCTGGTGGAGATTGAAAAAGGGGCCGCCAACCCCAGCATTGCGATCCTATGCAAGCTGGCGGCGGCGCTGGGCGTCTCGGTGGCGGATATCGTCAACGTCGCCAGCGAGCCGCAGGTGCATGTTATCGAGGAAGCGGCGATCCCGGTGCTGTGGCAGGGGGAGAAGGGCGGCAGCGCCCGGCTGCTGGCGGGGACCGCAGGCCCGGATATGATTGAGCTGTGGCGCTGGGAGATGCAGCCTGGCGAAAGCTTCAGCTCACCCGGCCATCCGGCAGGCACCTTTGAGCTGCTCCACGTGGAAGCGGGGGTATTAACCCTGAAGGTAGAGGAGGGCATCACGCAGGTGGTCGCCGGGGCGTCGGCGGTGGCAAAAACCGACGCGGCACATAGCTACGCCAATGAAGGAGAGAGCACGTTGCGGTTCACCATGACGGTGGCGGAGTTTCACCGGTGACATGTGAGATGCCGGGGGCGCTGCGCTTGCCCGGCCTACAAAAACCAACGTCGTTGTAGGCCGGACAAGCGCAGCGCCGCCCGGCGTGTTTTACGCTTCGGTCACACTCACCCGCAGCGCTGCCAGCGCCTTACGGGCCGCTTTCAGCACCAGCTCACACTGCTCAACGGTCAGCGTCAGCGGCGGTTCAATGCGGATGGTCTTCGAGTTGTTGAGCGTGCCTGCCACCAGCACCCGCTGGCGGAACATCTCACTCGCGAAGCTGTAGCCGGTTTCGTTATCGACAAACTCAATCGCCATCAGCATCCCTTTGCCGCGCGCATCCTGCACCAGGTCCGGGTACTCACGCCCCAGCTGGCGGAAGCCATCCAGCAGCATGTCGCCTTTCTGCTCCGCCTGGGCGGGCAGGTTCTGCTCCAGCAGCACGTTGATGGTCGCCAGCGCCGCGGCACAGGCCAGCGGGTTGCCGCCAAAGGTGGTGGTGTGCAGGAACGGATTGTCGAACAGCACCGAGAAGACCTCTTCGGTGGCAACGGTGGCACCAATCGGCATCACGCCGCCGCCCAGCGCTTTGGCCAGGCACAGAATGTCCGGCTGCACGTTCTCGTGCTCGCAGGCAAACATCTTGCCGGTACGCCCCATCCCGGTCTGGACTTCATCCAGGATCAACAGCGCGCCAAACTCATCGCACAGCTGTCGTACCGCCGTGAGATAACCCACTGGCGGCAGGATCACCCCGCCTTCGCCCTGGATAGGCTCGAGGATCACCGCGGCCACGTCGTCGCCGGTTTTACGGCATTCGGACAGCGCGGAGCGCATGGCATTGATGTCGCCGAACGGCACGTGGCGGAAGCCCGGCAGCAGCGGCATAAACGGCTTACGGAAGGCGGATTTCGCCGTCGCAGAGAGAGCACCTAACGACTTGCCGTGGAAGGCGCCGCTGGTGGCAATAAAGGTGAATTTCCCGCGCGGCGACTGGTACGCTTTGGCGAGTTTGATCGCCGCTTCGACCGATTCCGTGCCGCTGTTACAGAAGAAGCTGTATTTCAGTTTCCCTGGCGTCAGTGCCGCCAGCGTTTTTGCCAGCATCGCCCGCAGGGGATCCAGCAGTTCCTGGCTATGAAGGGGTTGTTTTGCAAGCTGATTTTGTACGGCGGAAACCACTACTGGATTACGGTGCCCCACGTTGAAAATACCAAATCCACCCAGGCAATCGATAAACTCCTGTCCCTGGGTGTCGACAAGCGTATTGAGACTTCCCGCCTGCCACTCTACGGCTCCGTAATCCCCGCCTGCTGTTACAGATTTTCTGTATTCCAGGAAACCAGGATTGACATGCTCTTTGAAGTAATCAATCACCTCGCGGTTAAGTTGTTTCATCTCCTCATGATCAAGCGTTCGCTTCTCAATGAGATTCAGGGCGTGCGCGGTACAGGCAAGAGCCGATGCGCTGGAGGGTAACCTGTTCAAGATGTGCTCCCGGGAATGGCGTATCACATGATACTGGATTAAGTATTGCAGGCTTTGCGCCACATCCGGTGAGGGGGCAAAAATCGGGATAAACGCCAGGTTAAAATAATGTTACACAATATTTAATCATGCGAAACGGGATTCCGGCGGCAGCGCCCCGGCATTTTCAGAAAGCAGAATGCGCGATCGCAGTGCATTTGCCCTGTTTTAGGGCGGTCTGGTTCTGGACAGAAGGATCGGCTATTCCTCCTTTGGGAGTAGTTTCGGTGCGAAACCATTTAATATCAATAGATTAGAAAAGCGTACAAAAAATGCGGTTTAGTCCCGTTTTGCGATCTCAGGCATGTTTAACAACTAAAGATAAATTCGTTAACGCCGAAAAAACGTTACGCCACAAAAATAACATTCAAGTAACCTGCAAGGGATGCCTATGTCGCCTCAACAATTTGTCACACAGTGTGAATACCCACTGAAAGATGACACCACCCTGATGTCCACCACCGATCTGCACAGCTACATTACCCAGGCCAATGACACCTTTGTCCAGGTGAGCGGTTACTCCCTGGGCGAGCTGGTGGGTCAACCGCACAACCTCGTTCGCCATCCTGACATGCCCAAAGCCGCCTTCGCCGACATGTGGTACACCCTGCAACAGGGGGAACCCTGGAGCGGCATCGTCAAAAACCTGCGTAAAAATGGCGATCACTACTGGGTGCGCGCGAACGCCGTGCCGATGGTGCGCAACGGCCAGACTACCGGCTATATGTCCATCCGCGTCAAAGCCACCCCGGAAGAGATTGCTGCCGTCGAACCGCTTTATAAGGCACTCAACGAAGGCCGCAGTAAAAAGCGGGTGCACAAAGGGCTGGTGGTGGCGAAAGGCTGGATCGGCAAGCTGCCCGCGATGCCGCTGCGCTGGCGGGTACGCAGCGTGATGACCGCGCTCTTACTTGTGCTGGCGGGGGCGCTGTTCGCCACCGGTGCAGGCTGGGCGGCGCTGGGGGTCAGCGCGCTGGTGATGCTGCTGGGAACTCTGCTGTTTGAACAGCAGATCGTGCGGCCGGTGGAGAACGTAGCGCGTCAGGCGCTGAAGGTGGCGACGGGCGAGCGCAACAGCGTGGTGCATCTCAACCGCAGCGACGAGCTGGGGTTGACCCTGCGGTCGATAGGCCAGCTCGGCCTGATGTGCCGCTGGCTGATCAATGACGTCTCCAGCCAGGTGGTCAACGTGCGTGACGGCAGCGACCAGCTGGCGAAGGGCAATGATGACCTCAACGATCGCACTCACCAGACGGTATCGAACGTGAAGCAGACCGTGGAGACCATGAACCAGCTGGCGATGACGGTGCAGAACAACACCCGCACCGCCGTGGACGCTGATAAGCTCTCCATCGCCGCCAGCGACGCCGCCACCGAAGGCGGGCATGCGATGCAGACCGTGGTGAACACCATGGACGAGATTGCCGACAGCACCCAGCGTATCGGCTCCATCACCAAGCTGATCAACGACATTGCGTTCCAGACCAACATCCTGGCGCTTAACGCGGCAGTGGAGGCGGCGCGGGCGGGCGAGCAGGGGAAAGGCTTTGCGGTGGTGGCCGGGGAAGTGCGCCATCTGGCCAGCCGCAGCGCTAACGCCGCCAACGATATCCGCAAGCTGATCGACGCCAGCGCCAGCAAAGTGATGTCGGGCTCCGAGCAGGTGCATGCCGCCGGACGCACGATGGATGACATCGTAGAGAAGGTGCAGAACGTCACCCGGCTGATCGCCGAGATCAGCCAGTCGACCTCCGAGCAGGCCTCCGGGCTGTCGGAGCTGACCCGCGCGGTCGCTGAACTGGATTCCATTACCCAGAAAAACGCGGCGCTGGTTGAAACCAGCGCCCAGGTCTCCGCGATGGTGAAACACCGGGCTAAACGTCTGGAAGATGCCGTCACCGTGCTCCATTGAGTCAATAAGGTTCCAAAAAGGCCGTTTGCTCCTGACGGAGTAAACGGCTTTATTATTTGTGAGTTGTGATTATTTTTAGCGCTTGCTGTTAATGTAATATTAAATAACTAAAAAAACCGCCTCAGTTAATTATTCCTGCCTAAGTCAGTTTTCCCACATGCTCTGTCAAAATATCTCTTCCGGTGGTTACGTAACGATCGATGAGGCGAAATTAATAGTCTGCGCCTATCCATTGCCGGAATTATGAAATATAAAAACGATCAAAGTCATAAAGTTAGCCATAAAGTTACCGATAACGCAGATCGTCTGAGAAATGATCACAATGATGGAGTAAATATGTTCTTACATGACGTAAAGATCGGCACAAAATTATTTCTGGCGTTTGGATTCTTTATCGTCCTGATGGGGATAAGTGCGAGTTTATCTCTGCTGAGCCTTAACCGGGCGAATAACGGGATGCAATCCATTATCACCAGCGATTATCCCACCACGGTAAAAGCCAACCAGTTAATCGACAACTTCCAGGAATTTATTAGCACCCAACAGCTGATGTTGCTGGATGACCAGGGCAAGTACCGGGCCCAGTCAGAGCAGCAGCTGAAGGCCATCAGCGAACGTATCACCGGGATCCTCGGCGACCTGAACACGGCCCTGCAGGATAAAGCCTCCCAGCAGGTGTTGACCGATATCCGCGCAGTACGCCAGCAGTATCTCGACTCCCGCTATCGCATCCTGCAGGCGGTGCAGAGCAACGATCGTGCGGGTGCCATTGAGGAGATGATGACCAACACCCTCAGCCTGCAGCAGGCCTATAAAGCAAAAGTGCAGGAGCTGATTGCCATTCAGAACACCCATATGCAGCGTGCAGGCGTGGAGGTGGACGGCGATTTCAGAAGCAACCGCCTGCTGCTGATCCTGATCACCCTGTTCAGCGTGGCGGTGGGTAGCCTGATGGGCTGGTTTATCGTGCGCTCGATTACCCGTCCGCTGGGCGAAGCGGTCGATTTTGCCCGCTCCATTGCCGACGGCGATCTCACCGGGAGCATCGCCTCCCACGGTAAAGACGAAACTGGTCAGCTGCTTACCGCGCTGATGGAGATGAAAAACCGGCTGCTTGAGATTGTTCAGCAGGTGCAGTTCGGCTCGGAAAATATCTCTACCGCGGCGGCGCAGATTGTGGCGGGCAACCAGGATCTGGCGGCGCGGACGGAAGAGCAGGCCAGCTCCGTGGAACAGACGGCAGCGTCGATGGAGCAGATCACCGCGACGGTGAAAAACACCGCCTCCCATACCGGCGAAGCCACCCATCTCTCCGCCGATGCGGCCAAAGTGGTGAAAAGCAACGGCGAGATGATGAAGCAGGTCACCAGCAAAATGCGCCTGATTAACGAGACCTCCAACCGGATGTCCGACATTATCAACCTGATCGACTCCATCGCCTTCCAGACCAATATTCTGGCGCTGAACGCGGCGGTAGAGGCGGCACGCGCGGGTGAACACGGTCGCGGCTTTGCGGTGGTGGCAGGTGAAGTCCGGCAGCTCGCCCAGAAGAGCGCCACCTCTGCCAGTGAAATCCGCCAGCTGATTGAAAGTTCAACCAGCCAGACCCAGGACGGCATGGCGCTGGTGGAAAAAGCCAGCGGGCTGATTAACGGCATGGTGGGTAACGTCGAAGAGATGGACGGCATCCTGCGCGAGATCCGCCAGGCAAGCCATGAGCAGACGGAAGGCATCTCGCAGATCAACAGCGCGATTGGCCTGATTGACTCGACCACCCAACAGAACTCCGCCCTGGTGGAGGAGTCTGTTGCGGCGGCTTCATCCCTTAACGAGCAGGCGATGAACCTGAAGGATCTGGTGAAAGTGTTCCGCGTGCGCGGAGAAGCCACCGTTTAATCCAGCTGATTGATCTCCAGCGACGCGCGGTCAATCACCGCAATAATCTGTTTCAGCTGCGCGTCGCTCAATCCTTCCTGATTGACTTTCAAATCCAGCACCGCTTTAAAATTATCGAGGGCCCGCTTCATCTGCGGGTTTTTACGCAGCTGGAAGCCTACGCTGCGTGCTTTGATGCGCACCTGGATGTTCTCAAGCTGTTCCAGGTTCTCATCCAGCCAGCGCTGCCCGGCGACGGTGATGGCAATCTGTTTGCGCCCGTTCTCTTCTTCGGTGATGGTGATAAATGCCTGATCCTGCAAGAAATCCAGCGTCGGATAAATCACGCCAGGGCTCGGCGTGTAGTTTCCCTGGGTCATGCTTTCAATGTCTTTAATCAGCTCATAACCGTGGCTGGCATTGCGGGTCAGGAGGTCCAGAATCACCAGCCTTAACTCACCGTGACCAAAAAAGCGCTGACGGCGTCCGCCGCCTTCGTGTGCCTGTCGCATAGGATTTTCCTTTACTTTGATATATCTAATTTATATCTAAACTAGTTTTAGATGCAATCTAAAATATCTTGCATTTTTTCTTATTAGCAATCATTATCATTTGACTTTCATTTTAGATATATCGATTTCACTTTCACGAAGGCAAATTATGACCACAACCCGCTACCCCCAACGTGTCCGTAACGATCTGCGCTTTCGCGAGCTGAACGTGCTCCGCGTCGAGCACGTTAGTGCCGGTTTTCAGCGCATTGTCTTAGGCGGCGAGGCGCTGGAGGGCTTCAGCTCCCGCGGCTTCGACGACCATGCCAAAGTCTTTTTCCCGGAAAAGGGCACCACCTTTGTGCCGCCGGTGGTGACGGACGAGGGCGTGGAGTGGGGTGACGGCGTGCGTCCGCAGGCGCGGGATTATACCCCGCTGTATGACGCGGCCCGTCACGAGCTGGCGCTTGATTTCTTTATCCACAACGGTGGGGTGGCAAGCAGCTGGGCTGTGGACGCAAAGCCGGGGGATACATTGTCTATCGGCGGCCCGCGCGGTTCGCTGGTGGTGCCGGAAGATTACGCCTGGCAGCTGTATGTCTGCGATGAGTCGGGTATGCCCGCGCTGCGTCGCCGTCTGGAGGCGCTGCGCGCGCTGCCGGTGCGCCCGGAGGTTCACGCCGTGGTCACCGTTGCCGATGCCGCCTGTCAGGACTATCTGGCGCACTTAAGCGAGTTCAACATCAGCTGGGTGGTGGGGCATAACGCGCAGGCGGTCGCGGATCGTCTGGCGACGCTCAGCGTCCCCGCAGAGGATTACTTTATCTGGCTGACCGGGGAAGGGAAGGTGGTGAAAAACCTGAGTCGCCTGTTTGAAACCGACGCCATCGATCAGAAGCTGGTGCGTGCCAGTGCTTACTGGCACGCCAAATAATCAGGCCACGTCGTCGAGCTGCGCTTCGCTGACCTGATGTTCGAGCGAGGTGCGCACCTCGTGCAGGGCTCTCTCCTGCTGGGCAAAGTAAGCTTCCATATTGCTCAGCGAGGAGACCAGCAGCCAGGACTCCTCTTTCTCCAGCTCCGCCAGCTCGCTCAGCAGGGTGTCGATCTGCTCCCGAACCTGGGCCATCTTTTTGCGGATCCGCGTCAGGTCGTTCAGCCTGTCGCTGGCCATCATCGGCTCCAGCCCCTGATGCAGACGAGCCACCAGAGAGCGGATCGCTTTCACGTCGCCACGCTGCTTCGCCTGGTTCAGCTGCACCATCATGGCGTTGGCCTCTTCCTTCAGATCGTCCGCCACCAGATCCGGGTGACAGAGCTTGCTCGCCTGGCGCCAGAGCCGTTTTAACTCATTCTGATCCTCTTCGGACAGGTCCTTGCCCTTGCGCAGGCGGATCTCCGCTTCATGCTGCTGCTCGCGGTATTTTTCGTATTCGTCGTTAGCCTCGTCACGTGCCTGGCGCGCAGGCTCCTCTTCACGGGTTAAGCCCGTTTCCAACTCATGGGCTTCGGCCAGCAGGTTGGCGATCAGGTTGCTCTGCTGCTGCAGCTGCTTACGCGCCGTGGCGGCCTGCACCGAATCGGCGGGCAGATCGCGCCAGTGCTGAGTCAAAGTGGTCAGCACCTCCACCGCCTGGGCGACATACTGCTGGCAGCGGCGGTAGTCCGCTTCCCGACGGCGCGCCTCCGCCTGCTGACGGCGCAGATTCAGCTCCGCCAGGGTTTTGCGCAGGGCGAGGATCTGGCTCATCAGCGGGCCGAGACGGGTAAGGTAGAGGTCGTTGAATTCGTCCAGCTGCTGAACGCGGGCGTTACGCCTGTCGATGAGATCGCGCAGACGCTCTTCCAGCGCCTTCAGCTCCAGCTTGCTGGCGGCCAGCTGCGGATCGCGCCACGTTGTAACGGCACGCTGGCTCTGCAGCCAGTGGGTAATGGCCGCCATCGCCCCGGTGTAGTTTTTCTGCTCAAGCGCCACGACGATCGCCTGCAGCTCATCGTCAAAAGCTTCGCTTTTTAACCGTGCCAGCTGACTCTCGATGATGTCGTCATCTTCCAGCTCGATGGCATTTTTAATGATTTCCAGCCGTTTGATCGGTGTGCTCATGATGCTTTTCGCTTTTGCGCTTAAGTATTTGAGTTAAGGATAGTTGTCAGGAAAACAACAGGGAATAATACACATGTCTGATGAATGGCGCGACGGGGGAATGCGTTAATTTTGCGCCAGAGAGTGAAGTTGTGGCATAGCACTTTTTTAATACACATTACTTATAGTTACCTGTTGGCATTATGTCTCTCGTGCTACATTACCGCTGGATAAATATTTTAACCGATCAATATAAAACAAGATTTAATCTTGATGTTGGTGGTTATTGAGGGTGGAAAGTGGAGAAATTACGCGATCTGTCGATAAGCTTGTACATAGTATTAGCTCTACGTAATATGCATTAGATCATTTGCTGTACAAATATGAATACCCGTAAAGGGATGTTCTCGATGGATGACGATTGTTAATCACCGATCCCCTTTACATGTTCGTATTCCCACAAAAAGAGTGTCCCTGGCAAAGTCATGCAGGAAACAAAAATACTGACTTGTGAATCAAGAGTAATACCATGAAAAATTATGATGATTTGCAGCGTTTCAAGGATAAAACGCGTACGGGCGACATCCATTTCAAGGATCTGTCGGCGCAAAACAAGCAGGCGTCGAACAGCGGCTGGGCGATTATCAACCAGCTGGCCGGTGTGGACAGTGACGCGGCGCTGGCGAAGGCCGGTAGCGTTGCGGTGCCCGTGCCGCAGGCCGTTAAACCCGGCGAACTGGATGCGGCTTTTGCCAGCCTGACGAAGACGCCCGTGGCGGAGCCTGCCGGTTCAGCCCCGTCTATCCTGCAGAGCTTAAATGCTGACAGCGCAGAGAAAGCGGCGCAGACGCAGCTTAACCCGGCGGCACCTTCTCTGTTCGATCAGCTGCGCCCTGAGGCGACCCCTCACGCGCCCGTGAAAGAGACGCCTGTCGCGGCGGCGCCATCTGCATTCCATCCAGCGCTCGCGCCGGTCGCTGCACCTGTCCCCGCACCTGCTGAGGCAGTGATTCCGCCCAAACCGGCGGAGCCGGTGCGCTTTGAGCAGCTGTTCGCGACCAAAACGTCCGCGACTGCCAGCCATCCGGTCAAAGATCTTCCGTTACAACCGCTCCTGGAGAAAATCGCTTCATGCCGTTAGTGTGTATTTGCTCGCCAAAAGGCGGAGTAGGGAAAACCACGGTCACGGCCAACCTCGCTTATGCTCTGGCACGTTCCGGCAATAAAGTTCTGGCCATTGACTTCGATGTACAGAACGCGCTGCGTCTGCACTTTGGCGTGCCGTTGTCGGACGGACGTGGCTACGTTGCGCGTGCCAATGAGTCGGCAGACTGGAGCCAGTCGGTGCTGACGGCGGGCAGCAATATGTTCGTCCTGCCCTATGGCGAAGTGACGGAAGAACAGCGCCTGATCTTTGAGCATAACCTCACCAGCGACAGCAATTTCCTGGCGCGAGGCTTAAGCTCTCTGCTGAATTATCCGGGGCTGATTATCCTGGCCGACTTCCCTCCAGGGCCGAACCCGGCGCTGAAGGCGATCTCGCCGCTGGCCGACCTGCATCTGGTGACGTTACTGGCCGATACCGCCTCCCTGTCCCTGCTGCCCCACATCGAAAACCACCGGCTGACCGGCGGCGAACCGCCAAATAACAAGGCCGGATACTATTTCCTGGTAAACCAGAGTGACAACCGGCGCCATATCAGCCGTGACGTCACCGCCTTCTTACAGCAACGCCTCGGTGACCGCCTGCTGGGTGTGATCAACCGGGATGAAAGCGTGCCTGAGGCCAATGCCTCACAGCAATCGATACTGGATTTCAGCGCCACCTCGGCGGCTGCGTTTGATATCGAGCTGGTGAGTAAGCGTATCGCGGGTATTTTGGGTATCCAGGTGGGTGACGGCGCCGTGCACGCCAATCTGAGAACCTCCAGTTTCTGACGACAATTTCAGGACGTCCTATGAAAAAGGCGCTGTTTTATTTACTGCTATTGGTCTTAGCACCCATCGCCGTATTAATTATTATCACCCCAATGGATAGCCAGAAGCAGTATATCTTCGGCTTAATCACCATCGGGGTATTGTTCCTGCTGGGCTTTAGCAAACATCACCGTGTGTCGGTCATTATGATGATTGTGGCGGTGCTAATGTCCACACGATATATCTGGTTCCGGGCCACGCAGACGCTGCACTTTAATTCCGAAATAGAAGCCATACTCGGCATCGGGTTATTTCTTGCCGAACTCTACATCTGGATAACCATTATTTTGAGTTATCTGCAAAACCTGTTTCCTCTCCAGCGTAAGATCGTCCCGCTGCCGGATGATATGGCGCAGTGGCCGACGGTGGATATTTATATTCCGTCGTATAACGAAAGCCTGGACGTGGTGCGCGATACGGTACTGGCGGCGCAGTGCCTGGATTACCCGGCCGACAAGCTCAAGATCTACCTGCTGGATGACGGCAAACGCAACGAGTTTGCGGTATTTGCCGCCAACGTCGGGGTAGGGTACATCACGCGTAACGACAACTCCCATGCCAAAGCGGGTAACCTCAACCACGCCATGAAGCTCACCAAGGGCGAGCTGATCTGCGTCTTTGACTGCGACCACGTGGCGACGCGTATCTTCCTGCAGGCGACGGTTGGAGCCTTCCTGAAGGATCCGCGTCTGGCGCTGATGCAGACTCCGCACTACTTCTACTCGCCGGATCCGTTCGAGCGTAACCTCTCCGCGGGCCGCGATATTCCCAACGAAGGTCAGCTGTTCTACGGGCAGATCCAGCGCGGCAACGATAACTGGAATGCCACCTTCTTCTGCGGTTCCTGCGCGGTGATCCGTCGCAGCGCGTTAGAGGAGATTGGCGGCTTTGCGGTAGAGACCGTGACCGAAGATGCCCACACCGCGCTGAAGATGCAGCGTCTGGGCTGGAAGTCGGCCTATCTCGATATTCCGCTGGCGGCAGGGCTGGCGACCGAGCGTCTGGTGGTGCACGTCATTCAGCGTACCCGCTGGGCGCGCGGCATGACGCAGATTTTGCGCGTCGATAACCCGCTGCTGGGCCGGGGCCTGAAGTGGCAGCAGCGCCTTTGCTACCTCAACGCCATGCTCTCGTTCCAGTTTGCGCTGCCGCGCGTGGCGTTCCTCACCGCGCCGCTGGCGTACCTGCTGTTTAACCTGAACATTATCCACTCCTCGGCGAGCCTGATTTTCGCCTACATGCTGCCGCACCTGTTCCTCTGTATCTATGTGAACTCACGGGTCAACGGGCGTTTCCGCTACAGCTTCTGGGGGGAGATCTACGACCTGGTGCTGGCCTTCCATCTGGTGTTGCCGACGGTGATTACCCTGATCTTCCCGAAACGCGGCAAGTTCAACGTAACCGATAAAGGCGCGCTGCTGGACGTCGGCTATTTCGATTTCAGCATTGTCCGCCCACACCTGATCATCGCCGTGCTGCTGGCGGCAGGGGTGGTGGCCGGGATTACGCGCGCCGTCGCCCACGACTACTTTAACGTGGATCCGATGGTTATCGCCCTCAACGTCGGCTGGGGCCTCTACAGCCTGATCTTCCTGCTGGCCGCCATTGCCGTGGCCCGTGAGACCCGTCAGACGCGTAAAACCATCCGTATTGATGCCAACGTGCCGGTGGTGATCCACTACGCCAGCGGCATCTCCTCGCGCAGCCATACCCTGGATCTCTCCATGGGCGGCTGCCGTATTGCGGTGGTGGACGACCGTCACCTGACCGATGAAATCGAAGAGATCGAGCTGCAATTGCAGTCCGGTGCCATCAGTATTCCGGTGAACGTCATTGCCCACGATGAGCAGTACATCCGCCTGATGTTTGACGAGATCCCGCTGGACCGCCGCCGCGAACTGGTGCGCGTGGTACTGGCCCGCGCCGATGCATGGATCAACCCGCCAAAACGGCAGGACAACCCGTTCCGCTCGTTGTTTATCATTATTCGTAGCGTATTCGATCTGTTCTGGCTGACCTGGAAAGACCGTCGTGAAAAACGCCGTCATCGCCATGAGAACGCCCGCCGCGGGAATAACGCCAACGAGGACACTGCTGTATGAAAGGGATGACCCGTAAAGCGCTGCAGATGGCGCTGATGTTCGGCGTGCTGGTGCAGCCGGTGACGGCAGAAGAGCCGACCACCGTGGAATCGCTGCTGCCGGTGGAGCTCCCGCCGCCGGACACAGCACAGCCTGCGGCTGATGCGACGCCTGCTGCGACCGAAACGGCCCCGGCCACGCTGCCCGCCCCCGACACGCTGCCCGCCTTCCAGACCCCGCCGGTCGAGGAGACGTCGCCGGTGCCCGAGGTCGCGCCTGCCACACCAGCACCCGATGCCGCGTCTGCGGCACCGATGGGCATTACCCCCGGCACCACCAGCAGCATCACCGTTGCCCAGATGGGGCAGCCGAACGGCGTGGTGCTGAGCGGCGGCCAGCTGCAGGGCGGGATCGACTTTACCCTCTCGGCGGACCAGGTGATCACCAACGCCCAGCTGGAGCTGAACCTGAAGGTCTCTCCGGCGATGGCGGCACGTAATACCACCCTGCAACTGATGCTCAACGGCCAGCCGCTGGGGACGGTGCCGCTGGGCTCCGCCGACAGCAATGTCTCCAGCTATCAGCTGGATATCCCGGCGGCGATGGTGGTATCCCGCAACAACATCAGCTTTAAAATCAACGACGGTGATGCGCTGCTGTGCCAGCGCGATCTGTCCGACAGCTATCAGGTCACCATCATGCCGAACACGCGGCTGGACCTGGAGGCGCAGCAGCTGAACATCAGCGCGGATCTCAGCCACTTCCCGCGTCCGTTCCTCGATGAAATGCAGATGACGCCGACCACGCTGACCTTTGCGTTCCCGGCCAAAACCCTGCCGGAGCAGGTGGGCGCTGCGGCGCTGATCGCCTCCTGGCTGGGGATCGAAGCGGACTATCGCGGCATCTCCTTTGATGCGCTGCATGACCAGCTGCCGGAGAAAAACGGCATCCTGTTTGGTAAACCGGGTGAGTCCATCGGCGGCTTAACGCTGCCGGCCTCGAACGGGGCCACGCTGCAGGTGGTGGATAACCCCGGCAACCCGATCTACAAGCTGCTGCTGGTGGTAGGGAACAACGAGCAGCAGCTGAAAAGCGCCGCGTGGCGTCTGACCCGCGGGCAGTTCAACGCTCAGACCACCAGCCTGCCGGTTGAGGCGCAGAACATCCCGGTCAGCAAGCCTTACGATGCCCCACGCTGGATCTCGACCGATCGCCCGGTTCTGCTGAGCGAGCTGATGCGTAAGGATCAGAGCCTGACGGTGACCGGCATCTGGCACGAACCCCTGACCCTGGCCTTCCGTGCCGCGCCCGACCTGTTTATGTGGGATGGCAAAACCATTCCGCTGAAAGTGGCCTACCGCTTCCCGTCCGAGAGCTGGATTGACGAGCAGCGTTCCTACCTGTCGATGACCTTCAACGGCGCGTTTCTGCGCAACCTGCCGGTCAACAAACAGGGGCTGCTCGAAGGCCTGTGGCATAAGCTCGGCGGCGATGCGCGTCAGGAGAATGTTGAGGTGCCGCTGGAGCCGTACCTGATTTACGGTGACAACCAGCTGCAGCTCTATTTCAACATCGAGACCAAAGAGACCGCGCCGTGCAGCGTGCTGCTCAATAACAACATCAAGAGCCGTATCGACGAAGACTCGAGCATCGATCTGAGCAACACGCGCCACTTTACGCTGCTGCCAAACCTCTCGTACTTCGTAGGTGCCTCGTTCCCGTTCACTCGTCTGGCCGACTTCTCCCAGACTGTGCTGCTGTTGCCGGAGAACCCGAGCGAAAGCGAGATCAGCACCCTGCTGGATCTCTCTGCCCGTTCCGGTAACGCCACCGGCACCGCCCTGAACAACAGCCGGGTGATGTTTGGCCTGCCGTCCGGCGGCGCGAACCTGCTGCGCCTGAGCAACAGCGACGTGCTGGCGGTCTCCTCGTTGAATCAAACTGCCTTTAACCGCGCCCTGCTGGCGCAGTCGCCGTTTGTCAGCAACGAGCACAGCTTTGGCGTGCGCCAGCCCAAAATGTGGGAAAAAGCGCAGCGTCTGCTGGAGGGGGACTGGAACGCGTCGGGCGTCGATGCCGACCGCTACTTCTCGTCGAACGAATCCTGGCGCGGCTTTGTCAGCTTCCGCTCCCAGTGGAATCCGGAACGTCTGGTAGTGATGGCGATCGGCAGCGACGACACCCAGCTGGCGCGTCTGCATACCGACCTCAACTCCGCCCGCATCAACGCCGGGATCCGCGGCGATACCGCGATCATCACCGATGAGAACGGCGTGCGCAGCTTCCGCGTCGGCCCGCAGTTCCCGAGCGGCCAGATGCCCTGGTACATGATGGTGGTGTGGTATGCCACGCAGCACTCCGCCATGCTGGCGATTTTTGGACTGCTGTTCGCGTCGATTATTGGCCTGAGCCTCTACTCGTTACTGAAAAAACGCGCGCACAAACGTCTTAACCCACAGGATTCAGATCGTGAGTAAGGGTGGTAACACTATGGACAATAAAAACAAAACCGCCGGACATCTGCCTGTACTTTGCCTGGTCAGCGGGCTGGCGATCGGGGGCCTCCAGGGTGCCCAGGCGGCGGATGCTGCCCAGTCGGCCAATAACCCGGCGCTGAAGGCGCTGTTCGATCAGGCCAACTACTGGCACGAAAAGTCTCACGATAATCTGGCGATGGAATCGCTGAAAAAAGTGCTGATGGTCGACGCCAACAACACCCAGGCGCTGTACCTGATGGCTCTGTGGTCGCAGCAGGCCGGCGACATCAAAGGGGCGGCCCAGTGGCGCGAGCGCTTAACGGCGGTCTCGCCGCAGGATGCGAATTTGCAGGCGCTGGATAACGCCAAACAGATGCAGCAGGTGCCGCGCGGGCAGCTGGAGCTGGCCCGTCAGCAGGCGCGCAGCGGCAATATTCCCGCCGCGCTGGCCACCTGGCAGAGCCTGTTCACCGGCAACCAGCCGCCGCCGAGCCTGGCCCCGGAATACTATCTGACCATGGCGGGGGACAAGTCCCTCTATCCGCAGGCGGTGAGCGAGCTGCGTCAGCTGCGCGTGCAGTATCCGCAGGATAACAACGTCAAAATCGCGCTGGGCAAAGTGCTGACCTATCAGGAAAGCACCCGTCGCGAGGGGATGAACATCCTGCAGGATCTGGCGAGCGGCAGTCAGGATGCGGATAAATCCCTGCGTCAGGCCCTGCTGTGGCTGGGGCCGCAGGCGGGCGACGAAGCTTATTACCAGACCTTCCTCCAGCGTCATCCCAACGATACCGCGGTGCAGGATCACTACCGCAAGAGCATCGGCGGGGCGGCAAAAGGCGAAGGCTATGCAGCGCTGAACAGCGGCAATACCGATACCGCGCGCGGCCAGTTTGAGCAGGTGCTGAAGGCCAACCCGGAAGATGCCGATGCGCTGGCCGGGATGGGCTATGTCGCCCTGCGCAAGGGCGACTACGCCGCAGGGGCGCAGTATCTGAACCGGGCGGCCAGCCTTGGTGGTGCGGCTTCTGACGAGCGTAAGCAGCAGGCGCAGGACGCCGAATTTTACGGCCAACTGGCCCAGGCGCAGGCGGCCTACAAGCAGGGCAACGTCAGCCAGGCGCTGGCCCTGAGCGCGCCCCTGACCCAGCGCAGCGGCGAACAGGGGGCGGCGGCGAAGTTGTTCCGCGCCGACGTCCAGCGGCATAACAAAGACTACACCGCAGCAGAGCAGACCCTGCGCGGCCTGCTGACCGAGCAGCCGAATAACGGCTCGGCGCGGGAAAACCTCTACTACGTCCTGCGCGAGCAGAACAAAACCGCCGAAGCCCAGGCGATGTTACAGACCCTGCCCGCCAGCCTGCAGGCGAGGCTGGCACCGCGCGTCTCCGGCGGCAACCCGACCGATCCGCTGCGTCGTCAGGCCCAGCAGGCAGCAGCCAACGGCGATCCGCAGCGCGCCATCGCCCTGTTACAGCAGGGCACGGCCCGCTATCCGTCCGATCCCTGGCTGCGTCTGGATTTAGCCCGTCTGCTGCAGAAGCAGGGGCGCAGCGCGGAGGCGGCTAACATCATGACGCCGGCGTTCCGCCCGAATGCCAGCAACAGTGAACTCTACGCGGCGGCCCTGTTCGCCAGCGAAAATAATGCCTGGCAGCAGTCGCAAACGCTGCTGTCGCGCATCCCGGCCTCCAGCCAGAACGGCGACATGCGCGAGCTCTCCCAACGGGTGAATTACAACCTGCAGATGGACGTCGCCGAACGCTATCTGGCTCAGGGCGACCGGACCGCGGCGGCCAACACCCTGAAAGCGCTGGCGGCACGTCCGCCGCAAAGCCCGGCCGATGCCGGGAAGCTGGCGCGGATGCTGGCCCAGAGCGGCGATGTCAACACTGCGGTGAGCGTGGTGCACGACAACATGCGTCGGGGCGTGCAGGGTAACGCCGGGGATTACGCCGATCAGGTGGCGGTCCTGAATCAGGCGGGGCTGGGCGGTGAAGCTCAGGCCTGGCTTGCCAGCCCGGAACTGCAGTCGCGCAGTACCCCGACCCAGCTGGCGAGCATTCGCAACGGCTACGTGATCAACGAGGCCGATCGTCTGCGCGTGCAGGGCAACTACGCGGCGGCTTACGACAAGCTGATCCGCGCCATGCAAAACGATCCGCAGAACACCGACCTGATGTTTGCCATGGCCCGCGTCTATCAGTCCGGGAAGATGAACAAAGAGGCCGGGGTGGTTTACGACTACCTGATGACCCGCGACACGCCGCAGCAGGACGCGCGCGCCGGGGCCATCGACGTGGCGCTGGCCAGCAACAACGTGGATAAAGCGAAGCAGCTTTCTGCCGGGCTGACCAACGACAGCACCCCGGAACGCTTACTGCTGCTGGCCCGGGTCTCCGAGGCCCAGGGCAATCATCAGCAGGCGATGAGCTATCTACGCACCGCGCGCGGCAAGCTGCTCGGCCTGCAGAACAATAACGGCGACACGGCCCCGATGCTGGGTGGTCTGGCGCTGGCCGACAACCCGTTTGTCGGGACGTCCAGCACGGGTGCGGCGGCGGATCCCTCGTCGCTCTACGGCCAGGCGATGCCGTGGCAGGTGGCGCAGCTGGCGCGTAATCCACAGACCGCGCCGCCGGGCACCGTGCGCACCGATCTGCCGGTGGAAACCGCCCAGGCGGGCACGCTGCGTCAGGTGGATAACATGATGGAGATGCTGGTGGACAAAACCGCCACCTGGGCGCGGGGATCGACCGCTCTGCGTTCCCGTGACGGTGAAGAGGGGCTGAGCAAGCTGACGGAGATCAAGGCCCCGCTGCAGTGGTCCACCGTGCCGTTTGGCGACTCGCGTCTGGATGTCAACGTCACGCCGATCAGCCTCGATGCCGGAACCTCGTCCGAGGAGTCCAGCCGCCGGTTTGGTACCGGGGCGCTGATCCAGGGTGGGGTGGCCGAGGAGCTGTATAACGCCTCCACCACCACGCCGCCTGAGCTGCCGAACATCGACAAAATCAAGGTGCCGTCCCAGGGCTCGCAAAGTGCCCAGGGCGTCGAAGTGGCGATGGCACTTACCGGCGAGCAGTACAAAATTGATGTCGGCTCCACGCCGCTGGGCCAGGATCTGAATACCCTGGTGGGTGGCGTACAGTGGTCGCCGCAGCTGACGGATTACCTCAAGCTGGTGCTGACCGGCGAGCGTCGCGCGGTGGTGGACAGCCTGCTGTCGTACGTCGGGGTGGAAGACAAGTACAGCGGCAAGAAGTGGGGCCAGGTCACTAAGAACGGTGGCAGCGCCCAGCTGAGCTATGACAATACCGACGCGGGCTTCTACGCCGGGTTTGGCGTGTATGACTACATCGGGGAAAACGTCCCGAGCAACACCAGCGTCAACGGTTCGGCGGGTGTGTACTTCCGTCCGTACTATGCTGCCGATCGCGAGTTAAAAGCCGGCATCAACATGAACTACATGAACTTTGACAAGAACCTGAGCTACTTCAGCTACGGTCAGGGTGGCTATTTCAGTCCACAGGATTACATCAGCGTCTCCTTCCCGGTGGATTACACCCAGAAGTTCGACAACTGGAAGCTGGGCTTAGGGGCGTCGGTGGGGTATCAGTCCTACTCCCAGGATGAGAGTCCGTACTTCCCGACGGATTCCGCCATGCAGAAACAGCTGGAAGATTATGTCTCCCGCGGCTTCGCCAAAGAGGCGTTCTACAAAGGCAACAGCGAGAACGGGCTGGGGTATAACCTGCGCGCATCGACCGACTACAAGCTCAATAAAGACATGACCATCGGCGGGCAGGTGGGGTATGACACCTTCGGGGATTACAACGAAAGTACCGCGACCCTCTACTTCCGCTACCTTCTGGGGAACAAGTGATGAATGACCAACAGCTTTTACAGTATTACCAGCATCAACAGACGCAGTCCGGTTGGTTTTCGCTGATCCACGTGATGATTGAGAGTATGGTCGCCAACGTCGGCGAAGCGCAGAGCCGCTCGTTCCTCGTGCAGATGGGCGATTCGCTGGGCGAGCGTTTCCCGCTGGCGCTGGCCCACACCGTGGGCGAGCTCGAAGCGCAGATCAACGCCCGGCTCGCGGCCTTCAACTGGGGCTATATTGATATTGATGCCAGCGACACGGCGATCCGCATTGCGCATACCGCCATTCCGGTGCCGCCGGAAGAGGCAAAACAGATGCCGTGGAACCACGCCTTCAGCGCGGTGCTGGAGGGGCTCTACGCCCGCTGGCTGCGCGAGCAGGGCGGCAAATCACACGTATCGCTGTGGCGGGAGGCCTCCCCCTCGGCTACGGTTATCCATTTCAGATACCAAAACAATCAATAAGGATCGGCCATGTGGCAGCGAAGTAAAACCCTGATTCTGGTGCTGGGGCTGTTGTTCAGTTATCAGGCCCTGGCCGGCCCCGCGTGGGACAGCTACAAAGCGCGATTTTTGATGGCGGATGGTCGCATCATTGATACCGGCAACAACAGTGTGAGCCACACTGAGGGGCAGGGTTTCGCCATGATGATGGCGGTGCGCAATAACGATCGTGCCGGTTTTGACAAAATCTGGGGCTGGACCAAAAAGAACCTGCAGAATCCCGAGACCGGGCTGTTCTACTGGCGTTATAACCCGGTTGCGCCGGACCCCATCGCCGACAGAAACAACGCCACCGACGGCGATACCTTTATCGCCTGGGCGCTGTTAAAAGCGGGCACCCAGTGGAATGACAGCAGCTATCTGAACGCCTCGGACGCCATCACCAAATCGCTGCTGGCCCGCAACGTGATCAGCTTTGCCGGTTACCGCGTGATGCTGCCCGGCGCGAAAGGCTTTAACCTCAACAGCTATGTGAATCTTAACCCGTCCTATTTCATCTTCCCGGCCTGGGAGGATTTCGCGAAGCGCAGTCATCTGACGGTATGGCGTGACCTGATCAACGACGGGCAGAAGCTGCTGGTGAAGATGCGCTTCGGCAATACCCAGCTGCCGGCGGACTGGGTGTCGCTCTACGCTGACGGTCGTGTGACCCCGGCCAAAGAGTGGCCGGCGCGCTTTAGCTACGATGCGATCCGCGTGCCGCTGTATATCAAGTGGGCGAATGCCTCCAGCCCGCTGATGGCCCCGTATACCGCGTACTGGGGACGCTTTGCCCGTAATCAGACGCCGGCATGGGTGAATGTCACCACCGGCGATCCTGCGCCGTACATGATGGCGGGTGGTTTGCTGGCGGTGCGTGACCTGGCGATGGGGCAACTGCCGGCGGGCGATCCGCAGATCACGACCCAGGAAGATTATTATTCTGCGAGTCTGAAGATGCTGGTGTCGCTGGCGAAATAGGTTATTCCCTCCCAACCGTTGGGATTCTGGAAAGCGCCTCGCAAGAATGAATTGCGGTGGCGCTTTTTGCTTTCTGCGGGGGAGAGCAGGGCGTAGAGTCAGCACGTTGCAGGAGAAACTGCAGCCGGGCGTAGGAACCCGAACAACTCAACTGCGGTACAGGTTTCTGTATCGGGCCAGCGCACACCGCTGTAAAATCTCCGGTGGCGCTGGCAGGGCAGCCGAAAGGCTGGCCGGTTGCCGTTGAGTTCCGGTTCCTAACCCTGTCAGCGCTACCACTCTCCTGAGCTTAGGAACTCAGGTTGTGGCTCATTAAACTCAACGGAGGATGCCATATGGCTACGATCCCAACCCTGTCTTATCCCGAATTTGACGAAAGCGTTATTCATCATCTGCTCACCGCGCCGCTCCCCGCCACTGCCGACCTTTTTGAAGTAACGGACCTGTGCACGGCCTATGCGAATGTCTTACTGGAAACCAAAGAGGTATCAACGCGTCTGGCGCTTTGCGGACGGTTATCTCATGTGCTCGCTCGTCTGGCGCAGCTGTGCGACGAAGATTTACCGCCGGAGCTGGTGGCCCAGCTTACTGTTGATGAGCCGCCCGAATCCGCCATGCCGGACTGCTGGCAGGACACCTGTTTGATGGTGGAGTATCTACGCTCGCTGAATCAGGCGTTACTGGGGAATAGGCTGCCGGATAAGGTGGCGGAGGACCTGGCGGGACTGCTGCATGACATGGTGTATATCCTGCGGGATTATGTCAGGGAGCCGTACCGGACACACTAACATTGCTTGAATAGAGGCTGGCGGTTGCCGCCAGCTGACAGGGTGCTCATGAATAAACTTGAGAGCGTTGATGAGCATTTCATTGCCGACGATCCGGCACCTTATATGATGGAGGAGACGGTTACAGCGTGGTGCTTAGCCGTTTCACATCGATTAAAGAGCATGTTTTCGGGTGCTTTTTTCTTTTTTATTACTTCATGTCAAATCTGTCTTCAGGGTGAATGTAGCCCTGGAAAGAGTGATTTTTGTATTCAGCTTTTTATATTTTTAATGAACTGATTGCGGCGTCTGTCTGGCTAAGTCAAATGACGCACGTGATTGAGGTAAGCATCAAGATCCGATTTCAGATAAATGTATTCTTTGTACTACGTTGTATTACTCCACCGCTTCTATTTCCATGTTTGCTTGGTTATTATCGGATTAGTGTAATAATACAAGGAAAGAAAAAATGGATTCGACATTGTTGGATATGATGCGTTCAGGCGGAAGAAACAGGGCCTGGGCTGAATCAATGGTAAACCTGGAAGGCAGAGAATTAATGAAGTGTCCGGTTACGGCATAAAGGCAAAAATCATTATTGACTTCTTATCAACCGAGAGATAATTACATTAATTTTCATGCATTTTCCGATCACGCCAGCACTTGTATGAGAGGACTGGCGGTCGCATTAATAAGCCTATAGCCATAACGATTAACATTGCTATCCCGCCACCTATTATTTCCTCTTTAGGATAATAGAATAAGGATATAAACAATGCCGTTATGCAACTGAAAAAAATCCAAATCAAGCTTTTAAAGCTTCTGGCCAGAAAAAAGGCTACTTCATCAACTGTCCCGCCGTAGGCACCTATATAACTTTTTATTTTTTGTATGTCTTTAAAAGTCAGTCCAGTCCTTGATAATTCTTCGTTACTCACTTTTATTTCATCCATAAAATTGATGTGGGTTTGGGTTTGATTTTAACCGGGCGATAGTTTTTTCACTACATCTTTTTACAACTCACTTATAAGGCACTGAGCCAGGGGTTTTAATGATTCACTTGATAAACAGTAATAAAATGATGTCGGAGTGGTGGAGAACACTATAGTCGCAGGGATTATGCTATGAGACTGACCCGCAGAGATCTCGATATAGCGAATGCCTTGCCACATGAAGCGCGCCGGATCCGAAGGGCGGGAGATTATGGCGTAAACATGCTGATTAATGCTTTATAAATACCTGTAAACACCTGTCTACGGTATCCCCCGCATATCCCCGAGAAAAGCAAAAGGGCCGGAGATTTCTCTCCAGCCCTTGCTGTGTCTGGTGGCCCCTGCTGGACTTGAACCAGCGACCAAGCGATTATGAGTCGCCTGCTCTAACCACTGAGCTAAGGGGCCGTGGCGGAGGATTATAAAGTAACTCCTCGCCGCAATCCAGACATACCCGCCTGCCTGCTGTTTTTATAAACAACCCATTTTCAATCTCTTATACTTAGAGCCTGAACCATTAAGCGGGAGTAATCATGATCAACGACATCCTTGCGCCAGGCCTGAGGGTGGTGTTCTGCGGCATCAATCCGGGCAAATCCTCTGCCCATACCGGTTTTCACTTTGCCCATCCGGGAAATCGCTTCTGGAAGGTGATTTATCAGGCCGGGTTTACCGACAAACTTCTGAAGCCGGAAGAGGAGCAACAGCTGCTGGATACCCGTTGCGGCATCACCATGCTGGTGGAACGGCCGACGGTGCAGGCGAGCGAGGTAAATCTGCACGAACTGCGCAGCGGCGGGCGGGAACTGATTAAGAAGATTGAGGACTATCAGCCCGCGGCGCTGGCGATCCTGGGTAAGCAGGCGTATGAGCAGGCGTTCAGCCAGCGTGGCGTGCAGTGGGGAAAGCAGAGCATTACCATCGGCGTGACCCAGGTGTGGGTGTTGCCTAATCCGAGTGGGCTCAACAGGGCAACGGTGGAGAAGCTGGTGGAGGCGTATCGGGAGCTGGATGAGGCGCTGGTGACGCGGGGGCTTTAGGTTCTGTGCGGTCTGGTGCCTTCACCCCGGCCCTCTTCCATAGGGAGAGGGGGCCCCAGTAATTTCTTTGCCTTTAAAGCAATGAAATATTTACATAATAATAAATGACTTACAGCGGCTCCCTGGTCCGGCTGAAAATCGCCGAAGCGTTCCGGAAGGCCGGGGCGAGGCGCAGGGACGCGCCGAGAGGGTATAGCCTGCATGGATGCAGGCTGGTGCCCGACCCGAAAGCCTGAAGGAATAAGCTGAGGGCACCGCGAAGCGGCGATTTTCTTTGCCGGGAGCCGGGATTGTGAAGGGGGCGGCGGCGAGCCCCCTTCGCACGTTCACGTGTGACGCGGCTGACATAGAAGTGCAGAACGTAAGGTGAACGGAACAACCACCTCAGTTGCATGTTCCCCCTCACCCCAGCCCTCTCCCTGAATGGAGAGGGGGCCGATCGTGCCAATATTTTGGGGATCCCTCAGCCCACAGGGAGAGGGGAAAAAAGCCAAAAAAAAGCTCCCCGTAGGGAGCTTTTTTACGTTCAGGACTGTTAGTCGTCCAGGAAGCTACGCAGCACTTCAGAGCGGCTCGGGTGGCGCAGTTTACGCAGCGCCTTCGCTTCGATCTGACGGATACGTTCGCGGGTTACGTCGAACTGTTTACCCACTTCTTCCAGCGTGTGGTCGGTGTTCATATCGATACCGAAACGCATACGCAGGACTTTCGCTTCACGGGCGGTCAGGCCAGCCAGCACGTCGTGCGTGGCGGCACGCAGGCTCTCGGTGGTCGCAGAGTCCAGCGGCAGCTCGAGGGTGGTATCCTCGATGAAGTCACCCAGATGCGAATCTTCATCGTCGCCGATTGGCGTTTCCATGGAGATTGGCTCTTTGGCGATCTTCAGCACCTTACGGATCTTGTCTTCCGGCATCAGCATGCGCTCGGCCAGCTCTTCTGGCGTCGGCTCGCGGCCCATCTCCTGCAGCATCTGGCGAGAAATACGGTTGAGCTTGTTGATGGTCTCAATCATATGCACCGGAATACGGATGGTGCGCGCCTGATCCGCGATAGAGCGGGTAATTGCCTGACGGATCCACCAGGTTGCGTAGGTGGAGAACTTGTAACCACGACGGTATTCAAACTTATCAACCGCTTTCATCAGACCGATGTTACCTTCCTGGATCAGATCCAGGAACTGCAGGCCACGGTTGGTGTATTTCTTGGCGATAGAGATAACCAGACGCAAGTTCGCTTCAACCATCTCTTTCTTCGCACGGCGGGCTTTCGCTTC
>DERO01000035.1 GCA_002360945.1 Leclercia adecarboxylata | reverse complement strand
AAAAGCAAAAAACCAGCCCGTAGGCTGGTTTCTTTAAATAGCGGTGCGCGAACCCGGACTAACGCGGAAGGCGTTGAACAGCGCGCTTGCCGCGCTGGCCCCAAAGGGGTGAGTTGCTTGCAGCGAATAATCGAACCAGGGATTCAATGTGATTCAAAAAACCATAAATAACAGTGGTTTATTTTTTCTTCGGTTCTGAATGCATCACTATTTTGCAACATATGCAACAGCATAGATAAAGACAATCTTACTACTTACCGTGGTTGGATTTACCAGCCTTCAGCTTGTCGTAGATATCCTTGGCCTCAAATATAGTTGAAGCATCTACTTTACCCATAACCTTTTCGGCTAAGGCGTCGACGTGCTTATCTAACTCGCCATCAAGCTTAAGTTTGTCATTAACCCGTTTCTTCACTTCGTGCTTAATGATTTTCTCTTTCATCGTATCAGGTAGCAGCACATTCAGCCTTCTACTCAAAAAGCTCATTGGCCTTCTCCTTCGCTTTACCTTTAACCGCATCGTCGATGCAACCTGCAACAGCTACAAGAGCGGCAGCAATTACAGCCATATCGTCTGTATACCCAAGCACCGGCGTTAAATCGGGGATGATGTCTATTGGTGATACCAGATAAGCCAGTGCCCCATAAATAGTTGCTTTGTGTTTAGCTGTGCATTGCTCGCTTTCTAATGCGTAATACAGACGAAATACCTGCTCAAGCGAGTCTTTCCCGATAGCTTTACAGTATTTCTTAGCTTTTGACCAAAAACTCTCTTCGTTATAATCTTCGAGCTCGATTTTGCTGGTGTTAGCCATAATATTTCCTCAACGTGGCGTTTTCATTTCTTTGTTCAAAAGATATGGACGTTCATCATGAATAAACCGTTAAATGTCGATGATACCGAGGCTTAATTGACGGGATATCTCTGATTTACCACTATCTTTTTCGACCAAATCTGTAATTTCTTGAGCTTTACTTTTAGCGGCCGCTTCCTGTCCTTTGTATTTTGCTGGTACGATCTCGTTGACCTGTTACTAACGCATCATTTCAAGTGCGGATGTCGCGCAGGCCCCGAAGGGGTGAGTCGCTGGCAGTGAATAATCGACGGTGTTCGATGAAGAGTCTGATTCGCCAAAAGCAAAAAACCAGCCCGTAGGCTGGTTTTTTTAAATAGTGGTGCCCGGACCCGGACTAACGCCGGAGGCGTTGAACAGCGCGCTTGTCGGCCTAGCCCCGAAGGGGTGAGCCGCTGGCGGTGAATAACGAATGATGCGCGATGAAGAGTCCTACTCTCCAAAAGCAAAAACCCGCCTTTTGGGCGGGTTCTTTAGAATAGTGGTGCCCGGACTCGGAATCGAACCAAGGACACGGGGATTTTCAATCCCCTGCTCTACCGACTGAGCTATCCGGGCAACGGGGCGCATTAAACCGCAATCACGTACGGTCGTCAACCTTATTTCGGGAAAAGCTGTTCAACTGCTTAAGATTGCGGCAATCTGTCGGTTTGCGCGTCGATTTTGCACAAATCTTCCAGACACAAAGGTAAGCTCAGGCAATGCTGGCAGCGAAAAAGGGGGCATGACAGTGAACGACTGGCTTGAGCTGCGACAGCATGCAGATACAGGAATTGAAACCATCAAGGCGCACTTTGAAGGGCACGCCTTCGATCCGCACTGGCACGACAGCTATCTGGTGGGGATCACCCTCAGCGGTACCCAGCAGTTCCATTGTCGCCGTGAGCGCCACCGTAGCCATCCCGGCGATGCGTTCCTGCTTGAACCGGGCGAGATCCACGACGGCGACGCGCCCGTTGCGGGCGGCTTCACCTATCTGACGTTCTACCTCGACGAACGCTGGCTCACTAACACCCTGCATGGCCTGTATGACGCCACGCCCGGCAGCTACTCCCTGCATTTTAAGCAAACCCTGACCCGCGAGCCGCAACTGGTGCGCACCATCGGCGACACCTTTGCGACGCTGCACAATGACGAGATGAAAATCGTCCAGCAAAGCACGATGGATAATCTGCTGGCGCAGCTCACCTCCCATTGCCACTGGCGCAAAAAATTACCTTCGCAGCTGCAGAGCGCGGCGGTGGCGCACCGGGCCCGGGACTATCTTTATGCCCATCTGGGCGACAATATTGGCCTTTCCGACCTGGCCCGCGAAACCGGCACCGATCGCTTTACGCTCACCCGCTGCTTCAAGCGCGAGTTCCACCTGGCACCCCATGCCTGGCTTATACAGCTGCGGCTGGCCAAAGCGCGGCAGTTTCTGGCGCGCGGAGATCAGCCCGTCGACGTGGCGGCGGCGCTGGGGTTTGCCGATCAAAGCCATTTAGGGCGCTGGTTCCAGCGGGCCTACCGTATTACGCCGGCTCACTACCGTCGGTTGTGCACAAACCTTCCAGACGTTTCCAGAAAATAGCGGCAATGTCAGGGCTCTAATAAAAAGGAGTCACCTGTGAACCTGATGCCGTTTCTGTTATTTGCCTTTGTCGCTTCGATAACCCCGGGGCCCACCAATATTCTCGTTCTGACCAACAGCCAGCACTATGGCGTGAAGGCAACCCTGCCCGCGCTGATGAGCGGCTGCGTGGCAGCCAGCGCCATTGTGCTGATTTCGGGGGCCGGGGCGGGGGAGTTGCTGCGCCAGTATCCGCTGGTGCGTCAGGTGATGAGCTGGGCCGGGGTACTGTGGTTAAGTTGGATGAGCTGGCAGCTTTTTAGCGCCCCGGCGGCAAACTTGTCCCGTTCCGGGCATACCCGCTTTACCGCCCGCGCGGCGGCGTTACTGCAGGTGATCAACCCTAAAACCTGGATGATGGCGCTGGCAGTTGTTAGCCTGTTTGCCCCTGCGGGAGAGCATGCATTACGGGATATCGTGCTGATGGCGCTGTGGTTTTTGCTGATTTCCGTTGCCTGCCTGCTGTGCTGGGCATGGCTGGGACAGGCGGTAAACAGGCTGTTTCGAACCGCTGCGGCGATGGTGCGTTTTCAGCGCCTGATGGCGCTGTGTCTCTTCATTTCTGCCTGGGCAGCGATGCTGGCTTAAGTCAGCGCCCCACCTTTGCGGCATTGTGCAAAGTGCAGGATATCTTCCGCCAGCCGCTGTGCCGTATCGACATCAGCCTGGCTGCGGTTCACCAGCATCCGGCTGAGGCACCCCTCCATGATCAGATCCATCTGCTTAGCCACCATCGCCGGATCGTCCACTTCCAGGGTGGTCAGCAGTTCATGGGTAAAGTCATGCGAGGCGCGCTTTTGCTGGTCGGCAAGCTGGTGGATCGGATGGCCCGGATCCGGGAAAAAGGTACAGGCGGCAATAAACAGGCAGCCCGGATAGCGGTGGTTACGCACGCATTCGGTGAGCGCAGAGTAGCGCGCCAGTAACTTTTGCTCTGCCGAAAGCTCGGTGTTGAGCATCAACTGCCTGCGCCAGGTATCCACCTGCTGGCTGAGATAACGCAGGGAATCGTACAGCAGCGCCTCTTTATCGGGCCAGAAACGGCGCAGTTCATCCAGAGGATAATTAATACGTTCGGCAACCATCTCCAGCGAGGTGCTGGCTATCCCTTGAATTTCAAGCAATTTCAGGGTTGCGCTCAGAACATCTTCACGTTGCACGGTTTTCTCCTCCGTTTACTTTCGTACTTTCCCGCTTAAAAGTGTCGCTTACGGTTGGCGATCGCGCAAATGCGCACTGAACGATGCGGCGTCCATAAAACCGGTTACCCGCTGTGCGGGCTGCTCTTCACCTTGTGCGTTGAAAAACAAGATGGTGGGCAGGCCGAGCACGTTAAGCGCCTTCAGCAGGGCCTTATCCTGCTCGCTGTTCGCCGTAACGTTGGCCTGCAGCAGGACGGTATCTTTCAGGGCATTTTGCACCTGTGGGTCGCTGAAGGTGTATTTTTCGAACTCTTTGCAGGCGACGCACCAGTCGGCGTAGAGGTCCAGCATCACCGGTTTCCCCTCTGCCTGCGCCAGCGCGCGATGTAACCCGTCGATGTTTTCGATCGGCGTGAAATTCAGGTGCGCCTGGCTTTGCGCGGCAGGTGCGCCAAAGACCCAGTCCTGCAGTGGACGTACGCTGACCAGCGCGGCGGCCAGCAGCAA
The DNA here is from genome assembly GCA_002360945.1 of Leclercia adecarboxylata. Lineage (GTDB taxonomy): Bacteria > Pseudomonadota > Gammaproteobacteria > Enterobacterales > Enterobacteriaceae > Enterobacter > Enterobacter adecarboxylatus_B. Next base: position 7,234 of record DERO01000035.1, on the reverse strand, counting down.
GATCTGCACGATGCGGATCCACGGCTTGCTGGCGTTCAGGCTGCTGATAAAGGCCCAGCTAAAGAAGGCGACGCCCAGCATGGCCCACAGACGCAGGCCCCAGACATCGCCGATCACCCGCTCAAGCAGGAACACCGGCAGCGCCAGAATGACAAAACCAAAGGCGGTTTTTACCGTCTCCATCCACGGGCCGCTCTTTGGCAGCAGGCGGTTGCCAAACACGGTCACCAGGATCAACGGCAGACCCATCCCGAGGGCGTAGAGATACAGCGTGCCGCCGCCGAGCCACATATTCCCGCTCTGGGCGATATACAGCAGGATCGCGCTGAGCGGGGCGGTGGTGCAGGGCGAACAGATCAGCCCGGCGATGGCACCCATCGCAAAAACGCCGCCCACCGAGCCGCCCTGCTGGCGATTGCTCATCAGCGTTAAGCGGGTTTGCAGGGAAGAGGGTAGTTGCAGGCTAAACAGGCCAAACATCGACAGCGCCAGCAGGATAAAGACCACCGACAGACCGATCAGCACCCAGGGGTGCTGGAGCGCCGCCTGGAACTGCAGCCCGGCCGCCGTGACCACCAGGCCGAGCGCGGTATAGGTGAGCGCCATTCCCTGTACATAGATAAACGCCAGCAGCAGCGCGCGGGCAGTGGAGAGCCGCTGTTGACCGCCGAGCACGATGCCCGAGATCAGCGGATACATGGGTAACACGCACGGCGTGAAGGCGATGCCGATGCCAATCAACAACGCCCAGAAAGCGGAGAAGGGCAGTTCGCCTCTTTCACCGGTCTTCTCCTCTGTGGGGAGAGGAGAAACTGCAGGTACGGCGGCCGCTTTCACTTCACTGAGAGGAATGACTTTAGTTTCGGGCGGATAGCACAGACCGGCGTCGGCACAGCCTTGATAAGTCACTGTCAGCGTAGCGCCTTTATCCGCCTGCGCGACGGTGACGGGCACCGACAGCTGACCGCGGTAGATTTCGCTTTTGCCGTAGAATTCATCTTCGTGCGCCACCCCGGCGGGCAACTGAAGTGCGCCAACCTGCGCCTGAGCGGGCGTGATGCTGATCTGCTTGCGATAGAGGTAATAGCCCTCCTTCACCTGCCAGTTGAGATTCAGTTCATGTTGGTTTTGCTGAAAATCGAAGACAAAAGCCTGGTCGGCAGGCGTGAAGTTTGAGCGGCCGGGTGCATCAAACAATCCGGCAAAGACTGATGTGCTGCACAGCAGCAGGATCAGCGTAAGGAAGCGTTGAGCCATGAGAGATAGTCGTTATCGCCGTGGAGCACTGGCAGCACCAGCAGTTCCGGGGTCTTGTAAGGATGATGCGATTTGAGGCAGTCGAGGAGTGCTTGCTGATGGGCCACGCTGGATTTGAGCAGCATCTGCACTTCATACTCCTGCTCCAGTTTGCCTTCCCAGTAGTAGAGAGAGGTGGCACCGGGGAGGAGGGTCACGCAGGCTGCGAGCTTATCTGCCAGCACTTTGGCGGCGAGATCCTGAGCGGTAGCTTCATCGGGAGCGGTACACAGAACAACAACAGTGTCGGGCGTATTCACAAGTCGACCTCGGTATCGCGAAAAAAATCACTATATCACGACCGGCCGTTGCTCATTAATGAATCGGGCCGCTAAGCGGCCCGACTTTAACTCTTTTTACAACCAAAAGCGGTTTACAGCACAATCCCGCCAATGATGAAGCCGAGGATCACACACAGGGTAATAGCAATCACGCCCGGGATCAGGAAGGCGTGGTTAAACACGTACTTACCGATACGGGTGGAGCCGGTGTCATCCATCTCCACCGCGGCCAGCAGGGTCGGGTAGGTTGGCAGCACAAACAGCGCGGAAACGGCAGCAAAAGAGGCAATGGCGGTCAGCGGAGAGACGCCCAGCATCAGTGCCGCAGGCATCAGCGCCTTGGTGGTTGCCGCCTGGGAGTAGAGCAGGGTCGCAGCAAAGAACAGCACTACCGCCAGCAGCCAAGGATAGTTATGCAGCAGATCGCCCGCCACGGTCTGAATATCGGTGATATGGGCTTTTACGAAGGTATCGCCCAGCCAGGCCACACCCAGTACGCAGACGCAGGCGCTCATACCGGATTTGAAGGTGCTGGCGTTGAGCACTTCGCTGGTGTCGATTTTACAGGTGATGCTAATCAGCGTGGCGATGGTCAGCATGAACACCACGATCGCTTCGTTACGCGGCAGGACCGGGTTCTGAATCAGCCCCACGGTATCGCTGATGGCGGTGGCGTAGAACATCACCGCGATAATCCCGATCAGGAACAGCAGCACGGAGCGTTTAGCGTGTGGCTTCAGGACAAAGGCCTGGCTGCCGCGCAGTTTCACTTCACCTTTCGCCAGACGTTCCTGATAGACCGGATCGTCTTTCAATTCGGCGCCGAGGAAGTTACAGAACACCGCGGTGATCATCACCGCAATCAGGGTGACCGGAATACAGATCGCCAGCAGCGTCAGGTAGCTGACGCCCAACGGCTCGAGGATCCCGGCAAAGAACACCACCGCGGCGGAGATAGGTGACGCGGTGATGGCAATCTGCGAGGCGACCACGGCGATGGAGAGCGGACGAGATGGACGGATGCCCTGCTCTTTCGCCACTTCGGTAATCACCGGCAGGGTGGAAAACGCGGTATGGCCCGTACCGGCCAGGATGGTCATAAACCAGGTAACCAGTGGGGCAAGGAAGGTGATGTATTTCGGGTGGCGGCGCAGCATACGCTCCGCCAGGCTTACCAGGTAGTCCATACCGCCCGCGACCTGCATGGCAGCGATGGCGGCGATAACCGCCATGATGATCTCGATGACGTCGAACGGGATAGCGCCGGGTTTAATTTGAAAAAAGAGAGTAAGTACAAGCACGCCAAGGCCACCGGCGAAACCGATGCCGATACCCCCGAGTCTTGCGCCTAAGTATATCGCCAACAGGACGACAACGAGTTCTGCTCCAAACATGAGTGCCTACCTTGCTTATTAACAAGTTGATATTGAATTGTTGTGGTTTGGTAACGCCTAAAAACAAAAAAGGCACGTCAAGTGACGTGCCTTCATGAAGTTTAACCTGAACTGTTATTGTTCACTTTCATCCGTGTATCTTTTTGCTTTATAGGCCGGGTGCATTAAGTTTTGTGCCGAGAAGATATCATCCAGCTCGGCTTCTGTCAGCAAGCCACGCTCAAGTACGACCTCTCGTACGCTCTTACCGGTTTCGGCACAGATCTTACCGACGATGTCGCCGTTGTGGTGACCGATGAACGGGTTGAGGTAGGTGACGATGCCGATGGAGTTATAGACGTAGCTTTCACAGACCGCTTTGTTGGCGGTGATGCCGTTGATGCATTTTTCCAGCAGGTTGTAGCAGGCGTTAGTCAGAATGTGAATCGACTCAAACATCGCCTGGCCAATCACTGGCTCCATCACGTTCAGCTGCAGCTGACCCGCTTCAGAGGCCATGGTGACGGTAATGTCGTTCCCAATGACTTTGAAGCACACCTGGTTAACCACTTCTGGAACCACCGGGTTCACTTTGGCTGGCATGATGGACGAGCCCGCCTGCAGTTCCGGCAGGTTGATTTCGTTCAGACCCGCACGTGGGCCCGAAGAGAGCAGGCGCAGGTCATTACAGATTTTGGACAGCTTCACCGCCAGACGTTTCAGCGCGCTATGCACCATCACGTAAGCGCCGCAGTCGGAGGTGGCTTCAATCAGGTCTTCTGCTGGCACAACCGCCAGGTTGGAGACTTCGGCAAGTTTCTGCACCGCCAGCTGCTGATAGCCATCCGGGGTATTCAGGCGCGTACCGATCGCCGTTGCCCCGAGGTTCACCTCCAGCAGCAGTTCAGAGGTGCGCAGCAGGTTGCGGGTCTCTTCATTCAGCAGCACGTTAAACGCGTGGAACTCCTGGCCGAGGGTCATCGGCACCGCGTCCTGCAGCTGGGTGCGGCCCATTTTCAGGATGTCCTGGAATTCGACGGCTTTGTTCTGGAAACCTTCACCGAGCTGGTTAATGGCATCCACCAGCTTCACTACGGAGGCGTACACGGCGATACGGAAGCCGGTTGGGTAGGCGTCGTTGGTGGACTGGCATTTATTGACGTGATCGTTCGGGTTCAGGTACTGGTACTCACCCTTCTGGTGGCCCATCAGCTCAAGACCGATGTTGGCCAGTACCTCGTTGGTATTCATGTTCACCGATGTTCCCGCACCGCCCTGATAGACGTCAACCGGGAATTGATCCATGCACTTGCCGTTGTTCAGCACTTCATCGCAGGCGGCGATGATGGTATTGGCGATGCTTTTCGGAATGGTTTGCAGCTCTTTGTTTGCCATGGCTGCGGCTTTCTTCACCATCACCATGCCACGTACAAACTCAGGGATATCGCTGATTTTGCTGTTGCTGATGTAGAAGTTTTCAATCGCTCTCAGAGTGTGAACACCATAGTAGGCATCCGCTGGAACTTCCTTGGTACCCAACAAGTCTTCTTCGATACGAATGTTGTTTAACATGTGAACCTTCTTTTCAAGCTGCCGATTGATTGTACTAAACACACAGTACATCTGTGGTTATGTCTATTTTCTGACCGACGATTATCCCCTGAATCGGCCAGATACCTGGAATGATATGCTGATGATAGCGAAATGCCGTAACCTGGATCACTTATTATGGACCCCGTTTCATGATAATTATCAATCTGTGAAATGAATCACCGCTTTAATATTTCCAGAAAAAATATCCGTGCAAACCGATTGAATTTTGACTAAACGCCTCCATTTCTGACAGACGCGAATCGCAAATTGATACCGACAGGGGCCACAACGGCGTCTGCCACACAGGAGAAGCCAGTGCGCTGGATACCGTTAGTTGCAATCTTTCTCTATGTTTATATAGAGATTTCCATTTTTATTCAGGTCGCCCATGTGTTTGGCGTCCTGCTGACCCTGATCCTGGTGATTTTTACCTCGGTCATTGGCATGTCGCTGGTGCGTAATCAGGGTTTCAAAAACTTCCTGTTAATGCAGCAGAAGATGGCCGCAGGCGAGAGTCCGGCGGCGGAGATGGTCAAAAGCGTATCGCTGATTATCGGCGGTATCCTGCTGATTATTCCCGGCTTTTTCACCGACTTCCTCGGCCTGCTGCTGCTCGTCCCGCCAGTGCAGAAGCTCCTGACGCTGAAACTGATGCCGCATCTGCGGTTTAACCGGATGCCGGGCGGCGGATTCAGCGCTGGTCCAGGTAATGGCGAGACGTTCGACGGGGAGTATCAGCGCAAGGATGACCAGCGCGACCGTCTGGACCATAAAGACGACCGTTAAGAGACATTGCCCGGCGGCGCTACGCTTGCCGGGCCTACGGATGTAGGCCGGATAAGCGCAGCGCCATCCGGCATTAATTACACCGCACTCCGCTTTGGCAAGAACAGCCACAGCCCCGCCAGCATCACAATCGCATACAGACTTTTCCAGCCCACCATCGCCAGCAGCAGTAAGCAGAGCACCCCACCGATAACGGCCAGCGCTTTATAGCGGCCTTTCAGCAGGCGACATCCCGCCAGCATGCACAGCAGATAGATCATGATGAAGATGCCGTTGGCATAGACGATCAGCGCGTCAAGGTTGATGTCCAGCCAGTAGATCGCCAGCGTGCTCACCACGCAGCAGCCCAGCACAGTATTCAGCGCATTAAGTGGCAGTTGACGTCTGGACAGGCGTGCGAGGCGGCTTTCCGGCTTATACAATGCCTGGGACCACACCAGTCGGGCAAAGCTCTGGATGTAAATATTCAGGCTGGCGAAGCAGGCGAGGTAGCCAATAACGCAGGCGATCCATAATGCCTTGACGCCAAACAGCTGCACCACAATGGCGGGCAGCGAGGCCGCCGCCGCCATATCGGCACCATAGGCGGTGAAGTGGAGGACCAGCACCGTACAGGCCCAGTAAACCGTGCCCGCCAGCAGCAGGCCGATCATTAACGCCCGCGGGAAATCGCGTTCCGGCTGTTTAAACTCCGACGCCAGATGGGCAAAGGCTTCAAGGCCGACAAAACACCAGAACATCACCGAAAGCGCGGCGAAAAGTTGCGAATGGTCAACATCGGTTACGGCAGGGAAGGGGATCTCCGAGACCTGAATATCACCTTCCCACCAAATGGCGACAATCAGCGCCACAATCAGCACTGCTACCAGGGTTTGCAGATTGGCGCTGGAACTGGCCCCGCGTGAGCCCACCCACCAGACAATCGCCAGCGTACCCAGTTCGGCCAGCAACAGCTGCGCATCATGCCAGCCAAACAGCGCCTGGCCAAAGCCCGTCGCAATATGCAGGGCGGCAGGCAGACCCACGGGGATCACCGAGAGGAATAACCAGCCGGTGACGCGCTCCAGTCGTGGACCAAACGCCATCCCGACAAAATGCGCCACGCCACCGGCACTCGGGAAGTGTCGCCCGAGAATGGCAAAGACAATGGCCACCGGGAACACCAGCACGATTAACACCGGCCATGCCCAGAGACTGTCATCCCCCGCGACCAGTGCAGCCAGCGCCGGCACGGCAAATACCCCCGTGCCTAATAAAGACGTTGAAAGTAAGCCAACACCCTGCGCGAGTCCCAGCTCCTGTTTGAGTCCACTCATTCCATTGTCCTGCCGCCATCAAAAGAGAGGCGATGGTAACACTTTCACAAATTTTTTTTCGACTACCCCTTGAAGGGGTAAAACCTCATCCCCATCTCTCAGGGCACTAGCCGGAAAACCGCTTACGGCCCGGCGTCACCCATAACTGATAATGACTTTCTCAAAGGAGAGCTATCAATGAGTATTCGTCCGTTACATGATCGTGTGATCGTCAAACGTAAAGAAGTTGAAACCAAATCTGCAGGCGGCATCGTGCTGACCGGTTCTGCAGCAGCAAAATCAACTCGTGGCGAAATCATCGCTGTCGGTAAGGGTCGCATTCTGGAAAACGGAAATGTGCAGCCTCTGGACGTTAAAGTTGGTGACATCGTCATTTTCAACGATGGCTACGGTGTGAAGTCCGAGAAGATCGACAATGAAGAAGTGTTGATCATGTCCGAAAGCGACATTCTGGCAATTGTTGAAGCGTAATCCGCGAACGACACTGAACATACGAATTTAAGGGAAAGATTAAAATGGCAGCTAAAGACGTAAAATTCGGTAACGACGCTCGTGTGAAAATGCTGCGCGGCGTAAACGTACTGGCAGA
>DERO01000027.1 GCA_002360945.1 Leclercia adecarboxylata | reverse complement strand
CGGGACCAGCCGGCGAACATCACCCCATCACCCGCCGGGCCCCCCATCATCAGGCAGAGCAGGCGCCAGATATTCGGATCCGCCGCAGCCCGGGGCGGGGTGACCGGAACGCTAGCAACCGCCAGCAGCAGCGAGGTGAAGGCCATCATCGGTGCCAGCGTAAAGCGCGCGCGAGCCAACAAGCGCCGCGACCAGTCCTCTTTAAAAAACATCTTGGTCATTTCCGCAACCAGCTGGGGGGAGCCACCCCAGCCCACGCGGTTCGGTCCGTAACGGTTCTGGAACAGACCAAGCAGACGACGTTCACCGAAGCTCATGAACGCGCCGCAGGTGACTACCACCAGCAGAATAACAACCGCTTTCAGGATGCTCAGCAGGATGTCGATAAGATCGGGCGTAAACCAACTCATGCTTTTGCCTCCTGCAGGTTATCAAGACGCGCACCCGCCAGCACTGGCGCGATGCCAGGCAGACCCATCGGCAGACCCACCTGCCCTGCTGTCAGACCTTCAGAGATAATCAGCGGCAGGCTGATTGTCTGGCCTTCGTAGCTAAAGCTGATGTGCGCGCCTGCGTTCACGCCAAGCTTCGCGGCATCCGCCGGGTTGAGCTTGATGTACGGCTGCGGCATACGGGTCTGGAAGACCGGGGAACGCTGGGACAGCTCGTCGCTACCAAACAGATGGTAATACGGCGCAATACGCCAGTTGCCCTCTTCCGCCTGGAAGCGTGTCGGAACGGTAGAGAAGAACGCCAGACCAGTTTCGGAGGCTTCGATCAGACGCACGCCCGGATCGCCATGGCGCAGGGAACCGCCCACTTCCGCCTGGAACTTGTTCCATGCCTGCGGAGAGTTCCAGCCTGGCGCCCATGCGAACGGGATCTGCGAACGCGGTGCAGACGGCTGGTTGTTCCCTTCCATTGAGAAGGCGAACATGGTGTCTTTGTCCTGAGGCTGACGCGGTTCATGCACGCTGATGTTGGCACGCATTGCGGTTCGACCGCTGTAGCGGTGCGGTTCACGGGCCAGTTTTTGGCCGCGAATACGGAAGCTCGCTTCCGGTGCCGCATCTTTAATGCCTGCCAGCTGCGGCAGTTGTGCCACGGCTGCGTCGATCACGTGGTCGAGCTGGGTCCAGTCCACTTCACGGCTCAGCACGGTGCTGTGCAGGGAGTGCAGCCAGCGCCAGCTTTCCAGCATCACGATGCTGTTGTCGTAGTAGGCCGGGTCATAAACCTGGAAGAAGCGCTGGGCACGGCCTTCGTTGTTGACAACGGTACCGTCGCTTTCGGCGAAGCTTGCTGCAGAGAGCACCAGATGCGCTTTGTCCATGATCGCCGTACGCTGATGGTCGATAACCATCACCAGCGGCGCTTTCGACAGGGCTGCATCCACGCGGGCGGCAGAAGCATGACGATGCAGGTCGTTTTCCAGCACCACCACGGCGTCAGCGGCACCGGATTCCAGTTCGCTTAACGCAGCTTCCAGAGAGCCGCCGCCAATCATGCCCAGACCGATGCTGTTTACCGCACGGGCAATCATGGTCACGCCGACGTCAGCACCGCGACCTTTCAGCGCCTTAGCCACGTTGGCTGCCGCTTCAATGATCTCTGCGCTACCGGCGTTGGTCCCGGAAATGATCAGAGGTTTCTTCGCACCGGCCAGCGCCTGCACGATCACGTCAACCTTGTTCTGCAGGTCGCGATCCAGACCGTCAACGGCCGGGGAGCTGCTGTCCAGCGCGTGAGCGATAGCAAAGCCGAGGCGCGCCTGATCTTCAACCGGGGCACGGTAGGTCCAGGCCGCGATGTCGTCCAGACGGGTATTGTCGACGTTAGTCACAAACAGCGGATGCTTGGCGCGCTGACCGATGTTCAGGATCGCCGCGATCTGCCAGTCAGCCACTTTCTGGGCCGCTGCCATTTCACGTGCTTTACCTTTCACCGCCTGACGAACCGCCAGGGCAGCGCGAGCGCCGGTCTGGGTTAAATCTTCGCCCAGGATCAGCACCGCATCGTAAGATTCGATTTCGCGCAGGGCCGGAGTATGGACTCCGCCTTCGCGCAGCACTTTCAGCACCAGCTGCAGACGTTCCTGCTCGCCCTGAGCGATACCGGTGTAGAAATTATCCGCACCCACCAGCTCACGCAGCGCGAAGTTGCTTTCGATGCTGGCGCGCGGAGAGCCGATACCGATCACTTTCTTCGACTGGCGCAGAATATCTGCCGCGCCCTGCATCGCCTGCTCGGCGTTCAGGGTGATGAAGTCATCGCCACGGCGTTGAACCGGCTGACGCGGACGGTCTTTCAGGTTCACATAGCCATAGCCGAAACGACCACGGTCGCAGAGGAAGTAGTGGTTAACGGTACCGTTGTAACGGTTTTCGATACGACGCAGTTCGCCATAGCGTTCACCCGGGCTGGTGTTACAGCCGAGGGAGCACTGCTGGCAGATGCTTGGCGCAAACTGCATGTCCCACTTACGGTTGTAACGCTCGGAGTGCGTTTTATCGGTGAAGACGCCGGTCGGACAGATTTCGACCAGGTTACCGGAGAATTCACTCTCCAGGGTGCCATCTTCCGGACGACCGAAGTAGACGTTGTCATGTGCGCCATAAACGCCCAGATCTTCGCCGTCGGCGTAGTCTTTGTAGTAACGCACGCAGCGGTAGCAGGCGATGCAGCGGTTCATTTCGTGAGAGATGAACGGGCCCAGGTCCTGGTTACGGTGGGTACGTTTGGTGAAACGGTAACGACGGAAGCTGTGCCCGGTCATCACGGTCATATCCTGAAGGTGGCAGTTACCGCCCTCTTCACAGACCGGACAATCGTGCGGGTGGTTGGTCATCAACCACTCCACCACGCTCTCGCGGAACTGTTTGGCTTCCGCGTCGTCGATAGAAATAAAGGTACCTTCGGTGGCTGGCGTCATACAGGACATCACCAGGCGACCACGCGTGTCTTCCGCGTTTTGATATTGCTTCACCGCACACTGGCGGCAAGCACCGACGCTCCCCAGCGCCGGATGCCAGCAAAAGTACGGAATATCAAGGCCGAGGGACAGACAAGCTTCCAGCAGGTTGTCCGCGCCGTTGACCTCGTATTCTTTGCCGTCTACATGAATCGTAGCCATTAGCATGCTTCCAGTTGTCTCGGTCGAAACCGAGCGTTAATCAAAATTCTGTTTTTACCAGCGCGCTTTCAGCAGGTTCGGCTGAATACCATTGATTGAATGGGTATTGCTGAACGGCTGCTTGATGCCTGCTTCGAATTCGTCGCGGAAATATTTAATCGCGCTCTGCAGTGGCTCGACCGCGCCTGGCGCATGCGCACAGAAGGTTTTACCCGGGCCCAGGAATCGACACAGTTGCTCAAGTGTCTCGATATCGCCAGGCTGGCCTTCGCCACGCTCGATAGCACGCAGGATCTTCACGCTCCACGGCAGACCGTCACGGCACGGTGTACACCAGCCGCAGGACTCGCGGGCGAAGAACTCTTCCAGGTTACGCACCAGCGATACCATGCCAATCTCGTGGTCGACGGCCATCGCCAGCGCCGTACCCAGACGGCTGCCTGCTTTACCAATGCTTTCGAATTCCATTGGCAGGTCAAGGTGGGCTTCGGTCAGGAAGTCAGTCCCTGCCCCACCCGGCTGCCAGGCTTTGAATTTCAGACCATCGCGCATACCGCCGGCGTAATCTTCAAGAATTTCACGTGCGGTGGTGCCAAACGGCAACTCCCAGACGCCCGGGTTCTTCACGCGACCGGAGAAGCCCATCAGCTTGGTACCGGCATCTTTGCTTGAAGAGATGCCCTGATACCACTCCACGCCGTTAGCGAGTATTGCCGGGACGTTACACAGGGTTTCGACGTTGTTAACACAGGTCGGTTTACCCCACACGCCGGAGCTTGCCGGGAACGGTGGCTTGGAACGCGGGTTCGCACGGCGGCCTTCGAGGGAGTTAATCAGTGCGGTCTCTTCACCACAGATATAACGCCCTGCCCCGGTGTGGACGAACAGTTCGAAGTCGAAACCGGTGCCCAGAATGTTTTTCCCCAGCAGGCCCGCTTCGGTGGCTTCGGCAATCGCGCGACGCAGGTTTTCTGCCGCTTCGATGTACTCGCCGCGCAGGAAGATGTAGCCGCGGTAGGCTTTCAGCGCAAACGCGGAGATCAGCATGCCTTCCACCAGCAGGTGCGGCAGCTGCTCCATCAGCAGGCGGTCTTTATAGGTGCCCGGCTCCATTTCATCGGCGTTACACAGCAGGTAACGGATGTTCATGGATTCGTCTTTCGGCATCAGGCTCCACTTCAGACCGGTGGAAAAGCCCGCGCCGCCGCGCCCTTTCAGGCCAGCGTCTTTAACCGCATTAACGATGTCGTCCGGCGCCATACCGCCCAGTGCCTTACGCGCACCGGCATAGCCGTTTTTGCTTTCGTATTCTTCAAGCCATACCGGCTGTTTATCATCGCGCAGACGCCAGGTCAGCGGATGAGTCTCAGCAGTACGAATTACAGTTTTCATTTGTACTGCTCCAGCAGGTCAGGAATGGCTTCCGGCGTCAGATGGCTGTGAGTGTCCTCATCAATCATCATGGTCGGCCCCTTGTCGCAGTTGCCCAGGCAGCAGGTTGGCAGCAGGGTAAAGCGACCATCAAAGGTGGTCTGCCCTGGCTTGATATCGAGTTTTTTCTCGATAGCGGCCTGAATGCCCTGATAACCGGTGATGTGACAAACGACGCTGTCACAGTAGCGGATCACATGACGGCCGACCGGCTGACGGAAGATTTGGCTGTAGAACGTGGCTACGCCTTCTACGTCACTTGCCGGGATACCCAGCACTTTTGCGATCTCATAGATCGCCCCATCCGGCACCCAACCACGCTGTTTCTGTACGATTTTCAGCGCTTCAATGGACGCCGCACGCGGGTCTTCGTAGTGGTGCATCTCGTGCTCAATGGCGGCACGCTCTGCTTCACTCAGCTCAAAAGCCTCGGTTTGTGGTTGTTGATTCTCGTGCATAATTAGCGGTCCACATCTGACATAACAAAATCGATACTACCCAGATACACAATCAGGTCGGAGACCAGACTGCCGCGAATGGCGGCCGGGATCTGCTGCAGGTGCGGGAAGCTTGGCGTACGTACACGGGTACGATAGCTCATGGTGCTGCCGTCGCTGGTCAGGTAGTAACTGTTGATACCCTTGGTCGCTTCGATCATCTGGAAGGATTCTTGCGCCGGCATCACCGGGCCCCAGGAAACCTGCAGGAAGTGCGTGATCAGGGTTTCGATATGCTGCAGCGTGCGCTCTTTCGGTGGCGGCGTGGTCAGCGGGTGATCCGCTTTGAACGGGCCTTCCGGCATGTTGTTGAGGCACTGCTCAAGGATGCGCAGGCTCTGGCGCAGCTCTTCCACTTTCAGCATCACGCGGGTGTAGCAGTCGGATACACCGCCGCCAACCGGGACTTCAAAGTCGAAGTTCTCGTAGCCAGAGTAAGGACGGGCTTTACGCACGTCGAAATCAATACCGGTGGCACGCAGACCTGCACCTGTTGTACCCCACTCCAGCGCCTCTTTCGCACCATAGGCAGCAACGCCTTTAGAACGACCAATCAGGATGGTGTTACGCAGTGCGGCTTTCTCGTACGACGCCAGACGTTTTGGCATCCAGTCGAGGAACTCACGCAGCAGACGGTCCCAGCCGCGCGGCAGATCGTGTGCGACACCGCCGATACGGAACCAGGCCGGGTGCATACGGAAACCGGTAATCGCTTCCACCAGATCGTAGATTTTCTGACGATCGGTAAAGGCGAAGAAGACCGGAGTCATCGCGCCGACGTCCTGAATGAAGGTGGAGATGTACAGCAGGTGGCTGTTAATACGGAACAGTTCTGACAGCATCACGCGGATCACGTTAACGCGATCCGGGGTGGTGATACCCGCCAGTTTCTCAACGGCCAGCACGTATGGCATTTCGTTTACGCAGCCGCCGAGGTACTCGATACGGTCGGTATACGGAATGTAGCTGTGCCAGGACTGACGCTCGCCCATCTTCTCAGCACCACGGTGGTGGTACCCGATATCCGGAACGCAGTCGACAATCTCTTCGCCATCAAGCTGAAGAATAATACGGAATGCACCGTGCGCAGACGGGTGGTTCGGACCGAGGTTGAGGAACATGAAGTCCTCGTTGTCGGTACCACGCTTCATGCCCCAGTCTTCCGGCTTGAAGGTCAGCGCTTCCATCTCCAGATCCTGTTTGGCTTTGGTCAGCTCAAACGGGTCGAATTCGGTGGCGCGCGCCGGGTAGTCTTTACGCAGCGGGTGACCGGTCCAGGTTGGCGGCATCATGATGCGCGTCAGGTGCGGGTGCCCGTCGAAGGTCATGCCAAACATTTCCCAGGTTTCGCGCTCATACCAGTTGGCGTTCGGGAAAAGTTTGGTGATCGTCGGCAGATGCATGTCGTTTTCAGACAATGCCACCTTGAGCATAATATCCGTGTTGCGGTCTATTGAGATCAGGTGGTAGAAAACGGAAAAATCCGCAGCAGGGAGACCCTGGCGGTGAGTTCGCAGACGTTCGTCCATGCCGTGTAAGTCAAACAGCATGACGTAAGGTTTAGGCAACTTCTTAAGGAAATCAACCACTTCCAGTAACTGCTCACGCTTCACCCAAACAACGGGTACCCCGGTGCGGGTGGCCTGAACAGTAAAGGCATCCGGCCCAAAACGGTTGCGCAGTTCGCCAATGACCGGGTCATCCAGATGATCCCGTGTTTGCCAGGCGGCGTCTTGCGCGGTTAAGTCGGTCATAGTGTTCACCATTGCAAAAGGTCCGTGGTGACTGTCGGGCGTGGCTTCGCGCTATTTGAATAGTGATATGCGAAGGTTATCTCCATGCCCACAGGCGCAAATTAAATTTCGTCTGGTGTACGCAGATTGGTCACTGCAATACGTTCGCCGCGTTTACGCTCGCGCTCGGACTGCATGTTAGCGCGATACACGCCCTGGTCGCCCACGACCCAGGAGAGCGGACGGCGTTCTTTGCCAATCGACTCCTGCAACAGCATCAGAGCCTGCATATAGGCTTCTGGACGCGGTGGGCAGCCCGGGATGTAAACGTCCACCGGAATGAACTTATCTACACCTTGCACGACCGAATAAATGTCGTACATGCCGCCAGAGTTTGCACAAGCACCCATGGAGATAACCCATTTTGGCTCGAGCATCTGGTCGTACAGACGCTGAATGACCGGCGCCATTTTGGTAAAGCAGGTCCCCGCCACCACCATCAGGTCAGCCTGACGCGGAGAGGCACGCAGTACTTCTGCACCAAAACGCGCAACGTCATGCACCGCAGTGAATGACGTCACCATTTCAACGTAGCAGCAAGAAAGGCCAAAGTTGTATGGCCAGATGGAGTTCTTACGACCCCAGTTGACCATATCGTGCATGGCATTTTCGAGCTTGCCCATGTACACGCTTTTATTGACTTCCTGCTCCAGGGGGTCGGTTACGATCTCCTGCTTTTGCAGGGGGTAACGGTCATTCTCACCGTTAGGATCTATGCGGGTGAGCGTATAATCCATCTTATTGCCTCGCTGTTACTGCTGACGATTAGAGATACTGTTTTCCGGGTTGATACGTTCACGGCGTGAACGTGCAGGTGTCCAGTCCAGCGCGCCAATACGCACCAGATAAACCAGACCGGCCAGTAACACTAAAATGAAAATTGCGGCCTCGACAAAGCCGACCCAGCCACTCTCACGAATGGAGGTCGACCATGCGAACAGGTAAAGCGCTTCCACGTCAAAGATGACGAAGAACATGGCCACCAGATAGAACTTGGCGGACAGGCGTAAACGCGCGGTCCCTACCGAATCGATACCCGATTCAAATGGCGTGTTTTTGTGCCTTGCCCGGGCGCGACCGCCGAGGAACCAGCCGCCGACAAGCATCAGGCAGCACAGGCCAATGGCTACGATAAGAAAGATTGCGAATGCCCAGTGATGAGCGATGACTTCTGTGGATGTTGACATACTCATTGCTTACTCATCAAAAGTGATACCTAAAATCCTGCTCTTTCTGGCAGATGGGCATCACATCGATTCATGGGGAGGAACAAATAACC
>DERO01000048.1:35948-81020 GCA_002360945.1 Leclercia adecarboxylata | reverse complement strand
GGTTCAACTTTTCAGTCTTGTGTGCATCCAGCGTATTGTGCGGATCCTGAGCCATAGCGGCGTAGGTCATCTGCGGCGAGCGCGGCGAAAGACTGTGGTGACGGATGTCCCCCTTCACCAGCAAGTGTGCGATCAGCAGATACGGTGCCATCACGCCAAAGTTATTCAGGCTGCCAGGCAGGAAATGCACCAGGACGATGGGAGAATTATTGTGCGGCGATTGTGCAGATTGCGCTCGGGTATTCAATTTCATGGCAAAGTTCTTTTTTTACGTATGTCAGGTTAGGGTATCATGTTGACCATTCTGCCGCCCGGCTGCAAGGAAACAGTTAATTCTGACTTTTGCCGCCATTCTGGCTTGACGCTATCCGCTGTTGGGTTTTGACCTTATACTCCCAACGACTTGTATTCAGATAAGATATCGCACTGGATTAAGATGAAAACAATCGAAGTTGATGACGAGCTTTATCAGTATATCGCCAGCCAGACGCGGCACATTGGTGAGAGCGCGTCCGACATTTTACGGCGCATGCTGAAAATCGCCGCCGCCTCGCAGTCTGCCGCTCCGGCCATCAAAGAAACGCGCCAGCCCGCTGCTGTCGTGCAGGAAAAGCCGCTGTCACCGGTCAAAGACAAAGTGCGTGCGATGCGCGAATTGCTGCTCTCTGACGAATACGCTGAGCAGAAGAAAGCAGTTAACCGCTTTATGCTGGTGCTGACTACACTCTATTCACTGGATAACAACGCCTTTGCCGACGCCACGGAGTCTCTCCACGGTCGTACCCGCGTCTATTTCGCGGCTGACGAGCAAACGCTGTTACAGAATGGCAATCAAACTAAGCCCAAACACCTTCCTGGTACACCGTACTGGGTGATCACCAATACCAACACCGGACGCAAGCGCAGCATGATCGAACACATCATGCAATCCATGCAGTTCCCGGCGGAATTGACTGATAAGGTTTGCGGCACTATCTAACCCTTGCATCAGAAGGACCAGGCAATGGCAAATCACAATCGTGCGGGTCAACCTGCACAACAGAGCGATTTGATTAACGTCGCCCAGCTTACCGCGCAGTACTACGTGCTGAAGCCGGAAGTGGGTAACGCAGAACACGCAGTGAAGTTTGGTACATCCGGGCACCGCGGCAGTGCGGTACGCCACAGCTTTAACGAGCCGCATATTCTGGCCATTGCTCAGGCCATCGCGGAAGAGCGTGCCAAAAATGGCATCACCGGTCCGTGCTACGTTGGTAAAGATACTCACGCCCTGTCAGAGCCCGCCTTTATTTCCGTGCTGGAAGTGCTGGCAGCCAACGGCGTGGACGTCGTGATTCAGGAAAACAACGGCTATACGCCGACCCCTGCGGTCTCTAACGCTATTCTGGTGCATAACCAGAAGGGCGGCGCGCAGGCGGATGGTATTGTGATCACGCCATCCCATAACCCGCCGGAAGATGGCGGCATCAAATACAACCCACCAAATGGCGGCCCGGCTGACACCAACGTCACCAAAGTGGTGGAAGATCGTGCTAACGCCCTGCTGGCCGACGGTCTGAAAGGCGTGAAGCGCATTTCCCTGGACGAGGCGATGGCCTCCGGCCACGTGAAAGAGCAGGATCTGGTGCAGCCGTTCGTCGAAGGGCTGGCGGATATCGTCGATATGGCGGCTATCCAGAAAGCCGGTCTGAAGCTGGGCGTCGACCCGCTCGGCGGTTCCGGTATTGAGTACTGGAAACGTATCGCTGAGCACTACAAGCTGGATCTGACCATCGTCAACGATCATGTCGATCAGACCTTCCGCTTTATGCACCTCGATAAAGACGGCGCGATCCGCATGGACTGCTCCTCCGAGTGCGCGATGGCCGGCCTGCTGGCGCTGCGTGACAAGTTCGACCTCGCCTTCGCTAACGACCCGGACTATGACCGTCACGGCATCGTCACCCCGGCGGGCCTGATGAACCCGAACCACTATCTGGCGGTCGCCATCAACTACCTGTTCCAGCATCGTCCACAGTGGGGCGCAGAGGTTGCCGTGGGTAAAACCCTGGTCTCCTCCGCCATGATCGACCGCGTGGTTAACGACCTGGGCCGCAAGCTGGTGGAAGTGCCGGTGGGCTTCAAGTGGTTTGTTGACGGTCTGTTCGACGGCAGCTTCGGCTTTGGCGGCGAAGAGAGCGCGGGGGCGTCCTTCCTGCGCTTCAACGGTACGCCGTGGTCTACCGACAAAGACGGCATCATCATGTGCCTGCTGGCGGCGGAGATCACTGCCGTCACCGGTAAGAACCCGCAGGAGCACTACAACGAGCTGGCAGCCCGTTTCGGTGCCCCGAGCTACAACCGTCTGCAGGCCTCTGCCACGTCGGCACAGAAAGCGGCGCTGTCTAAGCTGTCACCAGAAATGGTCAGCGCCAGCACCCTGGCAGGCGATCCGATCACCGCCCGTCTGACGGCAGCACCGGGTAACGGCGCGTCGATTGGCGGCCTGAAGGTGATGACCGAGAACGGCTGGTTCGCAGCGCGTCCATCCGGTACCGAAGATGCGTACAAAATCTACTGCGAAAGCTTCCTCGGCGACGAGCACCGTCAGCTGATTGAGAAAGAAGCGGTTGAGATTGTGAGTGAAGTGCTGAAAAACGCATAAGTGCGGTATGTGTGCCGGGCGGCACTGCATTTGCCCGGCCTCCAGATTCAAACGGCAACCCTGGGGTTGCCGTTTTTTATTAGCTCAATTTATTTTTGAGCTCAAAGCGCGGTGACACAAGGCCGTAGAGCGTCCAGCCCATAAAGGTCACCATTGCCCCGTACAGCATCGCTTCCTGACCGGAAGAGTAGAGGGCATAGAAGCTGTAAATCGCCCCCACCAGCGCCACAATATTGGCCACCTTCGCTTTGCCCGGATCGACTTTCGCCACCTTCTGAATAATCACCAGCGCCGCCATCGACAGGATGTACGGGATGATATTGGTCACCACCGCCAGGTTGACCAGCACGTTGAACTGGCTGTTCAGCGACGGGCTGATGGTCATCAGGGACAGACCACTCTGGAAGATAACAATCGCCAGCATCCCCTGCACCGGGGCTTCTGATTTGGTGACGCGGGAGAAGATTTTCGGGAAGTAGCCCGCATCGGCCGAGGTTTTAAACACCTGGGCGATAGTGAACTGCCAGCCGAGGAGAGAGCCGCAGCACGACATCACCATCAGACCCATGATCACTTTCCCGACTTCCGGGGTGAACATCTGCGCGAAGGCCAGCCCGAACGGCGCGGTGGAATTGGCCAGATCCATGTTCGGCACAATCCCGGCAATCACGTTGGTGGAGACAATATAGATCACCGCTGCGCCCAGGGTTCCGCCCAGCACCGCAATCGGCACGTTCTTTTCCGGGTTCTCCACCACTTCGGCGTTAGCACAGGCGGATTCCAGCCCGAGGAAGGCCCATAACGTCATGGCGATGGACGAGCCCACAGCGGTAAAGAACGGCACATGGTGCGGGTTCCAGGAGTTGGCGTACAGCGTTGGGCTAAACCAGAACCAGCCGATGATGCACAACCCAACCACCGGGATGATCACCCCCCAGACGGTAATGCTGCTGAGCTGGCCGGTGATACGCGCCCCGCCAAAGTTGGCGATGGTGCAGATCCACAGTACGCCGATGGTCGCCAGCCCAATTTGTACCGGGCTGAGCGCGGCACCGAACAACTCGGTACCGTAACCCACCGCCGAAATCGCAATGGCGACGTTGGCGATCAGCAGCGACACGCCGTAGGTATAGTTGGCCATAAAGTTGCCCGACTTACCGAAGGCATACTCGGCATAGCCGCCCATCCCGCCCGACTTGCGGCTGAACATCCCGCACTTGGCGAAGGCCCACGCCAGCGCCATTGAACCCACCGCCGTGACCAGCCAGGAGATGATCGAGATCGTCCCCACCTCCGCGAGCTTGGTTGGCAGCATGATAATGCCGGAACCCATCATGTTGACCATGGTGAGAATGGTGAGCTGTACCACCCCCATTTTGTTGGATTTACTCATAATTTCTCTCCTTTCAGCAGCGCAGGCTGAGCGGCAGGTTTTTTGATGACGTAGCAGCGAACCTGTTTGCGTCCGTCACACTCTTCGACGTAGACACCCTGCAGTTCCGGGGCAAAGCCCGGCAGAAGGTTGATTCCTTCTTCGAGGGCCGCGAAGTAGCGCAGCACCGAGCCGCCCCAGACTTCCCCCGGGACGACGCACAGCACGCCCGGTGGGTAAGGGAGAGCACCCTCGGCGGCAATCCGGCCTTCCGCATCGCGCAGGGAGACCAGCTCGACCTCGCCGCGCAGGTAGGTAAAATTCGCCTCCTGCGGGTTCATCATCACCCGTGGGAAGTGCGACTTGCGGAACATCTCTTTCTGCAGCTGTTTCACGTTATGGCGGGCGTAAAGCTCATGCATCTCCAGGCAAATCTGGCGCAGAGTGTAACCGGCGTAGCGTTCCGGGTACTGCTTACAGATCGACGGCAGCACCTCTTTCAGCGGGGCATCGGTCTGGAGCAGCTTCTCGAAGCGTACCAGCTGGGCGACCAGCTGCTGCAGTTTGCCCATGTCCTCTGCCGGAGTGAGCAGGAACAGGATCGAGTTGAGATCGCATTTTTCCGGGACGATGCCGTTTTCACGCAGGAAGTTAGCCAGAATGGTGGCCGGGACGCCGAAATCTTCATACTCACCGGTGCGGGCATTGATCCCCGGCGTGGTCAGCAGGAGCTTGCACGGATCGATAAAGTACTGGTGCTCGGCATAGCCTTCAAAGGCGTGCCAGTTCTCACCCGGAACGAAGTGGAAGAAGCGCAGGTTAGTGGCAATATCGGCGGTGCTGGCGCTTTCCCACGGGCGTCCGTCCACCGTTTCCGGCACAAACGGGCGGATAAACTGGCAGTTTTGCAGGATCAGCTTGCGCGCCTCGATGCCGTTCACCACGCAGTCCATCCACATGTTGCGGCCGCTTTGCCCCTCATGCATCCGGGCGTTGATATCCAGGGCGGCAAACAGCGGATAGAACGGGCTGGTAGAGGCATGCATCATAAAGGCGTTGTTCAGGCGTTTATGCGGGACATAGCGCTGCTGGCCCTTGATGTGTCGGTCTTTCTTGTGGATCTGCGAGGTCTGGGAGAAACCGGCCTGCTGTTTATGCACCGACTGGGTGACCAGAATTCCCGGATCGTTCTCGTTCAGCTCCAGCAGCAGCGGGGAGCAGTCCGCCATCATCGGGATAAACTGCTCGTAGCCCACCCAGGCCGAGTCAAAAAGGATGTAATCGCACAGATGACCAATCTTATCCACCACCTGACGGGCGTTATAGATGGTGCCATCGTAGGTGCCGAGCTGGATCACCGCCAGGCGGAACGGACGTTGGTCGCGAGCCCGGTTAGGTGCCACCTCTGATACCAGCTCGCGCAGGTAGCCCTCTTCGAAGCAGTGCGCGTCGATCCCGCCGATAAAGCCGTACGGGTTACGCGCGGTTTCCAGATAGATCGGCGTGGCCCCCGCCTGCAACAGCGCCCCGTGGTGGTTGGATTTGTGGTTATTACGATCGAACAGCACCAGATCGCCCGGGGTGAGCAGGGCGTTAAGCACCACCTTGTTGGAGGCAGACGTGCCGTTCAGCACGAAGTAGGTTTTATCGGCATTAAAGACTTTCGCCGCATGCTGCTGGGCGATGCACGGCGCGCCTTCGTGGATCAGCAGGTCGCCCATCGCCACGTCGGCATTGCACAGATCCGAGCGGAAAAGCGTCTCGCCAAAGAAATCGACAAACTGGTTGCCCGCAGGATGACGGCGGAAGAACTGCCCGCCCTGATGCCCCGGGCAGTCAAAAGCGCTATTACCCTGCGCGACATAATCCACCAGCGCACGGAAGAACGGCGGGCGCAGCTGCGTTTCGTACTTCTGTGCGGCCGCTTCCAGCTGGCGTCCGTAGAAATCATTGCAGTTGTCGGCGCATTCAAAAACGCCCTGAATCCGCGACAAATACTCTGCCGGTACAATCTCTTCTTTATGGGTGGAAATAAAAACGGGAATATTGAATCCCGTCGCGTCTAATTTTTCGATAGTGCCATTTTCAATATCGCTGACCGCCAGTACCACTGCGGCGACATCGATATAATCCGAGTCGTTGACATCCACTATTTCACGGGTAGAAGTAAAGCAGTGTGGGCAGGTACGGCTGGTGGCAATTTTTAACGTTTTCATCTTTCGCTCTTTATTTTAGGTAATAGAGGTCCTTCGATTTCCTTTAAAAAAGAAATCGCGGGTTGCCGGAAAAAAAAGCAAAGTTGGGCCGCTGATAAAAAATCAGTACAGTGCTTTTAGCATAATAAAATCCAGTCCGTCCGGTTACGGATGCGTCTGAATCAAGGGGAATGAGCGCACGGGTCCACAGCCAACTGACTGTAAAAGCGATCTTTTCAGGGAAGCCTGTAAGCGAGTGCGCCAGAAGTCGAAGGACTACCGGGCGTTAAAGAGATGAAAGTCAAAGCAGTTGCGGTGGGCAAACTTCATGATATGAGTTACCCGCCTTATATGTGGCATAAAACGATTGTTGTTTTCCATTTTCATTTTCCCTTTCAGTAATTGAAAGCGTGGTCATTTTATCCGGAAAGGGGCGGTAAACCGTGAAGATGATCAATATTAGGCGATCATTTAAAAAATAAATCCCCGCATTTTACTTATCGCGCAGATCAAAATGCTGTTTTGTGGATGTTATGTTAATGCCCTGTGTTTTAAGTGTGTTAATTGGCGGGAAATAAAAAAAGATAATTCTTTGCCTGCTATTTAAATATAACAAAGGTGATTGTTTTTTTAAGTGAAATTAAAGTGAATGGTTATTCAAAGCATAAACCGATAACCGATACCGGTTTCAGTTAATAAATGACGAGGGCGCGCGGGGTCCACCTCGAGTTTCTGGCGAAGATGTCCCATATATATGCGCAGGTAGTGACTATGCTCCACCGCATTCGGTCCCCAGACCTGGCTTAACAGCTGGCGCTGGGTGAGCACTTTGCCGTGATTGTTGAGCAGCACCGCCAGCAGGCGGAACTCGATAGGGGTGAGGTGGATTTCCGCTTCACCCCGCTGAATTCGCCGTGAGGCCAGATCGACGCGAATATCGGAAAAACTATACACCGGGTCGGCGGGGGAGGTGGTGGCGTGGCGGCGCAGGGCGACGCGCAGGCGCGCCTGCAGTTCGCCAATGCCAAACGGCTTGCTGAGATAGTCATCTGCACCGGCATCAAGTGCGGCAATTTTGTCGGTCTCTTCCAGACGCGCCGAGAGCACAATGATGGGCATCTGGCTCCACTGGCGCACTTCGCGGATAAAGTCGAGCCCGTCACCGTCCGGCAAACCCAGATCGAGGATCACCAGATCCGGCTTGCGGGTGGCGGCTTCAATCAGGCCCCGCTGCAGCGTTCCGGCATCGTGTACGCGCAGCCCTTCACCTTCCAGCGCGGCGCGCAGAAAACGGCTGATGGCGAGTTCATCTTCAACAATCAGAACGTTAATCACAAATCCTCTGGAAATTCATTCAGTTCAGGGGGCGTATCGCGCGGCAGTGTAACACAAAATCCGGCTCCCCCTTCGGAACGGTTATGGGCCATGATGGTGCCCCCGTGCACCTCCACAATCGCCTGGCAGATGGCCAGCCCCAGCCCGACGCCGGGAATGGCCGACTCCTTATTGCCGCGAGCGAACTTATCAAAGATAGCCTGTTCCTGACCCGCCGGTATGCCGGGGCCGGTATCCCACACCTCCAACTGCAGTTGGTCAGGGGTGACGCTGGCGTGAATACCGATTTGCGCTCTGCTCCCCGCATATTTGCCGGCGTTCTCCAGCAGGTTAATCAGCACACGTTCGAACAGCGGGCCGTCCACGTGGATCAACGCCAGAGGATCTGACATATCCAGCGCGATATGGCGACCACCGAGCCCCGGCTCCAGCGTTTTCAGGGCGCTGCCGATCACCTCTTCCAGGGTTAACCACTCTTTTTTCAGGTTAAAGCCACCGGACTGGATCCGCGCCATATCCAGCAGGTTATTCACCAGCCGGGTGGTATTTAGCACGTGCTGGCGGATCTCGCTGGCCTGAGGCGCGTGGCGGGAGCCCTCGGCCGCCAGGTCGAGCGTCAAAATCTCCGACTGGCCGAACAACACCGTCAGCGGCGTGCGCAGATCGTGGGAGAGGGCCGCCAGCAGGGAGTTACGAATGCTCTCCCGCTCGCTGGCTAGCCGCGCCTGCTCTTCGCTGGCGGTCAACGCCAGCCGCTCGAGAGCGCTGGCGACCAGCAGGGTGAAGGTCTCCAGCAGGCGCTGCTGCTCGGGGATCATCAGCTGACGCAGGTTGGACGGCTCGACGATGGCCACTCCCTGATGCTGCAGCGGCAGGATGAGATACGGCACCCCGGGCAGGGTGTCGGTTCCCGCTCCGGCGGGCTGGCCCTTGTCAAAGCTCCAGCGAGCAATGGCCTCATCCCAGGGCGTCATGCCCGAGGCCGGGGACAGCGGGCGCAGCGCACCCTCGCGATCCGGCACGAGGATCAGGCTGCGGGCGTGAAAGGTGGAGTGGATAAACTGCTGGCTGGTCTGGGCGATATCCTGGGGCGTGCGGCCCACCGCCAGCGCCTTCGACATCTCATACAGATGGCGGGTGCGCTGCTCGCGGTAGCGGGCGATCCGCGCCTGATAGCGAACCCCTGCTGTCAGGTTGCCGATCAGCAGGCCCACCGCCAGCATCACGCCGAAGGTGAGGATGTACTGCACGTCCGACACCGCCAGGGTGCCACGCGGGGCGATGAAAAAGAGATCGAAGCTGACCACGTTGATCACCGTCGCCAGCACCGAAGGCCAGCGCCCGTAAAACAGCGCCACGATCACCACCCCAAGCAGGTAGATCATCACCAGGTTGGCAGCGTCAAAATCGGGTAGCCACTGGCTGGCGATAAAGGTGATCAGGGCGCAGAGCAGCACCGCCATCAGACAGCCGCGCAGCTGGATCCGCCATTTGTCGCTGAAGGTCCGGTTATCCGGGGTTCTGGCGGGCAGGGCCGCGGGTTTGTCGTCGAGGGCGACGATCAGCAGGTCGAGATCGGGAGCACGCTGTGCCAGCTTGTCGGCAAAGGTGTCCCGGTTAAACCAGCGGCGGTGGGAACGTCTGCCGATAACAATCTTGCCGAGGTTATGCTCCCGGGCGTAGCGCAGGATGGCTTTGTCTTCCGCCTGTTCGGCCAGGGTGGCGGTTTCGGCTCCCAACTCCTGGGCCAGACGCAGGGCGCTGAGAATGGCGCGTCGCTGGTGCTCCGGCAGACGGTGCAGCTGCGGGGTCTCGACGTAGACGGCGTGCCAGACGCTGCCGAACTTCGCCGCCAGACGCGCGGCGGTGCGCACCAGCTTCTCATTGCCGCTGCCGTGGCCAATACAGAGCAGGATCGCATCGCGGGTATGCCACACTTTCTCCTCGCCCTGATGGTCGCGCCAGGCCCGCATCTGATCGTCCACCCGGTCGGCGGTGCGGCGCAGGGCCAGCTCGCGCAGGGCGATCAAATTGCCTTTACGGAAGAAGTGCTCGATTGCCCGTTCGACCTGTCCGGCGATGTAAACCTTGCCTTCATGCAGGCGCTGGCGCAGATCGTCCGGAGGCAGATCCACCAGCACCACTTCATCTGCAGCGTCGAAGAAGGGGTCCGGGACGGTCTCCCGGACCTGAATGCCGGTGACGCCGCTAACCACGTCGTTAAGGCTCTCCAGATGCTGGACGTTGACGGTGGTAAAGACATCGATGCCCGCCTCCAGCAACTCCTCGACGTCCTGCCAGCGTTTCGGGTGGCGCGAGCCGGGGGCGTTGCTGTGCGCCAGCTCGTCCATCAGGATCAGCGCAGGGCGGCGGGCGAGGGCGGCATCGAGATCGAACTCCGTCACCAGCCGCCCGCGATGGTGAATGCGCCGGGGCGGCTGGGTGGCCAGCCCGTTCAGCAGGGCGGCGGTCTCCTGGCGACCGTGGGTCTCCGCCACGCCAATCAGAATATCGAGCCCCTGGGCGCGCAGACGCTGCGCTTCACTGAGCATGGCGAAAGTCTTACCGACCCCCGCACAGGCGCCGAAGAAAATTTTCAGCTTGCCGCGATGGGGGGCGGCAGCCTGCTCCAGCAGTTTGTCCGGGTCCGGGCGCTGAGGCTCGTCGATCATTTAATTTTTCCTTAGTGCGTCCAGCGCCAGATTTAACTCAACAATGTTGACCACCGCACCGCCCATCGCGCTGAACAGCGGTTTTTGCGTGTGCTCTGCCACCAGCGCGCCGAGCTGCGCGGGCGTGAGCTGACGCGCCTGGGCCACACGCGGGATCTGCCAGGCGACGGCCTGCGGCGTCAGGCTGTAGTCCAGCCCGCTGGCAGAGGCGGTCACCAGCTCAACCGGCACCGCCTGGCTGGCCTGCGGGTTGGCGACGCGTAAGGCCGCTACGCGGGCACGAATGGCGTTATCCAGTTCGGGGTTGCTGCCCGCCAGGTTGCTGCCGCCTGAGGCCATCGGATTATACGGGCTTTCCGCCGTGGCGGAAGGACGCCCGTGAAAGTAGCCTGCTCCGGTAAAGTCTTGCCCAATCAGGCGTGAGCCGCGGATCTCCCCCTGTTGGCGGATCAGCGAACCGTTAGCCTGGTCGGCAAACCACCACTGACCCAGCGCGGTGGTCACCAGCGGGTAGACGCCGCCGGTGATCAGCGCCAGCAGAATAAACAACAGTATAGCGGGACGTAACATAGCCATTTGATTTTCCTCTTAAACCAGCCCGAACAGGGTGAGCACCAGGTCGATAGCCTTAATGCCGATAAAGGGCACCACCAGCCCACCCAGACCGTAAACCCACAGATTGCGGCGCAGCATGGCGGCGGCGGTGAGCGGCTTGTAGCTCACTCCCTTCAACGCCAGCGGGATCAGAAAGACAATGATCAGCGCGTTAAAGATCACCGCGCTCAGGATGGCCGAGGCGGGGGAGTGCAGGTGCATCACGTTCAGGGCGTTCAGTTGCGGATAGGTCGCCGCAAACGCCGCCGGAATAATGGCGAAGTATTTCGCCACGTCGTTGGCGATGCTGAAGGTGGTCAGCGAGCCGCGGGTCATCAGCATCTGTTTGCCGATATGCACGACCTCAATCAGCTTGGTCGGGTTGGAGTCGAGGTCGACCATATTCCCGGCCTCTTTTGCCGCCTGGGTGCCGGAGTTCATCGCTACCGCCACGTCCGCCTGGGCGAGGGCCGGGGCGTCGTTGGTGCCGTCCCCGGTCATCGCCACCAGCCGCCCTTCGGCCTGGTACTGGCGGATCAGCGCCAGTTTAGCCTCCGGCGTCGCCTCGGAGAGGAAATCATCCACCCCTGCTTCGGCGGCAATGGCGGCGGCGGTCAGACGGTTATCCCCGGTGATCATCACCGTTTTGATGCCCATTTTGCGCAGCTGGGCAAAACGCTCCTTGATGCCGCCTTTAACGATGTCCTTCAGGGCGATCACCCCCAGCACGGTAGCGCCTTCCGCCACCACCAGCGGGGTGGCCCCCTGGCGGGCGACGTTCTCTACCAGGGTATCGACCTGCGGCGGGAAGTGGCCATTGTTGGCGGCGATATGCCGGCGAATGGCATCCACCGAGCCTTTGCGGATCAGCCGGTCCTGAATGTTAATTCCGCTCATCCGCGTCTGCGCCGTAAAAGGCACAAAGGTGGCATGCAGGCTCTGGACGTCGCGCTGGCGTAGGTTAAAGCGCTGCTTGGCGAGGATCACGATGCTGCGGCCTTCCGGGGTTTCATCCGCCAGCGAGGCCAGCTGGGCCGCGTCGGCCAGCGTTTTTTCGTCCACACCCGGGGCAGGCAGGAACTCGGAGGCCTGACGGTTGCCGAGGGTGATGGTGCCGGTTTTATCCAGCAGCAGCACGTCGACATCGCCCGCTGCCTCTACTGCCCGACCGCTGGTGGCGATAACGTTAGCCGCCAGCATCCGGCTCATCCCCGCCACGCCGATGGCCGACAGCAGGCCGCCGATGGTGGTCGGGATCAGGCAGACCAGCAGAGCAACCAGCACGGTCACGCTCACCGCCGTGCCGCCATACGACGAGAAGGGCCACAGGGTGGCAGTCGCCAGCAGGAAGACGATGGTCAGTGCCACCAGCAGAATGGTCAGGGCGATCTCGTTCGGGGTTTTCCGCCGCTGGGCGCCTTCCACCATGGCGATCATGCGGTCGAGGAAGGTCTCGCCAGGGTTGACGCTGCACTGGATCACTAGCCAGTCGGAGAGTATGCGCGTCCCGCCGGTGACAGAGGCAAAATCGCCGCCGGACTCACGGATCACCGGTGCGGATTCGCCGGTGATGGCGCTCTCATCCACCGAGGCGCCCCCTTCAATGACTTCCCCGTCGCAGGGGATAATGTCCCCGGCCTCCACCAGCACGATGTCGCCTTTGCGCAGCGTGTCCGCCGGCACCCTGTCGCTATCGGTACCGTATTTCGCTTCGCGCAGCTTGCGGGCGAATGCCGTTTTCTGCACCCCTTTGAGGCTGTTGGCCTGCGCTTTACTGCGTCCTTCAGCCAGCGCTTCCGCGACGTTGGCAAACAGCACGGTGAACCACAGCCACAGGCTGATCGCCGCGGTAAAGGTGGCGCTGCCAGCCAGCCATCCACCCGCCATGGCAACGGCCAGCAGGGTGGTCAGCAGGCTGCCCAGCCAGACGATAAACATCACCGGGTTGCGCCACTGCACGCGCGGGTCGACTTTTTTAACCGCATCCATCAGCGCCTGACGAACCAGCGAGGGTTCGAGCAGGGCCAGTTGCTTACGACTCATGACCAATACTCCGCAAAATCAGCGTAAAGAGAGATGTTCCGCGACCGGGCCTAAGGCGAGGGCGGGGATAAAGGTAAGGGCACCTACCAGCAGAACGGTACCGATCAGCAGGCCGACAAACAGCGCGCCGTGGGTCGGTAACGTGCCGCCAGAGGCGGGCTGGCGGGTCTTATTAACCAGCGACCCGGCGATGGCCATCACCGGCACAATCACCCCGAAGCGTCCGATCAACATGCAGAACGCCAGCAGGCAGTTCCAGAACGGCGAGTTGGCGCTCAGGCCCGCAAAGGCGCTGCCGTTGTTGTTGGCCGCCGACGAGACCGCGTACAGCACCTCGCTGAAACCATGAATGCCGGGGTTGAAAATGCCGCTGCGCCCGGCCTCGGTCATCAGCGCCAGCGCGGTACCGAGCAGCACCAGCGCCGGGGTGACGAGGATCGCCAGCGCGGTCAGCTTCATCTCCCGCACGTCGATTTTCTTGCCCAGATATTCCGGGGTGCGGCCAATCATCAGCCCGGCGATAAATACTGCCAGCAGCACGAACAGCAGCATGCCGTACAGGCCCGAACCGACGCCGCCAAACACCACTTCACCAATCTGCATCAGCCACAGCGGGATCATCCCGCCCAGCGCGGTGAAGGAGTCGTGCATGGCGTTGACCGCCCCGCAGGAGGCGGCGGTGGTGACCACGGCGTACAGGCTGCTGGCGAGAATGCCAAAGCGGCTCTCTTTGCCCTCCATGTTGCTGTTGCTGTCCGCCCCCAGCAGCATGAAGTGGCTGTTGCCCTGCCATTCCGCCCACATCACCAGCGCGGCGCAGATCGCAAAGATGATCGACATGGTCCACAGGATTGCATGACCCTGGCGGCGATCGCTGACCGCTTCGCCAAAGGCAAAGCACAGCGCGGCGGGGATCAGGAAGATCGCCAGCATCTGCACGACGTTAGTCAGTGCCGTCGGGTTCTCAAACGGGTGAGCTGAGTTCGCATTAAAGAAGCCGCCCCCGTTGGTGCCGAGCATTTTGATCGCCTCCTGAGAGGCTACCGGCCCCATCGGCAGCAGCTGTTTAGCGCCCTCCAGCGAGGTGAAGTGCTGATAAGGCAGCAGGTTTTGCAGCACGCCCTGCTGGATAAACAGCAGCGCGATGATCAGCGACAGGGGCAGCAACACCCACAGGGTGATGCGGGTCAGATCGACCCAGGCGTTACCCAGCGTGGAGATATTCTGGCGGGCGAAGGCGCGGGTGAGGGCGAAGATCACCGCAATGCCGCTGGCCGCCGAGAGGAAGTTCTGCACCGTCAGCCCGGCCATCTGGCTGAAATAGCTCAGGGTGGTCTCCCCGGCGTAGGACTGCCAGTTGGTATTGCTGACGAAGCTAACGGCGGTGTTCAGCGCCAGATGCCAGGAGAGGCCCGGCAGCTGCTGCGGATTGAGCGGCAAATAGCCCTGCAGCATCAGCATGGCGAACAGCACGACCAGACCCACCCCGTTCAGCAGCAGGATCGCGATCAGATACTGACGCCAGCCCATTTCTGCAGTGCCGATCCCGAGCATTCGCAGCAGTCCTGCGTCAAGGGCTTGCACCCCGGGCAGCGGCAGGCCGTTAATCATCCGCGCCAGCCACATCCCCAGCGGCCGGGCAAGTATGAATAGCACCAGCAGAAAGCCGGCAATAAGCAGAAATCCTTGTGCGGCCATCAGAATGCCTCCGCGTTCAACAGGGCATAAATCAGATACCCCAGCAGCAGGAACACCAGCACGATGCCCGCAATTACACCTGCACTCACAATTCACCTCCGGGTGACGTTAGTAATGGTGTAAAGGGTAAAATTTCGCTCGCAAAGATTTCGCAAAAATCAGCGGGGGAGGTGTAAAAAAAGTATAAAGAGGGATAAGACCCTAATTTAACTAATGGTTAGTATAAATTTAACTTTTCTGTAACTGAATTACGGGTTGAAGTGTAAATATTCACTAAATGGATGAGAAACAGTGGTCGGATGAGTAGTAAAATTACAGCCAAAGCGTTACTATTTTCCTCAGATAACCAGTTTTACTTTTCCGGAGAGGGTTTCCGGCCAGAGAAAGGGGAGAAAATGATGGAATTTTACAAAGCGTATCCAGCACATATCGTTTTTATTCGCCGCACTTTCGCTGTTGTAGCGGGTGTTCTGGCGTTACCAGTCATGCTTTTCTGGAAAGAACGTGCTCGTTTTTATAGCTATCTGCATCGCGTCTGGGCCAAAACCAGCGATAAACCGGTGTGGATGGATCAGGCCGAAAAAGCCACTTGTGATTTTTATTAAGTTTTAAGAAAGACTACACACAGCACCTGCAACAATAAAAAAACCGCCACAGCAATGTGGCGGTTTTTTTATCCCTCGGGATTCGCGGTCCGTTGGGAGGGGCTACCAGGCTCTTCCAGAGAACGCCATCTTATCCTTAACCGCCCTCAGGAGAAATGTGCGCAATCTAAATGAATTCTGAAAGGCCTGTGGCGGTCTGCATATGACCCATGATGTTGACTATGATGTGTCGTCCCTTTCCGCCATCTCGCACATGGGCACCGGTCCCGGGAAAGGTGTATTCACAACCGTAAATCAGGTTCTTCCAGAACTTGTGTCTGCCGGATTATCACCGGTGGTGAACGGTGGAGCGGTGAGTTTGCAGGGACCGCATAATGAAACGCTATCTGTGTATCGCGTTCATTGTCGCCAGCGTCTTCGTGGTAAGAAGTGACGATCCAGCTGTACTCGTTGCCCTTACCTCATTCACGCAGGACAAGTAGCGTTAAGGCCGCCATCAGGGCGGCCTTTTTTATTCCATTATGGCTACACTTGTTAAAGCGAAGTATCCTCGATGACCTGGAGATGTTACAGACGATAATACTGGAGTGTTATGGCCACCCATCTGGTCTGGTTTCGCGCCGATCTGCGCATCCACGACAACCTGGCGCTTACCGCCGCCTGTCGCGACAAAAATGCCCGCGTGCTGGCGCTTTTCATCGCCACGCCGCAACAGTGGCACCAGCACGCGATGGCGCCGCGTCAGGCCGCTTTTCTTCACGCTCATCTCAACGGCTTACAGCAGCAGCTGGCTGATAAAGGCATTCCGCTGCTGTATGCCCAGGTCGCTGATTTTGCGGAGCAGGCCGAAAAAGTGGCCCAGCTCTGTGCCGAACATGAGGTCACCCATCTTTTTTATAACTATCAGTACGAACTGAACGAGCAGCAGCGCGACCGGCAGTTGGAGCGTACGCTGGAAGATGTGACCTGTCAGGGGTTTGATGACAGCGTGATTCTCCCTCCCGGCAGCGTGATGACCGGCAATCACGAGATGTACAAAGTGTTTACGCCGTTTAAAAACGCCTGGCTGCGACGGCTGAAAGAAGGTCTGCCCGACTGTGCGGCGGCGCCTGCCGCGCGCGAGGACGAGAAGGTCGCGCCGGTGGCGCTGGATTTCGACTATCCACAGCAGGCGTTCGATGCCGCCCTGTTTCCGGCGAGCGAGAAAGAGGCGATTGCCCGGCTGCGCCAGTTCTGTCAGCACGATGCAGGAAACTACGAGACGCAGCGTGATTTTCCGGCCATCGAAGGCACCAGTCGTCTCTCCGCCTGTCTGACGTTGGGAGTGCTGTCACCCCGTCAGTGCCTGCACAGATTGCTGGCCGAGCAGCCCCAGGCGCTGGAGGGGGGGCCGGGCGCAGTATGGCTCAACGAGCTGATCTGGCGAGAGTTTTATCGTCATCTGATGACGTATCACCCTGATTTATGTAAATATCGACCATTCATCCGTTGGACTGATAACGTGAAATGGCAGTCTGACGATGCCCAGCTGCAGGCCTGGCAATATGGACAGACCGGCTACCCGATCGTCGATGCCGCCATGCGCCAGCTGAATGAAACCGGCTGGATGCACAACCGTCTGCGGATGATTACCGCCAGCTTCCTGGTGAAAGACCTGCTTATCGATTGGCGAGCCGGTGAACGTTACTTTATGTCGCAACTGATCGATGGCGACCTGGCCGCCAACAACGGCGGCTGGCAGTGGGCGGCGTCGACCGGAACCGATGCTGCACCCTATTTTCGTATTTTTAACCCGACAACCCAGGGACAGAAGTTCGATACCGACGGCGTGTTTATCCGCCGCTGGCTGCCGGAGCTGGCCACCGTGCCGGACAAGGCCCTCCATGACCCCTGGACCTGGGCGGACAAACAGGGGATCACCCTCGATTATCCGCGCCCGGTTGTCGATCATAAACAGGCACGCGTCGCCACGCTGGCAGCGTATGAAGCCGCCCGTAAAGGGTAAGGGAGTAACAATGAAAAACAGTGAACTGGAAAAACTGATCAACGACAAACTGAACAGCAGCAGCTTCAGTGACTATGCGCCGAACGGCCTGCAGGTGGAAGGCCGTGAGCAGGTGCAGAAGATTGTCACCGGCGTGACCGCAAGCCAGGCGCTGATCGATGAAGCGGTACGCCAGCAAGCCGATGCGGTGATTGTTCACCACGGCTATTTCTGGAAAGGCGAATCCCCGGTGATCCGCGGTATGAAGCGCAACCGCCTGAAAACGCTGCTGGAAAACGACATCAACCTCTACGGCTGGCACCTGCCGCTGGACGCCCATCCGGAGCTGGGGAACAACGCCCAGCTGGCGGCGCTGCTCGGCATTAACATTATGGGTGAAATCGAGCCGCTGGTGCCCTGGGGCGAGCTTTCCATGCCGGTTCCGGGTCTCGAGCTGGCGTCGTGGATTGAAGCCCGTCTGGGACGTCGCCCGCTGTGGAGCGGCGATACCGGGCCGGACAGGGTACAGCGCGTCGCCTGGTGTACCGGCGGCGGGCAGAGCTTTATCGACAGCGCGGCGCGATTTGGCGTTGATGCCTTTATTACCGGCGAAGTGTCGGAACAGACCATTCACTCTGCCCGTGAGCAGGGCCTGCATTTTTATGCGGCAGGACACCATGCCACGGAACGCGGCGGCATTCGCGCCCTCAGCGAGTGGCTGACGGAAACCACTGACCTGGATGTCACCTTTGTGGATATCCCTAATCCAGCCTGATGAGAGGTGCATAAGTGCAGAGAGCTCGTTGTTATCTGTTAGGTGAAACCGCCGTGGTGCTGGAACTGGAGCCGCCGGTCACCCTGGCGACGCAAAAACGGATCTGGCGCTTAACCCAGCGACTGGGTGACATCCCCGAGGTGGTGGAAGCCATTCCAGGGATGAATAACATCACCGTGGTGTTGCGTAATCCCCACTCGCTGGCGCTGGATGCTATTGAGCGTCTGCAGCGCTGGTGGGAGGAGAGCGAGGCGCTGGATCCTGAGTCCCGCTATATCGAAATTCCGGTGGTGTATGGCACCGCCGCAGGTCCGGATCTGGGCGAGGTGGCCCGGCACGCCGGGCTGAGCGAGAAACAGGTCGTGGAGCTGCACTCGTCCATAGATTACGTGGTCTGGTTTCTCGGTTTTCAGCCGGGCTTCCCGTATCTGGGCGGGCTGCCTGAGCAGCTGGCAACGCCGCGCCGGGATGAACCCCGGCTGCAGGTCCCGGCGGGTTCGGTGGGGATTGGCGGGGCGCAAACCGGCATTTATCCGTTAGCCACCCCGGGCGGCTGGCAGCTGATCGGGCACACCCCGTTGCCGCTGTTCGATCCACATCGTGACGAGCCGGTGCTGCTGCGACCCGGCGATACCGTGCGGTTTATCCCGCAGAAGGAGGGGGTATGCTAAAAATACTTCGCGCAGGACTCTATACCTCGGTGCAGGACGGCGGGCGCATCGGTTTTCGCCAGTCGGGGATCAGCTACTGTGGCGCGCTGGATAAACCGGCCCTGCAGATTGGCAATATCCTGGTGGGCAATGACCCGGACGATGCCGCCCTGGAGATCACTCTCGGGCAGTGTACGTTCGAATTTGAACAGGACGGCTGGTTCGCCCTGACCGGCGCGGGCTGCGACGCCCGGCTTGACGGCGCGGCGGTCTGGACCGGCTGGCGTCTGCCGGTGAAAGCCGGGCAACAGCTGACCCTTAATCGCCCTCGTCGCGGTATGCGCAGCTATCTGGCCATTGCGGGCGGCATCGACGTGCCCTCGGTGATGAACTCTCTCAGCACCGACCTGAAGGTGGGGCTCGGTGGTCATGAAGGGCGCCTGCTGAAAGATGGCGATCGGCTGGCCGTGCGGTCTGGCGGGCGCAAGTTCCTCGAAGCGCAGGGCGTAAAGCAGCTGCTGTGGGATAACCGCGTGCGCGCCTTGCCGGGGCCGGAGTATCACGAGTTTGATAAAGCCTCGCAGGATGCGCTCTGGCGTCTGCCGTGGCAGCTGAGCCCGCAAAGTAACCGCATGGGCTATCGCCTGCAGGGGCAGAAGCTGGTGCGCACCACCGAGCGTGAAATGCTCTCGCACGGCCTGCTGCCGGGCGTAATTCAGGTGCCGCACAACGGACAGCCGATCGTTCTGATGAACGATGCGCAGTCCACCGGGGGCTATCCGCGGATCGCCTGCATCATCGAGGCCGATATGTACCACCTGGCACAGGCCCCGCTCGGACAGCCAATCCACTTTGTCCCCTGTACGCTGGAAGAGGCGCTCGACGCGCGACGCATACAGAAGCAATACATCGAACAGCTGGCGTGGAGGTTGCATGATCGCGGTTGATTTAAATGCCGATTTAGGCGAAGGCTGCGGCAGCGATGCCGCGCTGTTACAGCTGGTGTCGTCAGCCAACATCGCCTGCGGTTTTCACGCTGGCGATGCCCAGACCATGATGGCCTGCGTGCGCGAGGCGCTGAAAAACGTGGTCGCCATCGGGGCGCACCCCAGCTTCCCGGATCGGGAAAACTTTGGCCGCACGGCCATGACCCTGCCGCCAGAGACGGTCTACGCGCAAATGCTGTATCAGATTGGTGCCCTGGCGGCGATCGTTCGCGCCGAAGGGGGGCAGCTGCGTCACGTGAAACCGCACGGCATGCTCTATAACCAGGCGGCAAAAGATCGCGACCTGGCCGATGCCATCGCCCGGGCGGTTGCTACCGTCGATCCGGATTTGATTCTGGTCGGGCTGGCGGGGAGCGAGCTGATTCGCGCGGGCACCCGCTATGGCCTGATTACCCGGGAAGAGGTGTTTGCCGATCGCGGATATCAGGCTGACGGCAGTCTGGTGCCGCGTACTCAGGCCGGGGCTATGATCACTGATGAAGATCGGTCCCTGGCGCAAACCCTGGAGATGATCCAGCACGGCCGGGTGAAGAGTATTAC
Source organism: Leclercia adecarboxylata (assembly GCA_002360945.1). Classification (GTDB taxonomy): domain Bacteria; phylum Pseudomonadota; class Gammaproteobacteria; order Enterobacterales; family Enterobacteriaceae; genus Enterobacter; species Enterobacter adecarboxylatus_B. Next base: position 60,906 of record DERO01000048.1, on the reverse strand, counting down.
CGGTGAATGGGCAACTGTGCATGCGCAGACGGTATGTATCCACGGAGACGGAGAACACGCGCTGGCTTTTGCCCGTCGCCTGCGCAGAGAATTTGAAGCAAATAATATAAAAATCAGTGCGTAACGCACGGCCGCAAACACAACACAACCAAAGGAACATTAACATGGCAGAGACGCTATCCCTCTGGCCACTCATCGGTATCGCGGTGATTGTGGTCGGGTTTCTTTTACGCTTTAACCCGGTGCTGGTGGTCATTGTCGCCGGGATCGTCACCGGCCTCGCGGCGCAGATGCCGATCGCCACCATTCTGGAAAAACTGGGTGAAGGGTTCCTCAATACCCGTAACCTGCCGTACATCCTGCTGATCCCGCTGGCGGTTATCGGCCTGCTGGAGCGCCACGGCCTGAAAGAGCGGGCCCAGGCGTGGATCGCGAAGATCCACAGCGCCACCGCCGGTCGTTTGTTGATCGTCTATCTGTTTGTCCGGGAAGCGACCGCAGCGATGGGACTGACCAGCCTCGGCGGCCATCCGCAGATGGTGCGACCGCTGCTGGCACCGATGGCGGAAGGGGCAGCAGAGAAGCGATATGGCGAACTGCCGGGGGCGGTGCGCTACCGCCTGCGGGCGATGTCAGCAGCCACCGATAACGTCGGGCTGTTCTTTGGCGAAGATATCTTTGTCGCTTTTGGCGCCATCATCTTTATGCATAACTTTATGCTTGAATCCGGCGGGATCCAGACCGAACCGCTGCATATCGCCCTCTGGGGGATCCCAACCGCGCTCTGCGCCTTTGCGATCCACGCAGCCCGCCTGTACCGCCTGGATAAGCATCTGGCGCGTGAACTGGCCAAAGTGCAGGGAGAGGTGAAATGAATTTCCAGCAAAGTTATCTCTACTGGCTGGCAGGCCTGATCCTGCTGATCGTGGCGCTGATGTCGTTTCGCGATAAAGCCAACCCACGACGCATCACCACCGGCCTGTTCTGGGGCATTTACGGCCTGCTATTCCTGCTCGGCAACTGGACTTACGATCTGGTGGGCGACAAACGCACCGTCCATATCGCGGTGGGGGTGGCGGTGGTCGGGCTGGCGCTGATCGCCGGTTTTGGCGGCGTGCGGCTGGGCAGGTATCACCAGCGCACTGCCGAAGAGCGCGAGAGCAGCGCGAAGCGTCTGGGCAATCGCCTGTTCTTACCGGCGCTGGCCATTCCGGTGGTAACGGTCGTGGGCGTGCTGATGTTTAACCATATTCCGGGCCTGCAGGAGACGCTGTTCGGGCCAGGTAACCACTCGACGCTGGTGACGCTGTTCTCGATGACCGTCGGCTCGCTGGTGGGTCTGGCGATGGCGGTCAAAATGACCCATGAGAAAGTGCATCAGCCCCTGCAGGAGGCGCGCCGTCTGCTCGACTCCATCGGCTGGGCCTTTATTTTGCCACAGATCCTCGCCACTCTGGGCCTGCTGTTTACTGCCGCCGGAGTCGGGGAGGGGATTTCATATCTTACCCAGACGTATCTGGCGGTCGACAGCCGGTTTATCGCGGTGGTGGTCTATGCTGTGGGCATGGCGCTGTTGACCATGGTGATGGGCAACGCCTTTGCCGCCTTCCCGATTGTCACCGCCGGGATCGGCATTCCGATCCTGGTGCTGCAACACGGCGGCAACCCGGCGGTGATGGCGGCGATAGGCATGTTCTCCGGCTACTGCGGTACCCTGATGACGCCGATGGCGGCCAACTTCAACATCGTACCCGCCGCGCTGCTGGAGCTACCCGATAAAAATGCGGTCATCAAGGCGCAGATCCCGACCGGGGTGCTGCTGCTGATCGCCAACGTTTTCCTGCTCTACTTCCTGATGTTCCTGTAAGGAGAAATGATGCAAACCGTATTAATCACGGGTTTTGAGCCCTTTGGCGGCGAATCTGTTAACCCGTCATGGGAAGTGGTGAAGCTGCTGGATGGGATGATTATTGACGACTCTCGCGTGGTGGCGCGGCAGTTGCCCTGCGTGTTCGGCGAGTCGCTAGAGGTACTGAACGCGGCCATTGACGCGCTTCAGCCCTCCGTCGTGTTAGCGATAGGGCAGGCCGGGGGCCGCGTGGATGTCACCGTCGAGCGGGTAGCGATCAACGTTGATGACGCCCGCATCCCGGATAACCGCGGGCAACAGCCGGTGGATGTCGCCATCGTGCCGGACGGCCCGGCGGCCTGGTTCAGTACGCTGCCGATCAAAGCCATGGTAGAGGCGCTGCGCGAAGCCGGTATTCCTGCTTCGGTTTCGCAGACGGCTGGCACATTCGTCTGTAACCACGTGATGTATGGCGTGCTGCACAAGCTGGCCGACCGACCGGAGGTGAAAGGCGGGTTTATCCATATCCCTTACCTTCCCGAGCAGGCGGCGGCGCATCCTGGTGCGCCGAGTATGGCAACGCAAACCCTGAAGCAGGCGCTGGAAATTGCCATTGCCGTGGCGCTGCGTCAGGCGCGCGACATCAAAGTGGTGGGCGGCGCGACGCACTAAATAAGGAGTCATGATGCCAGAAGGACCGGAGATCCGCCGCGCGGCGGATAGCCTGGAGGCGGCGATAAAAGGCAAACCGCTTACCGACGTGTGGTTTGCTTTCCCTCAGTTAAAAGCCTTTGAGTCCCGGCTTATCGGGGAGAAGGTCACGCATCTGGAGACGCGCGGCAAAGCGCTGCTCACCCACTTCTCCAACCAGCTGACGCTCTACAGCCATAACCAGTTGTACGGCGTCTGGCGGGTGGTGGAGACCGGTCAGGAGCCGCAGACCACGCGGGTGCTGCGCGTTAAGCTACAGACCGCCGATAAAACCATTCTGCTCTACAGCGCCTCGGATATTGAGATGCTGCTGCCAGAGCAGCTCGCTATCCATCCCTTCCTGCAGCGGGTGGGGCCGGATGTGCTGGATTTACGCCTGACGGCAGAGGATGTGAAAGCGCGGTTGTTGTCAGCAAAATTCCGCAACCGGCAGTTTTCCGGGCTGCTGCTGGATCAGGCATTTCTGGCGGGTTTAGGCAACTATCTGCGGGTCGAGATCCTGTGGGAGGTGGGGCTGGCGGCGCAGCACAAGGCGTCACAGCTCACCGAAGAACAGCTCGATGCCTTGTCCCACGCCCTGCTGGATATCCCGCGCTTGTCATACAACACCCGCGGGGTGGTGAATGACAAGAAGCATCACGGGGCCTTGTTCCGGTTTAAGGTGTTTCATCGGGCGGGGAAAAAGTGCGAGCGGTGCGGCGGGGTGATTGAGAAAACGACGCTGTCATCGAGACCGTTTTACTGGTGTCCAGGATGCCAGACATAAAAAAAACCGGGTAGAGCTGACGCTTACCCGGTTTTCGTCGTATGTGTAGGCCCGGCAAGCGTAGCGCCGCCGGGCATTGCTTTTAGCGTTTGGTAACGTCAGTTTCGAAATTACGCTGCTCGTAGCCGGTGTACAGCTGACGTGGACGCGCAATTTTCATCCCGTCGGTGTGCATTTCGTTCCAGTGCGCAATCCAGCCCACGGTACGTGCCATCGCAAAGATAACGGTAAACATGGAAGACGGAATGCCCATCGCTTTCAGGATGATACCGGAGTAGAAGTCGACGTTCGGGTAGAGTTTCTTCTCGATGAAGTACGGGTCGTTCAGCGCGATGTGTTCCAGCTCCATCGCCACCTGCAGCAGGTCATCTTTGGTGCCCAGCTCTTTCAGCACTTCATGGCAGGTTTCACGCATAACGGTTGCGCGCGGATCGTAGTTTTTGTAAACGCGGTGACCGAAGCCCATCAGACGGAAGGAGTCATTCTTGTCTTTCGCACGGCGCACGAACTCAGGAATGTGCTCAACGGAGCTGATCTCTTCCAGCATCTTCAGTGCAGCTTCGTTCGCGCCGCCGTGTGCCGGTCCCCACAGGGAGGCGATACCTGCAGCGATACAGGCGAACGGGTTAGCGCCGGAGGAGCCTGCGGTACGCACGGTAGAGGTAGAGGCGTTCTGCTCGTGGTCAGCGTGCAGGATCAGAATACGATCCATGGCGCGTTCCAGAACCGGGTTCACTTCGTACTCTTCGCAAGGCGTAGCGAACATCATACGCAGGAAGTTACCGGCGTAGGAGAGGTCGTTACGTGGGTAAACAAACGGCTGTCCGATGGAGTATTTGTAACACATCGCGGCCATGGTAGGCATTTTGGACAGCAGACGGAATGCGGCGATATCGCGATGACGCTGGTTATTCACGTCCAGGGAGTCATGGTAGAACGCAGCCAGCGCACCGGTGATCCCGCACATGACCGCCATCGGATGCGAATCACGACGGAACGCATGGAACAGACGGGTGATCTGCTCATGAATCATGGTGTGGCGGGTAACGGTGGTTTTGAACTCATCGTACTGTTCCTGAGTTGGCTTTTCGCCGTTCAGCAGGATGTAGCACACTTCCAGATAGTTGGATTCGGTGGCTAACTGATCGATGGGGAAACCGCGGTGCAACAGGATGCCTTCGTCACCGTCGATATAGGTGATTTTGGACTCGCAAGATGCGGTGGAAGTAAAACCAGGGTCAAAGGTAAACATACCTTTAGAACCAAGACTACGGATATCAATAACATCCTGACCGAGCGTGCCTTTTAGCACATCCAGTTCGATAGCAGTATCACCATTTAGGGTGATTTTTGCCTTAGTATCAGCCATTTACGGTCTCCTTAGCGCCTTATTGCTTAAGACTGCCCATAACCGGATTTGCATTCAACTGATTTATCATTGTTACCAGTTTGTTATTTGGCTCGCCGCTCAGCTCACGAGGAGAAACCAGGGTACAGAGCAATGGCGCTAGCAGGTAAGCGAATGAGAAATCAGAGAAATAACAGCAAATCAGTGTTTGTGCAGTCCGAATTATTCAAACCTGTATATCACTAATAACTGTCCTGATAACTTCGGTCAATACCATCACACTGTTACATAACTTATTCTCAGGTGAAAGAGAGACCTCATAACTTTTGCGCATTATATGCCTTTTCTGGTGATGTTTGTAACAATAATGTTTAAGATTTGTCAAATCAGATGATTAAAAATTAAAAAGATGTTGTTATCGTGACCCTGATCACTGTTCCAGAGAAAACCCGACAAACTGTATGTAGGTTAATTGTAATGATTTTGTGAACGGCCTATACTGCCGCCAGGTCTCCGGAAAACCCTGCAATCCCGAGCCAACCAGCGTTGTAACGTGTCATTTAAGCATCTGGAAGCAATGTTTTGCATGACGCACAGTTATATAAAAGGCACGCTGTCTGACCCGCATCGCAGTCCGGAGGAAGGAAACTATAAGAACAGCATGTGGGCGTTATTCATGATAAGAAATGTGAAAAAACAAAGACCTGTCAATCTGGATCTCAAAACGATCCGATTCCCCGTAACGGCAATAGCGTCCATCCTTCATCGTGTATCCGGTGTGATCACGTTTGTCGCGGTGGGTATCCTGTTATGGTTACTGGGTACCAGCCTCTCGTCTCCGGAAGGATTCCAGCAGGCCTCCGACATCATGAACGGTTTCTTCGTGAAATTTATCATGTGGGGCATCCTGACCGCGCTGGCCTATCACGTTGTTGGCGGTGTCCGCCATATGCTGATGGACTTCGGCTATCTGGAAGAGACCTTCGAAGCCGGCAAACGTACCGCTAACATTTCATTTGTCATCACTGTCGTGCTCGCACTTCTCGCAGGAGTTCTCGTATGGTAAGCAACGCCTCCGCATTAGGACGCAACGGCGTACATGACTTCATTCTGGTCCGTGCTACCGCTATCGTTCTCACCCTCTACATCATCTACCTGATCGGTTTCTTTGCCACCAGCGGCGACCTGACGTGGGAAATCTGGACCGGTTTCTTCGGTTCGGCATTCACCAAAGTCTTCACCCTGCTGGCGCTGGCCTCCATCCTGATCCACGCATGGATTGGCATGTGGCAGGTACTGACCGATTACGTTAAACCCGTGGCGATTCGCCTCGTTCTGCAGCTGGCTATCGTGGTTGCGCTTGCGGTTTACGTTATTTATGGATTCGTTGTGGTGTGGGGTGTGTAATGAAACTGCCAGTCAGAGAATTTGATGCTGTAGTGATTGGTGCCGGTGGCGCAGGTATGCGCGCGGCGCTGCAAATTTCCCAGAGCGGCCAGAGCTGTGCGCTGCTCTCTAAAGTCTTCCCGACCCGTTCCCATACCGTATCTGCGCAGGGTGGTATCACCGTGGCGCTCGGTAATACCCATGATGATAACTGGGAATGGCATATGTACGACACGGTGAAAGGCTCCGACTACATCGGTGACCAGGACGCCATTGAATATATGTGTAAAACCGGTCCGGAAGCGATTCTGGAGCTGGACCATATGGGTCTGCCATTCTCCCGCCTGGAGAACGGCACCATCTATCAACGTCCGTTTGGCGGCCAGTCGAAAGATTTCGGCGGCGAGCAGGCGGCACGTACCGCGGCTGCGGCTGACCGTACCGGTCACGCCTTGCTGCATACCCTGTATCAGCAGAACCTGAAGAACAAGACCACCATCTTCTCCGAGTGGTATGCGCTGGATCTGGTTAAAAACGAAGATGGCGCGATTGTAGGTTGTACCGCGCTGTGCATCGAAACCGGTGAAGTGGTCTACTTCAAAGCCCGCGCCACCGTGCTGGCGACCGGCGGTGCAGGCCGTATCTATCAGTCCACCACTAACGCCCACATCAACACCGGTGACGGCGTCGGTATGGCGATCCGCGCTGGCGTGCCGGTGCAGGATATGGAGATGTGGCAGTTCCACCCAACCGGTATCGCCGGTGCGGGCGTGCTGGTCACAGAAGGCTGCCGTGGTGAAGGTGGCTACCTGCTGAACAAACACGGCGAGCGCTTCATGGAGCGTTATGCCCCGAATGCAAAAGACCTGGCGGGTCGTGACGTGGTGGCGCGTTCCATCATGATCGAAATCCGTGAAGGTCGTGGCTGCGACGGTCCATGGGGCCCGCACGCTAAGCTGAAACTTGACCACCTGGGTAAAGAGGTTCTGGAATCCCGCCTGCCGGGCATCCTGGAGCTGTCCCGTACCTTTGCTCACGTCGACCCGGTTAAAGAGCCGATCCCGGTTATCCCAACCTGCCACTACATGATGGGCGGTATTCCGACCAAAGTGACCGGTCAGGCGCTGACCGTGAACGAGCAGGGCGAAGACGTGGTGATCCCGGGCCTGTTCGCAGTAGGTGAAATCGCCTGCGTATCCGTACACGGCGCCAACCGTCTGGGCGGCAACTCCCTGCTCGACCTGGTGGTGTTTGGTCGTGCGGTGGGCCTGCATCTGCAGGAGTCCATTGCCGAGCAGGGTCCGCTGCGTGATGCGACCGAAGCCAATATCGACGCCTCTCTGGAACGTCTGAATCGCTGGAACGGCAACCGCAACGGCGAAGATCCGGTGGAAATCCGTAAGGCGCTGCAGGAGTGCATGCAGCACAACTTCTCGGTCTTCCGCGAAGGCGATGCGATGGCGAAAGGGCTTGAGCAGCTGAAAGCGATTCGCGAGCGTCTGAAAAATGCCCGTCTGGACGATACCTCCAGCGAGTTCAACACCCAGCGCGTCGAGTGTCTGGAGCTGGATAACCTGATGGAAACCGCTTACGCAACCGCGGTCTCTGCAAACTTCCGTACCGAAAGCCGTGGCGCGCATAGCCGCTTCGACTTCCCGGATCGTGACGACGAAAACTGGCTGTGCCATTCCCTGTATCTGCCAGAGTCGGAATCCATGACACGTCGTAGCGTCAATATGGAACCGAAACTGCGTCCGGCGTTCCCGCCGAAGATTCGTACTTATTAATGCGGAGACAGGACAATGAAACTCGAATTCTCAGTTTATCGTTATAACCCGGATGTTGATGACGCTCCGCATATGCAGGATTACACCCTGGAAGCGGAAGAAGGTCGCGACATGATGCTGCTTGATGCCTTAATGCAGCTGAAAGAAAAAGATCCGACACTGTCATTCCGTCGCTCCTGCCGTGAAGGGGTTTGTGGCTCCGACGGTCTGAATATGAACGGCAAAAACGGTCTGGCCTGTATCACCCCGATTTCGGCGCTCAACCGTCCGGGACAGAAGATTGTGATCCGTCCTCTGCCAGGTCTGCCGGTTGTTCGCGATTTGGTGGTGGACATGGGGCAATTCTATGCACAATATGAGAAGATTAAGCCTTACTTGTTGAATAATGGGCAAAATCCACCCGCTCGCGAGCATTTGCAGTCGCCAGAGCAGCGTGAAAAACTCGATGGCCTGTATGAGTGTATTCTCTGTGCATGTTGTTCGACCTCTTGCCCGTCGTTCTGGTGGAACCCGGACAAGTTTATCGGCCCGGCTGGCCTGCTGGCAGCGTACCGCTTCCTGATTGACAGCCGCGATACCGAAACCGACAACCGCCTGGAAGGGCTGAGTGATGCTTTCAGCGTATTCCGCTGCCACAGCATCATGAACTGCGTCAGTGTATGCCCTAAGGGGCTGAACCCGACGCGCGCTATCGGCCACATTAAGTCGATGTTGTTACAGCGCAGTGCGTAAGTAACAACGCCGGATGGCGCTGCGCTTATCCGGCCTACGTCACAGTAGGCCAGGCAAGCGTAGCGCCTCCGGGCAAAATTGCAGAAACCTTTAAAAACTGCCCTGAAGTTTAGACAGTTTCTAAAGGTTCCTTCGCGGGCCAAATGAAAAGAGCTCGCAGGTGAACCCCGGCACGTACACGTGGTGTGCGTGGTAGTTTCTACGGCGAAAGTAAGCATAAAAATGCTTAAGGGATCACGATGCAGAACGGCGCAATGAAAGCCTGGCTGGACTCTTCTTTCCTCTCTGGTGCAAACCAAAGCTGGATCGAACAGCTCTATGAAGACTTCTTAACCGATCCTGACTCAGTGGACGCTAACTGGCGTTCGATGTTCCAGCAGTTACCTGGAACAGGAGTCAAACCGGATCAATTTCATTCCAAAACACGTGATTATTTCCGTCGTCTGGCGAAGGATGCCTCACGTTACTCTTCCGCCATCTCCGACCCTGACACCAATGCAAAGCAGGTTAAAGTCCTGCAGCTGATTAACGCCTACCGTTTCCGTGGCCACCAGCATGCGAATCTGGATCCGCTGGGGCTGTGGCAGCAGGAGCGCGTGGCGGATCTCGATCCGGCTTATCACGATCTGACCGAAGCTGATTTCCAGGAAACCTTCAACGTGGGTTCTTTTGCCATTGGCAAAGACACGATGAAGCTGGGCGAGCTGCTGACTGCGCTGAAGCAGACCTACTGCGGCTCCATCGGTGCGGAATATATGCACATCACCTCAACTGAAGAGAAACGCTGGATCCAGCAGCGCATTGAATCGGTTGCCGGTAAATCCACCTTCAATGCCGACGAGAAAAAACGCTTCCTGAGCGAACTGACCGCAGCAGAAGGGCTGGAGCGCTACCTCGGTGCCAAATTCCCGGGTGCAAAACGCTTCTCGCTGGAAGGCGGCGATGCGCTGGTGCCAATGCTGAAAGAGCTGATCCGTCATGCGGGCAACAGCGGTACCCGCGAAGTGGTACTGGGCATGGCGCACCGTGGTCGTCTGAACGTGCTGATCAACGTGCTGGGTAAAAAGCCGCAGGATCTGTTCGACGAATTCGCGGGCAAACATAAAGAACACCTCGGTACCGGTGACGTGAAGTACCACATGGGTTTCTCATCGGATATCGAAACCAAAGGCGGCCTGGTGCACATGGCGCTGGCGTTCAACCCGTCGCACCTCGAGATCGTGAGCCCGGTGGTGATCGGTTCCGTGCGCGCGCGTCTGGATCGTCTGGACGAGCCGAGCAGCAACAAAGTACTGCCAATCACCATTCACGGCGATGCGGCGATCACCGGTCAGGGCGTGGTTCAGGAAACCCTGAACATGTCCAAAGCACGCGGTTACGAAGTGGGCGGTACCGTTCGCATCGTGATCAACAACCAGGTGGGCTTCACCACGTCCAACCCGCTGGATGCGCGCTCTACGCCATACTGCACCGACATCGGTAAGATGGTTCAGGCGCCAATTTTCCACGTGAACGCGGATGATCCGGAAGCCGTGGCTTTCGTGACCCGCCTGGCGCTGGACTTCCGTAACACCTTCAAGCGCGACGTGCTGATCGACCTGTTCTGCTACCGCCGTCATGGTCACAACGAAGCGGACGAGCCAAGTGCAACCCAGCCGCTGATGTACCAGAAAATCAAAAAGCATCCGACCCCGCGCAAAATCTACGCTGACAAGCTGGAAGGCGAGAAAGTGGTTACGCTGGAAGATGCCACCGAGATGGTCAATCTCTACCGTGATGCGCTGGATGCCGGCGAGTGCGTGGTGAAAGAGCTGCGTCCGATGAATATGCACTCCTTTACCTGGTCGCCGTACCTCAACCACGAGTGGGATGAGAGCTACCCGAACAAGGTCGAGATGAAGCGTCTGCAGGAGCTGGCTAAACGCATCAGCACCGTACCAGAAGCGATCGAAATGCAGTCCCGCGTGCAGAAAATCTACTCTGACCGTCAGTCCATGGCGGCAGGCGAGAAGCTGTTCGACTGGGGTGGTGCAGAAAACCTGGCCTACGCGACCCTGGTTGACGAAGGTATTCCGGTTCGTCTGTCCGGTGAAGATGCCGGTCGTGGCACCTTCTTCCACCGTCACGCGGTGATCCATAACCAGACCAACGGTTCCACCTACACCCCGCTGCAGCACGTGCATAACGGTCAGGGCCAGTTTAAGGTCTGGGACTCAGTGCTGTCTGAAGAAGCGGTGCTGGCATTTGAATACGGTTACGCCACCGCAGAACCACGCACCCTGACCATCTGGGAAGCGCAGTTCGGTGACTTTGCCAACGGTGCGCAGGTGGTTATCGACCAGTTCATCTCTTCTGGCGAACAGAAGTGGGGCCGTATGTGTGGCCTGGTGATGCTGCTGCCGCACGGCTACGAAGGGCAGGGGCCGGAGCACTCCTCCGCGCGTCTGGAGCGTTATCTGCAACTCTGCGCCGAGCAGAACATGCAGGTGTGCGTACCGTCCACCCCGGCACAGGTTTACCACATGCTGCGTCGTCAGGCGCTGCGCGGGATGCGTCGTCCGCTGGTCGTTATGTCACCGAAATCGCTGCTGCGTCACCCGCTGGCGGTCTCCACGCTGGATGAGTTGGCGAATGGCACCTTCCTGCCGGCGATTGGCGAGATTGACGAGCTGGATCCGCAGGCAGTGAAACGCGTGGTGATGTGTTCTGGTAAGGTTTACTACGACCTGCTGGAACAGCGCCGTAAGAACGATCAGAAAGATGTCGCCATCGTGCGTATCGAACAGCTTTATCCGTTCCCGCATCAGGCGATGCAGGACGTGCTGAAACAATATGCTCACGTACATGATTTTGTCTGGTGCCAGGAAGAGCCGCTCAACCAGGGCGCATGGTACTGCAGCCAGCATCATTTCCGTGAAGTGATTCCATTTGGGTCTGCCCTGCGTTATGCAGGTCGCCCGGCCTCCGCCTCTCCGGCGGTAGGGTATATGTCCGTTCACCAGAAGCAACAACAAGATCTGGTCAATGACGCGCTGAACGTCGATTAATTAAAGGATACATAATGAGTAGCGTAGATATTCTTGTTCCCGACCTGCCTGAATCCGTAGCAGATGCGACCGTCGCCACCTGGCACAAAAAACCGGGCGATGCCGTTAAGCGCGATGAAGTGCTGGTAGAAATCGAAACTGACAAAGTGGTACTGGAAGTACCGGCATCGGCGGATGGTATTCTGGATGCAGTCCTGGAAGATGAAGGCACGACCGTGACCTCTCGTCAGATCCTGGGTCGCCTGCGCGAAGGCAACAGCGCGGGTAAAGAGTCCAGCGCGAAATCAGAAGAGAAAGCGTCTACTCCAGCCCAGCGCCAGCAGGCCTCTCTGGAAGAGCAATCAAACGACGCGCTCAGCCCGGCGATCCGTCGCCTGCTGGCTGAACACAGCCTTGACCCGGCAGCCATCAAAGGCACCGGCGTGGGTGGCCGTCTGACCCGCGAAGATATTGATAAGCATCTGGCAAAAGGGCCGTCTGACGCGAAAGCAGAAGCCAAAGCCCCTGCAGCGGCACCGGCAGCACAGCCTGCGCTGGGCGCACGTAGCGAAAAACGCGTGCCGATGACCCGCCTGCGTAAGCGCGTGGCCGAGCGTCTGCTGGAAGCGAAAAACTCTACCGCGATGCTGACCACCTTCAACGAAGTGAACATGAAGCCAATCATGGACCTGCGTAAGCAGTACGGTGACGCGTTTGAAAAACGTCACGGTATCCGTCTGGGCTTTATGTCCTTCTACGTGAAGGCGGTGGTTGAAGCGCTGAAACGCTACCCGGAAGTGAACGCGTCTATCGATGGCGATGATGTGGTCTATCACAACTACTTCGACGTGAGCATGGCCGTTTCTACCCCACGCGGCCTGGTGACCCCGGTTCTGCGCGATGTAGACACCCTGGGCATGGCTGACATCGAGAAGAACATCAAAGAACTGGCAGTGAAAGGCCGTGACGGCAAGCTGACCGTAGATGACCTGACCGGCGGTAACTTCACTATTACCAACGGCGGCGTATTCGGCTCGCTGATGTCTACTCCGATCATCAACCCACCGCAGAGCGCGATCCTGGGCATGCACGCCATCAAAGATCGTCCGATGGCGGTTGACGGTAAAGTCGAGATCCTGCCGATGATGTACCTGGCGCTCTCCTACGATCACCGTCTGATCGATGGCCGCGAGTCCGTGGGCTTCCTGGTCGCCATTAAAGAGCTGCTGGAAGATCCAACCCGTCTGCTGCTGGACGTTTAGTTTTAGCACCATTGCCCGGCGGCGCTTTGCCTGCCGGGCCTACAAAAGCATGACCTAACGATTACCCTGAAGGATGGATAGAACACATGAACTTACATGAATATCAGGCAAAACAGCTGTTTGCCCGGTATGGCTTGCCGGCTCCGGTGGGTTATGCCTGCAATACCCCTCGTGAAGCAGAAGAAGCCGCATCTAAAATCGGCGCCGGTCCTTGGGTAGTGAAATGTCAGGTTCACGCTGGCGGCCGCGGTAAAGCGGGCGGTGTGAAAGTCGTTAACAGTAAAGAAGAGATTCGTGCGTTTGCGGAGCATTGGCTGGGCAAACGTCTGGTGACCTACCAGACAGACGCGAGCGGCCAGCCGGTTAACCAGATCCTGGTTGAAGCGGCAACCGACATTGCAAAAGAATTGTACCTCGGCGCCGTAGTAGACCGTAGCTCCCGTCGCGTGGTGTTCATGGCCTCTACCGAAGGCGGCGTGGAAATCGAGAAAGTGGCGGAAGAGACCCCGCACCTGATCCACAAAGTGGCCATCGATCCGCTGGCAGGCCCAATGCCTTACCAGGGACGCGAACTGGCCTTCAAACTGGGTCTGGAAGGGAAACTGGTGCAGCAATTCACCAAGATCTTCATGGGTCTGGCGAACATCTTCCTGGAGCGCGATCTGGCGCTGATCGAAATCAACCCGCTGGTAATTACTAAGCAGGGCGACCTGATCTGCCTCGACGGCAAACTGGGCGCTGACGGCAACGCGCTGTTCCGCCAGGCCGATCTGCGCGAAATGCGTGACCAGTCTCAGGAAGATCCTCGTGAAGCGCAGGCTGCACAGTGGGAACTGAACTACGTGGCACTCGATGGCAACATCGGCTGCATGGTTAACGGTGCGGGCCTGGCAATGGGCACCATGGACATCGTTAAACTGCACGGCGGCGAGCCGGCAAACTTCCTCGACGTGGGCGGCGGCGCGACCAAAGAGCGCGTGACCGAAGCCTTCAAAATCATCCTCTCTGACGACAACGTGAAAGCAGTTCTGGTGAACATCTTCGGCGGCATCGTACGTTGCGACCTGATCGCTGACGGCATCATCGGTGCGGTAGAAGAAGTGGGCGTTAACGTCCCGGTTGTTGTCCGTCTGGAAGGCAACAACGCCGAACTCGGCGCGAAAAAACTGGCTGACAGCGGCCTGAATATTATTGCAGCGAAAAGTCTGACGGATGCCGCTCAGCAGGTAGTTGCCGCAGTGGAGGGGAAATAATGTCCGTTTTAATTAATAAAGATACCAAGGTCATCTGCCAGGGCTTCACCGGTAGCCAGGGTTCATTCCACTCTGAGCAGGCGATTGCCTACGGTACGCAGATGGTTGGCGGCGTAACGCCAGGTAAAGGCGGCACCACTCATCTGGGCCTGCCGGTGTTCAACACCGTGCGTGAAGCAGTAGAAGCGACTGGCGCGACCGCTACCGTGATCTACGTTCCGGCCCCGTTCTGCAAAGACTCCATTCTGGAAGCTATCGACGCAGGCATCAAACTGATCATCACCATCACTGAAGGCATCCCGACCCTGGATATGCTGACCGTGAAAGTGAAGCTGGACGAAGCGGGCGTGCGCATGATTGGGCCAAACTGCCCGGGCGTGATCACCCCAGGCGAATGCAAAATCGGCATCATGCCGGGCCACATTCACAAGCCGGGCAAAGTGGGCATCGTCTCCCGTTCCGGTACCCTGACCTATGAAGCGGTTAAGCAGACCACCGACTACGGTTTCGGCCAGTCCACCTGTGTGGGCATCGGCGGCGACCCAATCCCGGGCTCTAACTTCATCGACATTCTGAAGCTGTTCCAGGAAGACCCGCAGACTGAAGCGATCGTGATGATCGGTGAAATCGGCGGCAGCGCAGAAGAAGAAGCGGCGGCTTACATCAAAGATCACGTGACCAAGCCGGTTGTTGGCTATATCGCGGGTGTGACTGCGCCGAAAGGCAAGCGTATGGGCCACGCAGGTGCCATCATCGCGGGCGGCAAAGGGACTGCGGATGAGAAATTTGCAGCGCTGGAAGCCGCAGGCGTGAAAACCGTACGCAGCCTGGCTGACATCGGTGAAGCACTGAAATCCATCATTAAGTAAATCCTCTCTGCTCCCCGTGCGGGGAGCTTTGACATAATAAATGTCCGTTTCGACATGGTTGGCCATCGTAAGATGGCCTTTTTTTATTTTTGCGTTATACAAAATGATAACAATGTGGTGTTAATTTAAAGGGGGTTAAAAGTAAATTAATTGTTATTTAATTATCCCACTATCCATTCTCTGAATAAGTGTCGTGGAGTAACTCCACTTGCTGTTATGGCGTCTATTAAAATAGACGACGAGTCCCAGGTTAATTTAAATCACCTTTATTGATATTACAGTGCAGATTCAATAACTATTAGCCCATCACACCAACATAAAATTAACAAAAAAGTCATTCGATTCACCATCAAGAAACACCTTTAACACCGCCAGTCGATATTGATTTATATCAATATCTAATGCCTGGAAAAGGGCATCAAAAAGCGTTAAATTGATCCCGATCAATCTGGTCAAAAAGTGGTAAATTCGCTATATATTGATCACCGTCGTAAAACGTAAAACACTTTCAATAAAAACCTGTTTATTGTAAGGGTTTTGCAGCGTAATATATTCGCGGGATCAATTTCGGGTTTTTATTAACGTATCTGTAACCTTTCATCATGGCTTTTTTCCTCATGGGAAGATTAAGTAACGAAGAAAGGAAGCTGATAATTTTTGTATTGGGGCATGTGTGTGGATCTTTTCTAACGAGATTCACTCCCGGAGTCTTCATGCGATGAGCAAGGAGTCATGATGTTAGATATAGTCGAACTGTCGCGCTTACAGTTTGCCTTGACCGCGATGTACCACTTCCTGTTTGTGCCACTGACGCTCGGTATGGCGTTTCTGCTGGCCATTATGGAGACGGTCTACGTCCTTTCCGGCAAACAGATTTATAAAGATATGACCAAGTTCTGGGGCAAGTTGTTTGGTATCAACTTTGCACTGGGCGTGGCCACCGGTCTGACCATGGAGTTCCAGTTCGGGACTAACTGGTCTTACTATTCCCACTATGTCGGGGATATCTTCGGTGCGCCGCTGGCCATTGAAGGTCTGATGGCCTTCTTCCTCGAATCCACCTTTGTAGGTCTGTTCTTCTTTGGCTGGGATCGTCTGGGTAAAGTGCAGCACATGGCTGTCACCTGGCTGGTTGCTTTAGGCTCTAACCTGTCCGCGCTGTGGATCCTGGTAGCCAACGGCTGGATGCAGAACCCTATCGCGTCTGATTTTAACTTCGAAACCATGCGTATGGAGATGGTTAGCTTCTCCGAGCTGGTGCTGAACCCGGTTGCTCAGGTGAAATTTGTTCACACCGTGGCATCTGGCTATGTCTGCGGCGCGATGTTCGTGCTGGGCATCAGCTCCTACTACATGCTGCGTGGTCGTGACTTCGCCTTTGCTAAACGCTCTTTCGCCATCGCGGCGAGCTTCGGTATGGCGGCTATTCTCTCCGTGATCGTACTGGGTGATGAATCTGGCTACGAGATGGGTGACGTGCAGAAAACCAAACTGGCGGCAATCGAAGCAGAGTGGGAAACCCAACCGGCTCCGGCAGCGTTTACCCTGTTTGGTATTCCCGATCAGGATGCCCAGGAAAACCACTTCGCTATTCAGATCCCTTATGCGTTGGGCATCATCGCCACCCGCTCTGTGGATACGCCGGTTATCGGCCTGAAAGATCTGCTGGTGCAGCATGAAGAGCGTATCCGTAACGGGATGAAAGCTTACTCCCTGCTGGAGCAGCTGCGTTCCGGCTCTACCGATCAGTCCGTTCGCGATCAGTTCAACAACGTGAAAAAAGACCTCGGTTACGGCCTGCTGCTGAAACGCTATACCCCGAACGTCTCTGACGCGACGGAAGAGCAGATTCAGATGGCGACCAAAGACTCGATTCCACGCGTTGCGCCGCTATACTTCGCGTTCCGTATCATGGTTGGCTGCGGCATCATCATGCTGTTGATCATTGCTGCCTCCTTCTGGTCTGTGATTCGTAACCGTATCGGTCAGCGTAAATGGCTGCTGCGCTCTGCGCTGTACGGCATGCCACTGCCGTGGATCGCCATCGAATCCGGCTGGTTTGTTGCCGAATACGGTCGTCAGCCGTGGGCTATCGGTGAGGTGCTGCCAACCGCGGTAGCGAACTCCTCCCTGACCGCCGGGGATCTGATTTTCTCCATGCTGCTGATTTGTGGTCTGTATACCCTGTTCCTGGTGGCTGAACTGTTCCTGATGTTCAAGTTTGCGCGCCTTGGCCCAAGCAGCCTGAAAACCGGTCGTTACCACTATGAGCAGTCAACCGTTGCTTCTCAGTCCCACTACGAGCAGTCCACCGTGACTACTCAGCCGGCACGGTAAGACAGGAGTCGTCAAATGATCGATTATGAAGTATTGCGTTTTATCTGGTGGCTGCTGGTCGGGATCTTACTGATTGGTTTTGCGGTCACTGACGGTTTCGACATGGGGGTGGGCATGCTCACCCGCTTCCTCGGTCGTAATGATACCGAGCGTCGAATTATGATTAACTCCATCGCCCCGCACTGGGACGGTAACCAGGTGTGGCTGATCACCGCAGGCGGCGCGCTGTTCGCTGCCTGGCCGATGGTCTACGCGGCTGCGTTCTCCGGCTTCTACGTGGCGATGATTCTGGTGCTGGCGTCCTTGTTCTTCCGTCCGGTCGGTTTTGACTACCGCTCGAAGATCGAAGACACCCGCTGGCGCAACATGTGGGACTGGGGCATCTTCATCGGTAGCTTCGTGCCGCCGCTGGTGATCGGCGTGGCGTTCGGCAACCTGCTGCAGGGCGTGCCGTTCCACCTCGATGAATATATGCGCCTGTACTACACCGGCAACTTCTTCCAGCTGCTGAACCCGTTCGGTCTGCTGGCGGGCGTGGTCAGCGTGGCGATGATCCTGACTCAGGGTGCCACCTACCTGCAGATGCGTACCGTGGGTGAACTGCACCTGCGTTCTCGCGCCGTCTCGCAGATTGCGGCTCTGGTGACCCTGGTTGGCTTCGCGCTGGCCGGTGTGTGGGTGATGTTCGGTATCGACGGTTACGTGGTGACCTCTGCGATTAACCATACCGCGCCGTCTAACCCGCTGACCAAAGAAGTGGCTCGTCAGGCAGGCGCCTGGCTGGTGAACTTCAATAACACACCGGTGCTGTGGGCTATTCCGGCCCTGGGCGTGGTTCTGCCGCTGCTGACCCTGCTGACTTCCCGCATGGAAAAAGGTGCATGGGCATTCGTCTTCTCTTCACTGACGCTGGCGTGCATCATTCTGACGGCCGGTATCGCGATGTTCCCATTCGTGATGCCATCCAGCACCATGATGAATGCGAGTCTGACGATGTGGGATTCCACCTCCAGTCAGATGACCCTGAACCTGATGACGTTTGTGGCTGCCGTGTTCGTACCGATCATCCTGGCTTACACCACCTGGTGTTACTGGAAAATGTACGGTCGTATCACGAAAGAACATATCGAAAGCAATACTCACTCTATGTATTAAGGAAGGAGCTGAATATGTGGTATTTCGCATGGATTTTAGGAACGCTTCTTGCCTGTGCATTTGGTGTGATTACCGCCCTGGCGCTTGAGCACGTTGAAGCGTCCAAAGCCGGTGAAGAAAAGCACTGATGATCGCGTATCTCTACGGGATCATGGACAAGCGCCCGCTCAGGGCGCTTTCCTTAGTGATGGCCTTACTGCTGGCAGGTTGTATCTTCTGGGACCCGTCGCGCTTTGCGGCGAAGACCAGCGAGCTTGAAATCTGGCACGGTTTTCTCATCATGTGGGCGGTGTGCGCCGGGGTGATCCACGGCGTTGGCTTTCGGCCGAAAGCCGTTCACTGGCAGGGCATCTTCTGCCCGCTGATCGCTGATGTGGTGCTTCTTGTCGGCCTGATTTTCTTTTTCAACTGAATAAGAACTATCCGTTAATATTATGGGCTTACCCTGGCCCATAAATATTTACTCTCCGTTTACCTTCCCCCATTCCAAACCACCATTCCCGCGCGTATAGTAACGACGTTTAAAAGCTCTTACTCTTTTTGTATTACCGGGATGTAAAGTGAATACAACGCTGTTTCGATGGCCGGTTCGTGTCTACTATGAAGACACTGACGCCGGTGGTGTGGTTTACCACGCCAGCTACGTTGCCTTTTATGAACGAGCACGCACTGAGATGCTGCGCCATCATCACTTTAGCCAGCAGGTCCTGCTGGCGGAGCGAGTTGCCTTCGTGGTACGCAAGATGACGCTGGAGTATTTTGCACCTGCCAGACTCGACGATATGCTCGAAGTCCAAACAGAAATAACATCAATGCGCGGAACCTCACTGGTTTTCACGCAGCGGATCGTCAATGCTGAAAACCAGGTACTGAACGAAGCTGAAGTCCTGATTGTCTGTGTTGATCCACTCATCATGAAGCCTCGTGCGCTTCCTAAGTCTATTGTCGCGGAGTTTAAGCAGTGACTGACATGAATATCCTTGATTTGTTCCTGAAGGCAAGCCTTCTGGTTAAACTTATCATGTTGATTTTGATTGGTTTTTCAATCGCATCCTGGGCCATCATCATCCAGAGAACCCGTATCCTCAATGCAGCAGGCCGCGAAGCGGAAGCTTTTGAAGATAAGTTCTGGTCCGGTATCGAACTTTCCCGTTTGTATCAGGAAAGCCAGGGGCGTCGTGAAAACCTCTCCGGCTCCGAGCAAATTTTCTATAGCGGTTTCAAAGAGTTCGCCCGTTTGCACCGCGCTAACAACCATGCGCCGGAAGCGGTCGTTGAAGGGGCATCGCGTGCGATGCGCATTTCAATGAACCGTGAACTGGAAACGCTGGAAACGCACATCCCGTTCCTCGGCACCGTCGGTTCCATCAGCCCGTATATCGGTCTGTTTGGTACGGTCTGGGGGATCATGCACGCCTTTATCGCCCTGGGCGCGGTAAAACAGGCGACGCTGCAGATGGTTGCGCCGGGTATCGCAGAAGCGCTGATCGCGACCGCTATCGGTCTGTTCGCCGCTATTCCAGCAGTTATGGCGTATAACCGCCTGAATCAGCGCGTGAACAAACTGGAACTGAACTACGACAACTTCATGGAAGAGTTCACCGCGATTCTGCACCGCCAGGCGTTTACCAGCACCGAGAGCAACAAGGGGTAAACCATGGCCAGACAGCGTGGACGGGGTCGTCGCGAACTAAAGTCCGAAATCAACATTGTACCGCTGCTGGACGTACTGCTGGTGCTGCTGCTGATCTTTATGGCCACAGCACCCATCATTACCCAGAGCGTTGAGGTTGATCTGCCGGATGCGACAGAATCTCAGGCTGTAAGCACCAATGACGATCCACCGGTCATCATTGAGGTATCCGGAGTAGGGCAGTACAGCGTGGTGGTTGAAAAGGATCGTCTCGATCAGTTGCCGCCTGAGCAGGTCATTGCCGAAGCGCAACGACGTCTGCAGTCCAATCCGAAAACGGTCTTCTTAATCGGTGGTGCGAAAGACGTGCCTTACGATGAAATAATAAAAGCGCTGAACCTGTTGCATAGCGCGGGCGTTAAGTCAGTCGGCTTGATGACGCAGCCTATTTGATCATCTGCGTACACAACAGAGTTTTTGGGAACCCATAGTG
Organism: Leclercia adecarboxylata; assembly: GCA_002360945.1. Classification (GTDB taxonomy): domain Bacteria; phylum Pseudomonadota; class Gammaproteobacteria; order Enterobacterales; family Enterobacteriaceae; genus Enterobacter; species Enterobacter adecarboxylatus_B. Next base: position 40,299 of record DERO01000048.1, on the reverse strand, counting down.
TCAAAGGCAACCGAACAAAACGATAAGCTTAAGCGGGCGATCATTATCTCGGCGGTACTGCATGTCATTCTTTTTGCAGCACTGATCTGGAGTTCGTTCGATGAGCATCTCGATGCCGCTGCCGGCGGTGGGGGAGGTTCATCCATCGATGCCGTGATGGTCGATCCCGGCGCGGTGGTGCAAAACTATAACCGCCAGCAGCAACAGCAGGCGAGTGCAAAACGTGCTGAAGAGCAACGCGAAAAGCAGGCGCAACAGCAGGCGGAAGAGCTGCGTGAAAAGCAGGCCGCCGAGCAGGAACGTCTGAAGCAGCTCGAGAAAGAACGTCTGCAGGCGCAGGAAGCAGCGAAAGAGCAGGCGGAGCAGCAGAAACAGGCTGAGGCCGCAGCGAAGCAAGCGCAGGAAAAACAGAAGCAGGCGGAAGAGGCAGCAGCCAAAGCCGCAGCAGATGCCAAAGCGCAGGCCGATGCTCAGGCGAAGCAAGCTGCTGAGGCGGCAAAACAAGCCGCGGATGCCGCTGCATTAGCCGCGAAAAAAGCCGCTGCCGATGCGCAAAAACAGGCGGAAGCCGAAGCCGCTAAAGCCGCTGCGGATGCGAAGAAGAAAGTAGAAGCCGAAGCTGCGAAGAAAGCCGCTGCCGACGCGCAGAAAAAAGCGGAAGCTGAAGCAGCCAAACAGGCAGCCCAGGAAGCCGAGAAGAAAGCGGCTGCCGAAGCGGCTAAAAAGGCCGCAGCAGCTGAAAAAGCCGCTGCAGAGAAAGCTGCTGCCGCAGAAAAAGCCGCTGCTGAGAAGAAAGCTGCTGCCGCAGAAAAAGCCGCTGCTGAGAAGAAAGCTGCTGCCGCAGAAAAAGCCGCCGCTGATAAAAAAGCCGCGGCCGAAAAAGCGGCTGCAGAGAAAAAGGCCGCTGCCGATAAAGCTGCTGCTGACAAAGCTGCCGCCGCGAAAGCCGCAGCAGCGAAAAAAGCCGCCGCGGAAAAAGCAGCCGCTTCGGACGTTGACGACCTGTTCGGCGATTTGAGCTCAGGTAAGAATGCGCCGAAAGGTAGCAACAGCGGTAGCGCAGGTGGTGCATCTCCTGCTAAAGGAAGTAAGCCAGGGCAAGGCGGTGCGTCTCAAGCCGAGATTGCATCTTATATTGCGCAGGTACAGGCCGCTATTCGTGGGCATCTGTACGACTGGGATAGCTTCAGGGGGAAAACCTGTACGCTTCGGGTAAACCTTAGCGCGGACGGGACTATTCTTAGCGTGAAAAAAGAAGGTGGCGACGAGGCATTCTGTCAGCAGATGTTGTCTGCGACCAGCAGGATGACCAAGTTCCCGAAACCGCCTTCTCAAGCGGTATATGAAACATTCAAAAATGCACCACTGGACTTCAAGCCTTAAGATTTATTTTCCTGTGCAAACGGGGAAAAACAGGCCAGGTTTAGTCTTAGCGTTCTGGTAGTTTTGTTTATTTGGGTTTGTTAACATTCTGCTAAATTATCGCGGGTAAGGTTACCCGGATATGGGAGACATGATGAAGCAGGCATTACGTGTAGCAGTAGGTTTCTTTATGCTGTGGGCAGCTGTGCTGCACGCAGAAGTGCGTATCGAGATCACCCAGGGGGTGGACTCGGCACGTCCGATTGGCGTGGTTCCGTTCCAGTGGAAAGGACCGGGCGCTGCGCCGGAAGATGTGGGTGGCATTGTTGCTGCTGACCTGCGCAACAGCGGTAAATTCAACCCCTTAGATCGTTCTCGTCTGCCACAGCAGCCGGGTACTGCAGCTGAGCTGCAGCCAGCGGCATGGTCTGCGCTGGGGATTGATGCGGTGGTTGTGGGTCAGGTTACCCCTAACCCGGACGGCGGTTATACCGTGGCGTACCAGCTGGTTGATACCGGCGGCGCACCAGGTACCGTGCTGGCACAGAACACCTACAAGGTGAATAAGCAGTGGCTGCGTTATGCGGGCCACACGGCGAGTGATGAAGTGTTTGAGAAGCTGACCAGCATCAAAGGCGCATTCCGCACCCGTATCGCTTATGTGGTGCAGACCAACGGCGGCCAGTTCCCGTATGAGCTGCGCGTTTCTGACTACGATGGCTACAACCAGTTCACCGTTCACCGTTCACCGCAGCCGCTGATGTCACCGGCCTGGTCACCGGACGGTTCTAAGCTGGCGTACGTAACCTTCGAAAGCGGTCGTTCAGCGCTGGTTATCCAGACTCTGTCTAACGGCGCGGTGCGTCAGGTTGCCTCCTTCCCACGTCACAACGGGGCACCGGCATTCTCTCCGGACGGTTCTAAACTGGCATTTGCCCTGTCTAAAACCGGTAGCCTGAACCTGTACGTGATGGACATCGGCTCCGGCCAGATCCGTCAGGTCACCGACGGTCGCAGCAACAACACCGAACCAACCTGGTTCCCGGACAGCCAGAACCTGGCCTTTACCTCTGACCAGGCGGGTCGTCCACAGGTTTATAAAGTTAATGTTAACGGCGGTGCACCGCAGCGTATCACCTGGGAAGGTTCACAGAACCAGGACGCAGACGTCAGCGCTGACGGCAAGTTTATGGTAATGGTTAGCTCGGCCGGCGGTCAGCAGCACATTGCCAAACAAGATCTGGGCGGGGGTGGCGTGCAAGTTCTGTCGTCAACTTTCCTGGATGAAACGCCAAGTCTGGCACCTAACGGCACTATGGTTATCTACAGCTCTTCTCAGGGGATGGGATCCGTGCTGAATCTGGTTTCTACCGATGGGCGTTTCAAAGCGCGTATTCCGGCAACTGATGGACAGGTAAAATCACCTGCCTGGTCGCCGTACCTGTAATAATAATTAATTGAATAATAAAGGAATCATAGAAATGCAACTGAACAAAGTGCTGAAAGGGCTGATGATCGCTCTGCCTGTTATGGCAATCGCAGCGTGTTCTTCTAACAAGAACGCCAGCAACGACCAGAGCGGCGAAGGCATGATGGGTGCCGGCACCGGTATGGACGCAAACGGCAACGGCAATATGTCTTCTGAAGAGCAGGCGCGTCTTCAGATGCAACAGCTGCAGCAGAACAACATTGTTTACTTCGATCTGGACAAGTTCGACATCCGTTCTGACTTCGCTGCGATGCTGGATGCGCACGCTAACTTCCTGCGTAGCAACCCGTCTTACAAAGTCACCGTAGAAGGTCACGCGGACGAACGTGGTACTCCTGAGTACAACATCTCCCTGGGTGAGCGTCGTGCTAACGCCGTTAAAATGTACCTGCAGGGTAAAGGCGTTTCTGCTGACCAGATCTCCATCGTTTCTTACGGTAAAGAAAAACCTGCAGTACTGGGTCACGACGAAGCGGCTTACTCCAAAAACCGTCGTGCCGTACTGGTTTACTAAGAGAATTGCATGAGCAGTAACTTCAGACATCATCTGTTGAGTCTGTCGTTACTGGTTGGTATAGCGGCCCCCTGGGCCGCTTTTGCTCAGGCACCAATCAGTAGTGTCGGCTCAGGCTCGGTAGAAGACCGGGTCACCCAACTCGAGCGTATTTCTAATGCTCACAGCCAGCTTTTAACCCAACTTCAGCAGCAGCTCTCTGACAACCAGGCCGATATTGACTCACTCCGTGGACAGATCCAGGAAAGCCAGTACCAGCTCAATCAGGTTGTGGAGCGTCAGAAGCAGATCCTGCTGCAGATGGATAGCCTGAATAATGGTGGCGCAGCAGCGCAGCCAGCCGCAGGCGATCAAACCGGCGCAGCTGGTGCTACGGCAACGCCGCAGGCTGACGCGTCAGCCTCAACAGGCGCGCCTGTACAGAGCGGTGATGCGAATACTGACTACAATGCGGCGATAGCCCTGGTGCAGGATAGTTCGCGCCAGGACGAGGCGATGGCGGCGTTTCAGAACTTCGTGAAGAAATACCCTGATTCCACCTATCAGCCCAATGCGAACTACTGGCTGGGACAGTTGAATTACAACAAGGGTAAAAAAGACGACGCGGCATTCTATTTTGCCTCCGTGGTAAAAAATTACCCGAAATCACCGAAAGCCCCTGACGCGATGTACAAGGTGGGGGTGATCATGCAGGACAAAGGCGACACCGCGAAAGCGAAGGCCGTCTTCCAGCAGGTGGTCACTAAGTTCCCGGGCACCGAAGGTGCAAAACAAGCGCAAAAACGTCTTGCTGCGATGGGATGATTGCCGGTTGACCAGAAATCGCGTTTTTTCTGGTCTTGCCGCATACTTCCTAAGCAGTTAAGTGATATTCATCAAAATATTAGTTGCGCAGAATTCTTAAATCAGTAATATATGCCGCCGTTGCCAAGGGATATCAAACAGCCCAAAAGCAGCCAAAATAGTGGGTCGTTAGCTCAGTTGGT
>DERO01000048.1:35459-35826 GCA_002360945.1 Leclercia adecarboxylata | reverse complement strand
AATCCTGCACGACCCACCAATTTTATTGGTCCGAGTGATAATTCAGGCAACACCCGAATGGGTCGTTAGCTCAGTTGGTAGAGCAGTTGACTTTTAATCAATTGGTCGCAGGTTCGAATCCTGCACGACCCACCAGCCTGAATAAAATTGAATTACATCCCGCAAGGGGTCGTTAGCTCAGTTGGTAGAGCAGTTGACTTTTAATCAATTGGTCGCAGGTTCGAATCCTGCACGACCCACCACTTAAAGCAGTTCCGGTAGTACAGAGTGGGTGATTAGCTCAGTTGGTAGAGCATCTCCTTTACACGGAGGGGGTCGGCGGTTCGAGCCCGTCATCACCCACCACTCGGGTCGTTAGCTCAGTTGG
>DERO01000048.1:0-35270 GCA_002360945.1 Leclercia adecarboxylata | reverse complement strand
ATCCTGCACGACCCACCAATGTAAAAAGGCGCCCTAAAGGCGCCTTTTTGCTATCTGTTATTCCTGTGTCTGAAAACTCAGACAAATACTTCTGACACGCTTTTGGTGTGACTTTTATCCGCGAATTCGCTATCTTGTTTAGTATATAAAACACAATTGCCGCCACTTTTGTCATCATCGCTTAAGCAAGGCAAATTTGTTAAGCCAGTAAAACGAGAAGCCAAAATGAGTGTGATGTTTGATCCTGAAGCCGCTATCTATCCCTTCCCGCCGAAGCCTGTTCCGCTGAGCCTGGACGAAAAGCAGTTTTACCGTGAAAAGATAAAGCGTCTGCTCAAAGAGCGTGATGCGGTCATGGTGGCGCACTACTACACCGATCCTGAAATTCAGCAGCTGGCAGAAGAGACCGGCGGCTGCATTTCGGATTCGCTGGAAATGGCGCGCTTCGGTGCAAAACATCCGGCTTCGACGCTACTGGTGGCCGGTGTGCGTTTTATGGGCGAGACGGCAAAAATCCTCAGCCCGGAAAAAACCATCCTGATGCCAACGCTCAATGCGGAGTGCTCACTGGATTTAGGCTGCCCGATCAACGAATTCACCGCCTTCTGCGATGCCCATCCGGACAGAACGGTGGTGGTCTACGCCAACACCTCTGCCGCAGTCAAGGCGCGTGCCGACTGGGTGGTGACCTCCAGCATCGCCGTTGAACTGATTGAGCATCTCGACAGCCTGGGTGAGAAAATTATCTGGGCACCGGACAAACATCTCGGTAATTACGTTCAGAAGCAGACCGGGGCAGATATTCTGTGCTGGCAGGGCGCCTGTATCGTTCATGACGAGTTTAAAACCCAGGCCCTCGAGCGCATGAAAGCGCTCTATCCGGAGGCTGCCGTGCTGGTGCATCCGGAGTCACCCCAGGCGATCGTCAACATGGCGGATGCCGTCGGCTCAACCAGCCAACTGATCAATGCCGCGAAAACGCTGCCGCATCGCCAGCTTATCGTCGCCACCGATCGCGGCATCTTCTACAAGATGCAGCAGGCGGTGCCGGAGAAAGAGCTGCTGGAAGCGCCAACAGCGGGCGAGGGGGCAACCTGCCGCAGCTGTGCCCACTGTCCGTGGATGGCGATGAACGGGCTGAAGGCGATTGCCGAGGGGCTGGAGTCGGGCGGCGCGGCGCATGAGATTCATGTCGACGCAGCGCTGCGGGAAGGGGCGTTAATTCCGCTTAACCGGATGCTGGATTTTGCGGCTACACTACGTCCTTAAGCAACGTAACGTAACGCTGAGGAAAAAAGATGGATTTTTTTAGCACGCAAAACATTCTGGTGCATATACCGATTGGTACCGGCGGCTATGACCTGTCATGGATAGAAGCCGTCGGGACGATTGCCGGTCTGCTCTGTATCTGGCTCGCCAGCCTGGAGAAGATCGTCAACTATGCGTTTGGCCTGGTGAACGTCACGCTGTTCGCCATAATCTTCTTCCAGATCCAGCTGTATGCCAGCCTGCTGCTGCAGCTGTTCTTCTTCGTGGCCAATATCTATGGCTGGTACGCCTGGTCGCGGCAGAACAGCCAGCAGGAGGCAGAACTACAGATCCGCTGGCTACCGTTGCCGAAAGCCATCGGCTGGCTGGCCGCCTGCGTGGTCGCTATCGGTCTGATGACGATCTATATCGATCCGGTGTTCGCCTTCCTGACCCGCGTGGCGGTGTCGGTGATGATCAGCCTGGGATTAAATGTCACTATGCCGGAACTGCAGCCTGATGCCTTCCCGTTCTGGGATTCGTGCATGATGGTTCTGTCGATTGCCGCCATGATCCTGATGACCCGCAAATATGTCGAAAACTGGCTGCTGTGGGTGATCATCAACCTGATAAGCGTGGTGATTTTCGCCCTGCAGGGCGTGTATGCCATGTCGCTGGAGTATATGATCCTCACCTTTATTGCCCTGAACGGCAGCAGGATGTGGATTAACAGCGCGCATGAACGGGGTTCCCACGCGCTGGCACGTTAATGGTGATGATGGGCGTGGCCGGACTCGATCTCGTTGAGGTGGCAGTCCGGTCCGTTACAGGGGGTGTACTCCATCTGGATGGTGCTGTGCGCAATGGCGTAGTGGTGCTCCAGAAAATGCTGGATACGCCCCAGTAACGCATCGTGGTCGTGGGGAGGAATGACCTGAACATGCAGCGTCATCAGCGGTTTTTCTCCCACCATCCAGACGTGAACATGGTGTACATCGCGCACTTCAGGAATGGAGCGCGTTAAATTGCGTTTCAGCGCCGGAATATCCAGTGACGCCGGGGCTCCTTCCAGCAGTTCATTCACACTCTCCTGCAGTAGTCGCCAGGCACTGCGCAACACCAGACATGAGACTAAAATCGACAGTATCGGGTCGATCGGCGTCCAGCCCGTCCAGAGGATTACCAGCGCCGCGGCGATGGCCCCCACAGAACCCAGCAGATCCCCCAACACGTGCAGCGCCGCGGCCCGCACGTTGAGATTTTTCTCTTCACTGCCGCGATGCAAAATCCAGAAGGCCAGGATATTGGCGATCAGGCCGGCGACCGCCACTACCATCATGGTGACACCCGCGACAGGCTGAGGATGGCGGAAGCGCTGGAAGGCTTCCGAGACGATTAAAATGGTAATCAACACCAGCGCGATGGCGTTGACGAACGCGGCAAGGGTGGTAAGGCGCAGCCAGCCAAAGGTGCGACCACGGCTTGGAGGACGGCGGGCGAATATCACCGCCAGTAGCGCAAACAGCAGAGCAGCCGCGTCCGTTAACATATGTCCGGCATCGGCCAACAGCGCCAGCGAGCCGGAAACCAGCCCGCCGATCACTTCGATGACCATAAATGTGGCAGTCACGGCAAAAGCCAGCTTCAGCCGTTTAGCATTGTCGTCCTGCGAGGAAGGGGCGTGCGAGTGGGAGTGCGCCATGTATGATGTCCAGATCCATTTTTATTGTAAGTGTAGCTTTTTTAACATCTTACACAAAAAATAAAGGAGAGCCGTAGCTCTCCTTTATCATAAACGCATTAGCGTTAATTACTGGGTAGTGCCGTCAGTTTTTTGTTCTTGTGGGGTTCGTTCGGTATCCACTTTGCCGGACTGATCCGGGCATTTACCGTCTTTACACATCGAGTTCTTGTGCTGATCGTCCTTGCTCATGCCGTCATTACCCATCTTGCTTGGGTCGTCATTACCCATGATGGAATTGGAGCCACCGGTAGTAGAGCTGTTACCGCTCCCGGTAGTCGTACCGTTAGTGGTGGCATTAGTGCCATCAGGATTTAACATGGTCCCGCTGCCGCCGCTACTGGTTGTACCCGTGGTGCCAGAACCGGTATTAATTTGGCTATTGCCGGTATTATTTGGCGCGATATTCTGACGCGCATCTGGCGCTACTGCACCCGCATCAGCGGCGGCATTGGCCTGGCCATTATTGCTGTCGGAGCCAGCGGCGGAATCAGCGGCCAGCGCAGCACCGCTTGCCATGGTGAGGGACGCGGTCAGGAAAAGGGTTGCGAGTTTAGTCATTTTCATCATGCTGCTCCTGTTCTGGTCGTTATGTTCTGGATAACTTCTTTCCACAGTGCATATGCGAAATCGATACGGTGCTCAGTGGTTAAAGATGCCATGATCAATACTTAGGTCAGTATGGAATCGCGATAAACGTAATAAATGCAGTGCATACAGTTAAAAAGTTTAGGGTGTATCTCGTTTTTCGCTACTTTGTGGCGTTTTTTAAGCGAATTCCAGGATTTATCTGTGCGTAGTGTAAAAGCGAGTTTACACTTCCTGACTGACAAGATAGATTGAAGGGATTGCATTCGTTTATAAAAATATGGCAACGCGGAAAGAACATGAATTATCAGAATGACGATTTACGTATTAAAGAGATCAACGAGTTATTACCTCCTGTAGCGCTCCTTGAAAAGTTTCCTGCCACCGAAAATGCCGCCAACACCGTTTCTCATGCCCGTAAAGCGATCCACAAGATCCTGAAAGGCAATGACGATCGTCTGCTGGTGGTGATCGGCCCGTGCTCCATTCACGATCCTGCGGCGGCGAAAGAGTACGCGGCGCGTCTGCTGACGCTGCGCGAAGCGCTGAAGGACGAGCTGGAAATCGTCATGCGCGTCTACTTTGAAAAACCACGCACCACCGTGGGCTGGAAAGGGCTGATTAACGATCCGCATATGGACGGCAGCTTCCAGATCAACGACGGTCTGCGCATCGCCCGTAAGTTGCTGCTGGACATCAACGACAGCGGCCTGCCGGCGGCGGGTGAGTTCCTCGACATGATCACCCCGCAGTATCTGGCAGATCTGATGAGCTGGGGCGCCATTGGCGCGCGTACTACCGAATCTCAGGTTCACCGCGAGCTGGCGTCCGGTCTCTCCTGCCCGGTGGGCTTTAAAAATGGTACCGACGGCACCATCAAAGTGGCGATCGACGCCATCAACGCCGCCGGAGCGCCGCACTGCTTCCTCTCCGTCACCAAATGGGGTCACTCCGCGATCGTTAATACCAGCGGTAACGGCGATTGCCATATCATCCTGCGCGGCGGCAAAGAGCCTAACTACAGCGCGGCACACGTGGCGGAAGTGAAGGCGGGCCTGGATAAAGCGGGTCTGGCGGCACAGGTGATGATCGACTTCAGCCATGCCAACTCCAGCAAGCAGTTTAAGAAGCAGATGGAGGTCGGTACCGATGTCTGCCAGCAGATTGCGGGCGGTGAGAAGGCCATTATTGGGGTGATGATTGAAAGCCACCTGGTGGAAGGCAATCAGAATCTGGAAGGCAGCGAGCCGCTGGTTTACGGTAAGAGCGTCACCGATGCCTGCATCGGCTGGGACGATACCGAAACGGTACTGCGCCAGTTGGCGAACGCGGTGAAAGCCCGTCGCGGCTAAAAAAATGCCGGATAAGCATCCGGCATTCAGAATCTCAGGCCCGGTCATCGCGACCGGGCTTTTTTATTACTTGGCTTTACCCTGGTTCGCAACGGCCGCAGCTTTAGCCGCGATTTCGTCAGCGTTACCCAGATAGTAGTGCTTGATTGGTTTGAAGTTTTCGTCGAACTCGTACACCAGCGGCACGCCGGTTGGGATGTTCAGCTCGAGGATCTCGTCTTCACCCATGTTGTCGAGGTATTTCACCAGCGCACGCAGGGAGTTACCGTGAGCCGCAATGATCACACGCTCGCCGCTTTTCAGGCGTGGCAGGATGGTTTCGTTCCAGTAAGGCACAACGCGGTCGATGGTCAGGGCCAGGCTTTCAGTCTGTGGCAGTTCTGCATCGGTAAGTTTCGCGTAACGCGGGTCGTGGCCCGGGTAGCGCTCGTCATCTTTGGTCAGCTCTGGTGGTGTTACCGCGAAGCCGCGACGCCACTGTTTAACCTGCTCGTCACCGTATTTCTCTGCGGTTTCTGCTTTGTTCAGACCCTGCAGCGCACCGTAGTGACGCTCGTTCAGTTTCCAGGACTTCTCAACCGGCAGCCAGGCTTGATCCAGTTCATCCAGCACGTTCCACAGGGTGTGGATGGCACGTTTCAGCACGGAGGTATAAGCAAAGTCGAAGCTGAAGCCTTCGTCTTTCAGCAGTTTGCCCGCTGCTTTCGCTTCGCCAACGCCTTTCTCGGACAGGTCAACATCATACCAACCGGTAAAGCGGTTTTCGTTGTTCCACTGGCTTTCGCCATGACGAACCAGAACCAGCTTAGTTACAGCCATATTTTACTCCTCCAGAACAAGCATTATTTGAATGATAACAATTCTCATTATATTGCCGCGATTAAGCCGCAGGCAACGCTTAACCCTAACCATAGCGAAAATAGTGTCGCAGTGTAAGATGCTTGTGAATGAGGGGTTGTGATTTTGTCCGTAACTGGCGCTATTTTCAGCAAGATGGGCAAAAAAAAGCCCTCCTTCAGGAGGGCCGGTTTTATTGCGCCGTAAACTGATATTCCGTGTTGCTGATGTACTCTTCGCCCGGGCGCAGAATGCAGTCGGGCTGCGGCCATTCCGCGTGGTTCGGGCTGTCAGGTAAGAACTCGCTTTCCAGCGCCAGGCCTTGCCAGGCCCGGTACTCACCGTCTTCCCGTGCCGGCGTGCCGTCGAGGAAGTTACCGGAATAGAATTGCAGGGCAGGGGCGGTGGTGTAGACCGTCATCTGCAGCTTTTCATCGGCAGACCACAGGTGCGCCGCAGGCTGGCTCAGGTCGCCCTGAGCATCGAGCAGGAACGCATGATCGTAACCTTTCACCTTGCGCTGATCGTCATCCGCCAGGAAATCCTGGGCGATAGCCTTGGTGGTGCGGAAATCAAAGCTGGTACCCGCCACGGCTTTTAACCCTTCCTGCGGGATCCCCATCTCATCGACCGGCAGATACGTCTGTGCCAGCAACTGTAGCTTATGATTGCGCACGTCGCTGCAGTCGCCGTCGAGGTTGAAGTAGGCGTGGTTGGTCAGGTTGACCGGGCAGGGCTTATCCACCGTGGCGCGGTATTCAATGGCGATCCGGTTATCCTCCGTTAAGCGATAATGGACGCTCGTCTCACAGTTACCCGGGTAGCCCTGATCGCCATCCGCAGAGTGAAGGGTCAGCAGCGCTTCGCCATCGTTCTGCTGCGCAATGCGCCAGCGACGCTTATCGAAGCCGTCCGGGCCGCCGTGCAGCTGGTTTTCACCCTGGCTCGGCAGCAGCGCATAGCTTACGCCGTCCAGCTCAAAGCGGCTTTTGGCGATACGGTTGGCATAACGGCCTACCGACGCGCCCAGGAACGCGGTTTGTTCAAGGTACTGCTCGGGCGACGCGCAGCCGAGCAGGGTCTCGCGCACGCTGCTGTCGCGCATCGGGACGCGGGCGGAAAGCAGCGTGGCACCCCAGTCCATCAGCGTCACCACCATCCCCGCGCTGTTGCGCAGGGTTAACAGGCGGTACGGCAGACCGTCAGGGGCGAGAACAGGGGTTTCGTTTAGCACTGGCCAGCTCCTTGTGAGGCGTTGCAAACATAGAAAGTCTCTTTGATACCGGTTTTGGCTTCATACTGCTGCTCAACGGCCTGCTGAACCACCGGGACTAACGCCTCCGGCACCAGCGCCACTACGCAGCCACCGAAGCCACCGCCGGTCATACGCACGCCGCCCTGCTCGCCAATCGCCGCTTTGACAATCTCCACCAGGGTATCGATCTGCGGCACGGTGATTTCGAAGTCATCGCGCATGGAGGCATGCGACTCGGCCATCAGCTCGCCCATACGACGCAGGTCGCCTTTCTCCAGCGCTGCTGCCGCTTCCACGGTACGGGCGTTTTCGGTCAGGACGTGACGAACGCGTTTCGCGACTACCGGGTCCAGCTCGTGGGCCACTTTATTGAATTCCGTGAGCGAGACGTCACGCAGCGCAGACTGCTGGAAGAAGCGCGCGCCGGTTTCACACTGCTGGCGGCGGGTGTTGTACTCGCTGCCGACCAGGGTGCGTTTGAAATTACTGTTGATGATGATCACCGCCGCGCCTTTCGGCAGGCTGACCGCTTTGGTGCCCAGCGAGCGGCAGTCAATCAGTAACGCGTGGCCTTTTTTGCCCAGCGCTGAGATCAGCTGGTCCATGATGCCGCAGTTGCAGCCGACGAACTGGTTCTCGGCTTCCTGGCCGTTAAGGGCGATCTGCGCGCCGTCCAGCGGCAGATGATACAGCTGCTGGAAGACGGTGCCGACCGCCACTTCCAGCGAGGCGGAGGAGCTCAGCCCTGCGCCCTGCGGCACGTTGCCGCTGATCACCAGATCCGCGCCGCCAAAGTTTTTGTTGCGCTTCTGCAGGTGTTTTACCACGCCGCGAACGTAGTTCGACCACTGCTGGCTGTCGTGCTCAACAATAGGCGCATCCAGCGAGAACTCGTCGATTTGGTTGTCGTAATCGGCTGCCAGCACGCGCACCTTGCGGTCGTCACGTTTCGCGCAGCTGATCACCGTCTGGTAATCAATGGCGCAGGGCAGGACGAAACCGTCGTTGTAGTCGGTGTGTTCGCCGATCAGGTTAACGCGGCCTGGGGCCTGAATCGCGTGAGTGGCAGGGTAGCCGAACTTTTCAGCAAACAGGGCGTGGGTTTTATCTTTCAGACTCATTGTTATTCTCCGGATTCGCGAAAATGGACATCACTCACTGCACGCAGGCGTTCTGCGGCCTGTTCGGCCGTCAGGTCACGCTGGGTTTCCGCCAGCATCTCGTAGCCGACCATAAATTTACGTACGGTCGCGGAGCGCAGCAGCGGCGGATAAAAGTGGGCGTGCAGCTGCCAGTGTTGATTCTCTTCGCCATTGAAGGGCGCGCCGTGCCAGCCCATGGAGTACGGGAAAGAGCACTGGAACAGATTGTCGTAACGGCTGGTCAGCTTTTTCAGCGCCAGGGCCAGATCGCTGCGCTGGGCGTCGCTCAGATCGGTGATCCGCAGCACGTGGGCTTTCGGCAGCAGCAGGGTTTCGAACGGCCATGCCGCCCAGTACGGCACCACGGCTAACCAGTGTTCGGTCTCCACCACGGTGCGGCTACCGTCGGCCAGCTCGCGCTGAACGTAGTCCAGCAGCATCGGCGACTGCTGCTCAGCGAAATAGGTTTTTTGCAGGCGATCTTCCCGCTCCACTTCGTTAGGCATGAAGCTGTTGGCCCATACCTGACCATGCGGATGCGGGTTGGAGCAGCCCATCGCCGCGCCTTTGTTCTCGAAGACCTGTACCCAGGGGTAGCTCTGCCCCAGTTCGGCGGTCTGTTCCTGCCAGGTTTTCACCACCTCGGTCAGGGCGTCAACGCTCAGTTCCGGCAGGGTTTTGCTGTGATCCGGCGAGAAGCAGATCACCCGGCTGGTGCCGCGCGCGCTTTCGCAGCGCAGGAGCGGATCGTTACTCTGCGGCGCGTCCGGCGTGTCGGTCATCAGGGCGGCAAAGTCGTTCGTGAAAACGAAGGTGCCTTTGTAATCGGGGTTAACATCCCCGGTCACGCGGGTATTTCCCGGGCACAGGAAACAGTCTGGATCGTGCTGCGGCAGCGTCTGTTTAGCTGGCGTCTCCTGGGCGCCCTGCCAGGGGCGTTTGGCGCGATGCGGAGAGACCAGGATCCACTGTCCGGTTAACGGATTGAAACGACGATGTGGGTGATCGACGGGGTTAAATTGGGTCATGACAGATCCTTAGTCCGGATAACCCTGCGGGTGGCGAGACTGCCAGCGCCAGGTATCCTGTGCCATTTCATCGAGCGTGCGCGAAACACGCCAGTTAAGCTCTTTCTCGGCCTTGGTGGCATCCGCCCAGTACGCGGGCAGATCGCCGTCGCGACGCGGGGCAAAGTGATAGCTCACCGGCTTGCCGCAGGCGGCGCTGAAGGCGTTAACCACATCCAGCACGCTGCTGCCGACGCCCGCGCCGAGGTTATAAATATGGACGCCCGGTTTATCGGCCAGCTGCTGCATGGCCGCCACGTGACCGTCGGCGAGATCCATCACATGAATGTAGTCGCGCACGCCGGTACCGTCCGGGGTCGGGTAGTCGTTGCCGAATACCGCCAGCGAATCACGACGGCCTACCGCGACCTGAGCAATGTACGGCATCAGGTTATTCGGAATGCCCTGCGGATCTTCGCCCATATCTCCTGACGGATGTGCACCCACTGGGTTGAAATAGCGTAGCAGGGCGATACTCCAGTCCGGCTGGGCTTTTTGCAGGTCAGTGAGGATCTGTTCCACCATCAGCTTGCTTTTGCCGTACGGGCTTTGCGGCGTACCGGTCGGGAAGCTTTCGGCATAAGGGATTTGCGGCTGGTCGCCATAGACGGTGGCGGAGGAGCTGAAGATGAAGTTCTTCACGCCCGCCGCGCGCATGGCGGAGACCAGACGCAGGGTACCGTTGACGTTGTTATCGTAATACTCCAGCGGTTTCGACACCGACTCGCCCACAGCTTTCAGCCCGGCAAAGTGGATCACCGCGTCAATGGCGTGATCGTGCAGGATCTCAGTCATCAGCGCTTCGTTACGAATATCGCCTTCGACAAAGGCAGGCTGTTTACCGGCCAGGCGTTCCATGACCGGCAGCACGCTGCGCTTACTGTTGCACAGGTTATCGAGGATGATGACGTCGTGGCCATTTTGCAGCAGCTGTACACAGGTATGACTTCCTATGTAACCGCTACCACCTGTTACCAGAACTCGCATTTTTCGCTCCATTAGGCTTATGGGATGAGATAATCCTAGCATAACAGAGAGCAGGAAAGTGTGACATGGGATAAAATAGTGGAATCGTTTACACTCCTTAAAGCGCAGCTGCTCTCCGGCTAAAAAAGGATTGTAAATCAAAGCATCCGGTAAGGGATGTTGCAGGTTATCCGAAAAAAGCGGGGGCGAGGCCCCCGTCAGAGTGTCAGACCCGGCCCGTCTGGTAGCGGTAACGCTCGCCGTCGGCGACGAACTCCAGTCGGTGGGTAATACAAGCGGGCGCATCTTCCGCGTGATGAGAGACAAACAGCAGCTGCGTTTCCCCTTCGCTAATCAGTACATCCACGAAGCGGCGAATCAGCTGACGGTTGAGCGGATCCAGCCCTTGCAGAGGCTCGTCGAGGATCAGCAGCGTCGGGTGTTTCACCAGCGCGCGCACGATCAGCGCCAGCCGCTGCTGGCCCCACGACAGGCTGCTGAACGGGGCATCCGCCACCCGGTTATCCATTCCGAGAATATCCAGCCACTGCTGCGCCAGCTTGTGCTGCTTGTCGGAAACCGCCTGATAAATCCCGATGGAGTCGAAATAACCCGACAGGATGACGTTGCGCACCGTGGTGCTGACGCGGTAGTCGAGGTGCAGACTGCTGCTGACGTAACCAATATGCTTTTTGATATCCCAGATGGTTTCGCCGCTGCCGCGACGGCGGCCAAAGAGGGTGAGATCGTTGCTGTAGCCCTGGGGATGATCGCCGGTAATCAGGCTCAGCAGGGTCGATTTCCCGGCACCGTTGGGGCCGACAATTTGCCAGTGCTCGCCGGGATTCACCGTCCAGCTCAGGTGATCGAGGATCGGGCGATCGTCATAAGACACCACGCCCTCATTGAGCACAATCCGCGGCTGATCCTGCGGCAAAGCATGGCGCGCAGAGGGCGCATCCGGTTCGGGCAGGGTGACGCCGTTCAGTTTTTCACTGTGCGCCAGCTGGGCAATCAGGGCCTGATTCAGCAGGGCCGCTTTTTCGCCCACCGCCGTCAGGCTGCAATCGGCCAGTACCCCGGCGTTGTGGACAAAATCGGGGATTTCGTCAAAACGGTTCAGGACCAGCACCAGGGTGTAACCCTGCTGATTGAGCGAGGCCAGCAGGTCCGCCAGCTGCCCGCGCGATTTTACATCGAGGCCGTCGAAAGGCTCATCAAGGATCAGCAGTTCGGGTTCGGCCATCAGGGCCTGACACAGCAGCGTTTTGCGGGTTTCGCCGGTTGAGAGGTATTTAAAGCGCCGGTCCAGCAGGTGAGCGATGCCGAACTGTTCCGCCAGCTGGCGACAGCGGGCCTCGTCTTTGATCTCATCCTGGATAATCTCTGATGCGGTGCGGCCGGTATCCTCTTCGCCAGGGCTGAGCAGGTCGGTGTTGTTGCGCTGCCACTCGTCGCTGACCAGTTTTTGCAGCTGTTCAAAGGAGAGGCGGGTCAGGCGCGTAAATGTGCTCTGGCGTTCGCCCTTCAGCAGCGTCAGCTCCCCGGCCAGCGCCCGGGCGAGGGCAGACTTTCCGCTGCCGTTACTGCCAACGAAGGCCCAGCTTTCACCAGCATTCAGCGTAAAATCCGCGAGCGTGAGCGTTCGGGTATCGCTAAGACGAAACGTGCCTTGCGAAATTTGCAATGATGACATGATGTATCCCATTTTTTGCAGCAATAAGCATCAGGGATACCCAGTGTCGGGGCGAATGTCAATGCGCTTAGCACAAGGTGGCGATAATCACCCGGTCAGCATTAAAATATGCCGTCGCCTCAGCACCTTCTTCTAAAACCTGACTTTGGGCCAATGGCACGGTGGCGCACAGCGTCTGGCCGTCGGGCAGGGTCATCAATACTTCACACTGCTCGTCGCCACGATCGATATGGCTGATAATTCCCGGCAGCTGGTTATCCGCCCGGTTCGCCGCTTCAGGCTCCCGGGTGATGCTGACCCAGGGAGCTTTGAGCAGTACCAGCACCTCTTTGCCCTCATTCAGACCCAGCCGTTCGCCGCTCTGGGCGGTAATAGCGACTTTCAGGCGGGTGGTACCGTCGGCGAGCAAAACATCCACATGCTGCTGGACACGATCGTCGTCGCGGGCGGTGATGGTGCCAAACCACTGGTTGCGGGCGCTGGTCTGCAAAGAGAAGCGCGAGATGGCGCCGAGCAGGCTGTCCAGCGGCAGGGCGTCGTCGTCGCTTAACACATCAAAGGCTTTCTGTTGGATTTGCGCCAGCAGGTCATAGAGCTGGATCAGGCGCTGACCGTAGCGCGTCAGGATCGCACCGCCGCCGCCTTTGCCGCCGGTCGCACGATCGACCAGGGTCTGCTCGCTGAGGGTATTCATCTCATTGATGGCATCCCAGGCGCTTTTGTAGCTAATGCCGGCATTCTTTGCCCCCTGGCTGATGGAGCCGGTCTGCGCAATCTGTTTGAGCAGGGCGATGCGGCGGGGATCGGCAAACAATTTTTGCTGGAGACGTAGGGTGAGGAGAATTTCGGCCTGCATAACAATGTCCTGGCAAAAGGGTTATTGTGACGTAATTCGTTTCGGGCGCAAACAGTACCGCACAAAAGGGGATGTATTTCTCGCTTTTCCGGTTAGAATAAGGCATTCACATTGTCTGGAGAAAGCCATGTTAGAGTTGCTGAAAAGTCTGGTATTCGCCGTGATCATGGTGCCAGTGGTGATGGCTATCATCCTCGGTGCCATCTACGGCCTGGGTGAGGTGTTCAACATCTTTTCCAACGTCGGCCACAGAAAACAGCCGAAAAAACAGCATTAATTCCTTGTAAAAACGCCCGGTCCCGCCGGGCGTTTTGCTCTCAAGTTTCCCCCTCCCGCGCCGATATTATTTACGGCATCAATTTGATTTACTCACTAATCGGTACGATTTAGCGCTGGGAAAACCCCGGGGTTATCGTTATATTGCGATGTATATAACGAAACTCAAAAGGAGTTAAAGATGGCACGTACATGGTTACGCCTTTTCGCAGGGGCAACGCTGACGCTCACTCTGACCGGACATGCACTGGCAGAGGAGGGTAAAATTACCGTCTTCGCGGCGGCCTCCCTGACGAACGCGATGCAGGACATTGCGGCGGCGTATAAAAAAGAGAAAAACGTCGAGGTGGTGTCATCCTTTGCCTCTTCCTCGACCCTGGCGCGTCAGATTGAAGCGGGGGCGCCTGCCGACCTGTTCATCTCTGCCGATCAGAAGTGGATGGATTACGCCGTCGAGAAAAAAGCGATGGATACCGCCAGCCGTGAAACCCTGCTGGGCAATAGTCTGGTGGTCGTGGCACCGAAAGCGAGTGCTCAGGGCCAGATCGCCATCAATAAAGAGACTAACTGGACCAGCCTGCTGAAAGAGGGGCGTCTGGCGGTGGGCGACCCGGAACACGTGCCGGCAGGCATTTATGCCAAAGAGGCGCTGCAAAAACTGGGGGCCTGGGAGACGCTGTCACCGAAGCTGGCACCAGCGGAAGACGTGCGTGGCGCGCTGGCGCTGGTGGAGCGCAACGAAGCGCCGCTGGGGATCGTCTACGGCTCTGATGCCGTTGCCGGTAAAGGAGTGAAAGTGGTGGGGACCTTCCCGGAAGACTCACATAAGAAAGTGGAATATCCTGTTGCCATCGTCGATGGACATAAAAACGCCACCGTCAGCGCCTTTTACGACTATCTGAAGGGACCGCAGGCGTCGGCAATCTTTAAACGTTACGGATTTACGACTCACGAATGATTTTGACCGATCCTGAATGGCAGGCCGTGCTGCTGAGCCTGAAAGTCTCTTCCCTCGCGGTTGCATTTAGTTTGCCCTTTGGGATCTTCTTTGCCTGGTTACTGGTTCGCTGTAAGTTTCCCGGCAAAGCGCTCCTCGACAGTGTGTTGCATTTGCCGCTGGTGCTGCCGCCGGTGGTGGTGGGATACCTGCTGCTCATCGCCATGGGGCGTCGCGGTTTTATCGGCGAGCGTCTGTACGAGTGGTTTGGCCTGAGCTTTGCCTTCAGCTGGCGCGGGGCGGTAATGGCGGCGGCGGTGATGTCGTTTCCGCTGATGGTGCGGGCGATCCGCCTGGCGCTGGAAGGGGTCGACATGAAGCTTGAGCAGGCCGCCCGCACGCTGGGTGCCGGGCGCTGGCGCGTTTTCATGACCATCACGCTTCCCCTGACGCTGCCGGGCATTATAGTCGGCACTGTGCTGGCCTTTGCCCGCTCGCTGGGCGAGTTTGGCGCGACCATTACCTTCGTCTCCAACATCCCTGGCGAAACGCGCACCCTCCCGTCGGCGATGTATACCCTGATTCAGACCCCCGGTGGCGAAGGCGCCGCCGCGCGTCTTTGCATTATCTCCATTGTGCTGGCGATGGTGTCGCTGCTGGTGTCGGAATGGCTGGCCCGCCTGAGCCGTGAACGGATGGGGAACTGACCATGCTGGAACTCAATTTCACCCAGACTCTGGGCGAGCACTGCCTGACCCTCAACGAAACCCTGCCCGCCAGCGGAATAACCGCCATTTTTGGCGTCTCAGGCGCGGGGAAGACCTCGCTGATCAACGCCATCAGCGGCCTGACCCGGCCCCAGTCCGGGCGGATCGTACTCAACGATCGGGTGCTGAACGATGTTGAAAAGCGCATCTGTCTGGCACCTGAAAAGCGTCGGATTGGCTATGTCTTCCAGGACGCGCGGCTGTTCCCGCACTACAAAGTGCTGGGCAACCTGCGGTACGGCATGGCGAAAAGTATGGCCGGGCAGTTCGATAAGCTGGTGGCTCTGCTGGGCATTGAACACTTGCTTGACCGGCTACCGTCATCGCTCTCGGGTGGGGAAAAACAGCGCGTGGCGATAGGGCGGGCGCTACTCACTGCCCCGGAGCTGCTGCTGCTGGATGAACCCCTGGCCTCCCTCGATATTCCCCGCAAGCGCGAGCTGCTGCCGTATCTGCAGCGCCTGGCGCGTGAAATCAATATTCCGATGCTGTATGTCAGCCACTCGCTGGACGAGATCCTGCATCTGGCCGATAAGGTGCTGGTGCTGGAAAACGGCAGCGTGAAGGCGTTCGGCAATCTGGAAGAGGTGTGGGGCAGCAGCGTGATGCACCCCTGGCTGCCGCAGGAGCAGCAGAGCAGCATTCTGAAGGTGAGCGTGCTGGAGCACCATCCGCACTACGCCATGACCGCGCTGGCCATCGGCGATCAGCATGTCTGGGTCAACAAGCTGGATAAACCCCTGCACACCAACCTGCGGATTCGCATTCAGGCGTCGGATGTCTCGCTGGTGCTACAGCCGCCGTTACAGAGCAGTATTCGTAACATTCTGCGCGCCAAAGTGGCCCAGTGTTACGACGATAACGGCCAGGTTGAGGTTCAGCTGGAAATCGGCAGCCGCACGTTGTGGGCGCGCATCAGCCCGTGGGCCAGGGATGAACTGGGGATCAAACCTGGCCTCTGGCTCTACGCGCAGATCAAGAGCGTGTCGATTACCACCTGATCACAGCAGATGGGTATAGATAAACTGAGCGATGCTGTCGGTAGTGTTGTCGCCAATCACAATGTTGGCGCGCGCTTTGACGGCGTCGTCTGCATTGCCCATCGCCACCCCGGTGCCGGCCGCTTCCAGCATGCTGATGTCATTGTAATTATCGCCAAAGGCAATGACATCCTTCATTGACCCGCCGATAGATTCCACATACTGCGCCAGGCGTTTGCCCTTGCTGTTGCCTTTGCGGGCGATATCCACCTGATCGTGCCAGGACCATTCGCACTCCAGGCCCAGCGTCTGCTCCACATGTTTAGCGAAGGCATTCAGCTTAGTGGTGTCCTCATCGGTGAGGGCAAATTTCCAGATAGCGTTAACGTCCCGGGCCGCCTGCGCCAGCGAAGTTACCTGGGTGAAGACCGGACGCTGTGCTTCCGGCAGCGACAGTGCCCAGTTGCTGGTGCGGATCACATGCCCGGTCGGGCGTTCGTAAAGCATCGCGTCGTCGACATACATCAGGCCGTGAATGGCATGTTCATCGAGCAGATCAATCAGTTGCAGCGCCTGGGGAACCGGAAGTGGATCGGCCTGCAGAACCTTTTTTGCTTGGTAATCATACAAATAGGTGCCATTACAACAAATTGCAGGTGTATCTAACGCCAGCGCCTGATAAAAAGGATGAATCGCAACATGATGTCGACCCGTCACGATGAGGAGCTGGTATCCCACCTCCCGGGCGCGCTTCAGGGCGTCGAGGGAAGAGGGGAGCAGGGTTTTTTGCGGGGTTAACAGCGTACCGTCTAAATCCAGTGCAATCACACGCGAGGTCATTTGATATTCCGGGTTAATGTTGACATGTCAGGATGCGCAGATGGTACACCGCGTGACTAACGCTGCAAAATTCCTGGTTAAAATTCAGCATTCACCGTTAAAAAAGACTATCCTGGTACATTACTTTTACGCGCAGTGAGGAAAGGAGCATTCATGAAACAAACCGTTTATACCGCCAGTCCTGAAAGCCAGCAGATCCATGTCTGGCGTCTGAATCCCGAAGGCACACTCACCCTGGTTCAGGTCGTCGATGTTCCCGGCCAGGTTCAGCCGATGGCGATCAGCCCGGATAAACGTTTCCTGTATGTGGGTGTGCGCCCGGAGTTCCGTGTGCTGGCGTACCGTATCTCTCCTGACGATGGTGCCCTGACATACACGGCCGAAGCCGCTCTGCCAGGTAGCCCGACCCA
This sequence comes from Leclercia adecarboxylata, assembly GCA_002360945.1. Lineage (GTDB taxonomy): Bacteria > Pseudomonadota > Gammaproteobacteria > Enterobacterales > Enterobacteriaceae > Enterobacter > Enterobacter adecarboxylatus_B. The sequence goes on along the minus strand of DERO01000048.1, from coordinate 18,312 downwards.
TATTTCAACCGATCTGCAGGGACGCTTTATCTTTAGCGGCTCTTACAATGCCGGTTGCGTCAGCGTGACCCGCCTGGATGACGGCATTCCGACGGAGACCGTTGAGGTGGTTGAAGGGCTGGAAGGTTGCCATTCCGCCAACATTTCCCCGGATAACCGTACCCTGTGGGTACCTGCGCTTAAACAGGATCGTATCTGCCTGTTCACGCTGGGCGACGACGGCAAGCTGGCCGCGCAAACGCCGGCAGAAGTGACCACCGTTGAAGGCGCAGGCCCGCGTCATATGGTGTTCCATCCGAATCAGCAGTACGCCTACGTAGTGAATGAGCTGAACTGCTCGGTGGACGTCTGGGCCCTGCGCGATCCGCACGGCAACATCGAGTGTGTGCAGACCCTGGACATGATGCCGGCTGACTTCACCGATACACGCTGGGGCGCAGATATCCACATTACGCCTGACGGACGTCATATCTATACCTGTGACCGTACCTCAAGCCTGATCACCATTTTCAGCATCTCTGAAGATGGCAGCGTGCTGGCAATCGAAGGCTTCCAGCCGACCGAGACCCAGCCGCGCGGGTTTAACGTCGATCACAGCGGTAAGTTCCTGATTGCGGCGGGGCAAAAATCGCACCATATCGCACTGTATGAGATTCAGGGCGAGCAGGGGCTGCTGGAAGAGAAGGGGCGTTACGCCGTCGGCCAGGGGCCAATGTGGGTAGTGGTTAACGCGCACTAAGCTGGACGAAATAAAAAACCTCGCAAATGCGAGGTTTTTTTATGCCGGGTGGCGCTGCGCTTACCCGGCCTACGAAATCCGATTACTGTTTCGGCTCTGCGATCACTTTGCTACCCACACCGCGGTTGTTGTATTCCCACATGCGGTTGAAGTTCGCGTCGTTAAGGTTACGCTGCACGTTGCCTTTCTCATCCACCGCACCGGTATTACCCGCATACGGACGCTGAGAAATCGCCGCGTTGCCCCAGGGTTTCGCCATGTTAAAGCCTTCGTTGATCACGCTGTCGCGGATCACCACCTGGCCGTTAGAGGCAGAATCCACATCCAGCGAGCGGCCCAGCTGTGCCACACCATCACCCATCGCGGTGAAGCGGCTGTTTACCGCCAGGAAGCCGTAGAACAGATTAGACTGCGTCGCTGGTGCGAAGACATAGCCTTCCTGCTGGGTACGGGTATTCATCACGCGGAAATCGGTGTTATCAAACACCACGGCACCGCGACCGGAGACAATATCCACATCGCCTTCAATGTAGCTGTTGGTTACCAGCGTACGGGTGATGCGGTTGTTTTTCAGGGTGTTCTCGACGCCGCTGTTGGTGACGAAGAAGGTGTTCTGACGACCCAGAATATTCACCTTGTCGATCTGCACCTGATCGCCATCGCTGCGCAGGGCGACCGCCTGGTGGTTACCGGCATCCACGCTGTCGCCCAGGTTGTTTTCAATGGTCAGGTTTTTCAGCTGCAGGCCGGTGTTCTGCGACCAGAAGACCGCGGAACACATCACGCCAACGGTGGCGCTGTGCTTGCTCTGGCAACGGTCAAACATATACCAGGCCGGTTTGCCAGGCATGTATTTCCCGCCCGGGTTAACCAGACGACGCCAGGTAGTGGTATCCATCTCGGAGTCGATCGCCAGACCAATTTTCACATCAATCGGTTTTTCGCCCGTACCGTACAGAGTCACGCTACCCGGTGCGGCAGGCACATACACGGTGCCTTCGTACTCGCCGGGTAAAATGGCGATGTACTGACGGGAGCTGCTGTGCTTAGCAATGGCTGCATCAACCGCCGCCTGAATGGTGGTATGCGTCACGCCCTGGGTTCCCGCCGGGCCAACCACAAAGTTTGGCTGCTCAGGGAGACGGATGGCGTAAGGACTCCACGGCGCCGCGTTGGGATCCATGGCCGTGAAGTAGCGAGCCTGCTGGAAGTTTTTCGCTTCATCAGCGGAAAGGATCGGGCGGGAAGCCGTGCCTGGTGCGACCTGCTCTGAAGGCAGCTGATCCGGCGGAGTAGAGCTGCACGCAGACAACGTCACGCCAAATGCGAGGGCCAGCGCCAGACGAGAAATCCTGGAAATGTTCAAGGGAAAGCTCCTGCTAAGCATATCAATAGGGGATAACCGAAATAGCCTGCTTTTTTATACTAAGTTGAGCGAAACGGGAAGTTTTAAAGGCGAAAAGTTACTTTTTATTCCCACGCTTAGCGGGAAAGTTGTCACAAATAAATAACATTTTCGGTAAAGGCGATTGACAGGGCGGCGGGAATGAAAATAAATGTCTATACAACCCATGACAAGCGGAAGCCCGATGCTGCAACTTCATCCCGATGACGTAATCTGGCGTAACCTGCGCCTCGCAACCCTGGATCCCGACTACGACACGGCCTATGGCCTGCTGGAGAACCGGGCGTTAATAGTGCGTGGCGAGACCATCCTGGCGATTGTGCCTGAATCCGATCTGCCTCAGGATCTGCCTAACGCCCGCGATTTGCAGGGGCGGCTGGTCACGCCGGGCCTGATCGACTGCCACACCCACCTGGTGTTTGGCGGCGACCGCGCCGCCGAGTGGGAGCAGCGGCTGAACGGCGTCTCCTATCAGACCATCAGCGCCCAGGGCGGCGGGATTAACGCCACGGTGACCGCCACCCGGGAGAGCACCCCCGAGCAGCTTGAGCAGCTGGCGCAGCAGCGTTTACAGCGGCTGATGCGGGAAGGGGTGACAACTATCGAGATCAAATCCGGTTATGGCCTCAACGACGAGGCGGAAGAGAAGATGCTGCGCGTGGCCCAGCGTCTGGCGCACACCCATCCCATTGAAATCAGCCCGACGCTGCTGGCCGCCCACGCCGTGCCGAAGGAGTATCGTCAGGATCCCGATGCGTACATCGCTCATGTCTGTCAGCACACCCTCCCGCAACTGTGGGAGAAAGGGCTTTTCGAAGCCGTGGATGTCTTCTGCGAGAATGTCGGCTTTACCCCTGAACAGAGCGAGCGGGTATTCCAGGCGGCTCAGGCCCGTGGGATCCCGATAAAAGGCCACGTCGAGCAGCTCTCTAACCTCGGCGGCACCGCGCTGGTGAGCCGCTACCACGGGCTCTCTGCCGATCATATTGAATATCTTGATGAAGCCGGAGTGCGCGCGATGGCGCAGAGTGGCACCGTGGCGGTGCTGCTGCCCGGCGCGTTCTACTTCTTGCAGGAGCGCCAGCGCCCGCCGGTTGAGCTGCTGCGCCAGCACCGGGTGCCGATGGCCGTCGCGACTGACTATAACCCCGGCACCAGCCCCTTCGCCAGCCTGCATCTGGCGATGAACATGGCCTGCGTACAGTTTGGTTTAACCCCGGAAGAGGCGTGGGCAGGGGTGACCCGGCACGCCGCCCGGGCGCTGGGTCGTGGCACAACCCACGGCCAGCTGAAGGCTGGTTTTGTCGCCGATCTGGCGATCTGGGATGCGAAAAGCCCGGTGGAGATGGTGTATGAGCCGGGTCGTAACCCGCTTTATCAGCGCGTATTCAGAGGAAAAGTACAATGAACCTGTGGCAGCCGGTTTCACCTGACATCTGGCAGGGGCGCGACGATAGCAGCGAGGCCAGCAACGCGCTGCGCCTGTTCCAGACCGTGCAACGTAGCGACACGCTAACGCCGTCAGGGGACGGTATCGCCCTGATCGGCTTCGCCTGCGACGAAGGGGTCAGACGCAATCAGGGACGGACCGGTGCTGCCCAGGCTCCGGACGTGTTACGCCGTGCGCTGGGAAATATGGCCAGCCATCAGGGCCACGCGCGGCTGACCGATATGGGCAACATTCGCGTCGAAGGGGAAGCGCTGGAGGCCGCCCAGCAGGCACTGAGCGAGACGGTCACCGCCTGCCTGCAGGCCGGCATGCGCACCCTGGTGTTCGGCGGCGGGCATGAGACCGCCTGGGCACACGGCCGCGGCGTGCTGGATGCCTTTCCCGGCGAGCGGGTGGTGATTATCAACCTCGATGCGCATCTCGATCTGCGTCACGCCAGCCAGGCGACCTCCGGAACCCCGTTCCGCCAGCTGGCGCTCTACTGTGCAGAACAGCAGCGTGAGTTTCACTATGCCTGCCTCGGGGTCAGCCGGGCGGCCAATACCCAGGCGCTGTGGGATGAGGCGGCTCGTCTTAACGTTACCCTGGTAGAAGATCTCGATTTCCAGCAGCAGGCGCTACCGGTACTTGAGGAGATCCTCAAGGATGCGGATCGGGTCTATCTCACCATTGACCTCGACGTAATGCCTGCCGGGGAGATGCCCGCCGTGTCGGCACCTGCCGCGCTGGGGGTCCCCGCCCGGGATCTGCTTCCGGTCATCGAGCGGATCTGTCGCAGCGGCAAACTGCAGGCGGCGGATCTGGTGGAATTGAATCCCGGCGTCGATCGTGACGGCCAGGGGGCGAAGCTTGCCGCACGGCTGGCCTGGCAAATTGCTCACTGGTGGATCTGATCCCTGTATATACTCGACTTTTTATCACGGCTTAAGGAATTGCTATGTTCTCTCGCGCTCCGCAGCAGCAGGCTACTACGCCAGCCCCTTTCTATGAAAAGGTCAAACAGGCGATCAGCCATCAGATTGCCACCGGCGTCTGGCGTCCGCACGATCGCATCCCCTCCGAGGCGGAGCTGGTGGCGCAGTTCGGCTTTAGCCGGATGACCATCAACCGCGCGCTGCGGGAGCTGACCGATGAGGGGCTGCTGGTACGTCTGCAGGGGGTCGGTACCTTTGTGGCCGAGCCGAAAGGGCAGTCGGCGCTGTTTGAAATTCGCAGCATTGCCGATGAGATCGCCTCCCGCAATCATCAGCACCGCTGCGAGGTGTTGTTCCTCGAGGAGACGCAGGCCAGCGCCGCGCAGGCTGCGGCGTTGAACGTCAAAGAGGGAACCCGCATCTTCCACTCCCTGATGCTGCACTTTGAAAACGACATCCCGGTGCAGATCGAGGATCGCAGCGTCAATGCCGCGCTGGTGCCGGATTACCTGCAGCAGGACTACACCGCCACCACGCCCCATGCGTATCTGTCGCTGGTCGCGCCGCTGACGGAAGGGGAGCATATCGTCGAGGCGGTACGCGCCACGCCGCAGGAGTGCGAGCTGCTGCGCATCAAAGAGCACGATCCCTGCCTGCTGATCCATCGCCGCACCTGGTCAGCCTCGCATATTGTCTCCCACGCCCGTCTGCTGTTCCCGGGGAACCGCTACCGGCTGCAGGGCCATTTCATGTCATGAGCCAAAAGCGTGATTGCTGACGCAATATAACAAAAATGTATCGTAATTGTTAAAACTGGCCTTGTGCACACTTGTCTATACAAGTATATCTTAGTGTAGATTCTGTCCCCAATGAGGAGCACACCATGTCGTCAGGCAAGTACCGCCAGCAAGAGATCCGCGCCCCACGTGGCACCACGCTTAACGCCAAAAGCTGGCTCACCGAAGCCCCGCTGCGTATGTTAATGAACAACCTCGATCCCGACGTGGCGGAAAACCCTCACGAGCTGGTGGTGTATGGCGGGATTGGCCGCGCGGCGCGCAACTGGGAGTGCTATGACGCCATTGTTGCCACGCTCACCGAACTGGAAAACGACGAAACCCTGCTGGTGCAGTCCGGCAAACCGGTCGGCGTGTTCAAAACCCACGAAAACGCCCCGCGCGTGCTGATCGCCAACTCCAACCTGGTGCCGCACTGGGCCACCTGGGAACACTTCAACGAACTGGATGCGAAAGGGCTGGCAATGTACGGCCAGATGACCGCCGGGAGCTGGATCTACATCGGCAGCCAGGGCATCGTCCAGGGCACTTATGAAACCTTCGTCGAAGCCGGCCGTCAGCACTATAACGGCTCCCTGAAGGGCCGTTGGGTACTCACCGCGGGCCTGGGCGGCATGGGCGGCGCACAGCCGCTGGCGGCCACCCTTGCCGGGGCCTGCTCCCTGAACATTGAGTGCCAGCAGAGCCGCATCGATTTCCGTCTGCGTACCCGCTACGTCGATGAGCAGGCCGATTCGCTGGATGACGCCCTGGCGCGCATTAACAAATACACCCAGCAGGGCAAAGCGGTCTCGATTGCCCTGTGCGGCAACGCGGCCGACATCGTGCCGGAACTGGTGGCGCGCGGCGTGCGTCCGGACCTGGTCACCGATCAGACCAGCGCCCACGATCCGCTGCACGGCTACCTGCCAAAAGGCTGGAGCTGGGAAGAGTACCAGCAGAAAGCGCAGCAGGATCCGGAAGGCACCGTCCTGGCGGCGAAGCGTTCAATGGCCGATCACGTCAATGCGATGCTGGCCTTCAGCCAGCAGGGTGTTCCGACCTTCGATTATGGCAACAACATCCGCCAGATGGCGAAAGAGATGGGCGTGGCCAACGCCTTTGACTTCCCGGGCTTTGTTCCCGCCTATATCCGTCCGCTGTTCTGCCGCGGGATCGGTCCGTTCCGCTGGGTGGCGCTCTCCGGCGACCCGGAAGATATCTACAAAACCGATGCCAAAGTGAAAGAGATTGTCGCCGATGATGAGCACCTGCATCACTGGCTGGACATGGCCCGCGAGCGCATTAGCTTCCAGGGACTGCCGGCGCGTATCTGCTGGGTGGGGCTGGAGTGGCGCCAGAAGCTAGGCCTGGCCTTTAACGAAATGGTCCGCAGCGGGGAAGTCTCCGCGCCGATCGTTATCGGTCGTGACCATCTTGATTCAGGCTCGGTTGCCAGCCCGAACCGCGAAACCGAAGCGATGCAGGACGGCTCCGATGCGGTCTCCGACTGGCCGCTGCTCAACGCCCTGCTCAATACCGCCAGCGGCGCGACCTGGGTCTCGCTGCACCACGGCGGCGGGGTCGGGATGGGCTTCTCACAGCATGCCGGGATGGTGATTGTCTGCGACGGCACCGATGAAGCCGCAGCCCGTATTGCCCGCGTGCTGCACAACGATCCGGCGACGGGCGTGATGCGCCATGCCGATGCCGGGTATGACATTGCCATCGACTGCGCGAAAGAGCAGGGCCTGAACCTGCCGATGATCACCGCTCAACAAGGAAAGCACTAATGAACGCCTTAACCCTGACGCCCGGTTCCCTGACCCTGGCCCAGCTGCGCCAGATCTGGCGGCAGCCGCTGCAGTTGACGCTCGATGAGACCGCCCACAAGGCCATCAACGACAGCGTCGCCTGCGTGGAGGCCATTGTCGCCGAAGGGCGCACCGCCTACGGAATTAACACCGGTTTTGGCCTGCTGGCGCAGACGCGTATCGCCACCCACGATCTGGAAAACCTGCAGCGTTCGCTGGTGCTGTCCCACGCGGCGGGCGTCGGCGAGCCGCTGGATGACGACATTGTACGCCTGATGATGGTGCTGAAAATAAACAGCCTGGCGCGCGGTTTCTCCGGTATCCGCCTGAGCGTGATTGAGGCCCTGATTGCCATGGTCAATGCCGGCGTCTACCCGTGGATCCCGGCTAAAGGCTCGGTCGGTGCGTCCGGCGACCTGGCCCCGCTGGCGCACATGTCCCTGACCCTGCTCGGTGAAGGCAAAGCTCGCTACCGTGGCGAATGGTTACCGGCCGCCACCGCTCTGCAAAAAGCGGGACTGGCCCCGGTGACGCTAGCGGCGAAAGAGGGGCTGGCGCTGCTCAACGGCACTCAGGCCTCCACCGCCTTTGCCCTGCGCGGCCTGTTTGAAGCCGAAGACCTGTTTGCCTCGGCGGTGGTCTGCGGGGCCCTCACCACCGAAGCGGTGCTCGGCTCCCGCCGTCCGTTTGACGCGCGCATTCATGAGGTGCGCGGCCAGCGCGGGCAGATCGACGCCGCGGCGCTGTTCCGTCACGTCCTGACCGACACCAGCGCCATTGCCGAGTCGCACCACAACTGCGACAAGGTGCAGGATCCGTACTCCCTGCGCTGTCAGCCGCAGGTGATGGGCGCCTGCCTGACCCAGCTGCGTCAGGCGGCAGAGGTGCTGCTGGTGGAGTCCAACGCCGTTTCCGATAACCCGCTGGTGTTCGCGGCGGAAAACGAAGTGGTCTCCGGGGGCAACTTCCACGCTGAACCGGTGGCGATGGCGGCGGATAATCTGGCCCTGGCGATTGCCGAAATTGGCGCGCTGTCGGAGCGCCGTATCGCGCTGATGATGGATAAACACATGTCCCAGCTGCCGCCGTTCCTGGTGCGCAACGGCGGCGTCAACTCCGGATTTATGATTGCCCAGGTGACCGCCGCCGCGCTGGCGAGCGAGAACAAGGCGCTGTCGCACCCGCACAGCGTGGACAGTCTGCCGACCTCGGCGAACCAGGAGGATCATGTTTCGATGGCCCCGGCGGCAGGTCGCCGCCTGTGGGAGATGGCGGGCAACACCCGCGGCGTGCTGGCGGTTGAGTGGCTGGCGGCCTGTCAGGGCTGCGATCTGCGCGACGGCCTGACCTCCAGCCCGCTGCTGGAGCAGGCGCGACATATCCTGCGGGAGCAAGTGGCGCACTATGATGACGACCGCTTCTTTGCGCCGGATATTGATGCGGCGATGGGGTTGCTGGATGAAGGGCGGCTGGTGGCGTTATTGCCGTCAGTGCTGTAACGATTTGCCCGGTGGCACTACGCTTACCGGGCCTACGAAAAAACCGGCCGATGGCCGGTTTTTTTACGAATACATCGCCGTAATCGACGCGCTGCCCAGAGTATGGAAATGGACGTTAAAGCCCACCATCGCGCCGCTCGCCTCCTTATCGACCTCGATTCTTTCCACGTCCAGCGCATGTACCGTGAAGATATAGCGATGGGTTTCGCCTTTTGGCGGCGCCGCGCCGCCGTATCCCGCTTTGCCAAAATCGGTGCGGGTCTCGACGGCCCCCTCCGGTAGCGCCACCAGCGAGGAGCCGGAGCCCTGCGGCAGCACGCGGGTATCGGCGGGGATATTGGCGACAATCCAGTGCCACCAGCCGGAGCCGGTAGGGGCGTCCGGGTCATAACAGGTCACGACAAAGCTTTTGGTGCCCGACGGCACCTCATCCCACGCCAGATGCGGGGAGATATTATCCCCCTCATACCCCATACCGTTAAACACGTGGCGCAGCGGGAGTTTATCGCCGTCGCGCAGATCCTGACTGATGAGTTTCATACCGTTTCTCCGTAATAAGCTCTGCCAGAAGTGTAACGCATAAACTAGTCCCTGAAGTGCGCCGGTTCCTGTACCGCATCCACCACGGCCCGGGTCAGCCTGCTGAGCTGGTCCGGGCTTATCACATACGGCGGCATCAGATAGATTAACTTGCCGAACGGCCGCACCCAGACGCCGCGCGCCACAAAGAAGCGCTGCAGTTCCGCCATGTTCACCGGATGGGTCGTTTCGACGACGCCGATAGCCCCCAGCACCCGCACATCGGCGACAAACTCTGAACTCTGCGCCGCCGCCAACTCCTCTTTCAGTTGGGCTTCAATGGTGGCCACCTGAGCCTGCCACGCACCGCTCTCCAGCAGGGCCAGGCTCTCGCTGGCGACCGCACAGGCCAGCGGGTTGCCCATAAAGGTCGGGCCGTGCATAAAGCAGCCAGCTTCGCCGTTGCTGATAGTCTCCGCCACATGGCGCGTAGTGAGGGTGGCGGAGAGGGTCATGGTGCCGCCGGTCAGGGCTTTGCCGAGGCAGAGAATGTCCGGGGTAATGCCCGCGTGTTCGCAGGCGAACAGCTTGCCGGTACGCCCGAAGCCGGTCGCGATCTCGTCGGCAATCAGCAGGATGCCCTCGCGGTCGCACATCCTGCGGATGCGCTTCAGCCACTCGGGATGGTATATACGCATCCCGCCCGCGCCCTGCACGATGGGCTCGAGGATCACCGCCGCAATCTCGTGGCGATGAGCGGCCATCAGGCGGGCAAAGCCGACCATGTCCATCTCATCCCACTCGCCGTCAAAGCGGCTCTGCGGCGCCGGGGCAAACAGGTTTTCCGGCAGATAGCCTTTCCACAGACTGTGCATCGAGTTGTCGGGATCGCACACCGACATCGCCCCGAAGGTGTCGCCGTGGTAGCCGTTGCGGAAGGTGATAAACCGCTGGCGGCTTTCGCCCTTCGCGTGCCAGTACTGCAGCGCCATTTTCATCGCCACTTCCACCGCCACCGAGCCGGAATCGGCCAGGAACACGCACTCCAGCGCCTCGGGGGTCATGGCCACCAGTCGCCGGCAGAGATCCACCGCCGGTTGATGGGTAATGCCGCCAAACATCACGTGCGACATGCGGTCAATCTGCGCTTTCATCGCTACGTTCAGGCGTGGGTGGTTGTAGCCATGAATGGCCGCCCACCAGGAGGACATGCCGTCCACCAGCTGTTCGCCGCTGGCCAGCGTCAGCTCGCAACCGTACGCTTCCGCTACCGGATAGACCGGCAGGGGCTGGGTCATGGAGGTGTAGGGATGCCAGATATGTTGCCGATCGAAGGCGAGATCGTCCGTTGTCATAATCGACTTGTAAACCATTTTGAAAACATTTAGGTTTACAAGCATAACCCGAACCTATCCTGAAAAAAACCCCTTTTGGAGATGCCCCATGGCTCACCAGACTCGCTGGACACTGTCGCAAGTCACTGCATTATTTGAAAAACCCCTGCTGGAACTGCTGTTTGAAGCGCAGCAGATCCACCGTCAGCATTTCGACCCGCAGCAGGTGCAGGTCAGCACCCTGCTGTCGATCAAGACCGGGGCCTGCCCGGAAGACTGTAAATACTGCCCGCAAAGCGCGCGCTACAAAACCGGCCTCGAATCCGAGCGCCTGATGGAAGTGGAGCAGGTGCTGGAGTCGGCGCGTCAGGCGAAAAACGCCGGTTCGACCCGCTTCTGCATGGGCGCGGCCTGGAAAAACCCGCACGAGCGCGACATGCCGTATCTCGAGCAGATGGTGCAGGGCGTGAAGGCGATGGGCCTCGAAGCCTGTATGACCCTCGGCACGCTGGACGACCATCAGGCCCAGCGCCTGGCCTCGGCGGGGCTGGATTACTACAACCACAACCTCGACACCTCGCCGGAGTTCTACGGCAACATCATCACCACCCGTACCTACCAGGAGCGTCTGGACACGCTGGACAAAGTGCGCGAGGCGGGCATTAAGGTCTGCTCGGGCGGGATTGTCGGCTTAGGCGAAACGGTGACCGATCGCGCCGGTCTGCTGCTGCAGCTGGCGAACCTGCCGACCCCGCCGGAGAGCGTACCGATCAACATGCTGGTGAAGGTGAAAGGTACCCCGCTGGCCGATAACGATGACGTCGACGCCTTTGACTTTATCCGCACCATCGCAGTGGCGCGGGTGATGATGCCGACCTCTTACGTACGCCTCTCGGCGGGCCGCGAGCAGATGAACGAGCAGACTCAGGCGATGTGCTTTATGGCCGGGGCTAACTCCATCTTCTACGGCTGCAAGCTGCTCACCACCCCGAACCCGGAAGAGGACAAAGACGTCCAGCTGTTCCGCAAGCTGGGGCTCAACCCCCAGCAGACGGCGGTGCTGACCGGTGATAACGAGCAGCAGCACCAGCTCGAACAGCAGCTTTTCAACGCCGATACCGACCAGTTCTACAACGCGGCGACGGTATGACCTGGCAGCAACGCATTGATGCCGCCCTCGACGCACGCCGGGCGGCAGACGCCCTGCGGGTACGCACCCCGGTGGAGAACGGCGCCGGGCGCTTTCTCACCCGCGAGCAGCGGCGATACTGCAACTTCTCCGGCAATGACTATCTCGGCCTGAGCCAGCATCCCGACATCATCCGCGCCTGGCAGCAGGGCGCGGAGCAGTACGGCGTGGGCAGCGGCGGCTCCGGCCACGTCAGCGGTTACACCCACGCGCACCAGGCGCTGGAGGAGCATCTTGCCGGGTGGCTCGGCTACCCCAGGGCGCTGCTGTTTATCTCCGGCTTTGCCGCCAATCAGGCGCTGATTGCCGCCCTGACCGGCAAAGAGGATCGCATCGTGGCCGACCGCTTAAGCCACGCCTCCCTGCTGGAAGCCGCCAGCCACAGCCCGGCCCAGCTCAGGCGCTTCGCCCATAACGATGTTGCCCAGCTGGCCTCGCTGCTCGATAAACCCTGCGCCGGGCAACAACTGGTGGTGACCGAGGGGATCTTCAGCATGGATGGCGACAGCGCTCCGCTGGGCGATATCCATGCGGCGGCCCAGCGCCAGGGCAGTTGGCTGCTGGTGGACGACGCCCACGGCATCGGCGTCACCGGGCCAGAAGGGCGCGGAAGCGCTGCCAGCCAGGGCGTCAAGCCAGAACTGCTGGTGGTGACCTTTGGCAAAGGCGTCGGGATCAGCGGGGCGGCGGTGCTGTGCAGTGACTCTGTCGCCGACTACCTGCTGCAGTTCGCCCGCCATCTGATCTACAGCACCAGCATGCCGCCTGCCCAGGCGGTGGCGCTGCTGGCGGCCTTTAACCTGATTCGCAGCGACGAAGGCGACGCGCGTCGCCAGCGGCTGGCGGCGTTGATCGACCAGTTCCGCACGGGCGCGGGTGCATTGCCGCTGGCGATCACCGCCTCGCAGAGCGCCATTCAGCCGCTGATTGTCGGGGAAAACGCGCGGGCCCTGCATCTGGCGCAAACCCTCAGAGAGCAGGGAATTTGGGTGACCGCCATTCGTCCGCCCACCGTACCGGCGGGGACGGCGCGCCTGCGCCTGACCCTGACGGCGGCGCATGAACCGGAAGATATCACCGCGTTACTGGAGGCGCTGCATGCCGCAAGTGAATAAACAGGCGATTGCCGCTGCCTTTGGCCGGGCGGCGCACAGCTACTCGCGCCACGACGCACTCCAGCGGCAAAGTGCCGACGGGCTGCGGACTCTGCTCGCAGAGCAGCGGTTTGCCAGCGTGCTGGACGCCGGCTGCGGCCCGGGGAGCAACAGCCTGGCATGGCGCCAGGCGGGAAGCCATGTGACGGCGATGGATCTCTGCGCTCCGATGCTGGAGGAGGCGCGCCGCAACCAGGCGGCCGACTGCTATCTGCAGGCCGATATCGAAGCCATACCGCTGGCGGAGGGGCAGTTCAGCCTAGTCTGGAGCCATCTGGCGGTGCAGTGGTGCGCCAGCCTGCCGCAGGCGCTGAACGAGCTCTACCGGGTGGCGCAGCCGGGCGGCAAGGTGGCCTTCACCACGCTGCTCAACGGCTCGCTGCCGGAGCTGAATCAGGCCTGGCAGGCGGTGGACACCCAGCCGCACGCCAACCGCTTCCTGAGCGGGCAGCAGGTGAACGACGCTTTGTCCGGCTGGCAGTACCGCTGTGCGGTGCAGACCGTCACGCTGCTGTTTGACGATGCGCTCAGCGCCATGCAGTCCCTGAAGGGGATCGGCGCCACCCATCTGCACGTCGGGCGGGCCAACAGGCCCTTAACGCGCGGCCAGCTACAGCGGCTGGCGCAGGCCTGGCCGCAGCAGGCGGGGAAATTCCCGCTCTCTTATCAACTTTTTCATGGAATTATCGAACGTGACTGAACGTTATTTTGTCACCGGCACCGACACCGAGGTCGGTAAAACCGTCGCCAGTACCGCCCTGTTACAGGCGGCGCGGGCGCGGGGCCATAACACAGCCGGATACAAACCGGTGGCGTCCGGCAGCGAGATGACTGCAGAAGGGCTACGCAACAGCGATGCGCTGGCGTTACAGCGCAACAGCAGCGTGGCGCTGAGCTACCCAACGGTGAACCCTTACACCTTCGCGGAGCCGACGTCGCCGCACATCATCAGCGCCGATGAGCAGCGCCCGATCCTGTTCAGCACGCTCTCCGCCGGGTTACGCAACCTGGAGAACTGTGCCGACTGGGTGCTGGTGGAAGGCGCGGGCGGCTGGTTTACGCCGCTGTCGCAGGATCAAACCTTCGCCGACTGGGTGATGGCCGAGCGTCTGCCGGTGATCCTGGTGGTGGGGGTGAAGCTGGGCTGTATCAACCACGCGATGCTGACCGCGCAGGCGATTCAGCAGGCGGGGCTGCATTTTGCAGGTTGGGTGGCAAACGGGGTCGTGCCGCCTGGTAAACGCCATGCCGAATACATGGCGACGCTCCAGCGCGTGCTGCCGGCACCGCTGTTGGGCGAGATCCCGTGGCTGGGCGACGCGGCTGACACCGCGGCGGTCGGACAGTATCTCACCCTTACTGCGCTGACGCCGTCGGCCCCATCCAGTGGGCAATCAGCGGGTCATCCAGCTCGCTGACCCGCCCCTGAGCCACGTTGCGTCCGCGGTAAAGCAGGCAAAAGCGATCCGCCACCCGACGGATTAGGGAGAGGTGCTGCTCCGCCAGCAGCACCGATAACCCCAGATCCCGGTTGAACCTGAGCAGCAGCTGCGCCAGCTTGAGCGTAAACAGCTGGCTGGTGCCGCGGCTGGGCTCGTCGAGGATCAGCAGGCGAGGGCGGGTCACCAGCGCGTTAGCCAGTGCCAGCTGGTACTGCTGATCGTCATTAAGGCCCGAGGCCCGTAGCTGGCGCAGCGGGTAAAGCTCCGGAAAGAACTCAAATACGTCGCGGCTCACCGTTCCCCCCGCGATGCCTTTCGCCATCCGCGCAATATGCAGATTCTCCTCAACCGTCAGTTGCGAAAAGATCCGCCTGTCCTGTGGTACAAAGCTAATTTCCGCCCCGGCCTGGTGTAATGCACCGGGGGGCTCGTGCCAGACCATGGTCCCGCTGGCGATAGGCAGCAGGCCGGCAATACAGCTCACGAGGGTGGTTTTTCCCATCCCGGGTAGCCCGAGAACGCCGGTGCAGACGCCGGGAGGGAGATCGAGGTCAACGTTCCACAGGGTGTGGCGATCCCCGTAATACTGGTTTACGGCGCGCAGGCTTAACATGTTGTTGCTCCTTTTCAGGCATCGGTGTCCTCTGATACTCTGCAAGACTCTTGCCACTGCCCGGAAAACGGCGCTTAAACCTTCTTTTTTCGGATTAGGTTCAAAAAACAGCCAGATGAAGAGAAGATAATGCACTGCATCGGTGCCCCGTATGATGCACCTGGTGCAGGTACTATTTTGGTTAAAATGTGAGCAACTCCGCACCAATTCGTTCGCTGTTTTTTGTCATAAGATCGCCATAATTAGGCGATAAAAATTTTTTACCGCCGCGCTGGGGGTAAAAACCGGGAACGGGCCGAGTCACGTTCCGTATGGGCTGGAGGCAGTTATCCACTATTCCTGTGGATAACCATGTGCATTAGAGTTAGAAAACACAGGGTAAGCGAGAGAATACGCGGCTTGCGCCTGAATTGCTGCGAAACGCGTCTTTTCGAAAACTTTATTGGAGATCAACGCGTTAAATAAAAGCAATCATTGTCATCAAAGTGTCAATTTGATGGGGTAAAGTCCGGCGGCTCGCCTTGACAAATGTTAAAAATCAAAAAATTCTGGGGATAACCCACCTCTGATGGAATTTTATCCCGCCGCAGCCGAAATTTTGCGCAGCATTGCTTGATTCCCACTGGTGATGGCACAAAATGGCGCATATGTTACTGGTTTTATATCCAGTATAATTTACTGGCAAAAATAGCCATCAGGAGTAAAATTACACACCTGCCGTATTAATCATCATCAGGTCGCCGTTCATGAGTAAACCGTTCAAACTGAATTCCGCTTTCCGTCCTTCTGGCGATCAGCCCGAAGCGATTCGCCGTCTGAAAGAGGGGCTGGAGGATGGGCTTGCACACCAGACGCTTCTGGGGGTGACCGGTTCGGGTAAAACCTTCACCATCGCCAACGTGATCGCCGATCTGCAGCGCCCGACAATGGTGCTGGCACCCAACAAAACCCTGGCCGCGCAGCTGTACGGCGAAATGAAAGAGTTCTTCCCCGATAACGCGGTGGAGTACTTCGTCTCGTACTATGACTACTACCAGCCGGAAGCCTACGTTCCCAGCTCCGATACCTTTATCGAAAAGGATGCCTCGGTGAACGAGCATATCGAGCAGATGCGTCTGTCGGCAACCAAAGCCCTGCTCGAACGTCGTGACGTGGTGGTGGTGGCCTCAGTGTCAGCCATTTACGGCCTCGGCGATCCCGATCTCTACCTGAAGATGATGCTGCACCTGACTCAGGGGATGATTATCGATCAGCGCGCCATCCTGCGGCGTCTGGCGGAGCTGCAGTACACCCGCAACGATCAGGCGTTCCAGCGCGGTACCTTCCGCGTTCGTGGGGAGGTTATCGACATCTTCCCGGCGGAGTCGGACGACTTCGCCTTGCGCGTTGAGCTGTTCGATGAAGAGGTGGAGCGGCTGTCGCTGTTTGACCCGCTGACCGGCCACGTGGAGTCGATTATTCAGCGCTTCACCGTCTATCCGAAAACCCACTACGTGACCCCGCGCGAGCGCATCGTGCAGGCGATGGAAGATATCAAAGTTGAGCTGGCCGAGCGCCGCAAGGTACTGCTGTACAACAACAAGCTGCTGGAAGAGCAACGCATCAGCCAGCGTACCCAGTTCGATCTCGAGATGATGAACGAGCTGGGCTACTGCTCCGGTATCGAAAACTACTCGCGCTATCTCTCTGGCCGCGGGCCGGGCGAGTCGCCGCCAACCCTGTTTGACTACCTGCCTGCCGACGGCCTGCTGGTGATCGATGAATCCCACGTCACGGTGCCGCAGATTGGCGGCATGTACCGTGGCGACCGGGCGCGTAAAGAGACCCTGGTGGAGTACGGCTTCCGCCTGCCGTCCGCGCTGGATAACCGTCCAATGAAGTTTGAAGAGTTTGAGGCGCTGGTGCCGCAGACCATCTACGTTTCGGCCACGCCAGGCAATTACGAGCTGGAGAAATCGGGCGATGACGTGGTGGATCAGGTGGTACGTCCGACCGGCCTGCTGGATCCGATTATCGAAGTGCGTCCGGTCGCTACCCAGGTAGACGACCTGCTGTCGGAGATCCGCGCCAGGGCGGCCATCAACGAGCGCGTGCTGGTTACCACGCTGACCAAACGCATGGCGGAAGACCTGACCGAATACCTCGAGGAGCACGGTGAGAAGGTGCGCTATCTGCATTCGGATATCGACACTGTAGAGCGTATGGAGATTATCCGCGATCTGCGACTGGGCGAGTTCGACGTGCTGGTGGGGATCAACCTGTTGCGTGAAGGGCTGGATATGCCGGAAGTGTCGCTGGTAGCGATTCTGGACGCCGATAAAGAGGGCTTCCTGCGCTCCGAGCGTTCGCTGATCCAGACCATCGGTCGTGCAGCGCGTAACGTTAACGGTAAAGCGATTCTCTACGGGGATAAGATCACCCCGTCGATGGCGAAAGCGATCGGCGAAACCGAACGCCGCCGCGAGAAGCAGCAGGCTTACAACGAAGAGCACGGCATCACGCCGCAGGGGCTGAACAAGAAGGTGGTGGATATCCTGGCGCTCGGCCAGAACATCGCCAAAACCAAACCGAAGGGACGCGGCAAGTCACGCTCACCGGTGGAGGCCGATACCGTTGCCCTGACGCCGAAAGCGCTGCAGCAGAAAATTCATGAACTGGAAGGGCAGATGATGCAGCACGCGCAGAATCTGGAGTTCGAAGAGGCCGCGCAGATCCGCGACCAGCTGCATCAGCTGCGGGATCTGTTTATTGCAGCGTCTTAATATCTCTTATACCGACTCTTTTACTTAAGATGAAAGAGTCGGTTATTCAATAGGGGAGTGCTATTTTAAATATTACTATGAATTATTTTGTGGTTTGAATCTATAGATTAATTAAATGTTAATCGGCATTATTAATGACAGCCTGATGAACAATAAATAGAACAACTTAACAAGTACTTATTCATACTTTTTGTGTTTCGTATTAAGCATGCGCCCTGCAATCCCTCGAAAATATTTATTCCGATAAGCCCACTAATACACGCTGCTCAATGATCTCGTTGACAATATTAACTTCATAAAATAGATTCTGGCATTCATATTCTTTCAGGTGAATTAAGTGTATTTGCGAAGAAAATGTAATGACGACAAATTATAAGGGCAACTGAATACCAGATCGGTAAATATAAATAATTGGATCCGCAAACATATCGCCAGGCAAAGGAGCAAGCCATGAGTTTTCAGCCGCTGACGGATAAAAAGGGCGCAACCGGTATTATTCCGGACACTGTCGAATCAGGGGCCCGCGATATTCCGGATACCCTTTCCGCGACGGGCGGCGGCACCCGCACCGTCACCGTCAGCGGCGCCGCCATCCCCCCCGGCGTGCTGACCTTTGCCAGCCTCACGGGCACCGAAACCCTGAGCGAACTGTTTCATTACACCCTGCGGCTTAAAACACCTGACGCCCTCAACACGGGCTAC
>DERO01000046.1 GCA_002360945.1 Leclercia adecarboxylata | reverse complement strand
CCTGACGCGCGAATGGGCCGCCGGCAATCGTATTAACCTCGTGCAGCGCACTGACGCCGGGACCAATGCCGATGGCGGATACGTAACTGATCGCGGCGCTGACGCACACCATACCCTGGACACCCTCGACCTTGAGATCGCCTGCGCCCTGCTGCCGATGGACTTCAACCATCGGGAAATCCCGGGCGGCATTCTTCGTCGTGCGAAAGAGATGGTGTCGAATAAAGATGAAGACTGGAAGTGCTGGAGCAAAATCCTGCGCAACCAACCCGGCGTTCTGGCGGTCAACCGCGCGGCCATCTTCAACCTTGTGCGCATCGCGCCGGAGAATATCCACCTGAACCCGGCTGCTCATCTGGAGTTTGTTAACCAGACGATGACGGCTGAATTCAATGCTGCAACTGAGTTGCTGCCACTGCCTGCGCCAGCTGCTGAAACTGAAGTGTCGGCAGCGCAGCCGGGCGGCGGCGGAAAAACCGATCGCAACCCTAACTACAAACCAGACTTTGACGGGCTCGATACTGAGATTGCTTTGGCAACGCTGCCAACGGATTTCAATATTTACGACATCCCAAGTGATGTTTTCCGCCAGGCGAAGGCTATCGTCGCAGCGAAAGACAGCCCGTTTAAAGAATGGTCTGAAGCTTTGCGCGCAACACCCAGCATTCTGGATTATTCCCGCGCTGCAATTTTTGCGCTGATCCGTACCGCTTTTAAAGGAATTCACTTCGAGCCTAAGCATATTCGCGGACACATCCACGCAAACCTTACCGAAACCGACCACGAGAATCCTACAGCGGAGACGCTGGCGGCGGCTCGCCACACCCCAGAGGTTAGCTGGGAAAAAGAAATTAACGAGAAGATTGAAGCGGAAAAAGCCGCTACCAGCCAGCCGCAGGTCGCGAACCTCGGCGGCGGCATGTTCTCCATCGAAGGCCTTATGAACGAAAACCAACCAGAAAATGATGACCGTTCACCGGTTAATGAGGAGACCACCAGCGATGGGCAGATGGAAGAGACTAACCCGGCGGAAGGAGAAAATAGTGATGCGGTTTCACCAAGCGAAGGCGCTAATGCAGCTGCTGCGCAAACAGATGCCGTAGCGGGAACTATCTGCACTGGCTGTGGTACCGAAGGTGGCGGCGGTTGCCCTGACTGTGGTGCCGTGGCTGGCGATGCAACCTATGCGGTAATGGAGGCGGGACTGAAAGATGAGCTGGAAATGTTCGAGCCTGATTCCGTAAATTCGGAAACCATGTTCACGCACCTGATGGTGGATCTCGAGACAATGGGCAAAAAGCCGGGCGCGCCGATTGTTTCTATGGGGGCGATATTCTTTGACCCGGCCAGCGGGGAAACCGGTGCTGAATACTATCAGGTGATCAACCTTGAATCGTCAATGTCATTCGGGGCCAGACCGGACGCCAGTACCATCCTCTGGTGGATGAAGCAATCGCCGGAAGCCCGATCTGCAATCGTGGTGGATGATACGGTCGGTCTGGTGGAAGCGCTGGAGCAATTTCTCGACTTCATTGCTGAAAACGCGGCTAACGGCTCGAAGAATGTTCAGCTCTGGGGGAATGGCTGTTCGTTCGATTGCTCGCTTCTGGAAGCCGCTTTCGAGCTGGCCGATACGCCCTTCCTGATCCCGCACTGGAACTATCGGGATGTGCGTACCGTCGTCGAACTGGGCAAAGCTGTTGGGTTGAACTCGCGCTACGACATCCCTTTTGAAGGCGATCAACACAATGCCCTGGCCGACGCCCGCCACCAGGTCAAATACGTATCAGCTATCTGGCAGCGCCTGACAGCAATCTGATTTCAGTTTTTCAGCCAATGGCCCGTTTCTGGGCCATTATGAGGTAAAGCATATGATCCAGATGTTAACTCTCGAAGAATGGGCCGCTGAAAAATACAGAAGCAACCCTCCAAGCGTGTCGACACTTCGACGATATGCGAAGCAGAATCAGTTCTCTCCACCAGCTATGAAGCAGGGCCGCTTATGGCGTGTTCGTGAAGATGCTGAACTGGTAGGTGAATTGACCGCGCCGGTAGTTAAGAAGAACGACTCCATATTGCTGCAAAGGATTTTGAACGATGGCTGCCAGACCACGTAAAAACAATGTATCCGTTCCGAACCTTTACCCCCTCTACAGCAGGAAGGTGAATAAGGTTTACTGGCGCTATAAACATCCAGTCACTGGCAAATTCCATGCGTTAGGCACTGATGAGGCCGAAGCTGTAGCGATCGCCACGGAAGCAAACGAGCGCCTGGCAGAACAGAGGACCCGGCAAATTCTGGCGATCAGCGACAGGATCGCCACCAGCAAAGGTAAGGCGATCACGGTATCAACATGGCTCGACCGATACTGGAAAATTCAGCAAGAGCGTCTGGCGACGGGCGATATCAAGCTGAACACGTTCAAACAGAAAAGCAAGCCGGTTTCGTTGTTGCGTGAGCGTGTCGGAATGAAGTTGCTGCCATCAGTGGATGTCCGCGATATCGCGCAATTGCTCGATGAGTACGTCACAGCCGGTCAGCCGAGAATGGCCCAAGTAGTTCGGACAGTGTTGGTTGATATTTTTAAAGAAGCGCAGCATGCGGGTGAGGTTCCTCCGGGTTACGATCCTGCCTCAGCGACCAAAAAACCCCGCCGAAAAATCACCCGCCAGCGCCTTAGCCTGGAGGAATGGCAGAGGATTTTCGATATTGCAGACAGCACCCATCAATATATGGGGAATGCAATGCTACTGGCATTGGTGACGGGCCAGCGCCTCGGTGATATTTCCAATATGAAGTTTAGCGATGTCTGGGATGATCACCTGCACGTACTTCAGGAAAAGACAGGGAGCAAAATTGCCATCCCTCTCTCGCTTCGCCTCAACGCAATAAACTTGAGTTTGCGGGATATAATTTCGCGTTGCAGGGATTATGCGGTCAGCCCTTATCTGGTTCATTTTTTCAGAGCCACCTCTCAAGCAGAACGAGGCTCGCAGGTTAGATCCAATACGCTGACCACAAATTTCAGCAAGGCCCGTGACAAAGCAGAGATACCACTGGAAGAAGGCAAGACGCCGTCTACTTTTCACGAGCAGCGTTCTTTAGCGGAAAGGTTATATAAAGCGCAGGGTGTGAACACGAAAGAGCTTCTTGGACATAGGTCCCAGCAGCAGACTGATGGCTATCATGATGACCGTGGGAAGGACTGGACGACAATCGCGATATAGGATTTTGGGGTGGGGTTTTGATAACTTGTTTTGATAAACTTTTGATAACCGTTCGAAAACTAATAATAAAAAACGGGAACCATTAGGCTCCCGTTCGCATATAACCCGAAATCCGGATTACATGTTCGCGATGATCGCGTCACCAAACTCTGAACATTTCAGCAGCTTAGCGCCTTCCATCAGACGTTCGAAATCGTAAGTTACGGTTTTGGCGTTAATCGCGCCTTCCATACCTTTAACGATCAGGTCTGCGGCTTCGAACCATTCCATGTGACGCAGCATCATTTCTGCGGACAGGATGATAGAACCTGGGTTCACTTTATCCTGACCAGCGTACTTAGGTGCAGTCCCGTGGGTCGCTTCAAACAGGGCGCACTCGTCACCGATGTTCGCGCCTGGTGCGATACCGATACCGCCAACCTGCGCCGCCAGGGCGTCGGAGATGTAGTCACCGTTCAGGTTCATACAGGCGATAACGTCGTACTCGGCCGGACGCAGCAGGATCTGCTGCAGGAACGCATCGGCGATCACATCTTTAATGATGATCTCTTTGCCGGTGTTCGGGTTCTTAATTTTCTGCCATGGGCCGCCATCGATCAACTCACCACCAAACTCTTCCGTCGCCAACTGATAGCCCCAGTCTTTGAAGGAACCTTCGGTGAACTTCATGATGTTGCCTTTGTGAACGATGGTCACAGAGTCACGGTCGTTGGTGATCGCGTACTCAATCGCTGCACGAACCAGGCGCTTGGTGCCTTCTTCAGAGCACGGTTTGATACCGATGCCGCAATGTTCAGGGAAGCGAATTTTCTTCACGCCCATCTCTTCGCGCAGGAATTTAATGACTTTCTGTGCGTCGGCAGAGTCGGCTTTCCACTCGATACCCGCGTAGATATCTTCGGAGTTCTCACGGAAGATAACCATGTCGGTCAGTTCAGGGTGTTTAACCGGGCTTGGGGTGCCCTGGTAGTAACGTACCGGGCGCAGGCACACGTACAGGTCGAGTTCCTGACGCAGCGCAACGTTCAGGGAGCGAATACCGCCACCAACTGGGGTGGTCAGCGGGCCTTTGATGGCAACGCGGTAGTCACGGATCAGATCCAGCGTCTCAGTCGGCAGCCAGACGTCCTGGCCATAAACGTGGGTAGATTTTTCACCGGTGTAAATTTCCATCCAGGAAATTTTACGCTCGCCTTTATAGGCTTTCTCAACAGCGGCATCCACCACTTTCAGCATCGCTGGGGTTACGTCAACACCGATTCCGTCACCTTCGATGAACGGGATAATCGGATTGTGTGGGACGTTCAGCTTACCGTCTTGCAGGGTGATCTTTTTACCTTCCGCCGGAACAACTACTTTGCTTTCCATTAACCTCTCCTTCGAGCGCTTCTGGTTGTTACTGATCTTATGTTAATAATTTGTAATGAGCCCATCGATAGTACCTGAATGTCCGGCGCCATGAAAGGCATTCGTTATTAGGCTATAATGCGGCAATTGATAACGTCTGAAAATACCATGCAGAAAACTTCTTTTAGAAATCACCGGGTTGAACGATTCAGCACACGACAAGCGACTAAGCCACGTAAGCAACGTGCGCCAACGCGCGTTATTTTGTTCAATAAACCTTACGATGTCCTGCCGCAGTTCACCGACGAAGCCGGGCGCAGCACCCTGAAAGATTACATCCCCGTTGAGGGGGTCTATGCCGCAGGCCGGCTCGATCGCGACAGCGAGGGGCTGATGGTGCTCACCAATGACGGCGAGCTACAGGCAAAACTCACTCAGCCAGGCAAACGCACCGGCAAGATCTACTACGTGCAGGTTGAAGGCGTCCCGGACGACGAGGCGCTGGCGGCATTGCGTAACGGCGTCACCCTGAACGATGGCCCCACCCTGCCCGCAGGCATTGAACTGGTCAGCGAGCCCGAGTGGCTCTGGCCGCGCAACCCGCCGATCCGCGAGCGTAAATCGATTCCCGTGTCGTGGATCAAAGTCACCCTTTATGAAGGCCGCAACCGCCAGGTGCGTCGCATGACGGCCCATGTCGGGCATCCGACATTGCGCCTGATTCGCTACGCGATGGGCAGTTACACGCTGGATTCTCTCGCCAACGGTGAGTGGCGGGACGTTACCGATCAAGGAGAGCATCATGTTTAAGCCGCACGTTACGGTGGCCACCATTGTCCACGCCCAGGGAAAATTTTTGGTTGTAGAAGAGACCATTAACGGCAAAGCGTTATGGAATCAGCCCGCGGGCCATCTTGAAGCCGACGAGACGCTGGTTCAGGCCGCAAAGCGAGAGCTATGGGAAGAGACCGGCATCCATGCCGAGCCCCAGCACTTCATCCGTTTACATCAGTGGATCGCCCCGGATAAAACGCCGTTTTTGCGCTTCCTGTTTGCCATTGAGCTTAGCGAAACGTGCGCCACTGAACCACATGACAGCGATATCGACCGCTGCCTGTGGGTGGACGCCGATACCATTCTGAGCGCGACCCATCTGCGCTCGCCGCTGGTTGCGGAGAGCATTCGCAGCTATCTCGCCGGCAATCGTCTGCCGCTGGAGACGATCGGCGAATTTAACTGGCCGTTTACAGAGGGTGTCAATGCCGGGGGCGCGTGATAGAATACGCCGCCTTGAAGTTCAATGTCGTGAGTATTCCAATGTCTGAAAGCCAAAAAAAAGTGATCGTCGGCATGTCCGGCGGCGTCGATTCTTCCGTATCAGCCTGGCTGTTGCTGCAACAGGGCTATAAGGTTGAAGGCCTGTTCATGAAGAACTGGGAAGAAGACGATGGCGAGGAATACTGTACCGCTGCTGCGGATCTGGCTGATGCGCAGGCGGTTTGCGATAAGCTCGGCATTGAACTGCACACCGTCAATTTTGCCGCAGAGTACTGGGATAACGTCTTCGAGCATTTCCTGGCTGAATACAAAGCCGGCCGCACGCCGAACCCGGATATCCTGTGCAACAAAGAGATCAAATTTAAAGCCTTCCTTGAATTCGCCGCTGAAGACCTGGGCGCTGATTACATCGCGACAGGTCACTATGTGCGCCGTGCCGATGTCGACGGCAAAAGCCAACTCTTGCGCGGTCTCGACGGCAATAAAGATCAGAGCTACTTCCTCTATACCCTCGGCCACGAACAGATTGCTCAAAGCCTGTTCCCGGTGGGTGAACTGGAAAAACCGGAAGTGCGTAAAATCGCTGAAGAGCTGGATCTGATCACCGCAAAGAAAAAAGACTCCACCGGCATCTGCTTTATCGGTGAGCGTAAATTCCGTGAATTCCTTGGTCGCTATCTGCCTGCCCAGCCGGGTAAAATCATCACTGTTGATGGCGATGTGATTGGCGAGCACCAGGGACTGATGTATCACACCTTAGGCCAGCGTAAAGGGCTGGGGATCGGCGGTATTAAAGAGGGTAGCGAAGATCCGTGGTACGTCGTTGATAAAGATGTTGAAAATAATATTCTGATTGTGGCCCAGGGCCATGACCATCCGCGTCTGATGTCCGTCGGCCTGATTGCTCAGCAGCTGCACTGGGTTGACCGCGAGCCGCTGAAAGGCACGCTGCGCTGCACGGTGAAAACCCGTTATCGTCAGACCGATATTCCCTGCACTGTTACCGCACTGGACGACGAACGCATTGAAGTGCGTTTTGACGAGCCGGTCGCCGCCGTTACCCCGGGCCAGTCTGCCGTGTTTTACAGCGGTGAGATCTGCCTCGGCGGCGGTATTATCGAACAACGCCTGCCGCTGACTGCGGTTTAATGCGATTACACACAGAAAGGAGCCAGTGTGGCGAAGAACTTTTATGACATCACCCTGGCGCTGGCGGGAATTTGCCAGTCTGCCCGTCTGGTGCAACAGCTGGCACATCAGGGTCATTGTGACGCTGACGCGCTGCACGTTTCGCTCAACAGCGTCGTGGATCTGAACCCCAGTTCAACCCTCGGTGTCTTTGGTGGTAGCGAAGCGAATCTTCGCCTCGGTCTGGAAACCTTACTCGGTGTGTTAAATGCCAGCAACCGTCAGGGGCTGAACGCGGAACTGACGCGCTATACCCTGAGCATGATGGTGCTGGAGCGCAAACTGAACGCCGCTAAAGGGGCCATGGACACCCTGGGCGATCGCATTGGTGGCCTCCAGCGTCAGCTCGATCATTTCGATTTGCAGTCCGATACCTTACTCAGCGCCATGGCCGGCATTTATGTGGATGTCATTAGTCCACTGGGACCGCGGATCCAGGTCACCGGCTCCCCTGCCGTCCTGCAAAGCCCACAGGTGCAGGCCAAAGTGCGCGCCTCGCTGCTGGCCGGTATTCGTGCCGCGGTACTGTGGCATCAGGTCGGCGGTGGCCGCCTGCAGTTAATGTTTTATCGTAATCGCCTGACGACTCAGGCAAAACAAATTCTTGCTCATTGTTAACCTCCCGGAGTTGCGAACTATGGAATTATCCTCACTGACCGCCGTTTCCCCTGTCGATGGACGCTACGGCGATAAAGTCAGCGCGCTGCGCGGGATCTTCAGCGAATATGGTCTGCTGAAATTCCGTGTCCAGGTTGAAGTACGCTGGCTGCAAAAGCTGGCCGCACAGGCAGCGATCGCGGAAGTTCCTGCTTTTGACAGCCAGGCAAACGATTACCTTGATAAAATCGTTGCTGAGTTCAACGAAGAAGACGCCGCGCGCATCAAAACCATCGAGCGCACCACCAACCACGACGTCAAAGCGGTTGAGTATTTCCTGAAAGAGAAAGTGGCAAGCGTCCCGGCGCTGCACGCGGTATCCGAATTTATTCACTTCGCCTGCACCTCAGAAGATATCAACAACCTCTCCCACGCTCTGATGCTCTCTACCGCGCGTGAGGAGGTGGTGCTGCCGTACTGGCGAAAAATCATCGACGCGGTGAAAGCCCTGGCAGTAGAGTATCGCGATATTCCGCTGCTCTCCCGTACCCACGGTCAGCCAGCCACCCCGTCCACCATCGGTAAAGAGATGGCTAACGTCGCCTACCGTATGGAGCGCCAGTACCGCCAGTTAGAACAGGTGGAGATCCTCGGCAAAATCAACGGTGCCGTCGGTAACTACAATGCCCACATTGCGGCCTACCCGGAAGTGGACTGGCACCAGTTCAGTGAAGAGTTTGTGACGTCTCTGGGCATCCAGTGGAACCCGTACACCACCCAGATCGAGCCTCACGACTATATCGCCGAGCTGTTTGACTGCATCGCGCGCTTCAACACCATCCTGATCGACTTCGACCGCGATGTGTGGGGCTACATCGCTCTGAACCACTTCAAGCAGAAGACCATCGCAGGTGAAATCGGCTCGTCCACCATGCCGCACAAGGTGAACCCGATCGACTTCGAAAACTCCGAAGGCAACCTGGGCCTGGCGAACGCCCTGCTGCAACACATGGCGAGCAAACTGCCGGTATCCCGCTGGCAGCGCGACCTGACCGACTCCACCGTGCTGCGTAACCTCGGCGTGGGCATTGGCTATGCGCTGATTGCGTATCAATCTACCCTGAAGGGCGTGAGCAAGCTGGAAGTGAACCGCGAGCGTCTGCTTGACGAGCTGGATCACAACTGGGAAGTCCTGGCGGAGCCGATCCAGACCGTGATGCGCCGCTATGGCATCGAAAAGCCGTACGAAAAACTGAAAGAGCTGACCCGCGGCAAGCGCGTTGACGCCGAAGGGATGAAGCAGTTTATCGACGGTCTGGAACTGCCAGAAGATGAGAAAACCCGCCTGAAAGCGATGACCCCGGCCAACTACATCGGCCGCGCCATTGCGATGGTTGATGAGCTGAAATAACGCTTTTTACCCTCTTTCCGCCCGGAAAGAGGGTTCCCTCCCCTCCGGTTTACGAAATGTTTATCCCCTCCGCAACATAATCAGCTTAAACTATTCAGACCATTCATATTAGGGAGAAGCGATGATGCGCGTACTGGTTGTTGAGGATAATGCGTTGCTACGTCATCACCTGAAGGTTCAGCTTCAGGAAATGGGGCATCAGGTGGACGATGCCGAAGATGCAAAAGAGGCCGACTACTATCTCAATGAACATCTGCCTGATATCGCCATCGTTGACCTGGGTCTGCCTGATGAAGATGGCCTCTCGCTGATCCGCCGATGGCGCAGCCACGATGTCTCCTTGCCGGTGCTGGTGTTAACCGCCCGCGAAGGCTGGCAGGATAAGGTTGAGGTGCTGAGCGCCGGAGCGGATGACTACGTCACTAAACCCTTTCATATTGAAGAAGTTGCCGCCCGCATGCAGGCGCTAATGCGCCGCAACAGCGGTCTGGCCTCGCAGGTGATCTCCATTCCGCCGTTTCAGGTGGATCTCTCCCGCCGCGAACTGGCCATTCATGACGAGGTGATTAAGCTCACCGCCTTCGAATACACCATTATGGAGACGCTGATCCGCAACAGCGGCAAAGTGGTGAGCAAAGATTCCCTGATGCTCCAACTCTACCCCGACGCCGAACTGCGCGAAAGCCACACCATCGATGTGCTGATGGGGCGTCTGCGCAAAAAAATTCAGGCCCAGTATCCGGAGGATGTCATCACCACCGTACGTGGTCAGGGCTATCTGTTCGAATTACGCTAAATGAAAAATCTCTCTCGTCACTTTCTGCCGCTGTCACTGCGGTTTCGCTTCCTGCTGGCCACGGCGGTGGTGGTGCTGGTGCTCTCGCTGGCCTACGGGATGGTGGCGCTGGTGGGCTACAGCGTCAGCTTTGATAAAACCACCTTCCGCCTGCTGCGTGGCGAAAGCAATCTGTTCTATACCCTCGCGAAATGGGAAGACAATAAAATTACCATCGATATGCCGGAACATCTGGATCGTCAGAGCCCGACCATGTCGCTGATTTACGATGAGAAAGGCAAGCTGCTGTGGGCCCAGCGCGATGTGCCCTGGCTGATCAAAAGCATCCGCCCTGAGTGGCTCAAAGCCAACGGCTTTCACGAGCTGGAGGCGGATGTGGATGCCACCAGCGTGCTGGTCGGTAACGACCGGCACATGCAGAAAGAGCTGGCCGAAATCCGCGAGGACGACGATGACAGCGAGCTGACCCACTCGGTGGCGGTCAATATCTACCCCGCCACCATGCAAATGCCGCAGCTGACGATTGTGGTTATCGACACTATTCCGGTAGAGCTAAAACGCTCTTATACCGTGTGGAACTGGTTTGTGTATGTGCTGGCAGCCAACCTGCTGCTGGTGATCCCCCTGCTGTGGCTGGCCGCCTGGTGGAGCCTGCGGCCCATCGAGTCGCTGGCGAAAGAGGTGCGCGAGCTGGAAGAGCACCACCGGGAAAAACTCAACCCCAACACCACGCGTGAACTCACCAGCCTGGTGCGCAACCTGAACCGGCTGCTGAAAAGCGAGCGTGAACGTTACGACAAATACCGCACCACCCTGACCGATTTGACGCATAGCCTGAAAACCCCGCTGGCGGTGATGCAAAGCACGATGCGCTCCTTACGCAGTGCGAAGCTGAGCGCCGATGAGGCGGAACCGGTGATGCTGGAGCAGATCAGCCGTATCTCTCAGCAGATCGGTTACTACCTGCACCGCGCCAGCATGCGAACCGGCAGCACCCTGCTGAGCCGGGAGCTGCACCCCGTTGCTCCGCTGCTGGACAGCCTGACCTCGGCCCTGAATAAGGTCTATCAGCGCAAGGGGGTGAACATCACCCTCGATATCTCGCCTGAAATCAGCTTTGTGGGCGAAAAGAACGACTTTATGGAAGTGATGGGCAACCTGCTCGATAACGCCTGTAAATACTGCCTTGAGTTCGTCGAGGTCTCGGCCCGCCAGGGGGAAGATGAGCTGCACATTATCGTTGAGGATGACGGCCCGGGGATCCCGCAGGGCAAACGCGATCAGGTCTTCGATCGCGGGCAGCGTGCCGACACCCTACGCCCCGGCCAGGGGGTAGGTCTGTCGGTTGCGCGCGACATTGTTGAGCAGTACGACGGCCGGATCGACACCGGCGATAGCCTGCTCGGCGGGGCGCGTATGGAGGCGATTTTTGGTCGCCAGCACCTTACAAGTGACGAGAGTTAAGCCTTCGGTTGAAAAAAGCGTGATTCTCGCACGCAGGTCGCTGAGCTTCCGTTATAATCCGACTCAGTAAAAGCCTGCGGAATATAAAAATGGATTATCAATTAGCTCTTAACTGGCCCGACTTTATCGAACGCTACTGGCAAAAGCGCCCGGTCGTTCTGAAACGCGGCATTACCCATTTCGTCGATCCGATCTCGCCCGATGAACTGGCCGGCCTCGCCATGGAGAGTGAAGTCGACAGCCGCCTCGTCAGCCATAACGAGGGCAAATGGCAGGTCAGCCACGGCCCGTTTGAAAGCTTCGATCACCTGGGCGAGACCAACTGGTCCCTGCTGGTGCAGGCGGTCAACCACTGGCACCAGCCCGCCGCAGCCCTGATGCAGCCGTTCCGCGCCCTGCCCGACTGGCGGATGGACGATCTGATGATCTCCTTCTCCGTGCCGGGAGGCGGCGTTGGCCCGCATCTGGATCAATATGACGTGTTTATCATTCAGGGTACCGGTCGTCGCCGCTGGCGCGTAGGCGAGAAGGTGCCGATGAAGCAGCACTGCCCGCATCCCGACCTGCTACAGGTGGATCCTTTTGTTGGCATCATCGACGAAGAGCTGGAGCCGGGCGATATTCTCTATATTCCACCGGGATTCCCGCATGAAGGCTACTCCCTTGAGAACTCGATGAACTATTCGGTGGGCTTCCGCGCGCCAAGCGGTCGCGAGATGATCAGCGGATTTGCCGATTATGTTCTGCAGCGCGAGCTGGGCAGCCATCGCTTCAGCGATCCGGACGTGCCTGCCCGTGAGCATCCGGCCGATATCCTGCCCGAAGAGCTGGATAAACTGCGCGGGATGATGCTGGATCTGATCAACCAGCCGCAGCATTTCAACCAGTGGTTCGGGGAGTTTATCAGCCAGTCCCGTCACGAGCTGGACGTCTCCCTGCCGGAGCCGCCGTATCAGCCCGATGAGATTTACGATGCGCTGCAGCAGGGTGACAAGCTGGTGCGTCTGGGTGGCTTGCGCGTGTTACGCATTGGCGAAGAAGTTTACGTCAATGGCGAGCAACTGGACTCCCCGCACCGTCCGGCTGTAGAAGTGCTGGCCAGCCATACGGTGCTGACGGCCGACAAGTTCGGTGATGCGCTGGAAGACCCGTCGTTCCTCGCCATGCTGGCGGCGCTGGTCAACAGCGGGTACTGGTTCTTCGAGGACTGAGTCGTTTGTTCGTTGCCGGGCGGCACTGCGTTTGCCCGACCTACAACGTATACGTGATAATGCCCGGTGGCGCTCCGCTTACCGGGCCTACAACTGCAACACTCTACCGTAGGCCGGGTAAGGCGTAGCCGCCACCCGGCATTTTTTACCGGCGCTCGCCTGCGTCAAAATCCTCTATCTCCCCCGCCCAATCTTCTGGATAGAGCCCTTCCCGCACGTCACGATGAAAGGTCGAATAGGGCCAGTCTTTTACTCGCCTGACATAGCCATGTTTTAACGGGTTGATATAGATGTAATCCGTATGCCTGCGCAGGTCGTTTTCATCCCGGATGGTATGTTCCCAGAACCGCGGCTGCCAGATACCCGACTTTCCCAGGGCTCGGGTGAAGGTCTTTTTAATGTCACGCCAGCGGCCGGAATAGTCGGTGTCGTTTTCGGGCAACGTCCAGATGCAGTGCATATGTTCGGGCAGGATCACCCAGGCGTTAATCAGAAAGGGTTTTGCATGTTTAATGCATTGCGTCACCGTGCGAAGCGTATTGATATGGCGCGTGAGCAGATCGCTGCGCCGGTTTAGCAGGTTAACGGTGAAAAACCAGGTTCCGCCCGGCACGTAGTGACGACGGTAGTTTGACATATGAGGT
Source organism: Leclercia adecarboxylata (assembly GCA_002360945.1). Lineage (GTDB taxonomy): Bacteria > Pseudomonadota > Gammaproteobacteria > Enterobacterales > Enterobacteriaceae > Enterobacter > Enterobacter adecarboxylatus_B. The sequence continues at coordinate 50,305 of DERO01000046.1, read as the reverse complement.
TCCCTCCCCATTTGTGAAAGTGCCGGGCGGCACGTTGTTTGCCCGGCCTGGGTGTAGGCCCGGTAAGCGTAGCGCCACCGGGCAATTACTGGTGTTTCGCCGTAAGCTCGGCAATCCGCACGATCACCTGCACCGCTTTCTCCATCCCCTCAAGCGTCACGAACTCATGTTTGCCGTGGTAGTTGTAGCCGCCGGTGAAAATATTCGGGCACGGCAATCCCATAAAGGAGAGCTGTGCCCCGTCGGTGCCGCCGCGGATCGGTTTTAACTGCGGTTCAACCCCACAGTCGCGCATCGCCTGCTGTGCCACCTCAAGAATGTACGGATGCTCGATCACCTTTTCATGCATATTGTAATAGCTGTCCTCGATGATCAGCTCAATGTAGCAATCCGGGTGCAGCCCTTTCCCCACCTTTTTGGCGATATCCATCATCCTGCGTTTGCGCGCTTCAAAGCCGTCGCGGTTAAAATCGCGGATGATGTAGTGCATGTCTGCGCGATCGACCGTCCCTTTGATGCTGGTGAGGTGGTAGAACCCCTCATAGCCCTCTGTTTGTTCCGGGCTCTCCTCTGCCGGGACTTCGGCATGAATGCGGGCCGCCAGCGACAGCGCGTTTACCATTACCCCTTTCGCCGTGCCCGGGTGGACGTTGTTACCAACGATGCGAATATTCACCGACGCCGCATTGAAATTCTCAAACTCCAGCTCGCCCACGCCGCCGCCGTCCACGGTGTAGGCCCAGCGGGCGTCGAACGCCTCAACGTCGAAATGCTTCGCCCCTTTGCCCACCTCTTCATCCGGTGTAAAAGCGACGCGGATATCGCCGTGCGGCACCTTGTTGTGCTTCAGCACCGCCAGCGCGGTCATGATCTCGGCCACCCCGGCTTTATCGTCAGCCCCCAGCAGCGTTTTGCCGTCGGTGGTGATCAGCGTCTGCCCGAGCAGCTGGTGTAACACCGGGAACATCACCGGGGACAACACTTCGTCGCCCACCCCCAGTGCAATGTCGCCGCCGCGATAGCTCTCAACAATCTGCGGATTTACGTTTTTACCGCTAAAATCCGGTGAGGTATCAACATGAGAAATAAAACCAATGGCCGGAATATCGCCGCTCACGGTGGCGGGGAGCGTCCCCATTACCGTCCCTTTTTCACTTAACGTGACGTTGACCAGACCCAACTCTTCCAGTTGCGTCTTTAACAGCTGTAACAGTTTCCATTGGCCTTCGGTGCTCGGCACCTGACGGACACCCGGTTTAGATTGGGTATCCAGCGATACGTACTGTAAAAAACGCTCAAGTAATTTATCCATGCAGTCACCCTCACTTTTTGTGACAACATTATCAGTAAGCAGCAAAACCCAAATATTGCGTCAGGTCACTTTTATCCCGTAAACGAGAATATTTCCGTTTTATCGTCACCTTCGCTAATAAATGTAGCTTATCAATGGGTAACAAGGATTGGCGATTACCGCGTATTCCCGTAGAATGTCCGCCCTCATTACGTTTCACCAAGGTGGCTAACCACAAACCCCGCTGCAATAAGTACCTGCGGCGTCCATATGGGACTGAATCAAAAATTGAATACACAACCAGCTTCACTGTCACCGTTGGTGCAACTGGCCGGAATTCGTAAAAGCTTTGACGGAAAAACCGTCATTTCCGACCTCGATTTAACCATCAACAACGGCGAATTTCTTACGCTGCTTGGCCCGTCGGGCTGCGGCAAAACGACAGTGCTTCGCCTTATCGCCGGGCTGGAAAACGTCGATCGCGGCCATATTCATCTTGAAGATCAGGATATCACTCAGGTTCCTGCAGAACACCGTCACGTCAATACCGTCTTTCAAAGCTACGCCCTGTTCCCGCATATGACGGTGTTCGAAAACGTCGCCTTTGGCCTGCGGATGCAAAAAACCCCTGCCAGTGAGATTACACCCCGCGTTACCGATGCCCTGCGCATGGTGCAGCTCGAAGCGTTCGCCCAGCGTAAGCCGCACCAGTTGTCAGGTGGGCAACAGCAGCGCGTCGCCATCGCCCGCGCGGTGGTCAATAAGCCGCGCCTGCTGCTGCTGGATGAATCTCTGTCCGCGCTGGATTACAAGCTGCGCAAGCAGATGCAGAACGAATTAAAGGCCCTGCAGCGTAAGCTTGGGATCACCTTTGTCTTTGTCACCCACGATCAGGAGGAGGCGTTGACCATGTCCGATCGCATCGTGGTGATGCGCGACGGCAAAATCGAACAGGACGGCACCCCGCGTGAGATCTACGAAGAGCCGAAGAACCTGTTTGTCGCCAGCTTTATTGGCGAAATCAACATCTTCAGTGCTACGGTTATTGAACGCCTCGACGACCAGCGGGTGCTGGCTAACGTCGAAGGCCGCGCCTGCAACATCTTCGTCAACTTTGCTGTAGAACCCGGGCAACGGCTCAACGTCCTGCTGCGCCCGGAAGATCTGCGCGTCGATGAGATCCACGACGAGACCGAAGCGGAAGGGTTGATCGGCTATATCCGCGAGCGCAACTACAAAGGGATGACGCTCGAGTCGGTGGTCGAACTGGAAAACGGCAAGATGGTGATGGTCAGCGAGTTCTTTAACGAGGACGATCCTGATTTCGACCACTCGCTGAATCAGAAAATGGTGATTAACTGGGTAGAAAGCTGGGAGGTTGTGCTGGCTGATGAAGAACACAAGTAAGTTCCAGAATGGGGTGATCGCCACTATCGTCGGTTGGCTTGTGTTGTTTGTCTTTTTACCCAACCTGATGATCATTGCCACCAGCTTTTTGACCCGCGACGACGCCCATTTCGTCTCGCTGGTCTTTACGCTGGACAACTACGCGCGCCTGCTCGATCCGCTCTATTTCCAGGTGCTGATTCATTCGCTCAATATGGCGCTGATCGCCACCCTGGTCTGCCTGATCCTCGGCTATCCCTTCGCCTGGTTTCTGGCGAAGCTGCCGCAGAAGGTCCGCCCGCTGCTGCTGTTTCTGCTGATTGTGCCCTTCTGGACCAACTCGCTGATTCGTATTTATGGCCTGAAGATTTTTCTCAGCACCAAGGGCTATCTGAATGCGTTTCTGCTGTGGCTGGGGGTGATCGACACGCCGATCCGCATTATGTTTACCCCCGGGGCGGTGATCGTCGGGCTGGTCTATATCCTGCTGCCGTTTATGGTGATGCCGCTCTACTCCAGCATCGAGAAGCTGGATAAACCCCTGCTGGAAGCCGCGAGGGATCTGGGTGCCAGCAAGCTGCAGACCTTTATCCGCATTATCATCCCGCTGACCATGCCGGGGATCATTGCCGGCTGCCTGCTGGTGATGCTCCCGGCGATGGGGCTGTTCTACGTCTCCGACCTGATGGGCGGCGCAAAGAACCTGCTGATCGGCAACGTTATCAAGAGTCAGTTCCTCAACATTCGCGACTGGCCGTTCGGCTCGGCTACCAGCATCACCCTGACGCTGGTGATGGGCCTGATGCTGCTGATCTACTGGCGTGCCTCGCGCTTGCTTAACAATAAGGGGGAACTCGGATGATTGGTCGACTGCTCCGCGGCGGTTTTATGACCGCCATCTACGCGTATCTCTACATTCCGATCATTATTCTGATCGTCAACTCGTTTAACAGCTCGCGCTTTGGCATCAGCTGGCAGGGGTTTACCACCCAGTGGTACAGCCTGCTGATGAACAACGACAGCCTGCTGCAGGCGGCGCAGCACTCGCTGACAATGGCTATCTTCTCAGCCACCTTCGCCACGCTGATTGGCTCCCTGACCGCGGTGGCGCTCTACCGCTACCGTTTTCGCGGCAAGCCCTTCGTCAGCGGGATGCTGTTTGTAGTGATGATGTCCCCGGACATCGTGATGGCTATTTCGCTGCTGGTGCTGTTTATGCTGCTGGGAGTGCAACTGGGCTTCTGGTCGCTGCTCTTCTCGCACATCACCTTCTGCCTGCCGTTTGTGGTAGTGACGGTCTACTCCCGTCTGAAGGGCTTTGATGTACGGATGCTGGAAGCGGCGAAAGATCTGGGTGCCAGCGAAATGACCATCCTGCGCAAAATCATCCTGCCGCTGGCGATGCCCGCGGTGGCCGCGGGATGGCTGCTCAGCTTTACCCTGTCGATGGATGACGTAGTGGTTTCGTCGTTTGTCACCGGCCCGAGCTATGAAATTCTGCCGTTGAAGATCTATTCAATGGTGAAAGTCGGCGTCTCACCGGAGGTGAACGCGCTGGCGACCATTCTGTTGATGTTATCGCTGGTTCTGGTGATCGCCAGCCAGCTTGTTGCTCGTGATAAAACAAAATCTCAGGGGACAGTGAAATGAAAAAAATGCTTGCTGCTGCGGCGCTGGTGCTGGGAATAGGCGCGGCGCACGCGGACGACAGTAAGACCCTCTACTTCTACAACTGGACCGAGTATGTGCCGCCTGGCCTGCTGGAGCAGTTCACCAAAGAGACCGGCATCAAGGTGATCTATTCGACTTATGAATCGAATGAGACCATGTATGCCAAGCTCAAGACCTATAAAGAGGGCGCCTACGATCTGGTGGTGCCGTCGACCTATTTCGTCGACAAGATGCGCAAAGAGGGCATGATCCAGAAGATCGACAGATCGAAGCTAACCAATTTTTCAAACCTCGATCCGGAGATGCTCAACAAGCCGTTTGACCCGAATAACGACTACTCCATTCCGTACATTTGGGGCGCGACGGCGATCGGGATCAACAGCGAGGCCATGGATCCTAAAACGGTGACCCGCTGGGCGGATCTGTGGAAACCGGAGTACAAAGGCGGACTGCTGCTGACCGACGACGCGCGCGAAGTGTTCCAGGTGGCGCTGCGCAAGCTGGGCTACTCCGGCAACACCACCGACCCGAAAGAGATCGAAGCGGCGTATCACGAACTGCAAAAACTGATGCCAAACGTCGCGGCTTTCAACTCAGATAACCCGGCTAACCCGTATATGGAAGGGGAAGTTAACCTGGGGATGGTGTGGAACGGTTCGGCGTACGTGGCGCGCCAGGCCGGTACGCCGCTGGAAGTGGTGTGGCCTGAAGAGGGTGGGATCTTCTGGATGGACAGCCTCTCTATTCCGGCCAACGCCAAAAATGTCGACGGGGCGCTGAAGCTGATTAACTTCCTGCTGCGCCCGGATGTGGCAAAACAGGTGGCTGAAACCATCGGCTATCCGACGCCAAACCTGGCGGCGCGCAAGCTGCTGAGCCCGGAGGTGGCGAACGACAAGTCGCTCTATCCGGATGCGGCAACCGTCAGCAAAGGCGAGTGGCAGAACGATGTGGGCGACGCGAGCCGTCTGTATGAAGAGTATTATCAGAAGTTAAAAGCGGGTCGTTAATTTCACACCGTGCACATGTAGGCCCGGTAAGCGCAGCGCCACCGGGCACAACCGCCGGGCGGCACTGCGTTTGCCCGGCCTACAAAAACTACAATCCCTTCAATAATTTATCCACAAACTCCGGCACCACTTCGCTCGCCAGCCCGTACACTTTATCTTCAAACTCGCTGCCCACCTGGCTCGGCTCAAGGTTCAGCTCCACCGTATGCGCCCCGTGCAGCTTCGCCTCGTGGACGAACCCTGCTGCCGGATAGACGTGCCCGGAGGTGCCAATGGCGATAAACACGTCCGCCATCGCCAGGGCGCTATAGATCTCGTCCATCCCCAGCGGCATTTCGCCGAACCAGACCACGTGCGGACGTAGCGGGGACGGGAACTGACAGCAGTGGCATTTGTCATCGAGGGTGACATCGCCGGTCCAGTTAAACACCTGGCCGCTGCCGGAACAGCGCACCTTCAGCAGCTCGCCGTGCATATGGATCACGTTCTTATTGCCCGCACGCTCGTGCAGGTTATCGATGTTCTGCGTGACCAGCAGAAAACGATCTCCCAGCGCCTCTTCCAGCTTAGCCAGCGCCAGATGCGCCGCGTTAGGGGCAATCTCCGGCGACTGCAGCTGGCGACGGCGGGCGTTGTAGAACGCCTGCACCAGCTGCGGATTACGGGCGAAGCCTTCCGGCGTCGCCACATCTTCAACGCGATGCTCTTCCCACAACCCGTCAGTAGCGCGGAAGGTTCGAATGCCCGACTCGGCGGAGATCCCCGCCCCGGTCAGGACCAGCACTCTTGGTTTTTCCATCAATTCTGGCAGTACCCTGTCTCTGAAGAAAATCCGCTGGCGTAAGCGCTCACGCAAGCGACGTTTGTTTCGACGAAAACGGCTGAGTCGATGTGACCGACGCGACAGCATAATAACCTCGTATGGCTAACGGGTGAGATGGAGGAACGCGGCACCGCGCATCCCGCCGGCATCGCCATGGCGAGCGCGCTCAATGCGCGGCACGCGGGCGACCGGCAACAGATGACGCGGCAACCGACCGGATAACCGCTCGGCGATGGCCGTAAAGTTTGATAATCCTCCGCCGATCACCAGCAGGTCAGGATCGACAATGGTCAGGATGTTGCCCAGACACACGGCAAGCAGATCGAGATAGCGCTCTACGTGCTCAATGGCCTGTTCATCACCCTGCTCCCACAGCGTAATGATTTCTGGCGCCTGTCGTTTTTGATGATAGAAGTGTTCATACAGCCACGCAAATCCGCCGCCCGAGAGGTAATTCTCGATGCAGCCGTGCTGGCCGCAGCCGCAGCGGACCAGCGGGAAATCGCGCCCGACCACCTCCAGCGCATCCACCGGCAGGCGAATATGGCCGAATTCCCCAGTGATATAGCTGCGCCCGGTGACGGGTTTACCGTTAACAACGATCCCGCCGCCGACGCCGGTGCCGAGGATCAACCCCATCACCAGCGGATACTGCTGGAACTCATCATCCCAGGCTTCGGAAAGGGCAAAACAGTTAGCGTCATTGTCGAGGCGCACGTCGCGCTCGAGAAGTCTGCTCAGGTCGGCGCGCAGCGGCTTACCGCTGGCAGCGGGGACGTTGGCGGCATACAGCGTGCCGTCGTCGGTTTCCGGCATCCCCGGAATGCCAATGCCCACCGAGCCCTTCACGCCGAAGCGCTCATCGGCCTGGGCCACCAGCGCGGCAATGGCGGTTAAGAATTCATCGTAGCTTTCGCGCGGGGTGGGAACCCGGGCTTCCCACTGCAATTTCAGGTTGGTATCGAATACGCCCAGCGCAATTTTGGTGCCGCCAATATCAAATCCGTAATACATAGTGCATTCCTCTTTCTGATATAGCGGCCCTACGACCGCTATACCATGACGTAATTACTGGCCACTTAGTACCCTCGCCGGATCAATTCGGCTTGCGCGACGCGCCGGATACCAGCTTGCCAGCAGACTCAGTAAAAGTGCTGTAACCAGCACATAAAAAACGTCCAGCCAGTGCAGTTCAGACGGCAGGAAGTCAATAAAATAGATATCGCCCGACAGGAACTGATGGCCAATCAGGGCCTCAAGACCGTTGATAATCGGCGTCAACTGCAGCGACACCACCACGCCGATGACCACGCCGCACAGGCTGCCAAACAGCCCCGCCAGCAGACCATACCAGACGAAAATGGCACGAATAAGACCGTCTTTGGCCCCGAGGGTACGCAGCACCGCGATGTCGCCGCTCTTGTCTTTCACCGCCATCACCAGGGTGGAGACGATGTTAAAGCAGGCCACGCCGATTACCAGCACCATCGCCAGGTACATGATGGCGCGGATCATCTGGATATCACGATACATATAGCCGTAAGTGCCGATCCAGCTCTTGATGTAGACATAGCTGTTGGTCACTTCCCCGGCGTCGCGCACCAGCTTGTTGGCGTTAAAGACGTCGTTAACCTTGATGGCGATCCCGGTGACGCTGCTGCCCATATCGAGATACTGGCGTGCATCTTCCAGAGGTACCATGGCAAAGCTGTGATCGAGCTGGCCGCTAAGCTGCAGGATACCTGTCACGTGCAGACGCACGCGCTTCGGCTGCTGGAGTTTATGATCGGCACTGGCGTTCGGGATCATGATGGAAACCCAGTCGCCCTGCTTCACCTTCAGCGCATCGGCCACGCCCTTGCCGATAATGATCTGCTGCTCGCCGGCTTTGAAGTTGGCCCAGGCCTCTTTCTGGATAAACTGCGGCAGCGCGCTGAGTTTCTCTTCCTGGCGCGGGTTGACCCCTTTCACATGGATGGCGCGCAGGTTCGCCCCGCTCTCCACCAGCCCGGTAAAGTTGATGTACGGTGCGGCGGCGGCAATGCCCGGCACCTTTTCCACCTTGTTCAGGGCGTCGTTCCAGTTGTTCCAAGGCTGGTTCACCGGCTCAATTTCACCGTGCGGCACCACCGCCAGAATACGGTTGTTCAGCTCACGCTCGAAGCCGTTCATGGCGCTGAGACCGACGATCAGCACCGCCACCCCCAGCGCAATGCCGATGGTGGAGATAACAGAGATCAGCGACACCATGCCGCCGCGACGACGACCCCGGCTGAAACGCAGGCCGATGAGTAACGATAACGGGGAGGCCATCAATCCGCTCCCATCAGCGTCAGCTCGGTATTCAGATGACCATCACGCATCTCCAACTGGCGGGACATGCGTTTTGCCAGCTGCAGGTCGTGGGTCACCACCAGAAACGCGGTGCCCTGGGAGGCGTTCAGCTCCCCGATGAGCTGGAAGATGCTGTCGGCGTTGCGGGCATCGAGGTTACCGGTCGGCTCATCCGCCAGCACCAGGCGCGGGTTGTTGACCAGCGCACGGGCAATCGCCACGCGCTGACGCTCGCCGCCGGAGAGTTCTGACGGGCGGTGGTTGCCGCGATGGCCGAGGCCCACCGCTTTCAGCATATCGCTGGCGCGGGCGTTGATTTCAGCCGGTTTCTTTTTGCCGATCAGCAGCGGCATCGCCACGTTTTCCAGCGCCGTAAAGTCCGGTAGCAGGTGGTGGAACTGATAGATAAAGCCCAGCTCGCGGTTACGCAGATCGGCTTTGGCGCTCGATGACATCGTACTCAGCGGCGTGCCGGAGAACACTACGTCGCCGGAGGTCGGCGTATCCAGCCCGCCAAGCAGGTGCAGTAAGGTACTCTTCCCGGAACCGGAGGTGCCGACAATCGCCATCATCTCCCCTTCCCCGACGCTGAAGCTGACATTGTGCAGGACGTCCGTCTGCACCGTGCCTTCCTGATAGCGTTTGCACAGGTTGTCGCATTGCAACAGGATCTTATTCATAACGTAAAGCCTCAGCGGGTTGGGTGGCGGCAGCGCGCCATGAAGGATAAAGCGTGGAGAGTAAGGCAATGACCATCGCCACCAGGGCGATACCCACGACCTGCAGCGGTTCAATGGCCACCGGCAGCGCCGCGCCGTCGAGCAACGCGCCGATGATCGGCATCAGATTGTTCAGCTGGCTGGCGAGCAGGGTCCCGAGTACCGCGCCGAGCAGCGCGCCGACAATCCCGGCGCTGGCCCCCTGGACCATAAACACCGCCATGATTTGTCGCGGCGTGAGGCCCTGGGTTTGCAGGATCGCCACCTCGCCCTGCTTCTCCATCACCATCAGGCCAAGCGAGGTAATAATGTTAAACGCGGCGACCGCCACAATCAGGCTCAGCAGCAGACCCATCATGTTCTTTTCCATGCGCACGGCCTGGAACAGCTCGCCCTTACGTTCGCGCCAGTCCTGCCATTTGGTGCCTTCCGGCAGGGTTTGCTGGCTCAGGACATCCACCTTCAGCGGCTCGTTGAGCCACAGACGCCAGCCGGTTATGTTCCCGGCCGGGTAACGCATCAGGCGCGACGCGTCCTGGATATTGACCAGCATCTGGTAGCCGTCCACTTCGCTGTTGGCGGCGAAGGTGCCAATAACGTTAAACAGGCGCTGGCTTGGCAGCCGCCCCATTGGGGTGAACTGGCTGGCGGAAGGGACCATCACCCGGAGCTGATCGCCGCGGTTAACGCCGAGCTGCCCGGCAAGCTGTTCGCCGAGAATGACGTTGTACTGGCCAGCGGCCAGATCGCTCTGTTTGACGTTGACCAGATACGGCGTGAGGGGATCTTTTTGTGCCGGATCGATACCGAGCATCACCCCGACCGCCACGCTGCGCGCGCTCTGCAGCACCACGTCACCGGAGGTGATCGGTGCCACGCGGCTCACGCCCTGCAGCTTAACGGCGCTTTCTGGCAGCTGCTGCGGATTTACCGACCCGTTGCTGGATGAGAGGATGGCCTGCGGCATCAGCCCCAGAATGTTGTTTTGCAGCTCGCGCTCAAAGCCGTTCATCACGGATAACACCGTCACCAGCGCCATCACGCCAAGCGTAATGCCAATGGTTGAAAGCCAGGAGACAAAGCGACCGAAACGGTCCGCGGCGCGCCCACGCATATAACGTAAGCCTATGAATAATGCGACAGGTTGGTACATGAAATCCGTCTGTTTGCTGGTAGCAGACCCACGAGTATATAAGCGAATCCGCTAAGGGTAAATGACTGATACCCGAAGCTTTGCTAATCAATTGTCCGAAAAATCAGGATAAATCAATGCAGTAACCGCTGCCCGGCCCTCCCCTTTAACACCGCGCGCTTTGCAGTTTTTCTGAAAATCGTCCGCTTACAGACTCTTACCCGTTACATCCCGCCAGCCGCTCAACACACTTACCCCTTTCGATGACGATTAATACGGGACCCGGTAAGCGATGAAACAAAAAGCACTATGGATTAACCAGATAAAAGGACTTTGCATCTGCCTGGTGGTGATTTACCACTCGGTGATCACCTTTTATCCCCATCTGAACGCGTTGCACTCGCCGCTTTCGGCGCTGCTCGCCAAATGCTGGGTGACGTTCAATCTTTATCTCGCCCCCTTCCGCATGCCGGTGTTCTTCTTTATTTCGGGATATCTGGTCCGGCGCTATATTGACGAAGTGGACTGGAAAACCTGCGTCGACAAACGGCTCTGGAGCATTATCTGGGTGTTGGCGCTGTGGGGCGTGCTGCAGTGGCAGGCGCTGATCCATCTCAATGCGTGGCTGGCACCGGAGCGGGAACTTAATACCGCGTCGAACGCCGCCTATGCCGACTCGCTGAGCGGCTTTATCACCGGGATGCTCACCGCCAGCACCAGCCTGTGGTATCTCTACGCCCTGGTGGTCTATTTCACCCTCTGCAAGCTGCTGAGCCGCTGGAAGCTGCCGCTCATCGGGCTGCTGGCGCTGGTCAGCATCGCGATCAACTTCCTGCCGCTGCCGTGGTGGGGAATGAACAGCGTGGTGCGCAATATGATCTATTACAGCCTCGGAGCCTGGTACGGGGTGCAGCTGATGGCGTGGATGCAGGCCCGGGTGTGGCGACGTGACGCGCTGGCGGTGGCGGCGTTCGGGGTGGTCTCCGTCGTGCTGTGGTTCGTGGGCGTTCCCCTGCCGCTGTCGCTGCTGTCGATCCTGCTGATCATGGCCCTGTTCTATCGCCTTGAGCAGCGTTTCACCGTTGGCCCTGACAACCTGCTCAACGTGGTGGGCTCGAACACCATTGCCATCTACACCACCCACCGCATTCTGATCGAGGGGGTCAGCCTGGTTATGATCCACCAGCTGAATAGCGGAACCTGGCCGGTGTGGGCGGAGCTGACGCTGGTTCTGATCTACCCGTTTGCCAGCCTGCTGGTCTGCACCCTGGTGGGGCTGGGCGCGCGTAAGCTCTCCACTGCGCTAACCGGGGATTTCTTCTTTACCCCGCCTGCCCGTCTGACGCCGGTTCAGGCCACGCGCTAGCGCCCCTGCGGGGGCCTCTTCACGCTGTGTGCGGTTACGGTTTGCTAATGTAAAACGATCAAGGATAATAAAGACATTGTGTTTCAGTGATATGCCCAATAAGAGATCCTGACAAAGCCATGCCTGAACAATATCGTTTTTCCCTGCCCGGCAAAGCGGGCGACCAACGCCAGTTGGGTGAACTGACCGGGGCAGCCTGCGCCACGCTGGTTGCGGAAATTGCAGAGCGCCATCAGGGGCCGGTGGTGCTGGTCGCGCCGGACATGCAAAACGCCCTGCGCCTGCATGATGAGATCCGCCAGTTTACCGATCAGCTGGTCACCAGCCTTGCCGACTGGGAGACCCTGCCCTACGACAGCTTCTCCCCGCACCAGGAGATTATCTCCTCGCGCCTCTCCACGCTCTATCAGCTGCCCACCATGCAGCGCGGCGTGCTGATAGTGCCGGTGAATACCCTGATGCAGCGCGTCTGCCCGCACAGCTATCTGCACGGGCATGCGCTGGTGATGAAAAAGGGCCAGCGCCTGTCGCGGGATGCCCTGCGCGTCCAGCTCGACAGCGCCGGCTATCGCCATGTCGATCAGGTGATGGAACACGGGGAATACGCCACCCGCGGCGCGCTGCTCGATCTCTTCCCGATGGGCAGCGCGCTGCCGTACCGCCTGGATTTCTTCGATGACGAAATCGACAGCCTGCGCCTGTTTGACGCCGATACCCAGCGCACGCTGGAAGAAGTGGAGGCCATCAACCTGCTGCCGGCGCACGAGTTCCCGACCGACAAAACCGCCATCGAGCTGTTCCGCAGCCAGTGGCGCGATAAGTTTGAGGTCAAGCGCGACGCCGAGCATATCTACCAGCAGGTGAGTAAAGGCACCCTGCCGACGGGGATCGAATACTGGCAGCCGTTGTTCTTCAGCGAGCCGCTGCCCGCCCTGTTCAGCTACTTCCCGGCCAATACTCTGGTGCTGAATACCGGCGATCTGGAAGCCAGCGCCAACCGCTTTGAGAGCGAAACCCGCGCCCGCTTTGAGAATCGCGGCGTGGATCCGATGCGCCCGCTGCTGGAGCCTGAGCTGCTGTGGCTACGCACCGACGAGCTGTTCAGCGAGCTGAAACGCTGGCCGCGCATGCAGCTCAAGACCGAAAACCTGCCGGACAAAGCCGCCAATACCAATCTGGCGTATCAGCCGCTGCCGGACCTCGCGGTGCAGGCGCAGAATAAATCCCCACTGGATAACCTGCGTAAATTCCTCGAAGCCTTTACCGGCCCGGTGATCTTCTCGGTCGAAAGCGAAGGCCGCCGCGAAGCGCTGGGCGAGTTGCTCAGCCGCATCAAAGTGGCGCCGAAGCGGATCCTGCGTCTGGACGAGGCCAGCGGCACCGGGCGCTATCTGATGATTGGCGCCGCCGAGCATGGCTTTATTGATACGCTCAACAATCTGGCGCTGATCTGCGAAAGCGATCTGCTGGGTGAGCGCGTGGCGCGCCGTCGTCAGGACAACCGCCGCACCATCAACCCGGACACGCTGATCCGCAACCTGGCGGAGCTGCACCCCGGCCAGCCGATTGTCCATCTCGAGCATGGCGTGGGCCGTTACGCGGGAATGACCACCCTCGAAGCCGGTGGCATCAAGGGCGAGTACCTGATGCTGATGTATGCCAACGACGCCAAACTTTATGTCCCGGTGTCGTCCCTGCATCTGATCAGCCGCTACGCGGGCGGCGCGGAGGAGAATGCGCCTCTGCATAAGCTCGGCGGTGACGCCTGGGCGCGGGCGCGGCAAAAAGCGGCGGAGAAAGTGCGCGACGTGGCGGCGGAGCTGCTGGATATCTACGCCCAGCGCGCGGCCAAGTCCGGTTATGCCTTTAAACACGATAAAGAGCAGTACCAGCTGTTCTGCGATAGCTTCCCGTTCGAAACTACCCCGGACCAGGCCCAGGCGATCAATGCCGTGCTCAGCGACATGTGTCAGCCGCTGGCGATGGACCGTCTGGTGTGCGGCGACGTGGGCTTCGGCAAAACCGAAGTGGCGATGCGCGCCACCTTCCTCGCGGTCGAGAACAACAAGCAGGTGGCTGTGCTGGTACCGACGACCCTGCTGGCCCAGCAGCACTACGATAACTTCCGCGACCGCTTTGCCAACTGGCCGGTGCGCATTGAGATGCTGTCGCGTTTCCGCAGCGCCAAAGAGCAGGCACAGATCCTGGAGCAGGCCAGCGAGGGCAAGATCGACATTCTGATCGGCACCCACAAGCTGCTGCAGAGCGACGTGAAGTGGAAAGATCTGGGGCTGTTGATTGTTGACGAAGAGCATCGTTTTGGCGTGCGTCACAAAGAGCGGATTAAAGCGATGCGCGCCGATGTCGATATCCTGACCCTCACCGCCACACCGATCCCGCGCACGTTAAACATGGCGATGAGCGGCATGCGCGATCTGTCGATTATCGCTACCCCACCGGCCCGTCGTCTGGCGGTGAAAACCTTTGTCCGTGAATACGATAACCTGGTGGTGCGCGAGGCGATCCTGCGTGAAGTCCTGCGCGGCGGCCAGGTCTATTATCTCTACAACGATGTGGAGAATATTCAGAAAGCGGCCGACCGGCTGGCGGAGCTGGTGCCGGAGGCGCGGATCGCCATCGGCCACGGGCAGATGCGCGAGCGCGAGCTGGAGCGGGTGATGAACGATTTCCACCACCAGCGGTTTAACGTGCTGGTCTGCACCACCATCATCGAAACCGGGATCGATATTCCGACCGCCAATACCATCATCATTGAGCGGGCGGATCACTTCGGCCTGGCCCAGCTTCACCAGCTACGCGGTCGCGTCGGGCGTTCGCACCATCAGGCCTATGCCTGGCTGATGACCCCGCACCCGAAAGCGATGACCACCGATGCGCAAAAACGTCTCGAAGCCATCGCCTCGCTGGAAGATCTGGGTGCCGGTTTTGCGCTGGCGACCCACGACCTCGAGATCCGCGGCGCGGGCGAGCTGCTGGGTGAAGATCAGAGCGGATCGATGGAGACCATCGGATTCCAGCTGTATATGGAGCTGCTGGAAAACGCCGTCGATGCCCTGAAGGCGGGACGCGAGCCGTCGCTGGAAGATCTCACCAGCCAGCAAACGGAGGTGGAACTGCGGATGCCGGCCCTGCTGCCGGATGACTTTATCCCGGACGTGAATACCCGTCTGTCGTTCTATAAACGCATTGCCAGCGCCAAAGACGAAGCCAGTCTGGATGAAATCAAAGTGGAGCTGATTGACCGCTTTGGTCTGTTGCCGGATGCGGCGCGCAACCTGCTGGATATCGCCCGCTTACGCCAGCAGGCGCAGAAACTGGGGATCCGCAAGCTTGAGGGGAATGACAAAGGCGGCATGATTGAGTTTGCCGAAAAGAACCATGTCGATCCGATGTGGCTGATTGGCCTGCTGCAGAAGCAGCCTCAGCACTACCGTCTGGACGGGCCGACGCGTCTGAAATTCACCCAGGATCTGGCGGAACGCAAAATCCGCATGGAGTGGGTGCGTAACTTTATGCGACAGTTGGAAGAGAACGCCGTCGCCTGATCCCCTGCCGGGCGATCCTGCCATCGCCCGGCCTCATTTCCCCGTGCAATTTACAACTCTTTGCAATCCGCCTGGATTTCCCGACACGTCCATTCGCCATAATTATCAATTAACTTTCCAATATTAATAATCTTTATTGCTATGGATTCTGGTGATGATGACGACTTCGCGTTT
Source organism: Leclercia adecarboxylata (assembly GCA_002360945.1). Lineage (GTDB taxonomy): Bacteria > Pseudomonadota > Gammaproteobacteria > Enterobacterales > Enterobacteriaceae > Enterobacter > Enterobacter adecarboxylatus_B. The sequence continues at coordinate 34,833 of DERO01000046.1, read as the reverse complement.
TACCCGTTGGATATCGGTAGTTGCGCTGCTCTCGACCCTGGCGCTGGCCCTGCCCGCACAGGCCAATACCTGGCCCCTGCCCCCGGCGGGCAGCCGTCTTGTGGGCGAGAACCGCTTTCATGTGGTGGAAAATGACGGCGGCTCGCTGGAAGCGATTGCCAAAAAATATAACGTCGGCTTTCTGGCGCTGCTGCAGGCTAACCCCGGCGTGGACCCTTATGTACCCCGCGCGGGCAGCGTGCTGACCATCCCGCTGCAGACCCTGCTCCCCGATGCGCCACGGGAAGGGATTGTGATCAACCTTGCCGAACTGCGTCTCTACTATTACCCGCCGGGTAAAAATGAGGTTACGGTTTACCCGATCGGCATTGGCCAGCTCGGGGGCGATACCCTGACGCCAACCATGGTGACTACGGTGTCGGACAAACGCGCCAACCCCACCTGGACCCCGACCGCCAATATCCGCGCACGCTATAAAGCCCAGGGTATCGATCTGCCTGCGGTCGTGCCTGCCGGGCCGGAAAACCCGATGGGGCATCATGCGATCCGCCTTGCGGCCTACGGTGGCGTCTATCTGCTGCACGGCACAAACGCCGATTTCGGTATTGGCATGCGCGTGAGCTCCGGCTGCATTCGCCTGCGGGATAATGACATCGAGACGCTGTTCCGCGTCATCCAGCCCGGCACCAAAGTGAATATTATGAATACGCCGATCAAGGTGTCAGAAGAGCCAGGCGGCGTGCGGCTGGTGGAGGTGCATCAACCCCTGTCGAAACAGCTGAATGACGATCCGCAGACCCTGCCGATTGTATTAAATGCCGCCCTGCAAAGTTTCAAAGCCAGCGCAGACGAAACGGTGATGGGGCGTGCGATGGAAGCCCGTTCGGGGATGCCGGTGGATGTCACCCGCCATCCGGAAACCCAGGCGCTATAAAAAAACGCCCTGCATTTGCAGGGCGTTTTTTCGCAGTGGCATTAATGAGGGTTAAGCCATGCTTATTTGTAGATCACCGCAGTACCGTGCAGGTTGTTCGGGCCGGTAACGGAGGTGATACGGTAAGATTTCGCACCCATTTCATCCGCTTTTTGCGCTAACTGGCTTTCCAGAGAGCCCAGGTTAGTCCCGGCGTTAGCGGAGATGGTACCCACTTTTTGTTGATCCGCAGGAGTAGACTGCACCTGCACAGCGGCGAAGCTGGCGAATGACAGTGAGCTTAGGACGGCAGCGGCGATCAGTGTTTTTACGTTTTTCATGTTATGAACCTTATGCAAGTGTTAGGGAGGTCGCAAGCATTAACTTAACGATCGATAACTAAATGATAAATGTGATCCGCATCACGGTCAAATTCTTTTTATAACGATCGTTTAAATAAATTTAAAAGCTTTAAAATTCATATTGATATAATGAAAATAATTTTATGAATTCAGCGCTGGCTGCAAGAAGGGATTATTTTTATAATGGTCATTCAACAAACCAACTGAGGTACAACGGCTCATGACAACCGATGACACGCGTTGCGCGAAGAAAAGCCGTGGCCGACCAAAAGTGTTCGACAGGGAAGCGGCGCTGGATAAGGCCATGACGCTGTTCTGGCAGCATGGGTATGAAGCGACATCGCTGGCCGACCTGGTCGCGGCGACGGGAGCCAAAGCACCTACGCTGTATGCAGAATTTACCAATAAAGAGGGGTTGTTCCGTGCGGTGCTGGATCGCTATATCAGCCGTTTCGCCGCCCGCCATGAAGCGCAGCTCTTCTGCGAGGAGAAGCGTGTCGAAGACGCCCTGAAAGATTATTTCACTGCGGTGGCGACCTGCTTTACCAGCAAAGATACGCCCGCAGGTTGTTTTATGATTAACACGTCAGCGACGCTGGCGGCGTCGTCAGAAGAGATTGCCCACACGGTTAAGTCTCGCCATGCGATGCAGGAAGAGACGCTGTGCCGATTTTTACAACAGCGCCAGCAACGCGGTGAGATCCCTGCCCAGTGCGATCCGTATAAACTGGCCCAGTATCTGAGCTGCATTCTGCAGGGGATGTCCATCAGCGCCCGGGAAGGTGCCAGTCTGGAAAAACTACAGACCATCACGCAGACCACCCTACGCCTGTGGCCTGAACTCCTGAAAGCCTGACCAGCAGGGCGCTCTGCCGCCCTGCTCCTGCCCACTTTCAGACAATTCTGTTTAAAGATAGGTAAAATCTATCACCGTATCTCTGCCGCTTGCTATCCTTAACGGGTGATTATTGATGTGCTAATGATTAGGCGTATGGTCATAACGGAGCTGTTCTGGCTATTCACATTCAGAAGGAGAATAAAATGATTTTGCTATTACCATTTCTTAAGGTGTTAATAGTGATTACATTGTTATTCGGTCTCTGGGTCTTATGTGGTGGGTCAGTTTTATTTGCTTTCCTTTCCGTACTGATAACAGGATTTATGTTGCTGCGCCAGTATCACGAATTTGACCTGTAACCACCTGATACCCGGTTGTATCCCTAAGAAAGGCCTTATTGCCACGGCTATTCCCGCAGGCGTTAAGGTCTTTTTTATGGACAAAAAAAGCTCCCCAGCCTGAGCGAATGGGGAGCTAAACGCAGAGAACAGATTTTTTTATGCTTTGTTATTCAGTACCAGCTGGCCATCACCGTTGAGCGGAATTTGCGTGCCGGGGTCTTTATCCATGCGGATCTTGCCCTGCTGATCGCCAATTTTATAAGTCACATCGTAGCCGAGCATTTTTTCTGATTTGTCATACACCGTTTTACAACGCTGCTGCGTTGAAGTGTAGGTGTCGCGCTCCTGCAGAGCACCCTGCGCCTGGTTACCGGCATAACCGCCGCCCAGCGCGCCCACTACCGTAGCGACGTCTTTCCCGCGTCCTCCACCAAACTGATGACCAATCACGCCGCCCGCCACCGCACCGAGTACGGAACCCGCAATACGGTTTTCATCCTGCACCGGACGTCGGTGCGTCACGGTGACATTACGGCACTCCTGACGCGGCGTTTTTACCGTCTCTTTAATCGGTGTCGCCGAAACGACCTGCGCATACTGTGGGCCACGTTCGAAGACATTCAGACTGGCAACTGCCGCCACGCCTAACGCGGCAGCTACGCCAATCCCTATACCTGCCACCATGGATTTATTCATGGGACAACCTCCTTTTTATTGCTATTGGTAACAATTCTGCAACCAAAGCGGGTCATTAGCAAATCAGATAAGGGAGCAAAAATGTGGGAAGAAGCGGGAAAATAGCGTGATTAGGAGAACTCTGAAGCATCTGAGGACTAATTAGCAGTGTGATATGCTAAAAAAGCCCCTCCGAAGAGTGCGGAGGGGCGGAAGCTTTAGTGCAGTTTCAGGCGCGGTCGGATGACGCGGTTGATGCTGCCCACGACCATCATCAGCCCGGTTTTGAAGTAACCGTGCAGCGCAACCTGGTGCATACGGTAGAGTGAGATGTAGACGAAACGCGCGATGCGCCCTTCTACCATCATTGAGCCGCGCATCAGGTTGCCCATCAGGCTGCCGACGGTGGAGAAGTTAGAAAGTGACACCAGGGAACCGTGGTCTTTATAGACGTAGTTCTTCAGGGGCTTGCCTTTCGCCTGCGCCAGGATGTTATGCAGCGCCAGGCTGGCCATCTGGTGCGCGGCCTGGGCACGCGGTGGCACGAATCCGCCTTCCGGACGCGCGCAGGAGGCGCAGTCGCCAATAGCGTAGATGTCCGGATCGCGAGTGGTTTGCAGCGTCGGCTCCACCACCAGTTGGTTAATGCGGTTAGTTTCCAGGCCACCAATCTCTTTCATGAAATCAGGCGCTTTGATCCCTGCCGCCCAGACCATCAGGTCGGCATCAATGTGTTCGCCATCTTTGGTGTTCAGACCATGTTCATCGGCGCTGGTGACCATGGTCTGGGTCAGAACGCGTACGCCCAGTTTGGTCAGCTCGCTGTGGGCTGCGCCGGAGATACGCGGCGGCAGCGCAGGCAGAATACGTTCGCCCGCTTCCACCAGGGTCACGTTCAGCGCCTCGTTGGTTAAGCCTTTGTAACCGTAACTGTGCAGCTGTTTCACCGCATTGTGCAGCTCCGCAGAGAGCTCAACGCCGGTCGCGCCACCGCCAACGATGGCAATGTTCACCTTGCCGCTTGCGCCAAGGTTATTCGAGTACTTCAGGAACAGGTTCAGCATCTCCTGATGGAAACGACGCGCCTGGTGCGGGTTGTCGAGGAAGATGCAGTTCTCTTTCACGCCCGGGGTGTTGAAGTCGTTTGAGGTACTGCCCAGGGCCATCACCAGCGTGTCATACGCCAGCTTGCGCTCCGGCACCAGCAGTTCGCCCTTCTCATCGCGTAGCTCGGCCAGGGTAATGGTTTTGCTTTCACGGTTGATATCCATCACCGAGCCCAGCTGGAACTGGAATCCGTGATTGCGCGCATGGGCCAGATAGCTCAGTGCGTCAACGCCCTCATCCAGAGAACCGGTCGCCACTTCGTGCAACAGCGGTTTCCACAGGTGGCTGTGATTGCGATCGACGAGCGTAACTTTGGCTTTTTTACCGCGTCCAAGCTTCTTTCCCAGCTGCGTAGCCAGTTCCAGACCGCCAGCACCACCACCCACAATCACTATCTTTTTCAATGGCGTAGTCAACGTGACCCCCTAAATTATTAACCAATTGTTAACTAAAAGTTATTAAAATAACCTTTAGTTAACAACAAGTTACAGCACTGAAACCATTCAACGGACATGAGAATAACATGTTCGGTGCATTGGTCATACCAAAATTGATGTGCATCAAGTTTTGCCGCCTGAAATTTACACAAGCTTAGCAAAAAGAGAGCCCGGCTCACTTAACATGGCCGGGCTCAGGGTGAAATCAGGAATTAACCTAAAGTCTTGAACGCTTTGATACGTTGCAGATGAGGGGCGATATTCTTGAACTTATGTGTCTGCTCTTCATCCCAGACAATTTCATAGTAATGGTGCAGCAACTCCGCAGCGCGGGGGCTGTTCAGCGCCTCGTCGTTGCGGGAAAGGATCACCAGGCAGCGATCGCGATTCTTCTCGCGAAAGTTGCTTACGCACTTGGTAGCGATATCGACGTACTCTTCCGGCCGATCGATCTTGCCTTCCATGTTCTCGTTCGGGAACAGATTAGGGTTGAACACCACCTGGCGAATATCACACAGGAAGCCAATGCGCTCCGCCCAGTATCCGCCGAGGCCGACGCCACAGATCAGCGGACGCTCATCGACGTTCAGCTGCAGCATTTTGTCCACTTCCTTCAGCAGATGCTGCATATCATGCTTCGGATGGCGCGTGCTGTAGCTAATCAGCCGCACATCCGGGTCGATAAACTGCAACTGCAGAACTTTCTCGTGATTACCGGGACTGTTCGAATCAAAACCGTGCAAATAGATGATCATCGTATCCTCGCCACACTACGCTTGCCAGGAGGGGTTACTGCCCCGCTTTATGCGCTTCCCAGCGCTCATGAAGCGCCTCAAGCTGCGCATTCACCGCTTTCCAGCGGGCGGTATCCCGCAGATCCTGACGGCTAAAAGAACCTTTATGATACAATTGTGTAACACGTTCAGCCTTGATCGGCGACAGGTTATCTAACACGCTCACTGCGCCTTTACGATTATTGCAGACCAGGATCATATCGCAACCCGCATCCAGCGATGCCTGACCGCGTTCCGCGTAGCTGCCCATAATTGCCGCTCCTTCCATCGACAGATCGTCCGAGAAAATCACGCCATTGAAGCCCAGTTCCTCACGCAGGACGGTTTTCAGCCAGTGCGGCGAGCCGCTGGCCGGACGCGGATCGACATCGGTGTAGATCACATGTGCAGGCATGATGGCGTCGAGCTTGTTGTCGGTGATGAGCGATTTGAAAATCGACATATCCCGGGCGCGGATCTCCGCCTGCGCACGCGGGTCGCGCGGGGTTTCTTTATGGGAATCCGCCGTGACGGCACCATGCCCCGGGAAATGTTTGCCGGTGGTTTTCATGCCGGCATCGTGCATCCCGTCGATAAAGCGGGTCGCCACCTGCAGCGCTTTCTGCGGATCCTCGTGGTACGCGCGCTCGCCGATGGCGGCGCTGATATGGCCCACGTCCAGCACCGGCGCGAAGCTGATATCAATGTCCATGGCGATCATCTCGCTGGCCATCTGCCAGCCGGCCTCCTGCGCCAGTTTGCCGCCCTCTTCCAGGCCAAGTAATGCCGCAAACGACTGAGCAGCGGGTAGACGGGTAAAGCCGTCGCGAAAACGCTGCACGCGGCCGCCTTCCTGATCCACCGCCACCACCAGACGGTGATGCGAAGCCTCGCGGATCTGTCGCACCAGCTCCCGCAGCTGCGCCGGATCGTGATAATTGCGCGTAAACAGGATCAGGCCACCCACCAGCGGGTGCGCCAGAATCTCGCGCTCCTCCGCATCCAGCTCATAACCTTCCACATCCAACATGACCGGACCCACACGAACCTCTCTTATTCTGTTGTTTCTAACTGGCGCCAGATATCATCGGCCAGCGCAATAAATTGTTTGTCTTGTGATTGTTGCCAGCGCAGCTCAAACCAGCCTGCCATCAGCATCAGCACCCAGGGGCGCCAGCGTTTCACCTGACGTTGCAGCAAGGACGTTTCAAGCTTTGCCATCTCGCCGTAGGCGGCGAGCAGCTGCTGACGTTGGCCGTCACTCTCTGTCCAGACGCTGGCCAGCTCCAGCGCAACGTCGCCGTCGCCGGCATATTCCCAGTCCAGCAGTCGACTGCCGGTGTCCGTATGGACGATATTACCTGCATGAACGTCCATATGCAGCGGCGCGAGGCGCAGCGGGCGCGGCTCACCCCGTTTTTGCAGCCGCTTATGCCATCGCAGCCATAACGGTGTGCGCCGGGAGGGCGAGGCCTGCAACCAGTACTGCTCCAGCAGCGGGGCCAGGGTGATGCGCCAGCCAAATCGGGGCTGTTGATGCAGATGATACAGCATCGCAGCCAGCGCGGGGGCGGCGGGTAGCCTGGTTTTGATCTCACCGGTCAGATAATCGACCGCTATCCAGCCGGGACTGTAAAAATGCGGCTGGGGAGCAATGTGGGCGGGAAGATGGCGTAGCGCATAGTACTGACGGCGAAAATGGGCCGGCGAGGCCAGTGCGGCGTGACACTGACGCAGCACCAGCCGCCGCCCGGCGTGCTCAATAATACAACTCGCGCCGCTCAACCCGGCGTGGGTCTGCGGCGCGATAAGGCGATACTGTGGGAAAAAGCGCGACAGCAGCGTGTCGCGCGTCAGATTACTGTTGCTGAACTGCACCTTTACCCGACCAGATAATCTCACCTGTCTGAACCAGCATCAGCTGCATTTGCAGCGCTGGTGAGTTGACGTTGCCGGTCGCGCTGGAGTAGAGCACATACTGCGCCCCTACGTTGCGGGCAATACCGATAGCTTTACTGCGCGAGCCCAGGCTGTCCTGCGGAGAAAGGCCTAACTGCTGTTTGGCTACCGCCAGCTGTTGCGCCGACACCAGGGTAAATTTGCCGTTGTTCGCCAGCGCATTACGCAGCGTTTCAGTGGCTTCCCCGGCATTCAGGCTGCCGTTGGTGCGGTTGTTGACGCTGTCCACGAGCAGCACGCTGCCGGCATTGACGCCCTGAGCCTGCAACATTTTACTGACCATCGGCTGCATCGCGCCGTTCCAGTCATAATGACGTTCACGCGGTGCAGGCGGTGCGGTTTCTTCCTGATGCTCGATCGGGCCAGGTTGCTCAGGTACGGACGGCACGGTAGGTACGGTAGGTACTGGCTGTGTTGGCTGGACCGGCTGTTGTGGGCCTGGCTTCACCTCTTCGACCGGTGCAGGCGGCTGCTCGGTGCGGCTAATACATCCCGAGAGGAACAGTGCAAAAGCCGTGACCAGCGCGTAACGACTAAAATTTTTAATCAAGGATCACCCCTTAGAGATAGAGATAAAGTCTGACCTTATGCGCACCCAGATAGTTGGCGCTGCCGTAAAGCGTAACCGACGAATTCGCCGGGATGATCACGCTGCGCGGCGCCTCAAGCGGGTGCATTTCCAGGCCTCTGGCGTCATACCAGAAAAAACGGTAATGGACGGTAACGGACTCTTGTCTTTCATTAAACAGCGTTGAAGAGGCAGACGGCTGGATCTCGCTGATGGTCAGCGACGGTTTTTCAGCGGTAATGCCCGCCGCCAGCACAGATGACTCCATCACTAATGTTTGCTCATCATTAACAGGGATCGCGGGCTGAGATTTACATCCCGCCAGCATCACCATCATTAACAGCATCGCAATCCGTCCACCGGGCATCTTACAGACCTTTATGCGCAAGCATCGGCCCCAGCGGACGACCGCCAAGCAGATGCATATGAATATGATAAACTTCCTGACCACCGTGGCGGTTACAGTTCATGATCAAACGGTAACCGTCTTCGGCCACGCCTTCCTGCTCAGCAATTTTCGCTGCTACTGTCAGCATACGGCCTAATGCCAGTTCATGCTCAGTTTTCACGTCATTTACCGTCGGAATCAGAATATTAGGAATAATGAGGATGTGGGTCGGTGCCTGCGGAGAGATGTCGCGAAAAGCGGTAACCAGTTCATCCTGATAGACGATATCCGCCGGGATCTCGCGACGGATAATTTTACTGAAAATGGTTTCTTCAGCCATGAGGTTTTCCTTATTCATTAATCTGGCGACGTGCCCGGAGCCAACCCACTCGGTGCAGGCGCATTATTATGTGACACGACTCAAGAGTATGAGCGACTTTCTCTAATCCTTTCAACCTTATCCCTCGAATTCTTTCCTTATAGCGCAATTTATACGCAGTCGCTCACCGCGCTCTCCCCTGAAATCTTAAAACATAATTTCATATACGGCTGAAACCCTTGTTTACAGGTTTAATCACAATGCGTATATTTCGCATTTGCATTTACATGCGCATTTTATACATAGAAAACGACCCCAGACTGTGCTTACAGAACTGAGGCATAACATTCACACTTCACTCAGAAAGGTTTGTTGATGTCTTTCATGAATTACACCAGGGACGGGCAACGCCAGCCTGTCACTAAACCCTCGCTGCTCGCAGCCTGCATTGCTTTCGCGTTAACACCCGTTGCCAGTTTCGCCGCCCCGGCCGAAGAGACGGTGATTGTTGATGGTTCATCGCAGCCGGACGCCGCTGATGAAAGCCAGGACTACAGCGTAAAAAGCACGACCGTGGGCACCAAAATGCAGATGATCCAGCGTGACATTCCGCAGTCGGTCACGATCGTCAGCAAACAACGCATGGAAGACCAACAACTGCAGACCCTGGGCGACGTGATGGATAACACGATGGGGATCAGCAAAAGCACCACTGACTCCGATCGCAGCAACTTCTACTCCCGTGGTTTTGAAATCGACAACTACATGGTCGATGGCATCCCAACCTACTTCGAGTCCCGCTGGAATCTGGGCGATTCTCAGTCGGACACGGCCCTGTTTGAGCGGGTAGAAGTCGTGCGCGGCGCTAACGGTCTGATGACCGGGACAGGTAACCCGTCTGCGGCAATCAATATGGTGCGTAAGCATGCCACCAGCCGCGAGTTCAAGGCCAATCTGTCGGCTGAATACGGCAGCTGGAACAAACAACGCTACGTGATGGATATGCAAAGCCCGCTGACCGAAGACGGCAATGTGCGTAGCCGCATCGTGGCGGGTTATCAGGACAGCGACTCCTGGCTCGACAACTACAATCAGAAGCGGACCTTCTTCTCCGGTATTCTGGACGCCGACCTGGGCACCAGCACCTCGCTGTCTGCAGGTTACGAATACCAGCGTATCGATATCAACAACCAGACATGGGGTGGTTTGCCGCGCTGGAACACCGATGGCAGCGTCAGACATTACGATCGTGCGCACAGCACCTCACCAGACTGGGCTTACAACGACAAAGAGTTCAACAAGGTCTTCTTTACTCTGAAGCAGCGCTTTGCCGATAACTGGCAGGCCACGCTGAATGCGACCCATACCGAAGCGAAATTCGACAGCAAAGCGATGTACCTCGATGCCTATGTGAATAAAAGCACAGGCATGCTGGAAGGCCCGTACGTGAACTATGGCCCGGACTTCGGCTATATCGGCGGCACCGGCTGGAACAGCGGCAAGCGTAAAGTGGACGCGGTGGATCTGTTTGCCGACGGCGGCTACGAGTTGCTGGGCCGTCAGCACACCATGATGATTGGCGGCAGCTTCAGTCGTCAGACCAATCGTTACACCAACTCATGGGCCAACGTCTATCCGGATGAATTCGGCAGCTTCTACGACTATAACGGCAACTTCCCGGAAACCAATTGGGGATCGCAGTCGCTGGCTCAGGATGACACCACCAATATGAAATCGCTGTACGCCGCGACGCGCATTTCACTGGCCGATCCTTTGCATTTAATCCTTGGTGCCCGCTATACCAACTGGAGTGTTGACACTCTGACCTACGGTATGGAGAAAAACCACACCACGCCGTACGCGGGTCTCGTTTACGACATCAATGACAACTGGTCAGCCTACGCCAGCTATACCTCTATCTTCCAGCCGCAGAACTACCGCGACAGCTCGGGCAAATATCTTGATCCGATCACCGGGAATAACTACGAAGCGGGCCTGAAGTCCGACTGGATGAACAGCCGTCTGACCACCACCCTCTCCGTATTCCGCATTGAGCAGGATAATCTGGGACAAAGCACCGGCCGGACGATTCAGGGCTCTACGGATACGGCTTACGAGAGCGTAGACGGTACCGTGAGTAAAGGCGTTGAGTTTGAAATCAACGGCGCGTTGACGGATAACTGGCAGATGACCTTTGGTGCAACGCGTTACGTTGCCGAAGACAACGACGGCAAAGCGGTTAACCCGCAGCTGCCGCGTACTACCGTAAAACTGTTTACCAGCTACCGTCTGCCGGCGATGCCTGAGCTGACCGTCGGTGGGGGCGTTAACTGGCAAAACAGCGTCTACACCTACCAGGACACGCCTTACGGCACCTGGCGCGCATCGCAGGGCAGCTACGCGCTGGTGGATCTCTTCACCCGTTATCAGGTGACGAAGAACTTCTCTCTGCAGGGTAATTTGAATAACCTCTTCGATAAGACTTACGACACCAACGTTGAAGGCGAAATCGTGTATGGCGAACCGCGCAATGTGAGCGTCACGGCAAGCTATCAGTTCTGATCAATCAACTGTTATTTAAGGGAGCCAGATGGCTCCCTTTTTTGTGCGCGCCGTTTGCCGGGTGGCGGCTGCGCCTTACCCGGCCTACGTGCAGGCCTTTGTAGGCCCGGTAAGCGTAGCGCCACCGGGCATTTCACAAACCGCAGACAATAAAAAAGGCAGCCATTCGGCTGCCTTAGTCTCCCCAGGTCACAACTTAGTTGCTGCGGATGTACTCATCCATTTCGGTTTTCAGGTTATCGGATTTAGTACCGAAGATAGCCTGTACACCGGAACCTGCAACAACTACGCCAGCTGCGCCCAGTTTTTTCAGACCCGGCTGGTCAACTTTCGCAATATCAGCAACGCTCACACGCAGACGAGTGATACACGCGTCCAGGTTAGTGATGTTCTCTTTACCGCCGAACGCTGCAACCAGTGCCGGAGCCATTTCGCTGGTCGCGCCAGCTTTAACGTCATCAGATGCATCTTCACGACCCGGAGTTTTCAGGTCCAGTGCTTTGATCAGCACGCGGAAGATGGTGTAGTACGCAACCGCGTAGCACGCACCCACGATTGGGAACAGCCACAGTTTGCTGCTGTTACCTGACAGAACGATAAAGTCGATCAGACCGTGCGAGAAGGAAGTCCCGTCACGCATACCCAGCAGGATACAGATTGGGAACGCCAGGCCAGCCAGAATCGCGTGGATAACGTACAGGATCGGCGCAACGAACATGAAGGAGAACTCGATCGGCTCGGTGATACCGGTCAGGAACGAGGTCAACGCTGCAGAGATCATGATACCGCCCACTTTTGCACGGTTCTCTGGTTTAGCAGAGTGCCAGATTGCAATCGCAGCAGCCGGCAGGCCGTACATTTTGAACAGGAAGCCGCCAGACAGTTTGCCTGCAGTTGGGTCGCCTGCCATGTAACGAGGGATATCGCCGTGGAAGACCTGACCTGCTGCGTTGGTGAACTCGCCGATCTGCATCTGGAAAGGAACGTTCCAGATGTGGTGCAGACCGAACGGCACCAGGCAACGCTCGATGAAGCCATAGATACCGAACGCCAGTACTGGGTTCTGGTAGGCTGCCCACTGGGAGAAGGTCTGGATCGCGGAACCAATCGGTGGCCAGATGAAGGAGAGGATCACACCGGTGAAGATCGCCGCCAGACCAGAGATGATTGGAACAAAACGCTTACCTGCAAAGAAGCCCAGGTACTCAGGGAGCTTGATGCGATAGAAGCGGTTAAACATATACGCCGCAATAGCACCCGAGATGATGCCGCCCAGAACACCGGTGTCAGCCAGGTGTTTAGCAGCGATCTCTTCCGGTGGTAAGTGCAGCACCAGAGGTGCAACCACAGCCATGGTTTTAACCATGATGCCGTAGGCAACTACAGAGGCCAGCGCAGATACGCCGTCGTTATTGGTGAAGCCAAGCGCAACGCCGATGGCGAAGATCAGTGGCATGTTACCGAAGACAGAACCGCCCGCTTCGGCCATCACATGAGAAACTACGGCTGGCAGCCAGCTGAAGTTTGCAGAACCGACGCCCAGCAGGATACCTGCGATAGGCAGTACGGATACCGGCAGCATCAGCGATTTACCGACCTTCTGCAGGTTAGCAAATGCATTCTTAAACATAATTGAGAGTGCTCCTGAGTATTTGTGCTTTTTTTACGTTTTCACGCATTGGCCCGGGGGGAGAACCGTGCCGTGGACAGGACATCTAAGCGCCCTTTATTTATTACACAGAGTAAAATAAATCCGCGTATCTTTGTTTGACGGCTATCACGTTTCAGCGCAGGGCAGCTGAAAAACTTTCAGATTTTTACAAAACAGATTGCCAGATGTTTCCAAAAGCGTCTTCACCGCCCCCACTTGGGCGGTGAACTTTACGCGTTTTAGCTATTAATTACGAGCCATAAAAAAATAGATTAATCAGGCAGATTGCAGGCGGGAGGGATCGATGTGAAACAGGCTGGCAAAGTTATCGGTGGTCATGCGTGCCAGTTCTTCAACATCGACGCCTTTTAATACGGCCATGTACTCGGCCACATCCCGTACCATCGCGGGTTGGTTTTCTTTACCGCGATGCGGTACCGGTGCCAGATAAGGGGAATCTGTTTCCACCAGCAGACGATCGAGCGGCACGTAGCGTGCGGCATCCCGAAGCTGCTCGGCGTTACGGAACGTGACGATCCCGGAAAACGAGATATAAAAACCCATATCCAGCAGCTTGCCCGCTGTTTCTCTGTCTTCTGTGAAACAGTGTAGTACGCCGCCGCAATCCGTCACCTTTTCTTCTTTAAGGATCGCCAGCGTATCGGCGCGCGCGTCACGAGTGTGTACGATCACCGGTTTGTTCAGCTCCCGACCGATGCGGATATGATCGCGGAAAGACTCCTGCTGGCGGGCCTTGGTTTCCGGGGTGTAAAAATAATCCAGCCCGGTTTCGCCCATCGCCACTACGCCCTCTTCTGCCGCCAGACGGCGTAAATCGTCGACGTCGTAGGCTTCATCCTGGTTAAGCGGATGCACACCGCAGGAGAACACCACGTTGTCGCGCTCGCCCACCAGCTCGCGCATGGTTTTGTAGCCAGGCAAGGTCGTGGCGACCGCCAGGCAAAATTTCACATCGCGGGCGGCGGCTTTCGCCAGCACGTCATCGACGTTTTTGTGCAGGGATTGATAATCCAGGCCATCAAGATGGCAGTGTGAGTCGACTAAAAACATAATGTGTCTCTCAGAGAGGGGATACAGGCAGCGTCGTGCCCGGTTGCAGGTAATGCTCGATAGTGAGTAACAGGTCGGTCAGGACAAGCTCCCGATTCAGCCCCGTTACGCTGAGTAGTTGTTCGCGACACTGGCAGACATCATGAAGGATAGCCCGCAATGCAACACCCGGCAGGTGTTGTGCCAGGCGATTAACCAACGGCCAGGCATCGACATTGCTGAGCAGGGTCGCTCCCTGCTGAATTTTAAGGGCATCCAGCAGCAGGGCTGCCAGCCAGTGCAGGCGGTCGGGGGCCTGCTCATGGTTCAGGACCGGGAGCAGGCTCAGCCAGTCGCCGTTGTCCGGGACTGCACCGAGCGCCTGACAGAGTTGTTCCCGTTGCGTCTGGACGTTAGGCTGCAACAGGGCCAGCGCCGCGGCAGGTGCCCCGCCGCACAGACGCAGCGCGCTCAGCGCAGCCTCCTGTGACGTTGTCACTTCCCGCACAAGCCAGCTGATGGCCCAGGCCTCCTGCGGAACGCTGAGATGATGCAGACGACAGCGGCTACGCAGGGTCGCCAGCAGCCGCCCTGGTTCCCGGCAGGCCATCAGGAACCAGGTATTTTCCGGCGGCTCTTCCAGCGTTTTTAACAGGGCATTGGCCGCCGCCTCGGTAAGCTGGGCAGCATCCTTCAGCCAGACGACTTTCGCTCCGCCAAGCCGCGCGCGCTCGTAGAGCTTTTCACTCACCGCGCGCACCGCATCGATGCCCAGCGTGGTTTTGCCCTTCTCCGGCTCCAGCGCATAGTAATCGGGATGCGTTTCCGCTTGCATCAGCTGACAGCTGCGGCACTGACCGCAGCTTTTGTGCCCCTGCGGCTGCTGGCACATCAGAAAACGGCTGATGGCGTAGATCAGCGCCTCATCGCCCATGCCCGGCAGCGACTGGATCAGTAACGCATGATGCCCCCGACCGGACTGATAGCTGTTCACCAGCTGTTCAAAGTGCGGGCGCAACCATGGGTACCATTTCATGCCTGTTGTTCCTTCAGCCAGTCAGTCACCGTCTGACGAATGTCGTTCATCACCTGTTCCAGCGACTGGGTCGCATCGATGGTGCGGATCGAACTGTCCTCGGCGGCCAGCTCAAGGTAACGGGCGCGGGTGCGATTAAAGAAGTCCAGCGACTCCTGTTCGATTCGATCCAGTTCCCCGCGGGCGCGGGCGCGTTTCAGGCCCACTTCCGGCGTCACGTCGAGGTAGAGCGTCAGGTTTGGGCGGAAATCGCCGAGGATCGCATCGCGCAGCGTGCCGAGCATCTGCTGGTCAATGCCGCGTCCGCCGCCCTGATAGGCCTGGGTAGAGAGATCGTGGCGATCGCCAATCACCCAGCATCCCCGCGCCAGCGCAGGTTTAATAACGGTTTCGACCAGCTGGACGCGTGCGGCGTAGAACATCATCACTTCGGCTTTATCGGTAATGACTTCATCCCCGACCGATTTGATGTCCAGCACCAGACTGCGCAGTTTTTCAGCCAGCTGGGTGCCGCCCGGTTCGCGGGTGAAGATCATCTCTTCGATGCCACACTGTTTAAGCGTCTCGACCACCACGTCACGTGCGGTGGTTTTCCCGGCGCCTTCCAGCCCCTCAATGACGATGTAATTACTGCGCATTTTTTTCCTTAAGTGCCTTCAGATAGTCCTGGACCGAACGATTATGACTGGCAAGATTGGTGTTAAAAGTATGTCCACCCTTTCCGTCTGCGACGAAATAGAGATACGGCGTTTTAGCCGGATGCGCGGCGGCATTCAGTGATGCCTGACCCGGCGTGGCAATCGGCCCCGGGGGTAAGCCGCTAATGACATAGGTATTATAATCGGTTGGGGTTTCCAGGTCTTTACGCGAAATTTTGCCCTTGTAATTCTCACCCATTCCGTAAATCACCGTCGGGTCGGTCTGCAGACGCATGCCGATACGCAGGCGATTGATAAACACCGAGGCGACCTGATCCCGCTCGCTGGCGACCGCCGTCTCTTTCTCGACGATCGAGGCCATGGTTACGAACTGGTTCTGATCTTTGTACGGCAGATTCTCCATCCGCCCTTCCCAGGCTTTGTCCACCGCTTCAACCATCTTTTTATGCGCGCGCTGCAGCAACGCCACGTCTGTGGTGCCTGCGGTGTACATCCAGGTATCCGGCCAGAACCAGCCTTCTACCCACTCGGGATGCTCAAACTTCAGGGCCTCAGCGACGGTGGCATAGCTGTCATCCTGCAGGGTGTGCTTGATGTAAGGGGCGTCGCGAAGCTGCTTCAGGTAGTCGCTCACGCGCATGCCTTCCACGAAACGCAGCGGGAACTGTGCCTCTTTACCGCTCTCAAGCAGCTGCAGCATCTCTTTGACGGTCATCCCCGGCGTGAAGCGATAGGTCCCGGCTTTGAAATGCGACAGCGCCGGCTGCACGCGTAACAACCACTGGAATACCCGAGGACGGTTAATGATCTTCTCGCCATACAGCTGCTCGCCCAGCGCCAGCCGTCCGGTACCCGGTTTCAGGGTAAAGATCGTCTCATCGGCGATCAGAATTTGACTGCCCGCCAGCTGGCGAACTTTCCACATCCCCACGCCAGCGGCAATGCCCAACACGACAAGGATGAGGAGAATAAAGCGCAACATTTTCTTCATGACTATCTGCTTTGCTCACACAGAGGGGCTAAAAATGCGTACAACTCACGCGATGAAAAACGTTGAGAACCATACTGGCGCACCGGCACGACGGGCATCAGCGCATTGCAGACCAGCATCTCGTCGGCCTCGGCCAGTGCAGCTTCGGGGGCATGTACTTCGACAACGCGATACCCAGAGTGTGCCAGCTGCTGCAGGCAAAACTGGCGCATCAGGCCATCGACGCCAGCTTGATCCAGCCGGGGAGTGAAAACCTCGTTCCCCTTACGCCAGAATAAATTCGCCGCACAGCATTCCGTAATGAACCCTTCGCTGTCAAGAACCAGCGCCTCGTTGGCATCGGTCTGTTCAAGATGGGTGCGGATCAGCACCTGTTCAAGCCGGTTAAGGTGTTTTATCCCGGCCAACAGCGGATTACGTCCCAGCCGCACCGGGCTTAAGGCCAGCACAATACCTTCGCGACGCCATCCATCATAATGGGCGGGATACATCGACACCGAGAGGATTCGAACCGGATGCAGGCAGTTCGCCGCGCTATATCCCCTGCCGCCGCTTCCGCGGCTGATAATGACTTTCAGCACGCCCCGCTCGTTTCCGCGGGCGAGCTCAACCATTTCACGCTCTAACTCTGCCCACTCGACAAAGGGGATGAGCAGTTTTTCACAGGCTTTCTGCAAGCGTTGCAGATGGGCATCCAGCAGACAGACCTGGCCCGCAGCAATGCGCGCCGTGGTGAAACAGCCGTCACCAAACTGAATTGTCCTGTCGCTGGCCGGCAGCGTTTCCTGGGGTATGCCATTGATCAAGAACATGATGGCTCCTTTTAAATGGTCGAATAGTCTGGCAGGAAGGCGGGCCGCGGACAAGGGAATAAAACCGAATAAAAAAGGCCCGACAAGCGGACCTTTTTTATCGATGTGCCGGGAAGGCGATAAACCGCCCCGGCTGTCAGCCTCAGATCTTTTTAAAGATCAGAGAGCCGTTAGTGCCGCCAAAGCCGAAGGAGTTACACAGGGTGTACTCCAGACCGCTGACCTGACGTGCTTCGTGCGGAACGAAGTCCAGATCGCAACCGTCATCCGGGTTATCCAGGTTGATGGTTGGTGGAACAGCCTGATCGCGCAGCGCAAGGATGGAGTAGATTGATTCTACTGCACCCGCCGCACCCAACAGGTGTCCGGTCATGGATTTAGTCGAGCTGACCATCACGCGACGGGCCGCATCGCCAAACACAGACTTAACGGCCTGCGCTTCAGCTTTGTCGCCTGCTGGCGTAGAGGTACCGTGTGCATTCACATAGCCAATCTGGCCCGGTTCGATACCCGCATCGCGGATCGCGTTAACCATTGCCAGCGCAGCACCTGCCCCGTCTTCCGGCGGAGAGGTCATGTGGTAAGCGTCGCTGCTCATGCCGAAACCAATGATCTCTGCATAGATTTTCGCGCCACGTTTCTTCGCATGCTCGTACTCTTCCAGCACGACCATACCCGCACCGTCACCCAGTACGAAACCATCACGGTCTTTATCCCACGGACGGCTTGCCGCCTGAGGATTATCATTGCGGGTAGACAGAGCGCGCGCTGCGCCAAAGCCGCCTACACCCAGTGGGGTACTGGCTTTTTCTGCACCGCCTGCAACCATCGCATCGGCATCGCCATAAGCGATGATACGCGCCGCCTGGCCGATGTTATGCACACCGGACGTACAGGCAGTGGCAATCGAGATGCTTGGGCCACGCAGGCCAAACATGATGGTCAGGTGACCTGCCACCATGTTAACAATCGTTGACGGAACGAAGAACGGGCTAATTTTACGTGGACCACCATTTACCAGAGAGGTATGGTTTTCCTCAATCAGGCCAAGACCGCCAATCCCGGAGCCAATAGCGGCGCCAATACGGGTTGCGTTCTCTTCCGTAATTTCAAGGCCAGAATCCTGCATGGCCTGAACGCCAGCGACAATTCCATATTGAATGAAGGCATCCATCTTGCGCTGTTCTTTGCGCGAGATGATCTCTTCACAGTTAAAATCCTTTACTAAGCCAGCAAATTTCGTTGCATAGGCGCTAGTATCGAAATGGTCGATTAGGCTGATGCCACTCTGACCGGCAAGGAGAGCGTTCCAGGTAGACTCTACGGTATTGCCGACAGGAGACAACATGCCAAGTCCGGTCACAACTACACGACGCTTAGACACGCTTGTCCTCCAGGGAGGGATAAAAAAAGAAAATCGAGGGACTACAAAAGAAAAAACACAGGCGGTCGAATGACCGCCTGGAGATGCTCACTTACGCCTGGTGACCGTTGATGTAATCAATGGCAGCCTGAACGGTGGTGATTTTCTCAGCTTCTTCGTCCGGAATCTCAGTATCAAACTCTTCTTCCAGAGCCATTACCAGCTCAACGGTGTCAAGAGAATCTGCGCCCAGGTCTTCAACGAAGGAAGCGGAGTTCACAACTTCTTCCTGCTTAACGCCCAGCTGTTCGCCGATAATTTTCTTAACGCGTTCTTCGATAGTGCTCATACTCTTAAATTTCCTATCAAAACTCGCTTTCGCGATGGTTTTCGTAGTGTATAAAATGTTGAAAAATTTGCAACTAAATCCCGGCAGGTCTTACCACGATTTTACGTTATTTTGAGGCCATTCGCCCTAATAACGCAAATATTTTCTATCGTGATTAAACCATATACATCCCGCCATTGACGTGGAGAGTTTCACCAGTGATGTAACTCGCTTCGTCAGAGGCTAAAAATGCAACCGCGCTGGCGATTTCTTTAGGGTCGCCTAAACGACCCGCCGGAACTGCCGCCAGCGTACCCGCACGCTGCTCATCGGTCAGCGCACGCGTCATGTCCGTTTCAATAAAGCCCGGAGCAACAACGTTTACAGTAATTCCGCGGGACGCAACTTCGCGAGCCAGCGACTTACTGAAACCGATCAGACCTGCTTTCGCCGCAGCGTAGTTAGCCTGACCAGCATTTCCCATGGTACCAACCACAGAACCGATAGTGATAATACGCCCATGACGCTTCTTCATCATAGCTCGCATTACCGCTTTTGACAGACGGAACACAGATGACAGGTTGGTTTCGAGAATATCGCTCCACTCGTCATCTTTCATTCGCATCAATAAGTTGTCGCGAGTGATTCCGGCATTATTGACCAGAATATCCACTTCGCCAAATTCTGCGCGAATATTTCCCAGAACAGATTCGATAGATGCAGGATCGGTCACATTCAACATCAGACCTTTACCGTTCGCACCCAGGTACTCGCTGATGGCCTGCGCGCCGCTTTCGCTGGTCGCGGTGCCGATTACTTTCGCGCCGCGCGCGACGAGGGTCTCAGCGATAGCACGGCCAATACCGCGGCTTGCACCAGTGACCAGTGCGATTTTTCCTTCAAAACTCATGGTATTCCTCTTCTTACTGCGCGAGTGCCGCTGACAGGGCTTCCGGCTCATTAATGGCCGACGCGGTCAGGGTATCAACAATACGTTTAGTCAGACCGGTGAGGACTTTACCCGGCCCCACTTCATACAGGTGCTCAACGCCCTGAGATGCCATAAACTCAACGGTTTTGGTCCACTGAACCGGGCTGTACAGCTGGCGAACCAGCGCGTGACGGATAGCCTCTGGCGCGGTTTCACACTGCACATCAACGTTATTCACCACCGCAATGGTCGGTGCGTTGAAGGTGATTTTTTCCAGCTCTACCGCGAGCTTCTCGGCAGCAGGCTTCATCAGCGCGCAGTGCGACGGGACGCTCACCGGCAGCGGCAGCGCGCGTTTGGCACCCGCGGCTTTACAGGCTGCGCCTGCACGTTCAACCGCTTCTTTATGACCGGCGATAACCACCTGGCCCGGCGAGTTGAAGTTTACCGGAGAAACGACCTGACCTTCTGCAGATTCTTCACAGGCTTTGGCAATGGCAGCATCATCCAGACCAATAATGGCTGACATGCCGCCCGTGCCTTCCGGCACCGCTTCCTGCATAAATTTGCCGCGCAGCTCAACCAGACGCACGGCATCGGCAAACGCAATCACCCCTGCGCAAACCAGCGCAGAGTATTCACCCAGGCTGTGACCGGCCAGCAGCGCTGGCGTTTTGCCACCCTGCTGCTGCCATACGCGCCACAGTGCGACCGATGCGGTCAGCAGTGCAGGCTGGGTCTGCCAGGTTTTATTCAGCTCTTCGGCTGGCCCTTGCTGGGTCAGCGCCCAAAGATCGTAGCCCAGGGCATCCGACGCTTCACGGAAGGTCTCTTCGATGACCGGATACTGCTCCGCTAAGCCGGACAACATTCCAACGGCCTGAGAACCCTGGCCGGGGAACACAAAAGCAAATTGCGTCATTTTTTTTATCCTTATACTAGAAACGAACCAGCGCAGAACCCCAGGTGAAACCGCCACCGAAGGCTTCGAGCAAGACCAGTTGGCCTCGTTGAATTCGTCCATCGCGCACCGCTTCGTCAAACGCGCAGGGCACGGATGCTGCAGACGTATTGCCGTGACGATCCAGCGTCACCACAACGTTATCCATAGACATGCCGAGTTTCTTCGCCGTGGCGCTGATAATGCGCAGGTTCGCCTGGTGTGGCACCAGCCAGTCGAGGGCGGAACGCTCCAGATTGTTCGCGGCCAGCGTCTCGTCAACGATGTGCGCCAGCTCGGTTACCGCCACTTTGAAGACTTCGTTACCGGCCATCGTCAGGTAGATGGCATTGTCCGGATTAACACGATCGGCGTTTGGCAGCGTCAACAGTTCGCCGTAGCTACCGTCCGCATGCAGATGCGTCGAGATGATGCCCGGCTCTTCAGATTGTCCTAACAGTACAGCCCCTGCACCATCGCCAAAAATAATGATTGTCCCGCGATCGGTAGGATCGCAGGTACGCGCCAGCACGTCAGCACCAATCACCAGCGCATTTTTAACGGCACCGGATTTCACGTATTGATCGGCGATGCTCAGCGCATAGGTAAAGCCTGCGCACGCAGCAGCAACGTCAAACGCCGGGCAGCCTTTAATGCCCAGCATGTTCTGGACCTGGCACGCCGCGCTTGGGAAGGCATGGGTCGCGGAGGTTGTCGCAACGATAATCAGGCCAATGTCGTCTTTATCGACACCCGCCATTTCCAGCGCGCGCTGGGCGGCTTCATAGCCCATGGTGGAAACTGTTTCATCTGGCGCGGCAATACGACGTTCGCGGATACCTGTACGCGTGACAATCCACTCGTCAGACGTATCTACCATTTTTTCCAGATCGGCGTTGGTTCGCACTTGCTTTGGCAGATAGCTGCCGGTACCTAAAATCTTCGTATACATGTACGCTCAGTCACTTTTTGCTAATACAGATCCCAGGCGAGCGGCAATCCGCTGTGGGACTTGTCGCTGCACCGCCTGCACTGCCTGTTCAATCGCGACGGCAAACGCTCGCTGATTGGCCGCACCGTGACTCTTAATCACAATGCCGCGCAATCCTAACAGACAGGCGCCATTATACTGGTCGGGGTTGAGGTGACTGAATCGCCGCGTCAGGCTCTTTTGTAACCAACGCTTTAATAAAATCAGCCACCATGACCGTTTTTTACCCTCTCCCTGCGATTTAAGCAGAGAAAGAAACATTCTCACCACCCCTTCCATGGTTTTTAATGTAACGTTTCCTGTAAACCCGTCACACACCAGTACATCCGTTTTTCCGGTCAATAATTCGTTGGCTTCGAGATATCCAATATAGTTGATGGATGGCTCATTTTTTAGCCGTTCGGCCGCCTCACGGATGCTGTCGAGACCTTTGGTCTCTTCCTCACCAATATTCAGTAAAGCCACGCGGGGACGAGAGATCCCCACCACTTCCTCTGCCAGCACGGAGCCCATGACGGCAAACTGCGCCAGCATAACACTGTCGCAGTCGACGTTGGCACCTAAATCCAGCACCACCGTTTTGCCCTTTTGCTGGTGCGGCAGTACCGTCACCAGCGCCGGGCGCTCAATACCCTCAAGGGGTTTGAGCAGTAATTTTGCCAGCCCCATCAGCGCGCCGGTATTGCCGGCGCTGACGCATGCCTGCGCGCGTCCTTCTTTCACCAGCTCCAGCGCAATGCGCATTGAGCTTCCGCGACTGCTGCGGATCGCCTGTGAGGCCCGGACATCACTGGCAATAACTGACTGGGCAGGAATAATCTGCAGACGTGAACGTTGTTCGAAGTCAGCTTTTGCAAGTAATGGCGTGATTATGTCGGGATTGCCGACTAAGAGGAGAGTGAGTTGCGAATTAGAGTTCAGTGCCTGCAATGCTGCAGGCACTGTCACGGAAGGGCCAAAATCTCCCCCCATGACATCTAACGCCAGGGTTAGACGTGTCAAGGTATCGTCGCAGCCTGGTTCGGTATATCCCCGTTTGCACGGGGAAACCCTCACTAAGCCTAATCACGCAAACGCGTGATTACTTAGTGATAACCTTGCGGCCGCGGTAGAAACCGTCAGCAGTGATGTGGTGACGCAGGTGTTTCTCACCAGAAGTCTTGTCTACAGACAGGCTGGTAACTGCGGTCAGCGCGTCATGGGAACGACGCATGCCACGTTTGGAACGGGTTGGTTTATTCTGTTGTACGGCCATGGACCTTACTCCTTAATTACTTACGCTTTAAACTGGCTAATACGGCAAATGGGTTTGGTTTTTGCGCTTCATCAGGCAGTTCCCCAAAGACCATGTCCGCCTCGGACACTTCACAGTGTTCAGAATCATGCACCGGAACTACAGGCAAGGTGAGGATGATTTCATCTTCAACCAGCGCCAGCAGATCGATTTCACCGAATTCGTTAACCTCAATCGGCTCATACGCTTCCGGGAGTGCTTCAGCCTGTTCGTCTGAACGAACCGGACTAAAACAATATGTTGTGTGAACATGAAGTGGGAACGGTTTCCCGCAACGCTGACACTCGAGCGTGACCGACACTTTTGCATCACCGGTAATAACGGCAAGGCGCTGGGGATCGATCTCAAACGACATGGAGCATTCCACATCACTGTCCACACTGACTACGGATTCGGCGACACGCTCAGCCTGATCACGAGTATAGATACCTTCGTAATCAAGGCGTTTTTGAGCCGTACGAACCGGATCAAGAGTCAGGGGTAATTTTACCTTTTGCATAGGGCGCGCATATTAACTTTGTAACGTCATAGAGTCAAAGAAAAAGGCAACCTCAGGCTGCCTTTTGCCATTTATTCGCACACATTGCGGCCTGTAGTTTAAAATGGCTGGCATCGATACGCTATATCTGGTGAAAAAAATATGCCAAATCTCATTCTCGCCTCCACGTCACCCTACCGCCGCGTGTTGCTGGAAAAGCTGGGCGTCCCCTTCGAATGTGCAGCGCCGAACGTGGATGAAAGCCCACAGCCCGGTGAATCGCCACGCCATCTGGTGGTCCGTCTGGCTCAGGAAAAGGCGAAAAGTCTGGCAGCGCGATTCCCTGACCATTTAATTATAGGTTCCGATCAGGTTTGCGTCCTGGATGGGATGATCACAGGTAAACCACATACCGAAGAGAACGCCCGCCAGCAACTGCTGAAAGCGCGCGGCAGTATCGTCACCTTCTACACCGGCCTGGCCCTTTATAATTCGTCTACGGGCCATTTGCAGACCGAATGCGAACCCTTTGACGTTCACTTTCGCCATCTCAGCGAACAGGAAATTGACGACTACGTACGAAAGGAGCGGCCGTTAAACTGCGCGGGCAGCTTTAAGAGCGAGGGACTGGGAATTGCGCTGTTTGACCGACTGGACGGGCGTGACCCAAATACGCTGGTGGGATTACCACTGATTGCGCTGTGCCAGATGCTGCGCCGGGAGCATTACAACCCGTTAATGGCGTAATTTATGCCGGGTGGCGCTGCGCTTACCCGGCCTACAAGACCGTAGGCCCGTGCAAGCGCAGCGCCGCCGGGCAATTAACCGCGCAGAACTTTCAGACAGCGCTTCAGCTGTTCGTCCAGCGGGGCTTCGATACGCATCACCTCGCCGGTACCCGGGTGGGTAAACTTCAGCGCGGCGGCATGCAGGAACAGGCGCGATAAGCCCGTTCCGGCCAGCTGTTTATCAAACTCGCGATCGCCATAGCGATCGTCGAAGGCGATAGGATGGCCCGCATGCTGAGTGTGAACGCGGATCTGGTGAGTACGTCCGGTCACCGGACTGCAGCGCACCAGGGTGGCAAATTCGTAACGCTCTTCCACCTTAAACCGGGTTTCAGACGGTTTGCCTTCCTGACTCACGCGAACGATACGCTCACCACTTTGCAGAATGTTTTTCAGCAGAGGCGCTTGCACCACTTTGACATGGGACTGCCACTGCCCGCGCACCAGCGCAAGGTAATCCTTCTGCATGCCTTTCTCACGCAGCTGCTCATGCAGCGAACGCAGCGCCGAACGCTTTTTGGCCACCAGCAGCACGCCGGAGGTGTCGCGATCAAGACGATGAACCAGCTCAAGGAAGCGTGCTTCCGGGCGCAGCGCGCGCAGGCCTTCAATGACGCCAAAGCTCAACCCGCTACCGCCGTGTACGGCCGTACCTGAGGGTTTGTTGAGCACCAGAATATGATCGTCTTCATATAAAATCACATTCGTCAGCGCGGCGACCTTATTCAGATGCGGCGACACCGCCTCTTCTTCACGTTCGGCGACGCGTACGGGCGGGATGCGCACTTCATCACCCGCTTCAAGTTTGTATTCAGGTTTAATGCGCTTCTTATTAACCCGTACCTCACCCTTACGCAGGATGCGATAAATCATGCTCTTTGGCACACCCTTCAGCTGGGTGCGCAAAAAGTTGTCGATGCGTTGCCCCGCTTCATCTTCGGTGATGGCAACCATTTTTACGGCTGGAGTCTCTGTTTTCATGGGGGGCGATTCTAATTATCGCCAGCCATTAGCGCCACTCATTTTTCTATGCTTATATTTACCTTTACCCGGTCAGGGTTTCGTTCACGCAATCGATTTGGTGGTTATTAAACCAATCATCCGAAAGAAGTGAAGAAACTGTGAGTAACCGGGTGATAATTGGCAAAAGTCATCTTGCTATAACCCGGTTAGCAATGGAATAATGCTGCTGTTTTCCGTGTTAAATCCTGGTTAAGTAAGGATATCGACGGAATGACCAATTTTGTCTGACCGATCATCCACGCAGCAATGGCGTAAGACGTATTGATCTTTCAGACAGTTAGCGGGCTGCGGGTTGCAGTACTTACCGGTAAATGGAATCTTCTCTGGAGAGTTTTACCCAGGCTATTCCCCTGATAATCGCGCTGTATTTCCGTATGAAATACAGGCAACCGACACTTTGCGCCTCTTAAGCGAGCGACAACCGTGAGGTTGGCGACGTGAATAGACACGAGGCCATCGGTTCATACCCCGGAAAGCGTCACCTTGCCCGCAGCTTAGTCGTCAATGTAAGAATAATGAGTAAGTTACGATGAAAAGAATGTTAATCAACGCAACTCAGCAAGAAGAGTTGCGTGTCGCCCTTGTGGATGGGCAGCGTCTGTACGATCTGGATATCGAAAGTCCTGGACACGAACAGAAAAAAGCGAACATTTACAAAGGCAAAATTACCCGCATTGAACCCAGCCTTGAAGCCGCATTTGTTGACTACGGTGCCGAGCGTCATGGCTTCCTCCCTCTGAAAGAGATCGCTCGCGAGTACTTCCCTTCCAACTATAACGCCCATGGCCGCCCGAACATCAAAGATGTACTGCGCGAAGGCCAGGAAGTTATTGTTCAGATCGATAAAGAAGAGCGTGGCAACAAAGGCGCTGCGCTGACCACCTTTATTAGTCTGGCGGGCAGCTATCTGGTACTGATGCCTAACAACCCGCGCGCGGGCGGTATCTCTCGCCGGATTGAAGGCGATGACCGTACCGAGCTGAAAGAAGCGCTGGCCAGTCTTGAACTGCCAGACGGCATGGGCCTGATTGTTCGTACCGCAGGCGTAGGCAAATCTGCCGAAGCGCTGCAGTGGGACCTCGGCTTCCGCCTGAAGCACTGGGAAGCGATTCAGAAAGCTGCTGAAAGCCGCCCTGCTCCATTCCTGATCCACCAGGAAAGCAACGTTATCGTGCGTGCCTTCCGTGACTACCTGCGTCAGGACATCGGCGAAATTCTGATTGATAACCCGAAAGTGCTTGAGCTGGCTCGCCAGCACATTGCCGCGTTGGGTCGTCCTGATTTCACCAGCAAAATCAAACTGTACACCGGTGAAATCCCGTTGTTCAGCCACTACCAGATCGAATCGCAGATTGAATCCGCCTTCCAGCGAGAAGTCCGTCTGCCTTCCGGTGGTTCTATCGTTATCGACAGCACCGAGGCGCTGACCGCTATCGACATCAACTCCGCGCGTGCAACTCGCGGCGGCGATATCGAAGAAACCGCGTTCAACACCAACCTCGAAGCAGCCGATGAGATTGCGCGTCAGTTGCGTCTGCGTGACCTGGGCGGCCTGATCGTTATCGACTTCATCGACATGACGCCAGTCCGTCACCAGCGCGCGGTGGAAAACCGTCTGCGTGAAGCGGTGCGTCAGGATCGTGCGCGTATCCAGATCAGCCACATCTCCCGTTTTGGCCTGCTGGAGATGTCCCGTCAGCGTCTGAGCCCGTCCCTCGGTGAATCCAGCCACCACGTCTGCCCACGCTGTAGCGGCACCGGCACCGTGCGTGACAACGAATCACTGGCGCTCTCTATCCTGCGTCTGATTGAAGAAGAAGCGCTGAAAGAGAACACCAAAGAAGTCCACGCCATTGTGCCTGTGCCGGTTGCCTCCTACCTGCTGAACGAAAAACGTGCTGCGGTAAGCGCAATCGAAGCCCGTCTGAGCGGCGTACGCTGCGTGATCGTGCCTAACGACCAGATGCAAACCCCGCACTACTCTGTGCTGCGCGTGCGCAAAGGCGAAGAGACGTCCACCCTGAGCTACATGCTGCCGAAGCTGCATGAAGAGGAGATGGCTCTGCCATCCGACGAAGAGTACGCCGAGCGTAAGCTTCCGGAACAGCCAGCCCTGGCAGCGTTTGTGATGCCAGAAGCACCACCTGCTCCAGCGCAGGAGGCCGTGGTAGCCAAACCGGCAGCGGCTAAACCAGCGGCAGAAGTCAGCCAACCTGCTGAGCAGCCTGGTCTGCTGAGCCGCTTCTTCAGCGCGCTGAAGAAAATGTTTGCTGGCGAAGAGCCACAGCCAGCCCCGGCGCCGGTTGAGAAGAAAGAAGAGAAGCAGGAGCGTTCACCGGATCGTCGTAAACGTCAGAACAACCGTCGCGATCGCAACGAGCGCCGTGATAATCGTTCAGAAAATAACGAAGGTCGTGAAGGCAGCGAAAGCCGCGACAATCGCGAGAGCCGTGACAATCGCGACAACCGCGAAGGTCGTGAGCGCCGCGAAGGCCGTGACGATAACCGTCGCAACCGTCGCGAGAAGCCGCAGCAGAACGCGGAAGAGCGTGAAATTCGCCAGCCGGTCAGCGAAGAGGCTGACAAAGGCAGACAGCGTGATGAGCAGCAGCCACGCCGCGAGCGCAACCGTCGTCGTAACGATGATAAGCGCCAGGCACAGCAGGAAGTTAAAGCGCTGAATCGCGAAGAAGAGACCGTGCAGGATGCCGACCAGGAAGAACGCGTTCAGGTCATGCCGCGTCGTAAGCAGCGTCAGCTCAACCAGAAAGTACGCTTTGAGTCTCATACTGAAGAAGCAGCTGTTGAAGCGGTAGCGCCTCAGGTTGAACCAGCCCAGAGCACCGAACTGGCGAAAGTCGACCTGCCTGCGGTAATCGAAACTGCGCCTGAGCAGGAAGAGACCGGTGAAGGCCGTGACAACGCAGGTATGCCGCGTCGTTCACGTCGCTCCCCGCGTCACCTGCGCGTGAGCGGTCAGCGTCGTCGCCGTTATCGTGACGAGCGTTACCCGCTGCAGTCACCGATGCCGCTGGCTATCGCCTGTGCGTCACCAGAAATGGCTTCCGGTAAAGCCTGGATCCGTTATCCGGTTGCCCGTCCTCAGGAGCAGCAGTTTGACGAGCAGAACGCGGCTGTCGAAGCGGTAGCCCCGGTGGCGCCAGTCGTTGATGAGGTTATCACCGAGGCGGCGGCAGTGGTTATCCCTGAGCCACAGGTAACTGAAGTTGAAACTGCACATCCGGAAGTGATTGCCGCGCCAGTGACCGAACAGCCGCAGATTATCGCGCCTGAAGATGTGGTTGTTGCAGAACAGGTCGTGGAAGAAGCTAAGGCTGCCGAGCCGGTTGAAGTTACCGAGGAAGCCGTTGAGCCACAGCCGGTTGTAGAAGTTGAAGTGGAAACTGAAGTTCAACCTGAAGTTGAAATTGAGGTTGAACCTGTTGCTGAGGTTGCTGAAGAGAAACCTGAAGTCGCTGAAGTCAAAGCGCCTGAAGTGAAGCCAGCACCCGCCGCTCAGATTAACGCGGAACTTCATCATGCCACTGCGCCAATGACCCGCGCGCCGGCTCCGGAATATGTTCCGGAAGCACCGCGTCACAGCGACTGGGTACGCCCGGCGTTTGATTTCGACGGTAAAGGTTCTGCTGGCGGTCACAGTGCCACGCATCAGGCCACAGCGCCTGCCACGCGTCCACAGCCGGCTGAATAAGCCTGCTTAAGCGCAAAAGCCGACCTCCGGGTCGGCTTTTTTATTGCTTCTGCTCAGGCCTGCGCATCCCCGCGATTTCAGGCATGACCTCTCGCATCATCTCCAGAAAGCGGCGCAGACGTGCCGGATAGTAGCGTGACCACGGATAGACCAGATGCACCGGCAACGCGGCCGGCTGCCAGTCGGGCAAAAGGTGCACCAGCCTGCCCTCGCGGATGTCGGCTTCCACCGTCCAGCTTGATACCACTGCCACCCCCAGCCCGGTTAATGCGCTTTTACGCGCCACGTACAGGCTGTCGGTACTCAGCCGGGGTGAGATAGCCACCCGCAGCGGCTGTGGGGCGCCTGCGTGGAAGAGCTCCACGTGCTGACGATAAAAGGTATTGAGTGCCACCCAGGGCAACGCAGAAAGGTCTTCCGGCTTCCCGACCGGGGCATGGCGTGCGAGCAACTCCGGAGAGGCAACGATACAGCGCGGAACCTCGGCCAGTAACACCGACACCGTGGCCGGGTCGATCTCCGCTCCCACCCGGATGGCGCAGTCGATATTGTCGCTCAGAAAATCAGCCGAGCGGTCATTGAGCATCCACTCCACGTTGAGGCGGGGATAACGCAGCAGAAACGCCGTTAACGGTTCCAGCAGCTGTTCCTGCCCGAAGGCGTGGGGGGCGCGAACGCGAAGCACACCGACGGGTTCATCTTCCGTCTGCCCGACCTCATCTTCCAGCGCATGCCAGCTGTCGATCACCCGTCGGGCATGCTGATAGCAGCGCTCCCCGTCATCGGTGAGCTTCATGGCATGGGTGGTGCGCAGGATCAGGCGCACGCCGAGCAGAGTCTCAAGCGACTGCAGGCGACGGCTGACGGTGGCCTGCGTGGTCTCCATCTGCACAGCGGCGGCAGAAAGGGAGCCTGTCTCGATGATGCGCACGAAGGTTCGCATCAGTTCGACCCTGTCTATACGCTCTGAACGTTTCATGATTTATCCGGTTATACGTTACGCGTATAAGTGTTTTAACACTGCGCCTGCTACCACCGCAAGCCGGGCTGGTAAAGAATAGCGACACACCCGAAATGAGGAACTGCATATGAACACCAGCACCTTAACCCCAGCCGTCAGCCGTTGGGTCATTTTTATCCTCGCCATTGGCGCTGGATTCAGCGTCGCTTCAATTTATTATGCCCAGCCGCTGCTGCCGCTGATGGGTGCCGATCTGCATCTCAGCATTGAAGGGATGGGGATGGTGCCAACGCTCACCCAGGCTGGCTATGCGCTGGGGATCCTCTTCCTTCTGCCGCTGGGCGATCGCTATGACCGTCGCACCCTGATAGTGGTTAAAAGTATCGCTCTGGCGGGGCTGCTGCTGGCCTGTAGCCTGACGGGGCAGATCCACTCCCTGCTGCTGGTCAGCCTGCTGATTGGGATGGCGGCCACCATGGCGCAGGATATCGTTCCGGCGGCAGCTATTCTTGCCCCGGCAGGTAAACAGGGGAAAACCGTCGGGACAGTGATGACCGGCCTGTTGTTGGGGATCCTGCTCTCCCGTACGGTGAGTGGCGTGGTGGGCGAAGCCTTCGGCTGGCGCGTGATGTATCAGCTGGCGGCAGTCAGCATTGCGATCGTTGCCGCGGTAATGTGGTTGGTTTTGCCCCGCTTCGCGGTTCCGTCGAACCTGCGTTATCCGGAGCTGATGCGGTCTATGGCGCACCTGTGGCGTCGCTATCCGGCGCTGCGTCGTGCCGCACTGGCGCAGGGCTTCCTCTCTATCGCCTTCAGCGCCTTCTGGTCTACCCTGGCGGTGATGCTGATGGAACATTATCAGTTGGGCAGCGCCGTCGCCGGTGGGTATGGCATTGCCGGTGCCGCAGGCGCTCTGGCCGCCCCGCTGGCTGGCGGTCTGGCCGACAAACTCGGTGCTGGTAAAGTCACCCAGCTTGGTGCCGCACTGGTAACCGTCTCCTTCGCCCTGATGTTCCTGATGCCCGCCCTCGGCGTACAGGGCCAGTTAGTCCTGATTGCGGTCTCCGCGGTAGGCTTTGATCTCGGCCTGCAGTCAAGCCTGGTCGCCCACCAGAATCTGGTTTACAGTCTGGAGCCGCAGGCACGGGGTCGTCTGAACGCCCTGCTCTTCACCGGCGTGTTTATCGGGATGGCGCTGGGTTCGGCGCTCGGTAGTCAGCTGTATACGATGGCAGGCTGGCCGGGTGTGGTTGCCCTGGCGACGGTCACGGCAGCCATCGCGCTGGTTATTCGTCTGGCAGAAAGCGCACGCATCAGTAACTCGGTCATGCAGAATTCCTGATAAAAAAAAGCCCAATCCGCGAGAGCGGATTGGGCACACAGAACATAACCAGTTTCAAGTCATGTCCAAAGGTCAAGACTGTTATCTGTTGAGCTGGAACAGAGACATACCCTGCATATCGCTGAACGCTTTATAGGACGCCTGAAGCGCGGCCTGTTGCATCGTGTAAGAAGAAATCGCCGCGTTCCAGTCAACGTCAATGAGATCGCTCATCTGCTGGGTCTGGCTTAATGTACGGTCTTCGCCGAGTGAATCTAAATTATCCAACTCTTTAAGCTTGGTACCCACATCAGCAACCACGGTCAGGATATTGTTCTGCGTATTTTTGATGCTCACACCGGCAGTAGTCAGGGCATCCGTCAGGGCTTGCGCCGCGACAGGGTCATTATCAACCGGTGCTTTCATGGCAGCGATGGCCGTATCCAGCGTTTTGAACAGGTTGGTTTGTCCGTAGCCGCCACCAGGGACTTCTTCGGCATTACTGGTAATGCTTTCGAACACCTGTTTACCGGTATGACTAATCATCATATTCCTGGCGGAATCCACCTGCTGGTAAATGGGCTCATCCCCGCCAAGATAGTCGCCCGTCTCCGCATCGAAAGCTGGAGCTTCGGTCTTATACCCGGCGAAAATGGAACGTCCATTGCCATCGGTCGAGTTTGCCAGGTTCATGAGCTGGTCGCGAATGCCTTTCAGGTCAGCGGCAAGTGACATACGGTCATCATCACTGAGTGTGCCGTTACCCGCATAAACCATTTTTTCCTGTACGGATGCGATGGCCGTCGTCACCTGACTTAAAACGCTGTCTTCAAGGGAGGCTTTCTGCGTGGCAAAAGAGCGGGCCAGCTTGAACTGGCTGTTCTCCGACTGCGCCTGAGACAATACCACGGCCTGCGAGGCGGCGATGGGATCGTCCGAAGGTCGGTTAACACGTTTACCGGTGGACATCTGCTCACCGTAACTCAGCCACTTGCTCTGGGAATCGGTGATCCCACGCATGTTCTGCTGATACATCATCTGGGTGCTAATACGCATCGTTGACCTCAGCCTTAGCGAATATTAATTATTGCGTCGAAGAGCGTGCTGGCGGTTTGCAGCACCTGGGCATTGGCCAGGTAGTACTGCTGGAAACGCTGCAGGTTGCCGTACTCTTCGTCGAGGTTAACCCCGGAGATCGACTGCTGCTGGTTGCTCAGTTGCGTCGTCACGTTTGCCTGGGTGGTGCTGCTGGTTTTCAGCGTCGCGGTTTTGCTGCCGACGGTACTGACCAGAGAGGCGTAGGCATCGTTAAAGGTTTTGTTGCCACCCACCTCTTTGCTTTTCTGCAGATCCAGCAGAGCCTGACCGTTACGGTTGTCACTTTCACCACCGGTTGCGTCAGAGGCGAGAGCCAGTTTTGATTCTTCGCTGATCGCCACATCCATATTCACGATGGCATTGGTGACAGGCTTAACGATAAAGCTGTCTTTATTTTTCGCCGCCCCCGATACGTTGACCGTCAGGCCATCGAAGGAGAGGTTACCGTTGCCGTCATTGGTGGCAGTCACCGTCGTTTTATCGGACAGGCGGGTGATCTTCCAGTTGGAGCCATCAAACTCCATCTTGTAATCGGTGGCCTGCACTTTGGCGCTTTCAGCCACGTTAATTGCTGCTGAGACGGAGGCTGAACCCGTATTTTTGCTGTTGGCCAGTACTGCCGGAGCACCGATATCGAACAATTTACCGCCGGCATCGCCTTCGGCGTCAAAGCCCTTTGCGTGCTGGGTGTTCATCGCGTTCGCGAAAGAGAGCGCCAGCTGGTTCAGGGTATTACGCGCACCGTCAAGCTCTTCCGTACGGAAGGTCAACATGCCGCCCAGCGAGCCGCTGGTCATCAGTTTTTCCGGGATCTCAACCGGGCCCGAGGTGCCGTCAACAAAGGCCACCGTAGTACGGGACGGATCGGCGCTGGACTTCACTGCCGCCAGCTGGTTAGAGGTGCTGCCCTGAACCAGGTTATAGCCATTGCCGAAGGAGACGTTATAGGTACCGCCGTCCTGGACCGAGACCTCGACGCCCACGATCTGGTTCAGCTCGCTCACCAGCTGGTCACGCTGATCGAGCAGGTTGTTCGGGGAAGCCCCCGCACCCACGCCGGTCAGACGGGAAATCTGATCGTTCAGGTTGGCAATCTGTTTGGCGTAGTTGTTGATCTGATCAACGCTGGTGCCGATCGCGATATTGATCTGTTTATCCTGATCGCGCAGATACTGATCGTTCACCTTGAACTGGTTCACCAGGCCATTGGCTTTACCTAACACCGTCTGGCGCGCGGCCGGATCTTCGGCATTGCTGACCAGAGTCTGCAAGCTACTGAAGAAGTCCTGAAGGGTGGACGCCAGGCTGTTAGTGCTGCCGGACAGTACGTCATCAATTTTAGACATCTGCTGATAGCGGGTGGTCAGGGCGCTGCTCTGGTTCTGCGCGGCACGCAGCTGGTTGGTAATGAATGAATCATATTCGCGCTGTACCCCGGAGACATACACGCCGTTGCCAACCCAACCGCCGCCTGTCAGGGTGCTGTTTGAGGCGCTCAGCACCGTGGTCTGACGGGTATAACCCGCCACGTTGTAGCTTGAAATGTTATTACTGGCGGTATTCAGCGCAGCCTGTGCCGCGCTGAGGCCACTCATGGCGCTGTTGATCAAACTGGACATGGGGGTTCCTTTTATACTTTCAGACACGAGTCCTGTTGGAGATTATCGGCAGACTCCAGCCGGACTTGAGAACTTTCAGAACAGATTTTCGATATCGTTGCTGTACGCTTTGCTGACTTTCTCACCCATCGCTTTGAGCTGCTGGATCATGCTGGTCAGCTTGCGGGCGTACTGCGGATCGGTAGCGTAACCCGCGTTCTGCAACGCCTGGGCACCCTGCTCTGCCGTCGCCGCCTGGGTCACTGCCGCGTAGCGCGGGTTGCGGCTCAGCACACCGACATAGTCTGAAAGCGCTTCCAGATACGAGCTGTAGACGCGGAACTTAGCTTTAACCTTCTTCGCTTCGCCATTTTCATATTCGGTGGTGGTGATCTCGGTGGTAGGCCCTTTCCAGCTTCCTGTGGCCTTCACACCAACGATGTTGAAGCTTGGCTCGCCGTTCTCACGACGGATCTGCCGTTGCCCCCAGCCAGATTCCAGCGCCGCCTGGGCCAGAATCAGGTGATGCGGTACCCCGCTCTGCTGGCTGGCAAGACGCGCCGGCA
>DERO01000034.1 GCA_002360945.1 Leclercia adecarboxylata | reverse complement strand
GACCGTACAGTGGGAGAGGGCTGGGGTGAGGGCAACAGGCCGCACATTGTTATGCCCGGCGGCGCTGCGCTTGCGCGGGCCTACGGGAACGATTTTCTCCCTCTCCCTGTGGGAGAGGGGCGGGGTGAGGGCATCACGCAAATATTGTCATCAGATAGGCTGCAAACAACGCCATATGCGCCGCGCCGTTAAGCACATTGGTGCGCCCGGTTGAAAACGAAATCTGGCACAGCAGCAGCGATGCCACCATCACAATCATCTCCGGGGCTCCCAGGCTAAACACCAGCTCATTGCCGGTGAGGAAGGCAATCAGCGTCACCACCGGAACGGTCAGGGAAATGGTCGCCAGCACCGAACCAAAGAACAGGTTCATCGCACGCTGCACCTGATTGTTCAGCACCGCCCGCAGCGCGCCCAGCCCTTCAGGGGAGAGGATCAGCAGCGCCACCAGGAAGCCGGTAAAGGCCACCGGCGCGTTCAGTTCGGTCAGCAGCGTTTCCAGCGGGTTCGCATTCATCTTGGTGACCGCGATAACCGCAATCAGATGCACGATCAGCCAAATAGTATGCCATACGCTGCTGTGCGCGGACGGCTTGCCATGGTGCGGATCATCGTCGTCGCCCTCGTCTTCATGCTCATACACGAACAGGCTCTGGTGCGTTTTGGTCTGGATCAACAGGAACACGCCGTACATCGCTGCGGAGATCAGCGCCACCAGCAGGGCCTGACCGGTGGTGAAATTGGCACCCGGCAGCGCCATCGGGAACACCAGCACGATAATCGCCAGCGGGAAGAGGGCGATCAGATACTGCTTAATACCAAAAAGGTTCATGTACTGAGTAGCGAATTTGCGCCCGCCCAGCAGCAGCGAAAAGCCGACCAGCCCCCCGGTCACAATCATAATGATGGAGTAGAGCGTATCGCGCATCAGGGTGGGCGCTGCGTCGCCGGTCGCCATCAGCGCGGAAATAAGGCTTACTTCAAGAATAACGACGGAAAGACTTAAAATCAGCGAGCCGTAGGGCTCTCCCAGGCGGTGGGCCAGCACGTCGGCGTGACGGACAACGCTGAAGGCGCTGCTCAGAATACCCACCAGTGCCAGAATATTAATGCCGATGACCACTGGCAGTGACTGACTACTTCCCCAGAAGAGCAGCACGGCCAGGGCCAGCACCGGGAAAATGAGAGTCGTCTCCTTATGACGGGTTTTCACCGTCTCATGTGTGGTTGTCATGTGATTCTCCAGAGTTGCAGGTGCTTATAATAGTAGTTAGAAAAAGAGGACGTTAAATTAACAGATTAGCGTTACATTCTGATGATATTTTACTTAATTTTACTGTATGGATAGATTATTGTCTGAGAGCACCATAATGACCACTCTTAGCTAAATATATTCTTAATAACAGTGAATTAAGAAAAACAATTATCCGATTATCATTTTGGCTGGCAGCCTCGGGTATTGTCTACCACACTTATTAATTGATTAAAAAGAGGGGTTTGATATGCCATACAAATCGAAAAGTGATTTACCGGATAATGTTAAGCACGTGCTGCCGGCCCACGCGCAGGATATTTATAAAGAGGCCTTCAACAGCGCCTGGGATCAATACAAGGATGAAGAGGACCGCCGGGGCGATGCCAGCCGGGAGGAGACGGCGCATCGCGTGGCCTGGGCGGCGGTGAAGAATGACTACGAAAAGGGCGATGACGACAAGTGGCATAAGAAGAAATAGCGCCTGCCTGATTGCCTGTGTTTAATAATTTGCACCCTGCGCTTTGACTTTTGTGGCGGTTGACCAGTCGTTCTGTTGCACCCGGCGGGTTTATTGCATATCGTCACGGTACTGCTTTCTAATTGAGCAGTAAAAAGACCTGGAAGGTTCAAAAAAGTGTGGGCAGGGAAGCAGGCAGTGGCGGAGGTGCAATATGTTAACGCGTGATTTTCTGATGAAGGCCGACTGTAAAACGGCCTTTGGTGCGATTGAAGAATCGCTTCTGTGGTCAGCCGAACAGCGGGCGGCATCGCTGGCTGCAACGCTTGCCTGCCGTCCGGACAACGGTCCGGTGTGGCTTTTCGGCTACGGTTCGCTGATGTGGAACCCGGCGCTGGAGTTTGTCGAATCGGCAACCGGCACCCTGCCGGGCTGGCACCGCGCCTTCTGTCTGCGCCTGACCGCCGGTCGCGGTAGCGCCTGCCAGCCAGGGCGCATGCTTGCACTGAAAGAGGGCGGACGCACCACGGGGGTGGCCTATCGCCTGCCGGATGCGACTCTGGAAGAAGAGTTGGCCCTGCTGTGGAAGCGCGAGATGATCACCGGCTGCTATATGCCGAGCTGGTGCAAGCTGGATCTTGATGACGGACGCACCGTTAACGCGCTGGTATTTATTATGGATCCGCGCCATCCGCTGTTTGAAGCCGACACCCGGGCGCAGGTTATTGCCCCGCTGATTGCCGCAGCCAGTGGCCCGCTTGGGACCAACGCGCAGTATCTGTTCTCGCTCGATCAGGAGCTGACGCGGTTGGGTATGCAGGATGATTGTCTCAATGAGCTGGTATCACGCGTGCGGGCTTTGCTCGACGGCTCCCAGCCCGATAGCCCGCTAAGCGCGAGCTTTGCCTGAAAAAACGCCCGGGGGCTTTGCAGCCTACCGGGCGATGGTTTATCAGGCAGCGACGTAGCTGATAGAGTGCTCAAGCGACTGGCTGTGGCTGTCGATGAGCACCTCCCAGGTGCCGGTATAGGGCACCGTGAGCCAGGCGCTGTCCCTGTTCTGCACGCTTAAAATATCCGCCTGCGTTTTACGTGGTGCTTTGTTACTCATCAGATGAATATGACAACGCTCTGAGCAGCGCACCACCACCGTATCCCCGCCAAACAACTTCAGACTTGCTTTTACCAGTGCCATTTTTTTACCCCGTATCCGGAAACAACGCTCTCCCTGCGGCCAATCCTGAGCGTGATGTTGTTCACAATTCACTCATGGCATAACACCAAAGGGGAAGGTCGGGGGTGCTGATTTTGATCAAAAAATGGCATAACCCTTAAACAAAAATGACAATATGCCTGAAAGCATTCAGCGGACGTCGCTTTACACCGCTTTCAGGCAGCGGGTTAACATTAAATGCGGAAATGTCCGGCAGTTTCAGCCAGCTCGCCTGCCTGACCCTGCAGGGCGCTGGCCGCAGCGGCCGACTGCACCACCAGTTCGGCGTTCTGCTGCACCATGCTGTCAAGGTTCGTCACCGCGCGGTTGATCTCCTGAATGCCTTTCATCTGCTCGCTGGTCGCCACGGTGATCTCGCGCATAATCCCCGACATGCTGCCGATGCTGGTGACGATCTCATCCATGCTCTGTCCGGCCAGGTGTACATAGCGCGAACCGGTCGCCACGCTGTCGGTGGTGGAGTCGATCAGGCTTTTGATCTCTTTTGCCGCCTGGGCGCTGCGGCTGGCGAGGCTGCGCACTTCACCTGCGACAACCGCAAAGCCACGGCCCTGTTCACCCGCCCGCGCCGCTTCAACCGCCGCGTTCAGGGCCAGGATGTTGGTCTGGAAGGCGATGCCGTCGATCACGCTGGTGATGTCACCAATTTTGGTCGAGGCGGCTTCGATAGACTGCATGGTGGTGATCGCCTGGGAGACCACGCCGCCGCCGCGGGTAGCGGCCTCGGAAGCTTTGCCCGCCTGCTCGTTGGCGATGGCGGCTGATTCAGTCGACTGGGCGACGGAGGCGGTGATCTGCTCCACGGCGCTGGCGGTTTCGCGCAGGCTGGAGGCAGCCCGCTCGGTACGGCCAGAGAGATCATGGTTGCCGGCGGCGATCTCCTGGGCTGCGTTTTTCACCGAGGCGCTGGCATCGCGCAGCTGCACCATCACCACCGAGAGTTTGTCGCTGAAGGCGTTAAAGGCATGGGCGATCTGCGCCACCTCATCCTCGCCTTTCTCCGGTAGACGCTGGGAGAGATCGTTGGTGCCGTTGGCGATGGCGTGCATCGCATCGCGAATATCCGACAGGCGTTTCAGCAGGCGGGCAATCACGAAATGCACCACCACGGCGCTGAGCAGAACCAGGATCACCAGCGACAGGGAGGAGGCCTTCAGCAGGGTACGCATCCCGGAGGTAGCATCATCGCTGTCGAGGGCGACAATCAGCTGCCACTGGGTCCCGGCAATCGGGGTGGCGGCAAAGGTTTTCGCCGCGTCGTTAAACTGGCCTTCGGCGCTCTTGCCGCTCTTCAGGACATTCAGATCGACGCCGTGGATGACATCGGTGAAGGCTTTCAGGGTCAGGGCAGGATCGTTAGCGGCAATCACCGTCCCGTCGCTGTCGATCAACAGCCCGCTGCTGGCCGGGGTCGGACGGATACCGCGCACGTTGGCGATCACGCTGTCCATCGCTACGTCACCCGCCAGCACCCCTTTCAGCTCGCCGTTCTCTTTCACCGGCACTGCAAAAGTGACCACCAGCTTTTTGGTGCCGGTATCGACATAAGGCGCGGTAACGATGGCGCGATCCTCTTTCACCGCCTGCTGATACCAGGGGCGTATGGTGGGATCGTAGTCGGCAGGTACGCCGTCAGGATTGGAGAACTTCGCGGTTTTGCTGGCATAGCCCACATAGACGTTAATAAACCCGCCCGCCTGCGCCAGCTGTTTGAACATCGGCACCGGATCGTCGCTCAGGGCGACGCTCTGCAGGGAGTTGATTACCGCGGTTTTGCTGCTGACCCAGTCGGCAATCGCGAGGCCATGGCTGGCGCTGGTACTGGCCAGCATGTCGCGTTGCGACTGTTGATTGTCCTGGCGCGTGACCTGGAAATTAATCACGGTATTCAGAAGAAGCGCGGCGATCAGACATCCGACCGTCGCCGCAATAATACGAGCGCGAATTGACCTGAACATAATGTAATACCTGCTGTGTTGTTGTAAGAAGCCTATCGGCATCGGGCAGGTAAACTTGATGCTGGAACCGCGCTCATAAGAAAAAAATATTTCAGTTAAATCATTATTAGAAAGTTAATAGTTTATCCGCGGTTAATGTCCACTGTGCCAGCTCCACCAGGGTACCGATTTCGACCCCGTCGATCAGCGGCAGGGCGCTGATACCGCGACCATCGGTGCAGGTCTTGCATAGCTTCACCGGCACGTTTTGCGCGGTGAGGATCTCCAGCATCTGCTGAATGTTATAGCCCTCGGCAGGTTTCTGGCCACGCAGTCCGGCGGTCACCGCATCGGACATTAAAAACAGGCGCAGATCCAACTCGCTCTCCTGCTCGCGTAAGGCAATCGCCAGCCGCAGGCTGTTAAACAGAGATTCACTGCCATAGGCCGCGCCGTTGGCGACAATCACGATCTTCTGCATCTCGACTCCTGAAAGGTAAAAAGGCATGAAAATTGCTTCTCTCAGTCAAACACTGACCCGGGAGAGAGAGCATGACCAACATCACCGGCGCTACCGAATGGTTTCAGCACGCCAGGCTGATGCGTAAACAGCAGCTGTGCAAGCTGGCGCAGCTGGGCACGTTAGTAAGCCGGATCGGCCATCTTGCGCACATGCTACAGTGCGAGCGCGGCGCATCCAACATCTGGCTCTGCTCAAAAGGCACGCTGTACGCCCTGGAGTGTAAAGCCAGCCGCGCGCTGGTGGACGACCATCTCCAGGCGTTGCACCAGGCGCTCGGCACACCGGTGATGGCGAGCGGTGCCCTCAGCGAGCGGGTGGGGAATGCCCTGCAGAGTCTGGAACAACTCCCCGCACTGCGCGAGGCCATCACCGCCTGCACGCTCTCCGCCGATGCGGCGATGGAGCGCTACAGCCGCACGCTGCGCAACCTGCTCAGTATCGTACCCCAGCTCAATGACAGCATTGACGATCCGCAACTCGCCGGCAGATTTGTTGCACTCTACAGCCTGATGCAGGGCAAAGAGCTGGTCGGCCAGGAGCGGGCGCTGGGGGCGATCGGCTTTACCCAGGGCTTTTTCAGCGATGAGATGCGCCAGACCCTGGTGGACCGCATCGACGGACAGCAGGCCTGCTTCGAGGTTTTTCTCTCCCTGACCCCCGCCAGCGTGCACGAGCACTTCAGCCTCAGCGTGCCGGGGACTGAAACCGAACAGCTGCGGCGGCTGGCCTGCACCCGGCAGCCCGCTGCCGATAAGGGCGTGCTGGCGCTGCACTGGTTCTCGCTGCAAACCGAACGTCTGGAACACCTGCGCGGTCTCGAAGAGATGCAGATTGCCGACCTGATGCTGGCGGTGGAGATGCTGATTGGCCGGGCCGACGACGACCTGCCGGAGGAGCCCTCCTCAGAAGAGCCGCTGGCCCTCTATCCGCAAAAGCCGCTCCTGCCGCTGGTGCGCCAGCAGGCGCGGGAGATCGAACAGCTCTCCCGCCAGCTGGCCTCGATGCGCGACACTCTGGAGGAGCGCAAGGTGATCGATAAAGCCAAAAGCGTGCTGATGACCCATCAGCAGATGAGCGAGGAGCAGGCCTGGTGCCAGTTGCGCAAGATGGCGATGGACAAGAACCAGCGGATGGTGGATATCGCCCGGGCCTTGCTCACCGTCAAGGCACTCTGGCAGCAGTAGCTGCACCTCAGGCGGGCAACGCCTGCATGGTTGCGGTGCGTTTTGAATGCGCGCCTGGAGAAAAAGCCCGTAAACCAGCACCTTAAAAGCTGGCATCCCCTTTGCATTAGTAAAATCACAATTTGAGACGGCGCGCCAACGGCGGTGCGACGGTCTTAAGGATAAAGGCGTCCTGCAGTGCTTCGGCACTGCCGGGCGCTTTTTTTTTGGCTTTTTTTCAGGAGTGAGCATGGTGGAATGGACAAGGCGGCGTTTTTTACAGGCCAGCGCGCTGGCAGGCGGGGCGCTGATGTTGCCGGGCGTCATGCAGGCCGCATGGGCCGCAGGCTCCGATAAACCGGAACTCGACACGGTGCGGGTGGGCTTTATCCCGCTCACCGACTGCGCGCCGCTGGCGATCGCGGCGTACAAAGGGTTCGACAAAAAATACGGCTTCACCCTGGTGCCCACCAAAGAGGCCAGCTGGGCGGCG
Organism: Leclercia adecarboxylata; assembly: GCA_002360945.1. Taxonomy (GTDB): domain Bacteria; phylum Pseudomonadota; class Gammaproteobacteria; order Enterobacterales; family Enterobacteriaceae; genus Enterobacter; species Enterobacter adecarboxylatus_B. Next base: position 84,131 of record DERO01000034.1, on the reverse strand, counting down.
GTGCGCGACAAGCTGGTGGCCGGAGAGCTGGATGCCGCGCACATTCTTTATGGTCTGCTGTACGGCCTCGAGCTGGGCATCGCCGGCAAACCCAAGCCCATGGCTAACCTGATGACCCTCAACCAGAACGGCCAGGCGATCACCCTGTCGAGCGATCTGGCGCAGCAGGGCGTGCGCGACGTCGAAGGACTGAAGAAGCTGATCGGCCAGCAGGCGCCGGGCAGCTACACCTTCGCCCATACCTTTCCTACCGGCACCCACGCCATGTGGCTTTATTACTGGCTGGCCAGCGCGGGCATTAACCCCTTTGACGACGTGCGCACCGTGGTGGTGCCGCCGCCGCAGATGGTGATGAACATGCGCATCGGCAATATGGTCGGCTTCTGCGTCGGCGAGCCGTGGAACGCCCGCGCCATCAACGATCGCATCGGCTTTACCGCCGCCACCTCCCAGTCCATCTGGCCGGAACATCCGGAAAAGATCCTCGGCACCCGCCGGGAGTGGGTTGATGCCCATCCCAACACCGCCCGGGCGCTGGTCAGTGCCCTGCTGGAGGCCCAGCGCTGGATCGATGCCTCGCCGCAGAACAAAGAAGAGACCGCCCGGCTGCTGGCCCGTCGCGCCTGGCTCAACACCAAAGAGCAGTATCTCACCGGCCGCATGCTCGGCGAGTACGACAACGGCGTGGGCCAACGCTGGCAGGATGCCCATCCGATCCGCTTCTTTGAGGACGGGGCGGTCAGCTATCCGTGGCACTCCGACGGGATGTGGTTCTTAACCCAGTTCCGCCGCTGGGGATTGCTGAAAACCGATCCGGACTACGCTGCCATTGCCCAACGCATCAACCGCACCGACGTCTGGCAGGACGCCGCCACCGCGGTGGGCGGCATTACCGCGCCATCATCGCCGCTGCGTAGCAGCACCCTTATAGACGGCACCGTCTGGAACGGCACCGATCCGAAGGCGTACGCCAACCGTTTTGCTATTCACCGTACAGGGGCCTGATATGAAAAAAGTGAACACCAAAGCAGCACCCGCCGCACCGGTCAGCGGGGAAGTGATAACGCTGCCGCCGGTGCAGGTGCGCCGCCGCACGCCTGCGTTTGCCCGCCGGATCAACGACCTGCTGCAGCGTCTTATTCCGGCTCTGCTTGGCCTCGGGTTATTGGTGATCGCCTGGCAGCTGGCAGCCATCAACAGCAAAGGCTTCCCGACGCCGCTCAGTACCCTGGACTCAGCCATCACCCTGTTTGCCGATCCGTTCTACCGCGACGGCCCGAACGACATGGGGGTGGGCTGGAACGTGCTGGCCTCGCTACAACGTGTTGCCATTGGCTTTGGTCTGGCGGCGATTGTCGGGATCCCGCTGGGCTTTATGATCGGCCGCTTCACCTTCCTGGCCCGCATGTTTAACCCGCTGATCGCGCTGCTGCGCCCGGTCAGCCCGCTGGCCTGGCTGCCGATTGGCCTGCTGCTGTTCCAGAAGGCGGAACCCGCCTCCAGCTGGACCATTTTTATCTGCTCGATCTGGCCGATGATCATCAACACCGCCGAAGGGGTGCGCCGCATTCCGGAAGACTACCTCAACGTGGCGCGGGTGCTGCAGCTCTCCGAGTGGACGGTAATGCGCCGCATTCTGTTCCCCGCCGTGTTGCCTGCGGTCCTGACCGGGGTGCGCCTCTCCATCGGCATCGCCTGGCTGGTGATTGTCGCCGCCGAGATGCTCACCGGGGGCCTGGGGATCGGCTTCTGGATCTGGAACGAGTGGAACAACCTCAACGTTGAAAACATTCTCATCGCCATCGTCATTATCGGCGTGGTGGGTTTGCTGCTGGAGCAGGGGCTGATGCTGATCGCCCGTCGTTTCAGCTGGCAGGAAAAATAAGGAGCGCACATGAAACCCTTAATTCAGGTCCAGGCCGTCAGCCAGCGTTTTTCCACCGCCAGCGGCGAGTTTCTGGCGCTGCAAAACGTCTCTTTTGATATCCACGAGGGCGAGACCGTCAGCCTGATCGGCCACTCCGGCTGCGGCAAATCAACGCTGCTGAATCTGATCGCCGGTATTACTTTGCCGACCGAAGGCGGGCTGATCTGCGACAACCGCGAAATCGCCGGGCCGGGGCCGGAGCGGGCGGTGGTGTTCCAGAACCACTCCCTGCTGCCGTGGCTCACCTGCTTCGACAACGTGGCGCTGGCGGTGGACCAGGTGTTCCGCCGCAGTATGAGCAAGGCCGAGCGTCGGGAGTGGATCGAACACAACCTCGATCGGGTGCAGATGGGGCACGCCATCCACAAACGTCCGGGGGAGATCTCCGGTGGGATGAAGCAGCGGGTCGGCATTGCCCGCGCCCTGGCGATGAAGCCGAAAGTGCTGCTGATGGATGAGCCGTTTGGCGCGCTCGACGCCCTGACCCGCGCCCACCTGCAGGATTCGGTGATGAAAATTCAGCAGGAGCTCAACACCACCATCGTGCTGATCACCCACGACGTCGACGAGGCGGTGCTGCTCTCGGATCGGGTGCTGATGATGACCAACGGCCCGGCGGCGACGGTGGGCGAGATTTTACGCGTCGACCTGCCGCGCCCGCGTAACCGGGTGCAGCTGGCGGAGGAGAGCCGCTATCACCATATGCGCCAGCAGATCCTCCATTTCCTCTACGAAAAACAGCCGAAAGCGGCCTGAGGAGCACCCCTATGCGGCTGGTCATCATTGGAAACGGTATGGCGGCAACGCGACTGATTGAGTCGTTGACCGACCGCGCCCCCGGGCGCTTTGTCATCACCGTCATAGGTGATGAGCAGGCGCCAGCCTACAACCGCATTCAACTCTCCCCGGTGCTCGGCGGCGAGAAACAGGCCGCCGCCACGCGGTTGCACGATGACGCCTGGTATCGTGCGCGCGGTGTCACGGTGCTCTGCGGCGAGCGGGTGCTGGCGGTGGAGTGCGAAGCGCGAATGCTGCACACCGATAAGCGTCTGATGGGGTGGGATGAGCTGGTGTTTGCCACCGGATCCCAGCCCTTCGTGCCGCCGATCCCTGGTGTGGGTCTGCCGCACGTCTTTACCTTCCGCACACTCGATGACGTCAACGCCATTCTGGCAACCCCCGGTCCGGCGGTGGTGCTGGGAGGCGGGGTGCTCGGCGTGGAAGCCGCCGCGGCGTTACAACGTCACCGTGACAACGTCACGTTGGTCCATCGTGGCCCCTGGCTAATGGAGCAGCAGTTGGATCAGCAGGCCGGGCTAGTGCTGGAGCAGGCGCTGGTGGAACGGGGCATCGGCTGCGAGCTGAACGGTGGCCTGACGGCGATTGCTGCCGACAGCGTGACCCTCAGCAACGGGCGCACTGTTGCTGCCACGCGGGTGGTGCTGGCGACGGGCGTGACGCCCAACATCGCCCTCGCGCAGGCCAGCGGTGTGCGCTGCGGGCGCGGCATTCGGGTGGATGATCAGATGCGCACCGCCTTAGAGGGCATCAGCGCCATCGGCGAGTGCTGCGAAATTGACGGCCAGACCTGGGGGCTAGTGGCCCCGTGTCTGGCCCAGGCGGAGATCCTCGCCGCCCGTCTGTCCGGGGAGAACGTCACCTCCTTTACCCCGATGCAAAACGGCATGCGCCTGAAGGTGAGCGGCATTGAGCTGTTCAGCCTCGGGGAGGTGACCGCGCAACAGGATGACGCGGTATGGACCAGCTGGGATCCGCTCACCCGCCACTACCGCCGCTTACTGGTTCGCAACGGCACGCTGGCAGGCGTGCTGCTGATGGGGGAGTGTCGCAGCGCGGCCACCCTCACCGATTTACTGGCTACGTCAGAACCCGCCCAGGCGGACTGGCTGTTCGATCGATTTACTACGCAGCCGCAGGTTGCAGGACAAAACGCGATGACAAAACCTACTCTGATTGTGGTTGGGCACGGTATGGTCGGCCACCATTTTCTTGAAGACTGCGTGAACCGCGGTTTGCATCAGCAATACCAGATTGTGGTCTTCGGCGAAGAGCGCTATGCCGCCTACGACCGCGTCCATCTCTCGGAATACTTTGCCGGACGCAGCGCCGACTCGCTGTCGATGGTGACCGGGGATTTCTTCGCCGAACACGGCATTGAGCTGCGTCTGTCCCAGCAGATTGTCGCCATCGATCGCGACGCCCGGGTGGTGCGTACCGCCGGCGGGCACGAAACCCACTGGGATAAACTGGTGCTGGCGACCGGATCGTACCCCTTTGTGCCGCCGGTGCCGGGGCGCGAACTGCCGGGCTGCTTTGTCTACCGCACCCTCGACGATCTCGATAGCATTGCCGCCCACGCCAGAGGTTCTCGCCGGGGGGTAGTGATCGGCGGCGGGCTGCTGGGGCTGGAGGCGGCCAACGCCCTGAAACAGCTCGGGCTGGAGACTCACGTGGTGGAGTTCGCCCCCAACCTGATGGCGGTGCAGCTCGATAACGACGGGGCCGCCATGCTGCGGCGCAAAATTGAAGCCCTCGGCGTGGGGGTACATACCAGCAAAGCCACCACTGAGATTGCCGATACCGACACGGGCAAGGTGCTGCGCTTTGCCGACGGTAGCGAGCTGGCGGCCGACATGGTGGTCTTTTCCGCCGGGATCCGCCCGCAGGACGCGCTGGCCCGGAGCTGCAATCTGCTGCTGGGCGAGCGGGGCGGGATCGCCATCGATAACCAGTGCCGCACCTCTGATGAGGACATCTTTGCCATCGGGGAGTGCGCCCTGTGGGAGGGTAAAATCTATGGCCTGGTGGCCCCGGGCTACCAGATGGCGCGGGTAGCCAGCGCCGCGCTGGCCGGGGAGGCGAACGCCTTCACCGGAGCGGACATGAGCACCAAACTCAAGCTGCTGGGGGTGGACGTGGCCTCGTTTGGCGATGCCCACGGCCGCACGCCGGGGGCGCAGAGCTACCAGTGGACCCACGGCCCGCAGCAGATCTACAAGAAGATCGTGGTCAGCGCCGACAGCAAAACCCTGCTCGGCGGGGTGCTGGTGGGGGATGCCAGCGAGTACGCCACCCTGGTGCAGATGATGCTCAACGATATCCCCCTGCCGAAGGATCCTGAGACCCTGATCCTACCCGCCGTGGCGGGCAGCGCCCCGAAAGCGCTGGGCGTGGCGGCCCTGCCGGAGAGCGCGCAGATCTGCTCCTGCCACAACGTCAGCAAAGGCGATATCTGCCAGGCGGTGAGCAACGGCGCTACCGACATCGGGGCGGTAAAACAGTGCACCAAAGCGGCCACCGGCTGCGGCGGGTGCAGCGCGCTGGTGAAACAGGTGATGGAGTTCCAGCTGGCGGCCCAGGGCGTGGAGGTCAAAAAGGATATCTGCGAGCACTTCGCGTACTCCCGTCAGGAGATCTACCACCTGGTGCGCGTCAACCGCATCCACACCTTCGAGCAGCTGATCGGCCGCTACGGCCAGGGCCACGGGTGCGAAATCTGTAAACCGCTGGTAGGCTCGGTGCTGGCCTCCTGCTGGAACGAATACCTGCTCAAACCGGCCCATCTGCCGCTGCAGGACACTAACGACCGCTACTTTGCCAATATCCAGAAAGACGGCACCTACTCGATTGTGCCGCGCATGACCGCCGGAGAAGTCACCGCCGACGGGCTGATCGCCATCGGCCAGATCGCCAAACGCTACCAGCTGTACAGCAAAATTACCGGCGGGCAGCGCATCGACCTGTTTGGCGCCCGGCTGGAGCAGCTTCCGGAGATCTGGCAGCAGCTGATCGACGCCGGGTTTGAAACCGGCCACGCCTACGGCAAATCCCTGCGCACGGTGAAATCCTGCGTCGGCTCAACCTGGTGCCGCTACGGCGTGCAGGACTCCACCGGCCTGGCGGTGGTGCTGGAGAACCGCTACAAAGGGCTGCGCGCCCCGCACAAAATCAAAATGGCCGTCTCGGGCTGCACCCGCGAATGCGCCGAAGCCCAGAGCAAGGACGTGGGGGTGATCGCCACCGACAAGGGCTGGAACCTCTATCTGTGCGGTAACGGCGGCATGAAGCCGCGCCACGCGGATCTGTTTGCCAGCGATCTCGATGACGCCACGCTTCTGCGCTACGTCGATCGCTTCCTGATGTTCTACATCCGCACCGCCGATCGCCTGCAGCGCACCAGCACCTGGCGGGATAACCTCGAGGGCGGACTGGCGTATCTGCGCGAGGTGATCATCGACGACAGCCTCGGCATTGCCGACGAACTGGAGCAGGAGATGCAGCGGGTGGTGGATACGTACCAGTGCGAATGGCAGACCACCCTGCAGGATCCTGGCCGTCTGGCGCAGTTCCGCACTCTCGATGTGCAGCCTGCGACAACAAAACGCTGGCAGGCGGTCTGTAACCTGGCGGAGATCCCCGAGGAGGCCGGGATTGGTGCCCGTCTGGGTGAGCAGCACATCGCGCTGTTCCGCTTCGGTAAATCGGTCTACGCCCTCGAAGATCGGGAGCCGGGGGGCAGCGCCAGCGTGTTGTCCCGCGGCATTCTCGGCGATGCGGGCGGCGAGCCGGTGGTGATCTCCCCGCTGTACAAAACGCGGATCCGCCTGCGCGACGGGCGGCAGGTCGACACCGGCGAAGTGGCGGTACGCGCCTGGCCGGTGAAGCTTGAAGGCGACCGGGTGCTGATCGCTTGCGAAGAGCGGGTAATGCGTGCGGAGGCCTCATGAAGGAAATCCAAACGACCTGTCCTTACTGCGGCGTGGGCTGCGGGGTCATCGCCCGCGTCGACAACGGCGAGGTGAGCGTGCGCGGCGACGACAGCCATCCGGCCAACTTCGGCCGGCTGTGCGTTAAAGGCTCGGCGTTGGGAGAGACCTCCGGCCTGGCGGGCCGCCTGCTGCACCCGGAGGTGGACGACCAGCCGGTGAGCTGGGAGCTGGCCCTGGACACGGCAGGTGCTCGCCTGCGGGCGATCATCGACACGCACGGGCCGCAGGCGGTGGCCTTTTATGCCTCCGGCCAGCTGCTGACCGAGGACTACTACGCCGCCAACAAGCTGATGAAAGGCTTTATCGGGGCGGCCAATATCGACACCAACTCCCGGCTCTGCATGTCCTCCGCGGTGGTGGGCTACAAGCGCGCCTTCGGGGAGGACATCGTTCCGTGCAGCTACGACGACGTTGAGCAGACCGACCTGGTGGTGCTGGTGGGCTCTAACGCCGCCTGGACCCATCCGGTGCTGTATCAGCGGCTGGTGCAGGCCCGCGCTGCTAACCCGGCGATGAGGGTAGTGGTGATCGACCCGCGGCGCACCGCGACCTGCGACATTGCCGACCTGCATCTGGCCCTGACGCCGGGCAGCGATGCCGGGCTGTTTGTCGGCCTGTTGAACGCCATCGACCCTGCGCAGAGCTGCGACTGGCCGCTGGAACGGGTGGCGGCGTTTTGCGGCCTGCCGCCCGATGAGGTCGCCACCTTTTACGCCTGGTTTAACGCCGCCTCGCGCGCGGTGACGCTCTACACCATGGGGATCAATCAGTCCACCAGCGGCAGCGACAAGTGTAATGCGATCATTAACGTCCACCTGGCGAGCGGCAAAATCGGCCGCGAAGGCTGCGGCCCGTTTTCGCTGACCGGTCAGCCCAATGCCATGGGCGGGCGCGAAGTGGGCGGGCTGGCGAATCAACTGGCGGCGCACATGAACTTCACCCCGGACGACCTGAGCCGGGTGGCGCGCTTCTGGGGAACGGAGCGGCTGGCGCAAACCCCGGGGCTGATGGCGGTGGAGCTGTTCGAGGCCATTGCACGTGGCGAGGTGAAAGCGGTGTGGATCATGGGCACCAACCCGGCGGTATCGCTCCCGGACAGCCATGCGGTCTGTCAGGCCCTGGCGGCCTGCCCGCTGGTGATGGTCTCGGAAGTGATGCGCGATACCGACACCAGCCGCTTCGCCCATATCCGCTTTCCGGCGCTCGGCTGGGGGGAGAAAGAGGGGACGGTGACCAACTCCGAACGCCGCATCTCGCGCCAGCGCGCTTTTCTGCCCGCCCCCGGCGAGGCAAAACCCGACTGGTGGATCGTCGCCCGAATCGCTGAAAAGCTGGGCCACGGCGCGGCCTTTGCCTGGGATCATCCCCACGCTATCTTTACCGAACACGCCGGGCTGTCGGCGTTTGAGAACCAGGGTGAACGCGTGTTTAACCTCACTGAACTGGCCAATCTGACCCGCGAGCAGTGGGATACCCTGACGCCGTGGCAGTGGCCAATTAACCGGGAGGCGTTAACCCACGCCCGGCTGGTGCCGATCATCCCGCAGCCGCACGGCGCCACGCCGGATCTGCTCTATCCCTTTATGCTGAACAGCGGCCGACTCCGCGACCAGTGGCACACCATGACCCGCACCGGGTATGTCCCGCGCCTGATGCAGCACCGGGATGAGCCGACGGTGGAGATCGCCCCGCAGGACGCCGCCCGGCTGGGGGTACAGGACGGGCAGCTGACGCGCATCAGCGCCCCGCGTGGGGTGATGGTGGCCCGGGCGCGGATCAATGACGGACAGCGCGCCGGGGAGCTGTTTGTCCCGATGCACTGGAACAGCTGTTTTTCCCGTCAGGGCAAGGTGAATGCCCTGGTGGAGGGGCGCTGCGATCCCCATTCTGGTCAGCCGGAGAGTAAGCAAACCGCGGTGCGGCTGATGCCCTGGCAGCCCGCATGGCAGGGGGAGCTTTACAGCCGGGAGGCGCTGAGCCTGCCGACGCACGTCCACTGGTGGCGCAAGGCGACGGCCGGAGTGTCGCGCCTGACTCTGGCGGGGGACAAGCCGCTGCTGGAGTGGCTGATGGCCTACTGCACCGGGCAGGGCTGGCAGCTGCAAATCGCGCAAACCGGCGAGCGAAGCAGCGTCCTGGCCTGGCATGATGGGGCGTTGATGCTGGGATTCTGGCAGGGCACCGGCTTGCCGGCGCTGGCGCATACGTTTATCGAAGAGGCGTTTCGCACCGCACCCGTGCAGCTGGCCGAACGTCACGCCTTGCTGAACGGGCAGAGTCCTGGCGAGCGCGTGGAGCCCGGGCGCATTATCTGCAGCTGTTTCAGCATCGGCGAAAACGCAATCCGTGCGGCCATTGCGGAAGGGTGCGACTCGGCGGCGGCGCTGGGGGTGAAACTGCGCTGCGGTACCAACTGCGGCTCTTGCGTGCCGGAGTTGAAAGGGATGCTCGGGATGAAGGTGCAAAACGCCTGATGGCGCTACGCTTATCAGGCCTACGGGACCGTAGGCCGGGTAAGCGCAGCGCCACCCGGCAATCAGGCACCCTATTTCAGGTTATTCCTGAAATTTCCCTTAGGGCTGAAATTTTTCCTCAATCACGCTAAGGTGTTAACTCCGTTTCTTTCAACACAGGCGCCCTTTCACAACGGTGATGGTTGTTACCCCCCGCATACGCTGGCTGTTCCTCCTCCTCTGTACTCCCGGAGCCGTTCATAGCGCCCCGAATTCCTTTATCCAGCAGGCGCAAAACCCCTTCGATAATAACGGCGACAGCCTGCCTGACTTAGGCATGGCGACCCCGACGGGGGAGGGTGAAAAGCATCTGGCGGAGATGGCGAAAGCCTTCGGTGAGGCCAGCATGACCGACAACGGCCTGACCACCGAAGAGCAGGCCCGGCAGTTTGCCCTGAGCCAGGTGCGGGACGCAGTCAGCCAGGAGGTCAACCAGCACATTGAGTCGTGGCTCTCCCCCTGGGGCAATGCCAGCGTCGATCTGCTGGTCGACGACGAAGGGCAATTCACCGGCAGCAAGGGCAGCTGGTTTATCCCCTGGCAGGATAACAATCGCTATCTGACCTGGAGCCAGCTCGGCCTGACCCAGCAGGAGGACGGCCTGGTCAGCAACGCGGGCATCGGCCAGCGCTGGGTGGCGGGCAAATGGCTGCTGGGTTACAACACCTTTTACGATAATCTGCTGGATGAAAATCTGCAGCGCGCCGGGCTGGGCGCCGAAGCCTGGGGTGAATACCTGCGCCTGTCGGCCAACTACTATCAGCCCTTTGCCAGCTGGCGTAACAGCTCGGCGGTTGAAGAGCAGCGCATGGCCCGCGGGTACGACGTCACCGCCAAAGCCTGGCTGCCGTTCTGGCATCACCTCAATACCAGCGTCAGCTTCGAGCAATACTACGGCGACAACGTCGATCTGTTTCACACCGGGACCGGCTATCGCAACCCGATGGCGGTCAATCTGGGGCTCGATTACACCCCGGTACCGCTGGTGACTTTCTCCGCCGCGCACAAGCAGGGGGAGAGCGGGGTAAGCCAGAATAACCTCGGCCTGAAGCTCAACTATCGCTTCGGCGTGCCATTGAAAAAACAGCTCTCCGCCAGCGAAGTGATGGACAGCCGCTCCCTGCGCGGCAGTCGCTACGATCCGCCGGAACGCGAGAGCCTGCCGGTGTTGGAGTTCCGCCAGCGCAAGACCTTGTCGGTATGGCTGGCAACGCCGCCGTGGGATCTGCAGCCGGGTGAGACGGTAGTGCTAAAGCTGGATATTCGCAGCCGTCACGGCGTGCGGACGCTGCACTGGCAGGGGGATACCCAGGCGCTGAGTCTGACCTCACCGGCGCAGGCCAGTGACAGCGACGGCTGGAGCATTATTCTGCCGGCGTGGGATAACCGCGAGGGGGCGAGCAATCGCTGGAAACTGTCGGTAGTGGTGGAAGATAAAGCCGGGCAGCGTGTCTCTTCCAATGAGATCACGCTGGCGCTGACGCAGCCGCTACTGGCCCTGCCGGAAGAGGATCCGCGCTGGGCGCTGCTGCCGGACGAGTAAACTCAGAAAATACGTTCCTGATGGACCCACACCGCAGCTTCCACCCGGGATTTCAGCTTCATCTTCTTCAGCATATGTTTCACATGCACCTTGACCGTGCTTTCGGTGATGTCCAGACGGCGGGCGATCATCTTGTTCGGCAGGCCCTGGGCAATCAGCTTGAGGATGTCGCGCTCGCGCGGGGTCAGCTGGCTGACGTCGCGGTCGGAGGTGGCGCGGTTGGCACGCAGGCTGGCCGCCAGCACCGGGGTCAGGGCTTCGCTCAGCACCATGTCACCAGCTGCCGCCTGTTGCAGGGATTTCAGCAGCTCTTCCGGCTCCATGTCTTTCAACAGGTAGCCATCGGCGCCGCGTTTCAGGGCGGTGACCACGTCCTCTTCATGGTTAGAGACGCTGAAGACCACCACGCGTCCGGAGAGCGATTTCTCGCGCAGCTTGTCGAGGGTTTCGAGGCCGTTCATGCCGGGCATATTCAGGTCGAGCAGGATCAAATCAGGATCGAGCGCCTCGGCCAGTTCAATGCCCTGTTCGCCGTTGCTGGCTTCGCCCACAACGGTGATATCCGAGGCCATGCTGATAAGTTGTTTTACGCCGGTGCGCAGCATCGGATGGTCGTCGATCAACAGGATTGTGGCTGGCTCCTGATTAGACATGGTGTTCTCCTTGGGCAGTGAAAAGAGGCTTTTCGGGAATAAAGGTGACAATGACGTCTGTACCGCCTGCTTCGCCTTGGCGGACCTGACAATCTCCACGCAGGCTTTGCGCGCGGTCGCGCATAATAATCAGACCGTAGTGGTTACTTCTTTCGGCGTTGGCCGGTATGCCGCAGCCGTTATCGCGCACCACCAGTTTGACCTGGTTGTCGTGCTGGCTCACGGTGAGCGAAACCGCCGTCGCCCCGGAATGTTTCAGCGCGTTGCTTAAGGCTTCGCGAGCGATCTGCAGCAGGTGGATGGCCTGATGAGAGGGCACAAACCGCGGCGGCAGCTGGTAGTCCAGCGAGACGGTAAAGCCGAGCCGGGCGCTGAACTCCTGGCAACTGGCCTCCAGCGCGGGCCGCAGGCCGGGCTCGGTCAGCTGCAGGCGGAAGGTGGTGAGCAGCTCACGCAGTTGCACCCAGGAGGTGTTCAGCTCGTTGCGGATCTGGCTCAGCAGCTGTTTGTGGCTTTCCGGCAGGTCGGCGTCCTGCATCTGCAGACAGCTGACCTGCATCTTCATGCAGGAGAGCGACTGGGCGATGGAGTCGTGCAGCTCGCGGGCAATGGTGGCGCGCTCTTCCATCACTATCAGCTGCTGCTGTTTTTCCTGATGGCGGTCGAGCGCCAGGGTGGCGGTCAGCTGCTCCACCAGGGTATCAACCAGCTGCTGCTGATCGTGGCTCAGGTGGCGTCCGGCGGGCAGGGTAGCCAGTAAAATGCCGTACTGCGTCAGGTTATCCGCCAGCCGCCACTTCAGGGTCGTGCCGCTGGTGGTCAGCGGCGGCAGGCTGCGCGGGCAGAGGTGGCAGCCGATTTCATCGCAGCTCATATCTGACTGACAGGTAAATTCCTGGTGATTCTCTTCATCTTCCAGGTCATACACCCGCAGCTCGATATCGTGCAGCAGGGTCAAATTCTGCAGACCGTTAAGTACCGGCGAGAGCCGCTCGCACATCGGCACCTGGGAGTGCAGGCGGCGGTTGGCCTGCCACAGGAAGGAGAGGATCTCGTTTTTCTGCTCCAGCCCGGCGGTTTTTTCCCGCACCCGCTGCTCCAGCACCGCATAGCTTTCGGCCAGCTCGCCGGACATGGTGTTCAGCGCTTCGCCGAGCATAGCCATCTCATTGCGGCCGTTGATGTGCGCCCGTTGGGTAAAATCGCGCTGGGTCACGGCGCGGGCCACTGCCAGCAGCTGCCTCCAGGGATGCAGCAGCCTGGCGCGTAGCCAGAGGATGGTGAACACCAGCAGCAGGGCCATAAACAGCACCATCAGCCGTTGCATCAGCACCACCCGCTCAATACGCTGTTCGGTGTTGCTGTCGAAGGCGGTGACCAGATTATCGATGCGGCTGACAAAACCGGAGACATCGCTGGCGACCGCGTCAGGGCTTTGTGCCTGGCGGAGCCCTGGTGCCAGCTGGTTTTGCCAGTAATCCTGCAGGGCTTTCAGCTGTGCCTGCTGATGATCCCGCTGCGCCGCGTTTTGCAGCGCCGGGCTGAACGCCGTGGCGTTCATTTCGTCGAGTAAGACCTGATCTTTGGCTTCCAGCGGGATCGCCGCCAGCAGTCGGTAGCTCTGCATGCGCAGCGAACCGGCTTTATTAATAGCGTGCGCGCTGCCCTGAACGCCCTGGACCAGCCAGCCGGAAATTGCCATCCCCGCCACCCCGATTGCGGTGGACAGCATGACAATCAGTACCAGTTGGTTAACCAGCGTCAGCGGTGAAAAACAGCGTTTAAACATAGGGCAGTCTGGCTCCTGACAATGCCTGGACTCGGCAGGGGCTCTATTCTCAGGCATACCCTGGAGTATACCCATACCTCAAAAGGATTACCTCCTAATTGCCATTTGTCGTATGAATGGGAGGAGGGGGTAAGCGGGGAGTAGCAGCGCTGTGAAAAACCACATCTTTTTTGGCGGATTGGGCTACTCACCAGGGAGTATGGCAACTTTTGCTCGCGGAATTTGCCCACCTTCCCCTTGATTTATATCAACTTCCTGTCTGCTTAAAACCCTGATCTTTGTAGCATCTTTTAAGAATCAGAGGTGTCTATGAGTCACTCAACTACCCCCGAAAGGGATTCCGGCCCGGTTATTACGGAGTGGCGTCCGGAAGATCCGGCGTTCTGGCAACAGCGCGGCCAACGTATAGCCAGCCGTAATCTATGGATCTCCGTTCCCTGTCTGCTGCTGGCGTTTTGCGTCTGGATGTTGTTCAGCGCCGTCGCCGTTAACCTGCCAAAAGTAGGCTTTAAATTTACCACCGATCAGCTGTTTATGTTAACGGCGCTGCCGGCACTCTCCGGTGCGCTGCTGCGTGTGCCTTATGCCTTTATGGTGCCGCTGTTCGGCGGTCGCCGCTGGACGGCGTTCAGTACCGGGATCATGATTATTCCGTGCGTGTGGCTGGGCTTTGCGGTACAGGATACCTCAACGCCGTTCAGCGTCTTTGTGATTATCTCTCTGCTGTGTGGCTTTGCGGGCGCTAACTTTGCCTCCAGCATGGCCAACATCAGCTTCTTCTTCCCGAAACAGAAGCAGGGCGGCGCGCTGGGGATCAACGGCGGTCTGGGCAACATGGGCGTCAGCGTGATGCAGTTGATTGCGCCGCTGGCGATCTCAGTCTCTATCTTTGCCGCCTTTGGCGGTGCGGGCGTTGAGCAGGCCGACGGCTCATACCTCTTCCTGCAGAACGCGGCCTGGATCTGGGTGCCGTTCCTGGTGGTCTTAACTCTGGCCGCATGGTTCGGTATGAACGATCTGGCGGCGTCGAAAGCCTCCCTGAGTGAACAGCTGCCGGTGCTGAAGCGCGCCCATCTGTGGATCATGGCGCTGCTCTATCTGGCGACCTTCGGCTCCTTTATCGGCTTCTCCGCCGGGTTTGCAATGCTGTCGAAAACCCAGTTCCCGGACGTGCAGATCCTGCACTACGCCTTCTTCGGCCCGTTCATTGGCGCTCTGGCGCGCTCCACCGGCGGGATGATCTCCGACCGTCTGGGCGGTACCCGCGTGACGCTGGTGAACTTTGTGGTGATGGCGATCTTCTGTGCCCTGCTGTTTACGACCCTGCCGGTTAACGGCGTGGGCGGCAATTTTGGCGCCTTCTTCGCGGTATTTATGGTGCTGTTCCTGACGGCCGGGCTGGGGAGTGCTTCGACCTTCCAGATGATCTCGGTGATCTTTCGTAAGCTGACGATGGATCGTGTAAAAGCGCAGGGCGGCAACGAGCAGCAGGCGATGCGTGAAGCGGCCACCGATACCGCAGCCGCGCTGGGTTTCATCTCGGCGATTGGCGCGATTGGCGGGTTCTTTATCCCAAAAGCGTTCGGCATTTCGCTGGACCTGACCGGCTCACCGGCGGGCGCCATGAAAGTGTTCCTCGTTTTCTATATCGCCTGCGTGTTTGTCACCTGGCTGGTATACGGACGCAATTCTAATAAAAAATAAGTAAGTTGATTATCCGTTTGCGCGGCCTGGTGCCGCGCTTTTTTTACCCTGTTATTAGTTACAACATACTAAAGACGATAGCCCCAGCCGCCGCGCAGCCGCTGTGATCGTCATCGCTAAACAGGGCGTTCTACCCCTTAATACCCCTCTGCATATCTGCCACGCATGCTTTTGTACGATAAATAAAAAATATGTATATAAAACATAAGTTTGTAATGTTTGCTTCTGTACCGCTTTAGGGGTAGTCCGGTATTGGCCTCCTTAAACATCCCCCGTTCCTCTTGATCGTTATCAATTCCCACCATCTTTCATGGCGTTACCTTCGCTGCAAATCAGCAATGTCGATTTAGAGAGCCACAGGCTCCACACAGGAGATACCCGATGAGCAAATTTTTGGACCGGTTTCGCTACTTCAAACAGAAGGGTGAGACTTTTGCCGATGGGCACGGCCAGGTTCTGGAAACCAACCGGGACTGGGAAGACGGTTACCGTCAGCGCTGGCAGCATGACAAAGTTGTCCGTTCCACCCACGGCGTAAACTGCACCGGCTCATGCAGCTGGAAGATTTTCGTCAAAAACGGTCTGGTGACCTGGGAAATGCAGCAGACCGACTACCCGCGCACCCGTCCGGATATGCCGAACCACGAACCGCGTGGCTGCCCGCGTGGCGCCAGCTACTCCTGGTATCTCTACAGCGCCAACCGCCTGAAATACCCGCTGATGCGTAAACGCCTGATGAAAATGTGGCGTGAAGCGAAAGTGCAGCACAGCGATCCGGTTGAGGCCTGGGCATCTATTATCGAAGACGCTGACAAAGCGAAAAGCTTCAAACAGGCGCGCGGTCGCGGCGGGTTTGTGCGCTCCTCCTGGCAGGAAGTGAACGAGCTGATTGCCGCCTCGAACGTCTATACCGTCAAAACCTACGGCCCGGACCGTGTTGCAGGCTTCTCGCCGATCCCGGCGATGTCGATGGTCTCCTATGCTTCCGGTGCGCGTTATCTGTCGCTTATCGGCGGAACCTGCCTGAGCTTCTACGACTGGTACTGCGACCTGCCGCCTGCGTCTCCGCAGACCTGGGGTGAGCAGACCGACGTACCTGAATCTGCTGACTGGTATAACTCCAGCTACATCATCGCCTGGGGCTCTAACGTTCCACAGACCCGTACCCCGGACGCCCACTTCTTTACCGAAGTGCGTTACAAAGGCACCAAAACCGTTGCCGTAACCCCGGACTACGCCGAAATCGCCAAACTGTGCGACCTGTGGCTGGCACCGAAGCAGGGTACCGATGCCGCAATGGCGCTGGCGATGGGCCACGTGATGCTGCGTGAGTTCCACCTCGACAAGCCAAGCCAGTACTTCACCGACTACGTGCGCAAATATACCGACATGCCGATGCTGGTGATGCTGGAAGAGCGCGACGGATACTACGCCGCAGGCCGTATGCTGCGTGCCGCCGACCTGGTGGATGCGCTGGGCCAGGAAAACAATCCTGAGTGGAAAACCGTTGCTTACAACAGCAATGGCGACATGATTGCACCGAACGGCTCTATCGGTTTCCGCTGGGGCGAGAAGGGCAAATGGAACCTCGAGCAGCGCAATGGCGCGACGGGCGAAGAGACCGAACTGCGCCTGAGCATGCTGGGCAGCCAGGACGAAATCGCCGACGTCGGCTTCCCGTACTTCGGCGGCGAAGGCTCTGAGCACTTCAACAAGGTTGAGCTGCAAAACATCCTGATGCACAAACTGCCGGTGAAACGCCTGCAGCTGGCCGACGGCTCTACCGCGCTGGTGACCACCGTTTACGATCTGACCCTCGCCAACTACGGCCTGGAGCGCGGTCTGAACGATGAAAACTGCGCTACTAATTATGACGATGTCAAAGCGTACACCCCGGCCTGGGCCGAGCAGATCACCGGCGTACCGCGGGCGCACATCATCCGTACCGCCCGTGAATTTGCCGATAACGCAGATAAAACCCACGGTCGTTCGATGATCATCGTCGGAGCCGGTCTGAACCACTGGTATCACCTCGATATGAACTATCGCGGCCTGATCAACATGCTGATCTTCTGCGGCTGCGTCGGTCAGAGCGGCGGCGGCTGGGCACACTACGTGGGTCAGGAAAAACTGCGTCCACAGACCGGCTGGCAGCCGCTGGCGTTTGCCCTTGACTGGCAGCGTCCGGCGCGTCACATGAACAGCACCTCTTACTTCTATAATCACTCCAGCCAGTGGCGCTACGAGACGGTGACCGCCCAGGAACTGCTGTCGCCGATGGCGGATAAATCCCGCTACAGCGGCCACCTGATTGACTTCAACGTGCGTGCTGAACGTATGGGCTGGCTGCCGTCTGCGCCTCAGTTGGGCACTAACCCGCTGCGCATCGCGGAAGCGGCGAAGAAAGCGGGCATGACCCCGGTGGACTACACCGTCAAATCCCTCAAAGAGGGTTCGATTCGCTTTGCGGCCGAACAGCCGGAAAACGGGAAAAACCATCCGCGTAACCTGTTCATCTGGCGCTCCAACCTGCTGGGCTCCTCCGGTAAAGGCCACGAGTACATGCTGAAATACCTGCTCGGTACCGAAAACGGTATCCAGGGCAAAGATCTCGGCAAGCAGGGTGGTGTGAAGCCTGAAGAAGTGGAGTGGAAAGACAACGGCCTCGACGGCAAACTGGATCTGGTGGTGACCCTGGACTTCCGTCTCTCCAGCACCTGCCTGTACTCCGACATCGTGCTGCCGACCGCGACCTGGTACGAAAAAGACGACATGAATACCTCGGATATGCATCCGTTTATTCATCCGCTCTCTGCCGCCGTTGACCCGGCATGGGAATCGAAAAGCGACTGGGATATCTACAAGGACATCGCGAAGAAATTCTCTGAGGTCTGCGTGGGGCACCTCGGCAAAGAGACCGACGTAGTAACGCTGCCAATCCAGCACGACTCCGCCGCCGAACTGGCGCAGCCGCTGGACGTGAAGGACTGGAAAAAAGGCGAATGTGACCTGATTCCGGGCGTAACCGCGCCGCACATTATCCCGGTTGAACGTGATTACCCGGCAACCTACGAACGCTTTACCTCTATCGGCCCGCTGATGGAGAAAATCGGTAACGGCGGGAAAGGGATTGCCTGGAACACCCAGACCGAGATGGATCTGCTGCGCAAGCTCAACTACACCAAAGCGGACGGCTCGGCCAAAGGCCAGCCAATGCTGAACACGGCGATTGATGCGGCAGAGATGATCCTGACCCTGGCCCCGGAAACCAACGGCCACGTGGCGGTGAAAGCCTGGGCGGCGCTGAGCGAGTTCACCGGCCGTGACCACACGCATCTGGCAACCAATAAAGAGGAAGAGAAGATCCGCTTCCGCGATATTCAGGCCCAGCCGCGCAAAATAATCTCCAGCCCGACCTGGTCTGGTCTCGAAGATGAGCACGTCTCCTATAACGCGGGTTACACCAACGTTCACGAGCTGATCCCATGGCGCACCCTGACCGGTCGTCAGTCCCTGTATCAGGATCACCAGTGGATGCGCGACTTCGGTGAAAGCCTGCTGGTGTACCGTCCACCAATCGACACCCGTTCCGTGAAGGCGGTAATGGGCGTGAAATCCAACGGCAACCCGGAGAAGGCGCTGAACTTCCTGACGCCGCACCAGAAGTGGGGTATCCACTCCACCTACAGCGACAACCTGCTGATGCTGACCCTGTCACGCGGCGGCCCGATTGTCTGGATGAGCGAAGCGGATGCCAAAGATCTGGGTATCGAAGATAACGACTGGATCGAGGTATTCAACAGCAACGGTGCCCTGACGGCGCGTGCGGTAGTAAGCCAGCGCGTACCGGCCGGGATGACCATGATGTACCACGCGCAGGAACGTATCGTNNCAGCTGGCCTACGGCTTTAACTACTACGGCACCGTAGGATCGAACCGCGATGAGTTCGTGGTGGTACGTAAGATGAAGAATATTAACTGGTTAGACGGCGAAGGGTGTGACCAGGTACAGGAGAGCGTAAAATGAAAATTCGTTCACAAGTCGGCATGGTGCTGAATCTGGATAAATGCATCGGCTGTCACACCTGCTCAGTCACCTGTAAAAACGTCTGGACCAGCCGCGAAGGTATGGAGTACGCCTGGTTCAACAACGTCGAAAGCAAGCCGGGCACCGGCTTCCCTACCGACTGGGAAAACCAGGAGAAGTGGAAGGGCGGCTGGATCCGTAAAATCAATGGCAAACTGCAGCCGCGCATGGGTAACCGCGCGCTGCTGCTGGGTAAAATCTTCGCTAACCCGCATCTGCCGGGCATCGACGATTACTACGAGCCGTTTGATTTTGACTACCAGAACCTGCACAACGCGCCGGAAGGTAAACACCAGCCGATCGCCCGTCCACGCTCGCTGATCACCGGTCAGCGCATGGACAAGATCACCAGCGGGCCAAACTGGGAAGAAATTCTGGGCGGCGAGTTCGAAAAACGCGCCAAAGACCAGAACTTCGAGAACATGCAGAAGGCGATGTACGGCCAGTTCGAAAACACCTTCATGATGTATCTGCCGCGCCTGTGCGAACACTGCCTGAACCCGGCTTGTGTCGCGACCTGCCCGAGCGGTGCTATCTACAAGCGTGAAGAAGACGGCATCGTGCTGATCGACCAGGACAAGTGCCGCGGCTGGCGGATGTGCATCACCGGCTGCCCGTACAAAAAAATCTACTTCAACTGGAAGAGCGGCAAGTCCGAGAAGTGCATCTTCTGCTACCCGC
Organism: Leclercia adecarboxylata; assembly: GCA_002360945.1. Taxonomy (GTDB): domain Bacteria; phylum Pseudomonadota; class Gammaproteobacteria; order Enterobacterales; family Enterobacteriaceae; genus Enterobacter; species Enterobacter adecarboxylatus_B. The sequence continues at coordinate 64,444 of DERO01000034.1, read as the reverse complement.
GTATCGAAGCAGGTATGCCCACCGTCTGCTCTGAGAGCTGCGTAGGCCGTATCCGCTACCTCGGCGTGCTGCTGTACGACGCGGATGCGATTGAAAACGCGGCAAGCACCGAGCACGAGAAAGATCTCTATCAGCGTCAGCTGGACGTGTTCCTCGATCCGCACGATCCGAAGGTGATCGCTCAGGCGCTGGCAGACGGCATACCGCAGAGCGTGATTGACGCGGCGCAGCAGTCGCCGGTTTATAAAATGGCGATGGACTGGAAGCTGGCCCTGCCGCTGCATCCGGAATACCGCACCCTGCCGATGGTCTGGTACGTGCCGCCGCTGTCGCCGATTCAGTCAGCCGCAGATGCGGGCGAGCTGGGCAGCAACGGCATTCTGCCGGATGTCGAAAGCCTGCGTATCCCGGTTCAGTATCTGGCGAACCTGCTGACCGCCGGTGACACCCAGCCGGTACTGCTGGCCCTGAAACGTATGCTGGCGATGCGCCACTTCAAACGTGCGGAGACCGTTGACGGCGTCATCGACACCCGCGCACTGGAAGAGGTGGGCTTAAGCGAAGCTCAGGCCCAGGAGATGTACCGCTACCTGGCGATTGCCAACTACGAAGATCGTTTCGTGGTGCCAAGCAGCCACCGTGAGCTGGCGCGTGAAGCCTTCCCGGAAAAAAGCGGGTGTGGCTTTACCTTCGGCGACGGTTGCCACGGTTCAGACAATAAATTCAACCTGTTCAACAGCCGTCGCATCGACGCGATGGATGTGACCAGCAAAACGGAGCCGCACCAATGATTGAACTCGTCATTGTTTCGCGTCTGCTCGAGTACCCGGATGCTGCCCTTGTGCAGCATCAACAGGAACTCTTTGATGCACTCGCGTCATCGGAAAACCTGGACAAAGAGGATGCCCAGAAGCTGGGCGTTTTCCTGCGCGATCTGTTAGCCCGCGATCTTCTGGATGCCCAGTCTGACTACAGCCAGCTGTTCGACCGCGGCCGCGCCACCTCGCTGCTGCTGTTTGAACACGTGCACGGCGAATCCCGCGATCGCGGTCAGGCAATGGTCGATCTGATGAACCAGTACGAGCAGCACGGTATGCAGCTCGACAGCCGCGAGCTGCCGGATCACCTGCCGCTGTACCTGGAGTATCTGGCGCATCTGCCGAAAGACGAAGCGCTGGGCGGGTTGCAGGATATCGCGCCGATCCTGGCGTTGCTGGGCGCGCGTCTGCAACAGCGTGAAAGCCGTTATGCGGTGCTGTTCGATCTGCTGGTGAAGCTGGCGAATGCGGCCATCGACAGTGAAAAAGTGGCGGAAAAAATCGCGGATGAAGCCCGGGATGATACCCCACAGGCGCTGGATGCGGTCTGGGAAGAGGAGCAGGTGAAATTCTTTGCTGACCAGAGCTGCGGCGAGTCGGAAATCTCTGCTCACCAGCGTCGTTTTGCCGGAGCCGTTGCCCCGCAATATTTGAATATCTCTAACGGAGGACAGCAATAATGCACTTCCTGAATATGTTCTTCTTCGATATCTATCCGTACATTGCGGGGTCGGTATTTCTGATTGGTAGCTGGCTGCGTTATGACTACGGCCAGTACACCTGGCGCGCCGCCTCCAGCCAGATGCTGGATCGCAAAGGGATGAACATGGCGTCGAACCTGTTCCACATCGGGATTCTGGGGATCTTTGCCGGTCACTTCCTCGGGATGCTGACCCCGCACTGGATGTATGAATCCTTCCTGCCGATGGACGTGAAGCAGAAGATGGCGATGATTGCCGGCGGTGCCTGCGGCGTGATGACCCTGGTGGGCGGCCTGATGCTGCTGAAACGACGTCTGTTCAGCCCACGCGTGCGTGCTACCACCACCGGGGCGGATATCCTGATCCTCTCCCTGCTGATGGTGCAGTGTGCGCTGGGTCTGCTGACCATTCCGTTCTCGGCACAACACATGGACGGCAGCGAAATGCTGAAGCTGGTGGGTTGGGCGCAGTCGGTGGTGACCTTCCACGGCGGGGCGTCTGAACATCTGGACGGCGTGGCCTTTGTCTTCCGCGTGCACCTGGTGCTGGGGATGACCCTGTTCCTGCTGTTCCCGTTCTCCCGTCTGGTGCATATCTGGAGCGCGCCGGTGGAGTACCTGACGCGCAGTTACCAGATTGTGCGCGCCCGTCGCTAAACTACTGAAAAAATAGCGGGAGCTGAATGCTCCCGCTATTTTTTAGGATTGTGTAAAGTGCCGTCTCCTATATCATCAACGGTCAGATAAGCTGGTGAAGGGAGCACTGGTGTGGTGTTACAAGCAGGACCGACCGTTTTAGCTGCATTAAAAATTATCTCAACGGGCATTGCGCTGCCTGCAAAAAAATTGAGCTCCAGCGAGCTGGATATACGGTTGGGTAAACCTCCCGGCTATGTTGAAAAACGCTCAGGTATTGTTAGCCGCTATCATGCTTCCCACACTGCCAGCCAGGCCGAACTGGCCGCACAGGCGCTACACAATGCGCTTGATGCCGGATCCTTGTCGCCTGCTTCTGTTGACCTTGTGATTTGCGCATCAGCTATTGCCGTACAGGCCCTTCCGTGTAGTGCCGTTCATATCATTAAGGCTGCTGGATTACGCGCGGGTCTGGCGGGATTTGATATCAACAGCAGCTGCGTAAGCTTTATTTCCGCATTAGAGGTTGCTGCTGGATTGCTCAATACGGGCGCATATCAGCGGATCGCTATTGTTTCCGCCGACCTCGCATCGCGTGGTATCGACTGGAACCATGAAGAGTCCTCCCTGATTTTCGGCGATGGCGCCGCCTGTGCCATCGTTGAACGGGGAGACGGCAGAAGCGGGATTCTGTCAAGCCTGATCGAAATCTATCCAGACGGCAGCGATCTCTGTGAAATCCGTGCTGGCGGCACGCGCTGCAACCCTCGTTCGGGTATGGACGACAGCGATTTCCTGTTTCATATGCAGGGGAAAGCGCTCTTTCGGTATGCCTCTTCCCTTATTGACGACTACTTCGACAGGCTTCTGGCGAAATGTCATCTGCAGCTCGCGGATATCGGCACGGTCGTCCCTCATCAGGCCAGTCATCTTTCTCTGGAACATATGCGTAAACGTCTGGGGGTACCGGAGTCGGTGCTGATTGACGTTTACCGTTATTATGGCAACCAGGTTGCCGCCTCCATCCCCACGGCGCTGCACGAAGCGGTCATCAGTGGCCGATTTACTGCGGGTAAACCCGCCATGCTGATCGGCACTGCGGCGGGTCTGACGCTGGCTGGCATGGTACTTATGCCATGAAAATTTTGGTCACCGGTGCGACCAGCGGACTGGGGCGTAACGCGACGCGTTATCTCTTAGCCCAAGGCCAGAGCGTGGTAGCCTGCGGTCGTAATCGGGTCGAAGGTGAAGCGTTAGAACGCGAAGGCGCCATTTTCGTCCCCCTCGATTTGTCCCGGGCCAGTCTGGATGAATGCAGCCGTTTGATGGAGGGATGCGACGCGGTCTGGCACTGTGCGGCTAAATCTTCCCCATGGGGAGACCGGGCGTCATTTTGGCAGGCTAACGTTAAGGCGACGAGAACGCTGGCGCTGGCTGCGGGCAGAGCTGGCACGCCTCGCTTTGTCCATATCTCTACTCCTGCGGTTTACTTCGATTTTCAACACCACTATGACCTGGCTGAAACCTACCGGGCGAGTGCTTTTTCAAGCCATTACGCGAGCAGCAAATATGAGGCCGAAGGTGTCATTGCTGAAGCGGCAGCCTGCTTTGGCGCGACAACGTTCATTATATTGCGCCCGCGGGGGCTTTATGGCCCACACGATAACGTGATTATTCCTCGTGTATTACGTCAGCTTCATCAGGACGGCGGGGTACTGCGCCTGCCGAGAGGGGGCGAAGCCCTGCTGGATTTGACCTATGTGGAAAATGTTGTCTTCGCCATGGATCTGGCCACCCAGGGCAAAACGCTTCGTTCCGCCAGCGTCTATAACGTGACCAACCACCAGCCGCAGCGGCTGGTGGATATGCTTGATGCATTGCTACGCCAACAGCTGGGATTGCGATACCGGCTCAGATCGGTTCCCTGGCCGCTATTATCACTGGTGGCGCGGGGTATGGAGTTGACAGGCCGGTGTACCAATAAGGAGCCGCCTGTCACCCGCTACAGTGCGGGTACGGTCTGTTTTGATATGACCCTTAGCGCTAAAAAAGCCGTTGAGGAGTTGGGCTATACCCCTCGCTTCTCCATGGAAGAGGGTATTGCACTGACGGGAGAATGGCTGAGGACAAATGGCAAAAATCACCGCGTTTGATACCGGTTACTGCACCCATATCGGCTGTATGGCGCTGAAAGGGGCCGGATTTAGAGTATGTAAGTTTCCATCACGTGCCTGGCTTCTGGAAGTCGGTTCACACCGATGGCTGTGGGATACCGGTTATTCCTCCTGGTTTGAACACTATACCCGCAGCGGGGTTTTTCGAATTTATCGGCAGGTCACACCGGTCTATTTCGACCCGAAAGATTCTCTGGCGCAACAGCTTTGCGCGCAGGGGATGGTTGGCGGCGATATCGATGCGATTATCTTGTCTCACTTCCACGCCGATCACGTCGCAGGGCTACGGGATTTCCCGGGTACGGGCTGTATTTGCTCAGGTGAAGGCTGGCAGCAAGTGAGAGAATTGCAGGGCTTTGCTGCCCTGCGTCAGGCGTTTATTCCCGGGCTGTTCCCGCCCGATTTTGAGGCTTCGCTAAAGTTTATTGAAAGCTTTGCGTCGCTGCGGCTGCCGGAGGCGCTGGCGCCTTTTGAGCAGGGCTATATTCTGCCAGACAGCAACGGGGAAATTATTCTGATCCCGCTTCCCGGCCACGCTGCCGGTCACTTCGGCGCGTTTGTGCTGACGGAGGAGGGCTGGACGCTGCTGGCCGCGGATGCTGCATGGTCCCCGGACAACTACCGTGAACTGCGCGGGCCCTCCCGTTTAGCGAATCTGGTGATGTCGGATCCTGCTGCGTATTACCGGACGCTCCAGCAGCTAAATCAGCTCTGGAAAAACGGCGCGGTCGATATTCGCCTTTGTCATGAGGGTGATTTGTGAATCTGTTAATGCTGATCTGGCGTTATGTCCAGACTCGCCGGCGTCGTTTCACCAATCGGGAAACGCTTGAGAAATGGCAGGCCAACAAGCTGCATCATTTCCGTCAACGCGTGTTATCCAGAAGTCCGTGGTTTCAGGGCTTTCTTTCACTGCCGTTCAGTCAGTGGCCCCTGATGGACAAGACGCTAATGATGACGCACTTCGACGCGATGAATACGGCATGTCTGAAGCGCGACGAACTCATGGCATGTGCGCTGAGAAGTGAACATACCCGGGACTTTAGTCCCAAAACCGGTCGGTTTAGCGTTGGCTTGTCGTCAGGAACGTCTGGCCAGCGGGGGCTGTTTGTTGTCAGTCCGAAGGAACAGCAGATCTGGGCCGCAGGAGTACTCGCCAAAGCGTTACCGGACGGCCTGTTTGCCAGGGAGCGGGTGGCGCTGTTTCTCAGGGCCAATAACAACCTTTATACCAGTGTCCGCAGCCGCTGGTTGAGCCTGGAGTATTACGATCTTCTGGCACCGTTTCAGGAGCAACTCACCCGGTTAGCACACTTTTCCCCGACGATCGTAGTCGCCCCGGCACAGGTGTTGCGCGCGCTGGCGCTGGCGGTACGGGAGGGCAAGGTAAAAATACAGGTTAAAAAGGTGATATCTGTCGCCGAAGTGCTCGAAGAACAGGATCGGGCCCTGTTAAGCCAGGTTTTTGGCTGTGTCGGTGAAATCTATCAGGCGACAGAGGGTTTTTTGGCCTCCACCTGCGCCTTCGGTACGCTGCATCTGAACGAAGAGTTTATCCACGTTGAACCTCAATGGCTGGACGAACGGCGTTTTATCCCGATTATCACTGACTTTACCCGCAGTACGCAGCCCATCGTGCGCTATCGTCTCGACGACGTACTGGTTGTCCGCGAGGGAACATGTCCCTGCAAAAGTGCGGCGAGGGCCATTGAGCGTATAGAGGGGCGTCAGGACGATCAGCTCCTGCTGCCGGGGCCGCTGGGTGAGGTGAGGACCGTTTTTGCCGATGCCTGCAGTCGCGTGCTGGCCATGACGCTGCCGCTGACGGCAGACTATCGCTTAGTTCAAACTCAGCAAACCAGTTTGTTACTGACGGCCGATTGCGACCCGTCGATTTTGGCGCAATGTCGCGATGCGCTGAATGATTTCTTTAGCTTACAAGGCATAGAGGTTTCCGGGCTGGTATGGACCCTGGAGACGGAGGCTATAACCCCGCGCTTTGACGTTAAGCGGAGACGTATTATTCGCCGGTGGGAAAAAGAATGAACGAGCTGTTGGCACGTCTGAAACAGATGCTGTTCGGTTGGGGAACGGTTGGCGTTATTTATACGTTGTGCGATCGGCTACAGGGCGAAGGGTATCAATTAACGCCACTGCCAGTGGATTCGCTTATTCCGTTCTCCTCTGAGGCAATATGGCTTTACCTGTCGTTTTTTATCATTGTCCCGCTGGGTTATTTATTGACGCCTTTTGAGCGTTTACGCTGGCTTACCCGTGCGATGCAACTGTCTGCCGTTGGGGCGGGGGCCATTTATCTGCTATGGCCAACAACCATGACCTATCCATTGATGGTGGAAGAGGGCGTGTCCTCCACGCTTTCGGGCTGGCTGATCTCTGTCGATTCCAGCCAAAACTGTTTTCCCTCTTTGCACGCTGCGCTGACGATCCTGGCCGTGTGGGCGATAGCCGCAAGGCGCAGTCGCTGGATATCGATCGCAATGGTTATCTGGGCATGTGCGATCGCTTTCTCGATTCTGCAACTGAAGAGACATCTGTTTATAGATTTAATCGGTGGCGGCCTGCTGGCCTGGGGCAGTATAAATCTGTCGGCGCATCTGGAAATGCGCACTCAAAAATATAAAGGAATATCCTGTGAGTGAACTTCTCTTTCCTGTCTTTATTATGCTGGCGTTGGTATTGGGTGAGGCCTGTATTCTTCATTTTATACGGCGCCAGAAGGTTGACTGGCTTGATGTTATTTTCAATCTCAACTCCGGACATATTATGCTGTGGCTGTTTCGGTGTCTGGAAGTCCTCTGCTATGGAATGGTGCTGAACCTGTTTAGTCTGCATCTTTTTGAGGACGTGCCTGCCATTGGGTTGTGGCTGTTCACGTTGCTGGCCTGGGATTTTGGTTTCTACTGGCTTCATCGTTTCCATCATCAGCTTCGTCCACTGTGGGCAGTGCATGTTGTTCATCATCAGGGAGAGCATTACAACCTCTCCCTGGGAGTGAGAAACTCCTGGTATTCATCCTTAACCTCTATTCCGTTCTTTCTGGTTTTAGCCATACTTGGCGTTCCGCTCAGCGTCTTTTTAGCGGTTTCCATCGCGCACTATAGCGTTCAGTTTTTTAACCATAATGCACTGACGCCAAAGTTGGGCTGGCTGGAAAAGATCTTTGTGACCCCCTCGCATCACCGCGTCCATCACCTCAATGAAAAACGCTACGCCGACAGTAACTACGGCGGCACTTTTATCTTCTGGGATAAGCTTTTTGGTACGTTCTGCTCACTTCCGTCTCTGGAAAATAAGACCTATGGTGTTAAGGGCCGCAGGACATCGTTTAATCCCCTGTGGGAAAGCAATCTCCCGTTCCTGCAATTAACGGGTATGTTGCAACGGCCACGCGAACAGTCCCGCCAGTTTGATTGCTCGGTATTGATGATTGTTATTGGTGCGGTTCTTCTGTTTGCGCTTGTTTTAGGATACATCCAGCGTTTCGAATACCGGATAGATAACCTGGGGGCAGAACAGGGATTAATGTTTATTTTGCTCGTCGCAGGTTCCGTCGCCCTGGGCGCGATCAGCGGGGGACAGCGCTGGGGCCTGATGGTATGGAGCCTGGTCACACTCTCTGTCGCGCTCCTCTGTTTTGTTGGTTGGGGATGGAGCCATACATACTGGTTGGTCATTGTCCTGGCTCTGGCTGCCCACGGGATTGCATTGGTATCGGGGCTGGGACACAAACCCAGAAGGGGGGAGCGTGAATCTGTTTAACCCGGATAAGCCGCTGACTTTTCCTGCGGATCCTCCCCGTCTGGTCGCCGCGCTTCATCAGGAAGCGCGTGCCCTGTTATCTGAACAGGCTGATCATCGCTATGCTGATGGCCCCATGTTGGCTAAAGCCGCAGCGCTGATGACCGCTTGTCTGGCCTGCTATGCGGTAGCGCTTGTCCAACAGGCGGTCCTGTACTTTTCGTTATGGTATTTCGCGACCATCGTCTTTGCGATGTTGCTGGCGATAAATGTCGTCCATGATGCGTCTCACAATGCCTTCCTGAGAGGGAAAAGGGCTAACGCGTGGTTAAACCGTGTTGTCGCATTTCCCCTGGGACTGGATCCCGATTGTTGGCGGGTGCGTCACGTCAGATATCATCATGCCTTCACCAACGTTGAATATTACGATCCCGACACGGCAGAAAATGGCATGCTGCGTCAAACGCCCCGCCAGCGCTGGCGGCCATTTATGCGGGCTCAACGCTACTACTGGCCTCTGGTTGCCGCGCTAACCTTTCCCTGGTACATATGGGTCGTCGACTGGCTCGACAGAGGGGGGTTAACACCCGTGACGCCTCATCTGGCACAGCGTGGTGTTGCCGGTTGGGCTGTGTTTTTGCTGAGCAAAGTGCTGCATACGGTATTTTGCCTCGTGTTACCTGCCTGGTTGATGGCTGACCGGTTTAGCGTCAGCACTGTGTTGGGGGTATATATCATCTCCCAGATGCTCTCTTCGCTGGTCTTCGTGATGCTGATTATCGGTACACACTGGGCGAAGGGGAGCGTTCAGCTGCCGCCGAAGGCGGGAAAAATGGCTGAAGGCAGGCTATCCCACACCTTTTCCACGACCTTTGACTGGTCAACCCGACCCGCGTTCATCGGCTACTGGCTGGGTGGTCTCAATTTGCATCTTACTCACCATCTGTTCCCTCACTGGAATCATCGCCATTATCCCGCGTTGAGCCTAATCGTTGAGGAGATCGCAACGCGAGAAGGGATGGAATTTCGCCGTCTCTCATTCTCAGACCTGATGACCCGCCAGCAGCAATTTCTTAAGCGTATGGGTAAACGTCCTGCGAACGCCGGAGATGAACCGTGAGGATCCTGGTGACCGGCGCGTCCGGCTTTATTGGCGGGGCGTTTATCCGGCGTTTTGCAGAGGTTAAGGGGCTTTCACTTTGTGGCGTCGGGCGCCGTGAGGAGGTTGATTTACCCGCCTCCGTGGTTTACTCCTCCCTGGCGTTAGAGCAACTTGACGATCTCGATTTTGTTCCCGATGTGGTTATTCACGCAGCGGGAAGAACGTCGCCCTGGGGCACAAAGCACGACTACTATCGGGATAACGTTGAGACCACCCGGCAGGTGATCAATTTTTGTGTTCGTCGCGGCTTTCCCAGGCTGCTATTGATGTCGAGCGCTGCGGTCTACTATCGTTTTGAACATCAGTTTGGCCTGCGGGAATGCGATACCATCGGCCCCGACTTCATCAGTGAATATGGCCGAAGCAAACGTCAGGCTGAGCGATTGGTCGAGGCCTACGGCGGCGAAAAAACCATTCTTCGCCCCTGCGCGGTATTTGGTAAGGGCGATCGCCTGCTGTTGCCACCCTTGCTGTCTGCCGCCAAAAGGGGACAGTTAGTGAGACTGCAAGGCGATGACGTGAAGGCGCAGGCCGACATCATGCACGTCGACGTTTTGTGCGATTACCTGATGCGCGCGGTGAATCACCGGCAACTCAGACCCTGCTATAACCTGTCAGCTAACCGAACGGTAGAAACAGAGCGTCTGTTAAGCGATGTGTTAGAACAACTGGGCCTGCCGCAACCGAAAAAATCAGTACGGTTGAGGACGGCGATGTTTTTTGCCGCAACGCTTGAGCGGCTTTGGCGTGGATTAGCCCTGGCGGGTGAGCCCCCGATTACCCGCTTTGGCGTCGCCGTGTTCGGGTATGCTAACACCCTTGACGTGACCTGCATGCTGGACGACTTCGGCCAGCCATCCGCAGATTTTGACGACAGCCTGCGAAGGTTTCTAATGCAATACCGGGAAGAGGACTCATGCTGATCATCGCGTTTATCTGGCTTAGCATTCTGCTGTTCAAGCTCTGTTTTTCTATGCGTATTCTTAATGCCCCCGAAAGACACACGCAGGGAAACTTCGACGACATCACGGTTATGCAACCCATACTCAGCGGCGATCCGGCACTGGAATCGGTGTTGGCTGCCAACCTCAAAACGTTGCAGGGAGCGAGGTTTCTTTGGCTCATTGACACTGACGACGTTGAAGCCGAAAGGGTGACGCAGCGCCTGCAGAGACATTACACCCAAAACAGGATCGATATCCGCGCCTTTCCACCGACCCCGGAAGGGGTCAATCCAAAGATCTTTAAGCTCGAGCAGGGAAGGAAACAGGCTGACACTCAGGTTGTGCTTGTACTGGATGACGATGCGATTCTTTCGGCAGCATCGCTCAATACGATGCTTGCCGGGCTTTGTGATAATACACTTGTCACCGCGTTACCCTGCTACAGGGCGGCAAACAATGCGCCGTCGCGCCTGCTGGCGCAGTTCGTTAACGACAACTCGGCGCTAACCTATCTACCGCTCCTCCCTTTTGCTAAACCTCTGACGCTGAATGGCATGTGCTATCTGTTACACCTCCAGACGCTGGAAAAGGTCGGGGGGTTCTCTCCCATCATGCGGCATCTGACGGACGATCTGGCCCTGGCGACACTGTTAACTCAGAAAAACATTGGAATAATTCAGTCAGTAGCCCCAGTGAGCGTGCAAACCAGCCTGCAGGATTTCAGCCACTATTTTCGTCAGATGCACCGCTGGTTCGTGTTCGCCACGTTGTTGATGCGTGAGAAGAAGATAAAAACCAATCTGGCCATTATGGCGCTTCAGGGAGTTCATCCTTTTTTGCTTTGGGCCATGGTGATCCTGGCGTTCAGCAATGTGGCTAATAGCGGGTTTCTCGTTGCGGTGCTGGTGCTCCGCCATGTTGCGCTGCGACGGGTTCAGCGCGCCGTTTCTGAGAATATTGCCGCACGGCCGATTTATTCTGTGGTGTCAGAGCTTCTACAACCGGTGCACTTAATCCATGCCTTGCTTAACCGCACCATTCAGTGGCGTTCACGCCGTTATCGCGTTTTCAGCAACGATCGCTTCATTTCGCTATGACCAAATTTCGACTCAACGTGGCCTTTATTACTGGCAGAAGCCGGCCTGACAATCTGGCACTCAGCCCGGCGCAACGTGATTTTCTTCGGCTGGTAGCGAACGATGGCGTGAGTACGGTCGCGGAAAATTTCCCCTGGGTCCCTCAGTCGGCGTTATGGCGTGAAACCAGTCTGCTGCGTGCCAGCCTGAACAATACCTGGGACTATCTCTCTTCTCGTCGCGCTGGGTTTGCTGAGCGTTATCGAAAACGTGCCCTTACGCTGCTGGAAGCTGAGGATCACACGTTGCTCCTTTCTGGAAGCTGTGGACTGGAAATCTTTAACAATTTACAGCTGCCTTCTTCGGTTATGTCCCGCGTCAGTATTTTTGCTTTCGGCCCTGTCGCCCGAAAGCGCCCGGACTGTCATCATCTGCTGGTACAGGGGCGGAAGGACAGTATTTCGCGCTTTTGGTTTGACAGGGTGGACGAGAAAATAGAGTGCGGCCATATGGACTATCTTTCTCAGCCAGAGCTGGGCGATTTATGTCGGCGATTTATCGAGCAAATACGGAAATAAATTGTTATGCAACGTCTGTTAAACCTTATCCCTCCCGGCGTTACCCGTATTGATTTGCTGGCTCCCCCTTTTTCAGGGCATCTGCACCCTATACTGGCTCTGGGGAGAGCGCTTTCGGCTCACTATCAGGTTCGGATTATCAGCACACCTGGTGCCAGAGCCCGAATAGAGGCTGCCGGGCTGCAGGGAGTGATCCTTGAGGGGGATTTCGATACGCCTTTGCTGGCGATTACCAATCCAGAGTATGCCGTAGGGTCGCATCCTGTAAGGCTCTACCGGCAGTTTCGCGCGGTGGTGGGGTTACTTAATGACTTTGCAAACGAGCTGGAACGGGCATGGGCCGGGCAGGGGGTTCCGGATCTCGCGATTGCCGATTTTACGCTTCCCGTTGTTGGCGAAGTCTGTCGCAGGCTTAACGTCCCCTGGTGGAGCAGCCTGCCTTCTCCCTGTGTTCTTGAAACGCCGGATGGCCCGCCAGCCTATTGTGGCGGCCTCATGCCAGCCACAACTGCGGCAGGACGTTTAAGTCATCTGCTTCACCGGAAAAAAGTGCGGCTGTTCAAGCGTGTAATCTTCTGGCTATTCCGCAGAGTAATTCGCCAAACTGGCATTACCCGGCTTTATCGACCTGACGGAACCGAAAGTGCTTATTCACCGGATCTCATTCTTGCCCTGGGTGAAAAAGAGATGGAATTTGCACGCACCTGGCCGCCTTCAGTCGCGTTTATTGGCCCTGCGCTCTATACCCCACCCTCTGATGGCGTGCGGCCACCTTTCATTAAAGGTAAGCGTCATGTCCTGGTGACATTAGGCACACATCTTGACTGGCACAAAAATGACGTGGCAATAGCCATAGCCGCCCTGGCGAAAACGATGCCGGACTGGGAGTTTCATTTTACCGACGGCACGCTGACCGTTGAAGGCTATAAGCGTTCGGGTAATTTTTGCCGGATTAACTGGATTGATTATGATGTGTGGTTGTCGCATTACGATGGGGTCATTCATCATGGAGGCGCAGGGATCATGTGGCACTGTGTCCAAAAGGGGATCCCCGCGCTGGTTTATCCGGTGGACTACGATCAGTTTGATCATGCCGCCAGGATCGAGTTCTTCAAAAAAGGCATCTGGTTGCGCGGTGGGCTGGAGCAACTGAGAGATGCGCGCGAACTTCTTATCCAATTAATCAACAACCGGTAGCCCGATACTAATCCGCTGCTTTGATGTCAACCTTGCACACGACCGGCTTTTTTTCGCCCCAGCCGAGGTTGTTGCCCGCCGCGGCGAGCAGAATCAAGGCCCCGCCGGCCAGTTGAGTAAGGTTCAGCGAGTGGCCAAACACCAGATTATCGACAATCAGCGCGACCACCGGATAGATAAACGACAGCGAGCCGATGATGGGGGTAGGGAGCTTCTGAATGGCGCTGTAGAGCAGCTGATACATGATCCCGGTGTGGACAATGCCCAGCGTCAATAAAATTCCCCATGGGAAATCGGCGGAGAAGGTCGGCATCTGCGCCAGCGGCAGCAGCATCACCACGCCGGTCAGGACCTGAATAAAGGCGATATGCTGCGGTGCGATACTTTTTAACCTGCGCGTGATGATGGCGGTGAGGGCATAGAAGAAAGCCGCGCCCAGCGCCAGGCCGATACCGGCCAGCCATCCCGCTTCATGCCCGCCCGTCAGTTCGCTGGAGAGCAAAATCACCACGCCGCCAAAGGCGAGGAATAACCAGCCCCATTTCACCAGGCTAACCCGTTCGCCCAGCAACATCCCCATCAGCACCAGCATAAAAGGCTGGGTGTTGTAGACCACCGTCGACAGGCCAATAGAGATACGCTCGAAGGCGGCAAACAGCAGCAGCCAGTTCACCACCAGCGCGATGCCGCCGAGAACGGCGAGGCCCAGCGTGGCTTTGGTTAACGGGCTGAAAGGCTGTTTACTGAAACGAATAAAAAGAAACAGCGTAAGGGCGCCGATCAGACAGCGCCAGAACACCACTTCCGTCACCGGTAAGCCCGAGAGTAAAACAAACGCGCCGATAGAGCCGGATATCAGCATCGCCAGGCTCATTTGCCAGACGCCCCGTTGAATGTCAGCCATCATACACCTCCTGATTAATGCCCTTATTGTTGAAAAAAAGTGTCCGGTTTTACAGCACTGAATTAAGGTGGTACGGGTATTTTGCTTTTATAAATTAGGTGAAAGTTATGGATTACCTTATCGATGAGATCGACCGTCAGATTCTTGCCTGTCTGGTGGAGGATGCACGGATGTCGCTGAAGGTGTTGAGCGGGCGTGTGGGACTTACGTCACCCAGCACGGCAGAGCGGTTAAAAAGGCTGGAGGAGCGGGGTGTGGTTCAGGGATACGGCGCCCGGGTAAACCTGGCGGCGTTAGGCTATACCCTGCAGGCGCTGGTACGCGTGCGGCCATTGCCGGGGTTATTGCATAAGGTAGATAAATATATCCAGGCGATGCCGGAGTGTATTGAAAGCGACAAAGTGACCGGCGAGGACTGTTTTGTCATCAGGCTGGTGGTGCGCTCGATCGAGCAACTGGATTCGCTGCTGGACGGGCTGGCGGAACAGGCCCAGTGCAATACGTCGATTGTGAAGAGTTCACCGGTGACGCGTCGGTTGCCACCGTTGTAGCGTTTATGCCGGGTGGCGCCTGCGCCTTACCCGGCCTACGGATACGGTGCGGTATTGTCGTTTTGTAGCCCCGGTAAGCGCAGCGCCACCGGGGAAAACAGGTGCGCAGAATCGGATTCAACTATTGTTATTTTAGAAATCGGAGATTTGAAGCGATTTGGAAGTGATGGTGGTGGGGGAAGGATTCGAACCTTCGAAGTCGATGACGGCAGATTTACAGTCTGCTCCCTTTGGCCGCTCGGGAACCCCACCAGGGGTAATTCATATTTTGAGGTACAGCTTGGAGATGGTGGTGGGGGAAGGATTCGAACCTTCGAAGTCGATGACGGCAGATTTACAGTCTGCTCCCTTTGGCCGCTCGGGAACCCCACCACGGGGTAATGCTTTTACTGGCCTGCTTCCTTGTGGAAAGCGGGGCGCATCATATCAAATGACGCGCCCCTGTAAAGACTTCCTTTGCTAAATTGAATCGTTTGCCTGATTTTTACCCATAAAGACGCAAAGCTAATCGATTCATTTTATAAAGGATTAAAGAATAATCGTTCTGTTGCCGTAGACAAAGACACGCTGCGCCAGCACCTGATACAGCGCCCGGCTTAACACATTTTTCTCGACGTCGCGTCCGGCACGCATCATATCTTCTGCCGTGTAGGTGTGATCGACATGAATCACGTCCTGCATGATGATAGGACCTTCATCCAGATTGTCATTCACGTAGTGCGCCGTGGCACCAATGATCTTCACGCCGCGCTCGTACGCCTGATGATAAGGACGCGCACCGATAAAGGCCGGCAGGAACGAGTGGTGAATATTGATGATCTTATTCGGGAACCGCGCAACGAAAGATGGCGTCAGCACACGCATGTATTTCGCCAGCACGACGTAATCCGGGTTATGTGCTTCGATGGCATTCGCCATCAAATTATCGTGCTCTTCGCGGGTATGGCCTTCATGGCTGACCAGCTCAAACGGAATATCGAAGCGCTCGACCAGAGTGCGCAGCGTTTCGTGGTTGCCAATAACCGCGGCGATCTCCACATCCAGACCGCCGTAATTGGCTTTCATCAGCAGATCGCCCAGGCAGTGCGCCTCTTTGGTGACCAGGATAACCACCCGACGACGACCGGCTGGGGTCAGTTCGCGCACGGAGCCTTCTGGCAGCGCGCCGTCCAGATCGGCCAGCAGCGTCGCGTCGTTGAAAATCCCTTCCAGCTCGGTACGCATAAAGAAGCGGCCGGTACGGTGATCAACAAACTCGTTGTTCTGCACGATGTTCAGTTCATGTTTGTAGCAAATATTGGTAATACGGGCGATCAGCCCTTTCTGGTCGGGACAAATGGTGCGCAGCACTTTGCGTTGTGTTGATTGCATTGCCGGAAAATCCTTTGCGAGTTTGCTGAAACGGTGTCGTCAGGCCTTATTGCCCGCAACACTTTTTAAATTTTTTACCTGAGCCACAGGGACAGGGGTCATTACGACCGAACTGTGGACGCGTACCGTCAATATAGTACCACCGCCCGCCTTCCTTTAAGAAACGCGAGCGCTCGATAATGGCACCTGCTTTTCCCTGCTCGGTAAAGCGGGCCACAAAACTGACGAACCCCTCGTTCTCATCCTTACCTGCCGCCGTTTCGTACTGGGTCAGCCCGGCCCATTGCGTGTTCGCAAATCCGGTCTCGATCTCCTGACGGAAATCAGCAGCATGGCATGATGGGTGCCAGGTCTTAATCAGGTAGTCTGCGTCCCGCATCACAAAAGCGGTATATCGGGACCGCATAAGTATGGCCGGATCGGGTGCAACCTGTTCACCAGTAAGATATCGCTGGCAACATAGGCTATACTCGAGAGCGCTACCGCAGGGACAGAGTTGAGACACGATTCTCTTCCTGAAACTAAAAAATGAATGGCGCGTAACGCCAGGGTGGCACTATGTTAACTGAGCGGTTGCAATGACGCTATGCCAGGAATCCAGGGGACGCTAAACAGGGCTAATGAGAAAAGTTAAAATCGGACTGGCGTTGGGCTCAGGAGCAGCCCGGGGCTGGTCACATATTGGTGTGATCAACGCCTTACAACGTTTAGGTATCGAAATAGATATTGTCGCAGGCTGTTCAATAGGTTCTCTGGTGGGGGCCGCTTATTCGTGTGGCAAGCTCCCCGAACTGGAAACCTGGGTACGATCCTTTAGCTACTGGGATGTCCTGCGCCTGATGGATCTCTCCTGGCAACGTGGCGGGTTGTTACGCGGTGAGCGCGTCTTTAACCGTTTCCGCCAGGTCATGCCCCTGACCGAATTCTCCAACTGCCAGATGCCTTTTGGTGCGGTTGCTACCAACCTCAGCACCGGCCGGGAAATCTGGTTTACCGAAGGCGATATCCATCTTGCTGTCCGCGCCTCCTGCAGCATGCCGGGCCTGATGGCACCGGTGCCGCATAATGGCTACTGGCTGGTGGACGGCGGCGTTGTCAACCCTGTACCCATTTCTCTGACCCGCGCGATGGGAGCCGATATCGTGATTGCGGTCGATCTCCAGCATGATGCCCATCTGATGCAGCAGGACCTGATGCCGGTCAATACCCAAATGGATGACGGTGCGCTCGACGATCTCGCCTGGCATGAAAAGCTGCGCGGACGCCTGAGCCGTGTAGCGACGCGTAAACGGGTCGCCGCGCCCACCGCCATGGAAATTATGACGACCTCAATTCAGGTGTTGGAAAATCGCCTGAAACGCAATCGAATGGCGGGTGACCCGCCGGATATATTGATTCAACCTTTTTGTCCTCAAATTTCAACGCTCGATTTCCATCGTGCAGAGGCGGCGATAGCCGCTGGTGCGCAGGCTGTCGAAAAGAAAATGGATGAATTATTACCTTTGGTGCGGGCTTCTGCCTGAGCACGCTTTTTTTGATTACTTCAGCAAAATCTGACAGGCGATAGTACCGATAGCATGCCACTATTGATCTATTGTCAGCGCCGGGAGAGACCATGACACAACCATTAGCCGGGAAACAAATTCTTATAGTTGAAGACGAGCCTGTTTTCCGCTCACTACTGGATTCGTGGCTTTCATCACTGGGAGCAACAACAGCACTCGCGGGGGACGGTGTCGATGCCCTCGAAAAAATGGCGGGCCTGAAGCCCGATCTGATGATTTGCGATATCGCCATGCCGCGCATGAATGGCCTGAAGCTGGTGGAGCATTTACGTAATGCGGGGAACCAGATCCCTATCCTCGTAATTTCTGCCACCGAGAATATGGCCGACATCGCCAAAGCGTTACGTCTGGGCGTGCAGGATGTCCTGCTTAAGCCGGTGAAAGATCTTAACCGCCTGCGTGAAACCGTACTCGCGTGCCTCTATCCCAATATGTTTAATTCGCGGGTAGAAGAAGAGGAGCGACTTTTTCAGGACTGGGATGCGCTGGTTAATAATCCCACCGCGGCGGCGAAGCTTCTGCAGGAACTGCAGCCACCGGTGCAACAGAACATCTCCGGATGCAAAGTGAATTACCGTCAGCTGATGGCTGCCGATCAACCTGGCCTGGTGCTGGATATCGCTCCGTTATCCGATAACGATCTGGCGTTTTATTGTCTGGACGTCACCCGGGCGGGAGATAATGGCGTGCTGGCAGCGTTATTATTACGCGCTCTGTTTAATGGTTTGCTCCAGGAACAACTTTCTCATCAGGGACAACGCCTGCCAGAGTTAGGGAGTTTACTTAAACAGGTTAACCAGCTGCTGCGTCAGGCAAGTTTGCCCGGACAATTTCCGTTACTGGTTGGCTATTACCACAGCGGCCTGAAAAATTTGATTCTGGTTTCTGCCGGACTTAATGCGACGCTTAATACTGGCGAACATCATATTCAGGTCAGCAACGGCGTTCCGTTAGGAACCTTAGGCAATACCTATCTGAATCAAATAAGCCACCGCTGCACCTCATGGCAATGCCAAATTTGGGGGACAGGAGGGCGGTTGCGCTTAATGTTGTCCACGGAATAATCAGTTGGAATTTAAACGGTAGATAGCTTTACCGTCGTTTCACCGGCAATGCTACTATCGTTGCAAGTTATCATTCGTATTTATCCTAATTAAGCGGTAGCGCGTCCTTTTCAGACCCGGACTTCATCCTCCGACTGATATACTGAACGCGTTATTAATGCAGACTAAAGTTCAAAACATGAACAGTTCAGGAGAGTTTCAATGGCTGCCGTAAATTCGAAAGTGACAAAGGCCGTTATCCCGGTTGCCGGGTTGGGAACCAGGATGCTGCCCGCAACGAAGGCAATTCCAAAAGAGATGCTGCCACTCGTTGATAAGCCATTAATCCAGTATGTGGTCAACGAATGTATTGCTGCCGGCATTACTGAAATTGTGCTGGTAACGCATTCATCCAAAAACTCTATCGAAAACCATTTCGATACCAGTTTTGAACTCGAAGCGATGCTGGAAAAACGTGTTAAGCGTCAGCTTCTGCAGGAAGTGCAGTCTATTTGCCCGCCGCACGTGACTATTATGCAGGTCCGTCAGGGTCTGGCAAAAGGTCTGGGTCATGCGGTGCTGTGCGCTCATCCGGTTGTGGGTAACGAGCCGGTGGCGGTAATTTTACCGGACGTTATTCTCGACGAGTTTGAATCCGATCTGTCCCAGGATAACCTGGCAGAAATGATTAAACGTTTCGATGAAACGGGCAGCAGCCAGATTATGGTTGAGCCGGTTGAAGACGTGACCGCATACGGCGTTGTTGACTGCAAAGGCGTTGAAATGAAGCCGGGCGACAGCGTACCAATGGTGGGCGTGGTTGAGAAGCCAAAAGCCGACGTAGCGCCGTCTAATCTGGCTGTAGTAGGGCGTTATGTGCTGAGCGCAGAGATTTGGCCACTGCTGGCGAAAACGCCTCCAGGTGCCGGTGATGAAATCCAGCTGACCGATGGCATTGACATGCTGATCGAGAAAGAGACCGTTGAAGCCTACCATATGAAAGGTAAGAGCCATGACTGCGGTAATAAACTCGGTTACATGCAGGCCTTTGTTGAATATGGTATTCGCCACCAGTCCCTCGGTGAAGAATTTAAAGGCTGGCTGAAAGAGACGCTGGGCATTAAAAACTAACCAGGCCCTGATGCGCTAAGCAAAAAACCGGTGATGGCCTGGCTACACCGGTTTTTTTATGCGCTTTTTTAAGCGTAGCTTACTAGCTACAGGGCAATAACCGTTGCCTGAACGTTATATGACAGCATGTAACCGAATGTCACACCGTATAAAATAAAGGCATAAAAAAATCCCGCATTAAGCGGGATTTTTCGGATGATTCGCTGACTTATTCCTTAATCAGGAAGTCGTCCAGTTGTTTACCTTGTTCTTCCATGGCTTTTTTGATAACAGCTGGAGTACGACCCTGGCCGGTCCAGGTTTTAGATTCGCCGTTCTCATCGATGTAGCTATATTTAGCCGGACGTGCAGCGCGTTTAGCTTTGGTGCCTGTTTTAGCGGCAGCCATGCTGTTCAGCAATTCGTTAGGATCAATACCATCAGCGATCAGCATTTCACGATATTGCTGCAGTTTACGTGTACGTTCTTCGATTTCAGCAGCCGCGGCGTTTTCTTCTTCACGACGCTCGTTAACAACGACTTCTAATTTCTCCAGCATTTCTTCAAGCGTTTCCAGAGTACATTCTCTCGCCTGGGCACGAAGAGTACGGATGTTGTTCAGAATTTTAAGTGCTTCGCTCATTGTAGTAATCTCAAACTTATAATGTGGGGGGTTTGTTGAAGTAATAATAGAGGCATAAATTGATATATGCAATAGGTCATAATGTAAGGAATTCAAAAAATACCTAATATTTGACACTGTTATTAATAACGCTAACTTAAATTCCGGCAGTGAAAAGCAGGCGGCGTTATCAAAAGATGCGCCCTAAACCTGACGGCGGACTCATTTTTTGTGGGCAATTTTCTCCGGAATTATTGTTTGTCAGGATAAATATCAACCTTTCGTATTAGTAATGAAAAGACGGTTGCCCGCTGAAACTGTTAATTAATCCTGCTTCATTTCTGGCTCTGTTACGGCATTAAAATAACAGATTTTTCCTGAACTTATCGTTTTGAAACTGTAATTCAATTCACGCTTCAACCTGCTTCCATCGCGGCCTGGGGTATATCCATGTAGGGAGTAAAATGCTCCGGAACGGCCGTAAAAACGCGCTACCGCACGGAAGACCAGACAAAATATGGTACAATCGCGCATCGGTAATAATACACATTGATTAGGGTTTAACGGCCAATGGCACAACTGTATTTCTACTATTCAGCAATGAACGCAGGTAAGTCGACCGCATTACTGCAATCCTCCTACAATTACCAGGAGCGCGGAATGCAGACCCTGGTTTACACCGCCGAGATTGATGACCGTTTTGGTAGCGGAAAGGTTAGCTCGCGAATTGGTCTTTCGTCACCGGCAAAGCTATATAACCCGCAAACCAATCTGCTGGAAGAGATCCGTACCGAAGTGGCCACTCAGGCTGTGCATTGTGTGCTGGTGGATGAGAGCCAGTTTTTAACGCGTCAGCAGGTGCATGAGTTATCAGAAGTGGTCGACGAGCTGGATATTCCGGTGCTCTGTTATGGCCTGCGTACGGATTTTCGTGGTGAGCTGTTTATTGGCAGTCAGTATTTACTGGCCTGGTCGGATAAACTGGTTGAATTGAAAACCATCTGTTTCTGCGGCCGTAAAGCGAGTATGGTGCTGCGCCTTGATCAGGCTGGCAAACCCTATGCAGAAGGCGAGCAGGTAGTCATTGGCGGCAATGAGCGCTATGTCTCAGTATGTCGTAAGCATTATAAAGAGGCGCTGGTTGTAGGCTCTCTGTCGGCGATTCAGGATGCCTGTCGTCGTTAAAGACGCTATTTCTTTCTCTCTGTTCATCCTGTGTAACAGACATAAAAAAACCCGCCGAAGCGGGTTTTTTATTTAGCGATTAATTAAGCGCTTTTCTTCGCTTTCTTATCCGCTTTTACTGGCACGACTACTGCAGCAGGTGTGGCTGATGCAGGTACGCCTTCAGAGTATTCACGTCCGTAGTAGGTATCCAGCAGAATCTGTTTCAGCTCTGCGATCAGCGGGTAGCGCGGGTTCGCACCAGTACACTGGTCATCAAAGGCATCTTCAGACAGCTTGTCTACGTGTGCCAGGAAGTCAGCTTCCTGAACACCGGCTTCACGGATAGACTTCGGAATACCCAGTTCAGCTTTAATGCTGTCCAGCCATCCCAGCAGCTTCTCGATCTTCGCAGCAGTGCGGTCACCAGGTGCGCTCAGGCCCAGGTGGTCAGCGATTTCTGCGTAGCGACGGCGAGCCTGCGGACGGTCATACTGGCTGAATGCAGTCTGCTTGGTCGGGTTGTCGTTAGCGTTGTAACGGATGACGTTAGAAATCAGCAGGGCGTTCGCCAGACCGTGAGGAATGTGGAACTGAGAACCCAGCTTGTGCGCCATGGAGTGGCACACACCCAGGAAGGCGTTCGCAAACGCGATACCGGCGATGGTAGCAGCACTGTGCACACGCTCACGGGCAACCGGGTTTTTAGAGCCTTCATTATAAGACGCTGGCAGGTTCTCTTTCAGCAGTTTCAGCGCCTGCAGAGCCTGACCGTCAGAGAATTCAGACGCCAGTACAGAAACGTAAGCTTCCAGAGCGTGCGTTACTGCATCCAGACCACCGAACGCACAGAGCGATTTCGGCATATCCATCACCAGGTTGGCATCAACAACTGCCATGTCCGGAGTCAGGGCATAGTCTGCCAGTGGGTATTTCTGGCCGGTGGTGTCGTCGGTTACAACGGCAAACGGCGTGACTTCAGAACCGGTACCAGAAGTGGTGGTGATCGCAACCATTTTTGCTTTCACGCCCATTTTCGGGAACTTGTAGATACGTTTACGGATATCCATAAAGCGCAGCGCCAGTTCTTCGAAGTGGGTTTCCGGGTGCTCGTACATTACCCACATAATTTTGGCTGCATCCATTGGGGAGCCGCCGCCCAGCGCGATGATCACGTCTGGTTTGAAGGAGTTTGCCAGCTCTGCGCCTTTGCGAACAACAGACAGGGTTGGGTCAGCTTCAACTTCGAAGAACACGTCCACTTCTACGCCAGCCGCTTTCAGGACAGAGGTGATCTGGTCTGCGTAGCCGTTGTTGAAGAGGAAACGGTCAGTCACGATGAGCGCACGTTTGTGGCCATCAGTAATCACTTCATCCAGCGCGATTGGCAGAGAGCCACGACGGAAGTAGATAGATTTCGGAAGTTTATGCCACAACATGTTTTCAGCTCGCTTAGCAACGGTTTTCTTGTTGATCAGGTGCTTAGGACCAACGTTCTCAGAGATGGAGTTACCACCCCATGAACCACAACCCAGAGTCAGGGAAGGCGCGAGTTTAAAGTTATACAGGTCACCGATACCACCCTGAGAAGCAGGGGTGTTGATCAGGATACGTGCAGTTTTCATCATCTGGCCGAAGTGCGCCACACGCTCAGGCTGGTTATCCTGGTCGGTGTACAGGCAGGAGGTATGACCGATACCGCCCATGGCAACCAGTTTTTCCGCTTTGATGACCGCATCGTCGAAATCTTTCGCACGGTACATAGCCAGCGTTGGAGACAGTTTCTCGTGAGCAAACGGCTCGCTTTCATCGACATCGGTCACTTCACCAATCAGGATCTTGGTGGTAACCGGAACGGTGAAGCCTGCCAGTTCAGCGATTTTATATGCTGGCTGGCCTACGATGGCGGCGTTCAGTGCGCCATTTTTCAGAAGGATGTCCTGAACGGCTTTCAGCTCCTGACCCTGCAGCAAGTAGCCGCCGTGGCTGGCGAAACGTTCGCGGACAGCATCGTATACGGAGTCAACAACCACAACGGACTGCTCGGAAGCACAAATAACGCCGTTGTCGAAGGTTTTAGACATCAGAACGGATGCAACTGCACGTTTGATATCGGCAGTTTCGTCGATAACAACCGGAGTGTTACCTGCACCTACGCCGATAGCCGGTTTACCGGAGCTATATGCGGCTTTAACCATGCCTGGACCACCGGTCGCAAGGATCAGGTTGATGTCAGGGTGGTGCATCAGTGCGTTAGACAGCTCCACAGAAGGCTGATCGATCCAGCCGATCAGATCTTTCGGTGCACCTGCAGCGATTGCCGCTTGCAGAACGATATCGGCCGCTTTGTTGGTCGCATCTTTAGCACGTGGGTGTGGAGAGAAAATGATTGCGTTGCGCGTCTTCAGGCTGATGAGCGATTTGAAGATAGCAGTAGAAGTTGGGTTGGTTGTCGGAACGATACCGCAGATGATGCCGATTGGCTCTGCAATGGTGATGGTACCGAAAGTGTCATCTTCAGACAGGACGCCACAAGTCTTCTCATCTTTATAGGCGTTGTAGATATACTCAGAAGCAAAGTGGTTTTTAATCACTTTATCTTCAACGATACCCATACCGGATTCGGCAACGGCCATTTTAGCGAGAGGGATTCGAGCATCTGCAGCAGCCAGAGCGGCGGCGCGGAAGATTTTATCAACCTGTTCTTGGGTGAAATTGGCATATTCACGCTGGGCTTTTTTTACGCGCTCTACAAGTGCGTTAAGCTCTGCGACATTAGTAACAGCCATAATGCTCTCCTGATAATGTTAAACTCTTTTAGTAAATCAGCTGCCCGACACGAAAACAGTATAGTCAGCGCCATTGCCACTTGCTTAACTTACATAAAAACAAGGTGTTAACGTTTTTATCGTTCCCCTGATTTACTAAAAGAGCCTCCCATCAGTAGCCTACGTTCAGATACTGAATCTCCGTGGTGGCGTAATCAAGATTACTCACTTCTGAGTACGGAAAACATGATCTGTATCAATTTATCCATAAGCTGATACCTTTCAGCAGGGGTATTTTGGGGCGTTGCATCAGATGTTAAATAATTGCAAAAGCAATTGAACCACAGGAATGCATTTAGTACACAAATATTTTACAGCGTCAAACCACTATAATTCGCAATATTGTGATGAAGTGCATGCGTAAAAAGCGTATCTTCTGCGCGGTTATTGCTATTGCCATATCTTTATCTTGAGTCTTGCTTATCAGCGGAGCTAACTGTGAGCCTATCGCTCTTTGATTTCCCAACCTATTTTAAGTTTTTTATCGGTCTGTTCGCGCTGGTTAACCCGGTGGGCATTATCCCGGTCTTTATCAGCATGACCAGCTATCAGACCGCGTTAGCCAGGAACAAGACCAACCTGACCGCAAACCTGTCGGTCGCCATTATCCTGCTGACCTCTCTCTATCTTGGCGACTCTATATTGCAGATTTTTGGCATTTCTATTGATTCGTTCCGCATTGCCGGCGGGATCCTGGTAGTGACCATCGCGATGTCGATGATCAGCGGTAAGCTGGGTGAGGACAAACAAAACAAGCAGGAAAAATCAGAGACCGCCATTCGTGAAAGCATCGGCGTGGTGCCGCTGGCGTTGCCCTTAATGGCCGGGCCGGGTGCTATCAGTTCCACCATCGTCTGGGGAACGCGCTATCACAATATGATGCACCTGATTGGATTCTCGATTGCCATCGCGCTGTTTGCGTTTTGCTGTTGGGGGGTATTCCGTCTTGCCCCCTGGCTGGTGCGACTGCTTGGCCAGACCGGTATCAACGTTATCACCCGTATTATGGGTTTGCTGCTGATGGCGCTGGGGATTGAATTTATTGTTACCGGGCTGAAATCAATATTTCCGGGGTTATTGGGTTAACCATTTCAGATGAAACCGCGGCGCCATTGGCGCCGTTTTTTTTGTCATTATCAGCAAATCATATAATGAAAGTTGAAAATCGCTTTAACTATAATAAATTTTACTAATAATTTTGTTTTGTTAACTATCAATCACTTATCACATGCACCCGCTTCGCACTGTTCACATTCCGCTCAACAAGACTGTTATTTTACTCACACCATACTCTGGGGCTTGCTGCAGGATAACTGAGATGATATTAGTAATTTGATGAATGATTTAGATGAATGTGCTAAATAATAGACAGTTGTTAATTTTTTGTACAAACAACGTTCCGTCTCCAGCACAGCGACGCTATCGTCGAGGACATTTTCTACATCCCATTGAATAGCGGAAACATTTCCCGCTTTTGATGCGCGGCAGGGTAGCCCACAGCGTTACGGTAACTTTTATAAAAGAGAATTGGTTAACAAATTTGCAAAATGTATTGGCACCCGAGAAAGCCATTTGGTACTTTCCGGCCTTATATTTTCCGCAGAAATCTTTTAGATGAGAATCTTTTTCATTAACGGTTCTGATCTAAAAGAATTAAGACAGACCTCGACAGGGGAGGCCTGTTAAGAATCGACGCAAGGCGGCCAGACGAGCCGTTAGTAATAGTAAAGTCGGTGATAGCGAGAAGTAAAAACGCCTGACAGCAGCATAAACTCCTACGTTGTCAGGGAACCCCAAAAAGGGGAATTAAACAGGCTGGTAAAAAACCAGTAATTATAAAGAGTGGAGTATCAACACAATGTCCATCATCACAAAAAAAAGTCTGGTCGCGGCGGGGATTTTAACTGCGCTAATCGCGGGCAACGTTGCAATGGCTGCTGACGTTCCTGCTGGAGTTCAACTGGCGGAGAAGCAAACGCTGGTGCGTAACAACGGTGCTGAGGTTCAGTCTCTGGATCCGCACAAAATTGAAGGTGTACCGGAGTCAAACGTTAACCGCGACCTGTTCGAAGGCCTGCTGGTGACTGACGTAGACGGCCACCCGGTTGCCGGGGTTGCAGAAAAATGGGAAAACAAAGACTTTAAAGTCTGGACCTTCCACCTGCGTAAAGACGCAAAATGGTCTGACGGTTCTCCGGTGACCGCACAAGATTTCGTTTATAGCTGGCAGCGCCTGGCGGATCCAAACACTGCTTCTCCGTATGCGAGCTATCTGCAGTATGGCCATATCGCCAATATCGATGACATCATCACCGGCAAAAAACCGGTTACCGACCTCGGCGTAAAAGCGATTGATGATAATACCTTCGAAGTAACCCTGAGCGAGCCAGTACCGTATTTCTACAAACTGCTGGTCCACCCGTCCGTTTCCCCTGTTCCAAAAGCAGCGGTTGAGAAATTCGGCGAAAAGTGGACTCAGCCTGCCAATATCGTCACCAATGGCGCGTATAAGCTGAAAGCCTGGGTTGTGAACGAACGTATCGACCTGGAGCGTAATACCAACTACTGGGATAACGCAAAAACCGTTATCAACCAGGTAACTTACCTGCCGATCTCTTCTGAAGTGACTGACGTTAACCGCTACCGCAGCGGCGAAATCGACATGACCTATAACAACATGCCGATCGAACTGTTCCAGAAGCTGAAAAAAGAGATCCCGACTGAAGTTCACGTTGACCCGTATCTGTGTACTTACTACTACGAGATTAACAACCAGAAAGCGCCATTCACCGACGTTCGCGTCCGTACCGCGCTGAAGCTGGCACTGGATCGTGACATCATCGTCAATAAAGTGAAAAACCAGGGTGACCTGCCGGCCTACAGCTATACCCCACCGTACACCGATGGCGCGAAGCTGACCGAGCCAGAATGGTTCAAAATGACCCAGGAACAGCGTAACGCTGAAGCGAAGAAATTGCTGGCCGAAGCCGGTTATACCGCTGACAAGCCGCTGACCTTTAGCCTGCTGTACAACACCTCCGATCTGCATAAAAAACTGGCTATCGCCGTCTCCTCCATCTGGAAGAAAAACCTGGGTGCGAACGTGAAGCTGGAGAACCAGGAGTGGAAAACCTTCCTGGACAGCCGTCATCAGGGCACCTTTGATGTGGCGCGTGCAGGCTGGTGTGCGGACTATAACGAACCGACCTCCTTCCTGAACACCATGCTAAGCGACAGCTCGAACAACACCGCGCACTATAAGAGCGCAGAGTTCGATAAGCTGATCGGCGATACCCTGAAAGTCACAGACGAAGCGCAGCGCGCTGAGCTGTATTCGAAAGCAGAACAGCAGCTCGATAAAGACTCTGCGATCGTGCCGGTTTACTACTACGTGAACGCCCGTCTGGTGAAACCGTGGGTAGGTGGCTATACCGGTAAAGACCCGATGGATAATATCTACGTTAAAAACTTGTATATTATCAAGCATTAATGGCAATGAGTGGGGCGGGCAATGCTCGCCCCACGGTGTCTACTCATCGTAATACTATATAGGCACACGCCAGAAGGTACGGGCAATGTTGAAATTTATCCTACGTCGCTGTCTTGAAGCGATCCCAACGCTATTTATTCTCATAACGATCTCCTTCTTTATGATGCGTCTCGCGCCGGGTAGTCCATTTACCGGTGAACGTACGCTGCCGCCAGAAGTGATGGCAAATATCGAAGCGAAATATCATTTAAACGATCCGATCTCTACCCAGTATTTCAATTATCTGAAGCAGCTGGCCCACGGCGATTTTGGACCGTCGTTTAAATATAAAGATTATTCCGTAAACGATCTGGTGGCTTCCAGCTTCCCCGTTTCGGCTAAATTAGGTGCCGCGGCATTTTTACTGGCCGTTATTCTTGGCGTCACGGCGGGCGTTATTGCTGCGTTGAATCAAAATACCAAATGGGATTACGCCGTTATGGGGGTGGCAATGACCGGGGTCGTCATACCGAGTTTTGTTGTCGCACCCTTGCTGGTCATGATATTTGCCATCACCCTGAAATGGCTGCCCGGCGGCGGCTGGAACGGCGGGGCGCTGCAGTACATGATCCTGCCGATGGTGGCGCTGTCACTGGCCTATATTGCCAGCATCGCGCGTATTACCCGCGGCTCGATGATTGAAGTGCTGCACTCTAACTTCATCCGTACCGCGCGCGCCAAAGGGCTGCCGATGCGCCGGATTATATTCCGTCACGCGTTAAAGCCTGCGTTATTGCCGGTTCTCTCTTATTTAGGCCCGGCGTTCGTCGGTATCATTACCGGTTCAATGGTTATCGAAACCATCTATGGTCTGCCTGGTATCGGCCAGTTGTTCGTCAACGGTGCACTGAACCGCGACTACTCTCTGGTACTGAGTCTGACCATCCTCGTCGGTGCGCTGACCATTTTCTTTAACGCGATCGTCGACGTGCTGTATGCCGTTATCGATCCGAAAATCCGCTACTGAGACTGGAGCTCGCCATGATGTTAAGTAAGAAAAATAGCGAGGCGCTGGAAAACTTCAGTGAAAAACTGGAGGTCGAAGGACGCAGTCTCTGGCAGGATGCTCGCCGTCGCTTTATGCACAACCGCGCGGCGGTTGCCAGCCTGATTGTGCTGGTAATTATCGCCCTGTTTGTGACCTTAGCGCCGATGCTGTCGCAGTTCAGCTACTTCGACACCGACTGGGGCATGATGTCCAGCGCGCCGGATACCGAATCGGGCCACTACTTTGGCACCGACTCCTCGGGCCGTGACCTGCTGGTCCGCGTGGCCATCGGCGGGCGTATCTCGCTGATGGTGGGGATCGCTGCGGCCTTCGTGGCGGTGATTCTGGGTACCCTGTACGGATCGCTGTCCGGCTATCTCGGCGGCAAAGTGGATTCGGTGATGATGCGTATCCTGGAGATCCTCAACTCCTTCCCGTTCATGTTCTTCGTGATCCTGCTGGTGACCTTCTTCGGTCAGAACATCCTGCTGATCTTCGTTGCGATCGGCATGGTCTCCTGGCTGGATATGGCGCGTATCGTGCGCGGTCAGACCCTGAGCCTGAAGCGCAAAGAGTTTATCGAAGCGGCGCAGGTCGGCGGGGTCTCTACCGGCAGCATCGTGGTCCGTCATATCGTGCCGAACGTGCTGGGTGTGGTGGTGGTGTATGCCTCCCTGCTGGTGCCGAGCATGATCCTGTTTGAATCCTTCCTCAGCTTCCTTGGGCTCGGAACCCAGGAGCCGCTGAGTAGTTGGGGTGCGCTGCTCAGCGATGGCGCGAACTCCATGGAAGTATCACCGTGGCTGCTGCTGTTCCCGGCAGGTTTCCTGGTCGTGACACTGTTTTGTTTCAACTTTATCGGCGATGGCCTGCGTGATGCCCTCGATCCGAAAGACCGTTAAGGAGCGCCGCCATGACCATTATTGAAACGGCATCTGCGCCACAAACCCATCAGCAGGGCAACGCTCTGCTGGATGTGAAAGATCTGCGGGTCACGTTTAAAACGCCGGATGGCGATGTGACCGCGGTAAACGATCTCAACTTCAGCCTGCGTGCGGGTGAGACGCTGGGGATCGTGGGTGAATCCGGCTCCGGTAAATCCCAGACGGCCTTTGCGCTGATGGGCCTGCTGGCGCAAAACGGCGTCATCGGGGGTTCCGCCACCTTTAACGGCAGACAGATCCTTAACCTGCCGGAGAACGAGCTGAACAAGCTGCGGGCCGAGCAGATCTCGATGATTTTCCAGGATCCAATGACCTCCCTGAACCCGTACATGCGTGTGGGCGAGCAGCTGATGGAAGTGCTGATGCTGCATAAAGGGCTGGGCAAAGCCGCCGCTTTTGAAGAGTCTGTGAAGATGCTGGATGCGGTGAAAATGCCGGAAGCGCGTAAGCGTATGCGCATGTTCCCGCACGAGTTTTCCGGCGGGATGCGCCAGCGCGTGATGATCGCCATGGCATTGCTGTGCCGGCCAAAACTGCTGATTGCCGATGAACCGACCACCGCGCTGGACGTAACCGTTCAGGCGCAGATCATGACCCTGTTGAACGAGCTGAAGCGCGAGTTCAACACGGCGATCATCATGATTACCCACGATCTGGGCGTGGTCGCCGGGATCTGCGACAAAGTGCTGGTGATGTATGCCGGACGCACCATGGAGTACGGTAAAGCGCGCGATGTGTTCTACAATCCGGCGCACCCGTACTCTATCGGCCTGCTGAACGCCGTTCCGCGTCTTGATGCGGAAGGGGAGTCGCTGCTGACCATTCCGGGCAACCCACCAAACCTGCTGCGTCTGCCGAAAGGCTGTCCGTTCCAGCCGCGTTGTCCGCATGCGATGGAGATCTGCAACAGCGCGCCACCGCTGGAAGAGTTTGCCCCAGGCCGTCTGCGTGCCTGCTTTAAGCCGTACGAGGAGCTGGTATGACTGTCATTGACGAAAAACGTAACGTCCTGCTCGAAATCGCGGATCTGAAAGTCCACTTTGACATTAAAGACGGCAAGCAGTGGTTCTGGCAGCCGGCAAAAACCCTGAAGGCCGTGGATGGCGTGACCCTGCGTCTGTACGAAGGAGAGACCCTGGGCGTGGTGGGTGAGTCGGGCTGCGGTAAATCCACCTTTGCCCGTGCCATTATCGGGCTGGTGAAAGCCACCGACGGCAAAGTGGCCTGGCTGGGCAAAGATCTGCTGGGCATGAAGCCTGACGAGTGGCGCGCCGTGCGTAGCGACATTCAGATGATTTTCCAGGATCCGCTGGCCTCCCTGAACCCGCGTATGACCATCGGTGAGATCATCGCCGAACCGCTGCGCACCTATCATCCGAAGATGCCGCGTACGGAAGTACGCGATCGCGTCAAAGCGATGATGATGAAAGTGGGCCTGCTGCCGAACCTGATCAACCGCTATCCGCACGAGTTCTCAGGCGGCCAGTGTCAGCGTATCGGGATTGCTCGCGCGCTGATCCTCGAGCCGAAGCTGATTATCTGTGACGAACCGGTCTCGGCGCTGGACGTATCCATCCAGGCGCAGGTGGTTAACCTGCTGCAAAAACTGCAGCGTGAGATGGGGCTGTCGCTGATCTTTATCGCCCACGACCTGGCGGTAGTGAAGCACATCTCCGATCGCGTGCTGGTGATGTATCTCGGCCATGCGGTAGAACTGGGCACCTATGATGAGGTGTACCACAACCCGCTGCACCCTTACACCAAAGCCCTGATGTCTGCGGTGCCGGTGCCGGATCCGGATCTGGAGAAGAATAAACAGATCCAGCTGCTGGAAGGGGAACTGCCGTCGCCGATCAATCCGCCATCCGGCTGTGTGTTCCGTACCCGCTGCCCGATTGCCGGGCCGGAGTGCGCGAAGACGCGTCCTGTGCTGGAAGGCAGCTTCCGCCACGCGGTCTCCTGCCTGAAGGTCGATCCGCTCTGAGTGGATTACAGGTAATAAAAAAGGCTGCATTCGCAGCCTTTTTTTATTCGCGCCAGCTTTTATTCACGCCAAAGTATGTGGCACAGCTTATGGTCTTTCTCGCGACACAGCAGGACGCGGGCAAAGATGTCGTTAATCTCACCGCCGTCGGTATCCGCCAGACCAATAACGACCTCAGCGAAGAAGTCCGGGTTCAGGTCATAATCGACGTGCTCTTCCCAGTCTTCAGAGGGGTCGAACAACTCTGCGCCGCCGCGCTCTTCAAACTGCAGGTTGAAGAGGATCACATCTGCCGGATCGAGATTATCGACGGCCAGTTCAAGAAAGATATCGTAGGCCTGTTCGAGCGTTTCGTCTTCGGTCAGGCGATTGTTCAGATCCATTTCCATGATGACTACCTGTTTAACATCGTTGGTTGGGCACGTTTTACAGCAACGGACTAAAGAAGTAAAACAGTCGTTCGGTAATTCGCTGCCACAGCGGTCTTTTCACCCACAGCCGCGCATCCAGCAAGCGGGAGCGGGAGATATAGTCGTCCTGGACGGCGGCTAAATCGCCACCAAAACCCGCATCATCGATCACCAGGGTGATCTCAAAATTGAGCCACAGACTGCGCATGTCCAGGTTAACCGTCCCCACCAGGCTGAGCTCGCCATCCACCAGCACGCTTTTGGTGTGCAGCAGGCCACCCTCGAACTGGTAAATCTTCACCCCGGCGGCCAGCAGTTCGCTAAAGAAGGCCCGGCTGGCCCAGCCCACCAGCACCGAATCGTTCTTGCGCGGCAGGATGATGCTGACGTCCACCCCGCGCTGGGCGGCGGTACAGATGGCATGCAGCAGATCGTCGCTCGGCACAAAGTAGGGGGTAGTCATGATCAGGTATTCGCGGGCGGAATAGGCTGCGGTGAGCAGCGCCTGATGAATAAGATCTTCCGGGAAGCCCGGCCCGGAGGCGATGGTGTGAATGGTATGCCCGCTGGCCTGCTCAAAGGGCATGATGTTGGCATCAGGCGGCGGGGGCAAAATGCGCTTGCCGGTTTCGATCTCCCAGTCACAGGAGTAGACCACCCCCATCGCGGTGGCAACCGGGCCCTCCATACGCGCCATCAGATCGACCCACTGGCCCACCCCGGCGTCCTGTTTAAAGAAGCGCGGGTCGACCATGTTCATACTGCCGGTATAGGCGATGTAGTTGTCGATCAGCACCATTTTGCGGTGCTGGCGCAGGTCCATTCGGCGCAGGAACACACGCAGCAGATTGACCTTTAACGCCTCGACCACTTCCACCCCGGCATTGCGCATCATCGACGCCCAGTTGCTGCGGAAAAAGGTTACGCTGCCGGCGGAGTCGAGCATCAGACGGCAGTGAATGCCCCGGCGTGCGGCGGCCATCAGGGACTCTGCAACCTGATCGGCCATCCCACCCGGCTGCCAGATGTAGAACACCATCTCAATGTTATGCCGTGCCAGCTGAATATCGCGAATCAGCGCATTCATTACGTCATCGGAGGTGGTCATCAGCTGCAGCTGGTTGCCCTTGACCCCGGCAATGCCCTGACGGCGTTCGCAGAGCTGGAACAGGGAGGCGGCGACGTCGCTATTCTCTTCGGCAAAGATATGTTTGCAGGATTTCAGATCGTTGAGCCATTTGGCCGTCGAAGGCCACATGGCGCGGGCGCGTTCCGCCCGGCGTTTACCGAGGTGCAGCTCGCCAAAGGATAAATACGCAATAATGCCAACCAGCGGCAGGATAAAAATAATCAACAGCCATGCCATGGCGGAGGGAACCGCTCTGCGTTTCATCAGGATGCGTAACGTTACACCTGCGATGAGCAGCCAGTATCCCAGAATGAGCAGCCAACTCACCACGGTGTAGAAGGTTGTCATAATAAAAAATCCTTTTGAAAGCGTATTGTTAAGAGTTTACGCGTCAGGATTTTTCTGGCAAATAAAAACGCCAGATAAAAGCGCTGGTTTGCCGCAGGCAAGGGTCTATAATGAGCGCTCTGTTTTGGGAAGAGTTGTTAACATGAAGCGCAGTAGAACAGAAGTAGGGCGCTGGCGCATGTTGCGACAGACAGGTCGTCGCAAAGCGCGTTGGCTGGAAGCACAATCCCGCCGTAATATGCGTATCCACGCCATCAGAAAATGCAGTATGAACCGTCATCGCAATGCGTTACTGTTCGCCGTTCAGGATTACTGAATGACACAAGGGCACCCTCTGAGGTGCCCGATGTTTTTTAAAGATTCGCGATTTCGAAAAGGAGGATGAAGTGTTTGCGGATTTTGGTGTACTTAATTTCTGGACCTATGTTGTGGGAGCCATTTTCATTGTACTGGTTCCGGGTCCCAATACTCTGTTCGTCTTAAAAACCGGTATAGGTCACGGCGTGAAGAAAGGCTATCTGGCCGCCAGCGGCGTGTTTATCGGTGACGCGGTGCTGATGTTTCTGGCATGGGCAGGCGTGGCGGCACTGATTCAGACCACCCCGATGTTGTTCAATATTGTCCGTTATCTCGGGGCATTCTATCTGTTATGGCTTGGCGGCAAGATGCTCTGGTCAGTGCTCCGGCATAAGCAGCAGGGCGAAGCGGGCGGTATCGAACCGGCAAAAACCATCATGAAACGCTCGCTGGTACTGAGTATGACCAACCCGAAAGCGATCCTGTTTTATGTCTCGTTCTTCGTGCAGTTTATTGACGTTCAGGCTAACAATACCGGCGTGGCCTTTATGATCCTCGCGATCACGCTGGAGATCATCAGCTTTATCTACATGAGCTTCCTGATTTTCTCCGGGGCATTCGTCACGCGCTATCTGAAGACCAAAAAGAAACTGGCGAAGCTGGGGAACGGGTTGATAGGTTTGTTGTTTGTCGGGTTTGCGGCGCGACTGGCGTCGCTGCACTGACGAGAAAAGGCTCCTCATAAGGAGCCTTTTTTTATCCTAGAAAACTTTTTTAAACGGCTTCACCACGACGTTATCATACACGCCAGCGGCCACATACGGGTCGTCCTGCGCCCAGGCCTGTGCCGCTTCGAGCGATTCGAACTCGGCAATCACCGTCGAGCCGGTAAAGCCGGCCGCACCCGGATCGTTGCTGTCGACAGCAGGCATAGGCCCTGCGGTCAGCAATTTGCCGTCGTCATGCAGCAGTTGTAAACGCGCCAGATGGGCAGGGCGCACGGAGAGGCGTTTTTCCAGAGAATCAGCAACATCTGTAGCGTAAATCACGTAAAGCACAGCGGAGCTCCTTAACCGATAAAAGTGTGAATTACGTTATGTGAAAGTGCAGGTGACTGCAATGCAAAGATAGCGACAATGTTAAAACCCTGCTCGCTGCGTGCCTTTTTTCGCCTGCTGGACGGTTAATTGGGGCGAAGTGTCACTGGCTTATTGAATATGATTGCTATTTGCATTTAAAATCAGGGCCTGGCTTTTTAACTGAAACGATTATGACTTCAATGACCCTTGAACACCCTCGCCGCTTTCCCTGGCCGACGCTATTGTCCGTCGGAATTCATGGAGCCGTCGTGGCGGGTCTGCTTTACACATCGGTACATCAGGTTATTGAAATGCCAGCGCCCGCGCAGCCGATTTCTGTGACCATGGTAACACCTGCGGAGCTGGAGCCCGTGCAGGTCGCGCCACCACCGGAACCTGTTGCAGAACCCGAGCCGGAACCGGAACCCGAGATCGTTCCTGAACCGCCCAAAGAAGCGCCTGTGGTGATCCATAAACCGGAGCCCAAGCCAAAACCAAAGCCGAAACCAAAACCGAAGCCGGAGAAAAAGGTGGAAGAGCGTCCGAAGCGTGAAGCGCGCCCGGTCGAACCTCGCGCTACCCGGCCGGTTGAGAACGCTGCCCCGGCTCGCCCGGTAATGAACTCTTCCCCGACCACTGCTAAACCAGTCGCCGCGGCCCCTTCCGGCCCGCGTGCCCTGAGCCGTAACCAGCCGCAATATCCGTCGCGTGCGCAGGCGTTACGCATCGAAGGGCGTGTTCGCGTGAAGTTTGACGTGACCGCAGATGGCCGGGTGGATAATGTCGAGATCCTCTCCGCGCAGCCATCGAATATGTTTGAGCGTGACGTGAAGAACGCGATGCGCAAATGGCGTTACGAAGCCGGTAAGCCAGGCAGCGGGCTGATCGTGAATATTGTTTTCCGCCTCAACGGCGGGGCACAGATGGAATAAATAAGAAAGCCTCCTGACGGAGGCTTTTTTTTGGCCTGAATCTCAGACCTGGGGCAGCGGACGCGGCTTCCCGTCGTTGTCCACGGCGACATAGATAAACAGCGCTTCGGTCGCTTTGTAACGCTGACCGATAGGCTCAGAAGAGACCTTTTTCACCCATACCTCAATGTTGATCGACACCGAGGTATTCCCGCGCTTCACGCAGCGCGCGTAACAGCAGACGACGTCCCCGACCGCGACAGGGCGCAGAAAGGTCATGCCATCAACCCGGACCGTCACCACGCGGCCCTGAGCAATCTCTTTGGCAAGGATCGCCCCACCCATATCCATCTGCGACATCAGCCAGCCGCCAAAAATATCGCCGTTCGCATTGGTGTCGGCGGGCATTGCAAGTGTGCGTAAAACCAGTTCGCCCTGAGGGGCGTTTGTTGTTGTCATTATGGACTCTACTCATTACGGAGGACTTCAGGCGGGATGCTACTATGATTTACAGCCAGAGAGAACAGAAGAAAACGCCAGGGTGATTAAGCCTGGCGGGGGAGATTATTGCTTGTCGTCCTGCGGCATGTGGCGATAGATGTAGATCCCGCTAAGCAGGGTGAAAATCAGCGTTAAGGCGGTCAGACCAAACACTTTGAAGTTGACCCAGATATTCTGCGGCAGCCAGAAGGCGATATAGATATTCGCCAGGCCGCAGAGAATAAAGAACACCGCCCAGGCGATATTCAGGCGCGACCAGACGCTCTGCGGCAGGGCCAGTTCTTTACCCAACATGCGCTGAATAAGCGGCTTTTTCATCACCCACTGGCTGAAGAGCAGGGCACCGGCAAACAGCACGTAGATGACGGTCACTTTCCACTTAATGAACTCATCGTTGTGGAAGAAGATGGTCAACCCACCGAAAACGGCCACCAGCACGAAGGTGATCAGGGCCATCTTTTCGACCTTGCGGTAGCGCACCCAGCTGTAGATCAGCACCACCGCAGTAGCGACGATCAGGGCGGTGGTGGCCGCATAGATGTCATACAGTTTGTAAAAGGCAAAAAAGACAACCAGGGGTAAAAAATCAAGAAACTGCTTCATTCTTCGATTCCATCATCTGCGACGACCCGGGCGTGGCGCCCGGACCATCAGAAAAGTTACTGGCGAATTAACGTATACAGGCGGAACAAATAGACCAGCAAGACCGCTGAGATCAGGTTGCTCACCGTATTCGCCACCACGGCACCGACGTTCGGGGTCAGTACGGCCAGGTTCGGGGCAAACAGCAGCAGCAGGGTTTTAGCCAGCAGCCAGCTCATCACCGCCGGGGCAACCAGACGCATATTAGACCATGCCAGGCGGATGCTGCTACGCATGGCGACAAAAATGCCCATTCGGTCCTGGACTACCATAATCGGTGCGAAGGCGAGCACGATCGCCAACAGCACCCCCGGCACCACGACCAGCATAATCCCTAACTGCACCAGCATGGTGGTTAAAAAGATCAGAATAAACAGTTTTGGCAGCAGCGGTGCGCTGGCCCCAATCGCCCGCAGGGCGCTGACGCGATGACCGGCCGAGACCAGCTGGATCATTAACAGCACGCCACCCGCCAGAATGGCATTGCCAATCAAACCGGAAAAGGTGGTCGCGGCCGAGGCGCGCAGCAGGATCTGCTGTTGCTCTGGCGTCATATTTTGCACCATCTCAAACAGCCCGACGCTGCTGGCGATCTGATCGCCCTGGCTCAGGCTGGCAATCTGCTCCTCACTCGGCGAAAAGGCATGACCAAGTACCACCGTGATTAATGCGCACAACAAGGCGATCAGTAAAAAGGTAATGAACTGATTGCGGAAGAAATTCCCCGTGTCACGGTAGACAGACTTCGCCGTGATAGACATGCACTCTCCTTGAGTATTGCAGGTATTAATTAGCGGGCAATTGTACCCTGGATAACTGCCCGGTGGCAGTATCAAGCCTTGTATGGAAAAGCATATCTTTGTAAAGCACCCGTAATGACTCGCTGTCATTTTGTGCGGTTGTTATCGCGTTGCGCTTTATTCGCCTGAAAAGGCAAAATTGATCCAGACCCCAACTACCAATTTTTGCCGGTTGGTGAAAAAATTAATTTAGATCAATGAATGTTAAATTGCTGAATTTAATGTGATCCGGACGAGATCACTTAGTAATCATTTGTAGGTATATTCCGTTCCTCAATAAAACCATAACGAGGGAATGGATATGAAAAAAGCAGCGATGGCAGCCCTGATTCTGAGTACGCTTTCTGGCGACGCAATGGCCCACGAAGCAGGTGAGTTCTTTTTCCGCCTGGGGACCGCCACGGTACGCCCTACCGAAGGCTCGGACAATGTTCTGGGTCTGGGCGGGTTTAACGTCAGTAACAATACACAGGCCGGGATGACCTTTACCTGGATGGCCACCGACAACGTCGGCGTTGAGCTGCTCGCGGCCACGCCGTTTCGTCACAAAGTCGGTACGGGCCCAACCGGGGATATCGCCACGGTTCACCATCTGCCGCCCACTCTGATGGCCCAATGGTATTTCGGCGATGCGGGCAGTAAGGTTCGTCCCTATATTGGTGCCGGGGTCAACTACACCACCTTCTTTGATGAGAAGTTTAACGATACCGGTAAAGAAGCGGGCCTTTCCGACCTGAGCCTGAAAGATTCCTGGGGCGTAGCGGGGCAGGCGGGACTGGATTACCTTATCAACCGTGACTGGCTGATTAACATGTCGGTCTGGTATATGGATATTGACACCGAGGTGCGCTTTAAGGCGGGGGATCAACAGCAAAATATCAGCACCCGTCTGGATCCCTGGGTGTTTATGTTCTCGGCGGGATACCGCTTCTGAAAGTAAAAAGGCCCCGAAGGGCCTTCTTTACTATTTACGACCCAGTAACAGGCCGAGGACGATACCCACCGCACCTGCGGCAATTAGGCCGGTCAGTGGGTTATTTTTAACCGCGTCGGTCACATCGGTCACAACGTCGCTGGCCTGTGCAGCATATTTGCGCCCGGCACCCTTCAACTGATGTTTAGGCGAATCAACGGCCTCGCCAAACTGCTGCTGCGCAGCACCGGCGAATTCATCCAGCTTGTTCCTGGCTTTTTCACCAGCATATTGTGCATCATTATCAAGATTTTGGTCTGACATAACGTTCTCCTTTTGTAGTCAATGTAAAGCATAGACTCCTTGGGGATATCCTGAAGAAAATGGGATTAATACTAAGAAAAGGGTGGACTGGTGCCACCCAGGGGTTACTTCTGGATCAAATAGCGGATGGTGGGACCATCCTGCTGAATATCCAGCACCTTATAGCCGTGGTTTTTGGCATCCAGCGGGATATTGTTGATGGATTGCGGACAGTCGCTCACCACCTCGAGGATCTCGCCTTTTTTCAATTGCGGCATCGCTTCAAGGGTCGCGACAGCCGGGTAAGGGCAAGGCTCACCTACCATATCGAGGCGGTAGTCGGGAACAATCTCTTTCATGCGGCGTCCTCACGTAATTCAGTTTTCATGGCAGCGCGGCGGAAGAAGCGTTTCTCCTGCGCCAGTACCAGTAAAAAGGCGACCAATAGCATCAGGTAGGTCACCAGCAGCCCACCCAGCGGACCAAAGGTGTTGAGAAGATTGACCTTGTCCCAGTTGGTCGCCAGCGCTGGCGCAAAATCATCCCACCAGTAAGCCAGTAATGTGGAGCCAATCACGTTACCCAGACCGACCCACCAGTAGTGGACCTGACCTTCCACCGCGCGGTACATCCAGCCCGTCTCGCAGCCGCCCGCCAGCACAATCCCGAAGCCAAACAGCAGTCCGCCGATAATGGCGTTCGGCCCGGCCCACATGATTTTTGGCGCTACGCCAAGCTGGACGTAGCTGAAAATGCCGATGGCGCTCACCGCCATGCCGGCAATGATCGCTTTCGCCATCATGGTGCGCCCGGTGATCCACATATCGCGGAACGCCGAGGTAAAGCAGATCTGCGCCCGCTCAATCAGCAGGCCAAAGCCGACGCCGAACAGCATCGCCAGCCCGAGTTTGGGTTGATTCAGCGCGGTACAGAGCGCCCAGGCCAACATGCCCAAGAAGACCAGCATCCCGAGACGAAAGCGGCGACGCGCCTGATCCGGCTTCTGGGTCAGCGGCGAGGCGGCGCTCACCTTTTGTATTCTGATCGGTATACGGAACAGGGGCAGCAGCGTAAAGCGTGCGCCAAAGTACGAGCCCACGGCGGTGGCCAGGGCAAAGAACCAGGCGTGAAGGGAGAATTGCGGAATGCCAGTGAAGAAGGCGGCCAGGTTACAGCCCATCGCCAGGCGTGCGCCAAACCCGGCAATAATACCGCCAGCAACCGCCTGGGCGATGCGGATCCGGCTCTGCGGCATGCGCAGCTTGACGTTGTTAGCCCAGAGTGCGGCAGCGAAACAGCCGCCGAACATGCCGATGATCATCATCCCGTCGATACGGGTAAGCGGGGTGCCTTCCAGGTGGATCAGTTTGAAATATCCCCACTCTTCGGTATGAACGCCCGCCAGCTGCAATAGCTGACCGCCCCAGCGGGTGAATTCGCCGGTAACGGCCCAGAAGGTGCCGGTGATGCCGAAGTAGTAGGTGGAGAGGATGCCTGCTGCAATAACCGCAGGAACGGGGGACCAGAACTTAATCAAATAAGTCTGTTTAAAGTGTTGCCACGACATAGATAAGCCTCTGAACTCAGAAGGTTTAAGGGGAAAGAATGAAAAGACGGGGGGATGATACGCCGGGAAACACGTTTGAACAGCGTTAAATGCATTAAAGCTCGAAGGGATCAATTTATGCGGAAAGCCGTCTGGCAATACCAGACGGCGATTTAATTACTGCGGGCGGGTTGCCGCTTTCATGGCGCTGGCGAAGGTTTTCAGCTCATTCAGCATCTGCTCAGGCTTATCGACATTGTTTTCGATAATTTTCACGATCGCCGAACCGGAAATCGCCCCGGCTGCACCGGCACCCAGCGCCGCAGAAACCTGCTCTGGAGCCGAAATACCAAAGCCCTGCAGCGGCGGAGCGGCATTGTACTCTGCCAGTTTCTCGACCAGATGGTGCAGCGGCAGCGCGGCTTTATTTTCTGCGCCCGTCACCCCGGCGCGGGACAGCAGGTAGGTGTACCCGCGGCCGTGGGAGGCGATCTGGCGCAGCAGTTCGTCGTCGGCATTCGGCGGGCAGATAAAGATCGGCGCGACGTTATGACGCATCGCCGCCTGGCGGAACGGGGCTGACTCTTCGACCGGCACATCGGCCACCAGCACTGAATCCACCCCCACGCGGGCGCACTCGGCGTAGAACTCGTCGATGCCGCGGTTAAACACCAGGTTGGCGTACATCAACAGCCCGATGGGAATGGTCGGGTATTTCTGACGAATCGTCGCCAGCATTTCGAAGCACTGGGTCGGGGTCACGCCAGCGGCAAAGGCGCGCAAGGTGGCGGCCTGGATGGTCGGGCCATCGGCCAGTGGGTCAGAGAAGGGAATGCCCAGCTCCAGCGCATCGGCGCCCGCCTCGATCAGGGTGTCGATAATTTTCAGCGATTGCGCGGGAGAGGGATCTCCCAGAGTAACGAAGGGAACAAAGGCGCCTTCCTTGCGGGCTTTCAGCTCAGCAAACACGTTATCGTAACGTTCCATCAGATTTCCCCTCGTGCTTTCAGAATATCGTGAACGGTGAAGATGTCTTTATCACCGCGACCGGAAAGGTTAACCACCAGCAGTTGCTCTTTTTCCGGGTTGTCTTTGATCATTTTCAGGGCATGGGCCAGCGCGTGGGAAGACTCAAGCGCCGGAATGATCCCCTCTTTACGGCACAGGGTTTTGAATGCCTCCAGCGCTTCGTCATCGGTAATCGACACGTACTCGGCGCGGCCAATGCTGTTCAGGTAGGCATGCTGCGGCCCGACGGACGGGAAGTCCAGCCCGGCTGAGATGGAGTACGACTCCTCAATCTGGCCTTCGTCGGTCTGCATCATCGGCGCTTTCATGCCGAAGTAGATCCCCACGCGACCATGCTTCAGCGGCGCACCGTGCTCGCCGGTTTCAATCCCGTGACCGGCAGGCTCAACGCCAATCAGCCCTACACTGGTGTCGTCGATGAAATCAGCGAACATACCGATGGCGTTAGAGCCGCCGCCCACGCAGGCGATCACCGCATCCGGGAGACGACCCTCTTTTTCGAGGATCTGCGCCTTGGTCTCTTCGCCGATCATGCGCTGGAATTCACGCACGATGGTCGGGAACGGGTGCGGGCCCGCCGCGGTGCCCAGCATATAGTGGGCATTTTCATAGTTACCGGACCAGTCGCGCAGCGCCTCGTTACAGGCATCTTTCAGGGTGGCGGAGCCGCTGTATACCGGGATCACTTCCGCGCCCATCAGACGCATACGGAAGACGTTCGGCGACTGACGCTCAACGTCTTTGGCCCCCATGTAGATACGGCATTTCAGGCCGAGCAGCGCGCTGGCGAGCGCCGACGCCACACCGTGCTGACCGGCACCGGTTTCGGCGATAATTTCGGTTTTACCCATTCGTTTTGCCAGCAGGGCCTGACCCAGCACCTGGTTGGTTTTGTGCGCGCCGCCGTGGAGCAGATCTTCACGCTTCAGATACAGCGTGGTGTTCGTGCTCTCGGTCAGGTTACGGCACTTAGTCAGGGCCGTCGGACGACCGGCATAGTTTTTCAGCAGGTCGGTAAATTCAGCCTGAAAGAGCGGATCTTTTTGCGCACTCACGAACGCCTCTTCCAGCTGGCGCAGGGCGGGCATCAGGATCTGCGGCACATACATGCCGCCGAATTCACCAAAGTAAGGGTTTAATAATGTGGTCATCTTCTCTTCCTTAATATGCACGCAGCGTTTTAAACACCGAAGCCAGCTTGCCAGCATCTTTAATGCCTGGCTGCGACTCAACGCCTGAATTGAAATCGAGACCTGCGCAGCCTGCTTTAGCGGCTTCAACGCAGTTGTCCGGGCTTAAGCCCCCGGCGAGCAGGACGTTATCCAGCTTCTCGCCGTTGAGCAGCGACCAGTCAAAACGCTGCCCGGTTCCGCCCTGGCCATTATCCAGAACGTATTTATCGATATGTTGCAGCGTGCGCGGCGGCAGGGTTTCGGCCACGCTCAGCGCCTTCCAGATCTGCACCTGCGGGTTCAGCGCGTCACGCAGAGTATCAATATAGTGCTGGTCTTCGCTGCCATGCAGCTGCACGGCGGCGAGCGAAAGCGCCTCTGCCGTATCAACCACCTGTTCGATGGCCGCATTGCGGAACACGCCCACGTACTGCAGCGGTGCGGCGGCGATCACCTCCCGCGCCTGCGCTTCGCTGACGTTGCGCGGAGAAGACTCAACAAAAATCAGCCCGCCGTAAATCGCGCCTGCTTCATGGGCCGCTGCAGCATCCTGTGGACGTGTCAGGCCGCAGACCTTGTTCTCACCCAACAGGACGCGACGCACTGCCGCACTGAGATCGGCCTGCTCCATCATCGCCGAACCAATCAGGAAGCCGTTGGCGAAGTGGCTCAGCTCGCGAACCTGGGCATAGCTGTTGATGCCGGACTCGCTGATTACCGTTACGCCTGCGCCCAGACGCGGCGCCAGCTGGCGTGTGCGGTTCAGGTCGATGGAGAGATCGCGCAGGTCGCGGTTATTAATGCCCACTACCTTCGCCTCCAGAGCGATAGCGCGCTCCAGCTCCTCTTCGTTGCTCACTTCGGTCAGCACGCCCATGTTCAGGCTGTGCGCTACCGCGGCGAGCTGGCGGTACTGCTCATCGTCCAGTACCGAGAGCATCAGCAGGCAGGCGTCGGCCTGATAAAAGCGCGCCAGCCAGATTTGGTACGGGTCGATAATAAAGTCTTTGCACAAAATCGGCTGCGGGGCGATCCCGCTGACGATCGGCAGAAAATCAAAACTGCCCTGGAAATACTTCTCATCGGTCAGCACCGAAATGGCCGAAGCGTGGTGCTTATAGATGGCGGCGATCTGTGCCGGGTCGAAATCATCGCGGATCACCCCTTTCGACGGGGAGGCCTTTTTGCACTCCAGGATAAACGCGGTGCGCGCACCCCGCAGGGCATCATAGAAACGACGGCTGCTCGGTACAACCTCATTCTGGAAACTGGCGAGCGGTTGCTGCGCTTTACGGGCTTCAACCCAGATGGCCTTATCGGCAACGATTTTCGCTAATACGGTCTGCATTGTTTACCCTCTTGCCGCAAGTGCGGTCACTCGGTCGTAGGCTGCGCCAGAGCGCAACACATCCATCACTTTTTGCGCGTTAATCTGAAGATTTTCTTCGCCGTGCAGACGCATCAGCATGGCAACGTTAGCGGCCACGGCGGCCTCATGCGCAGGCTCACCTTTACCTTGTAACAGGCGCGTCAGAATGTCACGGTTTTCTTCCGGGGTGCCGCCTGCAAGCTGCTCCTGGTGATATGGCGTTAAGCCAAAATCCGCCGCTTCAAGCTGATAGCTTTTGATTTCGCCGTTATTCAGCTCGGCCACCAGGGTCGGCGCATGCAGGGAGACTTCGTCCATCCCGCCGCTGTGCACCACCGCGGCGCGCTGATAACCCAGCACACGCAGAGTTTCGGCAATCGGCAGTACCAGCTCCGGACTGTAGACGCCAATCAGCGCCAGCGGCGGATGCGCCGGGTTGATCAGCGGACCCAGCACGTTAAACAGGGTGCGGGTTTTCAGCTGCTGACGCACCGGCATCGCGTGACGGAATCCGGTGTGATACTTAGGTGCGAAAAGGAAGCAGACGCCCAGCTCGTCCAGCGCATCGCGGGATTTTTCCGCGTTCATGTCCAGATTGATGCCGAAAGCGGCCAGCAGATCCGACGAGCCGGAACGGCTGGAGACGCTACGGTTGCCGTGCTTCGCCACCTTCAGCCCACAGGCTGCGGCCACAAAGGCGCTGGCGGTGGAAATGTTGATACTGTTGCTGCCGTCGCCGCCGGTACCGACGATATCCGCGAACAGATAGTCCGGGCGCGGGAACGGGGCGGCGTTTTCCAGCAGGGCGGTGGCGGCACCGGCAATCTCCTGCGGCTGCTCACCGCGCACTTTCATGCTCACCAGCGCGGCGGCCAGCTGCTCGGGCTTCA
The DNA here is from genome assembly GCA_002360945.1 of Leclercia adecarboxylata. Taxonomy (GTDB): domain Bacteria; phylum Pseudomonadota; class Gammaproteobacteria; order Enterobacterales; family Enterobacteriaceae; genus Enterobacter; species Enterobacter adecarboxylatus_B. The sequence continues at coordinate 19,458 of DERO01000034.1, read as the reverse complement.
GCTCGCCGCGTACCACGGCGGAGAACAGCTGGTGGCTCTCCTGCTGGCTCAGGGTCTGCGCCTGGTAGAGTTTTTCCAGAATCGGCTGCAGGCTGTTGGTCTGCTCCAGCTTCTGCAGCGCCCAGCTGAGGGTCTGCTCCAGCAGACGCGCGCCCTGGGAGGTCAGAATGGATTCCGGGTGGAACTGCATGCCGCATACGCGGTCTGCATCGTGACGCACCGCCATCACCATCCCGTTGTAATGGGCGTTGATGGTCAGGCCCGCCGGGATATTGCTGCCCACCAGCGAGTGATAGCGCGCCACCGGCAGCGGGTTCATCAGCCCGGCGAACATCGCCTGGCCGTCATGTTCAATGCTGGAGGCTTTGCCGTGCAGGATCTCACCGGCCTGGCCGACGTAACCGCCGTAGGCCTCGACAATAGCCTGATGACCCAGACAGATGCCTATGATAGGCAGCTTGCCGCGCATGCGGGTTAACAGCTCCGGCATACAGCCCGCTTCACTTGGCGCGCCAGGGCCGGGGGAGAGCATCAGCACCGGGTTTTGCATGGTGGCCAGACGGTCGATTAAGGTCTGGGCCGGAACATGGTTACGGTAAATCACCACGTTGTGACCGTTTGCACGCAGCTGATCCGCCAGGTTGTAGGTAAATGAGTCGATATTATCGAGCAGCAGAATGTCAGCCATCAGAAAATCTCCTGTGCGTGATGGGCCGTCGCAATTGCGCGCAGTACCGCGCGGGCCTTATTGCGGGTTTCGTCAGCTTCAGACTGCGGAACCGAGTCGAGCACGATGCCTGCGCCCGCCTGAACGGTGGCGATGCCTTCTTCCACGTAGGCGGAGCGGATCACGATGCAGGTATCCAGATCGCCGTGGGCGGTGAAGTAACCCACCGCACCGCCGTAGCTGCCGCGGCGACGGCCTTCGGCCTGGGCAATCAGCTGCATAGCGCGAACTTTCGGCGCGCCGCTCAGGGTGCCCATGTTCATACAGGCGCGGTAGGCGTGCAGCACATCCAGATCCTGACGCAGCTCGCCCACCACGCGGGAAACCAGGTGCATCACGAAGGAGTAGCGGTCCACTTTAGTTAAATCAGCCACGTAACGGCTGCCCGGGGTGCAGATGCGCGCCAGGTCGTTACGCGCCAGATCCACCAGCATCAGGTGTTCGGACATCTCTTTCTGGTCGGTGCGCATCTCCAGCTCAATGCGGCTGTCGAGATCGCGATCCAGGGAACCGTCTGCGCGGCGGCCACGCGGGCGGGTACCGGCAATCGGATAGATTTCAATCTGGCGGCTGGTGGCGTCGTACTTCAGGGAGCTCTCCGGCGAAGCGCCGAACAGCGTAAAATCGTTATCCTGCATAAAGAACATGTACGGGCTGGGGTTGCTCTTCTTCAGCACGTCATAGGCCGCCAGCGGGGACGGGCAGGGCAGAGAGAAGCGACGGGATGGCACCACCTGGAAAATTTCGCCCGCGCGAATCGCTTTCTGCATCTGGCGAACTACTACGCCGTATTCATCGTCCGTCTGACTAACGTCACAACGCATCTGCTCCACGCGCTGCACCGGCAGTTCCGGTGGGGCTTCATTCATCTGCGCCTGCAGCTGGCCGATACGCTGCTCCAGACGCTGTTTTTCTGCCAGTAACGGCGTAAACAGGCTGGCCTGAATGCGAGTATTTTTTTTCTGGTGGTCGATCACCAGTAAGGTTTCCGCCAGGTAGAAGCAGTAGTCCGGGCAGCGGTTGCCCTGTTCAAGCTCCGGCAGCTCTTCAAAACCGGCGACCAGATCATAGGCAAACAGTCCGCCGAAGAACATCGCTTCGCGCTCATGTTCCGGCACATTCACCAGGCCCTGCAGCAGACGGAAGGCATCAAATACCGACAGCGAGCAGAGGCGGGCATCTTCGTCCAGCAACTGGCTCACCGGCGGGAAGTGCAGGATGCGCTGGTCCGGGCGGTGTTCATTCTCGATGCCTGCCGGCAGCACGCCATCCAGTAAACAGAGCAGCGCTGCACCGTTTTCCGAGAGTGCCTGCAGGGTGACGGTGTTGCCCAGCGCGGTGATGCGCAGCGCGCTGTCAACCAGCAGCAGGCTCTTCAGGTCATCCTTACTGTCGATATCCGCAGACTCCAGCAGCAGCGTGGCAGGGCGCGCGCCGCAGACCTGATGGAACAGGGCGGTCGGGTTGTGGCGATATGCCGCCTCGCGGGTCAGCAGTTCGAGGGTCGGTTTGGCTGTTTGCATTTTTTGTTCTCTTTATTCTTTTCATAAAAAAGCCCGCTCAGTGGCGGGCCAGGTATCTGTTTGCATGACGCAGACGTACGACACTGCCCGATATTCAGGAAGTGCGCCACCAGCTGTGCAGAGTGAAATGTGCAGTCATTTTCAGATACCTCGTTGAGTGAACTTGCGTACTAGTTAACTAGTTCGATGGCGTAATGTCAACCCCCCGATTTCAGAATTTCACCACATACCGCTATTATGGCGGCGCAGATATTGAAGATGAGTGACGGGAGCCGCTTTGAGCGACACGAATTACGCAGTGATTTACGATTTACACAGCCACACCCAGGCCTCTGACGGCCTGCTTACGCCCGAAGAGCTTGTCCATCGCGCCCATGAAATGCGCGTCGGTACGCTGGCGATCACCGATCACGATACCACCGAGGCCATCGCGGCCGCGCGGGCGGAAATTGCCCGCAGTGAATTGCCGCTTACACTGATAGCAGGCGTGGAAATTTCCACCGTCTGGGAAAATCATGAGATCCATATCGTCGGGTTGAACATCGATATTGAGAATCCGGCCATGCGCGCATTTCTGGATGCGCAGAAGACGCGTCGCGTTTTGCGGGCAGAACTGATCGCCGAGCGGCTGGATAAAGCCCACATCCCCGGTGCCTGGGAAGGGGCGTTGCGTCTGGCCAAAGGCGGCGCGGTAACCCGGGCGCACTTTGCCCGCTTTCTGGTCGAAGCCGGGAAGGCAAATAACATCGCGGATGTGTTTAAAAAATACCTTGCACGGGGGAAAACCGGATACGTTCCTCCCCAGTGGTGTACAATAGAACAAGCTATTGATGTCATTCATCATTCTGGCGGTAAGGCGGTGCTGGCCCATCCCGGGCGGTATGACCTCTCCGCCAAATGGCTGAAACGTCTGCTGGCATACTTTGCCGAACACGGCGGGGACGCGATGGAAGTCGCGCAGTGTCAGCAGGCACCCAACGAGCGCAGTCAACTGGCTGAATATGCCCGCCAGTACGGCCTCCTTGGCTCCCAGGGATCTGATTTCCATCAGCCTTGTCCCTGGATTGAGCTGGGACGCAAGCTCTGGTTACCCGCAGGCGTCGAGCCGGTGTGGCAACTTTGGGAGCAGCCAACGCCAATTGAAGAGAGGGAAGTATGAGTCAATTTTTTTATATCCATCCTGACAATCCGCAACCGCGTTTGATTAATCAGGCCGTGGAGATCGTGCGTAAGGGCGGGGTTATCGTCTATCCAACCGATTCGGGTTACGCGCTGGGTTGTAAAATCGAAGACAAAAGCGCGATGGAGCGCATTTGCCGGATCCGCCATATCCCGAACGGGCACAACTTCACCCTGATGTGCCGCGATCTCTCCGAGCTATCGACCTACTCCTACGTGGATAACGTGGCGTTTCGGTTGATTAAAAATAATACCCCGGGCAACTACACCTTTATCCTCAAGGGGACAAAAGAGGTGCCGCGCCGTCTGCTGCAGGAAAAACGTAAAACCATCGGGATGCGCGTGCCGTCGAACCCGATTGCGCAAGCGTTACTGGAGACCCACGGCGAGCCGATGCTCTCGACGTCGCTGATGCTGCCGGGCAGCGACTTCACCGAATCCGATCCGGATGAGATCAAAGACCGTCTGGAGAAGCAGGTGGATTTGATTATTCACGGCGGCTATCTCGGCCAACAACCGACCACGGTGATCGATTTAACGGAAGATGCACCGGTTGTGCTCCGTGAAGGGGTGGGTGACGTTAAGCCTTTCCTGTAACTTCCTTCATTACGGGGCCATCTTATTAGCATAAAATTTTGCTACTATGGCCCTGTTATTAACACCTCTCTTATTTTTCTCACGTTTAATCTCTTGTTATTATCTGAAAATTAGCCAGTGTCCGGAATGACACTATTCCCACATAAATATGTAGATGTACGATACGTGAATACATATTTATAAGTAAAAGGGTTATCTATGGCGTTACAAGGGACGTTAATTCTGAATGGGGCAGACTATACACCATTTAATTTGTATGGTGTGGGTGTGTTTATGGCGCACTCAGGTAAAGGCGTTTGTCGTAATAATGGGGGATGCCGAAATATTCCTGACAATGGCCCAATTCCGCCCGGTAAGTATTGGATTGTGGATCGGCATGAGGGGAACTGGTTCTCGCAAAAGCAACTTGAAATTAAAGATTATACAAAGAGAATACTGAATAGCAGCCCTTTTGGTAAATCGGATTGGTTTGCCTTGTGGCGAGATGATTGGGGAATCGACGATAACACCTAGATAGAGGGTGTTAAGCGCGGTAGCTTCCGGTTGCACCCCGGTGCTTCGTCAAAAGGCTGCATAACAATCGCTCATAATTCTGATTTTGCGATGATTTATAATGCGCTTATGAATACAGCACTTGTTCAGGTCCCCTGTATGCGGTCGTTGATGGCGAGAGGATGGGTGGAGGTAGTTGCTGGTGGCTATAACAACATTCGTTCGTAGGATAGGTAAAGTTATTTATTTTATAACATTATTTATAGTTGTAGGCCGCCTGATAGGTGATCCTGAACTCTGGTTTAACGATGATTTAGCCACACGCATTGGTCATCTTATTTATGGACCTGACGAGATTGGTGCGGATAATTTTTATGACCTGTATTTATACATTCATATAATTGCTATCTTACCTGTGGCTATATTTATCTATGTTATGACAATGAAGTTAATCAAAAAATTAAGGAGCAAATAAAATGCCAATTCCTCCGTATATGTGGTTGAAAGACGATGGCGGCGCAGATATTAAAGGTTCTGTAGACGTTAAGGATCGTGAAGGAAGTATCGAGATAATCGGGTTAAGTCATGGGATTAACCTGCCTGTTGACAGTGCCAACGGTAAAATCACCGGAACACGCCAGCACTCATCCATGATGATTGAAAAGGAAGTGGACAGCTCCACGCCCTACCTTTATAAAGCAGCCGCTACAGGCCAGACGCTGAAAAGTGCAGAAATCAAGTTTTATCATATTAACGACGCAGGGCAAGAAGTCTGCTATTACACGGTGTTAATGGAGAACGTGAAGATCACCGGGGTTAACTGCGCTGTGCCGAACGTTAAATTATCGGGCAACGATAAAATGAATCACGTAGAAAGCGTCAGCATTCAATATGAAAAAATCACCTGGCGCATAGTGGATGGCAACATTCAGCATACGGATGCCTGGAACGATCGGCCTACAGCATAACCATGTCTGACCGCCCCGGCAGTATGCCAAGACTAATCCATTGGCTTTACTTCAGGTAATATTCACCAGAACGCTGCCGCACAAAACTTGTTGAATCATTTAGTCTAAAATTCATGTAGTATGTGCGGCCACGAATCATTGTATGTGGCATGCATTGTGCTATGAAAGAATTACAGATCAGAGAGTTAATTTAATTTTATCGTTAACTCGTTGTTTTTGAAAGTATACCAGACGCCTGTGAAGGCGACACCTGAAGGAAGCTCAATGAGCGAGAAATTACAGAAAGTGCTGGCCCGCGCCGGCCACGGTTCACGCCGTGAAATCGAAACCATCATCGAAGCAGGTCGTGTCAGTGTGGACGGTAAAATTGCCACCCTGGGTGACCGTGTGGAAATCGTGCCAGGCCTGAAAATCCGTATCGACGGCCACCTGATCTCGGTGAAAGAGTCTGCCGAGCAAATTTGCCGCGTGCTGGCCTATTACAAGCCGGAAGGCGAGCTCTGCACCCGTAACGATCCGGAAGGCCGTCCGACCGTGTTCGACCGACTGCCAAAACTGCGCGGTGCGCGCTGGATCGCTGTAGGCCGTCTGGACGTGAACACCTGCGGTCTGCTGCTGTTCACCACCGACGGTGAGCTGGCAAACCGTCTGATGCACCCAAGCCGTGAAGTGGAGCGTGAATACGCGGTTCGCGTATTTGGTGAAGTTGACGAGAACAAAATCCGCGATCTGTCCCGCGGCGTACAGCTTGAAGATGGCCCGGCCGCCTTTAAAACCATCAAATTTACCGGTGGTGAAGGCATTAACCAGTGGTACAACGTGACCCTGACCGAAGGCCGTAACCGCGAGGTGCGTCGTCTGTGGGAAGCCGTTGGCGTGCAGGTTAGCCGTCTGATCCGCGTGCGTTACGGTGACATTCTGCTGCCGAAAGGCTTGCCGCGTGGCGGCTATACCGAGCTGGATTTAACCCAGACCAACTACCTGCGTGAGCTGGTGCAGCTGACGCCGGAAACCACCTCGAAGGTGGCGGTAGAAAAAGATCGTCGTCGCATGAAGGCGAACCAGATCCGCCGGGCAGTTAAACGTCACAGCCAGGTCAGCAGCAATAATCGCCGCTCTGGCAGCCGTAACAACAACGGCTAAAATAAAACCCGGCATCGCCGGGTTTTTTGTTAATAGTCGATACCGATTTGCGCTTTCACGCCGGCATCAAAGGCGTGTTTGACCGGGCGTAACTCGCTGACCGTATCTGCCATCTCCAGAATATCCCGATGACAGCCGCGCCCGGTGACAATCACCGTCTGGTGTGCCGGACGGTTGTTCAGCGCATCCACGACCTCTTGCAGGGGCAGGTAGTCGTACGCCACCATATAGGTGATCTCATCCAGCAGCACCATGTTGAGTAACGGGTCTGCCAGCATGCGCTTCGCCTGCTCCCAGACGGCCAGACAGGCGGCGGTATCGGTATCGCGGTTCTGGGTATCCCAGGTAAAACCGGTCGCCATTACCTGAAATTCCACTCCATGAGGCTCGAGCAGATTACGCTCACCGTTCGGCCACTCGCCTTTGATAAACTGGATCACGCCCACCTTTTGCCCGTGACCAACGGCGCGGGTCGCCGTACCAAAGGCGGCAGTGGTTTTGCCTTTCCCGTTGCCAGTAAAGACAATAATAATTCCGCGCTCATCCTGTGCGGCAGCAACGCGGGCATCGACCTGCTCTTTCAGGCGCTGCTGGCGCTGCTGATGACGTTCATCACTCATTGCGATATTCCTGGTTTACGGCCGGGTTGGGCATCAAAGGTCATGCCGGTTTTCCGGCGGCTGTCGTCGCCCATCAGCCACAGATAGAGCGGCATGATATCGGCAGGGGTTTTCAGTTTAAGCGGATCTTCCGTCGGGAACGCGCTGGCGCGCATGCCGGTGCGCGTGCCGCCGGGATTAATACAGTTCACGCGTAGGTGGCGGCTCTGATACTCCTCCGCCAGCACCTGCATCATCCCTTCGGTGGCAAATTTCGAGGCGGCATAGGCGCCCCAGTTGGCTCGCCCCTGGCGCCCGACGCTGGAGGAGGTGAACACCAGCGAGCCGGAATCGGACTGCAGTAATAAAGGAAGCAGTGCCTGGGTAAGGAAAAAGGTGCCGTTGACGTTCACCTGCATTACCTGCTGCCAGATCTCCGGGGTTTGTTCTTCCATCGGGCGCACTTCACCGAGGAAACCCGCATTGTGCAGTACCCCGTCCAGACGCGGATAATCTTCGGCGATACGCCGGGCCAGCTGATGGCACTCTTCCGGGGTGCAGGTTAACAGGTCGAGAGTATATTCGTGCGTCGGGGCACCGCCCTCGCTGGCGATTGCCTGTGCGACGTCACGCAGTTTTTCTTCATTACGCCCCAACAGAATGACGCGAGCGCCATGGCGGGCGTAGGTCAGCGCCGCCTCACGGCCAATACCGTCGCTGGCACCGGTGACCAGGATGATACGGTTTTGCAGTAGATCTTTTTTGGGTTGATAGTGCAAGGTCACTCCTCTGGCGCGCGTTGGCGCAGCCCATGCTGTGCGGTCTCTTTTCGGCTTTATGCCCGAAAGCGCGCCTGATTACAATCAGTCTACCGGTCAGTTCGCTGTAAAATTAACAATTTGCAAAGATTTCATTCATAAATAAACATTCCTGAAGACGGCTCGCAAGGTTATCGTCAGGTGTGAGACGCCTGGCGGAGGCTGTTGTACACTGGGTGAGAAAACAAGTGGTTAAACCAAGGTGGACGCGTGGAATTACTTTCTGAATACGGTTTATTTCTGGCCAAAATTGCAACGGTGGTGATTGCCATTGCGGTGATCGCAGTGCTGATTGTTAATCTGACGCAGCGCAAACGTCAGCGCGGCGAGTTGCGGATTACCCGGTTAAGCGAGCAGTACACGGAGATGCAGGAAGAGATGTCGGTGGCGCTGCTCGACCCACATCAGCAAAAACTGTGGCACAAAGCGCAGAAGAAAAAGCACAAGCTTGATGCCAAAGCCGCAAAGCAGAAAGCAAAGCTGGAGCAGCGTCCGGAAGCGGCAAAGCCACGGGTCTACGTGCTGGATTTTAAAGGCAGTATGGATGCGCATGAGGTCTCCTCCCTGCGTGAAGAGATCACCGCCGTGCTGGCTGTCGCCAGAGCGGAAGACCAGGTGGTGCTGCGTCTCGAAAGCCCCGGCGGGGTGGTGCACGGCTACGGGCTGGCCTCCTCGCAGCTGCAACGCCTGCGCGACAAGCAGATCCCCCTGACGGTGGCGGTCGATAAAGTCGCCGCCAGCGGGGGCTACATGATGGCCTGCGTGGCTGATAAAATCGTCGCCGCGCCTTTCTCTATTATTGGTTCGATTGGCGTAGTGGCGCAGATCCCGAACTTCAATCGTTTCCTGAAAAACAAAGATATTGACGTTGAGTTGCATACGGCGGGGCAGTACAAGCGCACCCTGACGCTGCTCGGCGAAAATACCGAAGAGGGGCGGCAGAAGTTCCGCGAGGATCTCAATGACACCCATCAGCTGTTTAAAAGCTTTGTACATCAGATGCGGCCTTCGCTTGATATCGAGCAGGTGGCGACCGGCGAACACTGGTACGGTACCCAGGCGCTGGAGAAAGGGCTGGTGGATCAGGTCGGGACCAGCGACGATCTGCTGCTGGGGCTGATGGAGGGCCGCGAGCTGGTAGGCGTGCGCTATACCCGGAAGAAAAAGCTGATGGATCGCTTTACTAATAGCGCTGCGGAGAGTGCGGACCGACTGCTGCTACGCTGGCTGCAGCGTGGACAAAAACCCCTGTTGTAAATAAAAACGCGAGGCCAGTGCCTCGCGTTTTGCTTCAGTCAACAAGGTGGTACTTTTCTGAGAGCGCATGGGCCAGGTATTTAAACATGTTAAATACCGCCGTGCTGCGTGGGGTGGGTAACCCCTGCTCATCAAGAAAGTAATCGCCGCTGAACACCAGCACGCCGTTGCGCTGTTCCACACCGGTGGCTTCGATCCCTGCCAGGGTGTCCTCATGTTCACGAATGAGTTTATTTGCTTCGGCAAGCAAGGTTGCGCGGTCAATGGGTTGGGTAGTTTGCTGCATTATCCCCTCCTTAAACAGTGACATTAGTCTACGCCGCCGCGGTCCCGGGAGCAAATTTTCCCCGTTTTCAGGCATGCTGAGCAAGACGGACAGCGCTGGCGTGATTTGCTTTTGCATGCTAATAAAGTTGCGTAACGGATTTTATCAGGTAGAGTGTGCGCTTTCGTCATTCTGGCAATAGATTTGCTTGACATTCGACCTAAATCTCGTCGTGCAGTCACACCGGAGCGAGAAAAAGCCCGTAAAGTCAACCACCTGGCTGAGGTCGTTTTTGACGACTGGTCCGAAAGGGGGTTGATATCCACTGATGGCGTCGTTATATAGATGTCTCGTCGCCAGTGGAAGGTGAACTCACGCGACGTATTCCTGGAAGAAACAAATTAGGTAAAGGTGAATATGGGTAAAGCTCTCGTTATCGTTGAGTCCCCGGCAAAAGCCAAAACGATCAATAAGTATCTGGGTAGTGACTACGTGGTTAAGTCCAGCGTTGGTCATATCCGCGATCTGCCGACCAGTGGCTCAGCCAAGAAGAGCGCCGACTCTACCTCCACCAAAGGGGCCAAAAAGCCTAAAAAGGATGAACGTAGCGCGCTCGTAAATCGCATGGGGGTTAACCCGTGGGATAACTGGCAGGCACAGTACGAAGTGCTGCCGGGTAAAGAGAAAGTCGTCTCCGAGCTGAAACAACTGGCGGAAAAAGCCGACCACATCTATCTCGCAACCGACCTTGACCGCGAAGGGGAGGCCATTGCATGGCACCTGCGGGAAGTGATCGGGGGCGATGACACCCGCTACAGCCGCGTGGTGTTTAACGAAATTACTAAAAACGCGATCCGTCAGGCTTTTGAAAAGCCAGGCGAGCTGAATATCGACCGCGTTAACGCTCAGCAGGCGCGCCGCTTTATGGACCGCGTCGTGGGTTACATGGTCTCTCCACTGCTGTGGAAAAAAATCGCCCGAGGCCTGTCAGCAGGCCGCGTACAGTCTGTTGCCGTGCGTCTGGTGGTTGAACGTGAACGTGAAATCAAAGCGTTTGTGCCAGAAGAGTTCTGGGAAATCGACGCCAGCGTCACCACGCCAGGTGGCGATACCTTGCCGCTGGAAGTGTCGCATCAGAACGATAAGCCGTTCCGCCCTGAAAACCGCGAACAGACGATGGCCGCGGTCGCGTTGCTGGAGAAAGCCCGTTATCAGGTGCTGGATCGTGAAGACAAACCGACCAGCAGCAAGCCGGGCGCACCCTTTATCACCTCCACGCTGCAGCAGGCGGCTAGTACCCGTCTGGGTTACGGCGTGAAGAAAACCATGATGATGGCTCAGCGTCTGTATGAAGCGGGTCACATTACCTATATGCGTACTGACTCCACCAACCTGAGCCAGGATGCAGTGAACATGGTGCGTGATTACATTGGCGATAACTTCGGTAAGAAGTATCTGCCGGAGAGCGCCAACCAGTACAACAGCAAAGAGAACTCGCAGGAAGCGCACGAAGCGATTCGTCCTTCTGACGTGGCTGTTCTGGCGGAATCCCTGAAGGATATGGAAGCCGATGCGCAGAAACTGTATCAGCTGATCTGGCGCCAGTTTGTCGCCTGTCAGATGACACCTGCACAGTACGACTCCACCACGCTCACCGTCGGTGCGGGTGATTTCCGCCTGAAAGCGCGTGGCCGTATTCTGCGTTTCGATGGCTGGACCAAAGTGATGCCTGCGCTGCGTAAGGGTGATGAAGATAAAACCTTGCCAGCGGTTAACGCCGGCGATGAACTCTCTCTCCTTGAACTGACCCCGGCCCAGCACTTCACCAAGCCACCGGCACGCTTCAGCGAAGCCTCGCTGGTGAAAGAGCTGGAAAAACGCGGTATCGGTCGCCCGTCCACCTATGCGTCGATCATTTCGACCATTCAGGATCGCGGCTATGTGCGTACGGAAAACCGCCGTTTTTATGCCGAGAAAATGGGTGAGATCGTCACCGATCGTCTGGAAGCTAATTTCCGCGAGTTGATGAACTACGACTTCACCGCGCAGATGGAAAACAGCCTTGACCAGGTGGCGAATCACGAAGCCGAGTGGAAGAAGGTGCTCGACAGCTTCTTCGGCGACTTCACCAACCAGCTGGAAAAAGCAGAGAAAGACCCTGAAGAGGGTGGCATGCAGCCGAACCAGATGGTGCTGACCAGCATCGACTGTCCGACCTGCGGCCGCAAGATGGGGATCCGTACCGCTACTACCGGCGTGTTCCTCGGCTGCTCAGGTTATGCCTTATCGCCGAAAGAACGCTGCAAAACCACCATCAACCTGGTGCCGGAAAACGAAGTGCTGAACGTGCTGGAAGGCGACGATGCGGAAACCAACGCATTACGCGCTAAACGCCGCTGTAATAAGTGCGGCACGGCAATGGACAGCTACCTGATCGATCCGAAACGTAAATTGCATGTGTGCGGTAACAATCCGACCTGTGACGGTTACGAGATCGAAGAGGGTGAGTTCCGCATTAAGGGCTATGACGGTCCGATCGTGGAGTGTGAAAAATGTGGTTCTGAAATGCACCTGAAGATGGGGCGTTTTGGTAAGTACATGGCCTGCACCAACGACGAGTGTAAAAACACGCGTAAAATCCTGCGTAACGGTGAAGTGGCACCGCCGAAGGAAGACCCGGTTCCATTGCCGGAACTGCCGTGCGAGAAGTCCGACGCCTACTTCGTCCTGCGTGACGGTGCGGCGGGTGTCTTCCTGGCAGCTAACACCTTCCCTAAATCACGTGAAACCCGTGCCCCGCTGGTGGAGGAGCTGTACCGCTTCCGCGATCGCCTGGCTGAGAAGCTGCGCTATCTGGCCGATGCGCCACAGCAGGATCCTGAAGGTAATAAAACGGTTGTGCGTTTTAGCCGTAAAACCAAGCAGCAGTATGTTGCTGCTGAAAAAGACGGTAAAGCGACCGGCTGGTCAGCATTTTATGTTGACGGAAAATGGGTTGAAGGCAAGAAATAAGCCTTAATTACCGCAACTTACCTTTATAAGGGCCGGACTTCCGGCCCTTTTTTATTGGCTGGTTATTATTTTTTGTTACGGGCTATACAGCAATGATATAAATGATATAGTGGTTATAGTTAACCCATTTCTTATTATCAAATCGTCTTAAGCGATTGCCCGTGTGCGCTCAATCGGATGGTCCGGCATGAAACTACAGCAGCTTCGCTATATCGTTGAGGTGGTCAACCACAACCTTAACGTCTCCTCGACCGCAGAAGGTCTCTATACCTCGCAACCCGGCATCAGTAAGCAGGTCCGTATGCTTGAAGATGAACTGGGGATCCAGATTTTCGCCCGCAGCGGGAAACATCTTACCCAGGTGACGCCGGCGGGGCAGGAGATCATCCGTATCGCCCGCGAAGTGCTGTCGAAGGTCGATGCTATCAAATCCGTGGCAGGCGAGCACACCTGGCCTGACAAAGGCTCGCTGTATATCGCCACCACCCATACCCAGGCGCGCTACGCGCTGCCGGGCGTAATCAAAGGGTTTATCGAGCGCTATCCTCGTGTTTCGCTGCATATGCATCAGGGCTCGCCGACGCAAATTGCCGAAGCGGTCTCAAAAGGCAACGCGGATTTCGCTATTGCCACCGAGGCGCTGCATCTTTACGACGACCTGGTGATGCTGCCTTGCTATCACTGGAATCGCTCGATTGTTGTGACCCCGGAACACCCGCTGGCGGCCAAAACCTCAGTATCGATCGAAGAGCTTGCCCAGTATCCGCTGGTGACCTATACCTTTGGCTTTACCGGCCGTTCGGAGCTGGACACCGCATTTAATCGCGCAGGGTTAACTCCACGGATCGTCTTTACCGCCACCGATGCCGACGTGATTAAAACCTACGTGCGGCTGGGGCTGGGGGTAGGAGTAATTGCCAGCATGGCAGTAGATCCGGTCGCCGATCCTGACCTGGTGCGCCTGGATACCCAGGGGGTATTTGGCCATAGCACCACTAAAATTGGTTTTCGCCGCAGCACCTTCCTGCGCAGCTATATGTATGATTTCATTCAGCGATTTGCGCCGCATTTAACCCGCGATGTGGTTGATACGGCAGTAGCGCTGCGTTCTAACGAAGACATCGAAGCGATGTTCAAAGATATTAAGCTGCCAGAGAAATAATACCCTGCGGTATCTTTCCTTCGGGAAAGATACCGTTATTCCCGTTTTAATCTGAATTAGAATCCTTCTCTTTTATCCTTTCATTTATCACAGTAACCGTAGGGTTACAGCGCTTTTTATCCGACTCTGTTACAAAAAGGCAACTAAAATAGAAAATAAATAGCCGCTACGCAAATTCCCCGTTTCATTTATATCTATCCGCTCAAAAGATTAAATATTTCATCGTATACGATTCGTAAATTCGCTGGATTTTCAACTAAAGTTTCTTTAGGATTTATCTCAGTGATGATTACTTATACCAATTGTTTGGTAGCCAAATGATAAGCAAAGTCGATTGTACGAGGTTAGCAATGCCGTCAGGAAGTCATGAGCCGCAACGGGATACAGGGCTCAAGCGCAAAGCCTGGTTGGCGGTATTTCTCGGTTCCACGCTGTTTTGGGTGGTGGTGGCGTTACTGGTCTGGAAATTCTGGGGTTAACTATGACGGTACAGGGGCGCAGTGAAGCAGTGAAATCTATGTGTCAGCAACGTGACACTCGCCGCAAAGTCCGTAAAGAAGTGACAGAGCAAGTGCCTGCTTCCTGGACGCTGTCACCGCAGCAGCAAGCCTTCATTGATTCGTTCGCAGAAGACGATACCAAAAAACAATAATTCTGCCGCTCAGGCGTAGTGCATAAATAATCCAGTGCGCTTTTGTACTCTTTAATAAATACACTTCAGCAATACCGAACTGAGCCAGACTCAGCCGTAAACAAATAAATAAAGACGGGTGTCACAATGATGAATAATATATCCAGAGTCAAATACTGGTCGTGGATCGCCGCGTTCTCTCTGTCGATTCTCTTCTGGTACCAGCTTATCTGGCTCACCCTACACTGAAAAATAAAGCCTCGCTCAAGCGGGGCTTTTTCTTTTTGACCTCGCCATTTCTCTGCAAATTTGTCCATTTGGGTTGTTATCAAATCGTTACGGTGACGATGTGTTATCTTTAATTACGGCCCTGATAAAGGTCAGGGTATCGCAATCCCGGTAATTAAGGAGGAGCTTATGTCGTTAACCTTACGCGAAGCCAGTAAGGACACATTGCAGGCCGAAAACAAAACCTATCACTACTACAGCCTGCCGCTGGCCGCCAGGGAACTTGGAGACATCGCCCGTTTACCCAAGTCGCTTAAAGTGTTACTGGAAAACCTCCTGCGCTGGCAGGATGAGGTCTCTGTCACCGCCGAAGACATTCACGCTCTCGCCGGGTGGCTGCAAAATGCCCATGCCGACCGTGAGATAGCCTATCGTCCCGCCAGGGTCCTGATGCAGGACTTTACCGGCGTCCCGGCGGTGGTCGATCTGGCGGCGATGCGTGAAGCGGTTAAACGTCTCGGTGGCGATACCGCGAAAGTAAACCCGCTTTCTCCGGTGGATCTGGTCATTGACCACTCGGTAACCGTGGACCACTTTGGCGATGACGATGCGTTTGAAGAGAACGTGCGTCTGGAGATGGAGCGTAACCACGAGCGTTATGTCTTTCTGAAGTGGGGCCAGCAGGCCTTCAGCCGCTTTAGCGTGGTTCCACCCGGCACCGGCATCTGCCACCAGGTCAATCTCGAATACCTCGGTAAGGCGGTGTGGAGCGAACTGCAGGATAAAGAGTGGGTGGCCTACCCGGATACACTGGTCGGCACCGACTCTCACACCACCATGATCAACGGTCTTGGCGTGCTGGGCTGGGGGGTAGGGGGTATCGAAGCCGAGGCCGCCATGCTTGGCCAGCCGGTGTCGATGCTGATCCCTGACGTGGTCGGCTTTAAACTGACCGGCAAACTGAGCGAAGGGATCACCGCCACCGATCTGGTGCTCACCGTGACCCAGATGCTGCGTAAGCATGGCGTGGTGGGTAAGTTCGTTGAATTCTACGGTGATGGTCTTGACTCGTTGCCGCTGGCTGACCGGGCCACTATCGCCAACATGGCGCCGGAATATGGCGCGACCTGTGGCTTCTTCCCGATTGACGGCGTGACGCTGGAGTATATGCGCCTCAGCGGGCGGAGCAGCGAACAGGTCGAGCTGGTTGAAGCCTATGCCAAAGCGCAAGGGATGTGGCGTAACCCGGGTGATGAGCCGGTATTCACCAGCACCCTGGCGCTGGATATGGGCGAAGTTGAAGCCAGCCTCGCCGGGCCGAAACGTCCCCAGGATCGCGTGGCCCTGCCGGATGTGCCAAAGGCGTTTGCCGCCAGCAATGAGTTGGAGGTTAACACCACCCAGAAAGATCGCCGCCCCATTGATTACGTTATGAACGGCCATCAGTATCAGCTTCCGGATGGCGCGGTGGTGATCGCAGCGATCACCTCCTGCACCAATACCTCTAACCCTAGCGTGCTGATGGCTGCCGGGCTGCTGGCCAAAAAAGCCGTTACCCTCGGCCTGAAACGCCAGCCGTGGGTCAAAGCCTCGCTGGCCCCGGGTTCCAAAGTGGTGTCCGATTATCTGGCTCAGGCCCGCCTGACGCCATACCTGGACGAGCTGGGCTTTAACCTGGTCGGCTATGGGTGTACCACCTGTATCGGTAACTCCGGTCCGCTGCCCGATCCTATCGAGACGGCGATCAAGCAGGGCGATCTGACGGTCGGGGCGGTGCTCTCGGGCAACCGTAACTTCGAAGGCCGTATCCATCCGCTGGTGAAAACCAACTGGCTGGCATCACCGCCTCTGGTAGTGGCCTATGCCCTGGCCGGCAATATGAATATTAACCTCGCGACCGAGCCGCTGGGGCACGATCGTAAAGGCGATCCGGTTTATCTGAAAGATATCTGGCCGTCAGCGCAGGAGATCGCCCTCGCGGTGGAAAAAGTCTCCACCGACATGTTCCGCAAAGAGTATGCCGAAGTGTTCGAAGGCACGGCTGAGTGGAAAAGTATTGAGGTGGCCCGCTCGGACACCTACGGCTGGCAGGATGATTCCACCTACATTCGCCTGTCGCCTTTCTTCGACGAGATGCTGGCGGAACCTAAACCGCTGGAAGATATCCACGGCGCGCGGGTGCTGGCCATCCTCGGCGACTCGGTGACCACCGACCATATCTCCCCGGCGGGCAGCATTAAAGCGGATAGCCCGGCAGGGCGTTATCTGCAGAGTCGTGGCGTGGAGCGACGTGACTTCAACTCCTACGGCTCGCGTCGCGGTAACCATGAGGTGATGATGCGTGGCACTTTCGCCAATATCCGCATCCGCAACGAAATGGTTCCTGGCGTTGAGGGCGGGATGACCCGCCATCTGCCGGGCACGGAAGTGATCTCGATTTACGATGCTGCCATGAAGTATCAGCAGGAAGGCACGCCGCTTGCGGTGATCGCCGGGAAAGAGTACGGTTCCGGCTCCAGCCGCGACTGGGCAGCAAAAGGGCCACGACTGCTGGGCGTGCGCGTGGTGATCGCAGAGTCGTTTGAACGCATCCACCGTTCGAACCTGATCGGGATGGGGATTTTACCGCTGGAGTTCCCGCAGGGGTCATCGCGTAAAACGCTGGGGCTGACGGGGGAAGAGCGTATTGATATTGCAGATCTGCAAAGTCTGACGCCTGGCGCTACCGTACCGGTCAAACTGACGCGTGCGGATGGGCAAACCGAGGTCGTGAACTGTCGCTGTCGAATTGATACCGCGACGGAACTGACCTACTACCAGAACGATGGCATTCTGCACTATGTGATTCGTAATATGCTGAATTAAAACGTCATGACCAGCCCGGCACGCCCTGGCGCTGCCGGGCTGTTAATATTACTCGCTCAACAGATGACCAAGCTTCGCAGCTTTAGTATCCAGATAGTGCTCGTTGTTCGGGTTACGGCCCACGATCAGCGGAACGCGTTCAACGATGTTGATGCCAGCTTCGGTGAGGATCTCGACTTTACGCGGGTTATTGGTCAGGAGACGCACTTCGTCCACCCCCAGCAGCTTGAACATATCGGCGCACAGGGTGAAGTCACGCTCGTCGGCAGCAAAGCCTAACTGGTGGTTCGCTTCCACGGTGTCATATCCCTGATCCTGCAGGGCATAGGCGCGGATCTTGTTCAACAGGCCGATATTACGACCTTCCTGACGGTGATACAGCAGAATGCCGCGGCCTTCTTCCGCAATATGCGACAGGGCGGCTTCCAGTTGAAAACCACAATCGCAGCGCAGGCTAAACAGGGCGTCACCCGTCAAACACTCGGAATGAACACGAGCAAGGACTGGCGTCTGTCCGGAGGTATCTCCGAACACTAACGCAACGTGATCCTGCCCGGTTGCCAGTTCTTCAAAACCCACCATCAGGAAATCGCCCCAGGGGGTTGGCAGATTGGCTTCTGCCACACGTTTAAGCTGCATGTGATTCTCCAGAAAATGCTGACACGCCTTGTGTCTGTTGCCTGTTTGGCTGTCGGTATTGTCTTATTTTGCCACAAGCTTCACAGGTTCACCTAATCACCGCCAGCTTAACGAACGTTAAACGCACAATCCGACATTTTTACGCAGCTCTGATTTTTCGGTTATGATTGTGGGGCTTATCGAAAAAAGGAGATGACATGCTTTCAATTGCCCGCCGTACGGCGGTTGGCGCAGGGATATTGCTGATAATGCCAGTGGCTGTATGGATATCCGGCTGGCAGTGGCAGCCTGGCACGAATAGCGGATGGTTGAAGGCGCTGTTCTGGATCACGGAGACGGTCACCCAACCCTGGGGCATCATTACCCATACCCTGTTGTGCGGCTGGTTTTTATGGTGTCTGCGTTTTCGGATGCGGGCGGCCATTATGCTATTTGCCATTCTCGCCGGCGTGATCCTGATCGGACAGGGACTAAAATCTCTGGTGAAAGATCGGGTTCAGGAGCCGCGACCGTTTGTTGTCTGGCTGGAAAAAACTCACCATGTCCCGGTCAACGACTTCTACAATTTAAAGCGTAAAGAACGCGGTGAGCTGGTAAAAGAACAGCTTACTGAACAACAGGCTGTGCCGACATTTTTACGCAAGCACTGGCAAAAAGAGACCGGGTTTGCTTTCCCGTCCGGACACACGATGTTCGCTGCAAGCTGGGCATTGCTGGGGGTAGGGCTGCTGTGGCCGCGTCGGCGCACGTTCACCATCGCCTTTCTGCTGGTCTGGGCGACGGGCGTCATGGGAAGCCGTCTGCTGCTCGGTATGCACTGGCCGCGGGACCTTGTCGTTGCCACTCTGATGTCGTGGCTGCTGATCACCTGCGCCACCTGGCTTGCTCAGCGCGTCTGCGGCCCACTCACGCCGCCGGCAGAAGAGAAGCGGGAAATCGCCGACAGAGACGAAGAAAGCTGACTGCGGTTGAAATTCTCATATTTAGCCGCAGATCTAAGGGCGGCGCGATGCTTTTTCCATTTCGCGCCCGTCCTGAAAATGGTAGTTTATAAGGCTGGCTACGCGATGTTGAACACTCTTTATTCGCTCAAACCACATAACGGGAAGTAATGTGAAATATTTACTCATTTTCTTACTGGTGCTGGCGATTTTTGTCATTTCCGTCACATTGGGTGCGCAAAACGATCAACAGGTAACCTTTAATTATCTGCTGGCGCAAGGCGAATATCGGATTTCCAGCCTGCTGGCGGTACTCTTTGCGGCGGGCTTTGCGATCGGCTGGCTTATTTGCGGCCTGTTCTGGCTGAAAGTTCGGGTTTCACTGGCCCGCGCCGAACGTAAAATTAAACGT
>DERO01000021.1 GCA_002360945.1 Leclercia adecarboxylata | reverse complement strand
TTTACTTGTTCACTCTTCTTACCGTGCTCAGCGTATGGGCTGATATATTCGCCGCTCCATTCAGCCATGAGATACCTTTAATCCTCTCTGTCATTAATATGAGGCCGACACCGCAGCGGTTCGCAGGGTTTCGCGCCATAATCTTGCGTAGTTTACCGTAGAGACGCCACCGTGACACGGATATTGCCTCTGGGTTATGCGCTAAAGCATGTAATTTTAACGGCTATTTGCGTATTGCTCAATCTATACGCAAAGAAGTTTAGATGTCCAGATGTATTGACGTCCATATAATCAATGTTTACTCTGGTGCCTGACTTTTCATCCATTAAGCCAGGAAGCCTTCACCATGACGCGTAAACAGGCCACCATCGCAGTGCGTAGCGGATTGAATGATGACGAACAGTACGGCTGCGTTGTCCCGCCGATTCATCTCTCCAGTACCTATAACTTCACCGGATTTAATGAACCACGCGCTCATGACTACTCGCGCCGTGGCAACCCGACGCGTGATGTCACCCAGCGTGCGCTAGCGGAGCTGGAAGGCGGCGCAGGCGCGGTGTTAACCAATACCGGCATGTCGGCTATCCACCTGGTGACCACCGTGTTCCTGAAGCCTGGCGATCTGCTGGTGGCCCCGCACGACTGCTACGGCGGCAGCTACCGTCTGTTCGACAGCCTGGCGAAGCGCGGGTGCTACCGCGTGCTGTTCGTCGATCAGGGTGATGAGCAGGCGCTGAAACAGGCGCTGGCAGAGAAACCGAAGCTGGTTTTAATCGAGAGTCCAAGCAACCCGCTGCTGCGCGTGGTGGATATTGCGAAAATTTGTCAGCTTTCGAGGGATGCGGGAGCGATAAGTGTAGTGGATAATACCTTCCTCAGTCCGGCCTTGCAGAACCCGCTGGCACTGGGTGCGGATCTGGTATTGCATTCATGCACCAAATACCTGAACGGTCACTCGGACGTCGTGGCCGGCGTAGTGATTGCCAAAGATCCGGCGCTTGTCACCGAACTGGCATGGTGGGCGAATAATATCGGCGTCACCGGCAGTGCGTTTGACAGCTACCTGCTGCTGCGCGGGCTGCGTACCCTGTCGCCGCGTATGGACGTGGCGCAGCGTAACGCCCAGGCGATTGTCGATTTCCTGAAGACCCAGCCGCTGGTGAAAAAGCTCTATCACCCGTCGCTGCCGGAGAATCAGGGACACGAGATTGCGGCGCGTCAACAAAAGGGTTTTGGCGCGATGTTAAGTTTTGAGCTGGATGGCGATGAGCAGACGCTGCGTCGCTTCCTGAGCGGGTTGTCACTGTTTACGCTGGCGGAATCATTAGGGGGAGTCGAAAGCTTAATCTCCCACGCCGCAACAATGACGCACGCAGGCATGGCGCCAGAAGCGCGTGCCGCCGCCGGGATCTCTGAGACGCTGCTGCGTATCTCAACCGGTATTGAAGATTGTGAAGATTTAATTGCCGATCTGGAAAATGGCTTCCGGATCGCAGCCAAGGGGTAATCATGAGTGTGATAGCGCAGGCAGGGGCGAAGGGTCGCCAGCTGCACAAGTTTGGTGGTAGTAGTCTTGCTGATGTGAAGTGTTACCTGCGTGTCGCGGGGATCATGACGGAGTATTCACAGCCGGGTGACATGATGGTTGTCTCCGCGGCGGGCAGCACCACCAACCAGTTGATTAGCTGGCTGAAGTTAAGCCAGACCGATCGTCTCTCTGCGCATCAGGTTCAACAAGCGTTACGCCGTTACCAGAGTGAACTGATCGCCGGTTTATTGCCTGCCGACGTGGCCGATGGCCTGATCGGCACCTTTATTCACGATCTGGAGCGGCTGGCCGGTTTACTCGACAGCGGCGTTACCGACGCCGTGTATGCCGAAGTGGTGGGCCACGGTGAAGTGTGGTCTGCCCGTCTGATGGCCGCCGTCCTGCAACAGCAGGGGCTCGACGCGGCCTGGCTGGACGCGCGTGATTTCCTGCGCGCCGAGCGCGGCGCTCAGCCGCAGGTAGATGAAGGCCTCTCTTATCCGTTGCTCCAGCAGCTGCTGGTGCAGCATCCGAACAAACGTATTGTCGTGACCGGCTTTATCAGCCGCAGCAATGCGGGCGAAACCGTGCTGCTGGGACGTAACGGCTCTGACTACTCCGCAACGCAGATCGGTGCTCTGGCGGGCGTATCCCGCGTCACCATCTGGAGCGACGTGGCCGGCGTCTACAGCGCCGACCCGCGTAAGGTGAAAGATGCCTGCCTGCTGCCGCTGCTGCGCCTCGACGAAGCCAGCGAGCTGGCCCGTCTGGCGGCACCGGTTCTGCACGCGCGCACGCTTCAGCCGGTCTCCGGCAGCGATATCGACCTGCAGCTGCGCTGCAGCTACACGCCGGATCAGGGCTCGACCCGTATCGAGCGCGTGCTGGCTTCCGGCACGGGGGCGCGTATCGTTACCAGCCATGACGACATCTGCCTGATCGAGTTCCTCGTTCCGGCCGGACATGATTTCAAACAGACGCACAAAGAGATCGACCTGATCCTGAAGCGCGCCCAGATCCGTCCGCTGGCGGTGGGGGTGCACACTGACCGTCACCTGCTGCAGTTCTGCTACACCGCAGAAGTGGCCGACAGCGCGCTGAAAATCCTCGATGAAGCGGGCCTGCCGGGCGAGCTTCGTCTGCGCCAGGGGCTGGCGCTGATTGCAATGGTAGGGGCGGGCGTCACCCGTAACCCGCTGCACTGCCACCGCTTCTGGCAGCAGCTGAAAGGCCAGCCGGTAGAATTTACCTGGCAGTCGGAAGAGGGGATCAGTCTGGTCGCCGTCATGCGTACCGGTCCAACCGAGAGCCTGATTCAGGGCCTGCACCAGTCGCTGTTCCGCGCCGAAAAACGTATCGGCCTGGTGCTGTTCGGGAAAGGCAATATCGGTTCCCGCTGGCTGGAGCTGTTTGCTCGCGAACAGACCACGCTCTCGGCGCGTACCGGCTTTGAATTTGTGCTGGCGGGCGTAGTGGACAGCCGCCGCAGCCTGCTCAGCTATGAAGGGCTGGACGCCAGCCGCGCGCTGGCCTTCTTTAACGACGAAGCCATTGAGCAGGATGAGGAGTCGCTGTTCCTGTGGATGCGTGCCCATCCGTATGACGACCTGGTGGTGCTGGATGTGACTGCCAGCGAGCAGTTGGCCGATCAGTATCTCGATTTCGCCAGCCACGGTTTCCACGTTATCAGCGCCAACAAGCTGGCGGGCGCGAGTAACACCCGCAACTATCGTCAGATCCACGACGCCTTTGAAAAAACCGGTCGTCACTGGCTGTACAACGCCACCGTGGGCGCCGGGTTGCCGGTTAACCACACCGTGCGCGATCTGATCGAAAGCGGCGACAGCATTCTGGCGATCAGCGGTATCTTCTCCGGTACCCTGTCGTGGCTGTTCCTGCAGTTTGATGGCACCGTCCCCTTCACCGACCTGGTGGATCAGGCGTGGCAGCAGGGGCTGACCGAGCCCGACCCGCGCGTTGACCTCTCCGGTAAAGACGTGATGCGTAAGCTGGTAATTGTGGCGCGTGAAGCGGGCTACGACATCGAGCCGAACCAGGTTCGCGTAGAGTCGCTGGTGCCAGCGGGCTGTGAAGAGGGGTCTGTCGATCACTTCTTCGAGAACGGCGATGCCCTGAATGAGCAGATGCTACAGCGCCTGGAAGCGGCCCGTGAAATGGGTCTGGTTCTGCGCTACGTGGCGCGTTTCGATGCCAATGGCAAAGCGCGCGTCGGGGTTGAAGCTGTTCGCCCGGAGCATCCGCTGGCGGCGCTGCTGCCGTGCGATAACGTCTTCGCCATCGAAAGCCGCTGGTACCGCGATAACCCGCTGGTGATCCGCGGACCGGGTGCGGGCCGTGACGTGACCGCCGGAGCGATCCAGTCAGATATCAACCGTCTGGCGCAGCTGCTGTAATTCCTGTGTTTTCCCCCTCTCCCTGTGGGTGTACG
>DERO01000047.1 GCA_002360945.1 Leclercia adecarboxylata | reverse complement strand
ATAACCTTCCTTTAGCACATTTTTGTATAAATAAGATTGCCATTTGACCTGTGTACGGATTCCCGATAAGTTGGAAATCCGCTGGAAGCTTTCTGGATGAGCAGCCTGCTCATCATATTTATGCAGTAGTTGAGATTCCCTCTGAAGCAAGTCCTCAAACTTGTTTGACCTGTGCGAAAAGGATATTAAGAGGGCGAATGCGAGGTACGCGTATGAAACGCAAACCCCGTCGCCGCGCTCTTGCTGTGCCTGTGCGCCACGGTCCAGAGAGAAGTCCCGAAGAGCCTGGGGAGGTTCACTGATATGTTGTACGATAAATCCCTTGAGAAGGATAACTGTGGTTTCGGCCTGATCGCCCACATAGAAGGCGAACCTAGCCACAAGGTAGTGCGTACCGCTATACACGCACTGGCCCGTATGCAGCACCGTGGTGCTATCCTCGCGGATGGTAAAACCGGCGACGGTTGCGGTCTGCTGCTGCAAAAACCGGATCGTTTCTTTCGCATCGTGGCGGAAGAGCGCGGCTGGCGCTTAGCCAAAAACTACGCTGTTGGTATGCTGTTCCTGAATCAGGACGCGGATAAAGCAGCCGTTTCACGCCGCATCGTCGAAGAAGAACTTCAACGCGAAACCCTGTCTATCGTCGGCTGGCGCGATGTGCCCACCAACGAAGGGGTACTCGGTGAAATCGCCCTCTCCTCGCTGCCTCGTATCGAACAAATCTTTGTCAACGCGCCTGCGGGCTGGCGTCCACGTGATATGGAACGCCGCCTGTTTATCGCCCGTCGCCGCATTGAAAAACGTCTCCAGGACGATAAAGAGTTCTACGTCTGTAGCCTCTCGAATCTGGTGAACATCTATAAAGGTCTGTGTATGCCGGCTGACCTGCCGCGCTTCTACCTGGACCTGGCGGACCTGCGTCTGGAATCGGCCATTTGCCTGTTCCACCAGCGCTTCTCTACCAACACCGTACCACGCTGGCCGCTGGCTCAGCCGTTCCGCTATCTGGCGCACAACGGCGAAATCAACACCATCACCGGTAACCGCCAGTGGGCACGCGCCCGTACCTATAAATTCCAGACCCCACTGATCCCGGATCTGCACGATGCAGCGCCGTTCGTCAACGAAACCGGCTCGGACTCCAGCTCGATGGATAACATGCTGGAACTGCTGCTGGCTGGCGGGATGGATATCGTCCGCGCCATGCGCCTGCTGGTTCCACCAGCCTGGCAGAACAACCCGGATATGGATCCGGAGCTGCGCTCCTTCTTCGACTTTAACTCCATGCACATGGAGCCGTGGGATGGCCCGGCCGGTATCGTGATGTCCGACGGACGCTTTGCGGCCTGTAACCTTGACCGTAACGGCCTGCGCCCGGCGCGCTACGTCATCACCAAAGACAAGCTGATCACCTGCGCCTCGGAAGTGGGGATCTGGGATTACCAGCCTGACGAAGTGGTTGAGAAAGGTCGCGTAGGGCCTGGCGAACTGATGGTGATCGACACCCGCGTCGGCCGCATCCTGCACTCCGCCGAAACCGATAACGATCTGAAAAGCCGCCATCCGTACAAAGAGTGGATGGAGAAAAACGTTCGCCGTCTGGTGCCGTTTGAAGATCTGCCGGACCAGGACGTGGGCAGCCGCGAGCTGGATGACGATACCCTCGCCAGCTACCAGAAACAGTTTAACTACAGCGCGGAAGAGCTGGACTCCGTTATCCGTGTGTTGGGTGAAAACGGCCAGGAAGCGGTCGGCTCGATGGGTGATGACACCCCGTTTGCCGTGCTCTCCAGCCAGCCGCGTATCATTTACGACTACTTCCGTCAGCAATTTGCGCAGGTCACTAACCCGCCGATCGATCCGCTGCGTGAAGCACACGTGATGTCGCTGGCCACCAGCATCGGTCGTGAGATGAACGTCTTCTGTGAAGCCGAAGGCCAGGCGCATCGTCTGACCTTTAAATCGCCGATCCTGCTGTACTCCGATTTTAAACAGCTCACCACTATGCAAGAGGAGCACTACCGCGCCGACACGCTCGATATTACCTTCGACGTGACCGAAACGACCCTCGAAGAGACGGTGCATGCGCTGTGCGATAAAGCGGAACAGATGGTACGTAACGGTACCGTTCTGCTGGTGCTGTCCGACCGCAATATTGCGAAGAACCGCCTGCCGGTTCCGGCGCCAATGGCCGTCGGTGCAATCCAGACCCGTCTGGTCGATAAAAGCCTGCGCTGCGACGCCAACATCATCGTGGAAACCGCCAGCGCACGTGACCCGCACCACTTCGCGGTGCTGCTGGGCTTCGGTGCAACGGCGATCTACCCGTACCTGGCTTACGAAACGCTGGCCAAACTGGTCGACGGCCAGGCTATCGACAAAGATTACCGTACCGTGATGCTGAACTACCGTAACGGCATCAACAAAGGCCTGTACAAGATCATGTCCAAGATGGGCATCTCAACCATCGCCTCTTACCGCTGCTCGAAACTGTTCGAAGCCGTCGGTCTGCATGACGATGTTGCCGACCTGTGCTTCCAGGGCGTGATCAGCCGTATCGGCGGAGCGGGCTTTAGCGACTTCCAGCAGGATCTGCTGAACCTCTCCAAACGCGCCTGGCTGGCTCGTAAGCCGCTGGATCAGGGCGGACAGCTGAAGTATGTCCACGGCGGCGAATACCACGCCTATAACCCGGACGTGGTGCGCACCCTGCAACAGGCAGTCCAGAGCGGTGAGTACAGCGATTATCAGCAGTATGCCGAGCTGGTGAACAACCGTCCGGCGGCCACGCTGCGCGATCTGCTGGCAGTGAACCCGGGCGATACCGCCGTCAGCATCAACGACGTTGAACCGGCGAGTGAACTGTTCAAACGCTTTGATACCGCCGCGATGTCTATCGGCGCGCTGAGCCCGGAAGCCCACGAGGCGCTGGCAGAAGCGATGAACAGCATCGGCGGGAACTCCAACTCCGGCGAAGGCGGTGAAGATCCGGCGCGCTACGGCACCAACAAAGTGTCGCGCATCAAGCAGGTCGCTTCCGGCCGCTTCGGTGTGACTCCTGCGTACCTGGTTAACGCCGACGTGATTCAGATTAAAGTCGCTCAGGGTGCGAAACCGGGCGAAGGCGGTCAGTTACCGGGTGACAAAGTGACCCCGTACATCGCCAAACTGCGCTACTCGGTACCGGGCGTGACGCTGATCTCCCCGCCGCCGCACCACGATATCTACTCTATCGAGGACTTAGCGCAGCTGATTTTCGACCT
Source organism: Leclercia adecarboxylata (assembly GCA_002360945.1). GTDB lineage: Bacteria > Pseudomonadota > Gammaproteobacteria > Enterobacterales > Enterobacteriaceae > Enterobacter > Enterobacter adecarboxylatus_B. The sequence goes on along the minus strand of DERO01000047.1, from coordinate 59,984 downwards.
GAAACAGGTCAACCCGAAAGCGATGATCTCCGTGAAGCTGGTTTCCGAGCCGGGCGTGGGCACTATCGCCACCGGTGTGGCAAAAGCCTATGCGGATCTGATCACCATCGCCGGTTACGACGGCGGTACCGGGGCGAGCCCGCTCTCCTCGGTGAAATACGCGGGCTGTCCGTGGGAGTTGGGCCTGGTGGAAACCCAGCAGGCGCTGGTGGCTAACGGTCTGCGTCACAAGATCCGTCTGCAGGTGGATGGCGGCCTGAAAACCGGCCTCGACATCATCAAAGCCGCGATTCTGGGTGCAGAGAGCTTTGGCTTCGGTACTGGCCCGATGGTGGCGCTGGGCTGTAAATACCTGCGAATTTGTCACCTGAACAACTGCGCAACCGGTGTTGCAACCCAGGATGAGAAGCTGCGTAAAAATCACTACCACGGCCTGCCGTTCAAAGTGACCAACTACTTTGACTTCATCGCCCGCGAAACCCGCGAGCTGATGGCGCAGCTGGGCGTGACGCGTCTGGTGGATCTGATTGGCCGTACCGACCTGCTGAAAGAGCTGGAAGGATTCACGGCGAAGCAGCAGAACCTGAAGCTGTCCCGTCTGCTGGAAACGGCTGAACCGCATCCGGGCAAAGCGGTGTACTGCACCGAGAACAATCCGCCGTTCGACAATGGCGTGCTGAACGCCCAGCTGTTGCAACAGGCGAAGCCGTATGTGGATGACAAGCAGAGCAAAACCTTCTGGTTTGATATTCGCAACACTGACCGTTCCGTCGGCGCAACCCTCTCGGGCTACATTGCGCAGACCCACGGCGACCAGGGCCTGGCTGCCGATCCGATTACCGCGCACTTCAGCGGTACCGCGGGTCAGAGCTTCGGCGTGTGGAACGCCGGCGGCGTTGAGCTGTACCTGACCGGCGATGCCAACGACTACGTTGGTAAAGGCATGGCGGGCGGTCTGCTGGCGGTGCGTCCTCCGGTCGGCTCGGCCTTCCGCAGCTGCGATGCCAGCATCATCGGTAACACCTGTCTGTACGGTGCGACCGGGGGTCGTCTGTTTGCCGCAGGTCGTGCAGGTGAGCGTTTCGCGGTACGTAACTCCGGTGCCATCACCGTGGTGGAAGGTATTGGCGATAACGGCTGTGAATACATGACCGGTGGGATCGTCTGCGTGCTGGGCAAAACCGGCGTGAACTTCGGGGCAGGTATGACCGGTGGTTTCGCCTATGTCCTGGACGAAAGCGGTGATTTCCGTAAACGCGTGAACCCGGAGCTGGTGGAAGTGCTGGATGTTGAAAGCCTGGCGATCCACGAAGAGCATCTGCGTGGTTTGATCACCGAGCATGTGCACCATACCGGTTCCGTGCGCGGCGAAGAGATCCTGGCGAACTGGCCGGCGTTCTCTGCGAAATTCGCGCTGGTTAAACCGAAGTCCAGCGATGTTAAAGCCCTGTTGGGTCACCGTAGTCGTAGCGCAGCAGAGCTGCGTGTGCAGGCGCAGTAAGGAATTCAGATGAGCCAGAATGTTTACCAGTTTATCGACCTGCAGCGTGTGGATCCGCCGAAGAAGCCGCTGAAGATCCGTAAAATTGAATTTGTTGAGATCTACGAGCCGTTTTCCGAAGGCCAGGCCAAAGCACAGGCAGACCGCTGCCTGTCCTGCGGCAACCCGTACTGCGAGTGGAAGTGCCCGGTCCATAACTACATCCCGAACTGGCTGAAGCTGGCTAACGAAGGGCGTATTTTCGAGGCCGCCGAGCTGTCCCACCAGACTAACACCCTGCCGGAAGTGTGTGGCCGCGTGTGTCCTCAGGACCGTCTGTGTGAAGGCTCCTGCACCCTGAACGACGAGTTTGGTGCAGTGACCATCGGCAACATCGAACGCTATATCAACGATAAAGCCTTCGAGATGGGCTGGCGCCCGGATATGACCGGCGTGCGTCAGACCGACAAACGCGTGGCAATCATCGGTGCCGGTCCGGCAGGCCTGGCCTGTGCCGACGTCCTGACCCGCAACGGCGTGAAGGCGGTGGTGTTTGACCGTCACCCGGAGATCGGCGGTCTGTTGACCTTCGGTATCCCGGCCTTCAAGCTGGAGAAAGAAGTGATGACCCGCCGCCGTGAAATCTTCACCGGCATGGGGATTGAGTTCAAACTCAATACCGAAGTGGGCCGTGACGTGCAGCTCGACGATCTGCTGAAAGATTACGACGCCGTGTTCCTGGGCGTCGGCACCTATCAGTCCATGCGCGGTGGTCTGGAAAACGAAGAGGCGCCAGGCGTTTATGACGCGTTGCCGTTCCTCATCGCCAACACCAAGCAGATGATGGGTTACGGCGAAACCGCCGCTGAGCCATACGTCAGCATGGAAGGCAAACGCGTGGTGGTGCTGGGCGGCGGTGATACCGCGATGGACTGCGTGCGTACCTCCATTCGTCAGAATGCGGCGCACGTGATCTGTGCCTATCGTCGTGACGAAGAGAACATGCCGGGCTCAAAACGCGAAGTGAAAAATGCGCGTGAAGAGGGCGTGGAGTTCCAGTTCAACATCCAGCCTCTGGGTATTGAAGTGAATGCCAACGGCAAAGTCAGCGGCGTGAAGATGGCGCGCACCGAAATGGGCGCACCGGATGCCAAAGGCCGTCGTCGTGCGGAGATCGTTGCCGGTTCCGAGTATGTGATCCCGGCGGATGCGGTAGTAATGGCGTTTGGTTTCCGTCCGCACAGCATGGAATGGCTGGCAAAACACAGCGTCGAACTGGACTCTCAGGGCCGTATTATCGCCCCGGAAGGCAGCGACAACGCGTTCCAGACCAGCAACCCGAAAATCTTCGCCGGTGGCGATATCGTTCGCGGTTCTGACCTGGTGGTGACCGCCATTGCCGAAGGCCGTAAAGCGGCAGACGGCATCATGAACTTCCTCGAAGTCTAAACAATACGGCCCGGTGGGATCTGCTCCCACCGGGCCGTGTTTTATGCCTGCCTTCCATCATTACAGATAGACAATACTGATCACCGCCTCTCCGTCTAACGAAATCTGCTGACTGCTACTGAGTTTGTTTGCCACGGCAACGCTGACCTGCAGCGGTACGTTCACGGAACTCACCGCCTGCGGCACTATCGTCCCTTTTCTCACGAAAGTATAAAAATAGCTTTCGGCTGCCGGCAGCAGATAGTTATCAGGCCTCGACCATGGGCCACTTTTACTTTCCGACCCGGCCATATCCACACTGACATTTTTGCTCCCATCCAGCGCAACGATGCCGTCGGTGTTAATAAGGATCGCATAGCTGCCGATACGCGTATTCTCAGCCGTCACTCCCAGGCCAAACAGTCGTGAGGCATACGCCACGTTCAGGCCGCCATTGACGCTAAAGTGTGGGCCAACCGCGCGATCGGTATCTTCCCCTATCCTTACCGATGACGAACGGGTATCCCGTGAGGTGATCGCCAGCGCCGTGGAGGACTCGCAGGTGATGGTTAAGGTTAACTCCCGCGTGCCCAACTGGGTAAAGGCATTGGCAGATAAGCTGCCGGCGCTGCGGGAACCAAAATCAGCGATACCGTTATTGCTCAGGGCGGGCGTGCAGGCAGCAGCATCTGCTGTCAGCTCAAAATCGACGTCGAGGGTATCATTCGCCGATACGGCGGCCGTCGTTAAGGCCGCCAGCAGCAGGTAAAGTCGTCGCATCATTGCACATCCATTTTGATTTTCAGGTTTCCGCGCCAGGTCGTTTTCTCCGTAATGGAGCCTGGTTTGATCGTTGACATCACGGTGAACGAGACAGACGCAGTTTTCCCGTAAGCCTCTTTGCCATCCATAAATGCCAACCCCTGGTTGAGCCTGATATCCAGCGTCTCACTTCCAGCGGAAGTCGGTATCGCATCTGAAAGATTCACCGGTGCCAGACGCACAGGCTTATCGTCGACATGGGCCCGGGAGGCAACTATTTGCATCTCTCCGTCAGGACCCAACGAAAATGTGCCGTTTTGCGGCATTTCGCTGCCAATAAAGAGACGGATTCGCTGCGGCTCGCTGCACACGACCTGAACCTGAATTTGCTTTTCCGGCAACGGGATCGCTTGTCCGTTAGCGTGCTGCCTTTCCGCCGCGCTGAGCCTGCCCCAGGTGACTTTTTGCTGGCTGGAGAAGATCTGACATTCAGCCCAGCTGAACACGGGTGTGGCTAACATAGCGACCATCAGCAAGACGAATTTCATTGGCAAACTCCTTTTGCCGTTTCATAGAAAACACCCGTCTCAGCCTGCTCTGGCAATACCAGCGTAATACGGCAGCTTTCGCTTTCGCCTTGCGCTGCCAGCGTCTGGCGGGTGGTTGCGTTATTCAGGAACACCACGCCCTCGTCAACCGACGTCGTGATGTAATTCCCTTTGTCATCGGTAATGGCGAGGTTTTTTGGCAGTTTTTTACCGTTGACCATCGTCACGTGCAATAAAACGCGCCGCTGGGTAATGGCATTAAACTGGACTTTCCCGACAGAACCCCGCCCCTGTTGAACCATGCGCGTCCCGTTACCGATATCCATATTTTTAGGCAAAGTTTCGGTGTTGACCTCAATTCGCGACGTTTGCCAGGCATTGAGTGAAGGCAAAACGGCATAGCCGCGACTATCCGTCCATACGGGCCCCTGTGGCGTCTCAATTTTCACACCAGAAACCGGTTCAGCCAGCGATACAATCCCGAACGTCTCACGTACCGGCAGCGGAGAGAAGGTTATGCCATCCGCATGCGCCACCACACCGCCCTGCAATGAGCCTGAATAGTTGCGCCGATTCTCACCCGCCACGCTGCCATTCAGCATCAGCTGCGAATAGTGCAGATTGCTGCTCAGACCCGCGCTCACGTTCCGATCGTTCTCTTCCTTGCCCAGCTCGGTGCCCAGGGTGTAAGCATTATCGTCGTTAATATTACCGTTTACGGCGGAGCCGAACCGGGTTCTGCCGCTGTCATGACGCGCATAGGCACTTACGTTGGTTCGACCTAACGGAACCGTGACATTCAGGTAAAACAGGTCTTCGTTTTTCCCATTCCCCTGGCTGCCGCTTAGCTGACGCTGCCAGTTAGCGGAAATGTATGCAGAACGGAAATTGCCGCCCCAGCCGGCGGTGATATAACGGGTTCTGTCTTCACCGCCACGGTTTTTCGTTTCGTACACGCTGGTGCTAAACGCACCTATCCCCTTGCTCTGCCACTGCAGCCCAACCGAATATTCATGTTGCTTTGTCGCCGTATAATCTTTGTCGATAAACTGCGAAAACTCGCGATAGCCCCGGGAATAGTAAGTCGATGATGCCGTAATGTTCACGCCCAGGCTTGTTGCGATACTGACCTCTGCGCGATAGCTCTGGCCCTGCAATGATTGCGTGTGGTCAAACGACTGCTTTGCCTTGAGGCTCAGCAGGGTTGCCGACCACAATGCGGTATCAACACCCATAGCGGCGGCTTTAAAATCTTCGGCCAGAATGATACCGAGGCTTGCATTAGCCTCTGGCAGTAGCCGCCAGCCGCCCGATGCGCTAATCACCATGGGCTTTTTATCGTATTCATCGCTTACCCGCCCAAACGATAAAAATAGCCCAGCCGGATTGCCCATCTTCTGCAGATAGAGCGACGAAGGAATAACGTAGTTATGCTGGCTGCCGTCAGTTTCAACAACGGTTACGTTGAGATCGCTGGTGTAACTACGTAAAGGCATATCGGTTAGCATAAAGGGGCCAACCGGAACCAGCGTTGAATAGATCAGGATCCCCTGCTGACGCACTTCTACACGGGCCTGAGAGGTATTGGCAATCCCACTCACCTTCACCAGCCCTTCTGGCGTTTCCAGCGCGCTTTCGGGTGTCAGCGTGACACCGTACAGTCCGGTTCCGTCTAACAGGGCATTGTTCATATTGACTTCACCCATTCTGGCCGTAGTGTGGAAATCAACAGACGTGCGCTGTAAATAAGTCTGACCGTTGTCGCTATTAAATCGCCCTTCGGTCTGGCTCAATAATTGCTGGCTGCGCAATAACCAACCGGCGACATTGATGCCACCTTCGAGCTGCAACTGAGAATAGGTGGAACTGCCACCGCTATACTCACTGCGTGAAGACATAGCCGTATAATTAAGCACCGCGCCAGAGCCGCCCATATTAAAATCCGTTGGGTTCAGGCTTTGACGGTTAATTTCATCAGGCGGAACGATTAGCTCAATTAACTCCTGGCCGGGAATGGCATTAACAACCGCTTTTGGATGTGTTTTAAGATAGTCGTAGCACCCCTCTTTATAATCACCGGGAAGGCGTATATCTGCCTGTTCCATCAGCGTGCGATCGAAACAGGGCTCACCGCCCTCATTAAAGCGGGCAACGATGCTACCTTTATCGATTCCATTCACTTTCATTGTGACGGGAATATTCCCCGGCATAAAACGTGCTTTGTTGGCAAAATAGCCTGAGACATTTGGATCGATACCCAACGATTTTAGTGTTTCACTATCAAATTCAATGGCACCGGAATCAAAATCTGTGGCATTGCCCTGCCTGGAGCACAGTAAACTTACTGCGCACATAAGAAGCGTTCTTTTAAACATCCGTGTTTTCCTTGAACAGCTTATTGAAGCGGCGCGATATAACGTTCCCCTTTATAGCCATAACGACTCGCAGGATAAAACTCGACTTTACTATCGGCTTTATCAGGTAAGGTTACGGTCATACTGGAGTGAGGCAACAGGTAGGTATTTTTCAGCGTTCCCGGCCGGCCGGAGGGTAATGAAGTGAATCCGGTCGTCATACGAACAACATAATCTGATGGATTCTTAACGATGAGAGAGTTTCCGCTTTTAAGCCACTGCAAATGTTTCCAGGGCGTTGGGTCCTCCTTAAGACCGACAGGATGGATGATCACTGGTAAATCCTGACGGATGGTGACAGCCAGCCTTTCTTGACCTTTTATTTTGGGCGGGATACCTTCGAAAGTGACCCGTTTTAATTCCTGCTGAGTTAATGGTTTATCCATCTGCAACATAAACCGCATACGCTGCACGGCACCCGCCTCAACCCGAACTACCGGTTGGGAGACAATCAAACGGACAGATTTATTACTTTCAGGCAAGTCAACAATATTGGTATACAGGAGAGCAGGAACTGAATCCGTATTGGTAATATTCATACTGGCTTCACCTTTCGCTCCATCAACTAATAAAACAGAAGTTTCCGGTACCATGCCGGCGGCGCAAGCCTGCATAGAAATAAATAATAGTGAAAAAATAACACTACGCTTCATAATAATCTCAATAACTTAATGGTAATTTGGAGAAGTTAATTCAGAAGGTATTGACAATTAATTCAGAAAATATAAAAGAGAATGTATTTGATAATAATAAAATTATTTTAAATGCGGCGCGACATTTTTATCCGCAAATTTTATAACGCCGCGCGCATTATTATTACCGCTTAGAGGTAAACAAGGCTCAGGGTTGCATTACCATCGAGAGTAATTTCATCCCCGCCCAGAACAGAGGTGGTTTGAACGCCTGCTGAGATTTTCAGCGGCAGAGTGGCCTCTTTAAACAACTTAGGCTCAGCAGTGCCCGATTTATCAGAGACAGCTAAAACACGCGCATTATCAGAGGTCTGACGGGTTTTATCACCGGTATGCCAGCTGCTGCCGTTGTCATCAGAGTAAACCACACCAACCGATGCGCCATCAGCGGTAACGCTTGCTGTATCAACAGTAACGGTATAAGCACCGATCTTAGCATTATTAGATGCCAGACCCAGGCCAAAGCCGAAGTAAGGCTGGTTAGCCGGGGTTCCGCCAGAAATTGCCGCGTTAATAAATGCAGAAGAAGACAGAGCAACAGCGGAGCTGGCACGGTTATCGAGCATTTTAAAGCCGACGGCTGCATTCGCTTCACAGGAGATGGTCAACGTAATATCTTTTGTACCTAGCTGTACCAGAGAGTTGCCCTCAGCGGCATTTTTGATGGAGGCAGCAGCAATTGAACCAAATGACACTTCACCACTGTTGCTCAGGGAAGGAGAGCAAGCCGCAGGTACAATTGAGCCACTCACTTTCAGCGTGGTATCGGTAGCAGCATTTGCCTGAGCGGCCATCAACAGAGCAGCACATACACTTAAAGTGGATAATGTCTTTTTAAACTGAGTCATTTTCTTTCCTTAAATTTTAACGACCAACAACGGATCCGGTTGGTCGTGTCCTTGGCGGAGTAATGCGACTTACTATGAAATAAGTCAAACATAGACTATTTGTAATAAATAGTGTGGGTAAGATTACAGGATAATCCTATTAATAGTATTTAAGTTAACTACAACAATTATCAAAAATATTTAATATGATAGTTTTTTGTAATAACTTTCCGAATGGAAAAGGTATTTAAGCGGGTTGCAGGCGTGAAGAGGCACAAATGTATTTAAAAAGCGTTATAGATACGTTTCACACACTAATAATCTATTATTTATAGCTTACAGACTTAATATATTGATAATTAATATGTAATTTTTTCCAGCCATAAAAAAAGGGCCAGAGGCCCTTTTTATTATTTCACTACGCGGAGGGCCGGACGGCCGCCGCGCGGAGGCGGAGTATCGTCAGGATCGTCATCGTGATCCGGTTTGTCGCCGTCGATGATCGACATGACTGGCTCGCTTTCGCTTTCAGTCGCGCCGTTTTCATCATTGAGGCTGGAAACGTCTTCATCATAAGCCGCTTCCGGCTCAAACATGGTGCCTGCGCCGTTTTCACGGGCATAGATAGCCAGTACGGCAGCCAGCGGCACAGAAACCTGACGCGGAACGCCACCGAAACGCGCGTTAAAGCGCACTTCATCATTCGCCAGTTCCAGGTTACCTACCGCACGCGGTGCAATATTCAGTACGATCTGCCCGTCGCGCGCGTACTCCATCGGTACTTGCACGTCAGGTAACGTCACATCCACTACCAGGTGCGGCGTGAGCTGGTTATCCAGCAGCCATTCATAGAAGGCGCGCAGCAGATAAGGACGGCGTGGAGATAGCTGTGACATTTCCACAATCATTAACCCCGGCCGAGACGCATTTCACGTTCAGCTTCTGTGAGTGAAGCCAGGAATGAGTCGCGTTCGAACACACGCGTCATATAGCCTTTGAGCTCTTTCGCGCCAGGGCCGCTAAACTCGACGCCCAGAATAGGCAGACGCCACAGCAGCGGAGCCAGGTAGCAATCGACCAGGCTGAACTCGTCGCTCAGGAAGAACGGACGCTGACCGAATACCGGTGCAATCGCCAGCAGCTCTTCACGCAGCTGTTTACGCGCAGCATCGGCTTCTGAGGAGGAGCCGTTCACAATAACGTTCATCAGCGTATACCAGTCTTTCTCGATACGCTGCATGTACAGGCGGCTTTCACCACGGGCAACCGGATAGACCGGCATCAGTGGCGGATGCGGGAAACGTTCATCCAGGTATTCCATAATGATACGGGATTCCCACAGGGTCAGCTCACGATCCACCAGCGTTGGTACGCTCTGGCTTGGATTGAGATCGATAAGATCCTGAGGCGGGTTATCCTTTTCCACATGCTCGATCTCAAAACTGACACCCTTCTCGGCCAGCACGATACGAACCTGATGGCTATAAATGTCAGTAGGACCAGAAAACAGCGTCATTACCGAACGTTTGTTGGCAGCGACAGCCATGAAAACCTCCAGGTATATTCAGAATTTTTACTGCTACCAGCCATACAGGCCAGCCAGATGTTTTGTTGTCCATCCCTGAGAATTTCTCCTTTTGTTCAAAAATCGAACAAAAATCGAGCATTCACCGTTATTTGGACAGAAAAGTGGATGATAGTTTACCAGATTTTGCGGCCTTTGTGGTGAGGGGATTCTGGAAATGCCGAAAAAGAGGTCAGAAAGGACGTCTGTATGTGGATAACCTCTACGTTACCCATAAAAAAACCCGCCGAAGCGGGTTTTTCGCCAATTGTACTCTGCCGAAGCAGAAACAAATTAACGTTTGGAGAACTGTGGACGACGACGTGCTTTACGCAGACCGACTTTCTTACGTTCAACCTGACGAGCATCACGAGTAACGAAGCCAGCTTTACGCAGTTCGCCACGCAGGGACTCATCGTACTCCATCAGAGCGCGGGTGATACCGTGACGGATCGCACCAGCCTGACCAGAGATACCACCACCTTTAACAGTGATGTACAGATCCAGTTTCTCAACCATGTCGACCAGTTCCAGCGGCTGACGAACTACCATGCGGGCAGTTTCACGACCGAAGTACTGTTCCAGAGAACGTTGGTTGATAACGATTTTACCACTGCCCGGTTTGATGAACACGCGAGCGGCGGAGCTTTTGCGGCGACCAGTGCCGTAGTATTGATTTTCAGCCATTGCCTATAATCCCGATTAGATGTCAAGAACTTGCGGTTGCTGTGCCGCGTGGTTGTGCTCGTTACCTGCGTAAACTTTCAGTTTACGGTACATAGCACGACCCAGCGGGCCTTTTGGCAGCATGCCTTTAACCGCGATTTCAATCACACGCTCAGGACGGCGGGCAATCATCTCTTCAAAGGTCGCTTGTTTGATACCGCCGATGTGGCCGGTGTGGTGATAGTACACTTTGTCAGTACGCTTGTTGCCGGTTACAGCAACTTTGTCAGCGTTCAGAACGATGATGTAATCACCGGTATCTACGTGCGGAGTGTATTCCGCTTTGTGCTTACCGCGCAGGCGACGAGCCAGTTCGGTAGCCAGACGGCCCAGAGTTTTACCGGTCGCGTCAACAACATACCAGTCGCGTTTTACGGTTTCTGGTTTAGCTGTAAAAGTTTTCATTAAAAGCTTACCCAAATAAATAAGTTACACGTTGGTGAACACCCAAACGTTTAGTAGTTGAGGTTCACACGACATTGTCCAGCAAACCTACCCCTTCGAATAGCCTATGCCGGCGCAGAGAAAGTTTTGGGAAAAAAACCTTCTTGTAACGTGGGGTCGCAAGATTATAGAGAAGTCAGGGGTAAAGGTCGACCCCTAATTGTGATTTGAGGCGGGTTTTTCCGGGGTGAAGACAGTGCGGTCTGGTGCCCTCACCCCCAGCCCCTCTCCCACAGGGAGAGGGTAGCTATTATTAAGGCATGTGCTCGCGCTTCAGGTACTCTTCGCTTTGCATCTCCTGCAGGCGCGACAGGCAGCGCTGGAACTCAAACTTCAGCCGCTCCCCCTGATAGATTTCATATAAAGGGACGGCGGCGCTCACCACCAGCTTGACGTGACGTTCGTAAAACTCATCGACCAGCGCGATAAAGCGTCGGGCTTCGCTCTCCATCAGGGTGGTCATCACCGGCACATCGAACAGCATCACCGTGTGGAACAGACGCGAGAGCGCTATATAGTCGTGCTGGCTGCGGGCATCGACACACAGGGTGGCAAACGACACGGCGAGGGTTTGATTGACAATGCCCAGGGTTTGCAGCGGGCGATGGTTGACCTCCAGCACGTCGGCGTTATCACGTCTGGCCCCTGCCAGCGCCAGCCACAGCTTGTCCATCTGCTGCTGCGTGTCGTCGTTTAACGGTGAGATCCAAAGATGGGCCTGGGTCAGGGTACGCAGGCGATAGTCGACGCCAGCATCGACGTTCATGATGTCGCAATGCTCTTTTATCGCATCGATAGCGGGCAAGAAACGGGCGCGTTGCAGACCGTTACGGTAGAGCTCATCCGGTGGGATGTTGGAGGTCGCCACCAGCGTAATGCCGCGGGCAAACAGCGCTTTCATCAGCCCCCCCAGCAGCATGGCGTCGGTAATATCGGAGACAAAAAATTCATCGAAGCACAGCACGTCGGTTTCGGCTTTGAAGCGCTCGGCCACGATATCCAGTGGATCGCTCTGCCCCTGCAGGGCCGTCAGCTCTTCATGCACCCGCAGCATAAAGCGGTGAAAATGAAGACGCTGCTTACGCGTTCCCGGCAGGCTCTGGTAAAACAGATCCATCAGCCAGGTTTTGCCGCGCCCTACCCCGCCCCACATATATAAGCCGCGTACCGGCGTGACGCCCTGCGGCGCTTTCTTGCCCAGCAGTCGTCCAAACGCGGCCTTGAGTCCTCCCGCAGGGGCGGCCTCGGTCGGCTGGGTGGCCAACTGCTGCCAGATGCTGTCCAGACGTCTTACCGCTTCACGCTGTACGTCATCTGGCTGGTGGGAGCCCTCGTTCAGGGCCTGTTGGTAATGCGATGTCGGGGAAAGGCTTTGCATGATCTTATTGTTATTCCTTCAATTATTATCCGTCAGCCTGTTCAGTTGGCGAAAAAAAGGCCGTTCTACAGTACGCGATGATGCGGTGGGATTCCACTTCTAAGGAAATAGCGGTTATAGTGGCATAATCAGGCACAGGCATGAAGCCGAGCCAACACCCTACGGAACCACAAGACAACGGGAGAAGTTCATGACCTGGGAATATGCGCTAATTGGTTTAGTCGTCGGTATCGCTATCGGTGCCGTGGCCATGCGTTTTGGAAATCGCAAATTGCGCCAGCAACAGGCGTTGCAGTACGAACTGGAAAAGAACAAAGCTGAACTGGATGAGTATCGTGAAGAGCTGGTAAACCACTTTGCCCAGAGCGCCGAACTGCTGGACAACATGGCCCACGATTACCGCAAGCTTTATCAGCACATGGCGAAAAGCTCCAGCAGCCTGCTGCCGGAGATGAGCGCAGAGAACAATCCATTCCGCAACCGTCTGGCAGAGTCCGAAGCCAGTAACGATCAGGCGCCGGTACAGATGCCGCGTGACTACTCCGAAGGCGCATCCGGCCTGCTGCGCGGTGGCGCAAAGCGCGATTAATCGCACATCGCAAATAAATTTTACGGGCGCAGCCATTGCGCCCGTCCTTTCTTCCGCACCCCAGCTATTATTTAGTCAAACACCTCATTGTTCAGCGTTTTAAAATTCAATAACATCAGACTGTTTCAGGGCCGTTATTCCTTCATTCCAGGTTGCGAGAGCCAGCATAAATGAACAAAAAAAATCAGCTGTTGAGCGCGTTAGCATTGAGTATCGGATTATCGCTGTCGGCATCGTATCCGGCGGCGGCCGCAATCCCTTCCCAGGTCCCGGGCCAGGCGGCGCTGCCGAGCCTCGCCCCGATGCTGGAAAAAGTCCTGCCCGCGGTGGTCAGCGTGCAGGTTGAAGGCACCGCCGTGCAGAGCCAGCGCATCCCGGAAGAGCTGAAAAAGTATTTTGGCGATGATGCCCCTGACCAGGCGCAGCCTTTTGAAGGCCTGGGCTCGGGCGTGGTGATCGATGCCGCAAAAGGCTATGTCCTGACCAACAACCACGTCATCAGCCATGCCGATAAAATCAGCGTCCAGATGAACGATGGCCGGGAGTTTGACGCCAAACTGATTGGCGGGGACGATCAGAGCGATATCGCTCTGCTGCAGCTACAGAACCCAACCGGTCTGACACAAATCGCCATCGCCGATTCCGACAAACTGCGCGTCGGAGATTTCGCCGTCGCGGTGGGTAACCCCTTTGGCCTGGGCCAGACGGCCACCTCCGGCATCATTTCCGCGCTGGGTCGTAGCGGTCTGAACCTTGAAGGGCTGGAAAACTTTATCCAGACCGACGCCTCCATTAACCGCGGTAACTCCGGCGGCGCGCTACTGAACCTGAACGGAGAGCTGATCGGCATTAACACCGCCATTCTGGCACCTGGCGGCGGCAGCGTCGGGATTGGTTTTGCCATTCCCAGCAACATGGCCCGCACGCTGGCACAGCAGCTGATTGATTTCGGCGAAGTGAAGCGCGGGCTGCTGGGCATTAAAGGCACGGAAATGAGCGCGGATATCGCCAAAGCGTTCAACCTGAACGTCCAGCGCGGTGCCTTCGTCAGCGAAGTGCTGCCGAATTCCGGCTCGGCAAAAGCGGGCGTGAAATCCGGGGACGTGATCGTCAGCCTGAATGATAAACCGTTAAGCAGCTTTGCCGAGCTGCGCTCGCGCATCGCCACCACGGAGCCAGGCGCTACGGTTAAGCTCGGCATTTTGCGTGACGGCAAACCGCTGGATCTGCAGGTCACGCTGGATAAAAGCACCTCATCATCGGCCAGCGCAGAGATGATTGCCCCGGCGCTGCAAGGGGCTACCTTAAGCGACGGGCAGTTAAAAGACGGCACCAAAGGCATCACCCTTGACAGCGTTGAGAAGAGCAGCCCTGCCGCCCAGGCCGGTCTGCATGAGAATGACGTGATCATTGGGGTGAACCGCGTGCGTGTACAGTCCATTGCCGAAATGCGTAAAGTACTGGAAGGCAAACCCACCGTTATTGCCCTGCAGATCGTGCGCGGCAACGACACGCTCTATATTCTGCTGCGTTAAGCCTGTACGCGTCCGGACATCACCCCGTGTGATGTCCGGATAAGTCATGCTATGCTGCTTGCGATCTTCCCTTAACGACGCCCGTATCATGGTTTTAAAGCTCATTCGTTCGGTCGCCATCGGCCTGGTTGTCGGCGGCCTGTTGCTGGTCGCGATGCCCTCTTTACGTCAGTTCAATCAACTGGCTGCACCGCAGTTTGACAGCGCAGATGAAACACCTGCCAGTTACAATCAGGCAGTACGCCGCGCCGCCCCTGCGGTGGTTAACGTCTATAACCGTGGGCTGAACAGTACCAGCCATAATCAGCTGGAGATCCGCACCCTCGGCTCCGGGGTGATCATGGATGAGCGCGGCTACATCATTACCAACAAACATGTGATCAACGATGCCGATCAGATCATCGTTGCGCTGCAGGATGGCCGCGTCTTTGAAGCCCTGCTGGTCGGTTCTGACAGCCTGACGGATCTGGCGGTCCTCAAAATTAATGCCACCGGCGGTCTGCCCACTATCCCCATCAACCGTAAACGTACCCCGCATATTGGTGACGTGGTGCTGGCGATCGGCAACCCCTATAACCTCGGGCAGACCATTACCCAGGGGATTATCAGCGCGACGGGTCGTATCGGCCTGAACCCCTCCGGGCGGCAGAACTTCCTGCAGACGGACGCCTCCATCAACCACGGTAACTCCGGCGGCGCGCTGGTGAACTCGCTGGGCGAACTGATGGGCATCAACACCCTCTCGTTTGACAAGAGCAACGATGGGGAAACCCCCGAAGGCATCGGCTTCGCCATCCCGTTCCAGTTGGCGAACAAGATTATGGATAAGCTCATTCGCGACGGTCGGGTGATCCGCGGCTACATTGGTATTGGCGGGCGTGAGATTGCGCCGCTGCATACCCAGGGTGGCGGCATCGACCAGATCCAGGGCATTGTGGTGAACGAAGTGACCCCTGGCGGTCCGGCGGCGGAAGCAGGCATCAAGGTTAACGACGTTATCGTCTCGGTGAACGGTAAACCGGCTATATCGGCCCTCGAGACCATGGACCAGGTGGCTGAGATCAGACCTGGCTCCATCATTCCGGTAGAAGTGATGCGCGATGATAAGAAACTGACGCTGCAGGTGACCATTCAGGAATACCCGGCCACCAACTGAGTCTGCGGACATAAAAAAACCGGAGCCAGTGCTCCGGTTTTTTATTGCCCTGACGGGAAGTGAGTCGCTTACTTGTTAACGAACTCTTCGCCCAGGACGATATCGTTTTTCAGCGTGTCCAGCATGCCGGCCATCGCCTGCTGCTCGAACGCGCTCAGGGTGCCGATAGATTTACGCTCTTCGATACCGTTTTTACCCAGCAGCAGCGGCTGAGAGAAGAAGCGTGCATGCTCGCCGTCGCCTTCAACGTACGCACATTCCACCACGCCCTGCTCGCCCTGCAGGGCGCGCACCAGAGACAGACCGAAACGTGCTGCAGCCTGACCCATAGAGAGGGTTGCAGATCCGCCACCCGCCTTCGCTTCCACCACTTCGGTGCCGGCGTTCTGGATGCGTTTAGTCAGGTCAGCCACTTCCTGCTCGGTGAAGCTCACGCCAGGGATTTGGGACAGCAGTGGCAGAATGGTCACGCCAGAGTGGCCACCGATAACCGGAACTTCCAGCTCGGTTGGCTGCTTACCTTTCAGTTCCGCCACAAAGGTGTTGGAGCGGATGATGTCCAGCGTGGTCACGCCGAACAGTTTGTTCTTGTCATACACGCCCGCTTTTTTCAGCACTTCTGCTGCGATAGCAACAGTGGTGTTAACCGGGTTAGTGATGATACCGATGCAGGCTTTCGGACAGGTTGTCGCAACCTGCTGAATCAGATTCTTAACGATACCGGCATTCACGTTGAACAGGTCAGAACGATCCATGCCTGGCTTACGCGCCACGCCTGCGGAGATCAGCACAACGTCTGCGCCTTCAAGCGCCGGACGCGCATCTTCACCGGAGAAGCCTTTAATTTTGACAGCCGTAGGGATGTGGCTCAGGTCAACCGCCACACCAGGGGTTACCGGGGCGATGTCGTACAGAGAGAGTTCTGAGCCTGCAGGCAGCTGAGTTTTCAGTAGTAGGGCAAGCGCCTGGCCGATACCGCCAGCAGCGCCGAGGACTGCGACTTTCATCCTAAACTCCTTATTATGGTGAGCTAACTTTCTGTTACTCCGTCGCGGCGACCTTAATTCAGCAGATCAATAATTACAATCTTCATGGTTTCAGAATTAGCGGTCACGCGCTTTTCGCTTCTGCCGGAAGGCTATCGGGCGTTATGCGATAACTAAGCAACGAATCAAGAGGGGGTTACAATACACCCTCGCCAGCCACCAAAACAACATCAATTTGATAACATTTAATTTACTTTTAGGCTTATTTGCGAGGCGTGACGCAGGCATGTTCCTTGATAACGAATTTTGATAAAATCACTCCCTTTCATAACATTATTTCAGCCTAAGATTGGGCAGATAGTTTGCATAAAAATTCATCCATGTGCATAATAATGTTGTTTCTACCGCTATATTTCGGGTGATTTATGCGAATCTCTTCTAAACAAGAAGAATTGGTTAAGGCGTTTAAAGCGCTGCTTAAAGAAGAAAAGTTTAGTTCTCAGGGTGAGATCGTTCAGGCCTTACAGGAAGAAGGCTTCGAAAATATCAACCAGTCGAAAGTCTCCCGCATGTTAACCAAATTTGGCGCAGTGCGTACCCGCAACGCCAAAATGGAGATGGTTTACTGTCTGCCTGCTGAGTTGGGCGTACCGACAACCTCGAGCCCGCTGAAGAATCTGGTGCTGGATATCGACTATAACGATGCCGTGGTGGTGATCCACACCAGCCCGGGCGCTGCCCAGCTGATTGCGCGTCTGCTCGACTCGCTCGGGAAAGCAGAAGGTATTCTCGGCACCATCGCCGGTGACGATACTATCTTCACCACCCCGGCCAATGGTTTCTCGGTAAAAGATCTGTACGAAGCTATTCTGGTCCTGTTCGAACAGGAACTGTAATCCTCTTCCCTGCTGCGTCCCGCAGCGGGGAATCTTCGGCTCCCGCCTCGTTTTGCCTTACATTCTGTTATCTGAGATTTAACAAATAGTGCGTTTTTCCGCTTCAATTCATTCATCCAGTGGATGATTCGCCACAAGATCGCACGAATAATCAAATTGCCATATCCTTATGATTTTATTGAAAATAAAAGCATGATGCACGTCTGAATACGGCTTTTTTATTCCCTTCAGTTATATAAATCCTTTTGCTTAATACGTAATTTCACGAGAAACAATTAGCATGGTATTAATTTTTACCGTTATTAGTGTATACTTGATTTTGTGATGAGGGTCACGAAACGAAGACCCCAGTAAAGAATATGACGAGGAAGAGAATCATGAAAATCAAAACTACCGTAGCCACACTAAGCGTTCTGTCCGTTCTGTCTTTCGGTGCTTTTGCTGCCGATGCCATTAACGCCGAGCAGGCGCAGTCCCGTGAATCTATCGGTACTGTCTCCATCGGTGCTGTCGGTACTTCTCCGATGGACATGAATCAGATGCTGAACAAAAAAGCGCAGGAACAGGGTGCATCATCCTATCGCGTGATCGAAGCGCGTACCGGTGACCACTGGCATGCTACTGCTGAGCTGTACAAATAAGTCGTACCGAACATTATCCGATACACCCGTTATCTCAGTTCAACGACACCAGGCATAAAAATAGCAGTACAACCCTTCTGGTCGTTGAACGTGCCCTGTAAGTAAGGAGTAAAGACTATGAACACTAAATTAATCATCGCCACCCTGGGTTTAGCTTCCGTTCTCTCATTCGGTGCCAGCGCAGCTGTGCATCAGGTTAACGCGGAGCAAGCACAAGGTCTGCAATCACTGGGTAGCGTAGGCGTTACTCAGGTTGCCGGTTCTCCAATGGATGTCCGGCAGGCCCTGGCAGCAAAAGCTGAAAAAGCAGGTGCCAGCAGCTATCGCATTACCGAGTTGAATACAGGCGACCACTGGCATGCCACGGCCGAGCTGTATAAATAAACCCTCGTCGTATTGAACTACGACTTGCCCCTGCCTCGCAGCAGGGGCTTTTTTTTGCCTTTTTACGGACGAACGTTAAAGCGGATCTGGCCTTCCAGCTCCTCTTCTGCCTCGTCAAATAGCAGGATCAGCGCGCCAAAGCGCCTGCGCAGCTTCTCCGGTAAGTGGGTAAACTCGATTTCAAGCGGTAGCGGCAGCTGGTTGCCGGTCACGATCTCCCAGAGAGAATCCAGGTTCGTTACGCTCTCCCGCGCGATGCCAAAGGTACGTGAAAACTCACGGTAAAAGTCTTCCTGACTATCGATTTCATCAAAATCAAACGTATAGATATTCATTTCCCGCCACCCCGTCCAGGCGGGCAGCTGATGCCGCCCTGCCGATTATAATCCCCCGATATGCAGGGTTTTCACTTCAAGGAACTCCTCCAGTCCCAGCACTGAACCTTCACGACCCAGCCCTGACTCTTTCACCCCGCCAAACGGCCCCAGCTCGGTAGAGACCGCGCATTCGTTAATCCCGATCATTCCGCTCTCAATGGCCTGTGAGACGCGGAACACCCGCTGCAGATTCTGGGTATAGAAATAGGCGGCCAGGCCAAAAGGCGTATTATTGGCGCGCTGAATAACCTCCTCTTCGGAGGTAAAACGGAAGCAGGCCGCAACGGGCCCAAAGGTCTCTTCACTGGCCAGCGCCATCCCTTCATGGCAATCGCCCAACACCGTCGGCTGCCAGAAGTTGCCGCCCAGAGCGTGAGGCTTGCCGCCTGCCAGCACCGTCGCCCCTTTGGCGACCGCATCTTCCACATGCTCACGCACTTTTTTCACCGCGGCAGGTTCAATGAGCGGCCCGACAACGGTACCCTCCTCCAGGCCGTTACCCACTTTTAAGTCGTTCACGGCGGCCGCGAGTTGGCTGACGAAGGCGTCATACACCGACTCCTGAATATAGAAGCGGTTAACACTGACGCAGACCTGACCCGCATTACGGAATTTGTTGGCGATGGCCCCTTTTACCGCAGCATCAATATCAGCGTCGTCAAAGACGATATAGGGCGCATTCCCACCCAACTCCATTGAGACTTTTTTCATGGTTTCGGCGGCATTTCGCATCAGCGTTTTGCCGACCGCCGTCGAGCCGGTAAAGGAAATTTTGCGCACCTCATGGCTGGCCATGATCGCATCGCTTATCTCAGAGGTGTTGCCCGCCACCGCGTTGAGTACGCCGTCCGGGACGCCCGCTTTTTTCGCCAGGGTCAGCAGCGCAAAGGCGCTGAGCGGCGTGTTGTTAGCCGGTTTGATCACCCCGGTACAGCCTGCGGCCAACGCCGGCCCCAGTTTGCGGGTCAGCATCGCCATCGGGAAATTCCACGGCGTGATAGCCGCCACCACGCCAACCGGTTCGCGGGTGGCTAGAATGCGGGAGCCGGGTTTAACCGGGGGAATGATCTCACCGTTGGCGCGTTTGGCCTGCTCGGCAAACCACTGAATAAAGCTGGCCGCGTACTCGACTTCACCTTCCGCTTCTTTCAACGGTTTGCCCTGCTCGGTGGTCATCAGTTGCCCAAGCCACTGCTTGTTTTCAATGATTAATTCATACCAGCGATAGAGGATGGCCGAGCGTTCTTTTGCTGTTCTGGCACGCCACGCCGGGAAAGCACGGCTCGCGGCGGCGATGGCCTCTTCGGTCTCTTTGCTGCCCGCTTTTGCCACGCTGGCGATCACCTCACCGGTGGCCGGGTTAACAACATCAAATGTGGTATCGAGCGTTTTCCATACGCCATCGACCAGATATCCTGTCTGAAATAGCGCACTGTCCTGAAGAGCCTGGGTAGTCATGTATCCTCCCATTCTGGGTTTAAGTACTTGCCC
The DNA here is from genome assembly GCA_002360945.1 of Leclercia adecarboxylata. GTDB lineage: Bacteria > Pseudomonadota > Gammaproteobacteria > Enterobacterales > Enterobacteriaceae > Enterobacter > Enterobacter adecarboxylatus_B. The sequence continues at coordinate 39,666 of DERO01000047.1, read as the reverse complement.
GAATAAGTATAGTCACAAAAAAACCGACGCTTACGGCGTCGGCTTTCAGGAGGATCAGCTGTCGGTTAGCACATTCTGGTAGCGATGCAGCATCCCCACCAGCCGCTGCACCGGTTCGGTCACCTGACGCGGCGCCTCCCAGATGCGCAGTTTTTCCTGGTAGATGTCCAGCTCCTCAAGCAGCTGAGCAAAGTAGCGTCGCCGCTTGTCGTCGCTAGTGGCCGAAATCACATGATCGGCGGTGCGCCGCAGCTGGCGGTGGAACGCCGAGAGATCGTCATTTACCGGCACCGGCGCATTGCGCAGACGCTGGTGGGCGATGATCAGGGTCAGGGCCAGGCGGAATCTGGCGATGTCGCCCGGGAATTTGTTCAGCAGTAAGAACAGCTGCTGATAGAGCGCGGGAAGATGGTTCTCTTTGCGCCGGGCGCTGTTGGTGGTCATCGCGGAAACGGCAGCGGAAACAAACTGGTTCAGCAGCACGCGGCCGGTGCGGGCCTGGGAGTTATCCCGCACCAGCAGAATCACCATCATCGCGAGGAAACAACCGACAATCTGCCCCAGCGCGCTGTCGAGGAACTGGCTGAAGTGGAACGTCATCGGGTTATCCAGCACCAGAATATTGATGGTACTGGCCAGCGCCCCGAGCGACCCCAGGCGTCGCTTCTGCACCTCGATACCAATAAAGAAGGCCATCACGGCAAGGCTGATACAGAGCAGCAGCATGCTTTGCTGGGTCGAGGGCAGAACCACCAGGAAATAGAAGGCGCCAAGCGGCAGTGCTGCCAGGGTGCCGTACAGAAAATCGAGCGCCACCATCCGCGGATTCGGCAGACGCATCGCCAGCGAGGTGACCACGGCGATCATCACCATGGCACCGCTGCCGGATGTCCAGCCGGTCCACAGCCAGAACAGCGTTCCCAGCATACAGGCGAGCGTGGTGCGCCAGAAGTTAACCATCGCATGGTGACGTTCCGCCGACTCGGCTTTGACCACCACTTCGCCTTGCAGCACCTCTTCTTCGGTGGCGCTGATTTTGGTATTGCCGATCACCCCACGTTTAAGCAGCAGGTAACGCGTCGCCGCGCCCACCCAGGTGTAGATGGTCACAGGGGTGTCGCGCTCGCCGGTCCAGGCGATGATCCGCCGCATGCGTTTCAGCTGTTTATGCACATCCTGCACGGTGGCGACGGGTGTGGCGAACTGCTCCCGGAAGGTCTCGGTCACCGCCTCGGGACGTGTATTCTGGATCAGATAGGTTTCGCAGGCCTGGGTGATCAGGGTTAAGGAGACAGTATTGAGCGCCTTCAGGCGGCGGTTGGCCCGCGACCAGCGCGACGACTCCATATTGAGGTTGCTGCGCATTCCTTCCAGAGCGGTGGTACGACGCACCAGCGCGCTCCAGGCGTTATCCACCTCTTCGCTGTCGCCATGCTTAATGCACAGCTGCATCAGCTGATACTGGGCGACAATCAGCGCATCCAGCTCGCGATCCACCTCCTGCTTAATGGAGCGCGGAGAGAAGAGCAGATCCGCCACGATCGCACAGACAATCCCCATCACGATCTCGCTGCAGCGCTCCACGGCAAACTGCGGTGCCAGCAGGGGGTTAGTCTGAATGGTGATGATAATGATCAGCGCGGTGTAGCCGGAAAGGCCCCAGGCGTAGGAGTTTTCCACCCGCACCAGAGAGGAGATCCAGGTGCAAAAACCGGCCCAGATACAGCACACCATCAGCATCAGCAGTGGAGTGCGGATCATCAGGATCACGATAGTCAGCGCGGCGATACAGCCGATAAAGGTGCCGACAATACGCAACATCCCGCGATAGCGAATTGCGCCGGAGTAAGGTTCACCGCCTGCCGCAAACGCCGGGCCTGCGGCGACAATTGCCGCGGTCAGCACCGCCCAGCGGGGTGTTTCCAGCTGAAAGTGAAAGCCAACGAACAGCGCCAGCACGATCGCGAAGGCCAGCTTAATCGCAAAGCGCAGGTGCTGATTGGCGATGGAGAAGATGCCCATGGCGATTAACCGAACTCACGCAGGCGGTGGGCAATTTTGCGGAACAGCGAGTCATGGCTGGCGTCACGATCTTTCTCACCGGTGATCACCACCGTAGCTGTAGTGCCTGCAGGCCACAGGTTGCCCTGCTGTTCATCCAGACGAATACGCACCGGCACGCGCTGCGCCAGACGCACCCACTCCAGATTGGAATCGACGGTCGCCATCCCTTTGCTGTCGCGGGTGGCGCTGGAGTTGGTCACCCCTGCCGCCACGCTGTCGACCGTCCCTTTGATGACACGGTTGCTGCCCAGCGGGGTAATTTCGGCGCGATAGCCGGGACGGACGTTCTCCAGCTTGGTCTCTTCCATATAGGCCAGCACATAGAAGGAGTGCTGTTTGACCAGCGCCACGGCGGTGGAGCCGCGGGTAATAAATTCGCCGGTATAGACGTTGAGGTTGGTCACCCAGCCGTCGGACGGGGCGCGGATCACGGTACGCTCAAGATCGAGCTTCGCCAGATCGCGGGTGGCCTCGGCCTTCGCCATCTGATGCAGCACGGTTTGCAGCACGTTGTTGGACTGGTCGATCTCCTCGCGGGACATGGCCTGCACCCCTAACTGATTACGACGCCCCGCCTCGCGGCGTTTTTCCGCAGCCAGCGCCTGGTAGTAGGCGACATCCGCTTCCGCTTCTTCCAGCGCTTTCTGGTAGCGCGGCTGGTCAACGGTGAACAGCACCTGATCCTTTTTCACCAGCTGGTTATCATGCACATTGACGGCAGTGATCAGGCCCGCCACGTCCGGGGCAATGGCAACGATGTCGGCGCTAAAGCGCGCATCGCGCGTCCAGGGGGACTCGGTGTAGTAAACCCACGCGCGAAAAATAGCGATGAACGCGAGGATAACCAGCGCCACGGTAATGGCGGTACGGGAGATTTTTCTTGTTAGCGTTTTCACATCTACCTCAAACAAACAGTCGCGATACCAGATAGAACAGGCAGCAATACAGCGCGGAATTGAACAATGCAGGGTGCCAGACGAAATCATAGATCCCAGTTGGAGCCAGCACCTTTCGCACCAGCCAAAAAATCGCCAGTGATAAAAGAAGTTCGAAGAATATCGGAGGGAACGACAATCCGAACACCACGATAACGGGAAACAGACTCATGTTGACCTTGATTAGAGCGAGCAGGCGAAAGAATTATTCAGCATACGGCACCGCAGAAGGGGCAAGAAAAGCCGGGCGAGAGTGGCGTAGCTATAATGTATTAATAATATATTAGCGTAACTGTTATGCTGTTATCTATCATATGTGATCTAAATCACTTTTAAGCCAGAGTGAATAATGGAACGTCTAAAACGGATGTCGGTTTTTGCCAAAGTCGTTGAGCTGGGCTCCTTTACCGCCGCGGCCAGGCAACTGCAGATGAGCGTCTCGTCAATCAGTCAGACCGTCGCCAAACTGGAAGATGACCTCCAGGTGAAGCTTCTCAACCGCAGCACCCGCAGCCTGGGGCTGACCGAAGCCGGCAAAATTTATTATCAGGGCTGTCGGCGGATGTTGTATGAGGCCCAGGCGGTGCATGAGCAACTCTACGCCTTTAACAACACCCCCATCGGCACGCTGCGCATCGGCTGCTCTTCAACTATGGCACAAAATGTCCTGGCTGAAATGACCGCCGAGATGTTGCAGGAGTATCCGGGGCTGACGGTCAATCTGGTCACCGGCATTCCCGCCCCGGACCTGATTGCCGATGGGCTGGATGTGGTGATCCGCGTCGGCGCGTTGCAGGACTCCAGCCTCTTCTCCCGCCGTCTGGGCAGTATGCCGATGGTGGTGTGCGCGGCGAAAAAGTATCTCGCCAGAGCCGGGATCCCGGAGAAACCGGCGGATCTCAGCAATCACGCCTGGCTGGAGTACAGCGTGCGCCCGGATAATGAATTTGAGCTGGTCGCGCCGGAAGGGCTTTCGACAAAACTGCTGCCGCAGGGGCGCTTTGTCACCAACGATCCGATGACCATCTCCCGCTGGCTGGTGGCCGGGGCCGGGATCGCCTACGTCCCGCTGATGTGGGTGATCAATGAGATCAACAGCGGCGAGCTGGAGATCCTCTTCCCGCGCTATCAGTCGGATCCGCGCCCGGTGTATGCGGTCTATACCGAAAAGGACAAACTGCCGCTGAAGGTGCAGGTGTGCATTAACTATCTGACGGACTATTTCGTGCAGGTGGCGGCGCTGTTTCAGGAGATGCGGGGAAGGAAGGAATAACCCTCTCCCACAGGGAGAGGGAATGTCGGAAGGGAAATTACGCGGTACCGCCTACGGTCAGGTTATCCACCTTCAGGGTCGGCTGACCGACGCCCACCGGCAGGCTCTGGCCCTCTTTGCCACAGACACCGACGCCGTTATCCAGCTTCAGATCGTTACCGACCATCGAGATCTGCTGCATCGCTTCAATGCCGGAACCAATCAGGGTCGCGCCTTTCACCGCTTTGGTCACTTTGCCCTTCTCGATCAGATAGGCTTCTGAGGTCGAGAAGACAAATTTGCCGGAGGTGATATCCACCTGGCCGCCGCCGAAGTTTGGCGCATAGATGCCATACTCCACCGACTCGATGATCTCCTGCGGCGTGGATTTACCCGCCAGCATATAGGTGTTGGTCATACGCGGCATCGGCAGGTGCGCGTAGGATTCGCGACGGCCGTTACCGGTTGGCGCGACACCCATCAGGCGCGCATTCAGTTTGTCCTGCATGTAGCCTTTCAGGATCCCGTTCTCGATCAGCACATTGTACTGACCCGGCGTACCTTCGTCGTCGATAGAGACCGAACCACGACGATCGGTCATGGTGCCGTCATCCACCACGGTACAGAGTTCAGAGGCTACCAGCTCACCCATATGGCCGCTGAAGACCGAGGTGCCGCGGCGGTTGAAATCGCCTTCCAGACCGTGACCCACCGCTTCGTGCAGCAGCACGCCAGGCCAGCCCGCGCCCAGTACCACCGGCAGGGTGCCTGCAGGTGCTGCTACGGCAGAGAGGTTGACCAGCGCCATGCGCACCGCCTCTTTCGCCCAGGCATCGGCCCGCACTTCGCCATCAACCGGGTTCAGGAACCATTCGTAACCAAAACGACCGCCGCCGCCGCTGGAGCCGCGCTCGCGTTTGCCGTCCTCTTCCACCAGCACGCTGACGGAGAGGCGGACCAGCGGACGCAGGTCGGCGGCCAGGGTGCCGTCGGTCGCCGCCACCAGAATCAGCTCATACACGCCGCTCAGGCTGGCAGAGACTTCCTGCACGCGCTTATCTTCCGCACGAGCGACTTTGTCTACCCGGCGCAGGATGTCCAGCTTCTCTTCCCGGCTCATGCTTTGCAGCGGATCGACGCTGGTGTAGAGCGCAGAGTGCTGCACTTCGCCCAGGGTTTTCACCCGACCGTCACCGCTGTCGCGCACGATGGTGCGTGCCGCCTGGGCGCTCTGCTGCAGGGCGGTCAGGCTAATCTGGTCCGCATAGGCAAAACCGGTTTTATCGCCGCTGACGGCGCGGACACCCACGCCCTGGTCGATATTATAAGAGCCATCTTTGATGATGCTGTCTTCTAAAACCCAGGATTCGTGATAGCTCGACTGAAAGTAGAGATCGCCGTAGTCGAGACGACGTTCGGTCAGTTGACCAAGAATGGAAAACAGGTCCTGATGGCTCAGGCCGTTCGCTGCCAGCAAATGTTCACTTACCAGGTTCAGACTCATCGTTTTGCTACTCGTTCGTTGCCGTCCACAGGACGTATCTAAGATCTTATCTATTGAGAGTGAGGCAATTAATTGCCCGCGTCAAATCATTGCTGTGCATCTTTGCGCGGCTGACGCAGCACTTCATTAATCTGCGGTTTATCAACCGGACCGGTGATGTGATAGCGCAGAATCGACACTTTGCTCCATAGCGGGCCCAGCACTTTACTGGCGGCAAACACCGCCGCGCCGACGATCGGGTTCACGGCAAAGGCCGCTGCCACACCCACGGTCGCGGAAATTTCCGGGGCCACCACCGCTTCCATATCCAGTTCGCGACGCACCAGGTTGACGGAGCCTTTCATGGCGATATCCGCCTCCAGCCCGTCGACCAGGGTATCATCAGTGTGCAGGACCCCCTCTTTGATCCACGCGGTGCTGCGGATCGAGTCGAAGTAGAATCCTTCGTTAAAAGTATCGCTGAAGTCAAAGCGTAGCTTTCGCAGCAGGGCGTCGAAGCTGAGCAGGCGCAGCAGCTGCCCAGCATGACCGGTGCTCAGATCGGCGATTTCACCCTTGCCCAGCCGGGTCTTGAGGATGCCGTTCAGCGAAGCTTCATCAGGCTTCCATGGCTGAGCGCGCCAGTGCAGATCGTAGTCGAGGTCAAAGGACGACCCGCGGATCGGGGTGGTGATACCGAAATAGTTCGAGGCCGCATCCAGCTTGTTACCTTTGATCTGCCCTTTCAGCGAGGTGCGCTGCTCGGTGCCGTTCACCCACTCGCCGTTGGCGATCAGGCGGCCAAAGCCGGTATCAATCAGCCCACCCGCCAGGGTCAGGGTGTTGCCCTTAATGGTAAAGTCGCCATCAATACGACCGTACTTCTGTCCCCACAGCCAGCACTCGGCACAGCGCAGCTGTAAATCAGGCCAGCCGCTGAAATTGACCCGCGTGGTGCTGGCTAACGGCGAAACAGGGCTGGCTTTGCCGGCGGTCGCGGTTGCCGGGTTGAAATAGAGATAGCGGATCTCGGCCTGCCATGGCGCGGTGTCGCGCATCAGCAGGGTGGCGTTGATCTCCCGCCCCTGCGCCTCGACTTTTGAGCCGTTCAGGGTCGGCTGCGAGACGATGCTCAGGTTATTCCACTGTTGTCCACCCAGCGTCAGGGCCGGAGTGCGCACCGTGATGTGCTGCGGGAACTGCGCCGACTCATCCACATTTTGTCCGACCCCGCTCTGGAAAAGGGCTAACCACTCGGCCCCATCCATCGGCGGCAGGTTGAGTTCGACGCCCGCCTGTTCCGGCAGCGGCGGCAGCGTGCGGCTGTCGCTGGTCCAGATGGCGCGATCCAGCGTCAGCTTGCGGTTCAGCAACCAGCGGCTATTAAAGTGATTCTTACTACCGGCATTGCCCGTCAGGGTAAAGCTGTTGAGATCCCCGTCGACGTTCAGTTTCACCGGCAGCGGCTCACCCGCGCGCTTCTCCAGCGGCGACGGCAGGTCACTGCTGACGTTCTTCAGATCGCCGCTGATATCCACCTTGTAATGGGCATCGCCACGATAAGGCAGCTCAATCGCCACCTTGCCGTTCCACGGCAGGCGGCCTTCCAGCGACTGGCTGATGCTTTTTGGCAGCACATCCATCCGCGAAGGCTGCCAGCTGGCATCCAGATTGATCCCCACCTGATAGGCTTTCTCGCCTTCGGTAGTGGAGAAGTCGATATTCACCGGCTGGTTAAACCAGCTCGCGGTCAGCGGCCCGCTTTTCAGATCGCCATTCACGAAGCTGAACTGGCCGCTCAGATTGTTAATGGTGCTGTCCAGCGGCTTGATGAACAGGCTGTTATTTTTCAGCCTGACGTCGCCTTTGGCGGTGGTCATGGTGCCGTCAAGCGGGATATCCAGATGTAAGCGAGCATTCACATCGCCATCCAACTGGAGTTGCTGGAGCGTGGCCCCCAGAGAGTCATCCAGCGGCGTTTCGTCAAAGTACGGCCCAACCGCTTTTCCGGGCCCGTTGATATCGGCGTCGATCAGCAGCTTTTCTTTCGAATAGTCCGGGATAACCGCGGTCAGGTTACTGGCTTTCACCCCGCCCAGCGCCACACCGTCGGTCTTCATCCATAACCCATCATTGATGAAGTTAAGCTCAATATCGAGGTTTTTCAGCGCTGGCCACTCGGGCTGGAAGGCATAGGTGGCGTTGCGTAACGGCACCAGAACCTGGAACTGGCCTTCGTTGTGCTTGTAGGGGAACAGGTGCGGATTACCGCCATACACCAGGGTGGCGTTATCCGCCTGCCCGCCCTGAATGGCGCCGCTCAGGTAGTCCACCAGCGCTTTGCCCATCAGGTTTTCAGGAAAATAGCGCCAGGCCTGGGATCCGTCGTCGGTGCTGATGCCCGCCAGGATCCCCAGCCAGGGCTCATCGCCCGCCGGCTGCAGATAGCGGAAATCGCCCCGGGCATGTACGGCTTTGGCTTTGACGTCGATGTCACGTCCGTCGAGCTGGAAACCTTTCTCGTTCTTTAGCCAGTGGAGGGTGGCGGTGCCTTTCTCCACCTCCAGCGGAGCGCGGAAGACGGTTTCGTAAGGCATTTTCGCATCGCGCATATTGGCCACCAGGCGACCATCCTCCACGCTGCCCTGCAGCGTGCCGCTGAAATGCTCGGCACCCGGCAGCAGCTCCCACTGCTTCCAGGCGAGATCGGTCCAGGTGATATTGAAGCGGGTTTTTTCTGTCTCCTGTAGCGGGATATCCAGCGCCAGAGCGTTAATCGCCCCCACCGGCTGGGTGGCCTGCCAGACTTCGCCCAGCGACGGGGAGAGCTTCGCCGCGATGGTGCGCAGCCCCTCCAGGCCTGACAGCTCCAGATTGCTGGCGCGGATGCGCAGCTCGTCGCTGCGTTTGTTGTTGGCGCCGCCGACGTCCTGCCCCGGGATCCAGGCCAGAGCCAGGGCTCCGCGCGGCCACGCCTTGTCGTCCATGGTAATGCGCGTATCCGGGATGGCGAACTGCCAGCCCTCTTTCTCGCGGGTGACGTGGGCGGTCAGGTTATCAACCGAAAGCTGATGCTGGCGCGCTTTCCCCGGCCAGCTGGCGCCCCCCTGCTTCAGCCAGAGATCGCCGCTGGCGAACTGACCGTTGCTGAGGGTCATCCACCCTTCAATGCTGAAGCGCGCGGTTTCCAGCTGCATGTTCTGCTGCACCCACTCGCCCAGCCAGGGTTTGACGTCCACGTCATCGGCCTGCATCCACACCTTGCCGTTATTCAGCAGGCCATTGTCATCACGCAGATCCATCCGCACCTGCATCACGCCATGCTGTCCGTTCAGGCTGGAGAGACTGACCTGACCCTCTGCACGGTGCCGCTCTTTACCGTTGAGCCAGGTAAGCTGGGGGATCGCCAGTTCGGCGCGCTGCCCGGAGAGGGTGATAAAGCTGATTTCACTGTCGCGCAGATCGAAATGATCGAACTGGCGCAGGAACAGATCGCTGATGCGGTTGGCCTCAAAGCCGTCGCCCTGCTCGCCACTTTTCAGCGGGGTGTTGGTCAGAAACTGCAGCTGATAAAAGGTGAGATCGCGGAACTGCCAGCGCAGGTGCAGCAGGCTTTGCCACACGTCGAGGGCCAGGGTCACGCGTTTGATTTTAAGGTAGCCGCCGTCTTTCAGCTGCGCGTTGATGTCGCGTACTTCAAGGGTCGGGCCGAAATTCTGCCAGCTCGCGTTGAGCTGGCTGGCCGCCACGGGCATGCCGGTCGCGGATTCGATTTTCGCCAGCAGCTCAGGGCGCCAGGTGTCCAGATGCGGCAATATGAGACGCAGCCCGCTCACGAGCAGCGCGACAATCACTATCAGCGTTGCCCCTGTAAGCAGTAAAATCCCCGGCAATCGCCTCACGCGTCTCTCCTTGTCAGCCGTTCTTGTCTCGCAGTGCCCTGCGGATTACATCATCACCACGTCAAACTGCTCCGGGTTATAGAGCGGCTCTATCTGCACCTTTACCTGTTTGCCGACAAAGATTTCCACTTCTGCCAGCGCGTGGGACTCTTCCCCTTTCAGGGCTTCCGCCACCGAAGGAGAAGCATAGACCAGGAAGCGGTCGGAGTCGTAGGCGTGATGCACGCGCACGATCTCACGCATGATCTCGTAGCACACCGTCTCCACCGTCTTTACCGTGCCGCGGCCGTGGCAGGTCGGGCACTCGTTGCACAGCACATGCTCCACGCTTTCACGGGTGCGCTTGCGGGTCATCTCCACCAGACCCAGCTGGGAGAAGCCGTTGATGCTGGTTTTCACGCGATCTTTGCTCAGCGCCTGCTCCAGGGAGTGCAGCACGCGGCGGCGGTGGTCTTCGTTACTCATATCGATAAAGTCGATGATGATGATGCCACCCAGATTGCGCAGACGAAGCTGACGCGCAATGGCCTGCGTCGCTTCAATGTTGGTATTGAAAATGGTGTCGTCCAGATTGCGGTGACCGACAAACGCCCCGGTGTTGATATCCACGGTGGTCATCGCTTCGGTCTGGTCGATAATCAGGTAGCCGCCGGACTTGAGTTCAACCTTGCGTTCCAGCGCGCGCTGGATTTCGTTCTCGACATCGTAGAGATCGAAGATCGGCTGACGTCCGGTGTAGTGCTCCAGCAGGCCCGGCATTTCCGGAATGTACTCGGCGGTAAATTCGAGCAGCGCGTCATAGGTCAGACGGGAATCGACGCGGATGCGGTCCAGCTGGGCATCGGCGAAATCGCGCAGGACGCGTTGGGCAAGAGCCAGCTCACCGTACAGCTGATAGCGGGTCTGGTTGCGTTTTTTACGCTCCATCACTTTGGTCCAGACGCGTTTCAGGTAGGCGGCATCCGAGGCGAGATCTTCTTCGCTGATCCCCTCTGCGGCGGTGCGGATGATAAACCCGCCCTGCTCATCGCAGTACGCGCCAACCACTTTTTTCAGCCGGTCGCGTTCGCTTTCGCTCTCAATACGCTGGGAAACGCCAACGTGAGAAGCGCCGGGCATAAAGACCAGATAACGGGAAGGTAAGGTGATGTCGGTGGTCAGGCGCGCGCCTTTGGTGCCCAGCGGATCTTTCACCACCTGCACCATCAGATCCTGGCCCTGACGCACCAGCTCGGAGATATCACGAACGGTAAACTGTTTTTGCTCTTCACCCGCCACGCATTCGGTATGCGGCATGATATCGGAAGCATGCAGAAACGCCGCTTTATCGAGGCCAATATCTACAAATGCCGCCTGCATACCCGGTAGTACACGACTGACACGACCTTTGTAGATATTGCCGACTATTCCGCGCCGCGCTTCACGCTCGATATGAATTTCCTGAAGAATGCCGCCATCGATATAGGCCACACGGGTTTCCGAGGGCGTTACGTTTACCAACAATTCAGCCGTCATAATTATCCCTTCCCTCACGCAGTGAGTTAAAATTGCTCAGCAACTCATACGTTTCCACCAGCGGTAAGCCGACTACGGCGTGATAGCTGCCATTGATCTTCCTGACAAAACAGCCACCCAACCCTTGAATACCGTATGCACCTGCTTTATCCATTGGTTCACCGCTGGCGATATAACCGGCGATATCCTCATCTGTGAGTACTCTGAACGTGACATCGGTGACCACCAGACAGTCCAGCACGTGCTGGCGATCTGCCAGCGCGACGGCGGTCATCACCTGATGCGTATGGCCGGACAATTTGCGCAGCATCGTAAACGCATGCTCATCGTCGTGCGGTTTCTCGAGGACTTCACCGTTAAGGATCACGATGGTATCTGCGCCCAGCACCGGTAAATCACGTGACACCTGCGCCACGCCTGCCTGCGCTTTCTCCCGTGCCAGACGGGAAACATACTGTTGTGCGCTTTCGCCTTCGGCACGTTTCTCTTCAATACCGGTGACGATGCGTTCAAAGGAGACGCCCAGCTGTGTGAGCAACTCCTGACGACGCGGAGAACCAGAGGCAAGATACAAAGACGTCATAGAAACCTTTTATTGCACGGCAAATTGCTGGCGAACCTTACGCATCAGCAGGAACAACCATGGCCAGAGCACACCGTTTACTACACTACTCCAGAACACTTCCGGACGGAAAGAGACGTTGATCACTAAAAACTCTGCCCAGAAAACAATGATATCCGCGGCCATGGATAACAACATCACCACCAGCGCCTGTTGCCAGAGCGCCAGATTACGAAAGAGCTGGAATTTCAGAGCGACCAGGTATGCGATGATACTCATGGACAGGGCGCGTACGCCAAGCGTTGAGCCACTAATCAGATCCAGTATGGCACCCATCACAAAACCTGTGCCCACATTTACGCGGTGCGGTAGCGCGAGGATCCAGTAGAGCAGAATCAGCAGCACCCAGTTTGGCCGGAAAACAAGAATGTCGTCCGGCCAGGGCATCACTTGCAGCAACAGCGCGACTAAAAACGAGAGCCAGATAACCCAGCGTCCCTGGCTACGATAGCTTGCCACTATTGCCCTCCCGAAGAGAGTTGCGGTGGCGGTGGCGCATCAGGCAGCGGCTGGGTCAGCCCGGTCGCCGGCGCAGGCACTGGCGCAGGCGGCCCCATCGAGTTTGGCGCAGGCAGAACCTGCGGCATCATCTGCATCAGACGTTCATTCGCTACGCGATGCACATCTTCCGGGGTCATCGGGTTAGTCCCGTTACGATCGGCGCCCCACAGCAGCAGCAGGTAGCGCAGGCGCTGCAGACCCGCCGTTGGGCGTGCCTGAATCACGGTATAGGCGCGCTGGGTGTCCAGCTTCACAGAGGAGACCACCCCAACCGGATACCCTTCCGGGAAGCGACCGCCCAGACCTGACGTCACCAGCACATCGCCGACGCGAATATCGGTATTCGCCGGCAGATGTTCCAGCTGCAGATCGTCCGTACAGCCATTACCGGCCGCAATCACGCGGATATCGTTACGCAGAACCTGGATCGGCAGCGCATGGGTGGCATCGCAGATCAGCAGCACGCGGCTGGTCAGCTTGGCGACCGCAACCACCTGGCCGACGACGCCTTTATCGCTGATGACCGGCTGGCCTTCGTACACGCCATTGACGCTACCCTTGTCGATCACCACCTGATCGCTGTACGGATCGTTAACGGTGGAGATCACCTGGGTCACCATCTTCTGCTCATCCTGACGCAGCGGGGAGCCCAGCAGTTCACGCAGACGGGCGTTCTCCTGCTTGTACTGGCCCAGCATCAGTATTTCGCTGTTTTTCAGTAGCAGTTCCTGGCGTAACGCGCGGTTTTCAAGTTCGAGTTGATCGCGTGAGGACAGGGTTTGCGAGACGCTGTCGAGTAATTCACGGGGACCATTTGATACAAAGTAGAAAGGACTGACGGCGGTATCCATGTACGTTCGGATCTGGCTGAACGTACCGAGGCGGCTATCGGCGATAATGACACCAAGCGCTACCAACACCCCAAGGATCAGGCGAAACTGTAGCGACGGGCCACGGCTAAAAATTGGCTTCATAGGCTATGCGTACTCTCGCATCAGAGAGAAAGGGTAGCCATCCGCTACCCTTTCACACCTGACTACTCTTCGCTGAACAAGTCGCCGCCGTGCATGTCGATCATTTCCAGCGCCTTGCCGCCGCCACGGGCTACGCAAGTCAGTGGATCTTCTGCAACTACGACAGGAATTCCTGTCTCTTCCATCAACAGGCGGTCGAGGTTACGCAGCAGCGCACCACCACCGGTCAGAACCATACCGCGCTCGGAGATATCGGAAGCCAGCTCCGGCGGGCACTGCTCGAGGGCAACCATGACGGCGCTGACGATGCCGGTTAACGGCTCCTGCAGCGCTTCGAGGATTTCGTTGGAGTTCAGGGTAAAGCCACGTGGAACGCCTTCTGCCAGGTTACGGCCGCGCACTTCGATCTCGCGCACTTCGTCACCCGGGTAAGCAGAACCGATTTCGTGCTTAATACGCTCTGCGGTGGCTTCACCGATCAGAGAGCCGTAGTTACGGCGGACGTAATTAATGATGGCTTCGTCGAAGCGGTCACCACCAATACGTACGGAAGAGGAGTAAACCACACCGTTCAGGGAGATAACGGCCACTTCAGTGGTACCGCCACCGATATCCACCACCATGGAGCCGGTTGCTTCGGAAACCGGCAGGCCGGCACCGATTGCCGCAGCCATTGGCTCTTCAATCAGGAAGACTTCACGCGCACCAGCGCCCTGAGCGGATTCACGAATAGCACGACGTTCTACCTGGGTAGCGCCAACCGGCACACACACCAGAACACGCGGGCTTGGACGCATAAAGCTGTTGCTGTGCACCTGTTTGATAAAGTGCTGAAGCATTTTCTCGGTCACGAAGAAGTCAGCGATAACGCCGTCTTTCATCGGACGAATGGCAGCGATATTACCCGGCGTACGACCAAGCATCTGCTTAGCGTCATGGCCAACGGCCGCTACGCTTTTCGGTGAACCAGCACGATCCTGACGAATGGCCACAACTGAAGGCTCATTCAGTACGATGCCTTGTCCTTTTACATAAATGAGGGTATTCGCGGTACCCAGGTCAATGGACAGGTCATTGGAAAACATGCCACGAAATTTTTTCAACATACTAAGGGATAATCCTGAAAGCTGGGGCGGAAAACAAAATCCGCTTACTTTACCAACCACACGCAGCAGGGACAAGGCGCAAAAATGGCCTGCTACGGTGAAAATTTGTGCAGCACGTTTCCTTTGTTACAAATCGTCGCCTGACTCCCTCAGGGCTGAGAAAAAACAGCGTTCCTCACGTTCATTTGTAACCCGTTAAAGGTCGCTCACTGTCATTTTGCTCGTCATACATCACGCTACAGGCGCGATATTCTACGTGAAAACTTACCAAACGGCAGGTTAAACAGAGTATCTTTGCGAATATTTTTTCACATTGCTGTCAAGAGGCTGAGAGGCCGCAAAAAAATCCCCTTGACCCCCTGTCACTCCGCGCTCTGTCAACGTCTGCCACTCGGTTCGTGACCGTACGCCCGTGGCAAATACATGCGTTTGCGTTCCCTTGCAGGCTTCCACCAGGCTCTGTACTAGCAGCTGGTTTTCCGTACGTTTTTCGATATTCCTTACCAGCCCCGGATGCAGCTTTAACAGCTCTACCTCCAGCGCCTTGATCCAGCTGGTGCTGACCAGCGTCAGACCCGCCTGCGTCACCGCCACGCGAGCCCCCAACGCATTGATCAATCGAACCACCGGCTGTAACCGACTGATGTGTTGACAAACATCCGCCTCTGCAAGTTCAAAAATAATCCGTCTACGCTGCGATTTTTCACATTGCATCAGCACATCGCGCAGCCAGCGCTGGAATCGCGGCCGGATTAGAGATTCTACCGTCACCTGCAGCGCCAGATGCTCTTCCGGCCAGAAGGATAAGAATGGCATCAATCGCGAAATTTGCTGGCGGTCGTACTCTTCCGACAGGCCAAACTGCAGTACCATCGGCAGATACTCCGCCGACACCACCTCTTCGTTGCCGTCGAAGATGCGGCACAGCAGTTCCCGATGATGGACCTGGCCGTTAGCCAGCACCGCCGGTTTTTGGTAGATCCGCGGCCCGCCGCGGGTCAGCATCTGTTCAATCAGGGTGCGCCAGCGCACGTTGCCGCGCCCTTTTTCCGGCAGGGAGTCATCATAAACCGCCCAGCCGTTGGCCCCCTGCAGCACGGCATTGCGGGTGGCGGCTTCGGCGTGCTCCATCACCTGCTCGGTGGTCTGGCCGCCGCGCCAGGCGCAGATGCCAATATGCACCATGTCATCACGATCGAGCATTTTGCTCGGCGGCAGCGCATCCACCGACTTTAACAGCAGGCTGGCAATGCTTTCAGATTCTTTCAGGGTGCGATGCGGCAGCAGCACGGCGTAATCACTGCGGTGATAGCGCGCCAACAGCGCCCCGGGATAGCGCATCATAAAGGTGGAGAGCATATTAATGAGCGTAAACAGATGCTCCTCCGCCACCGCCCTTCCCCAGTTGTCTTTCAGCAGGTCGAAGTCCGGCAGGCGGACAATCATCACCACCCCATGGGAACCTACTTTCTCAGGATCTTCCAGCAGGGTCGCCAGCTGATTATCAAAGAACAGACGATTGTTAAGCCCGGTTTTGTTGTCCTGGGCGGCATAGGAGCGGATCAGCGTGTCTATCCGGCTGCGCTGGTCGCTGGCAAACTGAATTTCGGACAGCAGCACGTCCAGCGCGCTACTGGTACGTGACGGCCATTCATAGACGGACCCGCGCACCTGGGCCCCCCGTTCTCCATTGAGGATCCGCACCGAGCGCGACTCCAGCAGCTCCTGCCCCGAGAGCTGGCGACGCAGCCAGCGCACCGCCAGAAAGATCAGCACCACCACAAAGATCACCGCTACCGTCAGCGGCGCGGTGGTCATTAGTGAACGAAAATAACTGTTCATGGGATCCAGATAGGCCAGGCTTATGGTCATACCGGGGTTTTTCAGGGAGTGAACGGTCAGCTCGAGGTTCTGGGGTGGCGCGCCGGCCGGTCGATAACCCTTTTGCCCGCTGTGGCTGAAAATGGTTTGTCCGCCCTGCTTAATTTCCACCCGGGTGATATCCACCGGGGCCATCAGCTCGTCCAGTTGACGGGTAAGTTCTGGAAAGGGGGTGCTGACAAGGCGGGAATCAATCACCGACGCCACGGACTGGACGCGGTTCGCAAGCTTTCCCTGGATCGCATTATAGAAACTGAGCGAGCAGCCGATCAGGATGACAAAGATGGTCAACCCGGTTAGCAAGGCGATAAAAGCGGAAAACTTCGTCGATAATCGCATCCTTGAGATTACTCCGTGAGTTGGTGAGGATAGCAAGTGAGCACTAACTTGCAATACGGCATCGGCATACTACCAAATCCGGTGTATCTGGCAATTTATTGCGTTAAATCGGCATCGCAGGTCAATGAGCGAGTATAGTCTCCCAAAATTATTTTCCAATCATCATGCTGAGTAAGGAATTCGTATGCAGGCTTTGATCTTAGAACAGCAGGAAGGCAAAACTCTTGCATCAGTGCAATCTATTGAAGAGAGCCGCCTGCCTGAAGGGGCCGTGACCGTTGATATCGACTGGTCCAGCCTGAATTACAAAGATGCCCTCGCCATTACGGGCACCGGCAAAATCATCCGTAATTTCCCAATGGTTCCGGGTATCGACTTTGCGGGCCGCGTGCATACCAGCGAAGATCCACGTTTCCACGTCGGCCAGCAGGTGCTGCTGACCGGCTGGGGCGTGGGCGAGAATCACTGGGGCGGGCTGGCCGCGCAGGCTCGCGTCAATGGCGACTGGCTGGTGCCCATGCCGAATGGGCTCGACGGCCGTAAAGCGATGATCATCGGCACCGCCGGCTTTACCGCCATGCTGTGCGTGATGGCGCTGGAAGAAGCGGGGGTTACCCCGCAGTCCGGTGAGGTGGTGGTAACGGGTGCCAGCGGCGGCGTCGGCAGCACCGCGGTCGCCCTGCTGCACAAGCTGGGCTATCAGGTGGCGGCGGTCTCTGGTCGTGAAAGCACCCATGACTATCTGCGCTCCCTGGGTGCCAGCCGCATTCTCGGCCGCGACGAGTTCGCTGAGACCCGCCCGCTGGAGAAACAAATCTGGGCCGGTGCCGTCGATACCGTCGGGGATAAAGTGCTGGCGAAAGTACTGGCGCAGATGAACTACGGCGGTTGCGTGGCGGCCTGTGGTCTGGCGGGCGGTTTTGCCCTGCCGACCACGGTGATGCCGTTTATTCTGCGCAACGTCCGCCTGCAGGGCGTCGATTCGGTGATGGCTCCGCCAGCGCGTCGTGCCCAGGCCTGGGAACGACTGGTGCGCGATCTGCCGGCCTCCTTCTATGATCAAAGCGCCACCCAGATTAGCCTTGAGCAGGCGCCGGAGTATGCCGCGAAGATCGTTAATAATCAGATCCAGGGCCGTACGCTGGTGAAGCTGGGTTAATCTTCAAATTTTCGTGACATATTCGCTTTAACCCTGCTCCTCCGTCATGCTTAGAAAAACGCATGACGGAGGATGCCATGAAAGTGAAACCCCTGACGGAAGCCGATATCACCGCGGAATCCGTTTTTATGCTTAAGCGCCGCCAGATCCTGAAAATGCTGGGGATCGGTGCCGGTGCGCTGACGCTCTCACCTCTCGCCCAGGCCGACCTGCTGGACTGGTTTAAGGGCAACGATCGTCCAAAAGCCCCCTCCGGGAAGCCCCTGACCTTTACCCAGCCCGCGCAGTGGCAAAGCGACCTCGCCAAAACTCCCGAAGAGAAAGTCACAGGCTACAACAACTTTTACGAGTTCGGTCTGGATAAAGCCGATCCGGCGGCCAACGCAGGTAGCCTGAAGACCGATCCCTGGACGCTGAAAATCGACGGCGAAGTGGCGAAACCCCTGACCCTTGATTACAACGATTTGACCACCCGCTTCCCGCTGGAGGAGCGTATCTACCGCATGCGCTGCGTCGAGGCCTGGTCGATGGTGGTGCCGTGGATTGGTTTTCCTCTGCACAAGCTGCTGGCGATGGTGGAACCCACCAGCGACGCGAAGTATGTCGCCTTCCAGACCCTTTACGATCCGGACAACATGCCCGGCCAGAAAGACCGCTTTATCGGCGGTGGACTCGATTATCCGTACGTGGAGGGATTACGTATTGATGAGGCGATGCACCCGCTGACGCTGCTCACCGTTGGCGTGTACGGTAAAGCCCTGCCGCCGCAAAACGGCGCCCCTATCCGCCTCACCGTGCCGTGGAAATATGGCTTTAAGGGCATCAAATCGATCGTCAGCATCAAGCTGACCCGCGAGCGTCCGCCCACCACCTGGAACCTTGCGGCCCCGAATGAGTACGGCTTCTACGCCAACGTGAACCCGCACGTCGATCACCCCCGCTGGTCGCAGGCCACCGAGCGGTTTATTGGCCCGGGCGGCGCGCTGGACGTCAAACGTCAGCCAACGCTGCTGTTTAACGGCTATGCTGACCAGGTCGCGTCGCTCTACCGCGGCCTCGACTTAAAGGAGTTTTTCTAAGTGCGTCTGACGGCAAAACAGATTTCCTGGCTGAAGGTTGCCCTGCATCTTGCGGGGCTGCTTCCTTTTATATGGCTGTTCTGGGCCATCAACCACGGCGGCCTGAGCGCCGATCCGGCAAAAGATATTCAGCACTTCACCGGCCGCACCGCGCTGAAATTTTTACTGGCGACCCTGCTCATCTCTCCCCTGGCGCGCTACGCCAAACAGCCCCTGTTGATCCGCACCCGCCGCCTGCTTGGGCTATGGTGTTTCGCCTGGGCAACGCTGCATCTCACCAGCTATGCGTTTCTTGAGCTGGGGATTAACAATCTGGCCCTGCTGGGGCGCGAACTGGTTACCCGTCCTTATTTAACCCTGGGGATTATCAGCTGGATAATTTTACTGGCGTTGACCCTCACCTCTACCCAGTACGCCCAGCGAAAACTGGGAAGGCGCTGGCAACTTCTGCATAATTTTGTCTATCTTGTCGCGATCCTCGCCCCCATCCACTACCTTTGGTCGGTGAAAATTCTCTCGCCGCAGCCAATCATCTACGCCGTACTGGCTGGTGTGCTTCTGGCATGGCGTTATAAGAAGTTTCGCCAGTGGTGGCGATAACGGGCGAAAATGTGCGTATTCCCGCAGATCGCTAAGCCTTCCTGGGTGTTTATCCGAATGCGGTTGATAATCTTCCCTGATAAGACCAGTATTTAGCTGCCAAATGCTACGAAATCGTTATAATGTGCGACTTTGGTTTCCCCGAGGGGTTTTTCGGACCCGGAAAGGGTGACAATCGCGCATCGAAGGTATATTTTGTCTTTTACCGGAGAATCGCAGGAGATAGCGGCACAATGGCTGACAAGTTGCACATCTTAGTTTTGAACGGACCGAACCTGAATATGCTCGGCACCCGTGAACCCGAGAAGTACGGCACGCTGACGTTAACCGAAATTGTTAACCGTTTGGGTAGCGAAGCGGCGTCACTCAATGTGGAACTTGACCATTTTCAGTCAAACGCGGAGTACGCACTCATCGACCGCATTCATCAGGCTAAAGACACCACGGACTATATCCTGATTAATCCGGCCGCGTTTACGCACACCAGTGTTGCTATTCGCGACGCGCTGCTGGCAGTGAGTATCCCATTTATTGAGATCCACCTCAGTAACGTGCATGCGCGGGAGCCGTTCCGCCACCACTCCTACCTGTCGGATATCGCCACTGGCGTCATCTGTGGACTGGGGGCTGACGGCTATTCATTCGCTTTACAGACAGCGGTAAAACGCCTGTCACAATCACACTAAACAAAGAGTACGGAACCCACTCATGGATATTCGTAAGATTAAAAAACTGATCGAGCTGGTTGAAGAATCAGGCATCTCCGAACTGGAAATTTCTGAAGGCGAAGAGTCTGTACGCATCAGCCGTGCTGCGCCAAACGCAGGCTTCCCGGTTATGCAACAAGCCTATGCTGCACCAATGATGCAGCAGCCAGCTCTGTCTAACGCTGTCGCTCAGGCGACCACTCCAGCAATGGAAGCGCCAGCAGCAGCGGAAATCAGTGGTCACATCGTACGTTCCCCAATGGTTGGTACTTTCTACCGCACCCCGAGCCCGGACGCTAAAGCGTTCATCGAAGTGGGCCAGAAAGTTAACGCGGGCGATACCCTGTGCATCGTTGAAGCCATGAAAATGATGAACCAGATCGAAGCTGACAAGTCAGGTACTGTGAAAGCGATTCTGGTCGAAAGTGGTCAGCCGGTTGAATTTGACGAGCCGCTGGTCGTCATCGAGTAACGAGGCGAACATGCTGGATAAAATTGTTATCGCCAACCGCGGCGAGATCGCACTGCGTATTCTTCGTGCCTGTAAAGAGCTGGGCATCAAGACCGTCGCGGTGCACTCAAGCGCGGACCGCGATCTGAAACACGTATTACTGGCGGATGAGACGGTCTGTATCGGCCCGGCTCCGTCCGTGAAAAGCTATCTGAACATCCCGGCTATCATCAGCGCCGCTGAAATCACTGGCGCGGTGGCAATTCACCCGGGTTATGGCTTCCTCTCTGAGAACGCCAACTTTGCTGAACAGGTAGAACGTTCTGGCTTTATCTTCATCGGCCCGAAAGCTGACACCATCCGCCTGATGGGCGACAAAGTGTCTGCGATCACCGCGATGAAAAAAGCCGGTGTGCCAACCGTACCGGGCTCCGACGGTCCTCTGACCGACGACATGGATGCTAACCGTGCTCATGCAAAACGCATTGGCTACCCGGTTATCATCAAAGCGTCCGGCGGCGGCGGCGGTCGCGGTATGCGCGTTGTGCGCAGCGATGCCGAACTGGCTCAGTCCATCTCCATGACCAAAGCGGAAGCGAAAGCCGCTTTCAGCAATGACATGGTGTACATGGAAAAATACCTGGAAAACCCACGCCACATCGAAATTCAGGTGCTGGCTGACGGTCAGGGTAACGCGATCTATCTGGCAGAACGTGACTGCTCCATGCAGCGTCGTCACCAGAAAGTGGTCGAAGAGGCACCAGCACCGGGTATCACCCCGGAACTGCGTCGCTACATCGGCGAGCGTTGCTCCAAAGCCTGTGTCGATATCGGCTATCGCGGGGCAGGTACCTTCGAGTTCCTGTTCGAAAACGGCGAGTTCTACTTCATCGAGATGAACACCCGTATTCAGGTTGAACACCCGGTTACCGAAATGATCACCGGCGTTGACCTGATCAAAGAGCAGCTGCGTATCGCCGCGGGCCAACCGCTCTCCATCAAGCAGGAAGAAGTTGTGGTTAAAGGCCATGCGGTGGAATGCCGTATCAACGCCGAAGATCCGAACACCTTCCTGCCAAGCCCGGGTAAAATCACGCGCTTCCACGCGCCGGGTGGCTTTGGTGTGCGCTGGGAGTCCCATATCTACGCCGGTTACACCGTACCGCCGTACTATGACTCCATGATCGGCAAGCTGATCTGCTACGGCGAGTCCCGTGACGTGGCGATCGCCCGCATGAAGAACGCCCTGCAGGAGCTGATCATCGACGGTATCAAAACCAACGTTGATCTGCAGATGCGCATTATGAGCGACGAGAACTTCCAGCATGGTGGTACCAACATCCACTATCTGGAGAAGAAACTCGGTCTGAACGAGAAGTAATACAGCATCGTTGCTAAAAGGCCGGATTATCCGGCCTTTTTTATTTTTGGGGCCTGGAAAGCCTCATCATGTACAATCCCCGCTTTCTTCATCCACAAGGGACAAAAAATGGACAAACGTTTTGTTCAGGCCCACAAAGAAGCGCGCTGGGCGCTGTGGTTAACCCTTCTCTATCTCGCCTCGTGGTTAGTGACTGCTTACATACCTGACTCAGCCATTGGTATCACCGGTCTGCCGCACTGGTTTGAGATGGCCTGCCTGCTGATCCCGCTGGTGTTTATTCTGCTCTGTTGGGCGATGGTGAAATTCATCTATCGCGATATTCCGCTGGAGGATGACGATAATGCAGCTTGAAGTGATCCTGCCGCTCATCGCGTATCTGTTTGTTGTTTTTGGTCTGTCCGTTTACGCCATGCGTAAAAGAACGACGGGCACCTTCCTGAACGAGTATTTCCTTGGTAGCCGCTCGATGGGCGGTATTGTGCTGGCGATGACCCTGACCGCCACCTATATCAGCGCCAGCTCCTTTATTGGCGGTCCGGGTGCGGCCTATAAATACGGCCTGGGCTGGGTGCTGCTGGCGATGATCCAGCTGCCCGCCGTCTGGCTCTCGCTGGGTATTCTCGGGAAAAAATTCGCGATTCTGGCGCGCCGCTATAACGCGGTGACGCTTAACGACATGCTGTTTGCCCGCTATCAGAGCCGACTGCTGGTTTGGCTGGCCAGCCTGAGCCTGCTGGTGGCCTTTATCGGCGCAATGACCGTGCAGTTTATCGGCGGCGCGCGCCTGCTTGAGACCGCCGCCGGGATCCCTTACGAAACGGGCCTGCTGATTTTTGGTATCAGTATCGCGCTCTACACCGCGTTTGGCGGCTTCCGCGCCAGCGTGCTCAACGACACTATGCAGGGCATGGTGATGCTGATTGGCACCATTGTGCTGCTGGTGGGCGTGGTGCATGCGGCGGGTGGCTTAACCCATGCGGTGGAAACGCTGCAGACCATCGATCCGAAGCTGGTGTCGCCGCAGGGCGCGGATGACATCCTCTCCCCCACCTTTATGACCTCCTTCTGGGTGCTGGTCTGCTTCGGGGTGATTGGCCTGCCGCATACGGCCGTGCGCTGCATCTCCTATAAAGACAGCAAGGCGGTGCACCGGGGGATTATCATCGGCACTATCGTGGTGGCAATCCTGATGCTGGGTATGCACCTGGCCGGCGCGCTGGGCCGGGCGGTGATCCCGGACTTAACCGTGCCGGACCTGGTGATCCCGACCCTGATGGTAAAAGTGCTGCCGCCGTTTGCGGCCGGGATCTTCCTTGCAGCACCCATGGCGGCGATCATGTCGACAATTAACGCCCAGCTGCTGCAAAGTTCCGCTACGATCATTAAAGATCTCTACCTGAACATGCGCCCGGATCAGATGGAAAATGAGCGCCGTCTGAAGCGGATGTCTGCCGTCATCACCCTGGTGCTGGGGGCGTTGCTGCTGTTGGCCGCGTGGAAGCCGCCTGAGATGATCATCTGGCTGAACCTGCTGGCGTTTGGGGGTCTGGAAGCGGTGTTTCTCTGGCCGCTGGTGCTGGGCCTCTACTGGGAGCGTGCCAACGCGGCCGGTGCCCTGAGCGCCATGATCGTCGGTGGCGTGCTCTATGCCGTGCTCGCCTCCTTTAAAATTCAGTACCTGGGCTTCCACCCGATTGTGCCCTCGCTACTGCTAAGTTTGCTGGCGTTTGTAGTAGGGAACCGTTTCGGTCAATCCCTGCCGCAGGCAGCCGTAATTTCTACTGATAAATAAAGAGTTTTGCCATGCCGTGGATCCAACTAAAACTGAATACGACCGGCGCGAACGCCGAAGAGCTGAGTGATGCGCTGGTGGAGGCCGGTGCGGTCTCTGTGACCTTCCAGGACACGCATGACACGCCGGTGTTTGAACCGCTGCCGGGTGAAACCCGCCTGTGGGGTGATACCGACGTCATCGGCCTGTTTGATGCCGAAACGGATATGGCCGAGGTGGTGGCGATTCTGGAACAGCATCCGCTGCTGGGCGCCGGTTTTGCGCACAAAATTGAGCAGCTGGAAGACAAGGACTGGGAGCGCGAGTGGATGGATAACTTCCACCCGATGCAGTTCGGCAAGCGTCTGTGGATCTGTCCGAGCTGGCGCGAGGTGCCGGACGAAAATGCCGTTAACGTGATGCTCGATCCGGGTCTGGCGTTCGGTACTGGCACCCATCCAACCACCTCCCTGTGCCTGCAGTGGCTGGATGGTCTGGATCTGGACGGTAAAACGGTGATCGACTTTGGCTGTGGATCCGGGATCCTCGCCATCGCAGCCCTGAAACTGGGCGCGGCAAAAGCGATCGGGATCGACATCGATCCGCAGGCGATTCAGGCCAGCCGCGATAACGCGCAGCGCAACGGCGTCTCCGACCGTCTTGAGCTCTACCTGCCGAATGACCAGCCAGAAGTGATGAAAGCCGACGTGGTGGTCGCCAACATCCTGGCGGGCCCGTTACGCGAGCTGGCACCGTTAATCAGCGTCCTGCCCGTTGAGGGCGGTCTGCTGGGCCTTTCCGGTATTCTTGCCAGCCAGGCTGAAAGCGTATGCGAGGCCTACGCCGACCTCTTCGCACTCGACCCGGTGGTTGAGAAAGAAGAGTGGTGCCGCATTACCGGCCGTAAAAAGTAACGGGTTATTGGGCTGCCTGTTTTTTAAACCGCCCTTTTGGTTAAGGAACAGGCAATTCAGTCATCACGATCATGTTCTAAAATGCGACGCAGATCGCAAAGAACTGCAGAAATCTGCTGCTTAAAACAGCAGATTATTCGGCTTAAGGTTTCATTCTTTAAGAAAAAACGAGAAGTTTTGGGAAATTGTAAGCGACCATAAAATCACCACGCCCATTTAAGTGAATGATTTGTATGAGATATAATTTTATGGGTGATGCTTTGTGCTTGATTCCATGATCTGCAACAGGTGATTGTTCAAAGTTTGGCCTTTCATCTCGTGCAAAAAATGCGTAAGATACGCCGCCTTGCAGTCACAGTATGGTCATTTCTTAACTCATGCGCATCGGAAACCACCAGCTTAGAAATCGCCTGATCGCAGCACCTATGGCAGGTATTACAGACCGGCCCTTCAGGACGCTGTGCTATGAGATGGGAGCAGGCTTAACCGTTTCTGAGATGATGTCGTCTAACCCGCAGGTTTGGGAAAGCGATAAATCCCGTCTTCGGATGGTGCACATTGACGAACCAGGTATCCGCACCGTGCAAATTGCCGGGAGCGTGCCTGAAGAGATGGCAGACGCCGCGCGTATCAACGTGGAGAGTGGCGCCCAGATTATTGATATCAATATGGGTTGCCCGGCCAAAAAGGTGAATCGCAAGCTTGCAGGTTCAGCCCTTCTGCAATACCCCGAACAGGTGAAGTCCATCCTGGCGGCGGTTGTCAGCGCAGTGGACGTTCCTGTTACGTTGAAGATTCGCACGGGTTGGTCGCCGGATCACCGTAACTGTGTAGAGATTGCCCAACTGGCCGAAGATTGTGGCATTCAGGCCCTGACCATACATGGACGCACCCGCGCCTGTTTGTTCAACGGCGAAGCTGAATACGACAGCATTCGGGCAGTTAAGCAGAAAGTTTCCATTCCGATTATCGCGAATGGCGACATTACTGACCCGCTTAAAGCCAGAGCTGTGCTCGACTATACGGGAGCTGATGCTCTGATGATAGGACGTGCGGCTCAGGGAAGACCCTGGATCTTTCGGGAAATCCAGCATTATCTGGACACTGGGGAGCTGCTTGCCCCGCTGCCGCTGGCAGAGGTTAAGCGCTTGCTTTGTTCGCACGTTCGGGAATTGCATGACTTTTATGGTCAGACAAAAGGGTACCGAATTGCGCGTAAACACGTCTCCTGGTATCTCCAGGAGCACGCTCCAAATGACCAGTTTCGGCGCACATTCAACGCCATAGAGGATGCCAGCGATCAGCTGGAGGCGTTGGAGGCATACTTCGAAAATCTTGCGTAATGAAATAAAGAGCTGACAGAACTATGTTCGAACAACGCGTAAATTCTGACGTACTGACCGTTTCCACCGTTAACTCTCAGGATCAAGTAACTCAAAAGCCCCTGCGTGACTCGGTTAAACAGGCACTGAAGAACTATTTTGCTCAACTGAATGGTCAGGATGTTAACGACCTGTATGAGCTGGTACTGGCTGAAGTTGAACAGCCCCTGTTGGACATGGTGATGCAATACACCCGCGGTAACCAGACCCGTGCTGCCCTGATGATGGGCATCAACCGTGGTACGCTGCGTAAGAAACTGAAAAAGTACGGCATGAACTAATTTCGATTAGCTAAATGCTTGTATAAAAAGGCGCGAACCGGCATGGGGAAGCGCCTTTTTTTATGCCCCTCTTTCCCCCGTTTTGCTCCACTCATCACACGGCTAACAGCCGAAACGTAAACATCGGTCTGCCCACTTCTCAGCCGCTATTTTTCGTGTATATTTCCTGCACTCTTTTCCTTTGTCCCCGGAAACTCCGAATGATCCGTAAGTATGGGTGGTTAGTCGTCTTCGCGATTAGCGTTTTCCTTTTCGATGCGCTGATAATGCAGTGGATTGAGTTGATGTCTACGGAAACGGACAAATGCCGCAACATGAATTCGGTGAATCCCCTTAAGCTCATTAACTGCGCGGATCTGGATTAAGCCCCTGCTTTCCCTCGAAAATTGTGCGGGTTTAAAAGCCTTTGAGGCATCCCTGTTGGATGATAATGTCTCAGCCCGTCTCACCCGGTATCACGTAATACCTCCCTGCGTTTGAGTTGATGAGAACATGCTGGTTAGCCAATACGACCAACTTCTTGTGGTTATCTCTTTTGTTGTCGCCATTCTTGCCTCCTACACCGCCCTGAATATGGCAGGCCGGGTTGTCGGCAGTACAGGCGTCGCGGCACGTGTCTGGCTGACAGGCGGCGGTATCGCCATGGGTATCGGTATCTGGGCCATGCATTTTATCGGCATGCTGGCGATGGATATCTCTATGCGGCTGAACTACAACCTGCTGCAGACGGCTCTCTCGATGTGTATTGCCATCGGCGCCTCGCTGTTCGCCCTCTGGCTGGTGAGCCGGGATCACTTGCGCAGGCGTCGCCTCTCCACCGGTGCCGTCGTTTTGGGCACCGGCATCGTCGCGATGCACTACACGGGGATGGCCGCATTACAGGTTGAGCCCGCTATCGTCTGGGATATGCGCTGGGTTGCGCTGTCGGTGGTGATTGCCCTGCTCGCCTCGCTGGCTGCCCTGTGGCTCACGTTTCGTCTGCGTCGCGATGCCGCCCAGGTTGCGCTGATGCGTGCGGGCGCCGCCGTGCTGATGGGTGTTGCCATTGCCGGCATGCACTACACGGGGATGAAGGCCGCCCAGTTCCCGATTCAGGTCCATATGCATCACCAGGGGGTGAACGGCAGCTGGCTGGCGGTGCTGGTGAGCGTCGTTGCGCTCTCCATTCTGGGCATTACGCTGCTGGTGTCGATGTTTGACGCAAGGCTACAGGCCCGCACCGCTCTTCTGGCCTCATCGCTGGCGGAAGCCAACCGCGAGCTGGCGCAGCTGGCGCTGCACGATACGCTGACGCGCTTACCAAACCGCGTGCTGCTGGAGGACCGTCTCGATCAGGCGATCAACAAAGCCGATCGCGAAGGAAAGTTGTTCGCGCTGCTGTTTATGGATCTGGACGGCTTTAAAGCCGTCAACGATGCCTACGGGCATGACACCGGTGATAAGCTGCTGGTTGCCGTTACCGAGCGTCTGGAACAGCCGCTAAAAGGTCAGTACACCCTCGCCCGTATTGGCGGCGACGAGTTTGTGCTGCTGGCCGAGATCGATACCCCGAACGACGCCGCGTCGCTGGCCAGCGCCCTGGTTCATGTCATCGACCAGCCCTTCAGTCTTGAGCTGTACGATCTGATGGTGACTCTCAGCGTGGGGATTGCTATCTATCCGCACGATGGCAAAAACCAGCGGGAACTGATGTTTAACGCCGATGCGGCGATGTACCACACCAAGCATATGGGGCGTAACGGCTACCACTTCTTCCAGCCATCGATGAACACTCTGGCGCAGAAACAGTTGCAGCTGATGAACGATCTGTGGCTGGCACAGGAGCGCCAGGAGCTGCATCTGGTCTATCAGCCGAAGTTCCAGGCCCCGGTTGGCCCCATCGTCGGCTTTGAGGCCTTGCTGCGCTGGCAACACCCGTCGCAGGGATTATTAACCCCTGACCAGTTCTTGCCTCTGGCGGAAAAGAGCGGGCTGATTATTCCTGTCGGCAACTGGGTGATCGATGAGGCCTGTCGCCAGCTTCGCGTCTGGCATCTCGAAGGGCATACCGAGTGGTCGATGGCGGTGAATCTCTCCACGCTGCAGTTTGAACAACCCCAGCTGGTGGATACGGTAATGAGTAGCCTGGCGCGTCACCAAATTCCGCCCCATACCCTGATCCTGGAAGTGACCGAAACGACAGCTATGAATAACCCGGATGAGAGCGTGCGGGTGCTGACCGAACTGACGCAGGCGGGGGTGAAAGCCTCCATCGATGATTTTGGGACGGGCTATTCCAGCCTGCTGTACCTGAAAAAGCTGCCGGCCTGCGAGCTGAAAATCGATCGGGCATTTGTAAAAGATCTCAACGGTGCGGGTGATGATGCCACTATCGTTTCTGCCATTGTTGCGCTGGCAAAGACGCTCAATCTGAAGGTGGTTGCCGAAGGGGTGGAAACCCAGGAGCAGCAGACGTTTTTGACCGAACTGGGGTGTAACACCTTACAAGGCTATCTGCTGGGTAAACCCGTTTCGGCGCAGACCATCAAGGCCCTGAGCCACGATCCGCAAGCCATGCTGGCGCAGCAAATCTGACCGGGCCGATACCGCTATGAGGCAGCGTCGTAAAACCGGCGCGGCACCGCCGCCGTCGGTAACATAGAGAGAATGTTATCCACCAGCTCCGGGGCCTGTTGATACAGATCCAGCCTTTGCGGGCTCATTAACCAGTTTTTAATCAGCCCGCAAAAAAAGCCATGAAAAACAATTAACGTGGTGTCGATATTTATTTGCGTGGAAATACGGCCTGCCGCAACGCATTTCTGCAGGATCTGACGAACGTTTTCATAGTTGAAGCCGATCCGTTCCCGAATTTCATATTCTGAAATCATGCCCTGCTCAAATTCACATTTGTGATAGAGGATCTGCAATAGCGTGCGCTGGCGATGATTCCGGGCAATATATTGCAAAGCGGTAACAAACAGTTCACGTAAAATAAATAGCGGATCATTTTCTTTCATCTGTGATAACTGACCGCGAATGATCTCGCGCAGCGGGCATTGCTCCTGCCAAATGGCATTAAATATCTCCGCTTTACTACTGAAATGCCAGTAAACGGCCCCCCGGGTCAGGCTGGCAGCATCAGCAATATCGGTCAGCGTGGTGTTCGCCACACCCCGTGCGGCAAACTGCTCTATCGCTGCATCAATTAACAACTGGCGTGTCTTCTGCGCCTCGGCCTTCGTTTTGCGCGCCATAGGGAGTCACTCTTTTAACGGATTAATTACATTTATCAAACAACGGTGATAATCATCAGCGCATGAATTATCCATCACTGCGAAAAATAATTTTGAACAAAAAACGTCAATACGCTTAATTTATAAATCTCAATGATATTTGAACATCATTTTATTCATTAAACACATGCATTCACTTAAAGCATAACGGCAAGAAATACATGGCCTAAAATGCTACCCCGTTGTTTAATCATATTCAGCCCCGTTTTTTTCTCTTCAATTGTTTCTCCGCACTTATAAATCAAAAACCCGTCCGGCCATTCTTTATTATGGCGCCCGCCGTTTTCCGTTTACCTCTCCTTAACGCTTAACCGCTGGCGGTTAATGCGGGTTGATGATTTTGAAGGAATAGCCATGACGCCTCATTTCAGGTTTTTACCCTTATCCGGTTTTATCATCGGTGCCGCATTACTCGTGGGATGTGATGACCACAGTGAACAAGCCCAGCAGTCGCCGTCACCCCAGGTGGTGGTTCATGTAGTGAAAAGCGCGCCGCTGGTTGTCACCACCGAACTGCCGGGACGTACCGATGCGTATCGCGTCGCCGAGGTTCGTCCCCAGGTGAGCGGCATTGTCCTGAAGCGCAACTTTACCGAAGGCAGCGATGTAAAAGCAGGGGAATCGCTGTATCAGATCGATCCGGCCTCTTACCAGGCGGCATTTGACAGTGCTTCAGGTGAGCTGGCTAAAGCGCAGGCTGCAGCCAACATCGCCCACCTGACCGTAAAACGCTATTTACCGCTGATGGGCACCCAGTACGTCAGTAAGCAGGAGTACGATCAGGCCGTTGCCACTGCCCGTCAGGCCGATGCCTCGGTGATTGCGGCTCAGGCGGACGTCGAAACCGCGCGCATTAATCTGGCTTACACCAAAGTGACCTCCCCTATCAGCGGACGCATCGGTAAATCCAGCGTCACCGAGGGGGCGCTGGTGGCCAACGGTCAGGCCTCGGCGCTGGCCACGGTGCAGCAGTTGGATCCGATTTATGTTGATGTCACCCAATCCAGCAACGATTTTATGCGCCTGAAGCAATCCAGCCTGCAAGCGGGCGATGGCGCCAGCAGCGTACAGCTGCTGATGGAGAATGGTCAGCCGTACCCGCTGAAAGGCTCGCTGCAGTTCTCTGATGTCACCGTGGACGAGAGCACCGGCTCCATAACCCTGCGGGCGATCTTCCCCAACCCGCAGCATGTCCTGCTGCCCGGCATGTTTGTCCGGGCGCGCATTGATGAGGGAACCCAGCCCCACGCCATCCTGGTGCCGCAGCAGGGGGTCACACGTACCCCACGCGGTGAGGCCAGCGTAATGGTGGTGAATGCGAAGAATCAGGCCGAAGCGCGGAACGTTGTCGCGCCACAGGCAATTGGCGATCAATGGCTGATCACCGACGGCCTGCAGGAAGGCGATCGGGTGATCGTCAGCGGGCTGCAAAAAGTGCGCCCTGGCGTCGCGGTTGTTGCCACGCCAGATACCGCTGCGCAGAAAGCGGGATAAGGAACAGAGCATGGCTAATTTCTTTATCCAGCGGCCGGTTTTTGCATGGGTGCTTGCCATCATCCTGATGATTGCGGGTGGGCTGGCGATCCTGAAGCTGCCGATCGCCCAGTATCCCACCATTGCCCCGCCTGCCGTGGCGATCTCCGCGACCTACCCCGGTGCCGATGCGCAGACGGTGCAGGATACGGTGACCCAGGTGATCGAGCAGAATATGAACGGCATCGATAACCTGATGTACATGTCCTCCACCAGCGATTCGGCGGGTAGCGTGACCATCACCCTGACCTTCCAGTCGGGTACCGACCCGGATATCGCCCAGGTGCAGGTACAGAACAAACTGCAGCTGGCGATGCCGCTGCTGCCGCAGGAAGTGCAGCAGCAGGGGATCGGCGTGGAGAAATCGAGCAGCAGCTTCCTGCTGGTAGCGGGCTTCGTCTCGGACAATAAGAGCCTGAGCCAGGACGATATTTCCGACTATGTCGCCTCTAACGTCAAGGATGCCATCAGCCGCACCTCCGGAGTGGGCGATGTGCAGCTGTTTGGTGCCCAGTATGCGATGCGTATCTGGCTGGATGCGAATAAGCTGAACGCCTATAAGCTGACGCCGCTGGATGTGATCAACCAGCTCAAAACCCAGAACAACCAGATTGCCGCCGGCCAGCTTGGCGGTACGCCGTCGGTACCGGGCCAGCAACTCAATGCCTCGATCATTGCTCAGACGCGCCTGAAAACTGCCGAAGAGTTCGGCAACATCACCCTGAAGGTCAATCAGGACGGGTCGATGGTGCATCTGAAAGATGTGGCCCGGATTGCCCCCGGCGGCGAAAACTACAACATGGTGACCAAAATCAACGGCCAGGCGGCGACCGGGCTGGGGATCAAGCTCGCCACCGGTGCCAACGCGCTGGATACCGCCGCGGCGATCAAAAGCAAACTGGCGCAGCTGCAGAACTTCTTCCCGCAGGGGCTGAAGGTGGTTTACCCCTATGACACCACGCCGTTTGTGAAGATCTCCATTCATGAAGTGGTGAAGACGCTGTTTGAAGCCATCATTCTCGTCTTCCTCGTGATGTATCTGTTCCTGCAAAACCTGCGTGCCACGCTGATCCCAACCATCGCCGTGCCGGTGGTGCTGCTGGGTACCTTCGCGGTACTGGCGGCGTTTGGCTTCTCCATTAACACCCTGACCATGTTCGGCATGGTGCTGGCGATAGGCTTGCTGGTGGATGATGCCATCGTGGTGGTGGAGAACGTCGAGCGCGTGATGGTGGAGGAGAAGCTGCCGCCAAAAGAGGCGACGCAGAAATCGATGTCGCAGATCCAGGGGGCGCTGGTCGGCATCGCCATGGTGCTATCGGCGGTGTTTATCCCAATGGCCTTCTTCGGCGGTTCCACCGGGGCGATTTATCGCCAGTTCTCCCTGACGATTGTCTCCGCGATGGCGCTTTCCGTGCTGGTGGCGCTGATCCTGACCCCGGCGCTGTGCGCCACCCTGCTTAAAGCGCCGGACGAGCATCATGAGCACAAAGGCGGGTTCTTCGGCTGGTTCAATGCCCTGTTCGACAGGAGCGTGGCGCACTACAGCAACAGCGTCAGCCATATTCTGCGTAAGACTGGCCGTTACCTTGTTGTCTATGTCCTGATTGTTGGCGGCATGGCGGTGCTGTTCCTGCGCCTGCCAACCTCGTTCCTGCCTGAGGAGGACCAGGGGGTCTTTATGACCATGGTGCAGCTCCCGGCGGGTGCCACGCAGACCCGCACCCAGCAGGTGCTGGATCAGGTTGAGCACTATTACCTCACCATGGAAAAAGCCAACGTCGAGTCGGTCTTTACCGTTAACGGCTTCAGCTTCAGCGGCCAGGGTCAAAATGCCGGGGTGGCGTTTATCAGCCTTAAGCCGTGGGAGGAGCGCCCGGGAGCCGCTAACAGCGTCGGGGCTATCGTCAGCCGGGCAACCCGCGCCTTCAGCCAGATCAAAGATGGGCTGGTGTTCCCGTTTAACCTGCCCGCCATTATCGAGCTGGGCACCGCAACAGGCTTCGACTTTGAGCTGATTGACCAGGCCAACCTGGGCCACAACCCGCTGACGCAGGCCCGAAACCAGCTGCTGGGGATGATCAAAGCCCATCCGGATCTGCTGGTTCGCGTGCGGCCAAATGGCCTGGAAGATACGCCGCAGTTCAAGCTGGATATCGATCAGGAAAAAGCCCAGGCGCTGGGCGTCAGCGTCTCGGACATCAACCAGACCATCTCTACCGCTCTTGGGGGCACCTACGTCAACGACTACATTGACCGTGGCCGGGTGAAGAAAGTCTATGTCCAGGCGGATGCACCTTTCAGGATGCTGCCCGAGGATATCAATCGCCTGTACGTGCGCAGCGCCAACGGCGAAATGGTGCCGCTTTCAGCGTTCAGCGAGTCGCACTGGATCTATGGTTCACCGCGCCTCGAACGCTATAACGGCACGCCGTCCATGGAGATCCTCGGCGAGGCAGCGCCAGGGAAAAGCACCGGCGAAGCAATGGTGTTAATGGAGCAGCTGGCGGCGAAGCTCCCTACGGGTATTGGTTTCGACTGGACGGGTATGTCATACCAGGAGCGGCTGTCAGGCAACCAGGCACCTGCCCTGTACGCTATCTCGCTGGTGGTGGTGTTCCTCTGTCTTGCGGCACTCTATGAGAGCTGGTCTATTCCGTTCTCGGTGATGCTGGTGGTGCCATTAGGGGTAGTGGGTGCCCTACTGGCGGCCTCCCTGCGCGGCCTGAACAACGATGTCTATTTCCAGGTGGGGCTGCTCACCACCATCGGCCTGTCGGCAAAGAACGCCATTCTGATTGTCGAATTTGCCAAGGATCTGATGGAGAAAGAGGGGAAAGGCATTGTTGAAGCCACGCTGGAGGCATCCCGCATGCGCCTGCGTCCGATCCTCATGACCTCGCTGGCGTTTATTCTCGGCGTGATGCCGCTGGTGATCAGCCACGGAGCCGGCAGTGGCGCGCAAAACGCCGTCGGTACCGGGGTGATGGGCGGCATGCTGTCGGCGACGCTGCTGGCCATTTTCTTTGTGCCGGTCTTCTTTGTAGTGGTACGAAGACGATTCACGCGTCATCACGAACAATAATAAATAAAGGCGCTTCGGCGCCTTTAATCATGATAATAAACAAAAAATCATTCTCATCCATTTCATTTTCTTATTAATTAGCGAGCCAATGAATTGTTTGCTTGCGATTTTTAGCTTGCCAATTTAATCACTGCGCCTACCTAATTTCTCCATTATTGGGGTGCAGAAAGAAGGATTTCTCCATCTTTTTTACAATCCAAATAATTTGAGATTATTCACTCTTCATGGCTGTTTTTAAGCGGTGGTAATATAACCATCAGCTTTGCAGAAGACCGTACTGACTATATCGCAAAG
The DNA here is from genome assembly GCA_002360945.1 of Leclercia adecarboxylata. Lineage (GTDB taxonomy): Bacteria > Pseudomonadota > Gammaproteobacteria > Enterobacterales > Enterobacteriaceae > Enterobacter > Enterobacter adecarboxylatus_B. The sequence continues at coordinate 5,177 of DERO01000047.1, read as the reverse complement.
TTAGATTTCATTTTGAGGTAACACCATGAAAAGACTCATTTCGGTTGCACTCCTTACCGCGCTGCTTGCGGGCTGCGCGCACGACTCTCCGTGCGTACCGACATACGACGATCAGGGCCGACTGGTTCATACCAATACCTGTATGAAAGGGACCACGCAGGACAACTGGGAAACTGCAGGGGCGATAGCAGGTGGCGCAGCTGCCGTTGCAGGCCTGACGCTGGGCATCATTGCCGTGTCTAAGTAATCCAGAAAGCGCGAATTCGTTCGCGCTTTTGCTTTCCCGATTTAGGTTAATAATTAAACCTGAATTTGCTCACATCTTTTTGCTGTTTTATTTTCCTTTCATTCTGGCGACGTGATGTTATTCACACCTCGCTGGCTTTCAATATTCACACCATAAGCCCTCTCTTAATTTCCTCATTTCTTCATCAGACTTTTGCTCTGATTTGTGGCGCAGGTTGTCATTTCGCACCATTTCAGGGCGCTCGATTTAATTATCACTGTCTACACTCTGCTTTACGCGTTGCGTAATCGTTTATTACGTCAAATGCAAAAACTGGCATCGCGTTTGCTTTATTAACGTCGGCCACAGCCACAGACAGGTTAAAGCGTTTATAAGCGCTTCACTATAACGATAAATTTTCGCCACACAGGATGCATTATGAAAAAGATGATGATGGCCAGCCTTGCCGCTGCAGGTGTGCTTGTTGCAATTACCGGCCAGGCTCAGGCGGGTGCGACTCTGGATGCCGTTAAGCAGAAAGGTTTTGTGCAATGTGGGATCAGCGACGGTCTGCCCGGTTTCTCCTACGCAGATGCCAACGGTAAATTCTCCGGTATCGATGTCGACGTATGCCGTGGCGTTGCCGCCGCGGTATTCGGCGACGACACCAAAGTGAAATATACCCCGCTGACGGCGAAAGAGCGCTTTACCGCCCTGCAATCCGGCGAAGTGGACATGCTGTCGCGTAATACCACCTGGACCTCGTCACGTGATACCGGCATGGGCATGTCCTTTACCGGCGTGACCTATTACGACGGCATTGGTTTCCTGACCCACAATAAAGCGGGCCTGAAGAGTGCAAAAGAACTGGATGGCGCAACGGTCTGTATTCAGGCGGGTACAGATACCGAACTGAACGTCGCCGATTATTTCAAAGCCAACAACATGAAATATACGCCTGTCACCTTCGACCGCTCTGACGAATCCGCTAAAGCGCTGGAGTCAGGCCGCTGCGACACGCTGGCATCGGATCAGTCCCAGCTATACGCCCTGCGGATCAAGCTGAGTAATCCGGCGGAGTGGCTTGTTCTGCCAGAAGTGATCTCCAAAGAGCCGCTGGGCCCGGTGGTACGCCGTGGGGATGATGAATGGAATTCCATTGTGCGCTGGACGCTGTTCGCCATGCTCAACGCAGAAGAGATGGGCGTCAACTCGAAGAACGTCGATGAGAAAGCTGCCAATCCATCCACGCCGGATATGGCCCACCTGCTGGGTAAAGAGGGTGATTACGGCAAGGATCTGAAGCTGGATAACAAATGGGCGTACAACATCATCAAAAAGGTGGGTAACTACGCTGAAATCTTCGAGCGTAACGTTGGCTCGGAAAGCGCGCTGAAGATCAGCCGTGGTCAGAATAACCTCTGGAACAACGGCGGCATCCAGTACGCACCGCCAGTACGCTAAGCAGCTTGTTGTAACGGGCACTGCCGGTGCGGTGCCCAGTCCAGAGTCAAGGTTACCCGAGGTTTTTTATGTCCCATCGCCGCTTAGCCCTGAAAGGAGCCCTCTCCTTTTCCAATCCTGCGGTTCGCGCCTGGCTGTTTCAGATCCTCGCTGTTCTCGCTGTCCTGGCCGTCGCGATCTACCTGATCCATAACACTATTATCAACCTGAGCACACGCGGCATTACTTCGGGCTTTGCCTTCCTTGACCGTAGTGCGGGGTTTGGCATCGTTCAGCATTTAATTGATTACGATGAAGGAGATACCTACGGCCGCGTATTCCTGGTCGGCCTGATGAATACCCTGCTGGTCTCCGGGTTATGCATTGTCTTTGCTTCTCTGCTGGGCTTTTTCCTCGGGCTCGCGCGTCTGTCTGATAACTGGCTGCTGCGTAAGCTCTCCACCTTTTATATCGAGACCTTTCGTAATATTCCGCCCCTGCTGCAGATCTTCTTCTGGTACTTCGCCGTACTACGCAACCTGCCCGGCCCGCGTCAGGCGGTAGATGCGTTCGATCTGGCCTTCTTAAGCAATCGCGGTTTGTACATCCCGGCACCGCAGATTGCTGAAGGGATGCTGGCGCTGCTGGCGGCTCTGGCGTGTGTGGCGGCCATCTCGGTCGGGCTGTTCCGCTATAACCGCATGCATCAGATTAAAACCGGGCAGCTGCGGCGCACATGGCCTGTCACGCTGGCGTTGCTGGTGATCCTGCCCTGGCTGGCACATGCTACCGTCGGCCCGGCAATGCACTGGGACGTGCCGCATTTACAGGGGTTTAACTTCCGCGGTGGCATGGTATTGATCCCGGAGCTGGCAGCGCTGACGCTGGCACTCTCGATCTATACCTCGGCCTTTATCGCAGAGATTATTCGTGCCGGGATCCAGGCCGTTCCCTATGGTCAACATGAAGCCGCCCGCTCGCTCGGCCTGCCGAACCCGGTCACGCTGCGTCAGGTCATCATTCCCCAGGCCATGCGGGTCATCATTCCCCCGCTGACCAGCCAGTATCTCAATATTGTGAAGAATTCATCTCTGGCGGCTGCGATTGGCTATCCCGATATGGTTTCTTTATTTGCCGGCACCGTCCTCAACCAGACGGGTCAGGCCATCGAGACTATCGCCATTACGATGTCGGTCTATCTGATTATCAGCCTGACCATTTCCCTATTGATGAATATCTATAACCGTCGCATCGCGCTGGTTGAACGCTAAGGAACCATGATGACAAAAGCCGTCTTGTCTCACTCTGCGCGTCCGGCCACAACCGGCAACGGACGCATCATTAGCTGGGCACGTAAAAATCTGTTCTCCAGTTGGAGCAACAGCCTGCTCACTCTGTTCTGCTTCTGGCTGATGTGGGAGCTGATCCCGCCGCTGCTCAACTGGGCGTTTTTGCAGGCCAATTGGGTCGGCACCACCCGCGCCGATTGTACAAAAGAGGGAGCCTGCTGGGTCTTTATTCATCAGCGCTTCGGCCAGTTCATGTATGGGCTATACCCGCACGATCAGCGCTGGCGAATCAACCTCGCACTGCTTGTCGGCCTGCTCTCCATCATCCCCATGTTCTGGAAAGGGTTGCCGCAGCGAGGACGGTATATCGCCGCCTGGGCGGTGATATACCCCCTTATCGTCTGGTTGTTACTCTATGGCGGCGTGCTGGGACTGGACCGCGTCGAAACACGTCAGTGGGGCGGTCTGACGCTGACGCTGATTATCGCCTCCGTGGGGATCGCCGGCGCATTGCCGTTAGGCATTCTGCTGGCTCTGGGTCGCCGCTCAACCATGCCGGTCGTGCGCGTCCTCTCGGTAATTTTTATCGAGTTCTGGCGCGGCGTTCCGCTGATCACCGTGCTGTTTATGTCTTCGGTGATGCTGCCGCTGTTTATGGCAGAAGGCACGACCATTGACAAACTGATCCGCGCCCTGGTTGGCGTCATTCTGTTTCAGTCTGCCTATGTGGCGGAGGTCGTACGCGGTGGTTTACAGGCGCTACCAAAGGGCCAGTACGAAGCCGCCGAATCCCTGGCGTTGGGGTACTGGAAAACGCAGGGATTAGTGATTCTGCCGCAGGCGTTGAAGCTGGTGATCCCGGGTCTGGTGAACACCATTATCGCGCTGTTCAAAGACACCAGTCTGGTGATCATCATTGGATTATTCGATCTTTTCAGTAGCGTGCAACAGGCTACCGTCGACCCGGCATGGCTGGGTATGTCGACAGAAGGCTATGTTTTTGCAGCGCTTATCTACTGGATTTTCTGTTTTAGCATGTCGCGCTACAGCCAGCATCTGGAAAAGCGCTTTAACACCGGGCGTACACCGCACTGAGGAACCTATGAGCCAGATAACTATGACCCCCGCTGACGCGATGATTACCCTGGATAATGTGAATAAGTGGTATGGGCAATTTCACGTTCTGAAAGACATTAACCTAAAGGTGAAACAGGGTGAACGCATTGTCCTTTGCGGCCCTTCAGGATCGGGTAAATCAACCACTATCCGCTGCATTAACCATCTGGAAGAGCATCAGCAGGGACGGATTGTTGTTGATGGTATTGAGCTGAACGATGACATCCGTAATGTGGAGCGTGTTCGCCAGGAAGTCGGCATGGTCTTCCAGCATTTCAATCTCTTCCCGCACCTGACCGTGCTGCAGAACTGTACTCTGGCGCCCATCTGGGTGCGTAAAATGCCGAAAAAGGAAGCGGAGGCGCTAGCCATGCACTATCTGGAACGTGTGCGCATTGCAGAACATGCCCATAAATTTCCAGGGCAGATCTCCGGTGGGCAGCAGCAGCGCGTAGCGATCGCCCGATCTCTGTGCATGAAACCTAAAATTATGCTGTTCGATGAACCGACTTCAGCTCTGGATCCAGAGATGGTGAAAGAGGTGCTGGATACCATGATTGGGCTGGCAGAGTCGGGAATGACGATGCTGTGCGTGACCCATGAGATGGGTTTCGCCAGAACCGTAGCGGATAGAGTGATCTTTATGGATCGTGGGGAAATCGTCGAGCAGGCATCGCCGGAGGAGTTCTTCTCCCAGCCGAAATCAGAACGTACGCGCGCGTTTTTATCTCAGGTTATTCACTGAGTTTACCCGCCCGGTGGCGCTTTGCGCCCCGGGTCTTGCATTTTTATGCCGTGCAAACGCAAAAAGGCCATCCTTTCGGATGGCCTTTTCACTTGTTTGATGTCTGGCAGTTCCCTACTCTCGCATGGGGAGACCCCACACTACCATCGGCGCTACGGCGTTTCACTTCTGAGTTCGGCATGGGGTCAGGTGGGACCACCGCGCTACAGCCGCCAGACAAATTCTTTTCTACGCGCCGAACTTTAACCTAAAAAACTGGTGCTGATACCCAGAGTCGAACTGGGGACCTCACCCTTACCAAGGGTGCGCTCTACCAACTGAGCCATATCAGCACACTTAATTTGATGCCTGGCAGTTC
>DERO01000020.1:1176-53922 GCA_002360945.1 Leclercia adecarboxylata | reverse complement strand
TGCAACGCGGCTTTCGCTCACTGTTGCGAGGTGGCGTATATTACGCTTTCCTCTTTCAGAGTCAAGCGATTATTTCACGCTTTTCCCTGCTGACCCGGCGGCTTGCTTGCCGTTGTTCCGTGTCAGTGGAGGCGCATTATAGGGAGTTCTTCGGCGGTGACAAGCATAAATCTCAAAAAGTTTTTCGTTCGCTTACTTTTCAATCTTTACGTTTATTAAAGCCGCGAATCGCGGGTTAATTGCGCGATTTCCCGGGCGAAACTGGAGACCTGGGGCCAGTCGGTGTAGACCACTTCTTTGCGTGTATCCGTTTCGCCGCCGGTCATCTTCATAATAAGACGGATCATAAAGCGATCGTACCAACGATAGCGTGGATAACGCAGCGCACCGGCAAAGACGGCACAGGCCACTGGCTTCCAGGGCGAGTTCAGCAAAAACTTACGCGTGTAGCTGTTGGTCTGCGGAGTGCGCTTTTCCGCTTTACGCGCCACCAGGTTTACGGAGAAGAAAGCGCCCGGCAGGCTGTTCAGCGCTGCCGTATGCTTTTTCACAAAGCGATCTACAGCCGGATGGAAATGGCCGTAGCGAATCGAAGCGCCGATCACCACGCGGTCATACTCCTGCCACGCAATCTCTTCGGTGCGATTCAGGTTGATAACGTCGGCATAGATGCCCTGCTCTTTTAACTCAGACGCCAGGAAAGCGGCAATCTCACGCGTTTGTCCGTCGCGCGTTGAAAATAGAATTAATGTTTTCACAAATAGCTCCCTTTATTCGCGCCAGAATGTTGGGGTAAAGAGGACCAACAGCGTAAAGACCTCAAGACGCCCGAACAGCATGTTGGCAATCAGGATCCACTTCGCGGTCGGATTCATGCTGGCAAAGTTATCGGCGACCACGCCAAGGCCGGGCCCCAGGTTATTCAGTGTGGCCACAACAGAAGCAAATGCTGAGAAGTCATCCACGCCCGTCGCGATGATCGCCAGCATGCTGACGATAAAGACCAGCGCGTAGGCGGAGAAGAAACCCCACACCGCTTCGAGAATACGTTCCGGCAGCGCGCGGTTACCCAGCTTGATGCTATAGACCGCATTCGGGTGTACCAGACGTTTAAGCTCGCGGTTGCCCTGCTTGAACAGCAGTAGGATGCGGATCACTTTTAATCCCCCGCCCGTCGACCCGGCACATCCGCCGATAAAGGCCGAACAAAGCAGCAGGACCGGCAGGAAGAGCGGCCAGCGCGCGATGCTGTCGGTGGTAAAGCCTGCGGTGGTCGCCATCGACACCACCTGGAAGAAGGCCTGGTTTAGCGTGGTGACCGCCGAAGCATAGACATCGTGTAGCCACAGCACCAGGGTGCAGATCACCACCAGCGTCAGTTGCACGCCGATAAACATGCGGAATTCCGGATCGCGCCAGTACACCTTCAGGTTACGGCCACTGAGTAATGAGAAGTGCAGACCATAGTTACAGCCGGAGATCAGCAGGAACACCGCAATGATGGTGTTGATCGTCGGGCTGTCAAAATAGCCGATGCTGGCATCATGGGTAGAAAACCCGCCAATCGCGATGGTGGCAAAGCTATGGCCGATAGCATCAAAGGCCGGCATCCCGGCAAACCATAGCGCCAGCGCGCAGGCGACGGTCAGCAGCACATAGATGAGCCACAACGTTTTGGCCGTCTCGGCGATACGCGGGCGCATCTTGTTATCTTTCAGCGGCCCCGGCATCTCAGCCCGGTAGAGCTGCATCCCCCCGACGCCCAGTATCGGCAGGATCGCCACGGCTAATACGATGATCCCCATCCCGCCGAACCACTGCAGCATCTGGCGGTAAAAGAGGATGGCATGAGGCAGCGAGTCCAGCCCCACCAGCGTGGTGGCCCCGGTGGTGGTCAGCCCGGAGAAGGATTCAAAGAACGCATCGGTGATGGTCAGATTGGGCTGTTCAGAGAAGATGAAGGGCAATGCCCCCACGCTGCCCAGCACGGTCCAGAACAGCACCACGATAAGAAAGCCTTCGCGGGATTTCAGCTCCCCTTTCTCACGACGGTTTGGCCACCACAGCAGGGAGCCAATCATCAGCGCGACAAAAAAGGTCTGCGTAAAGGCCCGGCCCGCACCATCCCGATAAATAAGCGCCACCAGTCCGGGGAGGATCATCGTCCCGGAAAAGAGTATGACCAGCAATCCAACGATTCGGGTTATGGCACGAAAATGCATCTCTGCCGCTTCCTTAGGTATTCAATAAGTAAGGTGGGGATTATTCTTCAATCGGCCGTAATTGCAACGAACCACGACTAAAATCAGCCAGTTTTGCTGAGAATGCCGGAAGCGACGCCTGGGGTAGCGCCACACGCAATTGCACCGTCGCCTGGTAATCACTGTGCACAATCAGGCCCTGATACTGCTTCAACAACGCTTCGATGCCGGATAACTGGGCGTAATCGCACAATAAAGTATATTCGGTAAGTGGCGTTTTGCGGACCGTTGTCAGATGATTCAGCGCCTGCTGGACGCCGCCGCCATAGGCCTTCACCAGCCCGCCCGTTCCTAATAATACGCCGCCGTAGTAACGCACCACGACGGCGGTGATTTCGCCAACGCCGCTACCCATGAGCTGGGAGAGCATCGGTTTGCCCGCCGTGCCCGCCGGTTCACCATCATCCGAGAACCCCAGCTTTTGAGAATCATCAGGCGGCCCGGCCACCCACGCCACGCAGTGGTGGCGGGCGTCAGGATGTTCAGCCCGCACTGATTCAACAAAGGCTTTTGCCGCCTCCACGCCGTCGGTATGGGCCAACAGCGTGATAAAACGGCTTTTTTTGATCTCTTCCGTAAAGGTGACCGGCGCTGCCGGTATGAGCCAGCTTTCCATTACGCCAGCTTCAGATCCCGCGTCATGTTTTCAGTCGCGTTTTCGTGGATCACCACGTTATCTTCGATACGGATCCCACCGAAAGGCTTCAGCGCCTCAATTTTCTGCCAGTTGAAGTGCTTGCTGAACGGCCCTTCGCGCCACGGCGCCAGCAGAGACTCGATGAAGTAGATGCCCGGCTCGATGGTCAGCACCATGCGCGGCTGCAGGATACGGGTACAGCGCAGGTAAGGGTATTTGGAAGGCGCTGCCAGATGGGTACCGGTGTCATCCTGCATAAAGCCCGCGGTGTCGTGCACCTGCAGACCCAGCGGGTGGCCGATCCCGTGCGGCATAAACGGCCCGGTCAGGTCGTTTTCCACCATCGCCTCTTCGCTCATATCGCTGACGATCTGATGCTTACGCAGCAGCTTCGCAATGCGCTGATGGAACTGAACGTGGTAATCCACGTAGCTCACACCGGCCTTCATGGTGGCGATTAGGGCCAGCTGTTCTTCATTCACGTCTTTGATCAGCTGAGCGAACTCGGTATCGCTGTTCCCGGCCCAGGTACGGGTCAGGTCAGCGGCATAGCCGTTGTACTCTGCACCGGCATCCAGCAGGAAGCTGCGCATTTCGGACGGCGCGCGGTGGTCGAGTTTGGTGTAGTGCAGCACCGCCGCGTGCTCATTCAGCGCCACGATGTTGCTGTACGGCACGTCGGTATCACGATGGCCGGTAGCGGTCAGGTAGGCCTGGTTAATGTCGAACTCGCTCATGCCGGACAGGAAGGCTTCGTGCGCCGCACGGTGGCCGTTGACCGCCGTTTTTTGCGCTTCGCGCATGCACGCCAGCTCATAGTCGGTCTTATAGGAGCGGTAGTAGTGCAGATAGTCGATAACGCCTTTCGGGTTGATGTTATCCGCAGCGATCTCCAGACCGCGTGCGCGCTCCGGTACCGGGCCAATATAGGCAATGTTGCCGCGAGCTGACGGTAACTGGCTGCCAATGCCGTCGGCTTTCGGCAGGGCAATCACTTCAACTTCTTCCGTCCAGAAAGAGGTCGGCAACGGTTCCACGTTGTGCCAGTAATCTACCGGCAGGTAGAACCACAGTTTCGGCTTGTTCACGCCATCCACCAGCAACCAGCAATTGGGAACCTGGGTTACCGGCACCCAGGCTTTAAATTGCGGGTTTACCTTGAAGGGATAGGCGTGATCGTCGAGAAAGACATTAAACAGCTCGCCGGAGTGGATAAGTAAGGCATCCAGCTTAAAGCGAGCCAGTACGTCGCGGGTACGTTCCTGTAACGTAACAATGTGATTTTTATACAGCGCGGCCAGTGAGTCCATCATTCTTCCTTTTGTTTTGACCTCAAGTCACCGCATCTTAGCACACCTCAGAAAGGCTGCGTGATCTCCGCCGAGCGTGATCAGACCTACAATTATTTAATGAGTAATTTGCATTTCATTAACACAAAACCCACACTCCGAATCATCTGGTATGACCAGATCCAATTGCTGGATTCAGGAGACCGACATGCTCTACAAAGGCGACACCCTGTACGTAGACTGGCTGGAAGGTGGCATTGCCGAACTGGTGTTCGACGCCCCCGGCTCAGTGAATAAACTGGACACCGCAACCGTGGCCAGCCTTGGCCATGCGCTGGACGTGCTTGAAAAACAAGCCGACTTAAAAGGTCTGCTGCTGCGTTCCGAAAAAGCAGCATTTATCGTCGGCGCAGATATCACCGAATTCCTCTCCCTGTTCCTGGTACCCCAGGAGCAGCTGAGCCAGTGGCTGCATTTTGCCAACAGCGTCTTTAACCGCCTGGAAGATCTGCCGGTCCCGACTATCGCCGCGGTCAACGGCTATGCCCTCGGCGGCGGCTGCGAATGCGTGCTGGCGACCGATTACCGTCTGGCCACGCCGGATCTGCGCATCGGCCTGCCGGAAACCAAGCTGGGCATTATGCCGGGCTTTGGCGGCTCGGTCCGCCTGCCGCGCCTGCTGGGGGCCGACAGCGCCCTGGAGATCATTGCGGCCGGTAAAGACGTGGGTGCCGATCAGGCGTTAAAACTCGGTCTGGTGGATGGCGTGGTTAAGCCTGAAAAACTGCATGAAGGGGCGCTGACCATTCTGCGCCAGGCGATCAACGGCGACCTCGACTGGAAAGCGAAGCGTCAGCCGAAGCTGGAGCCTCTGCACTTAAGTAAAATTGAAGCCACCATGAGTTTCACCATCGCCAAAGGCATGGTGATGCAGACGGCGGGTAAACACTATCCGGCGCCGATCACCGCGGTGAAAACCATCGAAGCCGCCGCACGTCTGGGCCGTGACGAAGCACTGAAATTAGAAAACCAAAGTTTTGTCCCGCTGGCTCACACCAACGAAGCCCGTGCGCTGGTCGGTATTTTCCTCAACGATCAGTTCGTGAAGGGTAAAGCGAAGCAACTCACCAAAAATGTTGAGACGCCAAAACAGGCGGCGGTACTGGGCGCAGGCATTATGGGCGGCGGTATCGCCTACCAGTCGGCGTGGAAAGGCGTGCCAGTGGTGATGAAAGACATTAGCGAGAAGTCGCTGACCCTGGGCATGACCGAAGCGGCCAAACTGCTGAATAAACAGCTCGAACGCGGCAAGATCGACGGCCTGAAGCTCTCCGGCGTGATCTCTACTATTCACCCAACCCTGGAATACAGCGGGTTCGATCGCGTGGACGTGGTTGTCGAAGCGGTGGTCGAAAACCCGAAAGTGAAAAAAGCGGTACTGGCAGAGACGGAAGACAAGGTACGCCCGGATACGGTGCTGGCCTCCAACACCTCCACCATCCCTATCAGCGAACTGGCCAGCGTCCTCAAGCGTCCGGAAAACTTCTGCGGTATGCACTTCTTTAACCCGGTGCACCGCATGCCGCTGGTAGAAGTGATCCGCGGGGAGAAAACCTCTGATGAAACCCTCGCCAAAGTGGTGGCCTGGGCCAGCAAGATGGGTAAAACCCCGATTGTGGTTAACGACTGCCCGGGCTTCTTCGTCAACCGCGTGCTGTTCCCGTACTTTGCTGGTTTCAGCCAGCTGCTGCGCGACGGGGCGGATTTCCGCAAGATCGACAAAGTGATGGAAAAACAGTTCGGCTGGCCGATGGGCCCGGCCTATTTGCTGGACGTGGTCGGGATTGATACCGCGCATCACGCCCAGGCGGTGATGGCGGCAGGCTTCCCACAGCGGATGCAGAAAGATTACCGCGATGCCATCGACGCCCTGTTCGAATCGAACCGCTACGGTCAGAAAAACGGCCTCGGCTTCTGGCGTTATAAAGACGACAGCAAAGGCAAGCCGAAGAAAGAGGAAGACGCAGCCGTGGATAGCCTGCTGGCAGAGGTTAGCCACGCGAAGCGCGATTTCAGCGACGAAGAGATTATTGCCCGCATGATGATCCCAATGGTCAACGAAGTGGTGCGCTGTCTCGAAGAGGGCATCATCGCCAGCCCTGCGGAAGCGGATATGGCGCTGGTGTACGGCCTGGGCTTCCCTCCGTTCCACGGCGGCGCGTTCCGCTGGCTGGATACGCTGGGCAGCGCCCGCTATCTGGATATGACGCAGCAGTATGAGCATCTCGGCGCGCTGTATCAGGCTCCGGAAGGTCTGCATACCAAAGCGCGTAATAATGAAGCGTACTATCCCCCGGTTGAGCCTGCCCGTCCGGTTGGCGCACTGAAAACGGCTTAAGGAGTCACAATGGAACAGGTTGTCATTGTCGATGCAATTCGCACCCCGATGGGCCGTTCGAAGGGCGGCGCATTTCGTAACGTGCGCGCGGAAGATCTCTCCGCACATTTAATGCGTAGCCTGCTGGCGCGCAACCCGGCGCTGGACGCCACCGCGATCGACGATATCTACTGGGGCTGCGTGCAGCAGACTCTGGAGCAGGGCTTTAACATCGCCCGTAACGCGGCGCTGCTGGCGGAAATCCCGCATTCGGTACCGGCTGTCACCGTCAACCGCCTGTGCGGTTCGTCAATGCAGGCCCTGCACGATGCGGCACGTATGATCATGACCGGCGATGCGCAGGTGTGCATGATTGGCGGCGTGGAGCACATGGGCCACGTGCCGATGAGCCACGGCGTCGATTTCCACCCCGGCATGAGCCGCAACGTGGCGAAAGCCGCGGGCATGATGGGCCTGACGGCAGAAATGCTCTCCCGCCTGCACGGCATCAGCCGTGAAATGCAGGACAGCTTTGCCGCCCGCTCTCACGCCCGTGCCTGGGCTGCGACGCAGTCCGGCGCCTTCAAGAATGAAATTCTGCCCACCGGCGGTCACGACGTCGACGGCGTGCTGAAGCAGTTCTACTTCGACGAGGTTATCCGCCCGGAAACCACCGTTGAAGCTCTCTCGACGCTGAAACCGGCCTTTGATCCGGTGACTGGCACCGTGACGGCGGGCAGCTCTTCCGCCCTGTCCGATGGTGCGGCGGCGATGCTGGTGATGAGCGAAAGCCGCGCCCGCGAGCTGGGCCTGACGCCGCGCGCCCGCATCCGCTCGATGGCGGTGGTGGGTTGCGATCCGTCCATCATGGGTTATGGCCCGGTGCCGGCCTCAAAGCTGGCGCTGAAAAAAGCCGGACTCTCCACCAGCGATATCGACCTCTTCGAGATGAACGAAGCCTTCGCCGCGCAGATCCTGCCGTGCATTAAGGATTTGGGCCTGATGGATCAGATCGACGAGAAGATTAACCTCAACGGCGGTGCTATCGCGCTGGGTCACCCGCTGGGTTGTTCCGGGGCGCGTATCAGCACCACGCTGATCAACCTGATGGAACGCAAGGACGCCCAGTTTGGTCTGGCGACCATGTGTATCGGCCTGGGTCAGGGGATCGCGACGGTATTTGAAAGGGTGTAATCGAAGAATATTCCCCTAAATCATTCGCGTTGCATCGCGGCGGCAACTGCGCGAATCCCCGGGAGCATAGTTAACTATGTGACCGGGGTGAGCAAAGGCAGCCAACAAAGAGGCAGCGTGAATGATGACGGGGAAAGGTTTAGTTGCCGTTTTCCCGCCTGTCAGGGGCGGGTTTTTTCTTATCAGATAAACGCAAACGCGTCGCCGAACAGGCGATCTTCACGGGCGTTACGTTCGTTGCAGAACAGGTCCCGGGCAATTTTCGCCATCTCAAACCGGCCGGCAATATAGATATCGTGGTTCACAAGGGTGCCATGATCCTGCAGCACTGCGGTTAACACGGTACCGCTGCGACCGCGCCAGCCCTCTTCCGGCTGCTCAACCACCGGCTCAACCCGCAGGTTAGGATGAGTGACGCTCAGCGCTTCCAGTTCGGAGAGATCGTAAAGATGCTTCGCTTCGCGGCCACCCCAGTAGATGGTAATGTCACGGTCCGGATTACGCGCCAGCGCCGTCAGCAGAATGGAGCGCACGTAGGAGAAGCCAGTGCCGCCCGCAATCAGGATCAGCGGACGCTCTTCGTCATCGCGCAGCCAGGCTTCGCCATGAGGAATATCAATTTCGATCTCGTTCTCTTTCAGGATGCGATCCATCACCGCCATCGCATACAGGTTGAGCTCAGACGCCCCAATGTGCAGCTCGATAAACTCTTGCTCGTCCGGCGTCGAGGCCATTGAGAAAGGGCGCTTATCCCGCTCATCCATCACCACCATTAAATACTGGCCAGCGCGGAAGGAGAACGCCGATTCAGGTACTAAACGGACGCGATATACGGTGTCGGTGATAGCGTCTACCGAAGTCACTTTACAGCTTAAGGTTGTCATTCGCTCTCTCTGTCGGGAAGTCAATAGGGCATAACGGCCGCATTCAGGCGTCTTTACCGTTATTCATTATGGCCAGTTCATCCCAGATCGCGTCAATTCGCGCAGTCACCTCAGGATCCTTTTTGATCGGACGACCCCATTCACGTTGGGTTTCGCCGGGCCATTTATTGGTGGCATCCAGTCCCATTTTTGAGCCAAGACCGGAAACCGGTGAGGCAAAATCCAGGTAATCTATCGGCGTGTTTTCAACTAACACGGTATCGCGTGCCGGATCCATACGGGTGGTAATGGCCCAGATCACGTCATTCCAGTCACGGGCGTTGACGTCATCATCGCAAACGATCACAAACTTGGTATACATAAACTGGCGCAGGAAAGACCATACGCCCATCATCACCCGTTTAGCGTGACCCGCATACTGCTTCTTAATGGTTACCACCGCCAGGCGATAAGAGCACCCTTCCGGCGGCAGATAAAAATCAACAATTTCCGGGAACTGCTTTTGCAGGATCGGCACAAAGACTTCGTTCAGCGCCACACCGAGCACCGCAGGTTCATCCGGTGGACGGCCCGTGTAGGTGGAGTGGTAAATAGCATCTTCACGCTGGGTAATGTGCGTCACGGTAAACACCGGGAAGCTGTCAATTTCATTGTAATAGCCAGTGTGGTCGCCATACGGACCTTCCGGGGCCATCTCACCCGCCTCGATGTAGCCTTCGAGCACGATTTCAGCGCTGGCAGGCACTTCCAGATCGTTAGACACGCACTTCACCACTTCGGTTTTGGTACCGCGCAGCAGCCCGGCAAAGGCGTATTCCGACAGGGTGTCCGGCACCGGCGTAACGGCACCGAGAATGGTGGCCGGATCGGCACCCAGCGCCACGGCGACCGGGAAGCGCTCGCCCGGATGGGCCGCGCACCACTCCTGGAAATCAAGCGCGCCGCCGCGATGCGACAGCCAGCGCATAATCAATTTATTCTTACCAATCAGCTGCTGACGATAGATCCCGAGGTTCTGACGCTCTTTATGCGGACCGCGCGTCACGGTCAGACCCCAGGTGATCAGCGGGGCCGCGTCTTCGGGCCAGCACTGCATGATTGGGATACGCGTCAGGTCGACCGCATCGCCTTCCAGGATTTTCTGCTGGCAGGGTGCGCCGCGCAGACGTTTGGTCGGCATATTCAGGACTTGCTTAAACTGCGGCAGCTTATCGAAGAGATCGCGAAACCCTTTTGGCGGCTCAGGCTCTTTTAAAAAGGCCAGCAGCTTACCCACTTCACGCAACGCGCTGACGTCCTCCTGCCCCATTCCCATCGCCACCCGTTTTGGTGTGCCAAACAGGTTGCAGAGCACCGGCATGGTATAGCCTTTCGGGTTTTCAAACAGGAGCGCTGGCCCACCGGCGCGCAAAGTGCGGTCGGCAATCTCTGTCATCTCCAGATAAGGATCGACAGGAAGGGTGATGCGTTTGAGTTCGCCCTGCTTTTCCAGCAGTTCCAGGAAGTCGCGTAGATCGTTGTATTTCATGCAGTTAGTCAAGCTCTCTCTGTAAGCGTTTCATTATACGGCGTAAGACTGCCTGATGCTGTATTTTTGTTAAATAAGCGTGAAGATTCACGGCTTCTTCTGCGTACGGCCAGTATAATCAGCTTAGCGATCCCGCCAGGGTTTTGATATGCTTGCCGGCATAACAAGCGGAAAAGAGTCATTATGCAGGCCTGGTATTTACTGTATTGCAAGCGTGGGCAACTTCAGCGTGCTCAGGAACATCTGGAACGCCAGGCGGTGAACTGTCTGACGCCTGTCATCACGCTGGAAAAAATGGTTCGCGGTAAACGCACCACCGTCAGTGAACCGCTGTTCCCTAACTACCTGTTTGTTGAATTCGACCCCGAAGTGATCCACACCACCACTATTAATGCGACGCGCGGTGTCAGCCACTTCGTGCGCTTCGGCGCCCATCCGGCCACGGTGCCCTCTTCCGTGATCCACCAGCTCTCGGTCTACAAACAGCCTGAAGGCATTACCGATCCCGATACCCCCTTCTCCGGCGACGATGTGGTGATCACCGAAGGGGCCTTTGAAGGGCTGGTAGCGATTTTCGCTGAGCCGGACGGTGAAGCCCGCTCCATGCTGCTGCTGAACTTACTGAATAAAGAAGTGAAGCAGAGCGTGAAAAATACCAGCTTCCGTAAAGTTTAAAAGTCGACGCCAAACAGACGACGCACGTTGTCATCCGTCTGCGCTACCAGCCACTGCGCCTCTTCGCCGCGCCAGTGGGCGACCCGCTCAATAATATGTCCCAGATAAGCCGGTTCATTGCGTCGCGATGCCGGTTTTGGACGGAGATCGCGCGGCAGCAGATAAGGCGCATCGGTCTCCACTAACAGACGATTAGCAGGAATGACCGGCAGCAGCTCGCGCAGTTCCAGCCCGCGTCGTTCATCGCAGACCCAGCCGGTGATCCCCAGATACAATCCACGATCCAGACAGTCTATTGCCTCCTGCCGCGTGCCGGTAAAACAGTGCAGCACCGCACCGGGCAGTTTATCCAGCCAGGGTTCCAGCAGCGCCAGAAAGCGGTCGTGAGCGTCACGGCAGTGCATAAATACCGGCATGCTCAGCTCCGCCGCTAACGCCAGCTGGGCGCTAAAGGCATGCTCCTGTTCAGCGGGGGTCGAGAAGTTACGATTGAAGTCGAGACCACACTCACCGATAGCCACCACCTCAGGCGCTGCGGCTAAGGCCCGGAGCCTGTCGGCACTCTCTGCGGTCCACTGGCTGCTGTCGTGCGGATGGATGCCCGCCGTTGACCAGCAGCGGTCGTAGCGCTGCGCCATCTGCCGCGCCTGCTCGCTTTCGTGCAGGTTGGTACCCGTCAGCAGTAAGCCGTTAACCCCGGCGGTGGCGGCTCTGGCCACCACTTCATCACGATCCTGGGCAAACTGCAGGCTGGTCAGGTTCAGACCGATATCAAACATACTGGCTCCCATATGACAACCGCCCTGGCGGGCGGTTGGTTTTATTCTTTTGTCTCTTCTGACTCTTCGTCGAGATCTTCACGTCGCTTACCGGTATAGAAGCGCGAGAAGAAGACGCCAACCTCAAACAGGCAATACATCGGGATCGCCAGCAGGGTTTGCGAGAAGACGTCCGGCGGCGTTAACAGCATGCCCACAACAAAGGCGCCCACCAGAATGTAAGGCCGCTTTTTGCGTAATTCATCCGGGGTGGTGATCCCCATCCAACAGAGCAGCACGATGGCAACCGGCACCTCAAACGCCACGCCAAAAGCCATAAACAGCGCCATCACAAAGCTGAGATAACTGGCAATATCGGTCGAGACTTGCACCCCTACCGGTGCGGTATTTGCCAGGAAGCCAAACGCCAGCGGGAAGACCACGAAGTAGGCAAAGGCCATGCCGATATAAAACAGCAGCGAGCTGGAGACCAGCAGCGGGATCACCAGGCGGCGTTCATGCTTGTACAGCGCGGGGGCAATAAAGGCCCAGACCTGGTAGAGGATCACCGGCGCAGAGGCAATCAGCGACACCCAGAAGGTCAGCTTGATCGGCGTGAAGAAGGGCGATGCCACATCGGTGGCGATCATGGTTGCCCCGAGCGGCATCTGCTTAATCAGGGGCGCAGAGACCACCTGATAGATGTCGTTGGCAAAATAGACCAGGCATAAAAAAATGAGCAAAACCGCAATAATGCAGTTCAGCAGGCGTTTACGCAGCTCGATCAGGTGCGTAATCAGCGGTTGAGTTTCATCTACTGCCATGTTTACGCTTTATCACTCGACGAGGGGAACGCGTCAGCAGCGGGTGCAGGCTTTTTCTCTGCAGTTGCTGGCGTCGGTTCTTGTTTTGGGGTCACCGGCTCGGCTGGCACCTGTTCGGGCGCAGTGGCCTGATGCTCAGCGGTGGCAGGCGTCACGCCTTCATGCTGCGCTTCGTTATCTTTAACCAGCGGGTTGCGAATGGTATTGGCTTCATCGCTCGCTTTTTCCGGATCGTTGACGCTGTAGGAGCGCTTCATGGATTCCGCCGCTTCGCGCAGTTCGTCCATCGAGGCTTTCAGTTCCGGCGTCAGGTTTTCCATGCTCGCCTTTTCTACCTTTTTCAGGCTGTCCTGAAACTCCTGCAGCTTAAGCTCCTGGGCCAGCTCATTTTGCACCGTTGTCGCCAGCGATCGCAGCGCACGCACCCAGCCCGCAACCGTTTTTACCGCCACAGGCAGACGTTGTGGCCCCAGGACAATGAGGCCAATCACGAAGACCAGCAGCAGTTCACTAAAACCGATATCGAACACGAATTACACCTGCTCGTTATCGTGGCGTTTAGCGTTTTCCTTTTTGGCATCGTCTTGTTTATCGGCGATAGATTTAGCAGTGAAATCCGCATCCTGGCTGGATTTATCCTGCTTCTCGTCATCATCTTTGATCGCTTTCTTGAAGCCTTTGATGGACGCGCCGAGATCGGAACCGATAGAACCGAGTTTTTTGGTACCGAATAGCAGCACGACGATGACGGCAATGATCAACAATTGCCAGATACTGATACCACCCATACATCTTCCCCAGTTATAGATGATTAATTAATCAGGCCGCATTATACGTTATGCGGCCCTGCTAGTGCGACGCAATTCAGCGCGTTTTGCGCCATCCGGCTAACCAGACAACCACGCCACCCGCCATTAACCAGGCAGGCATGAGTTCCCACTCAGGACGGTTAATCAGCAGCAGCGTGCCGCTTAACATCAGTACCGCCCCAATGCCAAACAGATACCGGGACTGACCCTGACGCACATGGTTGGTCTGCAACTCGCGGGCAATTTTATCCACGCTGTGTTGCAAGTTTTTGCTCTGACGCAAACTGTCATACACCAGTTCCGGAATTTCGGGCATTTTTTCAATCCAGAACGGTGCTTTCTCTTTCAGGGAGCGCACCAGCGCAGGAAGGCCAACCTGGTCTTTGATCCACGACTCAAGGAAAGGTTTGGCCGTTTTCCATAAGTCTAACTGAGGATAGAGCTGTCGCCCCACCCCTTCAACGTAAAGTAATGTTTTCTGAAGTAAAACTAACTGGGGCTGCACTTCCATATTAAAGCGACGAGCGGTATTGAACAGGTTCAGCAGCACATGGCCGAACGAGATCTCAGCCAGCGGCTTCTCGAAGATAGGCTCGCAGACCGTACGGATCGCGAACTCAAACTCTTCAACGTTGGTATCCGGCGGAACCCAGCCGGAATCGACGTGCAGCTCGGCCACTTTGCGGTAATCGCGGTTAAAGAAGGCGATAAAGTTCTCAGCCAGATAGCGCTTATCTTCTTTGTTCAGCGAGCCGACGATGCCGCAGTCGATGCCGATATACTGTGGATCTTCAGGGTGCTCGTAGCTGACGAAGATATTGCCCGGGTGCATGTCTGCGTGGAAGAAGCTGTCGCGGAACACCTGGGTGAAGAAGACCTGTACACCACGCTCGGCCAGCAGCTTCATGTTGGTGCCCTGCTTTTCCAGGGTTGCGACGTCCGAGACCGGGATCCCGTAGATACGTTCCATCACCATCATGTCCTGACTGCAATAGTCGGAATAGACTTCCGGCACATACAGCATCGGGCTGTTTTCAAAGTTGCGGCGCAGCTGAATGGCGTTCGCCGATTCACGCAGCAGGTTCAGCTCATCAATCAGCGTCTTTTCATATTCGCGCACCACTTCCATCGGGCGCAGGCGGCGGCCATCCGGCAGCAGACGCGGTACCCAGCGGGCCAGGCGATAAATAAGTTTCATGTCGGCTCTGATGATCGGCAGAATGTCCGGGCGGATCACCTTGATGACCACCTCTTTGCCATTCTCTTTCAGCCGTGCGGTATGAACCTGCGCAATGGAGGCGGAAGCCAGCGGCTGGATGTCGAAATCATCAAACCAGGTTTCAACCGGGATATCGCCCATCGCTTTTTCGATCTGTTGCTTCGCCAGCTTGCCATCAAAGGGGGCAACTTTATCCTGCAGCATCGCCAGCTGATCGGCGATCATCGGCGGGAACAGGTCACGACGGGTAGAGAGCATCTGGCCGAACTTGATCCAGACAGGTCCTAACTCCTGAAGCGCCAAACGCAGGCGCTCACCAAGCAGTTTGTCCTGATGGCGGTTTGGCATCCAGAATAGCGTCCGCCGCCAGATACGCAGCGGCAGTGTGATGCGCATTCGGGGGATAAGCTCGTCGAGCCCGTAACTCAAAAAGGTGCGGATGATAAAGTAGAGGCGCCGAATTTCACCAGGCGTCATTTGCCCTCCAGTTTTTCAAGCCGTTTTGTCAGTGCATCAACCGCGCGCTCAACCGCGGCGGTCTCTTCTGCGAACCATGCCGCTTCCAGCGGCCCCGGCGCCATGCGCCACTCCTCGGTCAGCACTTCCGCTGCATAGCGTTGCTGACGCATAAAACCCTTCTTCAGCAAGGAGGCACCGCCGCGCAGCACTTTACCGATCCCCTCAGCGGCAATATCGCCTGTCCAGGGGGCCAGCAGCTCTGCCGGGTCGAACTCGGCCAGATCGGCCAGCGCGACAAAGTTTTGCACTACCTGGATATCGCCTTGAACCTCCAGCTCGCCGCTGCGGATCAGAGCGGTAAGCTGCTGGCGATCGCGCAGTTTGGGCAGCGTGTTCATATGGGTGATGACGGAGCAGTCGGCCTCGCCTTCCCATTCGCCGAGCACGTCAAGCTGACGCTCGCTGAATACCAGCACCAGCGGCGTCGAAAACTCTTTTAATACTACCCGCAGCACTTTGCCGTTCAGACGCTGACGCGCCGTTTTCAGCGCGGGAGACCGGTACAGAAAGGTATTCAGTACGTTTTCCACACCGGCTGTGATCAAGGGTTTAAACGGCATTTGCCACCTCCACTCAGAACTTATAACCGCGATGCAGCGCGACAACGCCTGCCGTCATGTTGAAGTAGTCAACATTGTCAAAGCCTGCATCCTGCATCATAGCTTTTAAGGTGTCCTGATTTGGGTGCATACGGATGGATTCGGCCAGGTAGCGATAGCTGTCTGCATCGTTAGCCACCATTTCGCCAATGCGCGGCAGAATGTGGAACGAATAGGCGTCGTAAGCTTTGCTCAGCGGCTCAATAATCGGTTTGGAGAACTCCAGCACCAGCAGACGTCCACCCGGTTTCAGCACGCGGTACATGGAACGCAGCGCTTTCTCTTTATCGGTGACATTACGCAGACCGAAAGAGATGGTGATGCAGTCAAAGGTGTTATCCGGGAAAGGCAGCGCTTCCGCGTTCGCCTGAACATATTCAACGTTGCCGACCACGCCGATGTTGCGCAGTTTTTCACGACCCATTTTCAGCATCGAGTCGTTGATATCAGCCAGCACAACGCGGCCCGTTTCGCCCACCAGACGCGAGAATTTCGCCGTCAGGTCGCCGGTACCGCCGGCCAGATCCAGCACGGTTTGTCCACGACGCACGCCGCTACAGTCAATAGTGAAGCGCTTCCACAAGCGATGAATGCCGAATGACATCAGGTCATTCATTACATCGTACTTCGCCGCCACGGAATGGAATACGTGGGCCACCATGTCAGCTTTCTGCGCTTTAGCGACAGTCTGAAAGCCAAAGTGCGTTGTGTCTTGTGAATCTTCAACCATCTCAGAGCCTGCTTATCAGTCAAATGTTCGAGAAGTGTAACAGATTGGGCGCATTTGCCCTACGATTCAACCACCCCGGGAATAACGCTCCAGGGGGTCTGCCGACGCCTGTGCGTCTTCTAAGGTATTGTTTATATTTTGAACTGGCTCGTTACTGCGCAGCCGGTACTCTTCATCCTGCGACGTGGCCTGTTCAACCAATTCCGGATTAATCTCGCGTTTTACTTCCACGCCAAGGCTGCGGAACGATTCGGCCTGAGCCAGCAGGTTACCGCGCCCGGAGGCCAGCTTTTTCATCGCCTGACGGTAGTTATCCTGGGCGCGATCCAGGCTCTGCCCGACCGACGACATGTCATCGACGAACAGGCGCATTTTGTCGTACAGGCGGCTGGCGCGATCGGCTATCTGCTGGGCATTGCGGCTCTGGTGCTCATAGCGCCACAGATTGGCAATGGTGCGCAGCGCCACCAGCAGCGTGGTAGGGCTGACCAGCATAATGTTGTTTTTCAGCGCCTCGGAGATCAGCTCCGGCTGGCGATCCAGCGCCAGTAAGAAGGCCGGTTCAACCGGAATAAACATTAGCACATAGTCCAGCGAACGCAGGCCGGGCAACTGCTGATAGTCTTTGCGCCCCAGCAGGCGAATGTGGTTACGCACCGAGGCGATATGCTCCTGCAGCGCCGATTCGCGGGTGTAGTCGTCTTCGGCGTTGAAGTAGCGCTCGTAGGCCACCAGGGTCATTTTGGCGTCGATAACCACGTCCTTCTCCTGCGGCAGACGGACAATGACGTCAGGCTGCATTCGCGCGCGGTTTTCGGTTTCAATGCTGACCTGGGTTTGATATTCATGGCCCTCGCGCAGGCCGGAGGCCTCCAGCACGCGGGTCAGCACCACTTCTCCCCAGTTCCCCTGGGTTTTATTGTCGCCTTTCAGCGCTTTGGTGAGGTTGATTGCCTCCTGCGCCATCTGGGCATTCAGCTGCTGGAGGTTACGAATTTCATGGGCCAGCGTGTGGCGCTCCCGCGCCTCCTGACCAAAGCTGTCCTGCACCTGGCGACGAAAGCCGTCCAGCTGTTCGCGCAGGGGCGACAGCAGGCCGTTCAGGCTCTGGCGGTTTTGTTCATCGACGCGGCGGTTACTTTGCTCAAAGATGCGGTTGGCGAGGTTTTCAAACTGCTCGCTCAGGCGCTGTTCGCTGTTGATCATCTGGCGGATTTTATCTTCCGCATGCAGCTGGGTGGACTCCAGCCGGGTGGTGACTTCACGCAGGTCGGCTTCCAGCGAGGTGTTAATATCCCGCAGGTTGCGCAGCTCGTTGTTCAGCAGCTCGCATTCGTCGCGCCAGTGCCCGCTCTGGGCGATGTTCTGTCTTAATGCACTGAGATCGGCCACCATCTCTTCACGTTCGGCTAGCTGATCGGCCTTCTGCTGCGCATGCTGATAGCTGGCGAACAACCAGCCCACGCCGACGCTGACCAGCGCAATAACGGCATAAAAAAGGATGGAAATATCCACGACGCCCCCTGCATCAAGGTATGACCCGCACAAAATAGAATTGTGCTGTATAAACGTCCAGTTTGAAAAGGGTTTTCTGCGAGGCGCTACGCAAAGAAAAAGGCCGAACAGGTCGGCCTTTGGCAAAGAAAAGGGGAAATTACAGCAAGCGGCGGGCCGCTTCCACCACGATTTTCACCGCGTGGCTTTCGGTCTGCTTCATGGTCTCGGCGTTCGGGATCTCTTGCTGGGTACGGTTAACAATCACACCCGCAACCATACCGGCACGCAGGCCCTGGCTCGCGCACATGGTCAGCAGCGTGGCGGATTCCATTTCGTAGTTCATCACGCCCATAGATTGCCACTCTTCCATCGAGCCTTTGAAACGGCTGACTACGCGACCGGAGAAGGTGTCGTAGCGCTCCTGGCCCGGGTAGAAGGTATCAGAGGAGGCGGTCACGCCAACGTGGGTGGTCGCACCGACGGATTTCGCGGCTTCCACCAGCGCGGTGGTGCACTCGAAATCGGCTACTGCCGGGAACTCCATTGGCGCAAAGTGCAGGCTCGCGCCGTCCAGACGTACGGACGCGGTAGTGACAAGGACGTCGCCCACGTTGATGTGCGGCTGAATCGCACCGGTGGTACCGATACGCAGGAAAGTACGGATGCCCAGCTGTGCCAGCTCTTCAACGGCAATAGAAGTAGACGGGCCACCGATACCGGTAGAGCACACGATCACCGCTTTGCCATCCAGCTCTGCCCGCCAGGTCGTGAATTCGCGATGGGCTGCCAGCTTAACCGGCTTATCCATCAGCGCGGCGATCTTTTCCACACGCTCAGGATCGCCAGGGACGATAGCGAGCGTAGCCCCTTGTAAATCGTTTTTAGTGAGGCCGAGATGAAAAACATCAGACTTAGACATAGAAAACTCCTCTGTGGGTCAGTTTGTCAGCAGAAGCAAAGCGGTACTTTACCGAAGGAACCGGCTTAGTTTCGTGACAGACATCACCATGAATAAAATTGATTGCAGTTAATTACCATGAAATAGTGATTAACATCACATTAACGAGTTATATCGTTATCTGTTGCACAAAAGATAGCCTGTTTCGGGCACTGTGGATTGTTAACCTGCGGACTATATTTACTTTTGCGCTAATTGGTACGGAGAATGCCATGACTGGAACATCTGGATTTGCCCCTGCTGCTGATCTGCAAGCCTCAACCGTTGTCACCACGCCCGACGAAGCGATTACCGCCGGGGAGACCTCCATTCCGACCCAGGGCGATAATATGCCCGCTTACCATGCCCGGCCCAAAGATGCGCAAGGGTCATTGCCGATCGTCATCGTAATTCAGGAAATTTTCGGCGTACATGAGCATATTCGCGATCTCTGCCGTCGCCTGGCGCTGGAAGGCTATCTGGCCGTCGCACCTGAACTCTATTTCCGCCAGGGCGATCCGAACGATTACAGTGACATTCCCACCCTGTTCAGCAATCTGGTGAGTAAAGTGCCGGACGCCCAGGTGCTGGCGGATCTCGACCACGTCGCCAACTGGGCGGCGCGCAACGGCGGCGATCCCCATCGCCTGCTGGCCACCGGCTTCTGCTGGGGCGGACGCATCAGCTGGCTGTATGCCGCGCACAACCCGCAACTGAAAGCTGCCGTGGCGTGGTATGGCAAGCTGGTGGGTGAAAAGACGCTGAATTCACCGAAGCATCCGGTGGATATTGCGACCGATTTGAACGCGCCCGTCCTCGGACTCTATGGCGCAGAAGATACCGGGATCCCGCTGGATACGGTAGAGACCATGCGTCATGCGCTGCGCGCGGCAAATGCAACGGCGGAGATTGTGGTTTATCCGGGAGCCGGACACGCCTTCAACGCCGATTATCGTCCGAGCTATCACGCAGAATCGGCCAAAGATGGCTGGCAGCGGATGCTGGCGTGGTTCCAACAGTACGGCGCGAAAAAAGGTTAAGCGGCTCACATTTCGCTTCGCAAAGTGAGGTGACTGTTTGACTTTTAAACACAATCTGGACGATATAAAACCCACAGGCGTGTAACTACGTTCCGTAGGCAAGACCTGAACCCCCTCTCCGTTTTCGAGTGGAGAGGGGGTTCAGGTCTTTTTTTTTGCTCTGGAGACAGGGGCCAGAACATGAACCACTTGCAAACTGCGCTGGAGATCATCGCCCAGGTCGGCGGTGCTGAGAATATCGAACATATCGAACATTGCTCCACCCGCTTGCGGCTGAGCCTGTACGACAATGGCAAGGTCAACGAAGCGGCGCTGGCAAAGGTCGATGGCGTGCTGGGCGTGCGCGTAAACGTGCAGTGCCAGGTGATCATTGGTCACGAGGTGGTGCAGGTCTTTGAGGCGGTGCGCTCGCTGGTGGGTTCACCTCAGGCGGGTGGGCAGCCTGCACCTGCCAGAATCAGCCGTGGCGCGCAGGTTATCGATTTCGTAATCAGCGTTTTTCAGCCATTAGTGCCTGCCATTGCCGGTGGAGGCGTTCTGAAATCGCTGCTGCTGTTGCTGGACGTCATGGGCTGGCTCAGTCGGGACAGTTCGACCTACAAGGTGCTGGATAATATCGGCTCCGCACCGCTCTACTTCCTGCCGATCCTGGTGGCAATCACCACGGCGATGAAGCTGAAGGTGAACGTGCTGGTTGCCGTCTCGGCGGTCTCCGTGATGGTGCTGCCGGCGATGACCAAACAGCTGGCCGACGGAACGGCGTTCATGTCATTCGATCTGCGCAACGTGGCCTACGCCTCGCAGGTGTTCCCGGCGATTCTGTGCGTGCTCTTTTACGCCCGGACGGAAAAACTGTTCAACCGCTACTCGCCCGGCGCGTTGCGCATTTTTCTCTCGCCGATGCTCTCTTTGTTGGTGACGGTCCCGGTCACGCTGCTGATCCTTGGGCCGCTGGGCTATGAGTTGGGTGCTGGCCTGGCAACGGTGATTTTATGGCTGTACGGCAAACTGGGCTTTGTGGCAACGGGGCTGCTGGCCGCCGCCCTGCCCTTTATGGTCGCCGCCGGGATGCACAAGCCGATGCTGCCCTACGCCGTGGCCTCGATGAGCCAGTTCGGCCGCGAGATGCTCTATCTGCCCGCGTCGCTGGCGCACAATATTGCCGAGTCCGGCGCGTGCCTGGCGATTGCCCTCAAGAGCAAAGATAAGGTGCTGAAATCCACCGCCTTCTCCGCCGGGATCTCCGCCCTGTTTGGCATTACCGAACCGGCGCTGTATGGCGTTACGTTGCTGAATAAAAAGGCGCTCTACAGCGTGATCCTCGGCAGCATTGTCGGCGGGGCCTTTATCGGCTGGATGGCGATTGAGGCCTTTGCCCTCGTCGGCCCTGGCCTTGCCAGCATCTCCATGTTTGTCTCGCCGGATAACCCGATGAACATCGTCTGGGCCTTCGCCGGGGCGGGTTTATCTTTTGCCGTGGCCTTTATCAGCGCCCTTCTGCTGTGGCGCGACAAAGCGGCTGAAAACAGCAACGCGCTGAGCTTCACCCGTCCGGTTGAGGGGCAGATCATCCCGCTTGAAAACGTCAACGATGACGTCTTCTCCCGCAAAATCATGGGCGACGGGATCGCGATTATTCCTTCCCAGGGCGTGCTGCGGGCCCCGGCAGATGGAACCATAGTGAACGTATTTGACAGCGGCCATGCGCTGAGCCTGCTCACCGACGCGGGCGTCGAGCTGATTTTCCATATCGGCATCGACACCATTCGGCTGCAGGGCGAAGGCTTTTTCCCACGGGTGGTGGAGGGCCAGCATGTTAAAAGCGGCGACACGCTGATTGAATTTTCACTCGATACCATTGCTGCCGCCGGGCTCGATCCGGTGGTGATGATGGTGGTCACTAACGGCGAACGCTTTTCGCTGACGCCAGGTAATACCGACGATAAGAATCCAAATCCGCATATCATCATGACGCTTAAGGAGTCCGTGTAATGGAGAAATCCCTCCCGTTTCCGCAAGGTTTTTTATGGGGCGGCGCCATAGCCGCCAATCAGGCCGAAGGGGCATGGAATGTGGATGGCAAAGGCCCGTCCGTTGCTGACGCCATCACCTGGAAGCCCAACCTGTCCGTGAAGGATTACAGCGGCCATATGGCGCTGACGGACGAGAACATCCGCGACGCGTTTGAAGGTAAAAATGATGCGCTCTACCCGAAACGCCGCGGCATCGATTTTTATCACCACTATAAGGACGATATCGCCCTGTTTGCCGAGATGGGCTATAGCGTGCTGCGGGTGTCGATTGCCTGGTCGCGTATCTTCCCGACCGGTGAAGATGCCGCGCCAAACGAGGCGGGACTGCAGTTTTACGAAGAGATGTTCCGCGAGCTGCGTCGCCATAACATCGAGCCGCTGGTGACTCTCTCCCACTACGAAATGCCGCTGGCCCTGAGCGAAAAATATAACGGCTGGGTGCACCGCAACGTGGTGGATGCCTTTGTGCGCTTCAGCAACGTCTGTTTCGACCGCTACAAAGATCTGGTCCGCTACTGGCTGACGTTTAATGAGATCGACAGTATCCACCGTCACCCGTTTACGACGGCGGGCATCCGGGAAGAGAAAAGTGCGCCGGGCAAAGCCCAGCAGGATATCTACCAGGGGCTGCATCACCAGTTTGTCGCCTCGGCGCTGGTGACACGCGACTGCCACGCCAAAATCCCGGGCAGCCAGGTCGGGTGCATGCTGACCAAGCTCACCACCTATCCTCACAGCTGCCGCCCGGAAGATGTGGAAGCGACGCTGAAGAAGAATCTGGAGAACTACTTCTACGCCGATGTGCAGGTGTTTGGCGAATATCCGCCGCTGATCCTGCGCGATCTGGCACGCCGGGACATTCAGATCGAAATGCAGGCCGACGATCAACGCATTTTAAAGGATCATACCGTCGACTTCGTCTCCTTTAGCTACTACATGTCGATGACCGAATCGACCCAGCCGGATGTGGAGCGCATCCCCGGGAATACCGTTCTGGGGGTGAAAAACCCGTACCTGCCGGCGTCCGAATGGGGCTGGCAGATCGACCCTGTCGGGCTGAAAATCTCCCTGCTGGAGCTGTACGACCGCTACCAGAAGCCGCTGTTTATCGTGGAGAACGGCCTCGGCGCGAAGGATGTGGTGGAAAACGGCGCGATCCACGACAGCTACCGCATCGACTATTTCCGCGCCCACTTCGAGCAAACTTTGGCAGCTATAAATGAAGGGGTGGATGTGATGGGATTCACCACCTGGGGATGCATCGACATTATCAGTGCGGGCACCTCGCAGATGTCCAAGCGCTACGGCTTTATCTATGTCGATCAGGACGATGAAGGCAACGGCACGCTGAAGCGCCTGAAGAAAGACTCCTTCTGGTGGTACAAAAAAGTGATTGCCAGCAATGGCGCAGACATGCGCTAACCGGCCATGCCGCAGGAATAACCGTGATAACGATAAAAAAGTCGCTTAATAACAGTATGCTGCTGGTCGACAATGACCAGCGGGAGATGATTTTGTTCGGCAAAGGGATCGGCTTTGGCGCGAAACCCGGAACCAATATCGACCTGGCGCAGGTGGAGAAAGTATTCCTGCCGCTGAGCGATCTCAAATCCCGCCATTTTTTATCCCTGACGGACACCATTCCTGCGGCGTTCTTCGACATTAGCCATGACATTCTTATCCTCGCACGCCGCCTGTGCGGGGATAAGCTCAGTTCCGTATTGCTCTTTACCCTTGCGGAACATCTGCACTTTGCGGTGGAGCGCAGCCGAAGCGGGCAGACGATCCTCAATAAGCTGAGCTGGGAAGTGAAACGCTACTACCCGCAGGAGTACAGCGTGGGGTTGCAGGCGCGCGCCCAGGTCAATGAGAAGTTTAAGGTCGAGCTACCCGAAGAAGAGGCGGTAAACATCGCCTTTCACCTGATCAATGCCAGCAGCCAGGACGACGACAGCACCGCCCACCAGCAGGTTGAGCTGGTCAACCGCATCGCCGACATCGTGCGCTATAAGCTGGGCAGGACCATTGATACGGAGTCGGTTAACTACATGCGCTTTATTACCCATCTGCGTTATTTTGCCGAGCGGGTGCTGGCGGGGAAAATCGCCCTCAGTGAGACCGACGATTTTTATCAGGAGCTGATGCGCCACCGCCCGGACGCGATGACCGTGGCCTGGGCAATCCGCGACTACGTGCAGGATAAATATCAGCTCACCCTGCCGAAAGATGAGCTGACGTGGTTGAGCATTCATATTAGCCGGTTGATGGACGGGCAGGCGTAAATTGCCCGGTGGCGGCTGCGCCTTACCGGGCCTACAAATGACACTGAGTCTTGTCCTGCGATTAACCCTTTGCACCTCCTGATTTTGTGATCCTTCACCAGGTACAACCGGTTTAGGAAATTAACCATTCTTTTATCGTTTCCTGTTCTATATGCCGGGCGTAAGCTGAATTTAATATCCATCCTTAAAACAGGAGGTTATAAGATGGCTATACCCGGTATTTATTCGCCAGCAGCGATAAAATATTAGTCGTGGAGGATTAAATTTTTAAAAAACAACTCCTCTGTATGTTGATATTATTTCCGTTGTTCTCAGAAGCACAGAATAATAGGTGTGCTATTGTCGGAGCTTCACTGGAAGTGGCTTTATTTGATGCAATTTCAAGAGATCTTCAAATCGATACATCGACCATTCTGAGAAACAAAACGATTGTTAACATTATCGACACCGCTTCCGTATCCAAACTGTACGCAAGATCGTTAGCTAAGATCGATTATGAAATCGCGATGGCACAGGGTCAAGCGACAATACCTGAAGCTGCTTACTTTGACAGTTATTATGAAAATCATACGCAATCACTGACTGCCAAATACATTTATATTAATAAGGAGATGAAGAAAGATGTATTCATTGCCTCAGGCCTTATGAATAAAGATGAATGCTCTGTCAGGTTTAATGGTTATATTACGCTTTCAAGGGAATTTTAATTTCTCAGGAAGATTTAATGTAGGCCGGGCAAGCGTCAGCGCCGCCCGGCAATCGTGCCCCGGGGTTAACCCTGACGCAAATTCTGCGCCGCCTTCACCATGTTCGCCAGTGCGGCGCGGGTTTCCGGCCAGCCGCGGGTTTTGAGGCCGCAGTCCGGGTTCACCCACAGGCGCTCGGCCGGGATACGCTGGGCGGCCTTCTGCAGCAGGGCTTCGATCCACTCCACGCTCGGAACGTTCGGAGAGTGAATATCGTACACGCCCGGCCCGATCTCGTTCGGGTAGTCAAACTCCTCGAACGACTCCAGCAACTCCATGTCTGAACGGGACGTCTCGATGGTGATCACGTCGGCATCCAGCGCGGCAATGGAATCCATGATGTCGTTAAATTCGCAGTAACACATGTGGGTGTGGATCTGAGTATCATCCTTCGCCGCGGCGGCGTTAATGCGGAAGGCTTCCACGCCCCAGGCCAGGTACGCCTCCCAGTCGCTGCGGCGCAGCGGCAGACCTTCGCGCAGGGCCGGTTCGTCGATCTGGATGATGCCGATGCCTGCCGCTTCCAGATCTGCCACTTCATCCCGTAGCGCCAGGGCAATCTGTTTCGCGATGGTTTCACGAGTCACGTCTTCACGCGGGAAGGACCAGCAGAGGATGGTCACCGGACCGGTCAGCATGCCTTTTACCGGCTTGTCGGTGAGGGACTGGGCGTACTTCGCCCACTCCACGGTGATGGCTTCCGGACGGCTGACGTCGCCGATAACCACCGGCGGCTTCACGCAGCGGGAGCCGTAGCTCTGCACCCAGCCGTTCTGGGTAAAGACGAACCCGTCGAGGTGTTCACCGAAGTACTCCACCATGTCGTTACGCTCGGCTTCACCGTGCACCAGCACGTCGAGACCTAAACGCTCCTGCTCCACAATCGCCTGTTTGATGTGTTCGGCGATGCCGGTGCGGTAGTTGTTGGCATCCAGATTGCCCTTTTTGAAGTCCAGGCGCAGACCGCGGATCTCGGTGGTCTGCGGGAAAGAACCAATGGTGGTGGTCGGCCAGGCCGGCAGGTTGAAACGGGCACGCTGGGCTTCGGCACGCACCTCATAGGTGCTCTGACGCTGGCTGTCCCGGGCGGTAATGGCCGCCAGACGTTTTTCCACCGCCGGGTTGTGTACGCGGGTTGAGTGACGACGGGCCTGAATCGGGGCGCTCCATTCGGTAATCGCCGCCGTGTCGCCCGTATTCAGTGCATCGCGCAGCAGGGCCAGCTCTTCACATTTTTGCAGGGCGAAGGCGAACCAGCTCTTCACTTCCGCATCGAGGCGGGTTTCCACGTTCAGGTCGATTGGGCTGTGCAGCAGGGAGCAGGACGAGGCTACCCACAGCTCGCGTTTTCCGACAATGTCTTTGATCTGCGCATATTTCTCAGTGAGATCGGCGCGCCAGACGTTACGCCCGTTCACCAGACCGGCAGAGAGCAGCCAGGCGGACGGCAGGCGTTTGTGCAGCTCAGCAACGTCATCTTTACCGTGAACCAGGTCCACGTGCAGGCCCTGTACCGGCAGCGCGGTGATGGTGTCGAGGTTCGGTGTCACCCCTTCGAAATAGGTGGTCAGCAGCAGCTTCACCTGGCCCGCCAGAGCGTCATACGCCGGTTTGAAAGCATCCAGCCACGCCTGC
Organism: Leclercia adecarboxylata; assembly: GCA_002360945.1. Lineage (GTDB taxonomy): Bacteria > Pseudomonadota > Gammaproteobacteria > Enterobacterales > Enterobacteriaceae > Enterobacter > Enterobacter adecarboxylatus_B. The sequence continues at coordinate 27,449 of DERO01000020.1, read as the reverse complement.
GGCAGCTCCAGCACCAGCGCCGGTTCGTCGATCTGCACCCACTCAACGCCGCGTTTTGCCAGCTCGCCCAGCACCTGCTGGTACACCGGCAGAATATCCTTGAGCAGGCTCAGGCGATCAAACTGCTCGCCCTTCACTTTGCCCAGCCACAGATATGTCACCGGGCCCAGCAGGACAGGTTTGATCTTGTAGCCCAGCGCCTGCGCTTCGTCCACCTCATCCAGCAGCTGGGTCCATGTCAGTTTGAACTGCTGGCCCTTCACGAACTCCGGCACCATGTAGTGGTAGTTAGTGTTAAACCATTTGGTCATCTCTGCCGCCGCTGCGGACTCACCGGTGGGTGCCCGGCCACGGCCAATGCGAAACAGGGTGTCGATATCCACCGATCCATCGCTGTTCTGATGACGAGCCGGCACGTTGCCAAGCAGCAGGCTGGTGGTCAGAACATGGTCGTACCAGGCGAAATCGCCCACCGGGAGCAGATCCACGCCCGCCTGCTTCTGCTGATCCCAGTGACGGGCGCGCAGCTCGCGTCCTACCGTCAGCAGTTCATCACGGGTGGCGTTGCCCGCCCAGTAGCTCTCTTGTGCTTTTTTCAGCTCGCGACGAAGGCCGACGCGCGGGAAACCGAGGGTATGGTTGCGAATGGTCATGATGTGCCCCTTATGGAATTTTCAGGATTTAGCCGTCCAGATGTTTACACATCTATAATTCGCAAGTACTGTATATTCCTCAAGCGCAATATGTTCATGGCGAAGTGAAGGACTTTCATGATCGAGATAAAACACCTGAAAACGCTACAAGCGTTGCGGAACTGCGGTTCTCTCGCGGCGGCGGCGGCTACGCTGCACCAGACGCAATCCGCCCTTTCTCACCAGTTCAGCGATCTGGAACAACGCCTTGGCTTCCGTCTGTTTGTGCGTAAGAGTCAGCCGCTGCGCTTTACGCCGCAGGGGGAAATCCTGCTGCAGCTGGCCAACCAGGTGCTGCCGCAGATCGCCAGCGCGCTGCAGGCCTGCCATGAGCCGCAGCAGAGCAAACTGCGCATCGCCATTGAGTGTCACAGCTGTATTCAGTGGCTGACCCCCGCGCTTGAAAACTTCCGCCAGAAGTGGCCGCAGGTGGAGATGGACTTTAACTCCGGCGTGACCTTTGATCCGCAGCCGTCCCTGGTGCAGGGCGAGCTGGATCTGGTGATGACCTCGGACATTCTGCCGCGCAGCGGGCTGCACTATTCCCCGATGTTTGATTTTGAAGTGCGTCTGGTGCTGGCCCCGGATCATCCTCTGGCCGCGAAAACGCGCATCACGCCGGAAGATCTGGCGACGGAAACGCTGTTGATCTACCCGGTCCAGCGCAGTCGTCTGGATATCTGGCGTCACTTCCTGCAGCCGGCAGGCATCAACCCGCAGCTGAAAAGCGTGGATAACACCCTGCTGTTGATTCAGATGGTGGCGGCCAGAATGGGCATCGCGGCGCTGCCGCATTGGGTAGTGGAGAGTTTTGAACGCCAGGGTCTGGTGGTGACCAAAACCCTGGGCGAGGGATTGTGGAGCCGGCTGTACTCTGCTGTACGCGATGGCGAGCAGCGTCAACCGGTGACCGAGGCCTTTATTCGCTCAGCGCGGAATCACGCTTGCGACCATCTACCGTTTGTCCGGAGCGCGGAGCGACCCAACGGCGATGTACCCACAGTGAAGCCAGGATCACCGTCCCCCCAATAATGAAGCTCGGCCAGTGCGGTTGTTCCTGCCAGATGGCGAGATTCACCAGCAGGCCCGCAGGGACATGGACGTTGTTCATGATCCCCAGCGTCCCGGCGTCCACCTGCGTGGCGCCGTAGTTCCACATAAAGTAACCCAGCCCGGATGCCACCACCCCCAGCCAGATCAGCACGCTCCACTGTACTGTGGTGGTCGGCAGCTTCTGCGGATTACCCAGCATGAACCACGCCACCACCGCCACGATCGCCGCCCCCATATAGAACCAGGCAAAGGCGTTGTGCTGCGGCATCGGGCGGGTTTCCATCAGGCGCTTGTAGCCCACCATGCCGATCGCAAAGCTGATGTTGGCGAGCTGGACAAACATCAGCCCGGTCCAGAAGTGATCGCTCACTTTGTCGTAGCGAATAATCGCCGCACCCACCACCGCCAGCGCGGCGCTCAGCAGGTAGCCCCAGCGCAAACGACGCTTGCTCAGCAGATCGTAAATCAGGGTGATGTAGAGCGGCGTCAGCACCGTAAACAGCAGGAACTCCGATACCGACAGGTAGACGTAAGCCCGGAAGCTGAACAGGTACATGATGCCAAGCTGCATCGCCCCCACCAACATATAGAGCAGAATGGTTTTCAGCGTTTGCCCGCGCGTACGCAGGAACGGCAGGAACACCAGCGCCGCCAGCCCGACGCGCATCAGCACCGAAAAGTAGCTGTCGACCGAACCGGCAAGATATTCACCGATCAGGCTAAAGGAGAAGGCCCACAGGATAGTGGTGATGATGAGTAGCGCCACAATGCTTGTCTCTTAGAAAGATGGACAGGCATTGTAGCGAACTCTTAGGTTGACAACTGAACGTTAAATAACCAGATGAAGATTATTCAAGGAACAGCTTACGCAGGTATTTTGGCACCGCGTTGTCACCGTTGGTGCCGATCACTTCCAGCTCAGGGTGGAGATCCTTCAGGCGCTGGTGGGCGTTTTCCATGATGCAGCCTTTACCCGCCATGGAGAGCATTTCGGCGTCGTTCATGCCGTCGCCAAAGGCGATGCAGTCCTGCAGGTTAAAGCCCAGACGTTTGGCCACCGCTTCCAGGGCATGACCCTTGGAGACCCCGCCCGCCATCACTTCCAGACAGGTGAGCGTGGAGAAGCTGACGTTGACCCGGTCGCCCCAGCGAGCGTTGATCGCCTGCTCCAGCGGCAGCAGCGCTTCGTGGCTGTCGGTGGTGAAGAACACCTTGCTGATGCCTTCCGGCTCCAGCAGACCCGGTTCATACAGGGAGTAGTTAAAGACCGCCTCTTTGAAGAAACGCATCTCGTCCGGGCGGTGACGGTTCATAAACCATTCATCATCGCGATAGACATTGGTGATGATATCGGGGTTGTTATGCACGATCCCGAACAGATCGGTGGCGATGTCGCGATCGAGGTTGTGGGTGAAGATCAGATTCCCGTCCAGATCGTGCACGCGGGCACCGTTGGAGGTGATCATGTACGACTTGATCTCCAGATTATCGCGGATCTGCCCCACATCAACGTGGTGGCGGCCGGTGGCGAAGACAAAGTTCACGCCACGGGCAGTCAGGAGTTTTAAGGTCTCTTTCGCGTAAGGCGATAAAGTGTGGTCGGGAGAGAGCAGCGTGCCATCTAAATCAGACGCGACAACCTGGTACATAGGAAAATTTAACCTCTGGTGAATATCAGTTATGCCTGCCGAAAAAGTCGACGATGGCGTTGAGTGCGACTGAGCGCATGGCGTCCTTTTCGAAAAGGATCTCATGGTACGCGCCGTTTATGACCAGCGGTTTACCCCCTTCGCAAGGGTGGCCGGCTGCGGCTCGCCGTTCACAGAAGCGGTCGTGCATGCGGTTATCCACTACCCGCTCCTCTTCTGCCTGAAGGATAAGCGTGGGGGTATCGTCCTTGTTAGCACCCGCCAGGGCTTCTTCACCTGCCAGGATACCTTCACGCACCCAATGGTAGGTGGGCCCGCCGACGCGTAAACGCGGTTCATCGGCATAAAAGCGCAAATTACGGCGATAACGCTGCCGACTGTGGGTTAACACGTTAATGGCAAACGGCAGTGCGCGCCAGCGCCCGGTGCCGATGGCATAGCCTTCACGAATGCGCTGATGGCCCTCAGCCCAGTCGAGAATATGGCGTACCATCCAGTCCGGGAAACGCATGACGATGCCAAACATCGGGGCGCTCAGGGCAATGGCATCGCACTGGTGCTGCGGGTGGCGCTGTAAAAATAGCGTGGCAATTGCGCCGCCCATGGAGTGCGCCAGGATAAACCGTTTTCGCCACCGGCCGGGCTGCACTTCCTGCTGCCAGAATGCAGTAAAATCATCGACATAATCGCTGAACTGACTCACATGGCCGCGGTGCGTGTCGGACAACATGCGCCCGGAGCGCCCCTGACCACGGTGGTCGATAATCAGCACGTCATAACCCAGCCGGAAGAGATCGTATGCCAGCTCGGCATACTTAACGTAGCTTTCGATCCGGCCAGGGCAGATCACTATCACCGAATCATGGGCTTCGGCCTGAAAACGAACAAAGCGCACAGGAATATCATCGACGCCTGTGAACCCGCCTTCCTCGCGCTGGCGCCAGAAATCGGTCAACGGCCCCATGGAGAAAGCAGCAAAAGCCTTTTCTCGCGTTTCCCAGTCCCTATTCTGCTGAAACATCGGGTTTACACCCCTGTAAGCCAAGGAATATCGTTTTTTCGTGACGGGTCGTAAAATGACGCAACATTAGCGTATTGTGGCATAAAAACAGACGATTCGGGAGCTTCAAATGACCTTCGAGTGGTGGTTCGCTTACCTGCTGACATCCATCATCCTCAGCCTTTCACCGGGATCCGGGGCCATCAACACCATGACCACCGCCATGAATCACGGCTATCGCGGCGCGGCGGCATCCATTGCTGGATTGCAGACCGGGCTGGGTATTCACATCGTGCTGGTCGGCGTGGGGCTCGGCACGCTCTTCTCCCGCTCGGTGCTGGCCTTTGAAGTGCTGAAGTGGGCCGGTGCGGCTTACCTTATCTGGCTGGGCATTCAGCAGTGGCGCGCCGCGGGTGCCATCGATCTGAACACCCTGGCCCAGACGCAAAGCCGGGGCCGCCTGTTTAAGCGCGCGGTATTTGTGAACCTGACCAACCCGAAAAGCATCGTCTTTCTGGCGGCCCTGTTCCCGCAGTTTATCGTCCCGCATCAGCCCCAGATCATGCAGTACGTGGTGCTCGGCGTGACCACCATTGTGGTCGATATTATTGTGATGATTGGTTATGCAACGCTGGCCACGCGGATTGCGACATGGATTAAAGGGCCTCGTCAGATGAAGGCCCTGAATAAAGTGTTCGGTTCGCTGTTTATGCTGGTGGGTGCGCTGCTGGCCTCAGCCAGACATGCTTAGCGCGACAGGATCAGATGAATACCGAAGCCGGCGAATAACGCGCCGGCAACGCCGTCAATCCACTTCGCCAGACGCTGATACCCGCGACGCATCGACGGAAGCGCAAACAGGCTCGCTACCACCGTGAACCAGGCGAAGGTTTCCAGCACGATCAGCAGGAAAATGCCCCAGCGCGCACCGGCCCCGACGTCTTCACCCACGAACAGTGAAAATACCGAGCCGAAATAGATAATCGCTTTTGGATTGGCGAGGTTGGTCAGCAGCCCTTTCACAAAGCTCCGCCCGCTGGCCGCCAGCTCCATTTTCGGCTCAGGCGCCGCGCGGTCCTCTTTCCTGAACGCCCCACGCAGCATCTGATAGCCCATCCAGCACAGATACAGACCGCCGCCGACCATAATAATGTTGTGCAGCCACGCCATTTTTTCGAGGATCAGGTTCAGGCCCAGCAGCGCCACGGCAGCCCAGACCATGACACCAAGGGTAATGCCCAGCACGCCCATCATCGCCTCTTTGCGGGAGCGGCTCACCGCCGTTTGGGAGACGAAGAAAAAGTCAGGGCCAGGGCTCATCAGCGCCACAATATGCACCAGCGCCACGGTCAGAAACAGGGTTAACATATTTAACTCGCGGGGAAATAGTTCAGGGAGTCATCATCCTGGCACTTTTTTGCCGGGCTGACTACTCCTCATCATCGCCATCCGTATGGGAACGGATCAGCGCCATAAACTCTTTACCAAACCGCTCCAGCTTACGCGTGCCGACGCCGTTGACGCTGAGCATTTCACTGGCACTGAGCGGCATCTGTTCGGCCATCTCAATCAGCGTCGCATCGTTGAATACCACGTACGGCGGGATATTCTCTTCATCGGCGATGGCTTTGCGCAGCTTACGTAGCTTGGCGAACAGTTTGCGATCGTAGTTGCCGCCGTAGGATTTCTGCATCACCCGCGGTTTCAGCGCCACCACGCGCGGCACGGCGAGCTGCAGCTCCACGACGCCACGCAGCACCGGGCGGGCGGCTTCGGTGAGCTGCAGCGCAGAGTGCTGGGCAATATTCTGGGTCGCAAAGCCGAGGTGAATGAGCTGACGGATGACGCTCACCCAGTGCTCATGGCTCTGATCGCGACCAATGCCGTAGACCGGCAGCTTGTCATGCCCCATCTCGCGGATACGCTGATTGTTAGCGCCGCGCAGCACTTCCACCACATAGCCCATGCCGAAGCGTTGGTTAACGCGGCCAATGGTAGAGAGCGCCTTACGCGCGTCCATCAGCCCGTCGTACTGCTTCGGCGGATCGAGGCAGATATCGCAGTTACCGCATGACTCCTGGCGGCCTTCGCCAAAATAGTTAAGCAGCACCAGGCGGCGGCAGGTTTGCGCTTCGGCAAAAGCCCCCATCGCATTGAGCTTGTGGCGTTCGATATCCTGCAGCGGTCCCTGCGGTTTCTCTTCGAGGCAACGGCGCAGCCAGGCCATATCGGCCGGATCGTAGAACAGCATCGCCTCGGCGGGGAGGCCATCACGCCCGGCGCGCCCCGTCTCCTGATAGTAGGATTCGATATTGCGTGGGATGTCGAAATGCACCACAAAGCGCACGTTCGGCTTGTTGATACCCATACCAAAAGCCACGGTTGCCACCACGATTTGCAGATCGTCGCGCTGGAATTTCTCCTGCACCTCGGCGCGAATGTGGTTTTCCAGCCCGGCATGGTAGGCCGCAGCGCTGAATCCCCGGCTCTGCAGACGCGCGGCGGTGTCTTCCACCTTCGCCCGGCTGTTGCAGTAGATAATGCCCGACTTGCCGCGCTGCTCCTGGACATAGCGCAGCAGCTGATCCAGCGGCTTGAATTTCTCCATCAGCATGTAGCGGATATTCGGACGGTCGAAGCTGCTGACCTGGATCAGCGGATCGTTAAGCCCCAGCAGGCGAACAATATCCTGGCGGGTAGTGTCGTCGGCGGTCGCGGTGAGCGCCATAAACGGCAGCTCGGGGAAACGCTGGCGCAGATGCCCGAGGGCCGCATATTCAGGGCGGAAATCATGGCCCCACTGGGAAATACAGTGCGCTTCGTCCACCGCAAGCAGCACTGGATTCCAGTGCGCCAGATGCTCAAGGAAGTTATCCAGCATCAGGCGTTCCGGGGCGATATACAGCAGACGCACCTGCCCGGTGCGGCACCCGGCCATCACTTCCTGCTGCTGCTCGCGGGTTTGGGTGGAGTTAATACAGGCCGCCGCCACGCCGTTTGCCAGCAGTTGGTCGACCTGATCTTTCATCAGCGAGATCAGCGGTGATACCACCACCGTCAGGCCGTTCAGCACCAGCGCGGGAACCTGATAGCACAGTGATTTTCCGCCGCCGGTGGGCATGACCACCAGACAGTCACGCCCCGAAAGGGCGGTGTTAATGATGGTTTCCTGGCCCGGGCGGAACTGCTGGTAGCCAAAGGTTTCATGCAAAACCTGTTTAGCCAGCAACTCCTGATTTACGACTTCCGCCTGCACCACATCAACCCCATTTGCCTGAAATAAAAACAGGCGCTATTTTCAGCGCCTGCGAGAGAAACTTCAACGTTTAAGACAAAAACATTCGAGGAGGCTAGAAAAGATCGTTCAGCATCACGCCCACGCCGACGCGGGTCTGGTTGAAGTTGTAGTCGATCAGCGATTCGCCGTAACCGCTGTAGACCTGGGTATAGAGACGAACATGCTTGGTCAGCGGGTAGCTGACGCCCATCTCCGCACCGCCATAGCCGGTGTTCCAGTTGTATTGCCCCTTCACGCTGAGCACCGCTTCGCCCAGCTGATAGCCCACCCGCAGCTGGTAGTAGCCCATGTATTTGGTGATATCCGGATTATCGTCGGTGTTGCCCACTACATACCAGGGCTTCACCTCCACCAGCCAGTTACCGTTCTGCGCCATCAGGCGGCTATAGAGGCGGTTCCAGCTGCGCGACGTCGGGTCGGATCGGCCGTTCGACATGTGGTTATAGCCAAACTCCACGTCCCGTAGCGTCCAGCCCGCCAGCGAATAATCGGTGGCAAAGCCGAGGAACAGCTGCGGCTCATAGTTGGTCTCACGGAACGGCGAAGATTCATCGCTGTTCGACAGCTGCCACCACGACTTCTGCGTGTAGGAGCCGCCGAGAATCGAATTCGGCCCCAGAATGCCGCGCCATAACGGGAAGGCGAGGCTCAGCTGAAACTTCACCTCATCTTTTCGGGAATCGTCGGCCCAGTCATAGGTACGGATCGCCTCTTTATTGAGGTCGCTGGTGTCGGTGTAAATCAGGTAATTGCTGTCATAGGGATAGAGCGTAAAAGGATTATCGTGCTCTTCCAGCATGTTAGCGATGATGCTGCCACGCACGGCAGGCACCTCCTGAGTTGCCGCGTCCTGCGCAAATGCCACAGAGGGCAGCGTAACCGCCGCCAGGAACCCGGCCTGATAAATCCGCATCGGTGATGCTCTCCTGCGAAATTGTTTTAATGAATAGTTATGGTTTATTCATTCTACAGAACTAATGATTAACTGCTTATATCCGGGTTCTGAAAGTAGAAATTCACATTAATGAGGCATAAAATCAACAGCCTTTTAACAATAAGGATGTGACGCGCTATGTCTGCCACGCTTACTGCCGACGAAGCCCTGAAGCTTGTCGGTGAGATCTTCGTCTACCATATGCCGTTCAACCGTGCGCTGGGGCTCGAGCTGGAGCGTTACGAGAAAGATTTTGCCCAGCTTAGCTTTAATAACCAGCCGATGATGGTCGGTAACTGGGCGCAAAGCATTCTCCACGGCGGGGTGATCGCCTCTGCCCTCGACGTTGCCGCCGGGCTGGTCTGCGTCGGCAGCACCCTGACCCGCCACGACACCATCAACGAAGACGAGCTGCGCCAGCGCCTGTCGCGGATGGGCACCATCGATCTGCGCGTCGATTATCTACGCCCCGGTCGCGGGAATCGCTTTACCGCCAGCAGCAGCCTGCTGCGGGCAGGCAATAAGGTCGCGGTCGCACGCGTTGAGTTGCACAACGAAGATCAGGTTTATATCGCCAGCGCAACCGCCACTTATATGGTGGGTTGAGAAGGTAAAATCGGGTAAAATTGCGTTACTTTTTTGTAACGGATTTTCCTGATGGATGCTAAACAGACGCGGCAGGGCGTATTACTCGCGCTTGCCGCTTACTTTATTTGGGGTATCGCGCCCGCGTACTTCAAGCTGATTCACTACGTTCCCGCTGACGAAATTCTTACCCACCGCGTGATCTGGTCGTTTTTCTTTATGGTGGCGCTGATGAGCGTAAGCCGTCAGTGGTCTGGGGTGAAAACCCTCCTGCAAACGCCGAAGAAGGTCTTCCTGCTGGCGCTGTCTGCCGTGCTGATTGGCGGCAACTGGCTGCTGTTTATCTGGGCGGTTAACAACCAGCATATGCTGGAGGCGAGCCTCGGTTACTTCATTAATCCGCTGGTGAATATCGTGCTGGGGATGCTGTTTCTCGGCGAGCGCTTCCGCCGGATGCAGTGGCTGGCGGTGTTCCTCGCCCTCTGCGGCGTGCTGGTTCAGCTCTGGACCTTTGGCTCGCTGCCGGTCATCGCCCTGGGGCTGGCGTTCAGCTTCGCCTTCTATGGCCTGGTGCGTAAGAAAATCGCCGTAGAAGCGCAAACCGGGATGCTATTCGAAACCCTGTGGCTGCTGCCGGTGGCCGCGATTTACCTGTTCGGCATTGCCGACAGCAGCACCAGCCATATGGGCAGTAACCCCTGGTCACTGAACCTGATGCTGATAGCGGCCGGTGTGGTCACCACTATCCCGCTGCTGTGCTTTACCGGTGCGGCAACGCGTCTGCGCCTGTCGACGCTGGGCTTCTTTCAGTACATCGGCCCGACGCTGATGTTCCTGCTGGCGGTGCTGTTCTACGGCGAGGTGCCGGGTGCGGATAAGATGGTGACCTTTGCCTTTATCTGGGTGGCGCTGGCGGTGTTTGTGGCGGATGCGATTTATACCCAGCGCAGGACGCGCAAAGGGTTGTAGAACGATGTAGGCCCGGTAAGCGTAGCGCCACCGGGCACAGCAATCAAAGCCAGTTACGGCGCTTAAAGTAGAGATACGGCGCCAGCCCGGCGAGCACCATAAAGACAATCGCTCCCGGATAACCAAAGCTCCATTTCAGCTCCGGCATGAACTCAAAGTTCATCCCGTAGCTGGAGGCCACCAGCGTCGGTGGCAGGAACACCACCGAGACCACCGAGAAGATCTTGATGATGCGGTTCTGCTCGATGTTGATAAAGCCCATCGCCGCCTGCATCAGGAAGTTCACCTTCTGGAACAGGGATTCGTTATGCGGCAGCAGGGATTCGATATCGCGCAGGATCTCACGCGCCTGCTCCAGCTGACCACCCGGCAGACGGGCCTTGCGCACCAGGAAGTTCAGCGCGCGCTGGGTATCCATCAGACACAAACGCACCTTCCAGCCGATATCTTCCAGCTCCGCCAGGGTCGACAGCGCTTCGTCGTACTCATCGCCCTGATGGCCTTCCATGATCACCCGGCTCAGTTTTTCCAGATCGCTGTAGATATTCTCAATCTCGTCCGCCAGCTGCTCGATTTTGGTTTCAAACAGGTCGAGCAGCAGCTCGTAGGCATTGCCGTCCACCATCGCCTGGCTACGGGCGCGCATGCGGTAGAGACGGAACGCGGGCAGTTCACGCTCACGCAGGGTAAACAGGCGGCCATCGCGGATGGTAAATGCGACGGTGGAGTTACCGGCGTGATCTTCCGCATCTTCGAAGAAGAAAAAGGAGTGGATGTGCAGACCGTCTTCGTCTTCGAAGAAACGGGCCGATGCCTCGATGTCTTCCAGTTCCGGGCGGGTGGCCAGGCTTTGTCCGAGCTCAGATTGTACGCGCAGGCGTTCGTCGTCGTCCGGCTCGACCAGATCCACCCAAACGGCATCAATGAGGGGTTGTGACTCTTCAGCTTCAAGCCGAATCAGTCGGTTCTTTTCCAGTTGAAATGCGCTCAGCATGACCGGGACTCCCAATGCAAAAAATATCGGACAGTTCGGTGGGCACACAGAAACAAATTGGGTTTCAGACCATTAAACAGCCTGACTCAGCGCGACGGGAATAACTGTCGCTGACAACCACTAAGGGCATCAGCGTGAGGAGATAGCCTTAGGAGTTGTTCCTGGATGACAGGGAATTGAGCCAGCATCTACTGGGTGTGTCCAAGGCGAATGTCCTCTTAGCGTAATCGTGCGCGCATGTTACGCCAGCAGTCACAGCGGCGTCAACACGCAACGAAACGCTGAAGAACTTTAAATGCCCTTCCGCGTTTAAGCCTGGCAGCTAATTAAAAAATAGTGATATTTTTCGGAAAGTTACACTGCTTCGAGCCGGGCGTAAGCGGCCACCAGCCATTTGATCCCCTGCCCCTGGAACGCCACCTGCAGGCGGCTATGTTCCCCGCTGCCCTCGAGGTTCACAATGGTGCCTTCCCCGAATTTGGCGTGACGCACGCGCTGGCCGAGTTTGAATCCGCTGTCGTTTTCCGAGATTGGCGCACCCAAGCGCTGATGGCTGACCGGGCGGCTGATGCTGGCCCGCAGACGCACCTCTTCCACGCACTCTTCCGGCAGTTCGCCGACAAAACGCGACGGGCGGTGGTAAACCTCTTTGCCGTACAGACGACGGGTTTCCGCATAGGTCAGGGTCAGCTTTTGCATCGCGCGGGTCACGCCGACGTAGGCCAGACGACGTTCTTCTTCCAGACGACCGCCCTCATCCAGCGACATCTGGCTCGGGAACATCCCCTCCTCCATGCCGACGATAAACACCTGCGGGAACTCCAGCCCTTTGGCGGAGTGGAGGGTCATCAGCTGGACCGCGTCCTGCCAGGTATCGGCCTGCCCTTCGCCTGCTTCCAGCGCGGCATGGGACAGGAACGCCTGCAACGGCATCAGGTCTTCTTCTTCGTCGTTGTAGCTGAACTGGCGCGTTGCCGTCACCAGCTCCTCTAAGTTCTCGATACGGGTCTGGCCCTTCTCACCTTTCTCCTGCTCGTACATCATTCGCAGGCCGGAGTCTTTGATTACCCGGTCGGTCTGAACGTGCAGCGGCATGTCGGCGGTTTCCTGCGCCAGGGCTTCAATCAGCTCCAGGAAGCGCTGTAGCGCGCTGGCAGCACGTCCGGCGAGGGCCTTCTCCTGCAGCAGCTCGCGACACGCCTGCCACAGCGTCAGCTGGCGATCCCGGGAAGTCTGGCGCACCACGTCGAGGGTGCGATCGCCGATGCCGCGCGTCGGGGTGTTGACCACGCGCTCAAAGGCCGCGTCGTCGTTACGGTTGGCAATCAGGCGCAGATAGGAGAGCGCGTCTTTGATTTCCTGGCGTTCGAAGAAGCGCATCCCGCCATAGATGCGGTACGGCATGCTGGCCTGCAGCAGCGCCTCTTCCAGCACGCGCGACTGGGCGTTGCTGCGGTAGAGAATGGCGCACTTCTCCAGCGCGCCGCCGTTGTCCTGCCAGGTTTTGATCCGGTTAACCACGAAGCGGGCTTCGTCCAGCTCGTTAAAGGCGCAGTAGAGCGAGATCGGCTCGCCGTCGATGCCCTCGGTCCACAGCTTTTTACCCAGACGCCCGTTGTTGTTTTCAATCAGGGCGTTGGCCGCGCTCAGGATGTTGTTGGTGGAGCGGTAGTTCTGCTCCAGGCGGATAGTTTCTGCGCCCGGGAAGTCCTTGAGGAAGCGCTGGATGTTCTCGACCTGGGCGCCGCGCCAGCCGTAGATCGACTGATCGTCGTCGCCGACGATCATCACCTTGCTGGAGTCGCCCGCCAGCAGGCGGATCCATGCGTACTGAATGTTGTTGGTATCCTGGAATTCGTCCACCAGGATGTTGGTAAAGCGTTCGCGGTAGTGCTGCAGGATATGCGGCTTGTTGAGCCACAGTTCGTGGGCGCGCAGCAGCAGCTCGGCGAAATCCACCAGCCCGGCGCGATCGCAGGCCTCCTGATAGGCCTGATAGACCTTCTGCCAGGTCTGCTCAATCGGGTTGCCAAAGCTCTGGATGTGGTGCGGGCGCAGCCCTTCGTCTTTCTGGCTGTTGATGTACCACATCGCCTGACGCGGCGGCCACTGCTTCTCGTCGAGGTTCATGGCCTTGATCAGGCGCTTCAGCAGGCGCAGCTGGTCTTCGCTGTCGAGGATCTGGAAATCCTGCGGCAGATTAGCGTCCAGATGGTGCGCACGCAGCAGGCGGTGCGCCAGCCCGTGGAAGGTACCGACCCACATGCCGCCCTGGCTGGTGCCCATCAGTTGGGCGATACGGTGGCGCATCTCCGCCGCCGCTTTATTGGTGAAGGTCACCGCCATAATCGAGTACGGCGAGCAGTTCTCCACGCTTTGCAGCCAGGCGATGCGGTGTACCAGCACGCGTGTCTTACCACTGCCCGCCCCTGCCAGCACCAGCATATTGGTGCGCGTCGCGGCAACCGCGTCACGCTGTTTGTCATTAAGGCTGTCGAGCAGGTAAGAAACGTCCATTGGCACCGTCACGTAGTAATCAGGAACACTGCAAAACGCCCGGTGGCGCTTCGCTTACCGGGCCTACGACTGCAAAACCCTGGTAATTTATACAATAGTACTGATGATTATATCAGCGTGGTGAGGGATGCCAACCGTGAAATTTCGATGTGCGGCAGCAGGCGGCTGTCGGCGGTCTGCATCAGATCGGCATTTTCCGGCTTGATCCAGCAGGCCTGCATCCCGCAGCGGATCGCGCCGGCGACGTCGGTCGTCAGGTCATCGCCCACGTGCAGGATCTCCCCCAGCGGCAGGCCGAGCTTCTCCGCTGCCAGATGATACATATCGTTGAACGGCTTGGAACGCCCGTGCGGGCCCGCGCGCAGGACAAACTCGAAGTAGTCACCGAGGCCAAACAGCTCCGGCTGGGCGTTACCGTTAGTGATGGCCACCAGCGGCCACTTCTCGCCCAGCTTCGCCAGGGTGTCGTGGGTCTCCTGCGGCACGTCGATGCGGCTGCGCCATTGGGCAAAGTGCGCCATTGAGGCTTCTGCGCCCAGCGCGGCTTCGGCGGCGGTCAGGCCGGCATTGAGCATTGCCTGCTCAACGGCGCGGCGACGCCACTCGGTGACGTCGTGATAGATGTCCGGCTCGGTCTGCCGTAACGCCTGGCGCAGGCGGTGGAACTCTTTGTTTTCCAGCGTCTTTAACGCCGGATGGTAATTTTGCACAAACGCCAGCGCTTCCTGCTCGGTACGCAGGATCACCTCACGGTTGTCGTAAAGGGTGTCATCAAGGTCGAAGGTCAGTGCTGAGATGTGGCCTAATGGACGATAAAAACGCATTATTTCCCCCGTTTGGCGCGTGGATGCGCCGCGTCGTACACCGAGGCAAGGTGTTGAAAATCAAGATGGGTATAGATCTGGGTGGTGGACAAATTGGCGTGACCCAGCAGCTCCTGCACGCCGCGCAGATCGCCGCTGGATTCCAGCATGTGCGTGGCGAATGAGTGGCGCAGTTTATGCGGATGAACATGGCTGTTCAGCCCCTGCTTGATCCCCCACTCGGCAAAACGCTTTTGCACGTTACGCGCTGAGATGCGCTTCCCGAGCTTCGAGAGGAACAGCGCATCCTCTTCGGTACCGAACAGGCCGCGCAGATCGAGCCAGTGTTCAATCCACGCCACGGCGTTGCGGCCAATAGGCAGGCGGCGCTCTTTGCTGCCTTTTCCCATCACCCACACTTCACCGGTATCCAGATCGAGGTGTTTGATATCGAGGTTCACCAGCTCGGAAAGACGTAGCCCCGCGCCGTACATCACCTCCAGCATCGCCCGATCGCGTACCGCCAGCGGATCGTTGAGATCGATATCCAGCAGGCGGTTAACGTCATCGACATCGATATTTTTAGGCAGGTGGCGCGGCGCTTTCGGCGCGGCGATCCCCTTGGCCGGGTTGGCAGTAAGCTCGCCCTGGCTCACCAGCCAGTCGAAGAAGCTGCGCAGTGCGGAAAGACGCAGCGCGAGGCTGGCAGGACCCAGCCCTTTTCGGCGGCTGCGCACGGCAAAGGTTCGCACCGTGGCGGCATCACATTGCTGCCAGCTCGTCAGGCCGATCTCATCGGCCAGCTGCATGATGGCATCAAGCTGACGCTGATAGTTTACCAGGGTGATCGGGCTGAGCTGACGCTCAACGCCCAGATAGCGCAGAAAACGCGTGACGGCAGGAGCGAGCAGAGCATCCGTCATACGCGTTCAATCCAGCGTTCCAGCAGCTCGGGCAGCATCTGCGCGATCTCCTGGAGCAGCTGCGTCCCTTGTCCCTGCAGATAGTGCTGCGGATCGCGGCTGGTGAACAACATCACCCCGAGATCGCCATCGCGTCCCATTAGCGACATCGCCACCGAGCCGATGGCTTTGGCCTCCGGCAGGACCACCAGCAGCTCCGGGCCATGCAGCGGCCCAAGATAGTGGTTCTCACACCCCATGCGCTGAATGCGCAGCGGCTCAAACGCCTGACGCGATAGCGCCAGATGGGTAAAGCTGGAGGGAGCACCAATACGCCAGCGATCCGGGAACAGGCGCAGGGTTGCCCCGGCCAGCCCCAGCTCGCGCGCCCAGCGATGCAGGCGGAGCAGAAATTCGTCGAGGCTGCTCGCCGAGGCCAGTCGCGCCTGCAGGTGCAGCAGGCGATGGAACAGACCCTCATTGTTGGTGGCCTGCTCCATCAGCAGCGAAATGTTCTCTTCCAGATGGTTGATATGGTTGCGCGCGCGCGCCATATGCCATTCGACCAGCGAGACCGTACCGCGGATCGGATGCGGCACGCGCATCTCTTCAACCACGCGGGCATTGCGAATGAAAAACTCAGGATTGCGCAGCAGATAATCAACAACCGCCCGGTCGTCCATCTCCGTCAGCGTTTCCTGCAGTTCTTCTCCTGGTTGTTTCATAGATGGATAAACCCGTCGTAAACTTGTGTCGCCGGGCCCGTCATATACAGCGGCTGACCCGGGCCTTTCCAGGCGATATCAAGACGGCCGCCTGGTAAATCCACGCGTACCTCTTCCGCCAGTAAACCCTGCACAATCCCCACCGCGACGGCGGCACAGGCACCGCTACCGCACGCCTGTGTTTCACCTGCCCCGCGTTCATAGACGCGCAGACGGATGTGATCGCGAGTAATGACCTGCATAAATCCAATATTGGCGCGCTCAGGGAAACGTTCGTGGCTTTCCAGCACCGGACCGAGCGTCTCAACGGGCGCGGTCGCGACGTCATCAACCTGAATCACGCAGTGGGGGTTCCCCATAGAGACCACGCCGCACAAGACTGTCTGTTCCGCGGCGCGCATGATATAGGTCTTTTCCGCTTTGTTGGCGCGGAACGGCACCTGCGACGGCTCGAAGTTCGGCTCGCCCATGTTGACCCGCACCAGTTCATCGTCGGTGACGCTTAGCACCATCCGCCCATTGGCGGTGCTGACGCGGATATCGCGCTTGTTGGTTAGCCCTTTCAGACGGACAAAGCGGGCAAAACAGCGCGCGCCGTTGCCACACTGGGAGACTTCGCTGCCGTCGGCATTGAAAATGCGGTAGTGAAAATCGAGATCCGGATCGTAAGGCGGCTCAACCACCAGCAGCTGATCAAAGCCTACCCCGAGGTGCCGATCGGCCAGACGGCGGATCAGCTCCGGCGAAAAGAAGACATTCTGCGTTACCGCGTCGACGACCATAAAATCATTGCCAAGGCCATGCATTTTAGAGAACTGCATTATTTACTCCATTGCGCGGTTCGCAACGCGCGTCAGTAATTCACCTGGCTTGGGCCGCCATTATCGCCGCGATCGTTACGATCTGGCATGGTGGTTTGTACAGGGCTTTGCGCTTTTTTGGTCGGTGGCGGCGCGGTTTTATCTGCCGGTGGGAAATAGAGCGGCCCTTTCAGACCACAGCCACTCAGGCTAAACAGTGCGAGGAGAACGGCAAGCGTTCCAAAAACTTTTTTCATTATCAGGTTGCCTGTAAGTTCATGCTTTCTGTTTTCTATCATCGCAGGAGAAGGCACAAAAGCAAGAGTTTGCCGCTAACCTGCAACCGGAATTATTTAGCGTTATACTGCCGCCATCACGAAAAACAGGAACAGAACCATGAATGACAGTGAATTCCATCGCCTTGCCGATAACCTGTGGCAAACCATCGAAGAACGCCTGGACGACTGGGATGGCGACAGCGATATCGATTGTGAAATCAACGGCGGCGTACTGACCATCAGCTTTGAAAACGGCAGCAAGATCATTATTAACCGTCAGGAACCGCTTCACCAGGTGTGGCTGGCCACCAAGCAGGGCGGCTACCATTTCGACCTGAAGGGCGACGAGTGGATTTGCGATCGCAGCGGTG
The DNA here is from genome assembly GCA_002360945.1 of Leclercia adecarboxylata. Classification (GTDB taxonomy): domain Bacteria; phylum Pseudomonadota; class Gammaproteobacteria; order Enterobacterales; family Enterobacteriaceae; genus Enterobacter; species Enterobacter adecarboxylatus_B. The sequence goes on along the minus strand of DERO01000020.1, from coordinate 9,879 downwards.
AAGCGTTCTGGGATCTGCTTGAGCAGGCCGCGACCGCGCAGTCAGGCGAAGAGGTGAGCTTCCGTTAAGGTTTATTGCCCGGTGGCGCTGCGCTTACCGGGCCTACAACGGCTCGAACCGTAGGCCGGATAAGCAAAGCGCATCCGGCTCAGCGACTCAGGAGAAATACTGCTGCAACAGCGGGGTGTTGGCGTCCTGATTGGCCGGAGCAGCGGCAATCACCTGAGTGCGGAACGGGATCACCTGCGCGCGGCCATCAACCTTCACAATCTGGTAGAACTGCGGCAGGTTGAAGTTGATAAAACTGGAACCGTAGGTGAAGCGGTCGTGTGAGGAGGAGTAGAAACGGCTGACGTCGCGCACCAGCTCCTCTTTGCTGCCTTCACAGTGGTGATACACTTCGGCGCGGTTGGTTTCATCAAGGATATAGATATTGAAACCGGCATCGTCACCCGACTCTTCAAAGAAGAACTGAATAATCCCTTCGCTGGCAAAGCCATCCACCACCTGCGGCAGTTTGACATGGTTGGTCTCAACCTGTACCGACAGACCGTGCAGTTTGTTGTGCGAAATGGCGCCGTAGAACTCGATGGCGTTTTCCAGCTTTTGCACCGAAACGTTCAGACGCTCAAAGAACAGGCCCCAGGTCTGCCCGGACACGCGCAGCGCTTTGAAGCGCCCGGTTTCCTGACGGGTGCTGGAGAGACGCAGGTCGATACACTCAGAGACCAACTGCTGCACGCGGGTACGGATCAGGCCGCGCAGATGCTGGCTGTAGCAGAAGACCTCGACGCTGTCCGGCGGAGCTGCATCCTGGTGCATCTTGCCGAGAATGGTTTTCAGCGCTTCGATCATCGCCTGCTCGCCGTTGAAGTGCAGAGTACGCACTTCGTTCCACGAGTTGCGGTAGAGCAGATCGACGCTGCCCACCAGACAGTTTTGCTGCTCGCCAAAGCTGAACACGTCCAGCTTGCGGAAATCGAAATGCACCACCTGATTGCGGAACGCCGCCGTCGGGTCATATTCGAGGTTGACGATAATCGCCAGATGGCGAATTTCGCACGGGCTGTAGAGCGCTTTCGGCGTCGGCGCAGGCAGACGCAGCGGGAAGTGGTGCGACACATCCGCCACCATCTCCTGCAGTTTAGCGAGATCGACGATCTCGTTGCCCTTAATAAACAGGCGGGTACGTGATGTCAGCAGGCCGTTAAACCAGGCCCAGGCCACCAGCTTATTCAGATAGCGGTTATATTCCAGCGGCTGATGGCTGATGATCGAGTCCATGCTCGGCGCACGGTTGTACAGATACCACCCGGTGCGGTTGGCGCGACCCGGCGGTACATAGATAAAGGTCAGGTTTGGTTCAGACAGGTCCGGCGAAATCTGCGGGTTCACCAGCGTCACTTTACCCGGTAGCGCTTCAAACGCGGCATACAGCTTACGGGTCAGAACACCGATATCCTGCGGGCTGGCGGAAACGCTGAGGTTATTGCGACGGGCAAAGCGGATCAGGTTACGATAGCTCTGCATCATCGCATCGAGCAGCTCGTTGTGTGCTTCACGCACCTGATCGATCTTCCAGTTGGCGCGGTTATCGAGCATCGACAGACGCTCTTCGTCCCATCCCCACTCTTTCACTAACTGACTGACCACTTCACGACGCCAGCCGACGCATGCGCGTTCGCGGCTGAGCTTTTCACAGACTTTGAGATAGAAACATCGACGGACCAGGTCGAGACGGGTCGGATCGTCAATGGCTTTCAGGTATTCGGTGACGCGCTCCAGCATCATGCAGTAGGCATCCAGACCGAAAGAGACGATCTCGCCATCATGCAGACGCTGTTTAATGTCTTTCGCCAGCAGGCGCGGCGTCGGGTATTCCCACGAGTAGGCTTCAAGCAGCAGGGTTTTCAGCACCGCTTTATATGGGGAATCGATACTTTTATACAGCTGCCACAGGCTCGCACCGAAGTACTCTTCGGCTGACAGCGAGCTCAGGCCGCCCAGATCCAGCCACTCGTTTGGCGTCAGGACCCCCTGGGCGTAGAGCTTCATGACGTAATCGTCGTAATGCTCTTCTTCATCGCACGGCACCATACTCCAGAGAATACGCTTCCCGGCGAGGCGCACGGCGGTACGGTAAAACTCATCCAGCAACAAGATGTGCTGCGTCGAGCCGCAGTCTTCACCACCCAGACTGCCGCTTTCATTATGGCGGAAACGGTTTTCATCAATCAGGAAGAAGCTTACTTCCACACCGAGCGAGGCCGCCCAGCTCTCCAGCAGGCTGCATTTACGCTGCAGCAGCTGACGCTCGTCGTTATCGAGCCATGACTGATGGCAGACCCAGATATCCAGATCAGAAGAACAGCTCTGCCCTACCGAAGAGGTACTGCCCATGGTGTAGAGGCCGGTGATCGGCAGTTCACCTTTCGGCGACACCTGCGGCGGCATACCACGGTAGAGTTCCAGCTCTTTCAGGTAGTGTTCTTGGGTTTCATCAGGCGTGAAAAGGCAGATGCCCTTGGGAACGTTACCGTCGAGGTAACCCGGCATCAGTGGGTGGTGATAGTGCAACAATGTCGGCAGAAGACTGTAAACCTGCTGGAAAGCAGGGCCCATCGCCGCAAGCGCGCGATCGACACGCAGTTGGTTGATGGCATCCAGTCTCTGTTTCAGAGTCTCAATATAGAGGTACAAGACGTATCGCCTGATGTTCAGAAGGCACTAATCCTCACCAGGACCGAGGATTACGCGTTCACAGTATTTCGAAAGTAACCGTCGCCCTTTTTCGCCCTTATCTTTCTGGTCTCGGAGACGAAAAAATGGTCTAAAACGTGATCAATTTAACACCTTGCCGTTTGACCGTAAAGAAAGATGCGCTACATACAAGTGTAGCACCGTTCTGTACGTGTAAATTCCTGAATACGGCATCAGGCAACCTCTCTCGCTGCCCTGTCCTGAACCCCTCAACGTCCGTAAACCTGACACTCCCAGGACAACAATGTTAGGATGGTCAGTAGATGATTAAGACGGTAACAAGCATGTTAGACAATGTTTTAAGAATTGCCACACGCCAAAGCCCCCTTGCGCTCTGGCAGGCACATTATGTTAAGCAGCGCCTCGAAGCCTGCCATGAAGGCCTGCGCGTTGAGCTGGTGCCAATGGTCACGCGCGGCGATGTCATTCTTGATACACCGCTGGCGAAAGTGGGTGGCAAAGGCCTGTTCGTCAAAGAGCTGGAGCTGGCACTGCTTGAGGATCGCGCCGATATCGCGGTTCACTCCATGAAGGACGTTCCGGTTGATTTCCCTGAAGGGCTGGGCCTGGTCACCATTTGCGAGCGCGAAGATCCGCGCGACGCCTTTGTTTCAAATCGCTACGACTCGCTGGACGCGCTGCCGCAGGGCAGCATCGTTGGCACGTCAAGTTTACGCCGCCAGTGCCAGCTGGCCGAGTCCCGTCCGGACCTGGTGATCCGCTCCCTGCGCGGCAACGTCGGCACCCGCCTCGGCAAGCTCGATAATGGCGAATATGACGCCATCATTCTGGCGGTTGCCGGCCTGAAACGCCTGGATCTGGAGTCGCGCATTAAGGTGGCGTTGTCGCCTGAACAGTCGCTGCCGGCCGTCGGTCAGGGCGCGGTGGGCATTGAGTGCCGACTCAACGATACACGCACCCATGCGCTGCTGGCGCCGCTCAATCACGACGAGACGGTCATCCGCGTCAAGGCGGAGCGCGCCATGAACACCCGCCTTGAAGGGGGATGTCAGGTGCCGATTGGCAGCTATGCTGAATTAATTGATGGCGAACTGTGGCTGCGTGCGCTGGTTGGCGCGCCGGACGGTTCGCAGATGGTGCGCGGCGAACGCCGTGGTCATCCACAGGATGCAGAACAGCTAGGTATTTCGCTGGCAGAAGAGCTGCTGAATAACGGTGCCCGTGAAATTCTCGCGGAAGTCTATAATGGAGAACCCCCGGCATGAGTATTCTCGTCACCCGCCCTTCTCCCGCTGGAGATGAGTTAGTGAGCCGTCTGCGCACACTCGGGCAGGTGGCGTGGAGCTTTCCGCTGATTGAGTTCTCACCGGGTCGGGAACTCTCCCTGCTCGCCGGCTATCTTGCCACGCTGCAGGCCGATGACATGCTGTTTGCCCTGTCGCAACACGCCGTGGAGTTTGCCCACGCCCGACTGCAGCAGGACGGCCAGCGCTGGCCGGATGCGCCACGCTATTTCGCCATCGGCAGAACCACCGCCCTGGTGTTGCATACCGAAAGTGGCAAAGACATTCGCTATCCGCTGGATCGGGAAACCAGCGAAGTGTTGCTACAATTACCTGAATTACAAACTGTTGTGGGAAAGCGCATTCTGATTTTGCGCGGCAACGGTGGACGAGAATTGCTGGGCGACACGCTGCGTGAGCGTGGAGCAGAAGTGACATTTTGTGAATGTTATCAACGTTGTAATAAACATTATGACGGTGCAGAAGAGGCGATGCGCTGGCAGTCTCGCGGCGTGACCACTCTGGTGGTGACCAGCGGCGAAATGCTGCAACAACTCTGGTCGCTGATCCCACAATGGTATCGTGATAACTGGTTACTCCGCTGTCGGCTTCTGGTCGTCAGTGAGCGTCTGGCGAACCTCGCCCGGGAACTGGGCTGGCAAGATATTCGGATCGCTGATAACGCCGACAACGATGCGCTGCTGCGCGCATTACAATAACTCTCATAATGGGAAGCCATAATGACGGAACAAGAAAAATCCTCCGCCGTGGTTGAAGAGACCAGGGAGACTGTGGACACCACGCCACAGCCAGAAACGACAGAGAAAAAGCATGGCAGCAATAAAACCAGTCTGGCGTTAAGCGCGATTGCCATCGCCATTGCGCTGGCCGCAGGCGTTGGCCTGTATGGCCTGGTGAAGAAACAAGCCACCAATCAGACCGCCACCAGCGACGCGCTGGTCACTCAGGTTACCGCCCTGCAACAGGCACAGCAGGCGCAGAAAACCGAGCTGGAGGGGGTGATCAAGCAGCAGGCGGCCCAGCTGGCCGACGCGAACCGTCAGCAGGCAGAGCTAACAAAGCAGCTGGATGAAATGCAGCAGAAAGTGGCGGCCATTTCCGGTACCGACGCCAAAACCTGGCTGCTGGCGCAGGCGGATTTCCTCGTCAAACTGGCCGGGCGTAAGCTGTGGAGCGATCAGGATGTCACCACCGCCGCCGCGCTGCTGAAAAGCGCCGATGCCAGCCTGGGCGACATGAACGACCCGAGCCTCATCACCGCCCGTCGTGCCCTCACCGAAGATATCGCCAGCCTGGCGACCGTTTCGCAGGTGGACTACGACGGCATCATTCTGAAAGTGAATCAGCTGTCGAACCAGATCGATAACCTGCGTCTGGCGGACAATAACGACGACGACTCCCCGATGGATTCCGACAGCAGCGAACTCTCCAGCTCGCTGAGCGAGTGGCGCATCAACCTGCAAAAAAGCTGGCAGAACTTTATGGACAGCTTTATCACCGTGCGCCGTCGCGATGAGACCACCGTACCGCTGTTAGCCCCGAATCAGGACGTCTACCTGCGCGAAAACCTGCGTTCACGCCTGCTGGTAGCCGCCCAGGCGGTACCTCGCCATCAGGAAGAGACCTACAAGCAGGCGCTGGACAACGTCTCGACCTGGGTGCGTGCCTACTACGATACCGATGATGCCACCACCACGGCCTTCCTCGACGATGTGGACAAGCTGAGCCAGCAGAACATCACCATGAACGTCCCGGATAAGCTGGCGAGCCAGCCGATTCTGGAGAAGCTGATGCAGACGCGCGTGCGTAACCTGCTGGCACAGCCGGGCGTGGCCGCAGAGCAAGCTCCCGCTTCGGCTCCGGCCCCTGACAGCGCGCCGCAAGGAGAGTAATTATGTTGAAAGTCCTGTTACTCTTCGCACTGTTGCTCGCCGGGATCGTGCTTGGTCCTATGCTGGCGGGTCATCAGGGTTACGTGCTGATTCAGACCGATAACTACAATATCGAAACCAGCGTCACCGGGCTGGTGATCATTCTGATCCTGGTGATGGTGGCGTTTCTGGCGATCGAGTGGATCCTGCGTCGCATCTTCCGTACCGGGGCGCATACCCGCAGCTGGTTTGTCGGCCGCAAGCGCCGCCGCGCCCGCAAGCAGACCGAACAGGCGCTGCTGAAGCTGGCCGAAGGCGACTATCAGCAGGTTGAGAAGCTGATGTCGAAGAACGCCGATCACGCTGAACAGCCGGTGGTCAACTATCTGCTGGCAGCCGAAGCCGCCCAGCAGCGCGGCGACGAAGTGCGCGCCAATCAGCATCTGGAGCGCGCCTCCGAGCTGGCCGAAAACGATCCGATCCCGGTGGAAATCACCCGGGTGCGTCTGCAGCTGGCGCGCAACGAAAACCATGCCGCCCGCCACGGCGTCGATCGTCTGCTTGAGATCGCCCCGCGTCATCCGGAAGTGCTGCGTCTGGCTGAGCAGGCCTATATCCGCACCGGCGCATGGGGCTCGCTGCTGGACATCATCCCGTCGATGGCAAAAGCCGAGGTGGGTGACGATGAACAGCGCGACGACCTGCAACGTCAGGCCTGGATTGGTCTCATGGACCAGGCGCGTGCCGATCAGGGTAGCGATGGCCTGAAAGCCTGGTGGAAAAATCAGAGCCGCAAAACGCGCCAGCAGGTGCCATTGCAGGTGGCGATGGCGGAACACTTGATTGAGTGTGACGATCACGATACCGCGCAGAGCATCATTCTTGATGGCCTGAAGCGCCAGTATGACGATCGGCTGGTGATGGTGATCCCGCGCCTGAAAACCAATAACCCGGAGCAGATCGAGAAGATGCTTCGCCAGCAGATCAAAACCGTGGGCGATCGGCCGCTGCTGTGGAGCACCCTCGGTCAGTCTCTGGCCAGACATGGCGAATGGAAAGAGGCCAGCCTCGCCTTCCGCGCTGCGTTAAAACAGCGCCCGGATGCGTTTGACTACGCCTGGCTTGCGGATACCCTGGACAAGCTGCATCTGCCAGAGGAAGCCGCCGCGATGCGTCGCGATGGCCTGCTGCTGACGTTGCAGAACAATCCCCCGCAGCAATAATTGCAAAGGAGGCCTGACGGCCTCCTTTTTTATTTGCTACATTCTTTGCATCTTCTTCATGAGACCGCCTCTGCCAATGTAACGACCTCCTTTCATTAAACATTTTTTCTGCACACGCCTTTCCGGCGTGGACGACATCGTTTTTGAAAGGATCGTTTCATGAACACGCTTTTGTACGCGCTTTTTTGCGCGCTCCGCAGCCATCGCTGGCTGCGCCTGCTGGCCTGCGCTTTTCTGTTTACCTCTGTGGGGAATGGCTTAACCCAGGTGATGGTCTTTGGCCTGCTGCTGGACTGGCAGGCCCCCGCCTCTTTGCTGACCCTGGCATATTTGTTTGCCACGCTTCCGGGATTTCTGGGCAGCCTCGTCGGTGAGAAGCTCTGTATGCGCTTTTCGCCCATCCGCCTGCTGGTCCTGACCGAGTGGCTGGGTCTGCTCGCCCTGCTCTTTCCCCTGCTGGGTATTCAGTATCACAGCATGGTGGCGCTACTGGCGGTGCAGTCCACCGAGGCCTTTCTGGCGGGCATGAGTTGGCCCGCGTTAACTCTGCTGTTCCGGCGGGGATTATCCGAAGCCGAGTTGCCCGCGGCGACATGCCTGGAGACGATGATTTTTGCGTCGCAGGTGCTGCTGGGTACCGGGCTGGGTATGATGTTGTTTCATTATCTGCCCGCCCTGGCGCTGCTGGGGATCGATGCGCTCACTTTTGTGGGCTCCCTGCTGATGCTGCTCCTCGCTGGCAGCGCGCTGCCTTCTCTGGCACCTGAGCAGGCAGCGGAGACCGAAAGACCGGTGGCGGTGCGCTGGCAGGCGCTGGCTCCGTTGCAAAAACGCAGTCTGTTACTGCTCCCCGCCCTCGCCGCCGTGGGATCGCCCGCCATGGCGCTGTTGCCTGCCCTGGCGCAGCAGATCGAACCGGATGATGCCGCCGGGCTGGCCCTGCCCTTACTCTTTGCCCGCAGCATGGGACAGTTGTGCGGCCCGCTGCTGCTGAAAAGAGAGAGCCTGCCACGCTACGCCGGGCACAACCGACTCCTCCTGACCTGCCTCGGACTCTTTTTACTTGCCTACGGGACGGTTCCGCTGCTATCAGGGACGCAAGCGCTGGGGGTGGTATTTATTGCCCATCTGGCCTCGAACATCGTTTTTGCAGTGGGCACGTTTAGCCTGTTGAGCAGCTTTCAGACCAGCCAGGTCTCGTCTGCCAGCGGCAAGGCGTGGCGATGGCAAACCGCCAGTGCGTCACTCTTTACCTGCCTCACGGCACTGATTGCTGACGTGTTGGGGCCGCTGCAGGCGCTGTACGGCGTGTCGGGCTGTGCCCTGCTGATGGTGGTGGGGATCCTGACGCGCTACGGCAAATAAGGCATAAAAAAACGCCTGCTAAAAAGCAGGCGTTAAACAGGTCTGTTCGACAACTTGTGGTGCTTCACTCAACGTTATGCCCATGGTGTTTGATGAGGCCGAAGCGACATCTGTCAGTGGACGATAAGCACCGTAAATGGCTCTGCATCATTCCGGGGTTTATGAGGCCCTAAGGCGAACATAAGAGATGGAATGAGCATCTACACGTATATTATTGCA
>DERO01000020.1:945-1157 GCA_002360945.1 Leclercia adecarboxylata | reverse complement strand
TTAAGATAAAAGGAAATTATGCCTTTCAGGGAGGTCTCGGGCAGCAATATGCATCAGGATCGCGGGCAAAGTGTCTCCTGAAAACGACACTCAGGCACATTTAGGGATATATTTCTATTTTTCAGTGAGTTAAGTGTCACTTATTCACGACATAACTAAATATCGTTGTCGGCAATCAGCAACATAGAGAGGGAATAGCAGAAAACAAAAAA
>DERO01000020.1:0-623 GCA_002360945.1 Leclercia adecarboxylata | reverse complement strand
CCAGCTGAGCTACGGGCGCTTAGCGCCGTTGCGGGGCTGGATATTACGGAGGTCTCGGTCTGCTGTCTAGTGCTTTTTTAAAATAAATGCGCGTTTGATTACAGTTTGCGCACTTTGCCGCATATTACTGCGTTTTTGTCCTTTCGACGTGCCGACCCAGGCCAAAAAGCTTATATCCAAGGCTCACGGCAGCGATAAATATCATCCCGACATACAGTGACATGCGGGTATCTTCGTTGAAGTACATGCCGACCAGGACGCAGATCAGGAATGCCATCGTCAGATAGTTCGTCCACGGGAACAGAATGGAGCGGAACGGATGGCTGGCGATCGCTTTTTTATGTGCCTGACGGAAACGCAGCTGGCTAATCAGGATCACAAACCATGGCACCATACCTGGCAGAACGCTGGCGCTGTACACATAGACAAAGACACGCTGCGGGTTCGGAATGATGTAGTTCAGGCAGGACCCCACCAGCAGAATGGCAATTGAGATAGCCACACCCGCCACTGGCACGCCGGCGCGGGAGACTTTCCCCACCACCGCAGGAAGCTGACGGTTCTTCGCCAGGGCATAAAGCATACGCCCACAGCTATACATGCCGCTGTTACAGCCGGACAGC
>DERO01000015.1 GCA_002360945.1 Leclercia adecarboxylata | reverse complement strand
GATGATCCTCGAAGCTAACCTCAACTACCGCATCGGTTCGAGCTTCGACACCATCACCCGCGACCTGCTCGGCAAACGCTGGAACATCATCAACGGCATCTCCATTGCCTTTGTGCTCTATATCCTGACCTACGCCTATATCTCGGCGAGCGGTTCGATTCTGCATCACACCCTCTCGGAGATGTCGCTGGACGTTCCGGCTCGCGTAGCAGGGCTGTGCTTCGCCCTGGCCGTAGCGTTTATCGTCTGGATGAGTACCAAAGCGGTCAGCCGCATGACGGCCATTGTGCTGGGTGCCAAGGTCATCACCTTCTTCCTGACCTTCGGCAGCCTGCTGGGGCACGTCACGCCTGCCACCCTGTTTAACGTGGCGGAGAGCAATACCTCATACTCGCCGTATCTGCTGATGACCCTGCCGTTCTGTCTGGCGTCATTTGGCTATCACGGCAACGTCCCGAGCCTGATGAAGTATTACGGTAAAGATCCGCGCACCATCACCCGCTGCCTGGTTTACGGCACGCTGCTGGCGCTGGGGCTGTATGTGATTTGGCTGCTGGGGACGATGGGCAATATCCCGCGTCCGGAGTTCATCGGTATCGCGCAGAAGGGCGGTAACATTGATGTGCTGGTGCAGGCCCTGAGTGGGGTGCTGAATAGCCGTAGCCTGGATCTGCTGCTGGTGATCTTCTCTAACTTTGCCGTGGCGAGTTCATTCCTCGGCGTAACTCTGGGGCTGTTTGACTATCTGGCCGATTTGTGTGGCTTTGATGATTCCGCGCTGGGCCGTCTGAAAACTGCGCTGCTGACCTTCCTGCCGCCGGTGATCGGTGGCCTGCTGTGGCCGAACGGTTTCCTGTATGCCATTGGCTATGCCGGGCTGGCGGCAACCATCTGGGCGGCGATTGTACCGGCGCTGCTGGCGCGTAAATCACGTAAACGCTTCGGCAGCCCAAAATTCCGCGTCTGGGGCGGCAAGCCGATGATTGCGCTGATTCTGGTGTTCGGGATTGGCAACGCGCTGGTGCACGTGCTGTCGAGCTTTAATCTGTTGCCGGTGTATCAGTAGATCTCATGCTCCTCTCCCGGAGGGAGAGGAGCAAATCAACAAACTACCCCACCAACTCCTCTTTCACCTGCATCGCCAGATCGAACGAATGCAACCGCGCCTGGTGATCGAAAATCTGCCCGTTCACCATGATCTCGTCGGCCTGCGTTTCGCGGAGCACCGCTTCCAGTCCGTGGCGCACTTTCGCTTTATCCCCTACCAGCGACATGCTCAGCGCCTGCTGGACGCCATACTGCTCTGAGGCGGACCACAGCTGATGCATATTCTCCACCGGCGGCGGCAGTTGCCCCGTTTCGCCGCGGCGCAGCTTCATAAACGCCTGCTGCATGGAGGTGAACAGGAATTCCGCATCGCGGTTGCTGTCGGCAGCAATGATGTTGATACACACCATCGCGTACGGTTTTTCCAGCCGCGCGGAGGGTTTGAAGTTCGTGCGATAGAGATGCAGCGCCTGGTGCAGCATATCCGGCGCAAAGTGCGACGCGAACGCAAACGGCAGGCCCAGCTGGGCAGCCAGTTGGGCGCTGTACAGGCTTGAGCCCAGCAGCCAGACCGGGATCTGCTCGCCGTAGCCCGGCACCGGACGTACCTGCGGGTTCGGATCCTGAGCGTCGAACCAGTCCACCAGCTCCGCTACGTCGCGCGGGAAGTTGTCGATATCGCCGCTCATATGACGGCGCAGTGCGCGCATGGTCGGCTGATCGCTGCCCGGCGCACGGCCCAGCCCCAGATCGATGCGGCCAGGGTAAAGGGTGTTCAGCGTGCCAAACTGTTCGGCGATCACCAGCGGGGAGTGGTTCGGCAGCATCACGCCGCCCGAGCCTAAATGCAGGGTGGTGGTATTGGCCGCCAGATAACCGAGCAGCACCGAGGTGGCCGCACTGGCGATCCCCACCATGTTGTGATGCTCAGCCAGCCAGTAGCGATGATAGCCGCGCTGTTCAGCCAGGCGGGCGAGATCCAGCGAGTGGGTAAAGGCAACGCGTGCCGAGGAGCCTTCAGGGATCGGCGCCAGGTCCAGCACCGAAAACGGAATGGATTTAACAGTCATAACAGCTCACTTTGTCGACGGTGAATCTTTTAATAGTGCATTAAAAATGAATACACGTTGTTAACAAAGTGAGCTTTTTTTAAGCCTGCAGCTCCAGCCCGGCCAGACGTCGCCAGTAGCCGTTGCACTCGCTGTTGGCAGTAAGCGGCAGCGGGGCAGCGCCATTCTCGTTGGCGCGGAAGGCGTCAAGCATCGCGAACACACTGTTATCCAGCGGTGACAGACGTACCATATCCACCAGCCCCTGCATCGAGGCCAGCTCGTTGCCGAGGTTGTAAACGTAGCCGCTCATGGTCTGAATGCCGTTCAGGACAAACACCTGCTGATTCTCCTGCGACAGCACGCTGCGCCCGTTCGGGTATTTGATGCAGCAGGTTTCGCACTCGTCTTTCGGCAGGTTCTCGGAGCGTGCGGTAAAGCAGCGGGCGGAGTACGCCAGCGGCAGATGGCCGTAGCTCAGCACCTCCACCTCGAACTGATTGCGGATCCCCAGCTCGTCGCACTGCGCCAGTATGTTGACCAGCCAGTCGCGGGACAGCTCCACCGGCATACACCAGCGCGTCATCCCCTGTTTAAGCAGCAGGCGCAGGGTGACAGCGTTATAGCAGTTCAGCGCATGCCCGGCGACAAAGGGCAGCTTGCGCTCGGCGCACAGGTTCACCACGCCGAGATCGCTGGCCTCCAGCAGAAATTCGCCGTTGTCGACGTAGCGTTTCAGCTCGTTCAGTTCAGACGAAGCCTGCACCAGCGCCAGGGTGGAGAGCACCACCTGCTTGCCGCTGTCGGCCAGGCTTTTCGCCATCTCCAGCCAGTCGCCCACTTTGGTGGCACGACGCTTGCTGCACACCGCCTCCCCGAGATAGATCACGTCGGCCTGGCTGGTTGACGCCTGCTGGTAAAAATCTTCCAGCGTCTCTTTTGACCAGTAGTAGAGCACCGGCCCTAATGAATATTTCATGCGTTATCTCACTGCCATTTACGGTGATACGCACCCAGCGTGGTCTGGGTACCTTCGGACATCGCGCCCAGGGTCTCCATCCATGCAGGTTGCGGAGCATATTGCTTAGGATCCGCCATGCAGCGATCGATCGCCTGACGCCACACTTTTGCCACCTGGCTGACGTACGCCGGGCTGCGCTGGCGGCCTTCGATTTTCACCGAGGCGATATTGGCGGCCAGCAGTTCCGGCAGCAGCTCCAGGGTGTTGAGGCTGGTGGGCTCTTCCAGGGCATGGTAGCGTTCGCCATCCACCAGATAGCGGCCTTTACACAGCGTCGGATAGCCAGCGTTCTCATCGTCCTGATAGCGGTCGATCAGCACCTCGTTAAGACGCGATTCCAGCCCCTGCGGCGTCTGCTGCCAGCGTACGAAGCGGGCCGGAGAGCATGCTCCCACGGTATTGGGGGACTCACCGGTTAAGTAGGAGGAGAGATAGCAGCGTCCTTCGGCCATAATGCACAGGCTGCCAAAAGCAAAAACTTCCAGCGGCACTGGCGTGACGCGCGCCAGTTGCTTAACCTGATGAATAGACAGCACACGCGGCAGCACCACGCGCGCCACGTCGAAGTTGCGATGGTAAAAGCGAATGGCCTCTTCGTTAGTGGCCGAGGCCTGAACCGAGACATGGCGCTCAATATGGGGATAGCGTTCGGCGGCATACTCAAGCATGGCGAGGTCGGCAAGGATCAGCGCATCAGCACCCAGCTGTGCCGCCATATCCACCGCACGCTGCCAGCGTTGATAGCCGTCGGGGTGGGCAAAGGTATTGATGGCGATATGCAGCTTGCGGCGGTGCTGGTGCACAAAGCTCACTGCTTCCTGCAGCTTTTTCTCAGTAAAATTGAGACCAGCGAAGTGACGGGCATTGGTATCGTCCTTCAGCCCGATATAGACCGCATCGGCGCCGTTTTCGATGGCCGCCTTAAGCGCCGGTAAATTTCCGGCAGGGCAGAGCAGCTCCATAATTTATCCTGTCGTTTGCAGCCCCGAAGAGATGCAAAATTGTTATCGAGCAGCGATTTTAATTAACCACCCGGCGACAATTTTTGATTTAAGGCAGCTAATGGCGTATTGATGGCACCAATAATGGATTACGCCGGATGGCAGTTTGTTGATTTACGCCGCTATACCAACGACTGGATATGGCAAAATATCAGGACTATAGATATCAGGGAGTATTGCTCGTGCTGGATAAACTGCGTTCACGTCTCGTACAATTTGGTCCATCGCTGCTGAGCGTGCCGGTGAAGCTGGCACCCTTTGCGCTGAAGCGCCAGGTGCTGGAGCAGGTACTAAGCTGGCAGTTCCGCCAGGCGCTGGCCGAGGGCGAGCTGGCGTTTCTGGAAGGGCGCTGGTTAAGTATTGAGGTGCGGGATATTGGCCTGCGCTGGTACACCTCCGTCGAAAATGAGCAGCTGGTAGTACGTGAATCCGCCGAAGCGGATGTCAGCTTTCGCGCGGACGCCAGCGATCTGCTGATGATCGCGGCGCGTAAACAGGATCCCGACACGCTTTTTTTCCAGCGCCGTCTGGTGATTGAAGGCGATACCGAGTTAGGTTTGTATGTCAAAAACCTGATGGATGCTATTGAGCTGGAGCAGATGCCGAAGCCGCTGCGCGTGGCGCTGCTGCAGCTGGCCGATTTTGTCGAGGCGGGCTTGAAAACGCCGCCTGAGAGTAAACACACTTCTGTAGGTGAGCCATGTTGATTCGAGTAGAGATTGGGATCGATGCCCCCGGTATTGATGCCTTATTACGCCGGACCTTTAAAGGGGACGGCGAGGCGCAACTGGTTCAGGATCTTCGTGAAGATGGCCTGATTACCCTGGGCCTGGTGGCTACCGACGATGAGGGTCAGGTGGTAGGCTACGTCGCCTTTAGCCCGGTCACCGTGCAGGGCGAAGAGCTGCAGTGGGTCGGCATGGCACCGCTGGCGGTGGATGAAAACTACCGCGGACAGGGCCTGGCCCGTCAGCTGGTCTACGAAGGGCTGGACTCGCTCAATGAGTTTGGTTATGCCGCGGTGGTCACGCTGGGCGATCCGGCGTTCTACAGCCGTTTAGGCTTCGAGAAAGCGGCGCATTACGATTTGCGCTGCCGCTGGCCGGGCACCGAGTCGGCCTTCCAGCTGCACCCTCTGGCGGATGATGCCCTTAACGGCGTCAGCGGCCTGGTCGAATACCACGACCATTTCAATCGCTTTTAATCAGTGGCGTTTGCAGGCTCTCGCGTAGCGCCTCAAACGTCCCGTCTCCGCTGACGAGGCGCTCTTTCTGGCGCTTCGTTAGCTGTTTTATCCGATATTCCAGCCGCAGCGCCAGCGATCGATCCCCTACGACGGCGGAAAACGCCAGCGTCAGCTCCCCTTTGCCGCGTAACGCTTTCGCCCCTTTTCCGGTTTGATGTTGCAGGAAGCGGCGCGGGACATCGGTAGTGATGCCCGTATAGAGCGCATTATCAGCGGTTCGAACAAGATAGAGAAACCAGCACACGGCGAAAGATTCAGTATGTTAAGGTGAACGCACCTTAGCACGAGAGAGAAGCGAAATGGAAACTCTGGCCGCCATCAACCGCTGGCTGGCGAAGCAGCACGTCGTCACCTGGTGCGTTCACCAGGACGATGATCTGTGGTGCGCAAATGCCTTTTACTATTACGACCCGCAGCGCGTGGCTTTTTACGTCTTAAGCGAAGATAAAACCCGCCATGCGCAGATGAGCGGCAGGCAGGCCAGAGTCGCGGGCACCGTCAACGGGCAGCCAAAAACCGTGGCCTTGATCCGCGGGGTGCAGTTTAAAGGGGAGATCCGTCGTCTGGAGGGGGAGGAAAGCGACGCGATGCGTAAGCACTACATTCGCCGCTTCCCGGTTGCCGCCGCCATGCCAGCTCCGGTATGGGAGATCCGTCTGGATGAACTCAAGTTCACTGACAACACGTTAGGCTTTGGCAAAAAACATCACTGGCTACGCGCCGAGTAAGCGCAGCGCCTCACGGTTAAAGGCGATAAGATCCTCCGGCGTCCGGCTGGTGACCAACTGATCCTTATCGACCACTACCTCCTGATCGTGAAAATCTGCCCCGGCGTTTTTCAGATCGATGGCGATCGATTTCACGCCGGTCAGTTTGCGACCACGCACCACCTCGGCGCTGATGAGCAACTGTGGGCCGTGGCAGATGGCGAATACCGGCTTACCAGATGCGACAAAATCTTTAGTAAAAGTCACAAAGCGCGAGTCGCTGCGCAGCGAGTCCGGGGAGTGGCCGCCGGGCAGCAGCAGAGCATCAAAGTCTGCAGGCCGCACCTCGTCGATGGCCTTATCAATAGGAACGCTGGCCTCGCCTTTATGGCCTTTCACCGTTTTCCCCGCCTGTTTTTCGATCGTAATCACCTCATGCCCCGCTTTGCGAAACGCCTCGGCAGGCGAGGTGAATTCTGAATCTTCAAACTCGTCGGTGATCAAGACTGCAATTTTCTTGCTCATGCTTCCTCCGTTGTTTTGGCTTCAGACAGCTTTTTCTTCGCTTGTGGTAGATACTTAGCGATGAGACTACTAAGTGTGGTTGAGGGATATGAAATCGCATACGGACTAATCTGCAAAGGAGGGGTCATGAGTCAGGTTTTAATTACCGGCGCAACCGGTCTGGTGGGCGGGCACCTGCTGCGTATGCTTATTCAGGAGCGGAAGGTCAACTATATCGCCGCCCCGACGCGTCGCCCGCTGGGCGATATCGAGGGGGTGTTTAATCCGCACGATCCGCAGCTCACTGACGCGCTGGCGCAGGTTCAGGATCCGGTGGATACCGTCTTTTGCTGTCTGGGCACCACGCGGCGTGAGGCGGGCAGCAAAGAGGCTTTTATCCATGCCGACTACACCCTGGTGGTGGATACGGCCCTGACCGGCAAACGGCTCGGGGCGAAGCATCTGCTGGTGGTGAGCGCCATGGGTGCCAACGCGCACTCGCCGTTCTTCTACAACAAGGTGAAAGGCAAAATGGAAGAGGCCCTGATCGCCCAGAAGTGGGAGCGGCTGACCATCGTGCGGCCATCGATGCTGCTGGGGGAGCGGGAGAAGCATCGGTTTAGCGAATCGCTGTTTGCGCCGCTGTTCAGCCTGTTGCCCGGCAACCTGAAGTCGATAGACGCGCGGGACGTGGCGCAGGTGATGCTGCAGGAGGCGCTGGGCGCGTCAACGACGGGCGTCAATATTATTCCGTCTGCGAAGCTCAGGGAGATGGCACAGGGCGAGGGGTAATGGCCCTCTGCCGGTGGCAGAGGGCAGGAGAGCACTACTTCAGGTAGGTAAAGGCGGTGGTGACGTGCTTCACGCCGCTCACCCGGCTGGCGATATCCGCCGCCGCTTTCCCTTCACGATCGGTGACCAGGCCGAGGAGGAATACTTCACCGTTCTCGGTGGTGACTTTCACGTTAGAGGATTTCACCTGATCGCTGCCCAACAGCTGGGAGCGCACTTTGGTGGTGATCCAGGTGTCGTTGGAAGCATCGCCCAGGCCAATCGGCTGGCCTTGACGCACTTCGTTAAACACCTCGGTGGTCCCTTCTACGCCCATAGCAATCTGCTTCGCGCGGGCAGCGAGTTCGGTATTCGGCGCCTGGCCTGCCAGCAGGACTTTGCCCTGGTAAGCGGTGACGTTGATCCGCGCTTCTTTCTTGATCTGTTGGTCTTTGGACAGCGCGCTGTTTACGCGCAGTTCCAGGGTGCCGTCATCCACCTGTGTGCCCACGGTACGCGGGTCAGTCGCGGCTTTGGTGCTTACTGCGGCGGTACCCACGACCGCTGCAGCCACACATCCCTGAAGCAGCAGCGCAGAAATAAGGACTGCGAGGGGCGAAAATGCCTTCATGTATACTCCTTAATCATCCTGGTGAGGGAAAAGCGTGTTATCGATCAGATCGCATAAACAGTTCACCGTCAGCATGTGCATCTCCTGAATGCGCGCGCTGCGGTGGGAAGGAATGCGGATCTCAACATCATGAGGACCTAACAGCCCCGCCAGCTCGCCGCCATCGTAACCTGTCAGGGCAACGATGGTCATGTCGCGCGTGACGGCGGCTTCAACGGCTTTGACGATGTCGCGGCTGTTGCCGCGCGTCGAGATAGCCAGCAGTACATCGCCGGCATGCCCTAACGCACGCACCTGTTTGGCATAGATCTCATCATGAAGACGATCGTTGGCAATCGCCGTTAAGACCACGTTATCGGTATTAAGTGCAATGGCAGGTAAACTGGGGCGCTCTGTCTCAAAACGGTTGATCATACTGGCAGCAAAATGCTGTGCGTTGGCGGCCGAGGTGCCGTTGCCACAACAGAGGATTTTGTTGCCGTTAAGCAGGGACTGTACCAGCGTCATCGCCGCACGGGAGATGGCGTCCGGCAGCGCTTCTGCCGCTGCGATCTGAGTCTGAATGCTTTCGGTGAAGCACACCTTAATTCTTTCGAGCACGGTATCCCTTAACGATCTGATTTACGCGTCTGCGCCGAAGGCGTTTTTGAACCATTCGATGGCGTTTCCGGTGAAGGCTACCACATCGAACCGGCAATCCACAGTATCAAAGCTGCCATTATGCCGGACAAGCCACAACTGGGCGGTGAGTAATAATTTTTGTTGCTTGGCCCGGGTCACGCTGGCCGCGGCCCCGCCAAAGCGGGATGACTGACGGTAGCGCACCTCGATGAAGACGATGGTCGGGCCATCCTGCATGATAAGGTCAATTTCACCGCCGCGTGCGCGAACGTTCGCGGCGATAAAGCGCAGTCCTTTGCGCTCAAGCCAGCGACGCGCCTGAAGCTCACGCGCGTCGCCGGTCTGTTTGCGGGTTAACTGGCCGGAACGATCTGTCCCTGCTGGTATTTGAGCCATGATAACTTCCTGTTAATCACGCAGTCCTGAGTGGCGGTAAGATCGCCGGTATTACCGCTGATTTCAAAGCCCGGCACCTGGCGCATCTGGGTGAAATGGTTTGCCAGCGTCCAGGCGTCCACGCCCATGGCATACAGACGCGCCAGCGAGTAGTCGTTCCGTACGCTGCTCAGCGCCTGCTGCATCAATGCCGGGTTGCTGCCTGCCAGCATCGGGATCTCGCTGTACTGCAGGCCTTCCATCTCAAGACGGAAGTCCGGACCGGCGGTGCCCTGCGCGCTGCGCGAGCTGGCATACAGCGACACGCCAGCCTGGCTGCCGTTACGCATGGCGATCATCGGTTTGATAAAGCCGATCTCTTCCGGGGTGGCGACGATGTAAGCCGCATCGACGTTGCCGCCGCCGCTAATCTGCGCGTCCGTAGGCGGTGCCGGGATGGTCAGGCCGCCAATGGTCACGCCCTGCTGCTGTGGCAGGCTGGAAGTGACCGGGCTGCCGGTCAGGGCGATACCCGAGCCGCCGTTAACGCCCGCGCGCAGTTCCGTGCTTGAGCCAAACTTCTGCTGCAGAACGATGCCGCCGCCGAGCTGTTGCCACTCCTGGGCAAAGGCAGTGGCGACGCGATCGCCCAGTTGGCTGCGTGGGATCAGCAGCAGAGGGGCCTGCTTACCTTGCTCGTGGATATGACGTGCCGCATCGCGGGCTTCATCTTCTGGCGACAGGGCGAAGTAGCAGACGTTCGGGCGATTCTGCACCTGCTCCGGCTGGTTCAGCGCCAGTACGTTCAGCGTGGTGTTGCTCTTCATCAGCTCTTCGACGTTATTTTTCAGCAGCGGGCCGACCACGATGCTGGCACCATCCTGCTGAACCTGATTCAGTACCTGGTCGAGCGGCTGGGCGCTGGTGTCATACACCTTCACCTCGGCGGCGGGATTGGCCGGGGCCTGAGGCGCCTGCGCGGTGACAGGCGTTTGAGCCGGATCCTGCACGCTGCTATCCGGCGCGGCGACAGGCTGGGTGGTTTCAGGCGCCTGCACCGGGTCCTGCATTGTGCCTTCCTGTGCGACGACAGGCTGGGCGGTGGTCAGATCGTTGGTTTCGACACTGGACGGGCTCACGACGTCGCCGGCGTTAGCCGCCTGGGCGACCTGGGCAGGAACGGCGCTACCCGTGACGGCAGCGGTACCATTTCTCGCCGCGTCAAAACCCTGTTGGATAGTGCGGCCAAAGACGGCGGCCTGGCCATCCAGCGGCAGCAGCAGAGCGATTTTGCTGGTGGAAGCCGGCTTGAAGTTCTGCACATTGACCAGCTGCGTAGGCAGCATGGTTGCCCCCGGGTTGTTCGGGTAGCGGGTCTGCCAGTCTTTGATCCCGGCTTTCAGCATATCCGGATCGTTGCGGTTATCGAACCAGACGCGCTGCAAATCCAGCCAGCCCTGCAGGACATTTTCGTCGGCGTTAATCACCAGCGCATTGGCCTGATCGGGATTCATGGCGGAGAGCGTCTGCCAGGTGGCATCGATATTTTTCTGCTTTTCAGCGGCGGTAAGCAGCGGCTCCTGGGCGATCAGCGCCCGCAGCAGCGTCAGGGAAGGGCGGCCCTGTTCCGCAGCAATGCCGGCCTGCCAGAAACGCGCCTGCTGGTTTTTATCCAGCACGCTGACGTCGATATTCCCCAGGATCTTCTTCGCCCCGGCCATGTCGTTCTGAGCCACTTTCAGTTCCGCAGCCAACAGGAACTGCTCATAGCGTTGACGGTCACTTAAGGTTTGCGGCAGTTGCTTAAACAGTTCGACGGCACGCTGGGTTTTACCCTCTTTCAGCAGTGCACGAATGGCGAGTAATTGCCAGTTGATCCGGGTATCATCTGAGCTCTGCTCCATCTGGTGCAGATAGTAGCCGGAGTCAGCCTGTGCTGTGCCCTCCATATGGGCAGCACTTTGATCGGGTGCCTGGGTACCACAGCCAGCAAAGAACAGGGCTGCCAGCACCAGCGGAAGGCTGCGCGTGACTTTATTATGAAGAAACGTTAAGGGTACCATACTGTATCCAGTGATATTTTTTACGCAATGCTCAATATTAAATCGGCAATACGGATGAAACAATGAAACAACACGAAACGGCAGATAATTCTCAGGGTCAGCTTTATATTGTACCTACTCCTATCGGGAATTTATCTGATATTACCCAACGTGCGCTCACCGTGTTGCAAAGCGTTGATCTTATTGCAGCTGAAGATACCCGCCACACCGGCCTGCTGCTGCAACATTTTGCGATTAACGCCCGCCTGTTTGCCCTGCACGATCATAACGAGCAGCAAAAAGCGGCCATGCTGGTGGCCAAACTGAAAGAGGGGCAGAACATCGCCCTGGTGTCCGATGCCGGTACGCCGCTGATCAACGACCCGGGCTATCACCTGGTCCGCACCTGCCGCGAGGCCGGTATTCGCGTCGTGCCTCTGCCGGGGCCATGCGCCGCCATTGCCGCTCTGAGTGCAGCGGGCCTGCCGTCGGATCGTTTCTGCTATGAAGGTTTCCTGCCCGCCAAATCCAAAGGCCGTCGCGACGTGCTGAAGGCGCTGGAAGCCGAACCCCGCACCCTGATCTTCTACGAATCCACCCACCGTCTGCTGGAGAGCCTGGAAGACATGGTGGCGGTCTGGGGCGAAGCCCGTTACGTGGTGCTGGCGCGCGAGCTGACCAAAACCTGGGAGACCATTCACGGCCTGCCGGTTGGTGAACTGCTGGCCTGGGTGAAAGAGGACGAAAACCGCCGCAAGGGCGAGATGGTGCTGATTGTCGAAGGGCACAAAGCGACAGAGGACGCGCTGCCTGCCGATGCGCTGCGCACCCTCGCGCTGCTGCAGACCGAGCTGCCGCTGAAAAAAGCGGCCGCGCTGGCGGCAGAAATCCACGGCGTGAAAAAGAACGCGCTGTATAAGTATGCGCTGGAGCAGCAGGGGGAGTAACCTGGTGAGCCGTTATCAACCACCTTTTACGATTACGTCTGCAATCCTTAATCTGGTGGTTGAGACGGGAGAATTGCTGGGGCATTGGGCCGCGTATACGGGACGCGCTTCACCTCTGCTGCGCAAAGAGAATCGTATTCGCACCATCCAGGCATCCTTAGCTATCGAGCATAATTCGCTGACCACCGGGCAGGTTACTGCGATTATGGATGGAAAGCGCGTGCTGGCACCGGCGAAGGATATTCAGGAAGTCAGAAACGCCATCCAGGCCTATGAGCACCTGAATATCTGGCAAGCCAGTTGCCTGAAAGATTTGTTAAGTGCCCATCGGCTTCTGATGAAGGGGCTTGTAGATGACCCCGGGCAACTGCGTCGGGGGGATGTCGGGATCTATCGTGGCAATCAGCTGGTGCATATGGCACCTCCTGCATCTCAGGCACCTCGTCTGGTGGATGAGTTGCTTGGCTGGTTGAGTACCACAGACCTGCACCCGCTGATTGCCAGCTCCGTTTTCCACTATGAATTTGAATTTATCCATCCTTTTGCCGACGGCAATGGCCGTATGGGCCGTCTCTGGCAAACCCTTATCCTCAGCCACTGGCGTGCCGAACTGGCATGGCTGCCCGTAGAAACACTGATCCACTTTCAGCAAGAGCGCTATTACACCATCCTTGGGGAGTGTGATAGGGCCAGCGACTGCACGGCTTTTGTAGAGTTTATGCTACAGAATCTTGCGGATGCGCTGCGTGAAAGCATCTCGTCCCCGCATACAGTGTCGGAAGAAATGTCGGAAGAAATGTCGGAAAAAGAGGGAGCCATCCTGCAACTTCTGATTGCCCAGCCAAAGATGACAGCTTCCGCTCTGGCCTCAATGCTCGGAGTAACCTCTCGTACCGTAGAACGCTATCTCAGCGCCTTACAAAGCAAGGGCAAGGTACAACGCGTCGGAGCCAGAAAAGGGGGATACTGGCAGGTCTTAAGATAGCCTGCCTGAGCCTTATCAGACGATAATCACCTCAGCGTCGCATTTGCTGAGCAATTCTTTATCCTGTCGGCTGATCCCCTGGTCTGTAATCACGCAGTCAATCTCCGCCATCGGCAGCACCTGATTAAACCCGCGGCGGTTGAACTTGCTCGCGTCCAGCACGGCAATCACCTTATGCGCCGCCGCCGCCATCACGCTGCTGATGGAGTAGCCTTCGTTGAAGGTGGTAATACCGTTAGTGGTGTCGATCCCGTCCGCTCCGACAAACATCAGGTCGGCGCTGATGCCAGCCAGCGAGCGCTCTGCGATGGTGCCGTGCATGGAGTGGGTTTTGTGGCGCACCGTGCCGCCGCAGACCACCAGGGTGATGTCTTTATTGTCCGACAGGGCGAAAGCGGCGGGCAGGCTGTTGGTGATCACCGTGATGTTGGCTTTCTTTGCCAGCGCTTCAGCGATCAGCATGGTGGTACTGCCGCTGTCCAGAATCACCGTCATTCCCTCTTCAATCATCGCCACCGCCGCCAGGGCGATGCGTTTTTTCGGGTCGCTGGCGAGGCTGTAGCGATCTTCCAGCAGCACTTCCTGGTTTTCATTTTCAGCCAGATTACTGCCCGGTCTGGCGGCCCCGCCGTGAAAACGGGTCACCAGGCCTTTTTCTTCCAGCAGTCGCAGATCGGCACGAATGGTCACTTCGGAGATGCCAAAAGAATTCGAAAGGTCGAGCACTAACACGCTGCCGTTGGCATTCACCAGATCGACGATTTTGTTCCTTCGCTCAAATGAGTTCATTTTGTTTAGCCTGATAATTAACTGACTCCAGTTTAATCGAAGGGATGCGAAAGGTGAACGCTAGCGTTCGAAAGTAAATGTGAGCCAGCTCCGGTTGCTGGCTCCTGAGCTCAATCCAGACGCAGCAGGATTTTGCCCTGCATCGGTGAGCCATTCAGTGCCTGAATAGCACGGGCAAAACTTTCGCTGTTGCCGGTATGAGCAATCAGCGGCTCCAGCCGCAATTTTTTCTCTTTGAGAAGCCGCGCGGCGGTCTCCCACTCTTCACCCGGCCAGGGCGCGGAGTAGTTCATCCAACTGCCCAGCAGAGTGAGCTCTTTGCGCAGGATTTTGCCAAAGGTCGCGGCGGATAACGTCAGATCGTGATGCAGGGTTCCCACCAGCGCCAGCTGGGCGCGGGGCCCGGCAATGTCGATGGCGAGGGCGACAGTTTGCGGCGTCCCGGCGGTCTCCAGCACCAGCTGATCGAAACGCGTCTCGTGCAGGGCAGTCAGAATCTCCTCTGCGCTCATCGCTTTGCTGTTGAACACCCGGGTTGCGCCCAACGAGGTCGCCAGCGCCAGCTTGTCGTCATTAATATCGATGGCGGTCACGCTGGCTGCGCCCAGCGCCAGCGCGCACTGCATGGCCAGCAGGCCGATGGTGCCCGCCCCCACGATAATTACATTTTTACCCTCGCAGCCCCGGGCAAGGTGGAACGCGTGCAGCCCGACGGTGATGGGCTCGATAAAGGCACCGTCTTCAATGGTCATCTCCGCAGGCAGACGGAAAAGATTGGCGCGCTTCACCACGATGTACTCCGCGTTGCCCCCTTCGCTGCGGGAGCCGACGAACTGATACTGCTTACACAGCGAGAAGTAACCTTTCCCACACTCCGGGCAGGAGAAGCAGGGCAGCAGCGGCACGCAGGCCACCGCATCGCCAGCCTTCAGATCGTCGATGTCCGAGCCGCAGGCATCAACGTAGCCGCTGAATTCATGCCCCAGGGTGATGGGGTAGTAGTGAGCCCCTTTGGCGAAAATACGCGGGATATCCGAACCGCATAATCCCGAGCAGACCACACGCACCCGCACGTCATCCGTCGCCTGAATATCCGGGACCGGGCGCTCTTCAACGCGCACCTGGCCCTCAGCATGAATTACCACTGATTTCATGATTTACTCCAGAAAAAAGAGGGGAGCAGCGCTCCCCGGGGATTAAGAAGCCGTCTGGCTCTGTGGGGCCTCAGCGCGTTTTTCTGCGGCGCTAAAGGCACGGGCACGACGCCAGGTGAGCAGCACGCCGGTAACGTAGATAGCGCCAATCACCACGAACCCTACAACGTTTTGCCAGGTAAAGAGCTGGATCAGCAGCCAGGTGACGGGCGAGCCGCCCTGGTCCATAGACGCCACCATCCCGCCCGCTTTGAGCGCCCCGGCATTCTCAGCCAGCCGGGTGTGCAGGCCGATGGTCTGGGTGGCGATCCACAGGGTGATGCCCATGATAATGACGCCGGAGATCAGGGTGCGGAACAGGTTGCCCTGATGCACCGCCACCGCCATGGCGACGAAGAAACCGATGGTAGCGAGGTCGCCAAACGGCAGGACCTGGTTACCCGGCACCAGCACTGCAATCAGGATGGTCAGCGGGATAAAGATCAGGCTGGCAGAGACCACCGAGGTATGGCCCAGCAGCAGCGCCGGATCGAGGCCGATTAAGAACTCCTGGCCGCCAAACTTCGCCTGCAGACGCTTACGCGCATGTTTGGCAATCGGCGTCAGGCCATCCATGATCGGCTTGATGACGCGCGGCATCAGCAGCATTACCGCGGCGGTTTTTACCGCCAGCTGCAGCACGTTTTTCGCGTCGTAACCGGCCAGCAGGCCGATGACCAGCCCCATCACGAAACCGACGGTGACCGGCTCGCCAAACGGGCCAAAGCGTTTTTGCACGTCGTCCGCGCTGAAGTGGATGCGGTTGAGCCCCGGAATCTTCTCGATGAGCGTATCGACCAGCACCGCAATCGGGCCCAGGTAAGCGGACGAGCCGTGCGGGATAGCAATGCCTTCGAGGCCGAAGAAGTCCCGCGTGTCTCTGGCAAACCAGTCGCCCAGCTTGTAGACAAAGGCCGCGTGGACCACCACGCCGAGGATCCCGAGCCAGTAAGAGCCGGTCGCCAGATGCAGCATCGCCCCGGTAAAGGTCATATGCCAGATATTCCAGATATCGACATTCACCACGCGGGTCATGCGGGTGACCAGCATCAGCACGTTGACGCCAATCGCCACCGGGATCGCCACCAGCGCAATTTGCGAGGCCCAGGTCATAGGCGAGGATCCCGGCCAGCCGACGTCAACCACGTGGAGGTTAATCTGGAACTGCTCCGCCATCGCTTTGGCCGCCGGGCCAATGGAGTCGAGCATCAGGCCGATCACCAGGCCGATCCCGACAAAGCCAATCCCGATATGCAGACCGGATTTAAAGCAGTCGCCCAGCTTCATCCCAAGCAGCTTCGAGAAGATGATGATGACGATGGGCAGCATGACCGTCGGCCCCAGATCGAGGATATACCGCATGATTTCGGTAAACATGATCTTACCCCTCGAGGATAGTCAGGATTTTTTGCTGCAGGGCTTCAATACCGACGCCCGACACAAACGGCATGCCGTGAACCACCGGGATGTCGCCAAAGGTACGGTCGACTTTCGCGGTGGTGCAGATCAGGTCTGCGCCGTCCATATAGGTCTCAATTTCGGTGACCCGACACTGGACCAGGTCCAGGGTGATGTTGTAGGCGTCACACAGCTCTTTGATCTCTTCGGCGGCCATGGTGGAGGTGGCAACGGCGCCGCCACAGGCAACGATAACTTTGCGTTTCATAGGGTACTCCTTCTTATTATCAGTCTGTTATGAGGCGCGCTTGCAGGGTTCGGCCATCAGGATGGCTTCCTCAAACAGGGCCTCCAGCTGGTGGTCCGGCGCGGTCAGCAGCGCCTCCAGCAGGGTTGGGTTTTGCAGCTCACTAAATAACCGGCGCAGCAGAGTGAGTTGCGCCGCAGGGTTCTCCACGATCAGGGCGATAATCAGCGACACGGCAATCTCCGCATCATCATCCGCCTGGTGAAAGAGCACCGGTCTGTCCGGGCGAATCAGGTAAAGTGCCGGTTCTTTGGCGTGAATTGCCTCGCAGTGCGGGATCGCCACGGCATGTCTTTCCAGGGCGATGCCGGTGGGGAACACCGCTTCCCGTTCCCGCAGTGCGGCGGGGTAAGTGGCGTGAACCACGCCTTTCGCCAGCATCTCCTCGCCGATATGGGCCAGCGCCTGCTGGCAGGTGGCAAAATCAATGCCGGTACGGACAAACAGTTTGCTCATGGATCCTCCGGATTTCAGGCGGCGTCAGGGGCGCAGCCGTAACGGTACGCGCGTAACACGTCCTGTATTTTGTCGATGACCAGCGCCTGCGGTGTCGGGGCGAGGGCCTGGGCGGTAACGCGTTCAAACTGCACCGGCAGGTACTGGCTGATCAGCCCCAGCGGCAGGGTCAGGGTATCGAGGTTGGCGAGCAACTTGTCGACGCTCTGGCGAATGCGCGGGTGCGGCCAGTAGTAGCGGATGCGGTCTGACAGGCTAAAGTGAATGTCCACCATCGCCTGGCTCCAGGTCGGGCGATAGTATTTTTTCCAGTAATCCGGCTCGTTCAGCATCACCTCGTCGATCACCTCCAGCACGCGGCTGCGATCTTCCGGAGCGATCAGCGCCGCCTCCATCTGCGCCAGGGCAAAAATCGCCTCGCGCAGGGCGAAGGTAAGTGCCGGGCCGACCTTGAGGATCGCAAAGTGATCCCGCACCAGCGCCCGGTAGGCCTGGCGTGACTGGTAGTCGGTGGAGTGGGCTTCATAGACCATCGGCGTCTGGCGGATCCAGCCCGACAGCGCTTCGGCGGCGTGCGGCTGGTAGTGGATGATCTGGGTGTGGTCGAACTCGACGCCGGGCTGCACCACGATGGCAATCACCCGGCTCATCGCCGCATCCAGCCCCAGCGCGTGGAACGCCGCCTGATGCGTCTCGAGAGTGCGGGCGGCATCCTCCACCCGGGTGACATGCACGCTGTCGATGCTGCTGGCCTCGCCGCCCGGCACCGGCACTTCGGTACCAATCACATAGGTCAGCGCCGCCTTCTGCGCGTCGGTGGCGGTCTCTTCCGCCGCCTGGCACAGTCGTGCCGCACGCCGGGCAACCACCACCGGATCCAGGGGGACGGGATCGTCGGCGCAGGACATCGACGCATCGAGATGGATTTTGCTGAAGCCCGCGGCTACATAAGCCTTAATCAACGCCACGGCTTTCTCCATTGCCGACTCTGCGGGCTCGTTTTGCCAGCAGTTGGGCCCCAGATGATCGCCACCGAGGATCAGCCGCTCGTTCGGGAAACCCACCTTTTCGGCGATGTTCAACACAAAGTCGCGGAAGTCTGCCGGCTTCATGCCGGTGTAGCCGCCGTACTGATTCACCTGGTTGGACGTGGCTTCGATCAGTACGCTGTTGCCGCTCGTCAGGTCAAAGCGCAGGGCGGCTTCAATCACCAGCGGGTGCGCTGAACAGACGGAACAGATACCGAGATGCTCTCCCGCTTTATGGCGGGCAATAATATTTTTCACCGTTTCCTCCGGGTCGTGGGGTTCAGAGTTTGCCTTCGCAGCCGCAGTCGTGAATGACTTTGCGGACCACCTCTTTCATGGCGGCTTTGGCGGGGATCATGTAGTGACGGGGATCGCTGGCGTCAGGATGCTCCGCCAGATAGCTCTTCAGGGCGTCGGAGAACGCCATTTTCAGTTCGGTGGCGACGTTCACCTTGCAGATGCCCAGCTCGATCGCCCGGCGAATGTCGGCGGCAGAAAGACCCGACGCACCGTGCAGCACCAGCGGCACCTCGACCTGCTGGCGGATCTCCGCCAGACGCTCAAAATCGAGCTCTGGCGTGGCGGTGTAGAGACCATGGGCGGTGCCGATGGCGACGGCCAGGGAGTCGATGCCGGTCAGCGCCACGAACTCGCGGGCCTGCTGCGGATGGGTGTGGAGGGCGTCTCTGCTGTCGACCACCAGATCATCTTCCTGGCCGCCCAGCCGCCCCAGCTCTGCCTCGACGCTGACGTCATAGCGGTGGCAGTAGCCGGTGACCCGTTTCACCAGCGCGACGTTATCGGCAAACGGCAGGTGCGATCCGTCGATCATCGCCGAGCGAACGCCCGCCTGTACTTTCTGCGCGATATCGTCGAACGTTTCGTGATGATCGAGGTGGATCGCCAGCGGCTGGTTGTACGTTTTTGCCAGATCCCCCGCGATAGCCACGATGTTGCCGATCCCGGCATAGCTGAAGGTACCTGGCGTTCCGGCGACGATCAGCGGCGAGCGCAGCTCGGCGGAGGTCTCGACCACCACCTGCAGCGTTTCGAGATTATGAATATTGAACGCCGGAACGGCGTAACCTTCCCGCTGGGCCCTGGTGAGCATCGCTTTGGTCGAAATGATGTACATTCTTCCTCCGAAACCTTTCGTTTGTTTTCTTCGAAAGAAGATATAGTGTTTCGGAATGATTTTTTGTGATTGATCTCGTAAAAACGAAAGAAGCGAAAGTGAAAGGAAGATTGCGAAAGAACGAAAGGCAAAAAAAAAGCATGGCCGGAGCCATGCTAAAGGAGGTTTACTGCAAACTCAGGTCACAGGTGCCGGGTTAAATACCGCCAGCTGATTGTGTAATCCCCACTGATCGGAGAAGGTTTTCTTGCGGCCGCTGGCCACGTCGAGAATAAAGTGGAACAGCTTCCAGCCCACGTCCTCAATGCTCTCTTCGCCGGTGGCGATGGTGCCCGCGTTAATGTCCATCAGGTCAAACCAACGGTTCGCCAACTCGGTGCGGGTCGCCATTTTAATCACCGGAACCGCCATCAGACCGTATGGCGTGCCGCGCCCGGTGGTGAACACCTGCACGGTGATCCCGGAGGCCACCTGCTGCGTGCCGCAGACGAAATCGCTGGCCGGCGTGGCGGCATAGATCAGGCCACGTTTGGTTGGACGCTGGCCCGGAGAGAGCACCTCGACGATGGCGCTCTGGCCTGACTTGGCGATAGAGCCGAGGGCTTTTTCCACCACGTTCGCCAGGCCGCCTTTCTTGTTGCCCGGAGACGGGTTAGCGCTGCGGTCGGTCTTGCCCATATCGAGATAATTATCGTACCAGGCCATCTCCTCCAGCAGGCGCTTGCCCACCTCTTCGTTGATGGCGCGCGGGGTGAGCAGGTGGATCGCATCGCGCACTTCGGTCACTTCAGAGAACATCACCGTGGCGCCGCAGCGCACCAGCAGATCCGAGGCATAACCCACGGCCGGGTTGGCGGTCACGCCGGAGAAGGCGTCGCTGCCGCCGCACTGCATCCCCACCACCAGCTCCGAGGCCGGGCAGGTTTCACGCTTGCGCTGGTTGAGTTTCGCCAGATGGCGCTCTGCAACCTGCAGAATGTCATCGACCATGGAACGGAAGCCGACGTGCTGTTCATCCTGCAGACGCACGATGCTGGCACTGTCCACCGGGATCGCCTGAGTATCCTCGGTGCCCTGCAGCAGTTTTTCGGGCACCAGTTTTTCGCAGCCGAGGCCGACAACCATCACTTCGCCGCCGAAGTTCGGGTTCAGGGCGATATTGTGGATAGTGCGGATCGGCACTATCGCCGCCGGGGCGTTGATCGCCACGCCGCAGCCGTACAGGTGGTTCAGACCCACCACGCCATCAACGTTCGGGTATTTTGGCAGCAGGTCGCGCTCGATGATCTTCACTACGAAATCGACCACCCCTGCCACGCAGTGCACGCTGGTGCTGATACCGAGCAGGTTTTTGGTGCCGACGCTGCCGTCCGGATTGCGGAAGCCTTCGAAGGTATAGCCTTCCAGGGCAGGCATAGGTTCCGGGACGCGGGTCGCCAGCGGCAGGGTATTCAGCGGCGGGGCTTCCGGCAGGGCCACCAGCGATTCGTCAATCCAACTACCCTGCGGGATCGCCCGTACGGCATAGCCAATGACTTCGCCGTAACGCACGATTTCGCCCTGCGCCGGGATATCAACCAGCGCCACTTTATGGCCCTGTGGAATATGCTCGATCAGTTCGAGCCCATCCGGGAAACGTGTTCCAGCTTTTAACCCCTGATCGTTAACAATAATCGCCACGTTATCGGTGTCGTGCACCTTAATATAAAACGCGCCCGGCGACGTTTGTCGAATTTCGATGTCGGCCATTGTCCAGTATTCTCCAGCGAGTGGGGGATAATTAATTAGTAAAAGAGTACCTGTATTTTCTTGTTATAGGAAATAAAGACTCTGCTCAGTGGAATAAAGAATGTCAGGCGCGTGAGATTAAAAACGTGATGGCGATCACTCATTTTTGACCTTAGCCTGCGCACAAGGGGGGCAATCGCGAAATCTGTGCATCAGCGCCCAGGATGTTGTGCATTTGCTCAAAATAATATTCATTGAGATATTCATAATTGAGCGGTTACACAATGCACCTCCCGGGGTGGTTGATTATACTCATTAACGATTTCATGGTATCGGATTATTTATCCGTATTAACCTGCCATTACTGAAATAATCAGGAATGCCTCTTTCTTAAAACAATAAAAATAATTTCATTGATGTGCCAGAGGAAATAAAAATGTTGCTGGATACTACCGCTGAAACAAAAAAGGTTGCCCCTACCCGTTATTTAATATTGCTTATTATATTTATTGTTACCGCCGTCAATTACGCTGACCGCGCCACGCTCTCTATTGCCGGTACGGAAGTTGCCAAAGAGCTGCAGCTAAGCGCCGTGTCAATGGGCTACATCTTCTCCGCCTTCGGCTGGGCCTACCTGCTGATGCAGATCCCTGGCGGCTGGCTGCTGGACAAGTTCGGTTCGAAAAAGGTCTATACGTATAGCCTTTTCTTCTGGTCGCTGTTCACCTTCCTGCAGGGCTTTGTCGATCTCTTCCCGCTGGCCTGGGCGGGCGTCTCGATGTTCTTTATGCGCTTTATGCTCGGCTTCTCCGAGGCACCGTCCTT
Organism: Leclercia adecarboxylata; assembly: GCA_002360945.1. GTDB lineage: Bacteria > Pseudomonadota > Gammaproteobacteria > Enterobacterales > Enterobacteriaceae > Enterobacter > Enterobacter adecarboxylatus_B. The sequence continues at coordinate 4,260 of DERO01000015.1, read as the reverse complement.
CCCGGCCAACGCCCGTATTGTGGCGGCCTGGTTCCCGACCAAAGAGCGCGGGACGGCCTCGGCGATCTTTAACTCCGCGCAATATTTCTCGCTGGCGCTGTTCTCCCCGCTGCTCGGCTGGCTGACCTTCGCCTGGGGCTGGGAACATGTCTTTACCGTGATGGGCGTTATCGGCTTTGTGCTGACCGGCCTGTGGGTGAAGCTGATTCACAACCCAACCGACCATCCACGCATGACCGCCGAAGAGCTGAAGTTCATTAAAGACGGCGGCGCGGTGGTCGACATGGACCATAAAAAGCCGGGCGACAAAGCGGCCAGCGGTCCGAAGCTGCATTACATCAAACAGTTATTGTCCAACCGCATGATGCTGGGCGTATTTTTCGGGCAATACTTTATCAATACCATCACCTGGTTCTTCCTCACCTGGTTCCCGATTTATCTGGTGCAGGAGAAGGGGATGTCGATTCTGAAAGTAGGTCTGGTGGCGTCCATTCCGGCGCTGTGCGGTTTTGCCGGTGGCGTACTGGGCGGCGTGTTCTCGGATCACCTGATTAAGAAAGGCAAGTCGATTACCCTGGCGCGTAAGCTGCCGATTGTGCTGGGTATGCTGTTAGCCTCCTCAATCATTCTGTGCAACTACACCAACAACACCGCGCTGGTGGTGGCCCTGATGGCGCTGGCCTTCTTCGGTAAAGGCTTTGGTGCCCTGGGCTGGCCGGTGATTTCCGATACCGCACCGAAAGAGATTGTTGGGCTGTGTGGTGGTGTGTTTAACGTCTTTGGCAACGTAGCGTCAATCGTCACTCCGCTGGTGATTGGCTATCTGGTCAGTGAACTGCATTCGTTCAACGCGGCACTGGTATTTGTCGGCTGTTCCGCGCTGATGGCGATGTTCTGCTACCTGTTCGTAGTGGGTGACATCAAACGTATGGAATTGCAGAAATAAGCAAAGGTATAAGCGATGAGTAACGATATTTTCCCGAACAAATTTAAAGCGGCCCTTGCGGCGCATCAGATTCAGATCGGCTGCTGGTCCGCGCTGGCAAGCCCAATCAGCACCGAAGTGCTGGGGCTGGCAGGCTTTGACTGGCTGGTACTGGACGGTGAACATGCCCCGAACGACGTCACCACCTTTATCCCGCAGCTGATGGCGCTGAAAGGCAGCCACAGCGCGCCGGTGGTACGTGTCCCGACCAATGAGCCGGTGATCATCAAGCGCCTGCTGGATATCGGTTTCTACAACTTCCTGATCCCGTTTGTGGAAAACGTCGAAGAGGCGGTGCAGGCGGTGGCCTCCACCCGCTATCCGCCAGAAGGCATTCGCGGCGTGTCGGTCTCCCATCGCGCCAACATGTTTGGCACCGTGCCGGACTACCTGGCCCAGTCGAACAAGAACATCACCATCCTGGTGCAGATTGAGAGCCAGCAGGGCGTGGACAACGTCGATGCCATCGCCGCCACTGACGGCGTGGACGGCATCTTCGTCGGCCCAAGCGACCTGGCGGCCGCTTTCGGTCACCTGGGTAATGCGAATCACCCGGAAGTTCAGCGCGCCATTCAGCACATTTTTGCCCGCGCCAAAGCGCACGGTAAGCCGTCCGGCATCCTGGCACCGGTTGAGGCCGATGCCCGCCGTTACCTGGAGTGGGGCGCCACCTTTGTGGCCGTCGGCAGTGACCTCGGCGTGTTCCGCTCCGCCACGCAGAAATTAGCAGATTCCTTTAAAAAATAACCACCCCTGAGAGAGAGAAACGTTATGACACTGAAAGTTGGTTTTATTGGCCTGGGTATCATGGGTAAACCAATGAGTAAAAACCTCATCAAAGCAGGTTACTCACTGGTGGTTGCAGACCGTAACCCGGAAGCCATTGCTGACGTGATTGCCGCAGGCGCAGAAACCGCTGCGACGGCAAAGGCAATTGCTGAGCAGTGCGATGTGATCATCACCATGCTGCCAAACTCCCCGCACGTGAAAGAGGTGGCGCTGGGCGAAGGCGGCATTATTGAAGGGGCCAAACCGGGCACCGTGGTGATCGACATGAGCTCCATCGCACCGCTGGCCAGCCGTGAAATCAGCGAAGCGCTGAAAGCAAAAGGCATTGATATGCTGGATGCGCCGGTGAGCGGCGGCGAACCGAAAGCCATCGACGGCACCCTCTCGGTGATGGTGGGCGGCGACAAGGCGATTTTCGACAAATATTACGATCTGCTAAAAGCCATGGCCGGCTCCGTGGTGCATACCGGTGAGATTGGCGCAGGTAACGTCACCAAGCTGGCAAACCAGGTGATTGTGGCCCTCAACATCGCCGCGATGTCCGAAGCCCTGACCCTGGCGACCAAAGCTGGCGTCAATCCGGATCTGGTGTATCAGGCGATCCGCGGCGGCCTGGCGGGCAGCACCGTGCTGGATGCCAAAGCGCCGATGGTGATGGATCGTAACTTCAAGCCTGGCTTCCGCATCGATCTGCACATCAAGGATCTGGCTAACGCCCTGGACACCTCCCACGGCGTGGGTGCCCAGCTGCCGCTGACCGCAGCGGTAATGGAGATGATGCAGGCCCTGCGTGCCGACGGGCTGGGAACGGCCGACCACAGCGCCATTGCCTGCTATTACGAAAAACTGGCGAAAGTCGAAGTCTCTCGCTAACAAAGACGGGCGCGGGAACGCGCCCGCTATTTTTGCCTTAAGCGGTAACAGGCTATAACTATGAAAATCGTAATCGCCCCTGACTCTTACAAAGAAAGCCTGTCTGCCACCGAGGTAGCGCGGGCGATAGAAAAAGGCTTTCGGGAGATCTTTCCCGATGCCGAGTATGTTTCGGTTCCCGTGGCGGATGGCGGGGAAGGAACGGTTGAAGCGATGATTGCCGCCACCCACGGTACGATGCAGCGCGCGGTCGTGACGGGCCCACTGGGCGAAAGCGTTAACGCCTGCTGGGGGATCTCCGGCGACGGCGTGACGGCGTTTATCGAGATGGCCGCGGCCAGCGGACTGGTGCTGGTGCCTCCTGCCCAGCGCAACCCGCTGATTACCACCTCCCGCGGCACGGGTGAGCTGATCCTCGCGGCACTTGATAAAGGCGCGCGCAATATCATCATCGGCATTGGCGGTAGCGCCACCAACGACGGCGGCGCCGGGATGGTGCAGGCGCTGGGCGCAAAACTGACCGATGCCAACGGCACCGATATTGGCCACGGCGGCGGTAGTCTGATGGCGCTGAACAACATTGATATTTCGGCCCTCGATCCGCGCCTGAAACAGTGCGCGATCCGGGTGGCCTGTGATGTGAGCAATCCACTGATCGGCGAGCAGGGCGCATCGCGCATCTTCGGGCCGCAGAAAGGGGCCACGGAAGCCAACATCGTCGAACTCGACAACAACCTTTCTCACTATGCTGATGTGATTAATACGGCGCTGCGTATTGATGTCAAAAATGTGCCCGGTGCAGGCGCGGCAGGGGGCATGGGCGCTGCGCTGATGGCGTTCCTCGGTGCGGAGCTGAAAAGCGGCATCGAAATTGTCACTCAGGCGCTGAATCTCGAAGAGCATATTCACGACTGCACCTGGGTGGTGACGGGTGAAGGGCGTCTGGACAGTCAAAGTATTCACGGCAAGGTCCCGGTGGGCGTGGCGCGCGTTGCCAGCAAGTACCATAAACCGGTGATCGGTATCGCCGGCAGCCTGACCAATGATGTCGGCATTGTGCACCAGTACGGCATCGATGCGGTGTTCAGCGTCCTGACCAGCATCAGCACCCTCGAAGAGGCGTTCCGCGGCGCGTTTGACAATATTTATCGCGCCTCGCGCAATATTGCCGCCACCCTACGGGTCGGGATGCTCACCGAAGGGTGACAGCGGGGCGCAAACCCTCTATACTGCGCGCCGAAGCTGACCAGACAGTCGCCGCTTCGTCGTCGTCCCTTTCGGGGGAGACGGGCGGAGGGGAGGAAAGTCCGGGCTCCATAGGGCAGGGTGCCAGGTAACGCCTGGGGGGGAAACCCACGACCAGTGCAACAGAGAGCAAACCGCCGATGGCCTACGCAAGTGGGATCAGGTAAGGGTGAAAGGGTGCGGTAAGAGCGCACCGCGCGGCTGGTAACAGTCCGTGGCACGGTAAACTCCACCCGGAGCAAGGCCAAATAGGGGTTCACATGGTACGGCCCGTACTGAACCCGGGTAGGCTGCTTGAGCCAGTGAGCGATTGCTGGCCTAGATGAATGACTGTTCAACGACAGAACCCGGCTTATCGGTCAGCTTCA
>DERO01000038.1 GCA_002360945.1 Leclercia adecarboxylata | reverse complement strand
GGATGACGACATGCGCCTGCGCGCGCTGCTCGAGCGTTATCTGACCGAGCAGGGCTTCCAGGTTCGTAGCGTCGCCAACGCCGAACAGATGGATCGCCTGTTAACCCGCGAATCCTTCCACCTGATGGTGCTGGATCTGATGCTGCCGGGCGAGGATGGTCTCTCCATCTGCCGTCGCCTGCGTAGCCAGAGCAACCCGATGCCGATCATCATGGTGACGGCGAAAGGGGAAGAGGTTGACCGTATCGTGGGCCTCGAAATTGGCGCTGACGACTACATTCCAAAACCCTTTAACCCGCGTGAGCTGCTGGCCCGTATCCGTGCCGTACTGCGTCGTCAGGCGAACGAACTGCCGGGCGCGCCGTCCCAGGAAGAGGCGGTGATCGCCTTCGGTAAGTTCAAGCTGAACCTCGGCACCCGCGAGATGTTCCGTGAAGACGAGCCTATGCCGCTGACCAGCGGTGAGTTCGCGGTACTGAAAGCCTTAGTCAGCCACCCACGTGAGCCGCTCTCCCGCGATAAGCTGATGAACCTGGCGCGTGGCCGTGAATATTCCGCGATGGAGCGCTCCATCGACGTTCAGATCTCCCGCCTGCGCCGCATGGTGGAAGAGGATCCGGCGCATCCGCGCTATATCCAGACCGTCTGGGGTCTGGGCTACGTGTTTGTCCCGGACGGCTCTAAAGCATGAGGCGAATGCGTTTCTCGCCGCGTAGCTCGTTTGCCCGCACCCTGTTACTGATCGTCACCCTGCTGTTTGTCAGCCTGGTGACGACCTACCTGGTTGTGCTGAACTTTGCGATCCTGCCGAGTCTCCAGCAGTTTAATAAGGTCCTGGCCTACGAAGTACGTATGCTGATGACCGACAAACTGCAGCTGGAAGACGGCACGCAGTTGGTGGTGCCACCGGCGTTTCGTCGGGAAATCTACCGTGAGCTGGGGATATCGCTCTATTCCAACGAAGCGGCGGAAGACGCAGGCCTGCGCTGGGCGCAACACTACGAATTCCTCAGCCAGCAGATGGCGCAGCAGCTGGGCGGCCCGACGGAAGTGCGCGTTGAGGTCAACAAAAGCTCGCCGGTGGTCTGGCTGAAAACCTGGCTGTCACCCAACATCTGGGTGCGCGTACCGCTGACCGAAATCCATCAGGGCGACTTCTCGCCGCTGTTCCGTTACACCCTGGCGATTATGCTGCTGGCGATAGGCGGCGCCTGGCTGTTTATTCGTATCCAGAACCGACCGCTGGTCGACCTGGAGCATGCGGCGCTTCAGGTCGGTAAAGGCATTATCCCCCCTCCGCTGCGCGAGTATGGCGCGTCGGAAGTGCGGTCGGTAACCCGCGCCTTCAACCATATGGCGGCAGGCGTTAAGCAGCTGGCCGACGATCGTACTCTGCTGATGGCCGGGGTCAGCCATGACCTGCGAACCCCGCTGACGCGTATTCGCCTCGCCACCGAGATGATGGGCGAAGAGGACGGCTACCTGGCGGAGTCCATCAACAAGGACATCGAAGAGTGCAACGCCATTATCGAGCAGTTCATCGACTACCTGCGCACCGGGCAGGAGATGCCGATGGAGATCGCGGAACTGAACGCGGTGCTGGGCGAGGTGGTGGCCGCCGAGAGTGGTTACGAGCGTGAGATCGAAACCGATCTGCAGCCAGGCGATATCACCGTGCGCATGCATCCGCTCTCCATTAAACGTGCGGTGGCGAACATGGTGGTTAACGCCGCCCGCTACGGCAACGGCTGGATCAAGGTCAGCAGTGGCTCTGAACTGAACCGCGCCTGGTTCCAGGTGGAAGATGACGGCCCGGGCATTAAGCCGGAGCAGCGCAAGCATCTGTTCCAGCCGTTTGTGCGTGGCGACAGCGCGCGCAGCACCAGCGGCACCGGTTTAGGCCTGGCGATTGTGCAGCGTATCGTGGATAACCATAACGGTCTGCTGGAGATTGGCACCAGCGAGCGGGGCGGGTTATGCATCCGCGCGTGGCTTCCGGTTCCGTTTACCCGTGGACAGGTGAAAGAGAGTTAAAAAATGGGGTGCGGCCTGATGCCCTCACCCCGAACCTCTCCCACAGGGAGAGGGAGAAAACCTCAAAAAAGGCAACTTGCGTTGCCTTTTTGCTTTTATCTTGGTCCCGCACTCACCAGCGCCGCACCTGCCGGCGTATCGGTGTACTTCTCAAAGTTTTCCACGAACAGTTTCGCCAGGGTAGTGGCTTTTTCCTGCCACTGCTCCGGTGAACCATAGGTGTTGCGCGGATCGAGAATACGGCTGTCCACGCCCGGCAGTTCGGTCGGGATCGCCAGATCGAACATCGGCAGGGTGAAGGTTTCCGCCTCATCCAGCGAACCGTTCAGAATGGCGTCGATAATGGCGCGGGTATCTTTGATTGAGATACGTTTGCCGGTGCCGTTCCAGCCGGTGTTCACCAGATACGCCTGCGCCCCTGCGGCCTGCATGCGTTTCACCAGCACTTCGGCGTACTGCGTCGGGTGCAGCGACAGGAAGGCCGCGCCGAAACAGGCGGAGAAGGTTGGGGTCGGCTCAGTCACGCCGCGCTCGGTACCGGCCAGCTTGGCGGTAAAACCGGAGAGGAAGTGATACTGGGTCTGGCTGGCGGTCAGGCGTGAAACCGGCGGCAGCACGCCAAACGCGTCGGCGGTGAGGAAGATCACCTTGGTCGCGTGGCCTGCTTTCGACACCGGCTTCACGATGTTGTCGATGTGGTAGATAGGGTAGCTGACGCGGGTGTTCTCGGTTTTTGACGCATCGTCAAAATCAACCGAGCCGTCGGCACGCACCGTCACGTTCTCCAGCAGCGCATCGCGGCGGATCGCCTGGAAGATATCCGGCTCCGCTTCTGCCGACAGACGAATGGTCTTGGCGTAGCAGCCGCCTTCAAAGTTAAACACCCCGTCATCGTCCCAACCGTGCTCGTCATCGCCAATCAGGCGGCGTTTCGGGTCGGTGGAGAGGGTGGTTTTACCGGTGCCGGACAGGCCGAAGAACACCGCCACGTCGCCTTTCTCGCCCACGTTCGCCGAGCAGTGCATGGAGGCAATGCCCTGTAGCGGCAGCAGGTAGTTCATCACCGAGAACATCCCTTTCTTCATTTCGCCGCCGTACCAGGTCCCGCCGATCAGCTGAATACGCTCGGTCAGGTTAAAGGCGACAAAGTTTTCCGAGTTCAGACCCTGTTCTTTCCAGTCCGGGTTGGTGCACTTCGCGCCGTTCATCACCACAAAGTCAGGCTCGAAGCTCTGCAGCTCTTCATCGGTAGGGCGAATGAACATGTTTTTCACGAAATGCGCCTGCCAGGCGACTTCAGTGATAAAGCGGACGGAAAGGCGGGTGTCGGCGTTAGCGCCGCAGTAAGCATCAATGATGAACAGACGCTTGCCGGAGAGTTGTTGGGTAACGAGGGTTTTCAGCTGCTGCCAGGTTTCCGGGGAGATCGCTTTGTTGTCGTTCTTCCCTTTGCCATTATCCGCCCACCACAGGGTGTCGCGGGTGGTGTCGTCACGGACAATGTACTTATCTTTCGGGGAACGACCCGTAAAGATACCGGTATCGACAGCGATAGCGCCGGTGGTCGTCAATATACCGCGTTCGTATCCTTCCAGTGCTGGATTGAGCTCTTCCTGATACAGCGTATCGTAATCGGGGTTGTAGACGATATCGTGAGCGTCGTTGATACCATAAGCCTTGAGATCCTGCGGGGTTAAACCATTAACACGCATATCACTGCTCCTTAGCCAATATATACTGCCTGAAATTGTAGGGGTTTTCCTCGAATGTTAACCGCGACCGGGCTCATAGATTTGCGTATCTGGACCAAAACCCTTTATGACGGAAAACGCTGTGACTCCTGTCACTTCGCGGAGCAGATTATGGCAGGATTCACTTTTTGGTTGGTGAAAATGTTCTTAAAAGGTTAATTGCCGGTAAATTTAACTGCGAGAATGTGAGTGTAAGCGCATACATGAAAGTAAATTACGAAAGACTTACATGACTGATAACGATTCAGCAGGATTGGCAGGAATAGTGAATGAAATGAAAGGGTAGCCGAGTGGAGGGAAAGGTCAACTGCCCCCGGAAGAGGGCAGTTAACGGAACAACTTAGTGCAGCTGAGGATCGGCCGGGGAGGCGTTATTACGGATCTCAGCAATGTCCATCGAGTTGAAGACGTAGTGCGAACCGCAGTAGTCGCAGTGCATGTCGATCTCGCCCTCTTCGGCCATGATGCTGTCGATCTCTTCATCCGGCAGGGTTTTCAGCGCGCCCGCACAGCGTTCACGGGAACAGGTGCATTTGAACTCGACGTCCTGCGGATCGTACAGCGTAACCTCTTCTTCGTGATACAGACGCCACAGCACTTCGTTCGCCGGCAGGGTGAGCAGTTCTTCGGCCTTGATGGTTTCGGTCAGGGTCGCCAGATGCTCGAAATCATGGGTCTGAGCATCCTGCGCAGGCAGCACCTGGAGCAACATACCGCCGGCTGCAGGCTGGCCATCCACTTCACCAGTACGGATGAACAGGCGGGTTGGCAGCTGTTCGGAACGCATGAAGTAATCTTCCAGGCAGGCGGCAAGCGTATCGCCTTCCAGGCCGACCACGCCCTGGTAGCGCTCACCCTCTTCCGGAGAGATGGTGATCACCAGGTAGCCGTTACCGACCAGGGTTTTCAGGTCTGCGCCTTCGGGGATCTCGCCCTGTACGCGCGCCACGCCGCGCATCTGCTGCTGGTTGTTGCCGTTGATCACTGCCAGGCTCATCGGGCCATCACCCTGCAGCTGCACGGTGATATCACCGGCAAATTTCAGGGTGGCGGTCAGCAGGCTGGTGGCAACCAGCAGCTCACCCAGCACGGTTTTCACCGGCAGCGGGTAGTTGTGGTTTTCCAGGATCTGTTTCCAGGTTTCGGATACCGTCACCAGCTCGCCGCGAACGGCAAATTGTTCAAACAGATAGCGGTGTAATTGGTCGTGTTGGGCCATAGTCATCTCTCGTTCAGCAAGAATCACTCATTCTCGCCATTTTTAAATTTAATCAGATCGCGACGCTCTTTCTTGTCCGGTCGCCTGTCGGGATGCGGCATGGTCAGGGCATTCAGCTTTCGCGCCTGCGCCATCTTCTCGCGCTTTTCAACGCTTTCTGCCGTCTCTTCATACAGGGTGCTGGCTTCCGTTGCCGGGCGACGCTGTTCGGTGATGTTCTTCACAATCACCGTCCGTTCGTCGTTGCCCTGACGCAGGGTCAGGGTGGCGTTCAGCTCCACGAGCTTGCTCGGTTTGCTGCGCTGCCCGTTGTAGTGCACTTTGCCGCCTTCAATCATTTCCCGGGCGAGGGCGCGCGTTTTATAAAAGCGGGCAGCCCACAGCCATTTGTCCAGTCTTACCCCTTCGGAGGGCTTCTCTTTCATGGCTTCTCCTTCACGGTGAGTGAGGGGATCATCCGGCGATAGTCGTTCAGCCCCGGATGCCGCAGATAGCTTTTTTCAGCCAGGCCGGAATCAGGATTGGTGACGCCAAGGCAATAACGAATGCCAAAGGTTGCCGCCGCATCCAGAATCGGTTCGCTGTCATCAATGAACAACGTCCTTTCTGGCTGCAGGCCGGTCTCTTCTGCCACCGCCTGCCACAATCGCTGATCCTCTTTCGGATAACCAAATGTGTGGGTGGAAAGTAATAAATCAAGGTGTGAGGCCAGACCGGTATGTTCCAGCTTCACCGCCAGATTATGCGGATGCGCGTTGGTCAGCAGAATGCGCCGCTTGCCGCTCGCTTTCAGGGCATCGAGAAAGGGCACGGTATCTTCACGCAGCACGGCGTGCGGGCCCTGAGCGGTGGTCATCGCGCAAATATCCAGACCGAGGCGTTCGCTCCAGTAGTCCAGGCAGTACCAGTTTAGCGTATGTTGTACGGCGGTATATTGCTGGCGGATGAATTCCTGCGCTTCCGCCGGGGAGATCCCCTGCTGCTCGCTGTAGGTCTCCGGCACCAGTTTTTGCCAGAAGTGGTTATCAAACGCGAGATCGAGCAGCGTGCCGTCCATATCCAGCAGGACGGTATCGACCTCCTGCCAGGCGATATCAAAATGCATGGGGGAATACTCCAGCCAGAAGAAACGTGCGCGACAGGGTAGCATATCCTGCCGCGCGGGAGCGTTATCCGATCAGGCTCTCAGGCGCAGGGATAAGCTTGGGGTTGAGGCAATTTTCGTAGTATTGCTGAATATCTGCCAGGCGGGTGCGCGAGCGCTGGTAGCGACGTAGCGCCATAAAGGCGTTCCAGAGCATGCAGACCAGCATCGTCAGCATCAGCAGCGAGGTGGCGATGTAGCGCCACAATCCGGCGCTGTCCGGCATGCTGTGCAGCTCGACATGGCGGGTACCGTTGGCATCGGTAAAGAGGCCCGTCACAATCCCTTCGGCGCTGAACGGCGTGCGCATCAGCAACTGTGCCAGGCGCTGAAACTCGCCCCACTGCTCCTGGGCCGGGTAATCATACAGCGCCACTGAAGGGTAGGGCTGATCGACCAACTCGCTGCCTTCGTCGCTGACGATCACAAACCCGCCGGGTGCCGGGCTGTTAAGTGCCTGAGCGGCACGTGAGGTTTCGCGTATGACGAACGGCGCGGTCGAGGTGGCAACGAGGTTTTCCAGCGACTCCGCGCTGACCGGACGCAGCAGCACGTTGACGCCATCAAGACGGCCGCCATCGGCACGTTTCACCAGCGCCTCCCAGTCTTTACTGTTCCCGAGGTTAACCAGCGCATTTTTCAGCCTGACGCACTCATCCTGATCTGCACACAGCTCCTGGGTTTTCATCACGATATCGCCGAAGTCATCCAGCAGGATCATGCCCGATTTCTGGATGGCGGAGCGTAATGCCGGGCTGACGCGTGAGTTATCTTCCGGTTTGGGATGCAGCTGGCTCGACAGCGCCTGGGTCAGGGCCGTGGCTTTGTTAACGATGTCAGATTCCGGCAGCGGCAGGGGAGGCGCGTCATTCCAGATCACCTGCGAGCAATCAAACGGCGCAAAGGGCGAGCTCTGGCGAGCGTTCCAGGTGCCAGGAGCGTGGATATTACACATCCCGGTGCCCTTCAGGCGCAGGGTATCGCCAATGCGCACGCCTGCGCTTTCGAGTTCCCCAACGCTGGTGGCCTCGATGGTCTGGGCGCCTTTAATCCACGACAGGGTAAATTTGATGGGCATATCCAGCGGCACGAGGAAAACCAGCATCGCCAGCACCAGCCCGGCACCACCGGCAATGACCGTGCTGCGCAGCCAGTGCTGTAGCGGGAAGTTTTTGACCTCGTCATGCAGGGATAAATAGCGGCCCTGGCGCACGACGTGCCGGTCCAGATAGATGTCAATATCGGTTTTTTGCCCTAAATCCTGGGCCAGCCATGGCTGCCAGTGGCGCGGGTAGATAAGGTCGATAATGCCCAGCGAGATATTGTTGACGTGGTCCTGATCGTTTTCGCCAAACAGGCCCCAGCGTTTTGGCGTGCCGCGCAGGCAGTGGATCTCGCGCAGCGCATTTTTGGCGGGCGGGGCGAATAATCCCCAGAGTCCCGCCGCCAGCAACAGCACGCCGCCTCCGGCGAGCCAGGGGGCAAAAACATCCGGGCTCATCAGACAGAAGAAGAAGAGCAGGAACGCAGCGACAATCAGCAATGCTTCGCGAATACCGTCCGGGCGGCTCAGGGCATACTCTTCGTGGGTCTCCTGACGAATATTCAGCAGCTCGATCTGCTCGGTCTCTTCGCCACGAATCGATGCCTGGGTGGAACTGACGTGCTCCAGCGAAAAGTGGGGCGCTTCCTGGACATACTCCGCGATGGAGTGACCATTGAGGGCGATCACCAGCGGGATGGAGTCGGTGTGGATCAGCTCAACGCTGTTTTCATCATTGATGTACTGTTCCCAGGACGGCGGCAGATGCACCTCAGCGGAGTCGAGGTAGTAACGCCATTTATTGGGATCGTCAGTGGTAATACCGTAGCGGGTAATGGAGCGCGTCACGCAGAGCACGGTATTGCTCTCGGCATTGAGGCTTAACGAGACCGGCGCGGCGCTGGCACCTGTTGCCGGCGTCTGCTGGATGCGGTTAAAAGACTCAAGATATTGCTCAATCGCGCTGCGTTCTTCAGCGGTAAGCTTGCGGGTACTCGCCCCGGCAAAGGCATTGTGATAAGGCAGGCGATATCGACGCTGCGCCCGACGCCTGTACAACCACCCTGCAATGAATGCGCAGGCCAGCATAGCAGCGATGACAATCAAAATGGTGCTCATGCTTTCCCCATCTTACTTTTTCTTACAGGTGTAGTCAGTAGCACCTTTTGAATAGTGAACGCGTGTCTGTGGTTGGCTATCGGCATGTAAGGTGTTGAACTTGAGCAATATGAAGCGCATCCCAGTGATCGCTGATGATAGCAAAGCTAACCCCGACGGGATATCAGCAAATTCCTGGAATAATTTCAAGCTCTTGACATTTTAACTGAAATAAGGAATGAATCTGCACAGGTTACATAAATGTAAATAAAGCGCGATTGACATTGCCGAAACCGTGCGGCGTATCGCACAATGACGCCAGTTCACTCAGCAAAGACCCGTCAAAATGAGCAAACCCTTACAAAAGCCCACCATCCTGAATGTTGAGACCGTCGCCAAATCGCGTCTGTTTAATGTTGAAAGTGTGGACCTGGAGTTCAGTAACGGCGTGCGCCGCGTCTACGAGCGTATGCGTCCCTCCACGCGCGAAGCCGTCATGATTGTGCCCATTGTTGACGAGCACCTGATCCTGATCCGCGAGTACGCGGTGGGGACCGAATCTTACGAACTCGGCTTCTCGAAAGGGCTGATCGATCCCGGTGAGTCGGTCTTTGAGGCTGCAAACCGCGAGCTGAAAGAAGAGGTGGGGTTTGGTGCGAAGGAGTTAACCTTCCTGAAAAAGCTCAGTATGGCTCCCTCCTATTTTTCCAGCAAAATGAATATCGTGCTGGCGGAAGATCTCTATCCGGAATCGCTGGAAGGGGATGAACCCGAGCCGCTGCCGCAGGTGCGCTGGCCACTGGCGCATCTGATGGATCTGCTGGAAGAGCCTGACTTTAACGAAGCCCGGAACGTGAGCGCACTGTTTCTGGTGCGGGAGTGGCTGAAAGGGCAGGGCAGGTTGTAGCAGAAAAATCCCCCTCTCCCAACGGGAAAGGGGGCCGACGTTTTAGAACAACTCTTGTGTTTCGCCGTTATCAATCAGCGTAGTACCCACCTCATGCACCGCCTGATGCGTTGGCTGCGTGCCTTCGATGAAATACTCTTCCCGACTGCTGCCGCCATTGGACAGCTGACCGCTGTAGCGATCGATATTGACCGTCACCACGCCAGGCGGCGGGGTTAACGGCTGCTCCGGCACGCCGTCCAGCAGCATCTTCATAAAGGCATCCCACGCAGGTTGTGCACTTTTGGCCCCGCCTTCGTAACCGGAAATCTGATCTTTGATTGCCCCGGATGCCGTGGTACGGCCTAAATCACGGCGGTGATCGTCAAAGCCGATCCACACCGAGGTCACGGCACCTGGACCGTAACCAGAGAACCAGGCATCTTTCGAACTGTTGGTGGTCCCGGTCTTGCCGCCGATATCCTTGCGCTGCAGATCGCGACCGGCACGCCAGCCCGTACCCTGCCAGCCCGGCTCGCCGAAGATATTACTGTTCAGCGCGCTTTTGATCAGGAACGCCAGCGGGGTGTTAATCACATGCGGGGCGTACTCCTGAGCCCCGGTCTGTGCCACCAGCGCCTGGTTCGCCTGCTCGAGCTGCGGTTGCGGTACCGCCGCGTTTTGCTGCGCCTGGGAAACGGCGACATCTTCCATATCCTGATTGTTCAGGGATTCTGATTTTGGCGTATCGCCATAAATCACCGGGATATCACACTCTGCGCAGGCAATTTTCGGTTTGGCTTCGAACAGGACGCCGCCCTGATCGTTCTCGATTTTGCTGATGAAGAAAGGATCGACCAGGAAGCCGCCGTTCGCCATCACCGCATAGCCACGCGCAACCTGCAGCGGGGTAAAGGAAGCCGAGCCCAGCGCCAGCGACTCGGTATGCACGATGTTCTGTGCCGGGAAGCCGAAGCGTTGCAGGTACTCCGCCGCATAATCGACACCCATGGCGCGCATGGCGCGCACCATCACCACGTTCTTGGACTGTCCCAGACCCTGACGCAGACGAATCGGCCCGGCGTATTCTGGCGGTGAGTTTTTCGGCCGCCAGTCGGAACCCGCCCCGGCATCCCAGCGGGAGATCGGCACGTCGTTGAGGACGCTGGCGAGGGTCAGGCCCTTATCCATTGCCGCGGTGTAGAGGAACGGCTTGATGTTGGAGCCGACCTGACGCAGCGCCTGAGTGGCACGGTTAAATTTGCTCAGGTTGAAATCGAAACCGCCGACCAGCGCCAGCACCGCGCCGTTATGCGGGTCGATGGAGACCAGCGCAGAGTTAACGTCCGGGATCTGCCCTAGCCACCAGGCATCGTTAACCTGACGGACCCAGATCTGCTGACCCACCTGTACCGCATCGGTCACCTTGCGCGGGGTTGCCCCCTGCTGGGTATCCGAGCGGTACGGACGCGCCCAGCGGATGCCTTCCATACGCAGCGACACCGAGGTGCCGTCCGCGAGCATTGCCGTGGCTTCCTGCGGATTGGCCTGGGTGACTACCGCCGCGACAAACGGCCCGTAGCCCGGGATCGGTTTCAGGGTATCGGCGATCTTTTTGCTGTCCCAGGCGGATTCTCCCACCTTCCACAGCACGTTTGACGGGCCGCGGTAGCCGTGGCGCATGTCGTAATCAATCACGTTGTTACGCACCGCCTGCTGTGCGCCCTGCTGGACGTTGCGGGTGATGGTGGTGTAGACGCGGTAACCATCTTCGTAGGCATTCTCGCCGTAGCGGGAGACCATCTCCTGACGCACCATTTCGCTGAGGTACGGCGCGGAGAAGGCAATTTCCGGCGCATGGTAGTTGGCGTCAATCACGTCGTTGCGCGCCTGCTCGTACTGGGTCTGGCTGATATAGCCTTCGCTCAGCATACGCGACAGCACCACGTTGCGGCGTGCGGTGGCGCGATTCAGGGAGTAGAGCGGGTTGAAGGTGGAAGGTGCCTTCGGCAGACCGGCGATGGTCGCCATTTCACTCAGGGTGAGTTGGTCAATGGATTTGCCAAAATAGACCTGCGCCGCCGCGCCCACGCCATAGGCACGGTAGCCGAGATAGATCTTGTTGAGGTAGAGCTCAAGGATCTCATCCTTATTCAGCAACTGCTCGATGCGGATCGCCAGGAACACTTCCTTGACCTTACGCATCAGCGTTTTTTCAGGGCTCAGGAAGAAGTTACGCGCCAGCTGCTGGGTGATGGTACTCGCACCCTGAGAGGCATGACCGGAGAACAGGGCCACGCTGGCGGCACGGAAAATCCCCACCGGATCGACGCCATGGTGCTCATAAAAGCGGCTGTCCTCGGTGGCAATAAAGGCTTTTACCATCACGGGTGGGATCTGATTCAGGGTCAACGGGATACGGCGCTTCTCACCGTACTGGGCGATAAGCTCGCCGTCCGTGCTGTAGACCTGCATCGGGATCTGGAGTCGTACATCACGCAGCGTAGCGACATCAGGCAGCTGTGGCTCAATATATTTGTACAAACCATAAATCGAGCCTGCTCCAAGCAGAATGCAACAGACTGCAAGGATCAATAAATACTTTACGAACTTCACTGGAGATTTCCCATTTAGTTTGAACTGGGCAGTTTCTAAACAATCGCGCGGTAGTATAAAGGCAAGCCTGAAGCATTGATATAGCCGTTATCCCGCGGGACGATAAGGAGATCGTGAAACATGGCGTTTAAAACATGGCATACAGGCGTTCATATTCAACAGGATAGGGTATTGGCCGTCGCGCTGGTGCGCGAGAAGTCGGGGTGGGGGTTGCGCCGCTGGTGGCAGCTCCCCCTGGCCGCAGGCATTATCCGCGACGGGCAAATTCTTCAGCCCGAACAACTGGCTGCGGCCCTGCGCGAGTGGCGCAAGATGCTGCCTCATCACCATCAAATCTTTCTCGCCTTTCCGGCTGCCCGCACCCTCCAGCGCACGCTGCCGCGCCCGTCGATGGCCCTGCGCGACAGCGAACAGACCGCATGGATCGCCTCGGCGATAAGCCGTGAGCTGGAGATGCCCCCCGATGCCCTGCGGTTTGACTATGTGGAAGAGACCTTCAGCCAGTCTTATCACGTCACGGCGGCACAGAATAAGGAGATCGCGACCCTGCTGGAGCTGGCCCGGGTGCTGCGACTGCGGCTGGCCTCGGTCACGCCCGACGCCGGGGCGTTGACGCACCTGCTGCCCTTTGTGCAAGCCCCGGCCCAGTGCGTGGCCTGGCGCGACCGGGACCAGTGGCTCTGGGCGATGCGCCACCAGTGGGGCAGGCGCGGGCTGACGGAGGCGCCGGACGTCGATCGGCTGGCGGCCCTGCTGGCACTCAGGGTCGACGAGATCGCCTGCTGTGGAGCGGGTAACTTCGATCCCTGGTGCGTTTTATCCCGCACCCAGCCGCCGCTGCCGGAAAATGGGGCCGATTTCAGCGTCGCGCTGGCGCTGGCAACCGGAGACCACGCGCGATGAGGGCGGCCAATCTTCTGCCGTGGCGCCAGCGGCAACGGCGTCGCTGCTTGCGCTTCTGGGGGCTGATGTTTACCGGCTCGCTACTGGTAACGCTGATGCTCTGCGCCGCCAGCCGGGCCTGCAATCCTCTGGTGACACGCGCCAGCGCGCTACGGCATGCCAGCGATCTGGCGCTACGTCAGGGGCTGGAGCAGCGGCAAAAACAGTGGACGGCGTTACAGGCCCGGCACCAGCAACAGCAGCGGCGGGCGCAGCAAAAAGCGAAGACGGAAGCCTGGCAACCGGCCCTGATCGCCTTGTCCCGTCACCTGCCGGAGCAGGCGTGGCTGGCGCAGCTGCGCTTCCAGCAGTCGACCCTTTCCCTCACCGGCTACGCCACCACGCTGCCCGCGCTTGGCGCGCTGGAGGCAGCGCTCCGCCAGGTACCGGGGTTTATTCCCGGTGCGCCGGGAGAGATGCGACAGGGCGCCCAGGGGCGCTGGCAGTTTAGCTGGACGCTGATCCGCAAGGAGGGTGCTGATGCGGATCCCTCCTGACAGTTGGTATGCCATGACGCCGCGCGGCCGCTGCCTGTGCTGGAGTCTCAGCTCAGCATTACTCCTGATCTGCGCCACCCTATGGCAGGGGCGAATACAGGAGCAGCCGGTAGCGACGCAGCAGGCCAATGCCCGGCTGTGGATCGCGGTGCGTAAGCTTTCACCCCCTGACGAGGCACGATCTGCTGTGGCAATACGGCCTTTTTCGCCGCTGGAGTTTGATACCGATGTGCTGCGGATGGTTCGCTGGCAGCCCAGGGGCAGAGGGGGCGAACTGGTGATGGAAGCGACCTGGGCGCAGATCCCCTCGCTGTTTGTCAACCTCGCCCGGCGCGACGTTGCGGTGGAGCGCTTTAGCATTCAGCCAGAGCAGAATCGCTTACAGATAGTCATGCAGCTGGAGCATCAGGATGCAGGTTAAGTACGGGGTGCTGCTGTTACTGCCGCTGCTGCTCGGCCTGCGCGATCCCTTTCAGCCCCCGGCCTCACGCTGCCCGGACGCCGCGCTGCGGCAATGGCGCTATGTCGGGGTGGTGCTGGGAAAGGTGCCGGTGGCGATCGTCCGGGATGAAACCTCGCGCTGGCTGCGCCTTCGCCATGGCGACACCCTGCCGCAAGGCGGGCGGGTGAGGGTGCTGGATGAAAAGGAATTGGTCATCGACATGCCCGGGGCGTGTGAGCCCCCGCAGTGGCGATGGCAACGACAAGGAAAGAAACAGGATGAAAACAGGGATCGTGGGATTACTGCTGATAGGCAGTCAGACGCTGGCCGCGGAGCCAGCCCCGGTAAGTCTGGTGGTGGATGAGGTGCCGGTCGCCCAGCTTCTGCAGGCGCTGGCGGAGCAGGAGAACCGCAACATCATTATCTCCCCGGACGTCAGCGGCAATGTCTCTCTGCGTCTGCAGGATGTGCCCTGGCTGCAGGCGTTCCAGACGGTGGTCACCAGTGCCGGGCTGGTGATGCGCCAGCAGGCGGGCATTTTTTATATTCATACCGCCGCCTGGCAGCAGCAACAGCAGGCTAAAAAAGAGGCCGAGCGAACAAAACGGCAGCTCAGCGCGCCGCTGGAAGCGCGCAGTTTTCCTCTCTCTTACGCCGATGCGGGGGATTTACAGGCGGCGGCCGAAAAGCTCCTCAGCCCGAAAGGCAGTCTGGCGGTAGATAAACGCACCAATCGCCTGCTGGTGCGCGATACCCGGGCTGCACTGGAGGCACTCCAGCACTGGGTGACGCAGATGGATCTTCCCGTGGCGCAGGTGGAGCTGGCGGCGCATATCGTCAGCATGAGTGAAAAAAGCCTGCGCGAGCTGGGGGTGAAGTGGAATCTGGCCCAGGGGCAGGATGCCGGTAAGCCAGGCCAGTTGACGATGCTCAGCAGCGATCTGGCCGTCAACGCCGCCACCACCCAGGTGGGGTTTAACATCGGGCGGATCAATGGCCGGCTGCTGGATCTTGAGCTCTCCGCCCTGGAACAAAAACAGCAGGTCGATATTATCGCCAGCCCGCGCCTGCTGGCGTCGCACATGCAGCCGGCCAGCATTAAGCAGGGCAGCGAGATCCCCTATCAGGTCTCCAGCGGTGAGAGCGGCGCGACATCGGTGGAGTTTAAAGAGGCCGTGCTGGGCATGGAGGTAACGCCGGTGGTGCTGGCCAACGGGCGCGTGCGCCTGAAGCTGCGCATCAGCGAGAACGCCCCGGGTCAGGTTTTGCAGCAGTCCGATGGCGAAACTTTGGCAATTGATAAGCAGGAGATTGAAACCCAGGTCGAGGTGAAAAGCGGTGAAACGCTGGCCTTAGGCGGAATTTTTTCTCAGAGGCATAAAACCGGCAGCGAAAGTGTGCCAGGCTTGAGCCGTATTCCTTTACTGGGACAGTTTTTTCGCCATCAGGGAAAAGACAACGAACGCCGGGAGTTAGTGGTTTTTATCACCCCTCGTCTGGTTGCGACGCCCTAATGTCCCGCGATGCCCCGCGTGATTTTGCATTCTGTTTGTTGCAGATGTTTGACGTGGGGCATGAATTAGCATACAAGGAGTACCGATTTGAGAATCAGCTTACTCAATCTCACTCCTTAATAACTTAAGCGGCAAGCCGGGTGATTTAATCTGTTGCCAAACAAGCCGGAGTATTGAGATAATTTTTAGTCTGACTCTCGCTCTATCGCATATGAGGTTTCAGTTCATGTCCTGCTACGCCCGATACCGGTGAAGCGGGTTTACCATTAACGAATAGTCTTAGTAGTACCGAAAAAATGGCAGAGAAACGCAATATCTTTCTGGTTGGGCCTATGGGTGCCGGCAAAAGCACTATTGGGCGCCAGTTAGCTCAACAACTCAATATGGAATTTTACGATTCTGATCAAGAGATTGAGAAACGAACCGGAGCTGATGTGGGCTGGGTCTTCGATGTAGAAGGCGAAGAGGGTTTCCGTGACCGTGAAGAAAAAGTCATTAATGAACTTACGGAAAAACAGGGCATCGTGCTGGCGACCGGCGGCGGCTCTGTAAAATCTCGCGAAACTCGCAACCGTCTCTCCGCCCGCGGTGTCGTGGTCTATCTTGAAACGACCATCGAAAAACAACTGGCGCGTACGCAGCGTGATAAAAAACGCCCGTTGCTGCAGGTTGAGACGCCTCCACGTGAAGTTCTGGAAGCCCTGGCTGGTGAACGCAATCCGCTGTACGAAGAGATTGCCGACGTCACCATTCGCACAGACGACCAGAGCGCTAAAGTGGTCGCAAACCAGATTATTCATATGCTGGAAAGCAACTGATTCTGGCTTTATATACACTCGCCTGCGGGTAAAAGCATTTAAGGTGGATGTCGCGCTATGGAGAGGATTACAGTCACTCTCGGTGAACGGAGTTACCCTATCACTATCGCGGCTGGTTTGTTTAACGACCCAGCTTCCTTCTTACCACTGAAAGCGGGTGATCAGGCAATGCTGGTCACCAACGAGACGCTGGCTCCGCTTTATCTCGACACCGTGCGTCAGCGCCTTGAACAGGCTGGCGTGAAGGTCGACAGTGTGATTCTGCCTGATGGCGAGCAGTATAAAAGCCTGACGGTACTGGATACCGTCTTTACCGCATTACTGCAAAAACCGCATGGTCGCGATACTACACTGCTGGCGTTAGGCGGCGGTGTTGTTGGCGATCTTACGGGGTTTGCTGCGGCAAGCTATCAGCGTGGCGTCCGTTTTATTCAGATTCCTACCACGCTGTTGTCGCAGGTCGACTCTTCTGTTGGCGGCAAAACGGCCGTTAACCATCCGCTTGGCAAAAACATGATTGGCGCGTTCTACCAGCCGGCTTCGGTGGTGGTGGATCTCGACTGTCTGAAAACGCTGCCTCAGCGCGAGCTGGCATCGGGCCTGGCGGAAGTGATCAAGTACGGCATTATTCTCGACGGCGCGTTCTTTAGCTGGCTGGAAGAGAATATGGATGCCTTACTGCGCCTGGATGGTCAGGCGATGGCGTACTGTATTCGTCGCTGCTGTGAGCTGAAAGCAGAAGTCGTGGCTGCAGACGAGCGCGAAACAGGCTTACGTGCTTTACTGAATCTGGGGCACACCTACGGTCATGCTATCGAAGCCGAAATGGGCTACGGTAACTGGCTGCATGGCGAGGCCGTTGCGGCGGGGATGGTGATGGCTGCGCGCACCTCGGAGCGTCTGGGTCAGTTCAGCAAGGCGGATACGCAACGCATTATTACGCTGCTTGAGCGTGCCGGTTTACCGGTGACGGGGCCGCGTGAAATGTCGGCGCAGGCCTACTTGCCGCATATGATGCGTGATAAAAAAGTATTAGCAGGCGAGATGCGTCTGGTGCTCCCGCTTGCGATAGGTAAGAGTGAAGTGCGTGGCGGTGTGCCGCACGATGTGGTTCTTGGCGCTATTGCTGATTGCCAGCAGGCGTAACTATTAGAAAGGTCCGGCTGCGGTAAAACGTAGCCATTTTGCTTCAGGTGATGTGCAAAGTCGTAGGCATAAGCCTTTTAGTGGGGTGTTAAATGGATGAATTCAAACCAGAAGACGAGCTGAAACCCGATCCCAGCGATCGTCGTACTGGTCGTACTCGCCAATCTTCAGAACGTGATAACGAGCCGCAAATTAACTTTGATGAGGTTGATCTCGAAAACGATGACCCTCGTCCTTCGCGTGGCCGCGCTGCCCGCGACGAGCGTGAAGAAGAGGAGTATGAGTCTGAAGATGATTCAGTGGATGAAGCGCCAGTAGAGCGTCGCCCGCGCAAGCGTAAAGCTGCTCCGGCGAAGCCCGCTTCCCGCCAGTACATTATGATGGGTCTGGGCGTGCTGGTCCTGCTACTGCTGATTATCGGCGTTGGCTCTGCACTCAAAGCCCCGTCGAGCAATCCAGCCGATCAGAACGCCTCTACTGAGAAGAGCGTCGATCTGTCCGGCAATGCGGCCGATCAGGCCAACGGTACCCAGCCAGCGCCGGGCACGACTTCTGCCGAGCAGACTGCCGGGAGTACCCAGCAGGAGATCTCCCTGCCGCCGGTCGCGTCCACACCAACGCAGGGCCAGACACCGGCAACCCCGGAAGGTCAGCAGCGTGTTGAAGTGCAGGGCGATCTGAACAATGCGCTGACGCAGCCGCAGAACCAGCAGCAGGTTAACAACGTGGTGGTCAACTCCACGCTGCCGACCGAGCCTGCGACCGTGGCGCCAATTCGTGGTGCGACAGGGCAACAGCAGACCGCGGCGACAGAAACTGCGCCACGTCAGACCAAGCCTGCCCAGCATCAGGAACGTAAGCAGACGGTGATTGAGCCGAAGCGTGAAGTGAAGCCGCAGCCAGTAGCCAAAGCGGAAGAGCCGAAAACCACCGCCCAGCCTAAGCGCAGCGAAACCGTGATCAACGCCCCGGCAAAAGCGCCTGCTGCGACAGCGACGGCACCAAAAGCGACTGCAACGCCAGCCCCGACGGCGACCGCCTCGGCGCCAGCGGCAGCAGCGCCTGCTGCCACCGCCAGCACCGGTAAAACGTCAGGCAACGTGAGTTCACTGAAATCTGCCTCATCCAGCAACTACACGCTGCAGTTGAGCAGTTCTTCCAGCTATGACAACCTCAACAGCTGGGCGAAAAAGTCGAACCTGAAAAACTTCGTTGTCTATGAGACTACCCGTAACGGTCAGCCGTGGTATGTGCTGGTGAGCGGCGTATATGCTTCGAAAGATGAAGCAAAACGCGCAGTTGCAACACTGCCCGCTGATGTTCAGGCGAAAAACCCGTGGGCGAAGCCGATCCGTCAGGTTCAGTCCGATTTGAAGTAATCTGTGAAGCGCAGGATGCTGTCGGAGCTTTCTCCACAGCCGGAGAAGGTGTAATCAGTTAGTCAGCATGAAAAAAAATCGCGCTTTTCTGAAATGGGCAGGGGGGAAATACCCCCTGCTCGACGATATTCAAAAACACCTGCCTGCCGGCGAGTGTCTTGTCGAACCCTTTGTGGGCGCGGGCTCGGTATTCCTCAATACCGACTACTCCCGTTATATCCTTGCGGATATCAACAGCGACCTGATCGACCTCTATAACATCGTGAAGCTGCGTACCGACGAGTACGTTGATGAGGCGCGTAAGCTGTTTACCCCGGAGCACAACAACCCGGACGTTTACTACGCTCTTCGCGCTGAGTTTAATCAGAGCGAGGACAAGTTCCGTCGCGCGCTGCTGTTCCTCTACCTTAACCGCCACGGCTACAACGGTCTGTGCCGGTATAATCTGCGTGGTCAATTCAACGTGCCCTTTGGTCGCTACAAGCGTCCTTATTTCCCTCAGGCTGAGTTGTACCACTTTGCTGAAAAGGCGCAGAATGCGGAGTTCCATTGCCTCTCGTATGAAGAGTGCATGGAGAAAGCGGACACCGACTCGGTGGTCTACTGCGATCCGCCTTATGCCCCTCTGTCGGCAACGGCGAACTTTACCGCTTATCACACCAACAGCTTCAGCCCTGCCGAGCAGGCGCGTCTGGCGGAGATGGCGGAAAAGCTGGTCAGCAAAAGAATTCCGGTGTTAATTTCGAATCACGATACGCCTGATACGCGCGAATGGTACAAGGCCGCCGATCATTATCAGGTCAAAGTCCGGCGCAGCATCAGCAGCAACGGCGGTACACGTAAAAAGGTGGACGAACTGCTGGCTCTCTATCTACCCTGAGCCGTTTCGCCCGCCGTTAAACAAAGTTCAAGGAGATGCGGATGAAACAGTATTTGATTGCACCCTCAATTCTTTCGGCTGATTTTGCCCGGCTGGGCGAAGATACCGCGAAAGCCCTGGCTGCCGGTGCGGATGTCGTTCATTTCGACGTTATGGATAACCACTATGTGCCTAACCTGACCATCGGCCCGATGGTGCTAAAGGCACTGCGCAACTACGGCGTGACCGCCCCTATTGACGTGCATCTGATGGTGAAGCCGGTCGACCGTATCGTGCCGGACTTTGCCGCCGCGGGTGCCAGCATCATCACCTTCCATCCTGAAGCCTCCGAACACGTTGACCGCACCCTGCAGCTGATCAAAGAGCACGGCTGTAAGGCTGGCCTGGTATTTAATCCGGCCACGCCGCTGAGCTACCTCGATTACGTGATGGACAAGCTGGACGTGATCCTGCTGATGTCCGTCAACCCGGGCTTCGGCGGCCAGTCTTTCATTCCACAAACCCTGGATAAGCTGCGCGAAGTGCGTCGTCGCATCGACGAGTCTGGCTTTGATATCCGTCTCGAAGTAGACGGTGGCGTGAAAGTCAGCAATATCGGCGACATCGCCGCCGCAGGCGCAGACATGTTCGTGGCCGGTTCGGCGATTTTCGATCAGCCGGACTACAAAAAAGTTATTGATGAAATGCGCAGTGAACTGGCGAAGGTAAGTCATGAATAATTTGCAGGCAATTCGGGGCGTTGCGTTTGACCTCGACGGCACGCTGGTGGACAGCGCGCCGGGCTTAACCGCGGCGGTTGACCAGGCGCTGTATGCACTGGAACTTCCGGTGGCGGGCGAAGAGCGTGTCATCACATGGATTGGTAACGGAGCCGACGTGCTGATGGAGCGCGCCCTGACCTGGGCGCGTCAGGAGCGTGCCATTCAGCGTGCGGCGCAGGGCAAACCCGGCGTCGATCACGCGGATATCCCGCAGGAAGAGCAAATTCGCCTGCTGCGTAAGCTGTTCAACCGTTTCTATGAAGAGACGGTGGAAGAGGGCAGCTTCCTGTTCCCGGACGTGGCCGGTACGCTGAGCGCGCTGCATGCGGAAGGCATGCCGCTGGGGCTGGTGACCAACAAACCGACGGCCTTTGTTGCGCCATTGCTGGAAGCGCTGGATATCGCCAAATACTTCTCGGTGATCGTCGGCGGCGATGACGTGCAGAATAAGAAGCCGCATCCCGAACCGCTGCTGCTGGTGGCTGGAAAATTATCCTTATCGCCGGACGCGCTGCTCTTTGTCGGGGATTCGCGCAATGATATTCTGGCGGCCAGGGCTGCAGGTTGCCCGTCCGTGGGCCTGACCTATGGCTATAACTACGGTGAATCCATTACGCTGAGTGAGCCGGATTTCGTCTTCGACCACTTCAAAGATTTACTGCCCGTTCTCGGGCTTTCGCACAGTGAAAATCAGGAATTGAAAAATGACTAAGCCCATCGTATTTAGTGGCGCACAGCCCTCAGGTGAACTGACCATTGGCAACTACATGGGTGCGCTGCGTCAGTGGGTGGGCATGCAGGATGACTATCACTGCATCTACTGCATCGTTGACCAGCACGCCATTACCGTGCGCCAGGATCCGCAGCAGTTGCGTAAAGCGACGCTCGACACCCTTGCGCTGTACCTGGCCTGCGGTATCGATCCTGAGAAAAGCACCATCTTCGTTCAGTCCCACGTGCCGGAACACGCGCAGCTGGGCTGGGCCCTGAACTGCTACACCTATTTCGGTGAGCTGAGCCGCATGACCCAGTTCAAGGATAAATCGTCCCGTTACGCTGAAAACATCAACGCTGGCCTGTTTGATTATCCGGTGCTGATGGCGGCTGACATTCTGCTGTATCAGACCAACCAGGTCCCGGTGGGTGAAGACCAGAAGCAGCACCTGGAGCTGAGCCGCGATATTGCCCAGCGCTTTAACGCGATTTACGGCGACGTCTTCAAAGTGCCTGAGCCGTTCATTCCGAAGTCCGGTGCTCGCGTGATGTCCCTGCTGGAGCCGACCAAAAAGATGTCCAAGTCGGACGATAACCGCAACAACGTGATCGGCCTGCTGGAAGATCCGAAAGCGGTGGTCAAGAAGCTCAAGCGTGCGGTCACCGACTCTGACGAGCCGCCTGTGGTGCGTTACGACGTGCAGAACAAAGCGGGCGTCTCTAACCTGCTGGATATTCTCTCTGGCGTGACCGGACAGAGCATTCCGGAGCTGGAGCAGCACTTCGAAGGCAAAATGTACGGCCATCTGAAAGGTGAAGTGGCAGATGCGGTCTCCGGCATGCTGACCGAGTTGCAGGCGCGCTACAACCAGTTCCGTAACGACGAAGCCTTCCTGCAGAAAGTGATGAAAGACGGTGCCGAGAAAGCCAGCGCACGCGCTTCTGTGACCCTGAAAGCGGTGTATGAAGCGATTGGGTTTGTAGCTAAGCCGTAGGTAAATGTAAAACGGTAACAGGGTTACCGTTTTTAGGGTTTGTACCCTCTCCCTGTGGGAGAGGGCCAGGGTGAGGGCATCAGGCCGCGATGCTCTCGCCAATAAAAAAACCGGGGAATCCCCGGTTTTTTTATGCCTGAAAAAGGCTTACTGATTTGCCGCCGGGCCGCAGCCACCGATGATCTTGGAAATGGAGATCGCCGGGTGCAGCAGGTAGTCATAGCTGCAGTTATTTTTGGTGTTTTGCACGTGGCCGGTACATGCGGTCAGGGTCGTTAAGATGCCTGCAACCAGGGCAATCTTTGCCAGTTTGAACATAACGCTTCCTTGTCTGTAACATGAGGGAATATATAGAAAATGTGCTTTCGCGGAAGGTATGTTATCGACAGCGGTAAGAGAGGAGTAGTCCATAACAGGACTACTCATTTTGCGGGGAATATGTTCAGTCTGGCTTAGTGGTTTGAGAACCAGTTGAGCTTGTCACGCAGCGCCACCACTCGGCCTACGACAATCAGCGCCGGGCTTTCAACCTGCTGCGCCAGCTCGCCCAGCTGGGTCAATACGCCACTGACCACGCGCTGTTTAATCGAGGTACCGTTCTCCACCAGCGCTACCGGCATTTCCGCATCCATGCCATGTTCAAGCAGCTTAGCCTGAATGGTCGCCGCCTGATTCAGCCCCATATAGAACACCAGGGTCTGTTTCTCGGCGGCCAGGTTATGCCAGTCCAGCTCGCAGCCGGTTTTCAGGTGGCCGGTCACCAGGCGCACGCTCTGGGCGTAGTCACGGTGGGTCAGCGGAATACCGGAATAGGCCGAGCAACCGGAGGCGGCGGTAATGCCTGGCACCACCGAAAACGGAATGCCCGCTTCGCACAGGGTCTCCAGCTCCTCGCCGCCGCGCCCGAAGATAAAGGGATCGCCGCCTTTCAGACGCACCACGCGTTTACCCTTTTGCGCTTCACGCAGCAGGATCTGGTTGATCTCTTCCTGCGGCACGCAGTGGTAGCCCGCACGTTTGCCAACAAACACCCGATCCGCATCCCGGCGCACCAGGTTCATGATGTCGTCAGAGACCAGACGGTCATAGACTACGATATCCGCCTGCTGGATCTGCTGTAACCCTTTCAGGGTCAACAGCCCGGCATCGCCTGGACCTGCACCCACCAGCACCACTTCGCCCCGGTGATCGAGCGGGGCATTGATCAGCTGCTCGGTGGTTTCCTCCACCGCTTTCCGATCCTGATTCGCCAGCGACTGCGCCAGCCGGTCGTTCACAAAGAATTTTTCCCAGAAGCGACGGCGTTCGCCTACGGTGGCGAACTGCTTTTTCACGCGTGAGCGTAACTGCCCCGCATAGTGAGCCACCTGGCCCAGATGCTGCGGCAGGATCGCTTCCAGCTTTTCGCGCAGCAGGCGCGCCAGCACTGGCGACGTCCCGCCGGAGGAGACGGCGACCATCAGCGGGGAGCGGTCGATTATCGACGGCATGATAAAGCTCGCCTCTTTCGGCGCATCCACCACGTTGCAGAAGATCCGCCGCGCTTCACAGGCGTCGCTGACGCGCTGGTTAACCGCGTCATCGTCGGTGGCGGCAATGGTCAGCCAGCAGGTATCGAGCAGAGATTCCTGGAACTCACCCTCGACGAGGGTCAGCATCCCTTCCTGCGCCCACACGGTGAACTGCGGGGCGAAGTCGAGGGCATTGACGGTAAGTCGGGCACCTGCCTCCAGGAGCAGGCGGGCTTTGCGTTCAGCCACATCGCCACCCCCTACCAGCAGGCAGTCGCGATGGCGTAATTGACAGAATATTGGCAGGTGATCCACGACATTACCTCTTCTTACTGGTTGGCTTTCGCCTGAACGGTTGCGATGGTAGCCGGAGTCGGACGCTCCGCTTTAGGGGTAGCATACCAGTAACCCCAACCCATAAATACAACCCCAGAAAGGGTATTGCCCAGCGTTACCCACAACAGGTTATGGCCGATACCGGACAGCGTATAGGCTTCGCTGTGGTGACCGAACCAGGAGAGGGCAAACAGCGTCATGTTGGCAACGGAGTGCTCGTAGCCGGAGGCGATAAAGGCCAGCAGACACCACCAGATGGCGATAAATTTCGCAGCACCTTCGGTACGGATTGCCATCCAGATCGCAAGGCAGACCAGCCAGTTACAGAGCGCGCCCTTGAAGAACAGCACCATCGCCGGTGCGGAGGTTTTTGCCAGCGCGACGGTGTGCACCAGGCTGGTATCCACCGGCAGCAGGCTACCGCCGCCCCAGCTGTAGAGTAGGGCAACAAACACCGAGCCCACCAGGTTACCGAGCCAGGTTTGTGGCAGGATCGCCCACATCTGGCCCTGAGTGATGGTGCCCGCTTTGACGCCCAGCGTCAGGAACATGGTGTGGCCGGTGAACAGTTCAGAACCCGCGATGATGACCAGCGTCAGGGCGATACCAAAGGTAGCGCCCATCACCAGCGGACGCACGGACGGGTCGAGCAGATTGCCGAGGGTGAAAATTAAAATTATCCCGAGGCCGACATAGGCGCCCGCCATGGCGGAGCTGATCCAGAATCCGAGAGGACTGTTTTTACTGAGGCGTGCAATACGCGCAGCATTAGCCGCACACTTATTGATAGTGTCTGTAAACATTTGATTACCCGTAATATTTAAAAGAAAAAAATAAATAAATTAAATCAATATTGATAAAACAATGGGAGGCATTGCACCTCCCATATTTGTTAGCCTCGCAGCTGCACCTTGCCATCTTTGACGCGGACGTCATAGTGCTTCACGGAGCGGCTCTCATCTTCCATGCAGTGGCCGTCGCTCAGGCGGAAACGCTGTTTTTTGAGCGGGCTGGCAACCCACAGCTCGCCCTGATGTTCAGCGATGATCCCGCGGGAGAGCACGCTGGCCTCGAAGAACGGGTCGATATTGCTGATGGCAAAGACCTGTTCGTCGTGACGCGGACGGAAAATGGCAACCTGCTCATGACCTAACAGCGCGCACACGCCGGTGGCAGGCAGGATCTCGTCGATTTTGCAGATGTTGACCCACTGGCTCATACGTTTTCCTCCACCAGCATGACCGGAATGCGTTCATAAGGTGTTGCCGGGCGATGCTGCTCGCGCTCTGGCACCACCTGCACGCTCGGGTCGCGCTGAGTGCTGTTGATAAAGTGTTTGAAGCGAACCTGCGCCGCCGGGGTGTTGACGGTTTCAGTCCATTCACAAATCACGGCGTCACGCAGGCGCGCCATCTCTTCTTCCAGCGTTGCGTTCAGGCCGAGTTTGTCGTCGATGATGACGGACTTCAGGTAGTCGATGCCGCCTTCCAGGTTATCCAGCCACGGCGCGGTACGGGTCAGTTTGTCCGCGGTACGGATGTAGAACATCATGAAGCGGTCGAGGTACTTGATCAGTGTTTCACGGTCGATGTCCGCCGCCAGCAGATCCGCATGACGCGGTTTCATCCCGCCGTTACCGCAGACGTACAGGTTCCAGCCTTTCTCCGTGGCGATGATACCCACATCTTTACCCTGGGCTTCGGCACATTCACGGGTACAGCCGGAGACGCCGAACTTCATTTTGTGCGGGGTACGGATGCCTTTGTAGCGGTTTTCCAGCTCGACGCCGAAGCCGACGCTGTCGCCCACGCCGTAGCGGCACCAGGTGCTGCCCACGCAGGTTTTCGCCATACGCAGCGCTTTGGCATAGGCATGACCGGTTTCGAAGCCAGCTTCAATCAACTGACGCCAGATTTCCGGCAGGTCGTCTTTCTGCGCGCCGAACAGGCCGATACGCTGGGAGCCGGTGATTTTGGTATAGAGGTTAAATTCGCGGGCAATGCGGCCCACTGCCACCAGACCTTCCGGGGTGATTTCGCCACCGGCAGAGCGTGGGATTACGGAGTAAGTCCCGTCTTTCTGGATATTGGCCAGGAAGTTGTCGTTGGTGTCCTGCAGCGGGGTGTGCTGCGGTTTGAGCACATACTCATTCCAGCAGGAGGCCAGCAGAGAACCGATGGTCGGTTTACAGACTTCACACCCGTAACCCTGGCCATGTTTCTGCAGCAGCTCGTCGAAGGATTTGATGCCTTCCACGCGGATCAGGTGGTATAGCTCCTGGCGTGAGTAAGCGAAGTGCTCGCACAGGTTGTTGTTCACTTCGATACCCTGTTTCGCCAGCTCGGCGTTGAGCACCTGAGTGACCAGCGGGATACAACCGCCGCAGCCGGTACCGGCTTTGGTTTCGGCCTTCAGCGCCGCCACGGTGTGGCAGCCTTTGTTGATGGCGGAGATCAGCATGCCTTTGGTGACATCGAAGCAGGAGCAAATCTGCGCGCTGTCCGGCAGTTTATCGATACCAATTGAAGGCTTACCGCTGCCCGCGTGGGCAGGCAGGATCAGCGCGTCCGGGTTTTCCGGCAGTTCGATGGCGTTCAGCACCAGCTGCAGCAGGTTGCCGAAGTCGCTGGTATCACCCACCAGCACCGCACCGAGCAGGGTTTTGTTGTCCGGGCTGACGATAAGACGCTTATAAACTTCTTTGCTTTCATCGAGGTAGACGTAGCTGCGGGAGTTTGGCGTGCGACCGTGCGCATCGCCGATACCGCCCACGTCAACGCCCAGTAGTTTCAGCTTGGCGCTCATGTCTGCGCCTTCGAAGGCGTTTTCGTTGCCGAGGATATGGTCAACGGCGACCTGCGCCATTTTGTAGCCCGGGGCAACCAGACCGTAGACGTGATTTTCCCAGCTGGCGCACTCGCCGATGGCATAGATATCCGGATCGGAGGTCTGGCAGGTGGAGTTGATCATGATGCCGCCGCGCTGGGCAACCGCCAGGCCGCACTGCGTAGCCAGTTTATCGCGCGGGCGAATACCGGTGGAGAAGACGATAAAGTCGACTTCCAGTTCGCTGCCGTCGGCGAAGCGCATGGTTTTACGCGCCTCGGTGCCTTCCTGCACGATCTCTTTGGTGTTTTTGCTGGTGTGAACTTTCACACCCATGCTCTCAATCTTGCGTTTGAGCTGATCGCCACCCATGTGGTCGAGCTGCTCTGCCATCAGCATCGGGGCAAATTCGATGACGTGGGTTTCAACGCCTAAGTTTTTCAGCGCGCCAGCAGCTTCGAGGCCGAGCAGGCCGCCGCCGACCACCGCGCCGCGACGGCTTCGACGGGCGCAGGACTCGATGGCGTTGAGATCTTCAATGGTGCGATAGACGAAGCAGTCCTGAGTTTCTGACCCTTTGATCGGTGGGATCCACGGGTAAGAGCCAGTCGCCATGATCAGTTTGTCGTAAAAAACCGTGCGTCCCGCACTGGAATGAATCACTTTTTCCTGACGGTTAATGGTGATAGCGCGTTCGCCCACCAGCACCTTCACGCCATGTTTCTCGTAAAAACCTTCGCGCACCAGAGAGAGCTCTTCGGCGGTGTGGTGAGAGAAATAGGAGGAGAGGTGCACGCGGTCGTACGCCTTACGGGGTTCTTCACAGAACACGGTAATCTCGAACTGGGCGGCATCGGCTTTATCAAGAAGATCCTCAATAAAGCGGTGGCCGACCATGCCGTTACCGATAATCGCGAGTCTGACTTTGCTCATTTTTGCCTCGATTTCTTTTCTATTACCACCTACCTTAACGATTCAGCAAAGCCGCTTATTGATGCAAATCAAATACGCCTTCACCTACTCCTTAGTGAGTAGATGGCTGATTTGTCAGGATTTTTATAAGTAGCGGAATTAGCAGGCTTTTCGTGATAGCCGATTTTGTGTACAAATTAGGGGGCTAATCTTTGAAATCTGCTACTCCTAAATTTCAGCCCCCTTTTTCGGGAGAATACGATGTCTACAGCACCGCTTTGGCTTATCCAGAATGTCCGGTTACCGGGTCGGGACGGACTCTGGCAACTGGCTATTGAGAACGGTTGTTTTGGCGAAATCACCCCGACGGGCGAGGGGCATAGCGAGAGCTATGAAGTGCTAAACGCGCGCGGGGGGCTGGCCCTGCCGCCGTTTATCGAGCCGCATATCCATCTCGATACCACTCAAACCGCGGGTGAGCCGAACTGGAACCAGTCCGGGACGCTGTTTGAAGGCATCGAACGCTGGGCGGAGCGCAAGGCGCTGCTCAGCCATGAGGATGTCAAAGCCCGGGCGTGGAAGACCCTCAAGTGGCAGATCGCCAACGGCATCCAGTTTGTGCGTACCCATGTCGACGTCTCCGACCCGACGCTCACCGCTCTGAAGGCGATGCTGGAGGTGAAGCAGGAGGTGGCCCCGTGGGTCGAGCTGCAGATCGTTGCCTTCCCGCAGGAAGGGATCCTCTCTTACCCCAACGGTGCCGCCCTGCTGGAAGAGGCGTTACGGCTGGGGGCCGACGTGGTGGGTGCCATCCCACATTTTGAATTCACTCGCGAGTACGGCGTGCAGTCGCTGCACATCGCCTTTGAACTGGCGAAGAAGTACGACCGGCCGCTGGATATTCACTGCGATGAAATCGACGACGAGCAGTCGCGGTTTGTCGAAACGGTGGCGATGCTGGCGTATGAAGCCGGGATTGGCCCGCGCGTCACCGCCAGCCATACCACCGCAATGCACTCTTACAACGGGGCCTATACCTCGCGGCTGTTCCGTTTGCTGAAGCTCTCCGGGATTAACTTTGTGGCCAACCCGCTGGTGAATATTCATCTGCAGGGGCGCTTTGACGACTATCCGAAACGGCGTGGCATCACCCGCGTGAAGGAGCTGCTTGAGGCGGGAATTAACGTCTGCTTCGGCCACGACGACGTGTTTGACCCCTGGTATCCGCTGGGCACTGGCAATATGTTGCAGGTCCTGCATATGGGGCTGCACGTCTGTCAGATGATGGGCTATCACCAGATCGACAGCGGGCTTAACCTGATCACCCACAACAGCGCGCGGACCTTTGGCCTGAGCGATTACGGTATTGAAACGGGTAATCCGGCTAATCTGGTGATCCTGCCTGTGGAGACGGGTTTTGATGCGGTGCGCTGTCAGGTGCCGGTACGCTGGTCGATTCGTCAGGGGCGGGTGATTGCCACCACGCAGCTGGCGCAGACGTGGATCCAGATGGATAACGGGGGAGAAGAGGTGTGCTTTACCCGAAACAGCCCCTCTGCAGGAAGCAAAGGGGCATAAGGGATCAGTGAGTCGCTGCCGCGGTGTTGTGCTGGCGGTGGCGGGTCACAAAGCCCAGCACCAGACACATCACGAACACGACGGCATAGAGACCGTTAGCCGTGTGTAACGCCGCCAGCGGGCCGCTGTGGGCCACGATCGGGCCGGTGACAACGAAGGTCAGCATGGTGCCGATGGTGCCGCAGGTGAGCACGAAGTTAACCAGTTTTGGCGAGGCCACTTTGGTCTGCAGGGAGCCCAGCGTAATGATCGAGGTGTAAATGGCGCTGGAGAAGAAGCCGAGCGTCAGGATAAACCACGGCATATGTTCCGGGGAACCGTTGATGAACAGGTACATCAGCACGGTGGCGGCGCCTGCCAGCACGGTGAGGATCCGCTGCAGATCGAAGAAGCGCAGGATAAAGCTGAACGCCCACATGCCGAACATGTACGACATCCAGAAATCACTGACCAGCTGGCCGGCATCGTTCAGGCTCATCCCCAGGCCTTTGGCATACTCCGGCACCCAGGAGATAAAGCCCAACTGGCCGAGGATGTAGCACAGGGCGGCAACGGAGAGGAACAGCACGCCGATACCCCACTTCTCTTTCACCACCGGCTCGCTGGTGGTCTGGGCTTTTTTGCCAAGAACCGGGAAGTCGCAGCCGAAGGTCAGGACAAAAATCGCCACGTAGACCAGGCCGATGCAGGCGTAAACCCAGTACCACTCAATGCTGCGGGCCAGCAGCGCTGCGGCGACCATCGGGAAGATCATCCCTGCCATGCTGAAGAAGGAGTCGGTGAACAGCAGACGCGCGCCGCGCTGACGGCCTTCATACATGTGGGTAATAAGAAACGTGCCGATGGACATGGTGATCCCGCTGACCAGTCCGAGGACAAACATGGCGGCGGAGAACAGGGCGATGCTGTGGCTGAGCATCAGGCCCGCCACGGCGGCGACCATCAGCACAAAGCCGAAACGCAGCTGCGTTTTCAGCGGGACGATTTCCATCAGCCAGGCGTTCAGGAAGATGGAGATC
Organism: Leclercia adecarboxylata; assembly: GCA_002360945.1. Taxonomy (GTDB): domain Bacteria; phylum Pseudomonadota; class Gammaproteobacteria; order Enterobacterales; family Enterobacteriaceae; genus Enterobacter; species Enterobacter adecarboxylatus_B. The sequence goes on along the minus strand of DERO01000038.1, from coordinate 56,738 downwards.
AGGATCCCGGCGTTCAGGAAGGTGAAGGTGTTACTCATACTGGAAACGGGCAGGTTGAAATAGTCTGCGATATTTCCCATCACCATCCCGGTGACGATCACCAACGCACCGGTAAGGGCGTAGGAAAAGAAGCTGATCCATGTGAGCTTGATACGATTGCTGTTAGTCATGACTGGCCTGTGAATAGAAATGTAAAGCGCGTTGACGGCGCTGCGTGCGGCCAGATTTTAAGCGTGAATGTGATCTAATTAAATCTTTTATGATTAATTAAACGAAAATTGCAGTTTTTGGTGTGATTTAGATCACGTTAAAAGCTGTAGCATGAGTTTGCTCGGCGGTTACATCTGTTTCAAATGCGTAAAATTAGGTAAATGGCTGGCCTGGATTCATACTGCTCTTTAGAATCAAGCCATTCGCTTTCTTTACTGCGCTTTGTTAAGGAATTCTCATGCTCAAATCAACCCTGGCGGCTGTTGCGGCTGTACTCGCACTTTCAGCCCTCTCTCCTGCTGCGCTGGCAGCCAAAGGAGACCCGCACGTTCTGTTGACCACCTCTGCCGGTAATATTGAGCTGGAACTGAACAGTCAGAAAGCCCCCGTTTCGGTGAAAAACTTCCTCGATTATGTGAACAGCGGTTTTTATAACGGCACCACCTTCCACCGCGTGATCCCGGGCTTTATGCTGCAGGGCGGCGGCTTCAACGAGCAGATGCAGCAGAAACAGCCTAACCCGCCAATCAAGAACGAAGCGGATAACGGCCTGCGCAACAGCCGCGGCACCATCTCGATGGCGCGTACTGCCGATAAAGACAGCGCCACCAGCCAGTTCTTCCTCAACGTGGCAGATAACGCCTTCCTCGACCACGGCCAGCGTGATTTTGGCTATGCGGTCTTTGGTAAAGTTGTGAAAGGCATGGATGTGGCCGATAAAATTTCTCAGGTACAGACGCACGACGTCGGTCCTTACCAGAATGTGCCGACAAAACCGGTCGTTATCCTCTCTGCGAAAGTCCTGCCTTAATCCCTGATGGCGCGGGCAATCATTGCCCGTGTTGCCTTTACCTCCCTGCGAAACCGCAGTTTGCTGCTTATACTTGTGGCAACACGAGCACAAGCAGGGAGGTAACAGGTGAAAAAGCTCACTGAAAAACAAAAATCCCGTCTCTGGGAACAACAGCGCAATACCAATTTCCAGGCCAGCCGTCGCCTTGAAGGGATCGATAGTCCGTTAGTCACGCTCAGCGCAGAAGAGGCGCAGCTTCGTCTTGAAGAATTAGGGAGGCAGCATGAGCGATAAATACGGCAACGATCGCGATCCATACCTCTACCCGGAGCTTAACGTGATGCGTAACCGGCTGGGCATTCGTCAGGCCGAACGTCTTGCGCAGGCGGCCTATGAATTCACCGCGCTGCGTGCCGCCACCCTGAGCCTTGGGCCGCTGTTGCGCGGTCTGCCGCACCTGTGCGCCATCCACCAGCACCTCTACCAGGATATTTTTGACTGGGCGGGCGATATTCGTGAGATGGATATTTACCAGGGGGATACCCGGTTCTGCCACTTCGCCTATATCGAGAAAGAGGGCAATGCCCTGATGCAGGATCTGGAGGAGGAGGGGTATCTCGTCGGGCTGGAGAAAGCCGATTTTATTAACCGCCTGAGTCACTACTATTGCGAAATCAACGTCCTGCATCCGTTCCGCATCGGCAACGGCATCGTTCAGCGCATCTTTTTTGAACAGCTGGCGATCCATGCCGGATATCAACTCGACTGGCGCGGGATCGACCCAGAGGCGTGGGCGCAGGCCAACCAGAGCGGGGCGATGGGCGATCTGAGCGCGCTGAACACAATCTTCAGCAAAGTGGTAAGCGAAGCCGGGGAAACTGAGTAGAATAGGGCGGCCATTTTTTCGGGAGCCGCCATGATTCTGCTGATTGATAACTACGATTCCTTCACCTGGAACCTGTACCAGTATTTTTGCGAACTGGGAGCGGAGGTGGTGGTCCGGCGCAACGACGTGCTTTCTCTGGAAGAGGTTGCGGCGCTGAACCCGCAGAAAATCGTGATCTCTCCCGGCCCCTGCACGCCGGATGAGTCCGGGATCTCGCTGGCGGTGATCCAGTACTATGCCGGCAAGTTACCGATCCTCGGCGTCTGCCTCGGGCATCAGGCTATCGCCCAGGTCTTTGGCGCGACCATTGTTCGTGCCGCCAGAGTGATGCACGGCAAAACTTCTCCCGTCACGCATAACGGCACGGGAGTCTTCTCTGGCCTCAACAATCCCCTGACCGTGACCCGCTATCACTCCCTCGTCATTGACCCGCCCACCTTACCCGACTGCTTTGAGGTGACCGCCTGGAGCGAGACCCGGGAGATCATGGGTATCCGCCACCGGGAATGGGATCTGGAAGGGGTGCAGTTCCATCCGGAAAGCATTCTCAGCGAACAGGGCCACCAGCTGCTGGCTAATTTCCTCCATCGTTGATTTTTAGTTGCCATAAAGTGATTTTTTAAGCATATTTCGTGATTATATTTTCACTTCTGCTTCTTGCTTAAAAAAGGGTGGGGTTACATGGCAACTGAACAATCTGCAATTACGCGCGCAACATTCGATGAAGTTATCCTGCCAATTTATGCACCGGCCGAGTTTATCCCGGTGAAGGGGAAAGGCAGCCGCGTCTGGGATCAGCAGGGTAAAGAGTACATTGATTTTGCGGGCGGCATTGCGGTGACGGCGTTAGGCCACTGTCACCCGGCGCTGGTCGAGGCGCTCAAAACCCAGGGCGAAACCCTGTGGCACACCAGCAACGTCTTCACCAACGAACCGGCGCTGCGTCTGGGGCGTAAAATTATCGACGCCACCTTTGCCGAGCGCGTGCTGTTTATGAACTCCGGCACCGAAGCCAATGAAACCGCCTTTAAGCTGGCGCGCTACTACGCCTCTACCCGCCACAGCCCGTTTAAAACCAAAATCATCGCCTTCCACAACGCCTTCCACGGCCGTTCGCTGTTTACCGTGACCGTGGGCGGTCAGCCAAAATATTCCGACGGCTTTGGCCCGAAACCGGCCGACATCATTCACGTCCCGTTTAACGATCTGCATGCGGTGAAAGCGGTGATGGACGATCACACCTGCGCGGTGGTGGTTGAACCTATCCAGGGTGAAGGCGGCGTGATGGCGGCGACCCCTGAGTTCCTGCAGGGGCTGCGTGAGTTGTGCGACCAGCACCAGGCCCTGTTGGTGTTTGATGAAGTGCAGAGCGGCATGGGCCGTACCGGGGAGTTGTTTGCCTACATGCACTACGGCGTGACGCCGGATATCCTGACCAGCGCTAAAGCGCTCGGCGGCGGTTTCCCGGTCAGCGCGGTGCTCACCACTCAGGATATCGCTTCGGCGTTTCACGTAGGCTCTCACGGCTCCACCTACGGCGGTAATCCGCTGGCGTGCGCGGTGGCAGGCGCGGCGTTTGATATCATCAACACCCCGGAAGTGCTGAGTGGCGTCAACACGAAGCGCGAGCAGTTTGTGAAGCACCTCCAGCAGATCGATGCCGAGTATGATGTCTTCAGCGATATTCGCGGTATGGGGCTGTTGATTGGTGCCGAGCTGAAGCCACAGTACAAAGGCCGGGCGCGCGATTTCCTCTATGCCGCCGCCAGTGAAGGGGCGATGGTCCTCAACGCCGGGCCAGACGTAATGCGCTTTGCGCCGTCGCTGCTGGTGGAGAGCGAGGATATCGACGAAGGGATGAGCCGCTTTGCGCAGGCGGTGAAGCGCGTGGTTCAGGCTTAACTGTGTTGCCCGGCGGCGCTGCGCTTGCACGGGCCTACGTGTTATGTGCGGCCTGATGCCCTCACCCCAACCCTCTCCCACAGGGAGAGGGCGCAAACATAAAGAACGGTAACCCCTGGGTTACCGTTTTGCATTTATTACGGCGTCCGTTTCAAACGCCGGATCAACCAGATCCCATGATGCGGGCGCTGGCGCCATGCCACCGACGAGATGGTGTGCATGGTGTTCAGATGCCCCAGAACGCGCTGCAGATGCTGCTCCAGCGTGCTCATGGGGCCTTGCGTCAGGGTCTCCGGCGCTTCCAGAATATTGCTGTCCCCGCTCTCACCCGGTGCGTCATATTCCAGACGCTGCTGACAGCGCTGAAGCGCAATTTCACACGACTGCAGATAACGCTGCGCCAGGTCTGGCGTCAGCATCGTATGCTCCCGCGCCAGCGTCGTCATCGCGTTGATATGCTCGACGATAAACTGGCTGTGCGTCACCCACAGCTTCATATCTGCCAGATAGGCCGAATTGAAGCCCGGCTCCTGCATCNNCAGCAGCCCGCTCTGCCACTGCGGCCACAGCCAGACCATCCCACCGAAGGCGATCAGGCAGCCAATCAGGGTATCGGCCAGCCGGGCGATAATAAACTGCTCCCCGTTCAGGGTCAGCAATTGCAGGGTATACACCGCCGTGACCGTAAAGCCCACCGTCGCCCAGCCGTAGCTCTTGCGAATAATCAGATAGCTCACCAGGGTCACCACCAGCATCCCGGCGAGGGTGTACCCCTCCGGGACGTGGAAGTGCAGGGTGACGCCGGCGATAACCAGCCCCGCCAGGGTGCCGGCGGCCCGGTGGAGAATACGCACCCGCGTCGCGCTGTAGCCGTTTTGCGTCACCAGCAGCACGGTCATTAAGATCCAGTAGGGTTTCGGCAGGTGCAGCGCCACGCCCATCAGGCTGGCGATACTCAGCATCACGCTGATGCGCGCCGCGTTACGCAGGGCGGCAGACTTCAGCGACAGATAGCTTCTCAGGGCAGGGATCAGCGGCAGGCGTTTCTGCTTGTCGGCCATCAGGTCGCGCGGGTAGAGCGGACGCTGCGTGCGCAGCACGCGGGCAATACGGCTGAAGTGCCAGGCGCAGAACTGACCCACCGGGTTATCCGGGTGCTGACGGGCGATTTTCTCCAGCGCGCCGAGCTGCTTGTCCATGGAAAAACGGGTGGGGTAGCGATGATAGAGAATGTCGTCAGCCAGCACCCGCAGTCGGGCCGCCACGGTCTGCGCGTTCCAGCGGATCACCGCTTCGGCGTGGCTGCGCTCCACCAGCTTTTGCACCTCCTTCGGGTGATGCAGGCTGACAGAGATGTGCTCCTGCAGATCCAGGCCCACCTGGAAGGTACGCAGCAGGCGTTTATATTCATGGTTTCTGTTGGCCGCCAGCATATGCAGCTGCTGATAACAGAGGCCGATCAGATCCACCACCTTCTGCTGACGGGCCAGCAGCGGCGGTAGCGATTTTTCAGGGTCGGTGTGCTGCGTCAGCAGGGTATATTTCGCTTCGCAATAATCCGCCAGCTGTTGATAGAGCACGCTCAGCGACTCGCGCAGCGGCTGTTCGCGCCACATCCAGAACCAGAACCAGTTAAACAGCCCGTACCAGAGGGTGCCCAGCGTATAGAGGAGCAGCGGCTCCCAGACCGGCATGTTTCCCGCCAGGCTCAGGGTAAAGATGGCCGCGATCAGCGAGGCGGGCAACAGTCGCGCATGCAGGGCGCTGATCTCAGCCGTGACCCCCAGCGTCATCGCCAGCACGGTGAGAATGAGGGGCAGCGGAATATCCCGCGCCAGCAACAGCTGCACGGCCAGGCTACAGCCCGCGAACAGGCAGCCGCCAACAGTCAGGCGTTTAAAAAAGCGTTTATGCGGGGTGTCCAGACCGGCAATGTTGCAGCAGGCGGGAACGAGGGAAAAAAGCAGACCCTGTTGCAGATGGCCGAAGATCAACCCCACGGCCACGGGGAGACACAGCACCAGGGTTTGCCGCAGTGCGTAGTTAACTTCCGGGTGATAAATGAGCCTGCGCCACATGGGGATAGAGACAAAAACGGCGTGTCATCGTGCGATGCCACGCCGTTTTAGCGGAATTAACGTGTTCCGTAAACCACGATGGTTTTACCGTGGGCAGAAATCAGGTTTTGATCTTCCAGCATTTTCAGGATACGACCCACGGTCTCACGAGAACATCCGACGATCTGACCAATTTCCTGACGGGTAATTTTAATTTGCATACCGTCCGGGTGGGTCATAGCGTCTGGCTGTTTCGCCAGGTTCAGTAAGGTCTGGGCAATGCGGCCGGTTACGTCGAGGAAGGCGAGGTTACCCACTTTCTCGGACGTGACCTGCAGACGGCGAGCCATCTGCGAAGAGAGGCGCATCAGGATGTCCGGGTTCACCTGGATCAGCTGGCGGAATTTCTTATAAGAGATCTCAGCCACTTCACAGGCCGTTTTGGCACGAACCCAGGCGCTACGCTCCTGACCTTCTTCAAACAGGCCCAGTTCGCCGATGAAATCTCCCTGATTCAGGTAAGAGAGGATCATCTCTTTGCCTTCTTCATCTTTGATCAGCACTGCCACTGAGCCTTTGACGATGTAATACAACGTTTCCGCTTTTTCACCCTGGTGAATCAGCGTGCTCTTCGATGGGTACTTATGAATATGGCAATGAGACAAGAACCATTCGAGAGTCGGGTCTGTTTGCGGTTTGCCAAGCACCATGCGCTGTTATCCTCTGTTATAAGCTGTCTCCAGAGTCTGGCTGTGTACCTGTACTCTGGGGTTGCAATCGAATTCTTTCCCCTGCCTGGGGACTGGCTGTCACAATAATTAGCAGCCTGTAATGTGTGATGTCCTCTGCATACATGTGCAACGTCAATGTATTACTGTAGCATCTCGACTGTTTTAGCATAGCTTTCGCCGCCTGTCTCCTGGTGTCTCGCTTCAGCTTGATGCAGGTCGACTTCCGTTGTCAGAATTGTTACTGACGCGTAATCTGTCAGGAAAAATGCAATCCTGGAGTTAATACAAATGCAAGCACGTGTGAAATGGGTTGAAGGGTTAACGTTCCTCGGTGAGTCGGCTTCCGGGCACCAGATTTTGATGGATGGCAACTCCGGTGACAAAGCGCCAAGCCCGATGGAAGTGGTCCTGATGGCGGCAGGCGGATGCAGCGCAATCGACGTGGTGTCGATCCTGCAAAAAGGGCGTCACGATGTGACCGACTGCGAAGTCAAACTGACCTCAGAGCGTCGTGAAGAGGCGCCGCGCCTGTTCACCCATATCAATCTTCACTTCGTGGTGACCGGCAAAGAACTGAAAGACGCGGCGGTATCCCGTGCGGTGGATCTCTCAGCAGAGAAGTACTGCTCCGTGGCACTGATGCTGGAGAAAGCGGTCAAGATTACCCATTCGTATGAAGTGATCGAGGCGTAAGCCCATTGCCCGGTAAGCGTAGCGCCACCGGGCAAAAAACCTCAATCGATCTTCTTGCCTTCCATCAACCGCTGCACCAGCGGCGTCATGATTAACTCCATCGCCAGCCCCATCTTGCCACCCGGGACCACCAGTGTATTGATGTGAGAAATAAACGAACCCTGCAGCATCGCCAGCAGCCAGGGGTAATCGATATTGTCCAGATTGCGGAAATGGATCACCACGAAGCTCTCGTCCAGCGACGGAATGCCTTTGGCGGCAAAGGGGTTAGAGGTGTCCACGGTCGGGACGCGCTGGAAGTTAATGTGGGTGCGGGAAAACTGCGGCGTCAGGAAGTTAATGTAATCCTCCATCGAGCGCACCACGGAGTCCATCACCGCCTCGCGGGAGTGGCCGCGTTCGCTGGTATCACGCGTGAGCTTCTGGATCCACTCCAGGTTCACAATAGGGACTACGCCCACCAGCAGATCAACATGGCGCGCTACGTCGTGTTGCGGCGTGACGACCCCGCCATGCAGGCCTTCATAAAACAGCACGTCGGTGGGTTCCGGCAGGGGCTGCCAGGGTGTGAAGGTACCTGGCACCTGGTTCCAGGGGACCGCTTCGTCATAGGTATGCAGGTATTTGCGCGCCTGACCGGTGCCGCTTCGCCCGTATTCGGCGAAGGTTTGCTCCAGCAGGCCAAAGTCATTGGCATCCGGGCCAAAGTAGCTGATGTGTTTACCCATATCCCGGGCTTTGCGGATGGCCATATCCATCTCAGGGCGGGTGTAGCGGTGAAAACTGTCGCCTTCCACTTCCGCGGCACGCAGATGCAGCTGGGAGAAGATCTTACGAAAGGCGAGGCTGGTGGTGGTGGTACCTGCACCACTCGACCCTGTAACGGCAATAACCGGATGTCTGGCGGACATAGCAACTCCCTGAGTGGAAAGAGGTCGCGGTTAACCGCGAAATTGATTGCGGGGCATGATGTTGACGGTTTCGTGCAGTTCGGACCACACCACCAGCACCTCACCGCTTTGCAGCTGGCGCCTGACGTCGGCGACCTTCTGCTCAAGCGAAAGCTCCTGTTCACCATAATCGGTGCCTTCGCGTAACACAAAGCTTTCAATCAGATTATCCAGCGTTTCGGGAGCCAGATCTTGCCAGGGAATAATCATCTTATCGGTTCCAGGTATGTGGTCAGCCAGTCCGGGATACGCGTTTCCAGCCACATCGTCGGGCGCCGTAGCGTGCCGCCGACAAAGCCCACGTGTCCACCGTGTTCGGTCAGCTGATACTGCACGTTAGCGGGCAGAAACGCCTGCGCCGGTATCGAGTGATGATCCATAAAGGGATCGTCTTTCGCATGAATAATCAGCACCGGTTTGGTGATCTTGCTGAGCACCGGCATGGCGCTGCACTGACGATAGTAGTCAATGGCATCGGCAAAACCGTGAATTTTGGCGGTGATCAGATCGTCAAACTCGCGGATGCGGCGCACTTTCTTCAGCTGCTGCAGACTGACCGGCAGCGTATCCGGGTAAGCTTTCAGTTTGCGTGCCGCATTAGCTTTGAGCAAGTTCAGCAGATAGCGCTGATAAACGCGCGAAAAGCCCTTCTCCATATGATAGCTGCAGTGTTCCAGCATGAACGGCGCAGAGACGATGGCGGCGGCGTCCAGCGGAATATTGTCGCCCTCTTTTGCCAGCAGGCAGGCGAGCATGTTTCCACCCAGCGAATAGCCCACCGCTGCCGTAGGGGCCGGGCCGTGGGTCTCTGCCAGCCAGCGCAGGAACCAGGTGCCATCTTCCGTTTCGCCGGAGTGATAGATGCGTTTCTGGCGATTGGGTTCGCCGCTGCATCCGCGAAAGTGCATCACCACGCCCAGCCAGCCGCGCGCTTTCGCCGCCTGAATCAGGCCGTGCGCATAGGGGCTGTGCAGGCTGCCCTCCAGACCATGAAAGACCACCAGCCGGGGTTTGTGACGGGCCTGGTGCGGGTCTTCGCTCCAGGCCAAATCAACGAAATCATCGTCCGGCAGATCAAGACGCTGCCAGACGGGCGTAAAGAGCACTTTACGACGGATGAGACGCGGCAGCATGGTCTGCAGGTGTCGATTCGACACGCCGCGCATGGGCACAAATTCTGCGCTCTCGTCGGCTGCAATATTGAAGTCTGAGGGAATGATTTGGGTCATAAAGGTGATGCTGATTATTGTCTGTTATTTACGATACCTTCCGAATTGTACCCCGTTTAGCCTGGTTTTCCGAAACATGAACTGATCCCGATCACAAATGTTTACCTTGATTATTACTCTCAGGCTAATGATTCCCCTCTACGCTTAATTGATGCCTTTATCGCCAGGGTGCAGACTTTACTCAGCGTTAAGCAAATCTAAAGATGTGCTGAATCAGGAGGTTAACAATGTTATCAGGGCAAACGCCAGCCCGGAACTGGAACACGCGTCGCACTGAAAAAGCGCGCCGCCTGGCTTCCGTCCCGGTGCAGGGCAAGGTACTGCCAACAGGCGACCTTGTCGCCATGCTGGAAAAACTGATCGCCCCAGGCGACAAAGTCGTACTGGAAGGTAATAACCAGAAACAGGCAGACTTTCTTTCACGGTCGCTCGCCGAAGTGAACCCGCAAGTCGTTCACGATCTGCATATGATTATGCCGAGCGTCGGTCGCAGCGAGCACCTGGATATTTTTGAAAAGGGCATCGCCCGCAAACTCGATTTCTCTTTCTCAGGCACCCAAAGCCTGCGCATTTCGCAGCTGCTGGAAGACGGGCAGCTGGAGATTGGTGCCATCCACACCTACATCGAACTCTACTCCCGCCTGTATGTCGATCTGTCACCAAACGTGGCGCTGATTGCCGGTTTTAAAGCGGACCGTAAAGGTAACCTCTATACCGGTGCCAGCACCGAGGATACCCCGGCGCTGGTCGAAGCCGCCGCCTTCCACGACGGCATCGTCATCGCTCAGGTGAACGAGCTGGTGGACGACGAGTGCGATCTGCCGCGCGTGGATATCCCCGGCTCCTGGATTGATTTCGTGGTGGTGGCCGATAAGCCGTTCTTCATCGAACCCCTGTTCACCCGTGACCCGCGCCTGATCAAACAGGAACATATCCTGATGGCGATGATGGCCATCAAAGGCATCTATGCGGAACACCAGGTCCAGTCCCTGAACCACGGGATCGGCTTTAACACCGCCGCCATTGAGCTCCTGCTGCCGACCTACGGCGAGCAGCTCGGCCTGAAGGGCAAAATTTGTAAACACTGGACGCTGAACCCGCATCCAACGCTGATCCCGGCGATCGAAAGCGGCTGGGTGGAGAGCGTGCACTGCTTCGGCGGTGAGTTGGGGATGGAAGAGTATATCCGTGCCCGTCCGGACGTGTTCTTTACCGGTGCTGACGGCTCCATGCGCTCTAACCGCGCCTTCTGCCAGCTGGCAGGCCAGTACGCGGTGGATATGTTTATCGGCTCCACGCTGCAGGTGGATGGCTATGCCAACTCCTCAACCGTGACCCGCGGCCGTCTTTCCGGCTTCGGCGGGGCGCCCAACATGGGCCATGACCCGCACGGCCGTCGTCATGCTACTCCGGCCTGGCTGAACATGATCACTGAACCTGACCCCATGCAGCGCGGTAAAAAGCTGGTGGTACAGATGGTCGAAACCTTCCAGGCGGGCGTGAAACCGACCTTCGTGGAAAAACTTGATGCCGTCGAGGTGGCGAAAGCCTCCGGAATGCCGCTGGCTCCAGTGATGATCTACGGTGACGACGTGACCCACGTGCTGACGGAAGAGGGGATTGCTTACCTCTACCGCGCCAAAGATCTTGAAGAACGTCGTGCCATGGTCGCGGCCGTCGCGGGGATCACCGATATCGGTCTGGGGGTGGACGCCAAACGCGTCGCCGAGCTGCGCCAGAGTGGCAAAGTGCTCTACCCGGAAGATATGGGCATTCGCCGCACCGACGCCACCCGCTCTCTGCTGGCGGCGGGCAGCGTGTCTGACCTCGTTGAATGGTCGGGCGGTCTGTACAACCCACCTGCGAAATTCCGGAGCTGGTAATGAAACTTCTGCCCCGGATCCAGGTTGAAGGCGGTGCCGAATGGCTGGCGCGAACCGCCACGCAGTGTCTGATTGACGAAGCGCGACTTAGCCCGAAACCCGGTCTGGTGGACAGTCGGGGGAACGGCGCGCATCACGATCTGTCGCTCGCGCTGATGGAGCGTTCGGCGCACAGCCTGACCCCCACGTTTCAGGCGCTGGCGCTGCAAAGCTGGCAGCGTCCGGCCGATATCGCGCTACGGCAGACCGTGGGTCGGCTGGGGCGCGAAGGCGAACAGCAGATGATGGCCGCCACCGGCGGGGTGAATACCCACCGGGGCGCTATCTGGGCGCTGGGATTGTTAGTCAGCGCCGTGGCGATGCTTGGGGGCAGTGCCAGAGCCCGGACGATAGCCGATACCGCCGCGCAGCTGGCGAAACTGCCGGATGACGCCGCGCCGAAAGTATTCAGTAAAGGGCTGCGCGCCACCCACCGTTATCAGGTGCCGGGCGCGCGGGAAGAGGCGCAGCAGGCGTTTCCGCACATTATGCAGCGGGCGCTGCCGCAGCTTCGCCTGAGCCGCCTTAACGGCAGTGGCGAAGCCCATGCCCGACTCGATGCACTGATGGCGATCATGACCTCGTTAACCGATACCTGCGTGCTCTCGCGCGCCGGGATGGAGGGGTTAGACGCCATGCAGGACGGGGCCCGGGCGGTATTAGCCGCCGGCGGTACCGCGCAGCCTGAGGGGCAACGCGCGCTCGCGTTATTAGACAAACAAATGCTCTTGCTCAATGCCTCTCCGGGCGGCGCGGCCGACCTGCTGGCCGCCACGCTGTTCCTTGACCGCATAGAGACGCCTTATTTAGCGAATTAAGAGGATGTTATGGAAAAAATTACCTTAACTCTGCCCGCCAGCCGTGCCCTGAACGGCAAAGCGCTGGCAGGCGTTGTGGGCTCCGGGGATATGGAGGTGTTATTTACCGCCGACCAGAGCCAGACATTAACTATCGAGATCACCACCTCCGTCGATAACAGCCGTGGCCGCTGGGACGCGCTGTTTAACAGACTGCAAACCGTCAGCAGCCTGCCGGCGGGCAAACTGACCATTCACGACTTTGGCGCCACGCCGGGCGTGGCACGCATTCGTATCGAACAGGTCTTTGAGGGGGTGAGCCATGCGTGATGACAGCAGCTTTATCGAATTAAAAGCGCGCCAGCGTGCGCAGGCCCTGCTCGACGAGGGCAGTTACCGCGAACTGCTGGATCCGTTTGAAGGGATCATGTCTCCGTGGCTTGGGCCGCAGGGCATTGTGCCGCAGGCCGATGACGGCATGGTGGTGGCGAAAGGCACCATCAACGGCAAACCTGCCGTGGTGGTGGCGATTGAAGGCGCGTTCCAGGGCGGCAGCATGGGCGAAGTGTCCGGTGCCAAAATGGCGGCGGCGCTGGAGCTGGCGGTGGAAGATAACCGTAACGGCATTCCCACACAGGCGGTACTGAGCCTCGAAACCGGCGGCGTGCGTCTGCAGGAGGCGAATCTTGGCCTCGCGGCGATTGCCGATATCCATGCGGCGATTGTCGATCTGCGCCGCTATACCCCGGTCATCGGCATTGTCGCCGGTACCGTGGGCTGCTTCGGCGGGATGTCCATCGCGGCCGCACTGTGCAGCTACCTGATTGTGACCCGCGAAGCGCGTCTTGGCCTCAACGGCCCGCAGGTTATCGAGCAGGAAGCGGGCATTGAAGAGTACGACTCCCGCGACCGTCCGTTTATCTGGAGCATGACCGGGGGCGAAATTCGCTACGAAAGCGGTCTGGTGGATGCGCTGGTGGGCGACGGCGTGAACGCGGTGAAAGCGGCGATGAACGACGCGATTGCGAAAGGCGTGCCGGCTAAACATCGCACTGACCATTACGACTGGTATCTCGAACGCCTGACCCACTTCGACACCCGCAAACAGGCGGATACCGAACAGATTCACGCGCTCTTTGCCCGGGAGGTGAAATGATGAGTACTTCAATTAGCCGTGGTGAGCTCTGGCTGGAAACCCTGGCCCCGAATGCCAAACGACTGGAAGGGCTCTGCCCGTCGGTTCAGGCGGCGGACGGCGAACTGCATGGCGAAGCGGTACGCTTTGTCGCGGTGGTGCCCGATGCCAACAACCACTACCCGCGTGCCGCACGTGGCGAAGTGGGTCTGCTGGAAGGCTGGACCCTGGCCAAAGTGGTGAGTGAAACCGTCGCGGCCGATGCGGACAACGCGGTGAAACGCCCGATTGTGGCGGTGATCGACGTCCCGAGCCAGGCCTATGGCCGTCGCGAAGAAGGCTTTGGTATTCACCAGGCGCTGGCCGGTGCCGCTGCGGCCTATGCAAACGCACGTCTGGCGGGTCATCCGGTGATTGGCCTTATCGTCGGGAAAGCGATGTCCGGGGCGTTTCTGGCTCACGGCTATCAGGCCAACCGGCTGATCGCCTTTAACGACCAGGGCGTATTGATCCACGCAATGGGCAAAGAGTCTGCCGCGCGTATCACGCTGCGTACCGTGGAGGCCCTGGAAAAACTGGCGGCAACCATCCCGCCAATGGCGTATGACATCAGTAACTACGCCACGCTGGGGCTGCTGGAAAACCTGCTGGATATCAGCAATCCGGACGCACCTTCCTCTCTCGATCTGGCGCTGGTTAAAACCACCTTACAACAGGCCATTGATGACGCACGCCGGGATCCGACGCTGAAAAGCCGTCTGGGTGCCGACAATCGCCACAGCTCGGCTCTCGTACGCGAACGTATGCGAGCCAGCTGGTAACACCAAAAAGAAAAGACCTGCCAGATGCATGCCCCGTGGGCGCACCCGTTGCGCCCACGAGGGAACCTGCATCCTGAAAATAATAACCATCGCGTCAGTGCTTAAACTTCTTTTTTTACAGGTGATTTATGACTTATGTGATTGTTCATGCCCTTGCCCCCATTTTTGTCATCATGCTGCTCGGCTTCTGGGCCGGTAAAGCCAAAATGGTGGATAACAAAAATGTGTCTCTGCTTAATATCTTCGTGATGGATTTTGCGCTGCCCGCCGCGCTGTTTAGCGCCACGGTGCAAACGCCCTGGGCAGGTATTATTGCCCAGTCACCGCTGATCCTGGTCCTGACCCTGGCGATGTGGATCACCTATGCGGCCATCTACTTCCTCGCCACTAAAGTCTTTAAAAAGTCCCCGCAGGATGCCGCCGTGCTGACGCTGACCGTGGCGCTGCCGAACTATGCCGCGCTGGGCCTGCCAATTCTGGGCAGCGTGCTGGGTGAAGGCTCTGCGACCTCACTCTCTGTGGCGGTTTCCATTGCCTGTGGTTCCGTGCTGATGACGCCGTTCTGTCTGCTGATTCTGGAGCGCGAAAAAGCCCGTGCGGAAGGCGCAAACAGTGGCTCTACCCTGGCGATGCTGCCGGTGCTGATGTGGCGCTCAATCAAGAAACCGATCGTGATGGGCCCGCTGCTGGGTGTGATTCTGTCTGCGATTGGCATCAAAATGCCGGACCTGGTGCTGGCTTCCATCAAGCCTCTGGGCCTGTCGGCCACTGCGGCGGCGCTGTTCCTGACCGGCGTGATCCTGTCGGCCCGTAAGCTGCAGATCAACACCATGGTGATTAGCGCGACCATCACCAAGCTGCTGATTCAGCCGGCGATTGCCTGGGGTATTGTGCTGGTGTTTGGCCTCCACGGCTCGGTGGCGATCACCGCGATCCTGATGATTGCCCTGTCCGCCGGCTTCTTCGGTGTGGTGTTCGGTAACCGCTTTGGCGTGCAGTCGCCGGATGCGGAAGCCGTGCTGCTGTTAAGCTCCGTCCTGTGTATCCTGTCGCTGCCGCTGTTTATCTCGCTGACTTCAGGAATGTAATCATGACCACAACATTACGCCCGCACGACTTAATCTGGCTGACCACACGGGATGCGCTCGAAGAGATCCACGAGTCCTGGGTGGCTACGGCCTGGCACACCGGGTTGCCGGTGGTAGTGCGGCGTGATGTTGATGGTAACGGGCGTATTCCGGTGGGGGTACGCGGCCTTAAGCGCGAACAGCGCGCGGCGGGCTGGGTTAACCCTGACCAGATTGCCCGTATCGTCTCCCCCGAACAGCTGAGCGCAGAAGCAAATCTGCTGCGCTCGCCCTTTATCACTCAGCCACCGGTTCAGGTGGCGGTACAGCTTTCCCGCACACCCTGGCCCTGGACCTGGGGCATTACCGGCAGCACCGGCTATGCGCTGGCGACCGGCATTGCGGTGATCCACGCCGACAGCGATCTCGATCTGCTGATCCGCGCCCCGCAGCCGCTTTCGCGCGAGATGTTACTCAGCTGGCAGACCCAGCTTGAAGGCGCGCTCTGCCGGGCCGATACCCAGGTCGAGACGCCGCTGGGCGGCTTTGCGCTCAACGAATGGCTACGTGATGGAAAAACGTTGCTGAAAACCAACCGGGGGCCGCGCCTGACGGCGAACCCCTGGGTATGGGAGGAACAATGAAGATCCTGTTTACCTTTCCGGGGCAGGGGACGCAGCATCCTGGTATGCTGCAAAACCTGCCGGGAACTGAGCTGGCTCAGGCGCGTGAAGTGCTGGGTGCCAGTGAGGTGGACGCGCTCGACTCCCCGGCGGCGCTACAGCACACCCGCGCGGTGCAGCTCGC
Organism: Leclercia adecarboxylata; assembly: GCA_002360945.1. GTDB lineage: Bacteria > Pseudomonadota > Gammaproteobacteria > Enterobacterales > Enterobacteriaceae > Enterobacter > Enterobacter adecarboxylatus_B. The sequence continues at coordinate 40,738 of DERO01000038.1, read as the reverse complement.
GCTGCTGATTGCGGGCGTTGCCTGGGCGCGTGAGCTGGAGCGTCGCGGCGTGGCGGCGGATATCGTCAGCGGACTCTCTATCGGGGCCTATCCTGCGGCGGTCATTTCCGGGGCGCTCGACTTCTCTGATGCTCTGACGCTGGTGGCCCTGCGTGGCGATCTGATGGAGCAGGCCTATCCGCACGGCTACGGCCTGACGGCGATTATGGGGTTAACGCTCGCCCAGGTCGAAACCCTGATGGAAGGCACCGGCACCTACATTGCTAACCTGAATGCCGAGACGCAGATTGTGATCGCCGGGGCTGATGACGGCATGGCGGAAGTGGCGGCACGGGCCCTGGCAAAAGGGGCCAATAAAGCCCGCCGTCTGGCGGTCAGCGTCCCGTCGCACTGCGAACTGCTGGCGGAACCGGCGCAAAAACTGGTCGAGGCTTTCAGCCAGGTTACGCTCTCTCGTCCCCGCTGCGCATACCTGAGTGGCAGCACCGGGCGTGTGCTCTGGCAGCCCGAGAAAATTGCTGACGATCTGGCTATGAACATGGCCCGGACGGTGCGCTGGCAGGAGGCAGTGATTGCCGCGAACGAGCGTGAAGCGCGGCTGGCGATAGAGATGCCCCCCGGCGGGGTGCTTACCTGCCTGACGCGTCAGGCGGCCTGGGAAGGGGAGTCGGTCTCTCTGGAGCGCAGCGGCATTGATGTTGCGGTGCATCTCGCCCGGCGTGTTAAGGCGTAGCGTTCTGCTCAAGGCGGCGGGCGTACATGCGGCCTTCCGCCGCCAGCGCCCGCAGGCTCGGATCCTGCTCGCGGTTGCGGGCAAAGACGATGGCGATCAGCTGCTGCATTTGATACGGCTGGGCCAGCTTTAACAGCTGCACCGAGTTTTCATAAACCTTCTTCATCCTGCCCGGCATCAGCGTAAAACCGACACCCGCCTGCACCAGACTCAGCATCGAGAAAATATCGTTGACCCGGGTGACGATCTCCGGCTCGAAACCGGCGATATGAAACGCCTCCTGGAAGCCTGCGTAGGTGGCAAAGCCCTCCGCCAGGGCGACAAATTTCTGGTCTTTGTAGTCGCGTAAATCCGCTAACGCATTGGTATTGAGCTGCGCCGAGGCCGGGGCGGCAAGACAGATATCATCGTGGAACAGGGGCAGCACTTCGAGGTTGTTGCGGTCAATTTCGCTTTCGGAAATAGAAATAAGGATCGCATCGAGCGAGCCTTCATCCAGCATATGCAGCAGGGTCTCGTTGGATCCCATGGTGAGATCCATCTCCAGATCCGGGCGGCGCAGTTTCATCCCCATGATCAACTGCGGCACCGTCTCGAGCGTCAGAGAGTAGAGCGTCCCCACCCGCAGACGGCCCTGGCCGACACCGGCCGTTTTACGCGCCTCTTCCAGCCCGCGCTCCATCACCTGCATCACCTCCTGGCAGTACTCAAGCAGCGTCCAGGCGGCGGGGAGGGCTATCAGATTTCGGCCTTTGTGGGTGAACAGCGGGCAGCGGACGTTCTCTTCCAGGGTATGCAGGGCGCGATGGACGCTGACCCCGCTGAGGTTCAGCACTTCAGCGGCACGGGCGATATTGCCCGTCTCCATAAACGTCATGAAGATGCTCAGTTTGCGGAAGGTAATCTCGCTGGTCAGGTCCGGTATCATCGCCCTTCTCCCGGGTTAGTCGCTCTGGAGCATCTCTTCAAGCTGTTCCTGCGCCTCCAGCCAGGCCATTTCGCACTCCTCAAGGCTGGATTTGGTTTTGGCCTGCACCTGCAGGCAATCGGTGAGCTCGGCTTTACGCGTCTGGTCATACAGGCCGCTGTCGCCCAGCTTCTCTTCCACGGTGGCCAGCTGCGCGTTGAGCTTCTCCATCTCTTTTTCCAGCCGAGTGATCTCTTTACGCAGCGGCTGGGTTTGGGTGCGCAGCTCCGCGTCGCGACGCTTCTGATCCTTACGCGCCTGGGCGCTGTTGGCGTTATCTTTGGCCCCTTCCGCAGGCTGGCTCTCCTGCTTCTGCACGTCGCTCAGCCACTGCTGATAATCTTCCAGATCGCCGTCGAAAGGCTCCACTTTGCTGTCATGCACCAGGTAGAGATCGTCGGTGGTGGAGCGCAGCAGGTGACGGTCGTGCGAGACCACTACCAGCGCGCCTTCGAATTCAATTAAGGCTTCGGTCAGGGCCTGGCGCATGTCCAGATCCAGGTGGTTGGTCGGCTCATCGAGCAGCAGCAGGTTCGGGCGCTGCCAGACGATCAGCGCCAGCACCAGTCGCGCTTTTTCGCCGCCGGAGAAGCGCTCGGTCTTCTCGGTCACCTTATCGCCCTGGAAGCCGAAGCCGCCCAGGTAATCCCGCAGTTTCTGCTCCATCTCCTGCGGGGCCAGACGCGCCAGGTGCTGAAGCGGGGATTCATCCGCGCGTAAAAATTCCAGCTGATGCTGAGCGAAATAGCCCAGCTTAATGCCCTTCGCCAGACCGATATCGCCGCGGACCGGGGCCAGCTCGCCTGCCAGCAGCTTAATCAGGGTCGATTTACCGGCGCCGTTGCGCCCGAGCAGACCAATACGGGAACCCGGAACCAGGTTGAGCTTGATGGAGTCGAGAATGATGCGGTCGCCATAGCCGGCGCTGACTTTTTCCATCTTCAGCAGCGGATTGGGCAGGCTTTCCGGTGCCCGGAAGCTGAAGTGGAACGGGTTGTCGACGTGTGCCGGGGCAATCATCTCCATACGTTCCAGCATCTTGATACGGCTCTGGGCCTGTTTGGCTTTGGAGGCCTTGGCCTTGAAGCGATCGACAAAGCTTTGCAGATGAGCCACCCGCTGCTGCTGGCTTTCGTACATCGCCTGCTGCTGGGAGAGACGCACCGCACGCTGGCGCTCAAACGAGCTGTAGTTGCCGGTGTATTCGAACATCGATTCCTGTTCGATATGAATAATTTTGTCCACCACCGGGTCGAGGAAGTCACGGTCGTGGGAAATCAGAATCAGAGTGCCCTGATAGCTCTTGAGCCACTTCTCCAGCCAAATAACCGCATCGAGATCGAGGTGGTTAGTCGGTTCATCGAGCAGCAGCAGATCGGAGCGGCAGATCAGCGCCTGGGCCAGGTTGAGACGCATACGCCAGCCACCGGAGAAGTCGCTGACCGGACGTTCCAGCTGTTCATTGCTGAAACCCAGACCGTGCAGAAGGGTGGATGCGCGGGAGCGGATGGTCCAGGCGTCAATGGCATCGAGTTTGCCGTGGACGGTGGCAATCGCGTGGCCATCGTTGCGTTCGTTGGCGGCGTGCAGCTCGGCTTCCAGCTTGCGGTACTCCCGGTCGCCGTCAATAACATAGTCCATCGCCGGTACGCTCAGGGCAGGCGTCTCCTGGTTTACCCAGGCCAGCTGCCAGTTGCCGGGGTAGGTAAAGTTACCGCCATCGGCAGCGATCTCGTTTTTCAGCAATGACAGTAACGTGGATTTACCGCAGCCGTTTTTGCCCACCAGGCCCACTTTCTGACCCGGGTTGATGGTGGCTGTAGCGTTGTCCAGCAGGACGCGAACGCCGCGACGAATTTGTAATGAGGAGAAAACAATCATAGAGCGCCGTATGTTCCGACTATGTTAAGTTGTAATTATAATCAGGTTAAATGTGCCGCCACGCGCCGCGTGGGTGTGCCATGGTAGCCCAAAATAACAGTGATGACGACCCGGGAGAGGAATGATGTCCCAGACAGCAAAAGTGCTGCTGCTGTATGCCCATCCGGAGTCGCAGGACTCGGTCGCCAACCGGGTTTTGCTCCAGCCGGCATTACAGCTGAGTAATGTGACGGTGCACGATCTCTACGCGCACTACCCCGATTTTTTTATCGACATCCCTCATGAGCAGGAGCTGTTGCGCCAGCACGACGTCATCGTGTTCCAGCATCCGCTTTACACCTACAGCTGCCCGGCGCTGCTGAAAGAGTGGCTCGATCGCGTGCTGAGCCGCGGTTTTGCCAGTGGGGTGGGAGGAAACCAGCTGGCGGGAAAGTACTGGCGAAGCGTGATTACTACCGGCGAGCCGGAGAGCGCCTATCGCCACGATGGGCTTAACCGCTACTCCATGAACGACATTCTGCGCCCGTTCGAGCTGACGGCGGCCATGTGCCGCATGCACTGGCTGAGCCCGATCGTTATCTACTGGGCGCGTCGGCAGCATCAGAGTGAGCTGGCCAGCCATGCTAAAGCCTATGGCGACTGGCTGGCGGCACCCAATCTGACGGGAGGCCGCTGATGGAGGGTTCCGATCTGTTGCTGGCGGGGGTGCTGTTTCTGCTCGCTGCCGTGGTGGCGGTGCCGCTGGCTGCGCGACTGGGTATTGGCGCGGTGCTGGGCTATCTGCTGGCGGGTATCGCCATCGGCCCCTGGGGGCTGGGGTTTATCAGCGATGTGGACGAAATCCTGCACTTCTCGGAGCTGGGCGTCGTCTTTCTGATGTTTATTATCGGCCTCGAGCTGAACCCGGCGAAGCTCTGGCAGCTGCGGCGCTCCATCTTCGGGGTGGGCGCCGCGCAGGTGATCGGTAGCGCGGTGATCCTTGGTGGGCTGCTGATGCTGGACCATTTCTCGTGGCAGGCGGCGGTCGTCGGCGGGATTGGGCTGGCGATGTCCTCCACCGCGATGGCCCTGCAGCTGATGCGCGATAAGGGCATGAACCGCAACGAAGCGGGGCAGCTGGGTTTCTCCGTGCTGCTGTTTCAGGATCTGGCGGTGATCCCGGCGCTGGCGCTGGTGCCGCTGCTGGCAGGTTCGGGCGACGAGCATTTCGACTGGATGAAAGTTGGCATGAAGGTGCTGGCCTTTGGCGGCATGCTGGTGGGCGGGCGCTATCTGCTGCGTCCGGTATTCCGCTTTATTGCGGCCTCCGGGGTGCGGGAAGTGTTTACCGCCGCCACGTTGCTGCTGGTGTTGGGCTCGGCGCTGTTTATGGATGCGCTGGGGCTGTCGATGGCGCTGGGGACCTTTATCGCCGGCGTGCTGCTGGCGGAGAGTGAGTACCGGCACGAACTGGAAATTGCCATCGATCCGTTTAAAGGGCTGCTGTTAGGGCTGTTCTTTATCTCGGTCGGTATGGCATTGAATCTTGGCGTGCTTTATACCCATATCCTGGCCGTGGTGCTGGGCGTGGCGGTGCTGATCGCCGTTAAAATGCTGGTGTTGTACGGGCTGGCACGGATATACGGTCTGCGTCACCCGGAGCGCGCGCAGCTTGCCGGGGTGCTGAGTCAGGGGGGCGAATTCGCTTTTGTGCTCTTCTCCACAGCATCGTCCCAGAGATTGTTTCAGCATGATCAGATGGCGCTGCTGCTGGTAACCGTCACGCTGTCGATGATGACCACGCCGCTGCTGATGAAGCTGATTGATAAACGCCTTTCGCGGCGTATTAATGCGGCTGACGATGAGCATGAAGCGCCCTGGGTGGACGATGATAAGCCGCAGGTAATTGTGGTGGGCTTCGGACGCTTTGGTCAGGTGATTGGCCGCCTGTTGATGGCGAACAAAAAGCGTGTGACGGTGCTGGAGCGTGATATCAGTGCGGTCAATCTGATGCGCAAGTACGGCTACAAGGTCTATTACGGCGATGCCACTCAGGTCGAGCTGCTGCGCTCTGCTGGTGCAGAGGCGGCGGAGTCGATTGTCATCACCTGTAATGAGCCGGAAGACACCATGAAGCTGGTGCAGATCTGCCAGCAGCATTTTCCGCATCTGCATATCCTGGCGCGAGCGCGCGGGCGTGTAGAGGCCCATGAACTGCTTCAGGCCGGGGTGAAGCAATTTACCCGCGAGACCTTCTCCAGTGCGCTGGAGCTGGGGCGCAAAACGTTAGTGACGCTGGGTATGCATCCGCATCAGGCCCAGCGCGCGCAGTTACACTTTCGCCGTCTGGATATGATGATGCTGCGCGAGTTGATGCCGGTGCATACCGATACGGTGCAAATTTCCCGGGTACGGGAAGCGCGCCGCGAGCTGGAAGAGATCTTCCAGCGCGAGATGCAGCAGGAGCGTCGGCAGCTGGACGGCTGGGATGAATTTGAATAACGAGGTAGAGAATGGCGGTACGTAAACGCTTTATTGCCGGTGCAAAATGCCCGGCCTGTCAGGCGCAGGACTCGCTGGCCATGTGGCGCGAGAACAATATCGATATAGTTGAGTGTGTTAAGTGCGGGCACCAGATGCGTGAAGCGGACAAAGAGGTTCGCGAGCATGTTCGCAAAGAAGAGAAAGTGATCGGGATTTTTCATCCGGACTAGCGATATGCCCTGAGTTTTTTTAAGCTAAAGGGTACACAGGTGCAGATTTCCGTTACAATCGGCGCCAGCAATTTTCCCACGCTCAGGAGATATCATGAAAGTAGCAAAAGACCTGGTGGTCAGCCTGGCCTATCAGGTACGTACAGAAGACGGTGTGTTGGTTGATGAGTCTCCGGTGAGTGCGCCGCTGGACTACCTGCACGGTCACGGTTCCCTGATTTCCGGTCTGGAAAACGCGCTGGACGGTCACGAAGTTGGCGACAAATTTGACGTTGCTGTAGGCGCAAACGACGCTTACGGTCAGTACGATGACAACCTGGTGCAGCGCGTTCCTAAAGACGTGTTCATGGGCGTTGACGAACTGCAGGTTGGCATGCGTTTCCTGGCTGAAACTGACCAGGGTCCGGTTCCAGTAGAAATCACTGAAGTTGAAGATGACCACGTTGTGGTTGATGGCAACCACATGCTGGCTGGCCAGAACCTCAAGTTCAACGTTGAAGTGGTTGCCATCCGCGAAGCCACTGAAGAAGAGCTGGCTCACGGCCACGTTCACGGTGCGCACGGTCATGACCACGATCACGACCACGGTCACGACGGTTGCTGCGGCGGTCACGGCCACGATCACGACCATGGTCACGACCACGGTAAAGGCGGTTGCGGTAATGGCGGCTGCGGTTGCCACTAAGCTTCAGGCTCAAAAAAAGCGGGAATATCCCGCTTTTTTTACGTCTCAATAATGGGGCGGTGGCGTCTCTTCCGACTGCGACGCAATGTGCGATGCTTGCGACGCTTTCACTTTTTCAGTTAAAAGACGCAGCAAATCCCTCAGTTTTGCCATTTCCAGCTCGTGGGCCGTCACGGTCTGGTTCAGCTCATCGATGGTGATCTCCTGAAAAGCCAGGCGGCTTTCAAGCTCAGCCAGTCGTGCTTCCATATCTGTATTCTGCATGATTCACCTCGTTGGTCTCGTTTACCCCGTTCGGGGCTGGCGGCGGCGGATTTTACCCGAGATTATCCGCGCGCGCAGTAAACATCCCATTGCTGCGAAACTAATTTAAACAAAAATAGTCTGAAATGTGGTGCTAATCAGGGGTGTCTACCTGTAGATTTGTTCCTCAACGTTTTATAGTACGCTTCTCATTTACGCTTAATACGGGGTGAGAGTCCCCGGCCCTGGAGAAATGGATGAAATCACTGTTTAAAGTAACGCTGCTGGCGACCACGATGGCTGTCGCTCTGCATGCGCCGCTGACTTTCGCTGCCGATGCAGCAAAGCCTGCTGCGACTGCTGACAGCACTGCGGCGTTCAAAAATGACGACCAGAAGTCAGCCTACGCGCTGGGCGCATCTCTGGGCCGTTACATGGAAAACTCTCTGAAAGAGCAAGAAAAGCTGGGCATCAAACTGGATCAGACTCAGCTGATCGCCGGTGTTCAGGATGCCTTTGCTGATAAGAGCAAACTGTCTGACCAGGAAATCGAGCAAACTCTGCAGGCTTTCGAAGCGCGCGTGAAAGGTGCAGCGCAGGAGAAGATGGAGAAAGACGCGGCTGAAAACGAAACGAAAGGCAAAGCCTACCGTGAAGCTTTCGCTAAAGAGAAAGGCGCGAAAACCTCTCCTACTGGCCTGGTCTATAAAATAGAGAAAGAAGGTACCGGCGACGCGCCGAAAGACAGCGATACCGTAGTGGTTAACTACAAAGGTACCCTGACCGACGGTAAAGAGTTCGATAACTCTTACACCCGTGGCGAGCCGCTCTCCTTCCGTCTGGACGGTGTTATCCCTGGCTGGACTGAAGGCCTGAAGAACATCAAGAAAGGCGGTAAGATCAAGCTGGTCATCCCACCGGATCTGGCCTACGGCAAAACTGGCGTCCCGGGTATCCCGGCTAACTCCACGCTGGTATTCGATGTAGAGCTGCTGGACATTAAGCCAGCGCCAAAAGCAGATGCTAAGCCTGACGCGAAGCCAGAAGCGCCAGCAGAAGCCACCAAGAAGTAAATCGGTAAAAACCGCCGCTCCTGAAGCGGCGGTTTTTTTATTATGGTGCAGATATAATTAACACTGGAAGCGCTACCTACGCTGTATTAATTTAGTTGCCCGTGTAAATAATGAGCCTGCCCTGAAAACCTACCGACAGGCTCCTGAAAAGGAGTGTTTTTTTCATGACCAGGTCGCTTTTAACCAACGAAACCAGCGAACTTGACCTGCTGGATCAACGTCCTTTCGATCAGACCGATTTCGATATTCTGAAATCCTACGAAGCGGTAGTGGACGGGTTAGCGATGCTCATTGGGTCCCACTGCGAAATCGTATTGCACTCCCTGCAAGATCTGAAATGTTCTGCCATCCGCATTGCCAATGGTGAGCATACTGGCCGTAAAATTGGCTCGCCAATCACCGACCTTGCACTGCGTATGCTGCACGACATGACCGGCGCGGACAGCAGCGTCTCAAAATGTTATTTCACCCGTGCCAAGAGCGGTGTCCTGATGAAGTCCGTGACGATTGCCATCCGCAACCGCGATCATCGGGTGATTGGCCTGCTGTGCATCAACATGAACCTCGATGTGCCGTTCTCCCAGATCATGAACACCTTTATTCCGCCAGAAACGCCGGATGTCGGATCCTCTGTGAACTTTGCCTCCTCGGTTGAAGATCTCGTCACCCAGACGCTGGAATTCACCATCGAAGAAGTCAATGCCGATCGCAATGTGTCTAACAATGCCAAAAATCGCCAGATCGTGCTTAACCTCTATGAAAAAGGCATTTTTGATATCAAGGATGCGATTAACCAGGTGGCCGATCGCCTCAATATCTCCAAACACACGGTGTATCTCTATATCCGTCAGTTCAAGAGCGGCGATTTCCTGGGGCATGAGAAGTAATGCGTTTTGCATTAATGGTGACAGGCCCGGCTTACGGTACGCAGCAGGCCAGCAGTGCGTTGCAGTTTGCACGCGCACTGCTGTCTGCCGGACATGAGCTGGTCAGCGTCTTTTTTTATCGGGAAGGCGTCTATAACGCCAACCAGTTAACCTCTCCCGCCTCTGATGAGTTTGACCTGGTGCGCGCGTGGCAATCGCTGAACGAGCAGCACGGGGTTGAGCTGCACATCTGTGTGGCGGCGGCGCTACGTCGCGGCGTAAGCGATGCGAACGAAGCGCAGCGTCTGGGCCTGCCAGCCGCCAATCTAAATGACGGCTTTTTACTCAGCGGCCTCGGGGCGCTGGCGCAAGCCGCATTAACCTGCGACCGAATGGTGCAATTCTGATGAACCGCGTGGCTTTTGTCTTTACCTCTGCTCCGCATGGCAGTGCCGCCGGAAGGGAAGGGCTGGATGCGTTACTGGCGACCTCCGCACTGACGGAAGAGATCGGTGTGTTCTTTATCGGCGACGGTGTGTTTCAACTGCTTGCCGGTCAGCAGCCGCAGGCTGTGCTGGCGCGCGACTATATCGCGACCTTTAAAGTCCTGCCGCTGTATGACATCGAGACGTTTTACGTCTGTGCCGCCTCCCTGCAGGCGCGCGGTTTGAGTGACAACACGCCCTTTGTTCTCGACGCCACCGTGATCGCGCCGGAGGTGTTGCGTGAACATCTCTCCCACTTCGACACCATCCTGACCTTCTGAGGCCGTCATGCTCCACACCCTGAGCCACTCGCCGTGGCAATGCGACATCGAAAGCCTGTTAAGCATGGTGCGTGAAGGCGATGCCCTGCTGCTTATCCAGGATGGCGTTCTGGCGGCGGTAGAGGGCAGTCGCTTTGTTGATATTCTCAGTAATGCCCCCATCTCTGTCTCTGCGCTTAAAGATGATATCGATGCCCGCGGTCTTGCTGGTCAAATTTCAACCAAAATTGACGTGGTTAGCTATACTGATTTCGTCAATCTGGCTATCCAGCACACCGGTCACATGAACTGGTGATGCGAGATCGCTGTATATTTCTTGACACCTTTTCGACGTAGCCCTAAAATTTCGCGTCCTCATATTGTATGAGGGCGTTTTATTACGTGTTTACGAAGCAAAAGCTAAAACCAGGAGCTATTTAATGGCAACAGTTAACCAGCTGGTACGCAAACCACGCGCTCGCAAAGTTGCAAAAAGCAACGTGCCTGCGCTGGAAGCCTGCCCGCAGAAACGTGGCGTATGTACTCGTGTATATACCACCACTCCTAAGAAACCAAACTCCGCACTGCGTAAAGTATGCCGTGTGCGTTTGACTAACGGTTTTGAAGTGACTTCCTACATCGGTGGTGAAGGTCACAACCTGCAGGAACACTCCGTGATCCTGATCCGTGGCGGTCGTGTAAAAGACCTTCCGGGTGTTCGTTACCACACCGTTCGTGGTGCGCTTGACTGCTCCGGCGTTAAAGACCGTAAGCAATCTCGCTCCAAGTATGGCGTGAAACGTCCTAAGGCTTAATGGTTCTCCGTTAAGTAAGGCCAAACTGATTTATCTTAATGTCATACTAAACTCTTAGAGTTTTGGACAATCCTGAATTAACAACGGAGTATTCCCATGCCACGTCGTCGCGTCATTGGTCAGCGTAAAATTCTTCCAGATCCGAAATTCGGATCAGAACTGCTGGCAAAATTTGTAAATATCCTGATGGTAGATGGTAAAAAATCTACTGCAGAAGCAATCGTATACAGCGCGCTTGAGACCCTGGCTCAGCGTTCTGGTAAAAATGAACTGGAAGCTTTCGAAGTCGCTCTCGACAACGTTCGCCCAACTGTAGAAGTTAAGTCCCGCCGCGTTGGTGGTTCTACTTATCAGGTTCCAGTTGAAGTTCGTCCGGTTCGTCGTAATGCTCTGGCAATGCGTTGGATCGTTGAAGCTGCTCGTAAACGCGGTGATAAATCCATGGCTCTGCGTCTGGCGAACGAACTTTCTGATGCTGCAGACAACAAAGGTACTGCAGTTAAGAAACGTGAAGACGTTCACCGTATGGCAGAAGCCAACAAGGCGTTCGCACACTACCGTTGGTAATCCCTTCGGAGTATTAGTCACCAGGCGGGCGCTTCAGCGAAGCAGCCCGCTTTGGGTTACTTAACTGAACGCCTAAAAAGATAAACGAGGAATCAAATGGCTCGTACAACACCCATCGCACGCTACCGTAACATTGGTATCAGTGCGCACATCGACGCCGGTAAAACCACTACCACCGAACGTATTCTGTTCTACACCGGTGTAAACCACAAAATCGGTGAAGTTCATGACGGCGCCGCTACCATGGACTGGATGGAGCAGGAGCAGGAGCGTGGTATTACCATCACCTCCGCAGCGACTACTGCATTCTGGTCTGGTATGGCTAAGCAGTATGAACCGCATCGCGTAAACATCATCGACACCCCGGGGCACGTTGACTTCACCATCGAAGTAGAACGTTCCATGCGTGTTCTTGATGGTGCGGTAATGGTTTACTGCGCAGTTGGTGGTGTTCAGCCGCAGTCTGAAACCGTATGGCGTCAGGCAAACAAATACAAAGTTCCACGCATCGCGTTCGTTAACAAAATGGACCGTATGGGTGCTAACTTCCTGAAAGTTGTTGGTCAGATCAAATCCCGTCTGGGCGCGAACCCTGTTCCGCTGCAGCTGGCAATTGGTGCTGAAGAAGGCTTCACCGGCGTTATCGACCTGGTGAAAATGAAAGCCATCAACTGGAACGATGCAGATCAGGGCGTTACCTTCGAATACGAAGATATCCCGGCTGACATGCAGGATCTGGCTGACGAATGGCACCAGAACCTGATCGAATCCGCAGCAGAAGCTTCAGAAGACCTGATGGAGAAATACCTGGGTGGTGAAGAACTGACTGAAGAAGAGATCAAAAAAGCTCTGCGTCAGCGCGTTCTGAACAACGAAATCATCCTGGTAACCTGTGGTTCTGCGTTCAAGAACAAAGGTGTTCAGGCGATGCTGGATGCGGTAGTTGACTACCTGCCATCCCCGGTAGACGTTCCTGCGATCAACGGTATCCTGGACGACGGTAAAGACACGCCGGCTGAGCGTCACGCAAGTGATGAAGAGCCGTTTGCTGCTCTGGCGTTCAAAATCGCTACCGACCCGTTCGTGGGTAACCTGACGTTCTTCCGTGTGTACTCTGGTGTGGTTAACTCCGGTGACACCATCCTGAACTCCGTGAAAGCTGCACGTGAGCGTTTCGGTCGTATCGTACAGATGCACGCGAACAAACGTGAAGAGATCAAAGAAGTTCGTGCGGGCGACATCGCTGCTGCTATCGGTCTGAAAGACGTGACTACTGGTGACACCCTGTGTAACCCAGATCACCCAATCATTCTGGAGCGCATGGAGTTCCCTGAGCCGGTAATCTCTATCGCCGTTGAACCAAAAACCAAAGCTGACCAGGAAAAAATGGGTCTGGCTCTGGGCCGTCTGGCTAAAGAAGACCCATCATTCCGCGTATGGACTGATGAAGAATCTAACCAGACCATCATCGCTGGTATGGGTGAACTGCACCTCGACATCATCGTTGACCGTATGCGTCGTGAATTCAACGTTGAAGCTAACGTAGGTAAACCTCAGGTTGCTTACCGTGAAGCGATTCGTCAGAAAGTTTCCGATGTTGAAGGTAAACACGCTAAGCAGTCTGGTGGTCGTGGTCAGTATGGTCACGTTGTGATCGACATGTACCCACTGGAGCCGGGCTCTAACCCGAAAGGTTACGAGTTCATCAACGACATTAAAGGTGGTGTGATTCCTGGCGAATACATCCCTGCCGTTGATAAAGGTATCCAGGAGCAGCTGAAGTCTGGTCCACTGGCTGGTTACCCGGTAGTAGACATGGGTGTTCGTCTGCACTTCGGTTCTTACCATGACGTTGACTCCTCTGAACTGGCGTTTAAACTGGCTGCTTCTATCGCCTTTAAAGAAGGCTTTAAGAAAGCGAAACCAGTTCTGCTTGAGCCAATCATGAAGGTTGAAGTAGAAACTCCTGAAGAGAACACCGGTGACGTTATCGGTGACTTGAGCCGTCGTCGCGGTATGCTGCGTGGTCAGGAATCTGAAGTAACTGGCGTTAAGATCCACGCTGAAGTTCCGCTGTCTGAAATGTTCGGATATGCAACTCAGCTGCGTTCTCTGACCAAAGGTCGTGCATCATACACCATGGAATTCCTGAAGTATGATGATGCGCCGAACAACGTTGCTCAGGCCGTAATTGAAGCCCGTGGTAAATAATCCACAGGATTAAAACCTAAGTCCCGTGCTCTCTCCAAAGGGGAGAGCACTATAGTAAGGAATATAGCCGTGTCTAAAGAAAAATTTGAACGTACAAAACCGCACGTCAACGTTGGTACTATCGGCCACGTTGACCACGGTAAAACTACCCTGACCGCTGCAATCACTACCGTTCTGGCTAAAACCTACGGTGGTTCTGCTCGTGCATTCGACCAGATCGATAACGCGCCAGAAGAAAAAGCTCGTGGTATCACCATCAACACTTCCCACGTTGAATATGACACCCCGACCCGCCACTACGCACACGTAGACTGCCCGGGCCACGCCGACTATGTTAAAAACATGATCACCGGTGCTGCGCAGATGGACGGCGCGATCCTGGTTGTTGCTGCGACTGACGGCCCTATGCCTCAGACCCGTGAGCACATCCTGCTGGGTCGTCAGGTAGGCGTTCCTTTCATCATCGTGTTCCTGAACAAATGCGACATGGTTGATGACGAAGAGCTGCTGGAACTGGTTGAGATGGAAGTGCGTGAGCTGCTGTCTCAGTACGACTTCCCGGGCGACGACACCCCAATCGTTCGCGGTTCCGCGCTGAAAGCGCTGGAAGGCGAAGCAGAGTGGGAAGAGAAAATCATCGAACTGGCTGGCTACCTGGATTCCTACATCCCAGAGCCAGAGCGTGCGATTGACAAGCCGTTCCTGCTGCCTATCGAAGACGTATTCTCCATCTCCGGCCGTGGTACCGTTGTTACCGGTCGTGTAGAGCGCGGTATCGTTAAAGTTGGCGAAGAAGTTGAAATCGTTGGTATCAAAGAGACTGCCAAGTCTACCTGTACCGGCGTTGAAATGTTCCGCAAACTGCTGGACGAAGGCCGTGCCGGTGAGAACGTTGGTGTTCTGCTGCGTGGTATCAAACGTGAAGAAATCGAACGTGGTCAGGTTCTGGCTAAGCCAGGCTCAATCAAGCCACACACCAAGTTCGAATCTGAAGTGTACATCCTGTCCAAAGACGAAGGCGGCCGTCATACTCCGTTCTTCAAAGGCTACCGTCCACAGTTCTACTTCCGTACTACTGACGTGACCGGTACCATCGAACTGCCAGAAGGCGTTGAGATGGTAATGCCAGGCGACAACATCAAGATGGTTGTTACCCTGATCCACCCAATCGCAATGGACGATGGTCTGCGCTTCGCAATCCGCGAAGGTGGCCGTACCGTTGGCGCGGGTGTTGTTGCTAAAGTTCTGGGCTAATTAATTACCCCTGAATTAAAAAGGACGCTTCGGCGTCCTTTTTTGTTGTCCTCCGTTTGTCCCTGTCACAAATTTTCGCATTTTTTGTCTGCCCCCGCCCCGTATCTTCGTGCTTGTGCTATTGTAATCATAATTATTCTCACTTACACTTTGCGCATATTTTGAACGGGAGTGGTTATGTACGTTTGTTTATGTAATGGTGTGAGTGACAAAAAAATTCGTCAGGCCGTTCGCCAGTTTCAACCACAATCTTTTCAGCAGCTGCGTAAGTTTGTTCCGGTGGGAAATCAATGCGGTAAGTGCGTTCGCGCTGCCCGTGAGATCATGCAGGACGAATTGATGCAGATCCCGGAATACAAAGAGATTGCCTGAGGCTCATTCTTTTCTTTGACATCCCTGTAGCCCCATCTACGCTTCAATAAGTGGAAGCGGAGGGACTATAATGAAAGGTGATATTAAAATCATAAGTTATCTCAATAAATTATTGGGAAATGAGCTTGTCGCAATCAATCAATACTTTCTCCACGCGAGAATGTTTAAGAACTGGGGTCTGACTCGCCTCAACGACGTCGAATACCATGAATCCATTGATGAGATGAAACACGCCGATAAGTATATCGAGCGTATTTTGTTTCTTGAGGGCATCCCCAACCTGCAGGATCTCGGCAAGCTGGGGATCGGTGAAGATGTCGAAGAGATGCTGCGATCCGATCTGGCGCTGGAACTTGAGGGCGCAAAAGATCTTCGTGAAGCCATCGCTTATGCGGACAGCGTTCACGACTACGTCAGTCGCGATATGATGATTCAAATACTGGCCGACGAAGAAGGGCATATCGACTGGCTCGAAACCGAGTTGGATCTCATCGGTAAAATCGGCCTGCAGAATTACCTTCAGTCGCAGATTAAAGTGGAAAGCTGATCAGGCTTTGCCCGCCCATCATAAAACCCGCTGCCGCCATGAAAGGTCCAAAAGGCAGCGGGTTTTTTAGTATCTGTTCGCCGGGTTTACACATAGAGCGTATTAAAAGATACAGCGTCGCCAGCAGAGCAGCCGATAATGCCAGCGCAGGAAGCACACACCAGCCATGCCATGCGCCCAGCGCCCCCAGATATTTCACGTCACCGTATCCCAGCCCTTCACGTTTGCGTATCAGTTTATAAGCCCAATAAATCATCGCGAAGCCGGCATATCCCACGATCGCGCCTAAGACCGCGCTTGCCAGAAAATCGGGATGAAGGCAGAGGTGAAAGAGCAGGCCCGCCCAAAGCAGTGGACAGAGATATTTATCCGGAAGCAGATGCGAACGGATATCCTCACGGACTAATAAACAGGTCAAACCCAGGTAGATAATCAGGAAGGGGAGGGAGGTGAGCATCGTTTAGAGCCTCTATAAAATGTGTGGGGCAATATTCCACTCATTCCGTAAGGTTAAACAAACAGCAATACTCAATCCTGCGTAACGCCTTCCCGGGTATCGGCATACCACCACAACGCTGCAAAATATTTACGAGCCACCACGCAAATCTGCCTGGTGTCGCCTATTTCCTAAACGGGGCTTGCGTCCTGCCCGGATTTACGTATAATGCGCGGGCTTGTCGTAATTGACAGCTGGTTCAATCTGAACCCAGGTAACACTGTTTTTCGTTGCCTAACAATGCTCCCAATTGGGGGGCTACGTAAGAACGGTTACACTCTCCCATCAATCGTAATGGGTTTGAGTAGTAATCATTTTCGTTTATAAAATAATTGGAGCTCTGGTCTCATGCAGAACCAAAGAATCCGTATCCGTCTTAAAGCGTTTGATCATCGTCTGATCGATCAATCAACCGCGGAAATCGTCGAGACTGCTAAGCGCACTGGTGCGCAAGTCCGTGGTCCGATCCCGCTGCCGACCCGCAAAGAGCGCTTTACCGTTCTGATCTCCCCGCACGTTAACAAAGACGCGCGTGATCAGTACGAAATCCGCACTCACAAGCGTCTGGTTGACATCGTTGAGCCAACCGAGAAAACCGTTGATGCTCTGATGCGTCTGGATCTGGCTGCCGGTGTAGACGTGCAGATCAGCCTGGGTTAATCAGGTCATCGAGCGATTGAGAGGTTGATACAATGATTGGTTTAGTCGGTAAAAAAGTGGGCATGACCCGCATCTTCACTGAAGATGGCGTATCTATCCCAGTAACCGTAATCGAAGTTGAAGCAAACCGCGTTACTCAGGTTAAAGACCTGGCTAACGATGGCTACCGTGCCGTTCAGGTTACCACTGGTGCTAAAAAAGCTAACCGTGTAACCAAACCGGAAGCGGGTCACTTCGCTAAAGCTGGCGTTGAAGCTGGCCGTGGTCTGTGGGAATTCCGTCTTGCTGAAGGCGAAGAGTTCACCGTAGGTCAGGACATTAGCGTTGAGCTGTTTGCAGAAGTTAAAAAAGTTGACGTAACCGGTACCTCTAAAGGTAAAGGTTTTGCTGGTACCGTTAAGCGCTGGAACTTCCGTACTCAGGATGCCACGCACGGTAACTCCTTGTCCCACCGCGTTCCGGGTTCTATCGGTCAGAACCAGACTCCGGGCAAAGTGTTCAAAGGCAAGAAAATGGCAGGTCAGCTGGGTAACGAACGTGTGACCGTTCAGAGCCTGGACGTAGTACGTGTTGACGCTGAGCGCAACCTGCTGCTGGTTAAAGGTGCAGTTCCGGGTGCAACCGGTAGCGACCTGATCGTTAAACCAGCTGTGAAGGCGTAAGGGGATAGCAATGGAATTAGTATTGAAAGACGCGCAGAGCGCGCTGACTGTTTCCGAAACTACCTTCGGTCGTGATTTCAACGAAGCGCTGGTTCACCAGGTTGTTGTTGCTTATGCAGCTGGTGCTCGTCAGGGTACTCGTGCTCAGAAGACTCGTGCTGAAGTAACTGGTTCCGGCAAAAAGCCGTGGCGCCAGAAAGGTACCGGCCGTGCGCGTTCAGGTTCTATCAAGAGCCCGATCTGGCGTTCCGGTGGCGTGACCTTCGCTGCTCGCCCGCAGGACCACAGTCAAAAAGTTAACAAAAAGATGTACCGCGGCGCGCTGAAAAGCATCCTGTCCGAGCTGGTACGTCAGGATCGTCTGATCGTTGTCGAATCTTTCTCTGTAGAAGCGCCTAAAACTAAGCTGCTGGCACAGAAACTGAAAGACATGGCTCTGGAAGATGTGCTGATCATCACCGGTGAGCTGGACGAGAACCTGTTCCTGGCCGCACGTAACCTGCACAAGGTTGACGTACGCGATGCGACTGGTATCGACCCGGTTAGCCTGATCGCCTTCGACAAAGTCGTAATGACTGCTGATGCTGTTAAGCAAGTTGAGGAGATGCTGGCATGATTCGTGAAGAACGTCTGCTGAAGGTGCTTCGTGCACCGCACGTTTCTGAAAAAGCGTCTGCTGCGATGGAAAAAACTAACACCATCGTTCTCAAAGTTGCTAAAGACGCGACCAAAGCAGAAATTAAAGCTGCTGTGCAGAAACTGTTTGAAGTCGAAGTCGAAGTCGTTAACACCCTGGTAGTTAAAGGGAAAGTTAAACGTCACGGACAGCGTATCGGTCGTCGTAGCGACTGGAAAAAAGCTTACGTCACCCTGAAAGAAGGCCAGAATCTGGACTTCGTTGGCGGCGCTGAGTAAGTCGGAGGAGTAATACAATGGCAGTTGTTAAATGTAAACCGACATCTCCGGGTCGTCGCCACGTCGTTAAAGTGGTCAACCCAGAGCTGCACAAGGGCAAACCTTTTGCTCCGCTGGTTGAAAAAAACAGCAAATCCGGCGGTCGTAACAACAATGGCCGTATCACCACTCGTCATATCGGTGGTGGTCACAAGCAGGCTTACCGTATTGTTGACTTCAAACGCAACAAAGACGGTATCCCAGCTGTTGTTGAACGTCTTGAGTACGATCCGAACCGTTCCGCGAACATCGCGCTGGTTCTGTACAAAGATGGCGAGCGTCGTTACATTCTGGCCCCTAAAGGCCTGAAAGCTGGCGACCAGATTCAGTCTGGCGTTGATGCTGCAATCAAAGCAGGTAACACCCTGCCGATGCGCAATATCCCGGTTGGTTCTACCGTTCATAACGTAGAAATGAAACCAGGTAAAGGCGGTCAGTTGGCACGTTCCGCTGGTACTTACGTTCAGATCGTTGCGCGCGATGGTGCTTATGTCACCCTGCGTCTGCGTTCTGGTGAAATGCGTAAAGTCGAAGCAGACTGCCGCGCTACCCTGGGCGAAGTTGGCAATGCTGAGCATATGCTGCGCGTACTGGGTAAAGCAGGTGCTGCACGCTGGCGTGGTGTTCGTCCTACCGTTCGCGGTACTGCGATGAACCCAGTCGACCACCCACATGGTGGTGGTGAAGGTCGTAACTTTGGTAAGCACCCGGTAACTCCGTGGGGCGTTCAGACCAAAGGTAAGAAGACCCGCAGCAACAAGCGTACTGATAAATTTATCGTACGTCGCCGTAGCAAATAATATTAGAGGATAAGCCATGCCACGTTCTCTCAAGAAAGGTCCTTTTATTGACCTGCACTTGCTGAAGAAGGTAGAGAAAGCGGTGGAAAGCGGAGACAAGAAGCCCCTGCGCACTTGGTCCCGTCGTTCAACGATCTTTCCTAACATGATCGGTTTGACCATCGCTGTCCATAATGGTCGTCAGCACGTTCCAGTCTTTGTTTCCGACGAAATGGTCGGCCACAAACTGGGTGAATTCGCACCGACTCGTACTTATCGCGGCCACGCTGCTGATAAAAAAGCGAAGAAGAAATAAGGTAGGAGGAAGAGATGGAAACTTTAGCTCAACATCGCCATGCTCGTTCTTCTGCTCAGAAGGTTCGCCTTGTTGCTGACCTGATTCGCGGTAAGAAAGTGTCGCAGGCCCTGGACATCCTGACCTATACCAACAAGAAAGCTGCGGTATTGGTTAAGAAGGTACTGGAATCTGCCATTGCTAACGCTGAACACAACGATGGCGCTGACATTGACGATCTGAAAGTCGCGAAAATCTTCGTAGACGAAGGCCCAAGCATGAAGCGCATTATGCCGCGTGCGAAAGGTCGTGCAGATCGCATCCTGAAGCGCACCAGCCACATTACTGTGGTTGTGTCCGATCGCTGAGACTCTGGAGACTAGCAATGGGTCAGAAAGTACATCCTAATGGTATTCGCCTGGGTATTGTAAAACCATGGAACTCAACCTGGTTTGCGAACACCAAAGAATTCGCTGACAACCTGGACAGCGATTTTAAAGTACGTCAGTACCTGACTAAGGAACTGGCTAAAGCGTCTGTATCTCGTATCGTTATCGAGCGTCCAGCTAAGAGCATCCGTGTGACTATTCACACTGCTCGTCCTGGCATCGTAATCGGTAAGAAAGGCGAAGACGTAGAAAAACTGCGCAAGGTCGTAGCGGATATCGCTGGCGTTCCTGCACAGATCAATATCGCTGAAGTTCGTAAGCCTGAACTGGACGCTAAATTGGTTGCTGACAGCATCACTTCACAGCTGGAACGTCGCGTTATGTTCCGTCGTGCTATGAAGCGTGCTGTACAGAACGCAATGCGTCTGGGCGCTAAAGGTATCAAAGTTGAAGTTAGCGGCCGTCTGGGCGGCGCGGAAATCGCACGTACCGAATGGTACCGCGAAGGTCGCGTACCGCTGCACACTCTGCGTGCTGACATCGACTACAACACCTCTGAAGCGCACACCACTTACGGTGTAATCGGCGTTAAGGTATGGATCTTCAAAGGTGAGATCCTGGGTGGTATGGCTGCTGTTGAACAACCGGAAAAACCGGCTGCGCAACCTAAAAAGCAGCAGCGTAAAGGCCGTAAATAAGGAGCGTCGCTGATGTTACAACCAAAGCGTACAAAATTCCGTAAAGTGCATAAAGGCCGCAACCGTGGTCTGGCGCAGGGTACGGATGTTAGCTTCGGCACTTTCGGTCTGAAAGCTGTTGGCCGTGGTCGTCTGACTGCACGTCAGATCGAAGCAGCACGTCGTGCTATGACCCGTGCAGTTAAGCGTCAAGGTAAAATTTGGATCCGTGTATTCCCGGACAAACCAATTACCGAGAAGCCGCTGGAAGTTCGTATGGGTAAAGGTAAAGGTAACGTGGAGTACTGGGTTGCCTTGATCCAACCGGGCAAAGTCCTGTATGAAATGGACGGTGTTCCGGAAGAGCTGGCCCGTGAAGCCTTCGGCCTGGCAGCAGCGAAACTGCCTATCAAAACCACCTTTGTAACTAAGACGGTGATGTAATGAAAGCAAATGAGCTGCGTGAAAAAAGCGTAGAAGAGCTGAACGCTGAGCTGCTGAACCTGCTGCGTGAGCAGTTCAACCTGCGTATGCAGGCTGCAAGCGGCCAGCTGCAACAGACTCACCTGCTGAAGCAGGTTCGTCGTGATGTTGCACGCGTTAAGACTTTACTGACTCAGAAGGCGGGTGCGTAATGACCGATAAAATCCGTACTCTGCAAGGTCGTGTTGTTAGCGACAAAATGGAGAAATCCATCGTTGTAGCTATCGAACGTATTGTGAAACACCCGATCTACGGTAAATTCATCAAGCGTACGACCAAACTGCACGTACATGACGAGAACAACGAATGTGGTATCGGCGACAAGGTTGAAATCCGTGAATGCCGTCCACTGTCCAAGACTAAGTCCTGGACGCTGGTTCGCGTTGTAGAGAAAGCGGTTCTGTAATAGAGTAGCCTTCTCGATACGAATAAACGGCTCAGCAATGGGCCGTTTATTTTTTCTACCCATATTGCAGAAGCGGTGTTATAATGCCGCGCCCTCGATATGGGGCTTTTTAACGGCTCTGATTTTAGAGTCTCAGGTAGTAGTTGACATTAGCGGAGCACTGAAATGATCCAAGAACAGACTATGCTGAACGTCGCCGACAACTCCGGTGCACGTCGCGTAATGTGTATCAAGGTTCTGGGTGGCTCGCACCGTCGCTACGCAGGCGTAGGCGACATCATCAAGATCACCATCAAGGAAGCAATTCCACGTGGTAAGGTCAAAAAAGGTGATGTGCTGAAAGCGGTAGTGGTGCGCACCAGGAAGGGTGTTCGTCGCCCTGACGGTTCTGTCATTCGCTTCGATGGTAATGCATGCGTTATTTTAAACAATAACAGCGAGCAGCCTATCGGCACGCGTATCTTTGGGCCGGTAACTCGTGAACTTCGTACTGAAAAGTTCATGAAAATTATCTCTCTGGCACCAGAAGTACTCTAAGGAGCGAATCATGGCAGCGAAAATCCGTCGTGATGACGAAGTTATCGTGTTAACCGGTAAAGATAAAGGTAAACGCGGTAAAGTAAAAAATGTTCTGTCTTCCGGCAAACTCGTCGTTGAAGGTATTAACCTGGTTAAGAAACATCAGAAGCCGGTTCCGGCCCTGAACCAGCCAGGCGGCATCGTTGAAAAAGAAGCTGCTATTCAGGTTTCTAACGTTGCAATCTTCAATGCGGCAACCGGCAAGGCTGACCGTGTAGGCTTTAGATTCGAAGACGGCAAAAAAGTCCGTTTCTTCAAGTCTAACAGCGAAACTATCAAGTAATTTGGAGTAGTACGATGGCGAAACTGCATGATTACTACAAAGACGAAGTAGTTAACAAACTCATGACTGAGTTTAACTACAATTCTGTCATGCAAGTCCCTCGGGTCGAGAAGATCACCCTGAACATGGGTGTTGGTGAAGCGATCGCTGACAAGAAACTGCTGGATAACGCAGCAGCTGATCTGACAGCAATCTCCGGTCAAAAACCGCTGATCACCAAAGCACGCAAATCTGTTGCAGGCTTCAAAATCCGTCAGGGCTATCCGATCGGCTGTAAAGTAACCCTGCGTGGCGAACGCATGTGGGAGTTCCTTGAGCGCCTGATCTCTATTGCTGTTCCACGTATCCGTGACTTCCGTGGCTTGTCCGCTAAGTCTTTCGACGGTCGTGGTAACTACAGCATGGGTGTCCGTGAGCAGATCATCTTCCCAGAGATCGACTACGATAAAGTCGACCGCGTGCGTGGTTTGGATATTACCATTACCACTACTGCGAACTCTGACGAAGAAGGCCGCGCTCTGCTGGCTGCGTTTGACTTCCCGTTCCGCAAGTAAGGTAGGGTTACTGAATGGCTAAGCAATCAATGAAAGCACGCGAAGTAAAGCGCGTAGCTTTAGCTGATAAATTCTTCGCTAAACGCGCTGAACTGAAAGCGATCATTTCTGATGTGAACGCTTCCGACGAAGATCGTTGGAATGCTGTTCTCAAGCTGCAGTCTCTGCCGCGTGATTCCAGCCCGTCTCGTCAGCGTAACCGCTGTCGTCAAACAGGTCGTCCACATGGTTTCGTGGGCAAGTTCGGGTTGAGCCGTATCAAACTGCGTGAAGCCGCCATGCGCGGTGAAGTACCAGGCTTGAAAAAGGCTAGCTGGTAATTACCAATTGAATCACGGGAGTAAAGACAGATGAGCATGCAAGATCCGATCGCGGATATGCTGACCCGTATCCGTAACGGTCAGGCCGCGAACAAAGTTGCGGTCACCATGCCTTCCGCCAAGCTGAAAGTGGCAATTGCCAACGTGCTGAAGGAAGAAGGTTTTATCGAAGATTTTAAAGTTGAAGGCGACACCAAGCCGGAACTGGAACTTACTCTCAAGTATTTCCAGGGTAAAGCTGTTGTAGAAAGCATTCAGCGTGTCAGCCGCCCAGGCCTGCGCATCTATAAGAAAAAAGATGAGCTGCCAAAAGTTATGGCCGGCATGGGTATCGCAGTTGTTTCTACCTCTAAAGGTGTTATGACTGATCGTGCAGCGCGCCAAGCTGGTCTTGGTGGCGAAATTATCTGCTACGTAGCCTAATCGGAGGAAAAAATGTCTCGTGTTGCTAAAGCACCGGTCGTTATTCCTGCCGGCGTTGATGTAAAAATCGACGGTCAGGTTATTACGATCAAAGGTAAAAATGGCGAGCTGACTCGTACCCTCAACGATGCTGTTGAAGTTAATCATGTAGACAACGCTCTGACCTTCGGCCCACGTACTGGTTACGTTGATGGCTGGGCTCAGGCTGGTACCGCGCGTGCCCTGCTGAACTCAATGGTTGTTGGTGTTACCGAAGGCTTCACTAAAAAGCTTCAACTGGTTGGTGTAGGTTACCGTGCAGCGATCAAAGGGAATGCAGTAGGCCTGTCTCTGGGCTTCTCACACCCTGTTGAGCATCCGCTGCCTGCCGGTATCACTGCAGAATGCCCGACTCAGACTGAAATCGTGCTGAAAGGCGCTGATAAACAGCTGATCGGTCAGGTTGCAGCAGATCTGCGCGCCTACCGTCGTCCTGAGCCTTATAAAGGCAAGGGTGTTCGTTACGCCGACGAAGTCGTGCGTACCAAAGAGGCTAAGAAGAAGTAAGGTAACACTATGGATAAGAAATCTGCTCGTATCCGTCGTGCGACCCGCGCACGCCGCAAGCTCAAAGAGCTGGGTGCAACTCGCCTAGTGGTACATCGTACCCCGCGTCATATTTACGCACAGGTAATTGCACCAAACGGTTCTGAAGTTCTGGTAGCTGCTTCTACTGTAGAAAAAGCTATTACTGAACAATTGAAGTACACCGGTAACAAAGACGCCGCTGCAGCTGTAGGTAAAGCTGTTGCTGAACGCGCTCTGGAAAAAGGCATCACAGTTGTGTCCTTTGACCGTTCCGGGTTCCAATATCATGGTCGTGTCCAGGCACTGGCAGATGCTGCCCGTGAAGCTGGCCTTCAGTTCTAAGGTAGAGGTGTAAGATGGCTCACATCGAAAAACAGGCTGGCGAACTGCAGGAAAAGCTGATCGCGGTTAACCGCGTATCTAAAACCGTTAAAGGTGGTCGTATTTTCTCCTTCACAGCTCTGACTGTTGTTGGTGATGGTAATGGTCGCGTTGGTTTTGGTTACGGTAAAGCGCGTGAAGTTCCAGCAGCGATCCAGAAAGCGATGGAAAAAGCCCGTCGCAATATGATTAACGTCGCGCTGAACCACGGCACCCTGCAGCACCCGGTTAAGGGTACTCACACGGGTTCTCGTGTCTTCATGCAGCCAGCTTCCGAAGGTACCGGTATCATCGCCGGTGGTGCAATGCGCGCCGTTCTGGAAGTTGCTGGAGTTCATAACGTTCTGGCTAAAGCATATGGTTCCACCAACCCGATTAACGTGGTTCGTGCAACTATTGATGGCCTGGAAAATATGAAATCTCCAGAAATGGTCGCTGCCAAGCGTGGTAAATCCGTTGAAGAAATTCTGGGGTAATTGACCATGGCAAAGACTATTAAAATTACACAAACCCGCAGTGCAATCGGACGTCTGCCGAAACACAAGGCAACGCTGCTTGGCCTGGGTCTGCGTCGTATTGGTCATACCGTTGAGCGCGAGGATACTCCTGCTGTTCGTGGTATGGTCAACGCGGTTTACTTCATGGTTAAAGTTGAGGAGTAAGAGATGCGTTTAAATACTCTGTCTCCGGCCGAAGGCTCTAAAAAGGCGGGTAAACGCCTGGGTCGTGGTATCGGTTCTGGCCTCGGCAAAACCGGTGGTCGTGGTCACAAAGGTCAGAACTCTCGTTCTGGCGGTGGCGTACGTCGCGGTTTCGAGGGTGGCCAGATGCCACTGTACCGTCGTCTGCCGAAGTTCGGCTTCACCTCTCGCAAATCAGCGATCACAGCCGAAGTTCGTCTGTCTGACCTGGCGAAAGTTGAAGGCGGCGTTGTAGACCTGAACACGCTGAAAGCAGCAAACATTATCGGTATCCAGATCGAGTTCGCGAAAGTGATCCTGGCTGGTGAAGTTTCTACTCCGGTAACTGTTCGTGGCCTGCGTGTTACTAAAGGTGCTCGTGCTGCTATCGAAGCTGCTGGCGGTAAAATCGAGGAATAAGTAGCAGATGGCTAAACAACCGGGATTAGATTTTCAAAGTGCCAAAGGTGGCTTAGGCGAGCTGAAACGCAGACTGTTGTTTGTAATCGGTGCGCTTATTGTGTTCCGTATTGGCTCTTTCATTCCGATCCCTGGTATTGATGCCGCTGTACTTGCCAAACTGCTTGAGCAACAGCGAGGCACCATCATTGAAATGTTTAACATGTTCTCTGGTGGTGCTCTCAGCCGTGCTTCAATCTTTGCACTGGGTATCATGCCGTACATTTCGGCATCGATTATTATCCAGCTGCTGACGGTCGTTCATCCGACCCTGGCAGAACTGAAGAAAGAAGGGGAGTCTGGTCGTCGTAAGATCAGCCAGTACACCCGTTACGGCACTCTGGTGCTGGCAATATTCCAGTCGATCGGTATTGCTACCGGTCTACCGAATATGCCTGGTATGCAGGGCCTGGTAATTAACCCAGGCTTTGCATTCTATTTCACCGCTGTTGTAAGTCTGGTTTCAGGAACTATGTTCCTGATGTGGCTCGGCGAACAAATTACTGAACGTGGTATCGGTAACGGTATTTCGATCATTATTTTCGCTGGTATTGTTGCGGGACTCCCGCCAGCCATTGCCCATACTATCGAGCAAGCGCGTCAAGGCGACCTGCACTTCCTCCTGTTGCTGTTGGTTGCAGTATTAGTATTTGCAGTGACGTTCTTTGTTATCTTCGTTGAACGTGGTCAACGCCGCATTGTGGTAAACTACGCGAAACGTCAGCAAGGTCGTCGTGTCTATGCTGCACAGAGCACACATTTACCGCTGAAAGTGAACATGGCAGGGGTAATCCCAGCGATCTTCGCTTCCAGTATTATTCTGTTCCCGGCGACCATCGCGTCATGGTTCGGGGGCGGGACTGGTTGGAACTGGCTGACAACAATTTCGCTGTATTTGCAGCCTGGGCAACCACTTTATGTGTTACTCTATGCGTCTGCGATCATCTTCTTCTGTTTCTTCTACACGGCGTTGGTCTTCAACCCGCGTGAAACAGCAGATAACCTGAAGAAGTCCGGTGCATTTGTACCAGGAATTCGTCCGGGAGAGCAAACGGCGAAGTATATCGATAAAGTAATGACTCGCCTGACTTTGGTTGGTGCGCTTTATATTACTTTTATCTGCCTGATCCCGGAGTTCATGCGTGATGCAATGAAAGTACCGTTCTACTTCGGTGGGACTTCACTGCTTATCGTTGTTGTCGTCATTATGGACTTTATGGCTCAAGTGCAAACTCTGATGATGTCCAGTCAGTACGAGTCTGCATTGAAGAAGGCGAACCTGAAAGGCTACGGCCGCTAACAGGGCGCCCGAGAAGTTACGGAGAGTAAAAATGAAAGTTCGTGCTTCCGTCAAGAAATTATGCCGTAACTGCAAAATCGTTAAGCGTGATGGTGTCATCCGTGTGATTTGCAGTGCCGAGCCGAAGCATAAACAGCGCCAAGGCTGATTATTTCGCATATTTTTCTTGCAAAGTTGGGTTGAGCTGGCTAGATTAGCCAGCCAATCTTTTGTATGTCTGTACGTTTCCATTTGAGTATCCTGAAAACGGGCTTTTCAGCATGGTGCGTACATATTAAATAGTAGGAGTGCATAGTGGCCCGTATAGCAGGCATTAACATTCCTGATCAGAAACATGCTGTGATCGCATTAACTTCGATCTATGGCGTCGGCAAGACCCGTTCTAAAGCCATTCTGGCTGCAGCGGGTATCGCTGAAGATGTTAAGATCAGTGAGCTGTCTGAAGAACAAATCGACACGCTGCGTGACGAAGTTGCCAAATTTGTCGTTGAAGGTGATCTGCGCCGTGAAGTTAGCATGAGCATCAAGCGCCTTATGGACCTTGGTTGCTATCGCGGTTTGCGTCATCGTCGTGGTCTCCCGGTTCGCGGCCAGCGCACCAAGACCAACGCACGTACCCGTAAGGGTCCGCGCAAACCGATCAAGAAATAATCGGGGTGATTGAATAATGGCAAAGGCACCAGTTCGTGCACGTAAGCGTGTAAGAAAACAAGTCTCTGACGGCGTGGCTCATATCCATGCTTCTTTCAACAACACCATCGTTACTATTACTGATCGTCAGGGTAACGCGCTGGGTTGGGCAACAGCCGGTGGTTCCGGTTTCCGTGGTTCACGCAAATCCACTCCGTTCGCAGCTCAGGTTGCAGCAGAGCGTTGCGCTGAAGCCGTAAAAGAATACGGCATCAAGAATCTGGAAGTTATGGTAAAAGGTCCGGGTCCGGGTCGCGAATCTACTGTTCGTGCTCTGAACGCCGCTGGTTTCCGCATCACTAATATTACTGATGTGACTCCGATCCCTCATAACGGTTGTCGTCCGCCGAAAAAACGTCGCGTATAACGCGTTCGTTTCTAGGATTGTTGGAGATAGAAAATGGCAAGATATTTGGGTCCTAAGCTCAAGCTTAGCCGTCGCGAGGGTACCGACTTATTCCTTAAGTCTGGCGTTCGCGCGATCGATACCAAGTGTAAAATTGAACAAGCTCCTGGCCAGCACGGTGCGCGTAAACCGCGTCTGTCTGACTATGGTGTGCAGTTGCGTGAAAAGCAGAAAGTTCGCCGTATGTACGGTGTGCTGGAGCGTCAGTTCCGTAACTACTATAAAGAAGCAGCACGTCTGAAAGGCAACACCGGTGAAAACCTGTTGGCTCTGCTGGAAGGTCGTCTGGACAACGTTGTATACCGTATGGGCTTTGGCGCCACTCGTGCTGAAGCACGTCAGATGGTTAGCCATAAAGCAATCATGGTAAACGGTCGTGTTGTTAACATCGCTTCTTATCAGGTTAAAGCGAATGACGTTGTTAGCATTCGTGAGAAAGCGAAAAAGCAATCTCGCGTGAAAGCCGCTCTGGAGCTGGCTGAGCAGCGTGAAAAGCCAACCTGGCTGGAAGTTGATGCTGGCAAGATGGAAGGTACGTTCAAGCGTCAGCCGGAACGTTCTGATCTGTCTGCGGACATTAACGAACACCTGATCGTCGAGCTTTACTCCAAGTAAAGCTTAGTACCAAAGAGAGGACACAATGCAGGGTTCTGTGACAGAGTTTCTAAAACCGCGCCTGGTAGATATCGAGCAAGTGAGTTCGACGCACGCCAAGGTGACCCTTGAGCCTTTAGAGCGTGGCTTTGGCCATACTCTGGGTAACGCACTGCGCCGTATTCTGCTCTCATCGATGCCGGGTTGCGCGGTGACCGAGGTTGAGATTGATGGTGTACTTCATGAGTACAGCACCAAAGAAGGCGTTCAGGAAGATATCCTTGAAATCCTGCTCAACCTGAAAGGGCTGGCGGTGAGAGTTCAGGGTAAAGATGAAGTTATTCTTACTCTGAATAAATCTGGCATTGGCCCTGTGACTGCAGCCGATATCACCCACGACGGTGATGTCGAAATCGTCAAGCCGCAGCACGTGATCTGCCACCTGACCGATGAGAACGCAGCTATTAGCATGCGTATCAAAGTTCAGCGCGGTCGTGGTTATGTGCCGGCTTCTGCCCGAATTCATTCGGAAGAAGATGAGCGCCCAATCGGCCGTCTGCTGGTCGACGCATGCTACAGCCCTGTAGAGCGTATTGCCTACAATGTTGAAGCAGCGCGTGTAGAACAGCGTACCGACCTGGACAAGCTGGTCATCGAAATGGAAACCAACGGCACAATCGATCCTGAAGAGGCGATTCGTCGTGCGGCAACCATCCTGGCAGAACAACTGGAAGCTTTCGTTGACTTACGTGATGTACGTCA
Organism: Leclercia adecarboxylata; assembly: GCA_002360945.1. Classification (GTDB taxonomy): domain Bacteria; phylum Pseudomonadota; class Gammaproteobacteria; order Enterobacterales; family Enterobacteriaceae; genus Enterobacter; species Enterobacter adecarboxylatus_B. The sequence goes on along the minus strand of DERO01000038.1, from coordinate 11,287 downwards.
GCCGGAAGTAAAAGAAGAGAAACCAGAATTCGATCCGATCCTGCTGCGCCCTGTTGACGATCTGGAATTGACTGTCCGCTCTGCTAACTGCCTCAAGGCAGAAGCTATCCACTATATCGGTGATCTGGTACAGCGTACCGAGGTTGAGTTGCTGAAAACGCCGAACCTGGGTAAAAAATCTCTTACTGAGATTAAAGACGTGCTGGCTTCACGTGGTCTGTCTCTGGGCATGCGCCTGGAAAACTGGCCACCGGCAAGCATTGCTGACGAGTAACCGGATCACAGGTTAAGGTTTTACTGAGAAGGATAAGGTCATGCGCCATCGTAAGAGTGGTCGTCAACTGAACCGCAACAGCAGCCATCGCCAGGCTATGTTCCGCAACATGGCAGGTTCACTGGTTCGTCATGAAATCATCAAGACGACCCTGCCTAAAGCGAAAGAGCTGCGTCGCGTAGTTGAGCCGCTGATTACTCTTGCCAAGACTGACAGCGTTGCTAATCGTCGTCTGGCATTCGCCCGTACTCGTGATAACGAGATCGTGGCAAAACTGTTTAACGAACTGGGCCCGCGTTTCGCGAGCCGTGCCGGTGGTTACACTCGTATTCTGAAGTGTGGTTTCCGTGCAGGCGACAACGCGCCGATGGCTTACATCGAGCTGGTTGATCGTTCAGAGAAAGCAGAAGCTGCTGCAGAGTAATCTGTAGTAACGTAAAAAAACCCGCCCCGGCGGGTTTTTTTATATCTGCTGAGTCCCCACTTTCCTACAATAGTCATATTCTTTTGATTGCCTGCGGAGTTTTGCTATGTGGTTGCTTGACCAGTGGGCAGAACGACACATTCTTGATGCCCAACGCCAGGGTAAGTTTGATGACCTGCCCGGAAGTGGCCGCCCGCTGATACTAGACGATGATTCACATGTTCCTGGTGAACTGCGAGCAGGCTATCGGATGTTGAAAAATGCAGGTTGCTTGCCGCCAGAACTTGAGCAGCGTAAAGAGGCAGTTGAGCTTGCCCAATTACTCGCTACGGTCAGGCAGGGTTCTGCCGAGCACACGGATTACAACCGTCGTCTTGCACTTCTTGAGCTTAAGCTTCGACAGGCGGGCGTAAGCACAGAATTCCTGCATGGAGACTACGTTGACCGACTGGTGCAAAAAATAAATGAGGACTAGCGATGTATCGTATTGGTGAGATTGCGAAGATGGCTGACGTCACGCCTGATACCATTCGTTATTACGAAAAGCAGCAGATGATGGAGCACGAGGTTCGAACTGAAGGTGGCTTTCGGCTGTATACCGATAAAGATCTTCAACGTCTGAAATTTATTCGGCATGCCCGACTGTTGGGTTTTACACTTGAATCGATCCGCGAATTGCTGTCGATCCGCATCGATCCTGAACACCATACCTGCCAGGAATCCAAAAGCATTGTGCAGGCGAGGCTGAGTGAAGTCGAAGCGCGTATTGAAGAGTTACAAACGATGCGTCTGTCTCTGCAGCGACTGAACGATGCCTGTTGTGGCACTGCGCACAGCAGCGTTTACTGCTCCATTCTTGAAACCCTCGAACAAGGGGCAAATGGAGGAACGCGCGGCTGTTGATTTTTTTGCCAACGACTTCTACACTTGCGTCGATTTACTATATACCGGAGAAATTATGAGCCATTATCAGCACAAGAAAGGTCAAATCAACGATAACGCTATTGAAGCATTATTACATGATCCTTTATTCAGGCAGCGAATTGAGAAGAATAAGAAAGGGAAAGGAAGTTATCTGCGTAAAACTAAACATGCAAAACGGGGTAACTGGGAGGCCAGTGGCAAGCAAGCAAATCGCTTTCTTACCACTGGCCTTCTTGCTTTCAGAGCCTTACAAAGTGCGGCTGTTTTGCGCTTTCAGTAAGTCACGAATTTCTGTCAGCAACACTTCTTCTTTCGATGGGGCTGCCGGCGCAGCCGGTTCTTCTTTTTTCTTACGGTTCAATCTGTTGATGAGCTTAATAGCCATGAAGATGGCAAAAGCAACAATCACAAAATCAAATACGTTCTGAATAAACACGCCGTAGTGCATGACTACCGCAGGAACATCACCTTGTGCTTCCCGCAGGGTTATAGCGAACTGTTTGAAATCAATCCCGCCAATTAACAATCCGAGCGGGGGCATGATGATATCGGCAACCAGTGATGAAACGATCTTACCAAACGCTGCACCAATAATTACACCCACAGCTAAATCCACTACATTTCCGCGCATCGCAAATTCGCGAAACTCTTTAATAAAACTCATTTTGTTCTCCTTGTGCCAGCTGACAGATACAAGTTTAACAAATCATTAGCCGATTGCCATTGAAGAGAGACATGCGTCACAGAAATATAACCCTTACATATTATTTGGTTAAAAAGAAAAGGTGCTGAAAGCAGCACCTTTCGGGTATTACAGGAAGAAAGGACTTGGCTGGAACAGGCGTTCGACGTCAGTAATAAACTTTTTATCTGTCAGGAACATGATGACGTGATCGCCCTGCTCGATGCGCAGATTGTCGTTGGCAATCATCACATCATTACCCCTTACTACCGCGCCAATGATGGTACCCGGCGGGAGCTTAATCTCGTCAATGGTTCGTCCAACTACGCGGGACGTGCTCTCATCGCCATGAGCGACGGCTTCGATAGCCTCTGCAACTCCACGACGCAGGGAAGACACCCCCACGATATCCGCTTTACGCACATGGCTCAGCAGCGCAGAAATGGTGGCCTGTTGCGGGGAAATCGCAATATCGATAACGCTTCCTTGCACCAGATCGACATAGGCTTTGCGCTGGATAAGCACCATTACCTTCTTCGCACCCATCCGTTTTGCTAGCATCGCTGACATGATGTTGGCTTCGTCATCGTTGGTAACCGCAATGAAAAGATCGACTTGATCGATATGCTCTTCGGCAAGGAGTTCCTGATCCGACGCATCGCCATAGAAAACGATCGTATTCTGCAGTTTTTCTGCCAGCTCAGAAGCACGCTGTTGATCGCGTTCGATCAATTTAACGCTGTAATCTTTTTCCAGCTGGCGAGCCAGACCGGCACCGATATTACCGCCGCCGACCAGCATGATCCGCTTGTAGGGTTTTTCCAGCCGCTGAAGCTCACTCATCACCGCACGAATATGCTGTGATGCGGCAATAAAGAATACTTCATCCCCGGCTTCAACAATGGTGGAGCCTTGCGGTCGGATAGGGCGGTCATGGCGGAAAATTGCGGCGACGCGGGTATCGATATGCGGCATATGTTCGCGCATGGTGGAGAGTGCGTTACCAATTAGCGGACCACCATAATAGGCTTTAACCACCGCAAGGCTGACTTTGCCTTCCGCGAAATTAACCACCTGCAGCGCACCCGGATATTCGATCAGTCGGTAAATACTGTCGATAACCAGCTGTTCTGGTGCGATTAAATGGTCGATAGGCACCGCATCGGAATTAAATAACTTATCGGCATCGCGTACATAATCCGGGGAACGGATACGCGCGATGCGGTTCGGGGTGTTGAATAACGAATAGGCGACCTGACAGGCAACCATATTGGTTTCATCTGAACTGGTCACTGCAACCAGCATATCGGCATCATCAGCACCGGCTTCACGCAATACCCGCGGATGAGAGCCATGCCCCTGAACCACGCGCAGATCGAATTTATCCTGCAGACCACGCAGACGATCGCCATTGGTATCAACGATAGTGATGTCGTTATTCTCACCGACCAGGTTTTCTGCCAGCGTACCGCCTACCTGTCCCGCGCCCAGAATGATAATCTTCATATCTTGTGACCCGTTATCAACATCACTCTTTGATTAGCTTAGCGTAAAAGAAGCCGTCGCCTTCTTCTGCCCCAGGCAGGTTTTGTTTGCCGGGCTGCTCTGGTGTACCGGTCAGATGCAGACGGGCATCAGGCGTACGCTTCAGGAACGCCGCGATCTGCTGACTGTTCTCTTCTGGCAGTACAGAACAGGTAGCATAAACCAGCGTGCCGCCTGTTTTCAGATGTGGCCAGATGGCATCAAGAATCTCTGACTGCAGTTGCGCCAGTTCATTGATATCCCGGTCGCGGCGTAGCCATTTAATATCCGGATGGCGGCGGATCACGCCGGTAGCAGAGCATGGGGCGTCCAGTAAAATACGATCGAACTGTTCATCTCCACACCACTTAGCAGGTGTGCGCCCGTCGCCCTGCTTAACTTCGGCCTTCATGCCCAGACGTTTAAGGTTTTCATAGACGCGGGAAAGACGCTGCTCGTCAACGTCGACGGCCATCACGCTTACCTGGGGTGCGACTTCAAGAATATGCGTGGTCTTACCGCCAGGCGCGGCGCACAGATCGAGAACACGCTCGCCATTTTGCGGTTCAAGCCAGGTCATGCAACCCTGGGCGGAGGCATCCTGAACGGTAACCCAGCCTTGTTCAAATCCAGGAAGAGTATGCACCGGTGCCGGTGCAGCCAGACGCACCGCATCGCTATAATCCGGATGCGGGAATCCGCTCATTCCGGCTTTTTCCAGCAGCGCCAGCCAAGCGTCGCGGGAGTGGTGGTTGCGGTTGACGCGTAGCCACATTGGCGGCCGCTGGTTATTGGCTTCAACCAGCGCTTCCCACTGCTGAGGGTAGGCCTTTTGAAGTCGTTTTAATAACCAGTCAGGATGCAGGAAACGTTTTTCCGTGCGCGCAAATTCAGCAAGTAACTCTTCCTGTTGGCGCTGGAACTGGCGTAACACGCCGTTAATCAGCCCCTTAAGCTGCGGGCGCTTTACCGCAACCGCGCCTTCCACGGTCTCAGCCAGTGCGGCATGAGGCGGAATACGGGTATGCAATAACTGATAGAAGCCGACCATGATCAGATAGTGAAGCACGCGCTGCTTGCCCGCCATCGGACGCGCCATCAGTTTACCGATCAGCCACTCCAGCTGAGGTAGCGTGCGCAGGACGCCAAAGCACAACTCCTGAAGCAGTGCCTTGTCTTTATCGGAAACTTTTTGCTGTAACGGTGGCAGGACATTGCTCAGTGATTGGCCCTGTTCGACCACTTGCTCAATCGCCTGTGCTGCCAGGCTGCGTAAATTTTGTTTTTTCATAACCGCAAAAATAAAAATGCCCGGAAACACCGGGCCTTAAATGGAGATGATCTCAGGCGAGACTATTGCCAGGCGTAAACCATTCACGGCGTGAGTTCAGAAGGTCCTGCGCGCTCATGGCTTTTTTACCTGCAGGTTGTAAGGATTCCAGATTCAGGATCCCTTCAACAGTTGCAACCTGAATACCCTGCTTACTGGCTTCAATAATCGTTCCGGGCGCGGCGTTTGCCTGTCCGGCAATAACGGAGGCCTGCCAGACTTTCACCGGCTGCCCGTCTATCTCCACCCAGCTCATTGGCCAGGGATTAAATGCCCGAATGCAACGTTCAAGCTGGGCTGCGGGAAGGGACCAGTCGAGGCGTGCCTCTTCTTTGCTGAGCTTTTCGGCATAGGTCACCAGAGCTTCGTCCTGAACTTCAGGCTGAGCACGGTTATCTGCCAGTTGCTGCAGCGTATCGATAAGACCTTTTGGCCCAAGCTCCGCCAGTTTGTCATACAGCGTGGCGCTGGTGTCTTCGGCAGTAATGGGGCAAGCGAGCTTATAAAGCATGTCGCCGGTATCCAGACCTACGTCCATCTGCATGATCGTCACGCCAGTGTCGGTATCTCCGGCCCACAATGAACGTTGTATTGGCGCCGCCCCGCGCCAGCGCGGAAGCAGTGAACCGTGGACATTGATGCAACCCAGGCGCGGCATATCCAGCACCGCTTTTGGCAGAATGAGACCATAGGCCACAACCACCATGACATCTGCATTTAAATCAGCGACCAGTTGCTGGTTTTCCTGCGGCCGTAACGAAGCAGGCTGAAACACCGGTAAGCCGTGCTCTTCTGCCAGCACTTTAACCGGGCTCGGCATCAATTTTTTACCACGGCCTGCCGGACGATCGGGCTGGGTAAAAACGCCAACAACCTGATGGCCAGACGACAACAGCGCGTCCAGATGACGCGCTGCGAAGTCAGGTGTTCCTGCGAAGATGATACGTAGTGATGTAGACACGTTAATCCTTGTATCCGGGGTCACATTATGCGCGAGCGCGCATGCGATCCAGTTTCTCTACTTTCTGACGAATACGCTGCTGTTTCAGTGGCGAGAGATAATCGATAAACAGTTTACCGACAAGATGATCCATCTCATGCTGAATGCAAATTGCCAGCAGGTCGTCTGCTTCCAGTTCGAACGGCTTTCCGTCGCGATCGAGCGCGCGGATTTTGACTTTCTCTGCACGAGGAACCAGTGCACGCTGCTCAGGAATAGAGAGACAGCCTTCTTCGATTCCGGTTTCGCCGCTTTTTTCCAGTAACTCCGGGTTAATTAATACCAGGCGTCCTTCACGGTTTTCGGAAACGTCGATTACGATAATGCGCTGATGAATATCAACCTGCGTCGCCGCAAGACCGATGCCTTCTTCGGCGTACATCGTATCGAACATATCATCAACGATACGTTGAATTTCTGCATTCACTTCTTTAACCGGTTCGGCGACTTTGCGAAGGCGCTCGTCCGGGATATGTAACACTTGCAAAACTGCCATATTTTTCCAGAGTCGTATTCAGGAGTTGATAAGAATATACCCTCTATTCTAGACAAAACCCCCTCTGATTGACAGCATCAGTGACCAATCGCAAAGATTGCTATAGCGGCTTGTGGCAGGGGAAAGGATGACATCCACAGAGATATGGTTACGCCTGATAAGCATTGGAGAACTGTACGGCGACAAGATGGTGGCAATAGCGCAGCAGTTACAGCGCGAACTCCAGATTGATGCCACTGTGCTGGCAGGAATGGGGCTGACCCAAAAGCAAAAGGCGCGGTTCTTTTCATTTTCGCCGCGTGAAATTGAGCGCAGCATGGTATGGCTGGCTGAGCCGGGTCATCACTTGATAAGTGCAGACAGCGTCCTGTACCCAGCTCAGCTACGCGCCATTGCGGATTACCCGGGCGCTTTGTTTGTCAGAGGGGATGTGCATATGCTGTCGAGTCTACAGTTGGCCGTCGTTGGCAGCCGTTCCCACTCCTGGTACGGGGAGCGGTGGGGAACAATCCTTTGTGAGCAGTTAGCCCAGGCGGGCCTGACCATTACCAGTGGCCTGGCGTGTGGGATTGATGGGATTGCGCATCGCGCCGCGCTCGCCGTTAAGGGGAAAAGCGTAGCGGTTTTGGGAAATGGCTTATCCGAGATCTATCCCCGCCGTCATACCTCGCTGGCAACGCGTCTTGTTGAGAGCGGCGGCGCCGTCGTTTCGGAGTTTCCCCTCGCTACGCCCCCCTGGCCCGGTAATTTCCCCCGGCGCAATCGCATCATTAGCGGCCTCAGTCAGGGAGTGTTCGTTATAGAGGCCCTGATAAGAAGCGGTTCACTCGTTACCGCGAAATGCGCACTTGAACAGGGACGCGAAGTTTTTGCGCTGCCAGGCGCGATAGGAAACCCTGGATGTGAGGGGCCGCACTGGTTAATTAAGCAAGGCGCCACACCAGTGACCGCGGCAGAAGATATTCTGGAAAGTTTGCGATATGGCCTTAACTGGCTGCCCGCGGATCCCGAAAATTGGGTTTATTCATCAGATCAGGAGCAGGTAGCATTGCCATTTCCTGAGCTCCTGGCTAACGTAGGAGATGAGGTAACACCTGTTGACGTTGTCGCTGAACGTGCCGGCCAACCTGTGCCAGTAACGGTAGCACAGCTACTCGAACTGGAGTTAGCAGGATGGATCGCAGCTGTACCCGGCGGCTATGTCCGATTAAGGAGGGCAAGCCATGTTCGACGTACTCATGTATTTGTTTGAGACTTACATCCATAACGAAGCTGAAGCACGCGTGGATCAGGACAAACTTACACGCGATCTCACCGATGCAGGTTTCGATCGGGAAGATATTTACAACGCGTTAATATGGCTCGAAAAACTGGCTGATTATCAGGAAGGCCTCGCCGAACCGATGCAGTTAGCTTCCGATCCGCTGTCTGTACGCATCTATACGGCTGAAGAGTGTGAAAGGCTGGATGCCAGTTGCCGGGGATTTGTTTTATTCCTGGAGCAGATTCAGGTGCTGAACCTCGAAACGAGAGAAATGGTGATAGAGCGCGTCATGGCGCTGGATACGGCAGAATTTGAGCTGGAAGATCTGAAGTGGGTCATCCTGATGGTTCTTTTCAACATTCCGGGCTGTGAAAATGCCTATCAGCAAATGGAAGAATTACTCTTTGAAGTGAATGAAGGTATGCTGCATTAATTCATGATGCAGCACCAAGAGTTGTTATGGCCAAATCAGCACTATTTACGGTGCATAAAAATGAGCCCTGTCCGCAGTGCGGGGCAGAGCTTGTTATCCGGTCCGGTAAACACGGGCCGTTTCTCGGTTGTTCACACTATCCAGACTGTGATTATGTCCGTCCCCTGAAAAGCCAGGCGGACGGGCATATTGTTAAAGTTCTGGAGGGACAGGCTTGCCCGCAATGCGGCGGCGATCTGGCGCTACGTCAGGGGCGTTTTGGCATGTTTATCGGCTGTAGCCGCTATCCTGAATGTGATCACACTGAACAGATTGATAAACCCGATGAAACAGCTCTGGCCTGTCCGCAATGCGACAGCGGCCATCTTGTTCAACGGCGTTCACGATATGGTAAGACATTCCACTCCTGCGATCGTTATCCTGAATGTCAGTTCGTTACCAATTTCAAACCGGTGGCGGGGAGTTGTCCTGAGTGCCACTACCCGCTACTTATCGAGAAGAAAACGGCGCAAGGCATGAAGCGTTTTTGCGCCAGTAAACAATGTGGAAAGCCGGTTTCGGCGGATCAAAAAAGTGAATAATAACCTGCAATCAGTCTCCATCGCGCATGCGGTGGACGTACTGAATAAAGAAGACGTCATCGCTTATCCAACAGAAGCTGTTTTTGGGGTGGGATGCGATCCCGACAGCGAAGTGGCCGTAACGCGCCTGTTAACACTCAAGCAGAGGCCCGTTGAAAAAGGGCTGATTCTGATCGCTGCCAGTTTCGAGCAGCTTAAACCTTATATTGATGATTCCATGTTGACATTAGCGCAGCGTGAAACCATTTTTGCAGCCTGGCCGGGTCCCGTGACCTTTGTATTCCCGGCGCTGCCAACAACGCCGCGATGGTTAACAGGGCGGTTTGATTCACTTGCCGTTCGCGTGACAGACCATCCATTGGTTATCGAACTCTGTAATCGTTTCGGCAAACCGCTGGTCTCTACCAGCGCCAATCTGACAGGCCTGCCTCCATGCCGCACCTCTGAAGAGGTGTTAGCGCAGTTTGGTGACGATTTCCCGGTGGTTATCGGCGAAACCGGTGGCCGCCTGAATCCGTCAGAAATTCGTGATGCTTTGACCGGCGAACGTTTTCGCCAGGGGTAATCAGATGGAAACGTACGCCGTTTTTGGTAATCCAATCGCTCACAGCAAGTCGCCGTTTATTCATCAGCAATTTGCGCAGCAACTGAACATCGAACATCCGTATGGTCGCGTACTTGCGCCTGTCGATGCCTTTGTGACGACGCTGGACAGTTTCTTTACTGATGGCGGTAAAGGGGCGAACGTCACCGTGCCTTTTAAAGAAGAGGCATTTGAGCGCGCCGATGAGTTAACGGAACGTGCATCCCTTGCGGGAGCGGTGAATACCCTTAAGCGGCTTGAAGATGGTCGGATTCTGGGAGACAACACGGACGGTATCGGCTTGCTGAGCGATCTGGAGCGGCTGTTATTTATCAAACCTGGCGCTCGTATCCTGCTTATCGGTGCGGGTGGTGCGTCACGTGGGGTAATTCTACCGCTGCTCTCTCTGGATTGTGCGGTGACCATTACCAATCGTACTTATTCCCGCGCGGTAGAACTGGCCACCCTTTTTGCCCATACGGGAAGCATTCATGCGGTAGCCATGAACGACCTGAGCGGACATGAGTTTGATCTGATCATTAATGCAACCTCAAGTGGTATAGCTGGTGACGTTCCCGCTATTCCTTCTTCATTAATTAATGCGCAGGTTCGCTGCTACGACATGTTTTACCAGAAAGGCAAGACGCCTTTTCTGAACTGGTGTGAACAGCATGGCGCAAAATATCTTGCTGATGGGCTGGGAATGCTGGTGGGACAGGCCGCACACGCCGTCATGTTATGGCACGGTGTATTGCCGGCAGTTGAACCGGTTATTGAAAAGCTAAAACTGGAATTGTCAGCATGAATCAGGCAATCCAGTTCCCGGATCGGGAAACGTGGGACGACGAAAAGCTGGCCGTCTGTTTTCCCGCTCTGGTGAATGGCATGCAAATGATGTGTGCGATTGAAGGGGCAGCGCTGGTGCGGCGTTTTGGCGAGGGCCTGCCGCTGAATATCTTTCGTGAACATCGCTGGGATCTGGAAGAAGAAGCCAGCGATGCGATCCGCGATGGTGACGAGGACGATCAGGGGTGGTTCTGGCTCTCCTGATCCAGATAATCATTCTTCCATTTAACGTAGTTATTGGCTGAATACTTCAGACCTTCCTTTTCCGCTTCCGTCAGGGGGCGGATCTGTTTGACCGGACTTCCTAAATAGAGAAAGCCACTTTCCAGCCGCTTGTTTTGCGGAACCAGACTCCCGGCACCAATCATCACCTCATCTTCTATTACTGCACCATCCAACAAAATCGATCCCATACCCACCAGAACGCGATTGCCGATCGTGCAGCCGTGCAACATGACTTTGTGGCCGACAGTGACGTCTTCGCCAACGATCAGTGGATTGCCTTCGGGGTTATAAGAGGATTTATGAGTGACATGCAGCACGCTGCCATCCTGAATATTGGTGCGTGCGCCGATGGAGACATAGTTAACATCCCCGCGAATGGCGACCAGCGGCCAGATACTGACGTCGTCACCCATCCGGACATCGCCAATGACCACGCTACTGCTGTCGATCATGACGCGATCGCCTTGTTTGGGGGAAAGATCTTTATAGGGGCGGAGTACTGCAGACATATCAACCTCGACTGATGTGCTTTTTACAGAAGACTTTGATCCTATTGTGCAGCTTGATCAAGGGGGAATTTCGTCATTATTTAAGCAGATTGGGTGGGATTTCGGCGAAAAGAACGAAAAAAGAACAGTCAGCGGAAAAGATCGAAAAAATGCTTGTGCTAAAAACTGGGATCCCTATAATGCGCCTCCATC
>DERO01000009.1 GCA_002360945.1 Leclercia adecarboxylata | reverse complement strand
GTATCGGTTAATCTGTCGTTGCTGCTGTTGAACGGCTGAAAGCGCTGTCCGTACCGTGCTCTAGCTCTAAAGCGAATGCTCAGGTTGGTACTAACTCCACTAACTCCGACGAAACCGTAGGTAAACTGATCGCTGAAGCGATGGATAAAGTCGGTAAAGAAGGCGTGATCACCGTTGAAGACGGTACCGGTCTGGAAGACGAGCTGGACGTGGTTGAAGGTATGCAGTTCGACCGCGGCTACCTGTCCCCTTACTTCATCAACAAGCCGGAAACTGGCGCAGTAGAACTGGAAAGCCCGTTCATCCTGCTGGCTGATAAGAAGATCTCCAACATCCGCGAAATGCTGCCAGTGCTGGAAGCCGTTGCGAAAGCAGGCAAGCCGCTGGTTATCATCGCTGAAGACGTTGAAGGCGAAGCGCTGGCGACCCTGGTGGTTAACACCATGCGTGGCATCGTGAAAGTGGCTGCGGTTAAAGCACCTGGCTTCGGCGATCGTCGTAAAGCGATGCTGCAGGATATCGCAACCCTGACCGGCGGTACCGTTATCTCTGAAGAGATCGGTATGGAGCTGGAAAAAGCGACTCTGGAAGATCTGGGTCAGGCGAAACGCGTTGTTATCAACAAAGATACCACCACCATTATCGATGGCGTGGGTGAAGAAGATGCAATCCAGGGCCGTGTTACTCAGATCCGTAAGCAGATCGAAGAAGCGACCTCTGACTACGACCGTGAAAAACTGCAGGAGCGCGTAGCGAAACTGGCAGGCGGCGTGGCAGTTATCAAAGTCGGTGCAGCTACCGAAGTTGAGATGAAAGAGAAAAAAGCACGCGTTGACGACGCCCTGCACGCGACCCGTGCTGCGGTAGAAGAAGGCGTGGTTGCAGGTGGTGGTGTTGCCCTGGTTCGCGTTGCAGCGAAACTGGCAGGCCTGACCGCTCAGAACGAAGACCAAAACGTGGGTATCAAAGTTGCGCTGCGCGCAATGGAAGCGCCACTGCGTCAGATCGTTTCCAACGCCGGTGAAGAGCCGTCTGTTGTGGCGAACATGGTTAAAGCAGGCGAAGGTAACTACGGTTACAACGCGGCGACCGAAGAATACGGCAACATGATCGACTTCGGTATCCTGGACCCAACTAAAGTGACCCGTTCTGCTCTGCAGTACGCGGCTTCTGTTGCTGGCCTGATGATCACTACCGAGTGCATGGTCACCGACCTGCCAAAAGGCGACGCGCCTGATTTAGGTGCTGCTGGTGGTATGGGCGGCATGGGTGGTATGGGCGGCATGATGTAATTCGACGGAAACATTTTCGTCAGAATTGTACGTCCTGTGGAAACGGGGATCTCCCGTTTCCACATCCCTCAAGAAATTCCCCATCTTTTTATATCTACATAGTTCCTTCAGCGTACCTCAATGGATAATTATTTATATCGGCGCATTTATGTAGAAGAATCATAGCGTATAAAAAAAGCGCACTACTCAGAGTGCGCTTTTGACTAAAACGGAAGGCGATACGTTAGTAAATGCCAGTTGAACCGTTAATAATGCCGCTATAACCTTCAGTCACGATCTTATGGCTGTCTTCCCAACCCAGCATCAGGCCAGCAGCGGCACCGGTGATAGCGCCTACAATCACGCCCCATGCTCCACCAATTGCCATACCGACCGTGCCGACACCGAACATACCACCATTGTCACTGCCATGAGAGCCGCCGATCATGCTGCCATAACTGGCGCAGAGAGCCGCCATCGCGACAGTAGATCTTACGGCTTCAACGCCATTATTGACGACACTTTGAATGGCAGAGCCAATAGAGGAGAAATCCCAGCTATATGCACCTGCGATAGATTCCATTTCTAATACAGATAATTCTTTCATGTGTTTCTTTCCTTTTTAAAAAATAAAAACATTACTCAAATACGTATGAAAGGCATTAATGAATACCATCAAGGTATTACTAACGTTGCTATAACCTTCCAGGGTACTCTTATGGCTGTCTTGCTGGACCAGCATAAGAGAGCAGGCGGTACACGCAATAACATTCACAACAATTCACATATGCTGCCATGAGGATGCTGGTCATATAAGAGTATTAACCGCCTTGCAATTGCAGAAATCTTTGCCTCAAAGTGATACGGATATTACTTCGAATGGCAAAGCCTACAGACGAGAAACTCTCGCTGTAGGCATCTGCAATAGACTCCATTCAAGCGCAGATAACCGTTGAGCTACGCTGCGCTTAAAAGGAATATTTAAAATTAATAAATGCCGTGTGAGCCGGTATAAACAGAACTCCAGCCCTGATAAGCCAGCTCGGAGGATTTTTCCCAGCCAAACATCGCACCGGCGATTGCACCAGTGATTGCACCAGAGACAATGCCCCATGCGCCGCCGATTGCCATACCAATGGTGCCTGCACCGATGAGACCGCCGTTGTCGCTGCCATGGGTGCCACCGATCATGCTACCCATGGCTGCGTTAACCGCTCCCATTGCCGCTGCTGATACAACCATTTCAAAACCGTTAGAAACTACGCTCTGAATAGCTGAGCCAATCGAAGAAAAATCCCAGCTGTATGCACCTGCAATGGATTCCATTTCAAATACAGATAACTCTTTCATTTAAATACCTATGGTTTGGAAAAATTAATAAATGCCGTGTGAGCCGGTATAGACAGAACTCCAGCCCTGATAAGCCAGCTCGGAGGATTTTTCCCAACCAAACATCGCACCGGCGATTGCGCCAGTAATTGCGCCAGCAACGACCCCCCATGCGCCGCCGATGGCCATACCAATGGTGCCTGCACCGAAGATGCCGCCGTTGTCGCTGCCATGGGAACCACCGATCATGCTGCCCATAGCGGCGTTAACCGCTCCCATAGCCGCAGCAGATGCAACCAGTTCAACACCGTTACAAACTACGGTCTGGATAGCTGCGCCAATAGAAGAAAAATCCCAGCTGTACGCACCTGCAATGGATTCCATTTCAAATACAGATAACTCTTTCATATATATTCCTTTGTAACAGTCGAATAAATAAAATTATTAATAGATAAATACCATCTATTAGGGTGTATGCATATATAGCTATGCAAAATAACATTAAAAGTGCTGCTTGTTCTAAACTGGCGAAAATAAATTTTGTGTAACAGTTAAAAATATAATCGCATAAAACTAGCAGCTCACTTTTTATGTTTATTATTATATCCTGTAACAGGATAAATAAAAGCATTCGGGCTGTTACTTATACTACATACACTCTCAATTAATACTGATTAATTGTGAATGTCATTGCGGCATTAGCCGTTCCAGGAACCACCGTTCCGGTTCTTTTATAACGGGCAATAAGTGGGATCTCTATCGTTTGCTCAGCAGCAGTATGATATTTTTTATCAGTATTGAATGCTAAGGGTGTTCTGTCTCCGCCATTTAAAATTTCGACGGCTACGCCGCTCGCTGCACCATCAGCGCTGGAATCAATATTTAATAGACCTGTTCCGCTACTTCCTGTAGTCGGCTCAAAGGAAACATACACAGGTACGGCATCTTCTTTGCATTTAAGTTTTACGGAGAAGGTCTTATCTTCCGATGTACTGCCAATCGATGTGAATGATTTAGCTGAAGGTTTACCAAGTTGAATATTTTGAATACGCGAGTTTGGCTCTGCGACGCAACTTTTTGTTATCCAGCTAAACGAAACGTTCACGGCGATTTTAGCAATAAGCCAGTCATCAAGCATAAACTGAGCAGCTTGCCCTGTTTTACTTTTACCGGTGCCCACCGGGCCCGTTTTGATAAAGCTAACCACCGTCTTTTTGTCCGTCTGCCAATAGAGCAGTTCACCCGAGTTCATACTCGTTGAATAAGGTACGCTCTTGGCTGATTGCACAAGGTCACGGATCTGAATTCCAATGCCGGTAATTCCTGTTGCATAAATATTACCGTAGACGTTAGTCCCTGTAATTGTAGTGAAATTACCCAACATTTTTGAGTTGTATTTCCCACGAGACGAGTTAATTGGGCAGGTCAGTTTGGGGCCCGTTGTATCAAGACGTTCCGTATAAAGTATCGTGCCAACTTCAACATCTGGATCGATTGGCATGGAAGTCAGGCTAACGTTATAGGTTTTTCCATCAAGAAGTATGCAGTTCGTTGCCTCTGCAAGGACCTCCTGACTACAGATCCCTAAAAAAGCAGTTCCAAAAGCGAGTAAATATCTGGTCATGGCAAAATCCTTTTAAATTATTAGCGACAGATCAGCTTCGTCTGTTTAATACCGTTGCTGCTATCGGTATCCGGGAACTGGTAGGCTGCATTACATGCCTGCGTCGCCTTTTTGCCCCATTTCACACTCAGTGAGCCGGATTGCGGCAGACCGGTCAGATAGACTTGACCGTTGTCACTAACGATACTGCTATTCTCACTGGCATTTTCGCCATTCAAGTTTGTCACAATTGCACCAAACGGAATATAATTATTCTGGCTATCAATAAGCTGCAGCATCGCACGGATGCCTTTTTTACCAATATATTCAGCCAGAACAATAGCGCCACGTGTAGGGATCACCGTTGCCGTGGTGGTATCCAGTTCCACATCATCTGGCATTGTTTCGGTATCAAGAACCACGTCGTTTTGACGGTACATACTGACGTTAGGCACGATGGCATAACCACGGAAGTCGGTTTTGACGCCTGTATTACCAATGACCCGGGTGCCCTCTGCGCCTGGTGCCTTAACCAGGGCTGTCGTATCGCTGATAGACTGACCCGCAGTAATACCGTCGGCATGTGCGATGATGCTGCCGCTTGCGCCGTAGTTCACACGCTGCCAGTTTTTATCGTAGTTATAGCTGCCGAATACCTCGCCATAGGTACCTTTGTAGTCCAGGCCAGCGTTGCCACTACCGGATTGACGGTTGTCATATTGCTGCTGCATGTTCCAGTTCAGGTTATGGTCTTCAAGCGCAATACCTGAAATGCCCACACTGTTGCTTGTTGAGCCAGGGGAACTGGTATTTAATCCGTACGTCGCCCAGGTATTGGATAACCAACGATCCAGTGGGACGTTTACATTGAGCGAGAATATTTTATCGGTAGCGTAATGGCGTCCGTTCCCGGCGTTGTCCGTGGAGCTACGGTTATGGGCATAGTTAAGGTTGTAGGTAATGCCTTTCCAGCTATTGCTATACCCGAGATTCAGCGTGTTGTTACGTCGGCGTTCGTTCCAGTAGTCTTCCATCACGCCGCCGATGTTTATATAGCCGAAATCTTCACCAAGACTCTGACTGACAGTAATTTCAGTGCGATTTTTAACGCGATCGGATGTATAGATACGATAGTCGTCGCGATAGGTTTCCATCACTTCAGACAGGGTGCTAAAGCCGCTTGTAGAGTAGCGATAGCCCGCAATAGAAATGTTGGTGCCGACATCGTTCAGGTTTTTGCTGTAACGCACACGCAGGGACTGCCCTGAATTTTTATCTTCGTCTTTTTTAGTGGACCAGGCTTGCGTTAAATCCAGCGAAACCGCACCAAATTCGCCCAGGTTTTTTCCCAGACCCATGACGATGGATTGATATTTTGATGCCAGCTGGGCACCGCCATATGCCGTGGCGTTAAGCGCCAGACCATAGCTGGCTGTTGCCTGAGTAAACGGCGTATAGTCAACGCTACTATCCGATGAACGATATTGCCCCGTTGTAATACCGTATTTTAAGCTGCCTTCGCGGCGCAACACGGGCAGAGAGGCATAGGCCACAACGTAATTCTGTTGGCTCCCGTCGGCTTCTTCTATGGTGACGTTTAAGTCACCGTTACCGCCAGTAGAATAGAGGTCGGTGATCTCAAACGCACCGGGTGGCACGAAAGATTGATAAATAACGTAGCCATTTTGCTTAATCACGACCTTCGCATTACCTTTTGCGATACCGCGTACAACAGGTGCATAGCCTTGGGTACTTTCAGGATCCATGAAGTCATCGGAAGCGAGTTGCACGCCCCGGAATGGTACGCTGTCATATACATCCGATTCAGATGAGCTTTCACCTAAAGTTAAGTTGCTTTTTAATGCGATAATATTGCGTTCGAGATACGTATAAACAGTATCCCAACTTCCGCCGTTATCCTTGTTGCTGTCACTTTTATTCCAGGTTGTGAAATTTCTCAGGCGCCATGGTCCAAAATTTAATCCTGGTAACAAATTAACACTATGCGTTTGTTGATCCGTTGTGTCATTATTACGAGAGTAACTATTATTGCCGTTATAATGATAGTTTAAAAATAAAGCATTGATACCCTGATCCAGGCTTTCAGGCGCTACGTAACCGCGCGCAGTCATTGAAATAGCGGCCTGCGGAATGCTAAGAATGATTTTTTGCAAGTTGAAGTTAAAATCAACTGATGCATCAGGAATAGATTTAATAATGACGCAGCCATTGCTGTCGGTCTTCAGCGTGGGAATGGCGCTCGTTCGGACACCATAATTAGCTAAGGTATTGATCGAAAAGCACGGATACAGGTTCGCTTTGGGATCGTTTTTACTTAAATAGATATCACTTTTGTCAGATATTGAGAAAAAATCAACGTCCGTTGTGTCAATCGTTGTATTATTGATAACGATGTCGACCCTGTATTTCCCAGGGCCCTGTGAATTCTCGGTTTCAAATACAGACAGATCGGGGTTCTTGTCTGAACCGTTCATATTTGTCAGAAACGCCGGATTAAAGAATTCACGAGAAAACGATACGGCTGTAGAACTTAATAAGCCAATGCCAAGCAAGGCTAAAAAGCATGGAGATAGTCTGAATTTCGTAATCATTCCTTTGACCCCGGTGTATTCTGAAATTGAATATATTATTATCTGGAGTTAAAACGCACTTTGATATGTTTTGCTTTGTCCGCCAAAGTCGTTAATCGCGATCCATTCGATTTTCCCGCTAGCCGCATTCGCGTTATTCAACATGAATGTTGCAGATGAAAAAGGCGCAACATAGTTGACATCTTTTAATTCGACTGGAACGCTATTTACCGCAACGCTCATAAAATTAATGTAATAAGGCGACGGGTTACGCACGGTTAGGGTATTATTTTTCTTTTCCCAGGTCAGATTCCCAACAAAGCTCGTCGGCATATCATCTTTTAATGCTTTTGGTCGAAAAATGAGTTTAAGCTTGGTCCTGACGGCAATCTGTAGCGTATTGCGACTGTTATCTTCCGTACTGGCCGGGATAGCCGTTGTATTAAAGAAAAACAGTGATTCACGATCGGCAGGGAGTACACCGTCGAGTTTAAAAATACGGACGACGTTTTTCTGATTACCTTCCAGACGGAAGAGTGGCGGGGTCACCATGAAATGAGAACCTGCAATTTTATCATTCTCGGCCCAGGATTTAATCAGATAGGGGGTACTGTCCTGGTTATCCAGAGATACGCTGGCCTCCTTTTTCCCTTCGATAAAAATTATCCGAGTCGTTCCCACCTGTACGCCTGCAGAAGCGAAAGTGGAGATCAGAAGCAGAGAGAGAATTATTGATAATTGAGAAAGTAATCGCATTGTGCACCACTTTAAAATAGAAAGCCTCCCATCGAAATGAGAGGCTTATTATCATTAATAAGTTACCAGCAGAGTTGCAACTGCGTTTGCAGTACCTGCAGCAACAGTGCCTTCAACCTGAGCATAGGTCGCTTTAAATGCAACGTTAGCAGCGCCGCCAGTCAGTGCAATTGCATCAGAGCGCTGGCCCAGTTTCACGTGGTTGCCGCTAGAATCCAGCAGTTTTACCGCCACGCCTTTCGCAATGCCTTCGGAACCGTAGCTGGTCAGCTGCAGGTAATCGTTGCTGCCGCCGAAATAGTCACCATCGAAGGTTACATAGGCGTTGGTTTTAGTGGTTGGGCAACCAGACAGAGAAACGTTAATTGCAGCCAGACCAGAGTTACCACCCGCAGTAGAACCCGTACCTGTAAACGCAGATTTAGGTACGGAGCCTAAAGTTACGTTACCGGTTTTTGCGCCGGAGTTTTGTACGTTAACAGTACATGCGCCATCAGTGATGTCGCCTACAAAGTTCACGGATCCGTCATTTGCGCTTGCATTAAACGCCATCAGGGTGCCAGTAGCGATCAATGCTGCAAGAATATTTTTTTTCATTTAAACAATCCTTTTGTTTTAAATTTTCTGGTCTTTAAAGACAGTTACTACGTTCGTTACGTTAAAGCTAAAAGCCGGCATTAAAGGAAAGCGACTTTATGCTTCTCCGGGCTCGACTCTTCTGCCAGAGTGCAGAGATGAGGATGACCGGCGGCTAATTTAACGTGGGAACAGGAGGGGGCTTAATGAATTACATCTAATTTGTTACTGAAAGAATGTGAAGAACTGAATGTTGCCTGAATTACCTAAGGGAAGGTTTAAAAGGAGATATGAATAAGGTACTAACCACCTGTTTAGCCTTGTTTATTATTAGGTAGCACACTAATAATAGCGCGTAAAATTTTTTAATTCATATCACAAGATTATTCTAAATAAGATGAAAATGAAGTAGATGAAGTAATTTTGAGTCTTTTTTCGTACCTGACCTGCTATGCACAATGGGGGGTCGATTGGGCTGAGATGATCCTGTGATGTTCTTTTGCTCGTCTTTTTAGTATAAAAGGGTATCTGGACTGGGGTGTCCAGCTTATTGATTATGGGGAAAACATGCAGACGAAATATCTGGCAGGGACAGTAGTTGCAATGCTACTGCTGGCGGGTTGCAGCCACAGCAACGAACTTAGTGCTGATGGCCAGAAAGTACGCTTCTCAGAAGATAAGCCTGGCGCAGAATGCCAGTTAGTGGGTACCGCCACGGGGAAGCAAGGAAACTGGCTCTCCGGTCAGCATGGTGCTGAGGGGGGGTCAATGCGTGGAGCCGCTAACGATCTGCGTAACCAGGCTGCAGCACTGGGCGGGAACGTTATCTATGGCGTCAGCAGCCCGACAGAAGGTCTATTATCCAGTTTTGTACCGACGGATAGCGAAATGAACGGGCAAGTCTACAAATGTCCGAACTGATGTTCCTTCAGATGCCATTTTGAAAAAGAAAAAGGTTGTTCTTCCTCAATGAGCGAGGAAAACAACCTTTTTTGCGCTAAATATTATCGGTTTTATTAATGACGTACTGCAGGGTTGGATGAGTTCAGATTCGCCTGCATCTCCTGACAGAATACGCGTAATGGCATTAAACATTCGTCCAGTGAGGCCATTTTCCCTTGTGGTGCGGGGAGCACTCGGGTCATCACCTGTGTCAGAGGATATTTATCGCTAAACGCTTTAAGTTTCGGGCATTTTTCTGCCAGTAACCGAACAATGCTTACTTCACGCTCAGAGCGAGGCTCAACGCTGGTCTTAATTACGGCACCTGCAAGGATTTTCTCTCCTTGATCGGTAGCGAAACAGTACAGTACGGCCAGATGGTGCGAGAAGATTGAATGCTTCCACTCGGGATATTCAAATTGCTGGTAATCAATACGTGGCATGCCTGTCAAGTCTGTGGCATACAGAATGATATGATCCAGATGTGAATTTATATATGTCAGGAGCTTTTCATCACCTGCATTGTGCAGAGCTTGTTGAATGCCAACCAACATCGCCCCGACCTGTGTATCGTCCAACGTCAATATGGCAATGCTTTCGTTTTGCAGCACAGCAATCATCGAGAAATGATTATCGCCCGGTTTTAATGTTAATGAGGCAATACGTCGTGCAGAATCCGGTTGCTGGAGTTCAGACATATCGATTTGTGGAATATTACTGACAAGTTCTTCACTGCTTGCGACCAGCTTCTTCTGATAACTTTCCCCTTCGGTGGTTACCCGCTGCGTGATTTTTGCCAGTCTGCTCATTAAAATTTGCAACAGATCGAAGAGGACGACAGGCTGCAGATAATAGAGCTGACACTGTTCGTCTTGCTGTTTAATTTTCAGGGTCAACGCAAATAACTCTTCACCGTTTTTAATGGTTGCAGTATTGAAACCTTTCATTGTTCCTTGCATGAGGCTCTCCTTATACTATTACGCTAATGCCGTTATATTCCGTTGGGATAAATCGATGATCCGATCGGCGGATGCAATGGTTGATGGCCGATGTGCAACGATAATCCGGGTAATGCTTAAATCTGAAATAGCCTGGTTAATGGCGGATTCGTTACTCAGATCCAGATGGCTGGTTGCTTCATCCATGAAAAGAATGCTGGGCTTACGATATAACGCACGAGCAATCAGTATGCGCTGCTTTTGTCCACCTGAAATGCCTAATCCCAGCTCACCAACCATCGTTTCGTAGCCCATTGGCATTTTCATGATTTCATCATGAATATTGCAGCGTCGGGCGCATTCAATAATAAAGTCACTATCCGGGTTATCCTCAAAGCCACTGATGTTATCGCTAATCGAACCTGAAAATAGCCTGTCTTCTTGCAGAACGCAGGCGGTACCCAGGCGATAATTGTTGAGGCCAATTTTTTGGATATCAAGTTGATCGGCCAACACGTCACCTGTTGTGGGTGACAGTAACCCGCACATCACTTTTAGCAGCGTCGTTTTCCCGACACCGGATGGGCCGATAAGGGCGACAGACTCACCCGGCTCAACAATAATGTTCATGTTAGAAAAGATAGGTTGAGAGAACGGATCATATTGGTAGCTCAGGTTCTTAACCTCCAGCCTGACCCCTGAATTCTCCGGGAAGACCCGACGTGTTGGTAACTCTTTTTCGGGTTCGCTGAACACAATTTCTGATAAGCGTTCATTGTGTAATGACAGCATGCGTAGCTGCATAACCAGATCAATTAAGCTGGATGCTCGCTGTGAGAATTGGCCGCGATAGGCGTTGAATGCCATGAACATCCCCAGCGTCATATTATTATCAATAACCATAATGGCGCCTAGCCAAAGCACAACAACCTGATCGATGGATGAAATGAAGGTATTGATACCGCCAAACATCATATCGAATCGGGTTTGCTTAATTCCTGCGTTACAGGCGTCGATATTGATGTTCAGCCAGTGCTGAGAGCGTCTTTCCCTTAAATTCAGCGCTTTGATGGTTGAGATACCGTAAAGCGACTCCATAAAATGAGAGCTTGAGCGTGCACCTTTTATTACCTGCTCTTCTGATACTCGGCGATAAAAGCGGTAAGTTGCCAGGCGCATGATGGCGTAACATAGCGTAAAGCCCACAACGACCCATACAAGCCAACCGCCGTATAGTGACAGCATAATAAGCAGGCCAATAGTCATGATCGAGTCAATGATGCCGCTGACGATGCTATTGGTGAAGGTTGAGCGAATAGTATCAAGCGACGAAAATCGCGACTGAATATCCCCTAAATAGCGCTTTTCAAAGAAAGACAGCGGCAGTTTTGTCAAATGTTCGAATAGCGTCGTCTTCCACTGAATATTGGTCAACGTATTCAGTTTCAGCGAGGTCCAGGCGCGCAACATGCTGATGAAAGTACGGAACAGCGTAAAGAATACCAGGCCGAGACAAATGACCGACAGCAGGCTTTGATCGTGTGCCATGATGACATGGTCTGTCACCATTTGCGTACCGATAGGTAATAGTAATGCGATAGCCTCTACGACCACCGAGAAAGCAAAAATCTTCACCAGCACGGACTTCAGGCCGACAATATTGCGCATGAGGTCTAATAGTTGAAGACGGGACTTTGCCTTTTCCTGTTGGAAATTTTGATCAGGCCAGAGTTCAAGTGCAACGCCGGTGAAATTATTGGACATCTCCTGCATGCCAATAATACGTTTTCCCATCGCCGGATCGTTAATGACAAAACTGGACTTGCGTACTTTGGTCAATACGACATAGTGGTTCATGCCCCAGTGAAGAATACAGGGCAATTTAAGCTGTCTTATTTCATCCAGGTCCAGCGAAAGCGCGCGGCATTTTAAACCTGCATTTTCAGCTGTTTTGCTTAAAGAGAGCAGGGATACACCGTGAGAGGCGCTGCCATAACGTTGGCGGAAGTTGAACAGATCAATATCGAGCCCATAGTAACCACAAACCATGGTTAAACAGGTAATACCGCATTCTGCCGCTTCAGATTGCAGGATGACGGGCGTTTTTTTGCGCAGTGAGAAGTTAATCTTTGCGATGATAGTTGCAAATAGTTCGTTATTCATTTATCGGCCCGCTCACGCTTTGATAAATTTTATAAAAAGGAGTAAACATCCACATATACAGGGGCCTTTCTTCAAGAAAGACAATAGCCTGGGCTTTTAACCCATTCGATAAGTGAAGTTCTTTGCCATTATACTTAAATGCTTTGTCTTTTATTTTCACTATCGTTTTATATAAAGCAAGTTCTTGTTGGTTAACTCCAACGTTAGCATTTGTGTATTCTGACATCTCCTGGCGTGAGGCCGGGACCGATGATATTGATAATACTTCGCCGGGGAACTGGCCAAACTTATCTGCCGGGAATGCATCATAGCGAATATTAATGGTATCCCCGATTTTGACATAAGGGATCGTATTATTGGGTAGCCATAACACGAGATAATATTCAACGTTACCAATAGGTTTAATTTGTGCCAGACTACTGCCCTTATCAACCATCTGGCCTTTCGTAACCGCTAAAGATTCAATTTTGCCTTCAGTGGTCGCTTTAATGATAGCATTGCCGCTGGCATTGGTTTCAACAAGTTGATTTTTATAATCATTGATTTGATTATTTTGGCTTGATATTTGGTTGTCAAAATCAGCTGCTTTGGTCACCCGATCGCTATTGATTTGAGTGATCTGCGATTCTAACTGCATTTTTTGACTGACTAATGATTGATATGCACTTTGTTGCTGGAAATAAAGTGAGTGCTGATAGTTATACTGATCTTTGGTAATCAAACCGTCTTTCAGGTACTTATCATAGCTTGTCAGGTTGTCGTGCATTTTCTTTAAACCAGATTGCGTGTTTTTCAACATCTGGTTTGTTTCTGTTAATGATTTGCTGAGGGTTTTTCTTTGCTCTTCAAGCGATGCTGTTGTTTCTGCTTTATTATAATTTAGCTTCTCAATGATGCTTTTAGCATTGGCGATTTTTTCATTAATCACTTCAATTTGTGCATCGCTCACATTCCCGGTCGATGTCGAGCGAGAAACGTCTATTTCATATAAGTCTTGCCCTTTCTTGACGATATCACCCACTTTAACGTATTGCGTAACGACAAAGCCTTGCTGCGGGGCGTAGACATTCACTGAATGAGGGAGTGTGATAACCTCGCCGGTGACATCGACGCGTTGTGTGAAGGTACAAAAGATCATTGCTGCAACGAGTGCAGCGAGAAAAAGCAGCGAAAGCGAGGTGATTATCCAGGCGGGCATGCCTGCCAGCAATAATGCCTTACCCTTCCAATGGAGTCGCTTATATTCGATCGCTTCCTTGCGATAGATATTCTTTAACATGTAATTCCACTTATTAAATGATAAGAAAGACGTTGATATCCAGCATTATTTAACGATATCAGGTCAGGCAGCGTTTATGTATGCAGACTAATAACGGGATTCAATGTGCGGAAGCAATGCAAAGAGCGCTTCTGTAGAGAAGGGGGTTGTTTTGCACAGCTGGGGCATGTTGAGTGTAAACAATTTCGCAACGGTCCATATCGATCTGAAACACGGCCGCCATACATTTATTAGTGATTCCCTTTAGTCGT
Organism: Leclercia adecarboxylata; assembly: GCA_002360945.1. Classification (GTDB taxonomy): domain Bacteria; phylum Pseudomonadota; class Gammaproteobacteria; order Enterobacterales; family Enterobacteriaceae; genus Enterobacter; species Enterobacter adecarboxylatus_B. The sequence continues at coordinate 16,852 of DERO01000009.1, read as the reverse complement.
CTTTCAGGCATTAAAGCCAGACGTGGAGCTTAGATCAGAACGATAAACGAGAGCAATTGCTCGGGCGGCAAAATAAGAAAATGCTCAGCTATGCATTCATGGATGATATGTATTTAACAACTGAAGAGGATTACACATGCTTTTTCTTAATATTATCAATATTTATTATGTATTCATGCGATAAGTTCTTACGTAATTACATCTTCAATTAAATGTATGTTAACACAAAATTAAGATAAAAAGTGTTGCCTGGCATAGCACTCTTGCGCTTTATTCTCCAGTTTAGACAAGGACTTTCAGATATGAAATGTTATGTTATTCTGCGTTCATATTGATAAAGCCCATTTGTCTATATACGGACGAATAATTTAATTCCTGCGCAAAAAAAACTCCTGGAATTAAGAATAACTTCATGCAGTTAAGGAAGACTGGACAAGTTATATGATATTTAAAAATGCGATAATTAATGATGCTGTCATTTTTAAGATGAATGATAGCGAGCTTATCCCGCTTACCCATGATGGGGAAGCGATTCTGCTTAACACACCCACTGCGCGCTGCCTGCAACTCCTGGTGGAACGGCAGGGGCGGGTTGTTTCTCGTGATGATTTCCTGGAGCAGGTTTGGGGGGCAAAGGGAATTGTTGTCTCCCAGAATACGTTCTATCAGAACATTTCTCTGTTGCGGAAATCATTAAAAAAAGCCGGGCTTCATGACGATATTGTTGTAACCGTAAGGCGCAAGGGATTCACGTTATCTTCCGACGTCGTGATAAAAATTACAGAGAAGAGTGACGCAGCGGAAACCAGCATACTGGTTCATCAGTCGACGGTCAGTCCGCTTCCGGCAGAAATCAAAGAGGCTGATTCAACGAATACACCGCCAAGTGCGCCAGTACGAATGAATTTGCGTAGTATTCCTAAATGGATGACCTTTTTACTTGTGCTTATATTGCTGATTGAAATAATTAACTTTTTTAGCTTTCTTTTTAATTAATATCAGTCGAATTATTCATTTCAAAAGGTTTCATGAATTATTTCATTAACCTGACCTCAATAAGATGATTATTCATCACCGGCTGCACGCCTCGTACAACCGGTGTGAATAAATAACGTAACGACTATGAACTCTGCTTCAGCCCTAAATCCAGCGGCGTCTTACTCGGTTCCCCACCAATCTCACGTGCCAGTTTAGGTACCATGTAACCGGACACCAGCGTCAGCAGTTCACGTATAATCGCTCGTGCTTCTTCATCATCGACCATAAAATGTGCAGCGCCCTGAACTCTGTCCAGTACGTGAATGTAATAAGGCATCACGCCGGCATCGAAAAGGGCATTGCTCAGGTTAGCGAGCGTTTGGGCATTATCGTTTACGCCGCGCAACAACACGCTCTGATTCAACAGGGTCACTCCCGCCTGGCGCAGGCGAGTCATTGCCGCCCGGAATGACTCATCAATCTCATTGGCGTGGTTGATATGATTAACCAGCAGGATTTGCAGCGAAGAGCGTGCCAGCCGTGTGCTGAGCGCTTCAGTAATACGCGCCGGGATCACAATGGGTAAACGGCTATGAATGCGTAACCGCTTAATATGCGGGATTGCTTCCAGTTGGGTAATGAGCCAGTCCAGCTCGTGATCTTTCGCCATTAAAGGGTCGCCACCGGAAAAGATAATCTCATCCAGCTCAGGATGCCTGGCAATGTAGTCGAGTGCCGCCTGCCAGTTGCGCTTGTTGCCCTGATTTTCGGCGTACGGGAAGTGACGTCGGAAGCAATACCGGCAATTTACCGCGCAACCGCCCTTTACCAGCAGCAATGCGCGATTGCGGTACTTATGCAGTAAACCGGGAACCACGCTGTTCTGTTCTTCAAGGGGATCGGTACTAAAACCGGGGGCAGTGATAAACTCGTCCTGCGCGGTAAGCACCTGTTTTAAGAGCGGATCGTCAGGGTTGCCCTTTTCCATACGTGCCGCAAAAGCACGCGGAACACGCATGGCAAACAGGCGTTTTGCATCACGTCCTGCGAGGAGTTTTTCATCGGCGTCCAGTTTTAAAAGACGCAGCAGTTCATCAGGACTGGTGATTACATCGGCAAGTTGCAATAACCAATCTTCTCTGGATGGGGTGTTTAGGGTTACAATATGCGCCATTTTGTGGCTTAGCTACCAGTTAACAATTTCAGAGGGCCTTATGGCGACTTACTATAGCAACGATTTTCGTGCCGGTCTTAAAATCATGATGGACGGCGAACCGTACGCGGTTGAAGCCAGCGAATTCGTTAAACCAGGTAAAGGTCAGGCATTCGCACGCGTTAAGCTGCGCCGCCTGCTGACCGGTACCCGTGTAGAGAAAACCTTCAAATCCACCGACTCCGCTGAAGGCGCAGACGTTGTTGATATGAACCTGACCTACCTCTATAACGACGGTGAATTCTACCACTTCATGAATAACTCCACTTTCGAGCAGCTGTCAGCTGACGAGAAAGCCGTTGGTGACAGCGCTAAATGGCTGCTGGATCAGGCGGAGTGCATCGTAACCCTGTGGAACGGCCAGCCTATCGCTGTGACCCCACCAAACTTCGTTGAACTGGAAATCGTAGAAACCGATCCAGGCCTGAAAGGCGACACCGCAGGTACTGGTGGTAAGCCAGCCAAGCTGTCTACCGGTGCAGTGGTTAAAGTTCCGCTGTTCGTTCAGACCGGCGAAATCATCAAAGTGGATACCCGCTCTGGTGAATACGTTTCTCGCGTGAAGTAATTCACTTCGGGATGAAAGGCGCAGTGTTCTGCTGCGCCTTATCGCCCTAAAGAAGGTTATGGACGATGCCGCGCACAATCAAAATTCTACTGCTGATGATTCTTGCCAGCTCACTGCTTTCCGGATGTAACACGGCCCGTGGCGTCGGAGAAGACATCAAAAGCCTGGGTCATGCTATTTCGCACGCCGCCTCCTGATACTTTCTACTTTTCCTAAAAATTCTTCCTTTTCCGTCACTCGCCAGGATCCTGGCTATGCTTATGTTGCTGTACACAATAACTTTGGCTAAAAAAGGAAGACATTATGCTTAAGAAAACATTTGTAGCGATCTTTTCAGTTCTGGTGCTTTCGTCAGTACTAACTGCCTGTAATACCACTCGCGGCGTCGGTGAAGATATTTCCACTGGCGGTAGCGCGATTTCTGGTGCGGCAACTAAAGCACAGCAGTAATCTTGGGCGGTACGGGGCCGAATACGTCGCCGTACCCTCAGTTTACTCCTCAGGGCAGCGACAGAAACGGCGAGTACCGCGTATCCATGTGTAATTTCATCCGAATATTGCGCTTGTAGGTGTAGACCGTTTTTCCGTGAATGCTCAGTTTGCTGGCAATCTTCTGGTTACTGGCACCTTCCATCCAGAGCGTTAACACTTTCTCTTCCTGGCGCGTCAGTAATGGCGTCGCAACCGGTGCTGGTTCACTGATTTCCTGAGATGCTAACGCTTCATTCACTGCCTTCGCCAGTAAATCCAGCGGAGTCGTTTTAGCTAACGATGCCCACAGGGGAAAGGTGCTCATAAATGCCGACACTTCAGGTTGTTCTTCTGAATGGAGCAATACAAAAGGCACGGTTTCACTGGCGCTCATCACTGAAGAGAGCTGCTGGATATTTTGAATGTCTGACGTGAAACCCTGCAAATCTGCAATCACCAGAGTGGGTTTCCATTGCAGAATATGTTCCCTGGCCAGAAAGAGATTGTTAAGGCCCGTCACCAGTACAGGGGAGGGGAACAGCCCTGAATGATTGATCCACATTTCCAGGCCCATGCGGGTGTAATGACACCGGTCAATCAAAAGAATTTTGAACATTAGGTTTTCACAATCGGCAAAGTGTAGTCGCTTCCTGCATTCAGAAAGTGCCCCAATAATAAAGAAGTCGGATGAGTGATAAATGATGGAATTTCGCTGCGAATTACGTCTATTTCTTGCTTTCAATCGCTTAACTGGGGGCTGAAACAAACAGGTTGAAAAATGAATTCATGCTCTTCACAATAAGCAATTCATCTGTCTTATGGGACGACCCATAAGCACCTCTTTCATCGGGGACGGCCCCAGACTGTTGTTTAAGTTAAGGAGCCTTTATGTCCTGGATTATTCTTGTGATTGCCGGTTTACTCGAAGTGGTTTGGGCCATTGGCCTAAAATATACGCATGGGTTTACGCGCCTCACGCCGAGCATTATTACCGTTTCTGCGATGATCGTGAGCATTGTGCTACTCTCATGGGCCATGCGCTCGCTTCCAGTGGGAACGGCGTATGCGGTTTGGACGGGGATTGGTGCGGTTGGTGCGGCCATTACCGGGATTTTACTGCTGGGTGAGTCTGCGAGCCTGGCGCGTATTGCCAGCCTCGCATTGATTGTTGCCGGTATTATTGGGCTGAAGCTCAGCACCCACTAATGGGGCTGTTGAATCCAGACCAGCTGGCTGACATCAAAGCCCTGCCGGGTGGCAGAATCCAGTAGTCGCTGTTTCATCTCATCTGAAATCGTCGGTGTGCGGGAAAGGATCCACAGGTAGTCACGGTTGGGCCCGCACACCAGCGCATGCTGGTAATCCTTATCCAGCGCAATCACGTTATAGCCGCCATAAAAAGGACCGATGAAAGAGACTTTCAGCGCTGCGGTGTCAGATGCGCCGGTAAAGTACGCTTTCCCTGTCACTTTTTGCCACATGCCGCGTTCAGGATTGTAACCCCGATTGATAACCTGAATTCCGCCGTCACTCATCAGGCTGTAGTGAGCCGTCACCTTTTGCAGGGCGCGTTCAAAGCGATGGTCAAAACGGGCAATTTCATACCAGGTGCCCATGAATTTCTGAGCGTTAAAGGGCTGGACGACGGTCACGCCCCTGGGCGGGGTGGGAGCACTACAGGCAACAACCAGAAATGCAGCGGCTACGGCGGCGATGACGGGCAGGATGCGCATAGGCATTTCCTTACAGGATTTTTGTTAAGTGTAGAACCTGTCAGGAAATTTGCTCTCCCACCGGCAGGCGGGAGAGCGGGGGAGAGATCACATAAAGACGACGGCAACCAGGGTGACCACGCTCAGAATGGCCGCCAGTCCGTAGAACACCCATTTCCCGTTAGGGACGTGGATCTTCAGGTCGTGCATGGCGTGATGAATACGGTGCAAACCACACCACAGCGGCATAACAATCATCAGGAAGATGAAGACCCGCCCAATAAAGCTGTGGGCAAAGGCCAGTACCCGCTCATAGTTCAGCGCGTCGCCGGGGTAGAGCCCCAACGGCAGCATAATGCCCACCAGCAGAATAATGACCGGCGCGATAATGGCGCACCACATGCCGCCTGCCCCAAAGAGTCCCCAGAAAACGGGCTCGTCAGAACGTTTTGGAGTTGGATTAATCACAGTGGTCTCCTTACCAGAACAAGGCTACGCCAAGAATTACCACGGTCACGACCGCAGTTACCGCCCAGAGTCCTTTGATGATTGGCTCCGGCCCCAGCTTTTCGTTTTTGACGATAATATTTGCCGCTTTCGGCGCCAGTTCAAACCAGGTTTTGGTATGCAACAGCGCTGCCGTCAGCACGATGATATTCAGGATCACCACAATCGGATTCTGCAGGAATCCGACGAAACCGGCCCAGCTTTCCGGACCGTGCTTCAGGGCAAACAGGCCGTACATCAGTTCGATGCTGAACCACACCGCCGGCACTGCCGTGCCTTCACGCAGCATATAGAAGCGATAAAACGGCAGATTTTTCCACCAGGTGGACGGCATCGGCCGTACATAGGCTTTGCGTTTAGTCGTCATCATGCACTCCTTAGCGTGGTTTCAGGGTGGCGATAAGAAAGTCTTTCGAGCTTTCTACTTTGCCCTGTTGGATCGCGGCGGCCGGGTCGACATGCTTCGGACAAACTTCCGAGCAGTAGCCGACAAAGGTACAGGTCCAGACGCCGTTCTGGCCGTTCAGCTGCGCCATACGTTCTTTCTTACCATGATCGCGGCTGTCTTCGTTATAGCGGTGCGCCAGAGTAATGGCAGCCGGGCCGATAAATTCCGGATTCAGGCCAAACTGCGGGCAGGCGGCATAGCACAGACCGCAGTTGATGCAGCCAGAGAACTGGTGATACTTGGCCATCTGCGCCGGGGTCTGCTTGTTCGGCCCCTGATCCGGCGTGCGCGGGTTGCCAATGATGTACGGCTTAATGGCTTCCAGGCTTTCGATAAAGTGGGTCATGTCGACCACCAGATCGCGCTCAATCGGGAAGTTAGCCAGGGCTTCGACCTTCATCCCTTTCGGATATTCACGCAGGAAGGTCTTGCAGGCCAGCTTAGGCACCTTGTTGACCATCATCCCGCAGGAGCCGCAAATCGCCATCCGGCAGGACCAGCGGTAGCTCAGGTCCGGCGCCAGGTTATCTTTGATGTAGCCCAGCGCATCCAGCAGGGAGGTCTGCTCGTCGTAAGGGACTTCATAGAACGTGCTGTGCGGCGCGCTGTCCACTTCCGGGTTGTAGCGCACCACTTCTACTTTCAAAGTTTGCATCTCAGCCATTGGTCGTCTCCTTCTTCTCGGCTGCTTCCGCTTCTGCACCGTAAACGCGTTTCGCCGGTGCCAGCGTGGTGATCTTCACGTCGCTGTAGTCCAGACGGGTAGTGCCGTCTGCGTCGCGATAAGCGAGGGTGTGCTTGAGGAAGTTAACGTCGTCACGCTCCGTACAGCCTTCGTCCAGACGCTGATGTGCGCCGCGCGACTCTTTACGCGCCATGGCGGAGTGCGCCATACATTCGGCAACGTTCAGACCGTGGCCCAGCTCAATGGTGTAAAGCAGATCGGTATTGAAGACGCTGGAGGTGTCCGTCACCCGCACGCGCTTGAAGCGCTCCTGCAACTCAGCCAGCTTGTCGATGGTTTTCTGCATCAGCTCCGGCGTACGGTAAATACCGCAGCCTTCTTCCATGGAAAGCCCCATCTCATCGCGGATCTTCGCCCAGCTCTCACTGCCTTCCTGATTGACCAGATTCTTCAGGCGCTGCTCGACATCGGCAACCTGCGCATCGAGCGCGGCGCCGTTAGCGGCGCTGGCAGTCGCGGCGCGCGCCATGGCCTGCTCGCCCGCCAGGCGGCCAAACACCACCAGCTCGGCCAGCGAGTTAGATCCCAGGCGGTTAGCGCCATGCAGGCCGACGGAGGAGCATTCGCCCACCGCGAACAATCCTTTAATACGGGTTTCGCACTTCTGATCGGTTTCGATACCGCCCATGGTGTAGTGCGCGGTTGGACGTACCGGAATCGGATCTTTAACCGGGTCGACGCCGACATAGGCTTTCGACAGTTCACAGATGAACGGCAGACGTTCCAGCAGTTTTTTCTCGCCCAGGTGGCGCAGGTCGAGATAGACCACATCGCCGCGTGGCGTAGGGATGGTGTTGCCTTTGCGCCACTCATGCCAGAAGGCCTGAGAGACTTTATCGCGCGGGCCAAGCTCCATATATTTGTTCTTCGGCTCACCCAGCGGCGTTTCCGGGCCCATGCCGTAATCCTGCAGATAGCGATAGCCATCTTTATTGACCAGAATACCGCCTTCACCGCGACAACCTTCGGTCATCAGGATCCCGGAGCCCGGCAGGCCGGTCGGGTGATACTGGACAAATTCCATATCGCGCAGCGGAACGCCGTGTTGCAGCGCCATGCCCATCCCGTCGCCGGTCACGATGCCGCCGTTGGTGTTGTAGCGGTAAACACGGCCGGCACCACCGGTCGCCATCACTACGGCATTGGCGCGGATCTGGACCAGCGTACCTTCCATCATGTTCATCGCCACCAGGCCGCGGGCCTGGCCGTCATCAACCAGAATGTCGAGGACGAAATGTTCGTCGAAGCGTTGGATCTGGGGGAACTGCAATGAGGTCTGGAACAGGGTGTGGAGCATATGGAAGCCGGTCTTATCGGCGGCAAACCAGGTACGCTCAATCTTCATGCCGCCGAAGCGACGCACGTTGACGCTACCGTCATCACGGCGACTCCACGGGCAACCCCACTGCTCCAGCTGGGTCATCTCCGTCGGGCAATGATGTACGAAATAATCAACGACATCCTGTTCGCAAAGCCAGTCGCCACCGGCTACGGTGTCGTGAAAGTGATATTCAAAGCTGTCATGATCCTGCGCGACGGCGGCGGATCCCCCCTCTGCGGCGACCGTGTGGCTGCGCATCGGATAGACTTTTGAAATCAGGGCAATTTTAGCGGTTGGGTTAGCCTGGGCTGCAGCAATTGCTGCGCGTAATCCTGCTCCGCCTGCGCCAATAATGGCAAGATCGGCTTGAAAGGTATGCACGACATTCCTCCAGATTTTTGATATTTCGCATCTCACCTACCCTAAGGTAGTGCACGGCCCGGGAGGGCAAATGCGAAAGCGATTCCACTGCTCCTTTATGGGTAACGCAGTATAGCCGTAGGAAAGAAAGGGAAATTTGACGTGTTCGATTTTTTTGCGGTTCTTTCCTTCGATTTATCATTCCAATTGATGAATCACGTCACGGAATTATTGGAAGTTATAAAAACCCCAAAATTGGCTGTGCAAAATTTGTCTCTGCCATAGGTTACGAGTAGACTTCGTCCCCTTGTCTGAAATCGGAGAAATTCTCATGAGCGAAACGGCCACCTGGCAGCCGAGCGCATCCATCCCCAATCTGTTAAAACGCGCAGCAATTATGGCGGAGATTCGCCGCTTCTTTGCCGACCGCGGTGTGCTGGAGGTGGAAACGCCCTGCATGAGCCAGGCGACGGTAACGGATATTCATCTGGTGCCGTTTGAAACCCGTTTTGTTGGTCCTGGTCACTCCCAGGGAATGAATCTTTACCTGATGACCAGCCCGGAATACCACATGAAGCGCCTGCTGGCGGCGGGATGTGGGCCGGTGTATCAGCTGTGCCGCAGTTTCCGCAATGAAGAGATGGGGCGTCATCACAACCCGGAATTCACTATGCTGGAGTGGTACCGTCCGCACTATGATATGTATCGCCTGATGAATGAGGTGGACGATCTGCTGCAGCAGGTACTGGAGTGCCCGGAAGCCGAAACCCTCTCTTATCAGCAGGCTTTCCAGCGCCATCTGGAGATTGATCCGCTCTCGGCGGATAAAACCCAACTGCGCGAAGCGGCGGCAAAACTGGATCTCAGTAACGTTGCCGATACCGAAGAAGATCGCGACACGCTGCTGCAGCTGCTCTTTACCTTTGGCGTTGAGCCGCAGATTGGCAAAGATCGCCCGACCTTTGTCTACCACTTCCCGGCAAGCCAGGCGTCACTGGCGCAGATCAGCACCGAAGATCACCGCGTTGCGGAGCGTTTCGAGGTCTACTTTAAAGGTATTGAGCTGGCGAATGGTTTCCATGAACTGACCGACGCCCGCGAACAGCAGCAGCGTTTCGATCAGGATAACCGCAAGCGCGCCGCGCGCGGCCTGCCGCAGCAGCCTATCGACCACAACCTGCTGGGGGCGTTAAAAGCCGGTTTGCCGGACTGCTCCGGCGTGGCGCTGGGTGTCGATCGTCTGGTGATGCTGGCGCTGGGCGCCGAACAGCTGGGTGATGTGATTGCGTTTACCGTAGACCGCGCCTGATTTCTGAACGGGCGACTGGTAAGTCGCCCGTTCAGCCTTAATTTTCCTTTCATGCCTTTTACAAGCTTGATGAATAGCCTGGAAATATCTTTTTCAGTTGAGAAAAATAAGAAATAGACTTATAAATTTCCCGTTAATTTATTAATAAAGGAATTTATAATGTGAATGAATTTTTGCTTTTTTGCCGGAATAATGAATATGGTTTTCCGCACTGGGATGGTTTTGATGCTTTCCATTGGTACATTATTCCCACCAGTTGGACCTATATGATCGGCGTTACTATGTCAGAAGCAGGAGAAATACCGCCTGATATCATTAATTCCATTCATGCTCCTGTAGGTTCACCCACGCGAAAATATAGTGAATATGGACGCCATATTATTCAAAAAAAACAGACCATAATGGAAATGCTGGGGGATTTATAATGACCTTGAAAGTGTTTACGTTAGGTTTTTTATGGGCTATTACTTCTCTTTTTTGGATTGTATTCTGCTCTGTTCAGGATAAAGAGTGGTGGATAGGTTATGGGGATATTAATAATATTTGTGACCTCATGCGTTCTATTGCGAATGATGATATACGCGATGTTGGGATTTTATTCTCATTACCTGTATTTTTTCCGGCAATTTATGCCATCTTCATTAAAAAGAAACGGTATTGGTTTATTTATATCATAACTCTTCTTATCAGCGGTTACTGGTTATGGCAATTTTTTATCCGCTATCAGCTCTGTCTGTGGTAAGACTTATCGCGAAGAATACCGGCCACTGTCCATGACCGGTATTTGTTCATTACAAACTCCCCGCCGGGCGCGTCTTCGCCGCCGACGTCAAGGTTCTTCCCGTCTTACGCCCGTCCAGTGTTTCCAGACGCATCTGGAACGGTGGGAATGGCAGATCGATACCGTGTTCACGGAAGCCCGCCAGAATCAGCTGGTGGATCTCATGGCGCAGCGGCATGCGATGGCCCATCTCGGCCGCGTAAATACGCAGTTCGAAAATCTGGATCCCCTGCTGTAAATCCACCAGGAACACTTCCGGCTCTGGCGTGCTGATCACCAGCGAGCAGCGCTCGGCTGCCGTATAGAGGATCTGCGTCACCTCTTCGCTGTTGGCGTCCGACGGGGCCGGTACGGTCAGCACCACACGCGTCACGGAGTCCGACAGCGACCAGTTAATAAACTGCTCGGTGATAAACGCCTTATTCGGAACGATGATCTCTTTACGGTCCCAGTCGCTGATGGTGGTGGCGCGAGTGTTGATCTTCGTAATGCTGCCGGTCAGATCGCGGATTGTGACGGTATCGCCAATACGGATCGGTTTTTCAAACAGAATGATCAGGCCAGAGATAAAGTTGGCGAAGATCTCCTGCAAACCAAACCCGAGCCCGACCCCGAGTGCCGCTACCAGCCACTGCAGTTTCGACCACTCAATACCGATCATCGAGAAGCCGACCAGCCCGCCAAACAGCATCAGCAGATATTTGGTGATGGTGGTGATGGCATATCCGGTGCCTGGGGTTAAATCCAGATGCTGCAGCAGGGCCAGCTCCAGCAGCGCCGGGAAGTTACGGATCAGCTGAGTGGTGATGATAAACACCAGAATGGCGATCAGCACCGCCCCGAGCGTGATCGGCTCCAGGCTCTCCACGCCCTGTACCGTTGAGGTGACATCCCAGAGGGTAATGTTCTCCAGGAAGCCAAACGCCGAATGAATTTCTGACCACAGCACAATAACGGACAGCAGAGCGACCAGCATCAGAATGGAACGGACCAGGCGCAGGGACTGGGTACTGATAGCATCCAGATCCAGCTCCGTTTCATCGACCTCCACCACCCCTTCGGTGCTGAGCATATGGGCAGGCTCTTCTTCACCGCGCGCGCGCTGAGCAAGAATTTCGGCCCGGCGGTTTTTCGCCCGGTCGAAGGCCAGACGACGGCGCTGAATCAGCATCCAGCGGCGGATAACGTGGTAGACCACTAACAACAGGAACCAGATCGCCACCGAGGTTTCAAGTCGCGCCAGCAGCGCCTGTGCGGTGGCCAGATAGCCGACGGCTGCCGCCAGAATCGCCGCCAGCGGAGCGCTGAGCAGCAAATTCCACAGCATATGGTTGACCATGTTATCGCCGCTGCCCTCTTTGTCGAGATAGAGCGGGATCCCGGCTTTCTTCAGGCTCAGCGTCACCACGGCCAGCGCACCGCAAATCAGGATAAAGCACAGGCGGCCGAGCGAGCCGGAAAACTCCCGGTCGTTCAGGTTATCAAACATGATTAGCGCCATGATCAGCGGCACGATCAGCCCGATGCTCATCAGGTAGTAGCGCATCGCCCGCGCCACCCGGTTACGCGGCCAGCCGAAGTGGGCGACAAACAGGCCATTCGGACGAGCGAAGGTAGCGCAGATCATCACCACCCACAGCAGCGGCACGGTGGCCGTCACCCCGGCGCCAATGGCCACCGCCAGCGGATAAGGCCAGGCTTCGCGCAGGCCATAGCCCAGGGTCATCCACAGCACCGGCAGCGGTGAGGCGACCAGGATCGACCAAAAGACCGTGCGCAGCGTGAGCCAGAAATGGTCCTGGGTCACTTTGCCGACGCGCGCGCTGGAGCGGTCGAGGAAGCGGGTGAAGTGACGGCGGGAGTAGATGCTGAACCCGACCAGAATCAGCGCCCCCAGCAGCGGGAAAATCGTCTCCTTGTTGGTGAGCATCATCACGCTGGCTTTGCCGAGCTGGCTGAAGGTATCCAGCGAAATCAAACGCCGCAGATCCTGAACAATATCAATCGGCCAGGAGAAGGAGATTGGCCGCACATCCGAGGTCCAGAACAGGTAGCGGTGCGTCGCCTCGTTGACCTCTTTTAACGCATCTTCCAGCTGGCTATTGGAGACTTTCAGTTTGGTCAGTTCGAGCAGCAGCGTATCGCCTCCCTGCAAAAGGGAGTTCAGCAGTTCGCGCTGGGTTCGCAGTTGGGCTTCGAGGATCCGGTTCTGCTCGGCGGTGAGCGCCTTGCCGTCCGGCTGGTGGATCTGACGCAGCTGCGGCTGCTTATTCAGCTGATCTTCAAAGCGCAGACGCTGCACGCGCAGCTGCGCCATTTCGGTATCGAGCTGCTGAGGTTTTGGCATTTCGGGCAGACGGGCAACCTGGGCACGCAGGGCTTCACCGAGCAGGTTCGACGAACCCAGCCACTGTGACTGCTCGCGCAGCGTATTCAGCGCCTGACGCACCTGCAGGGTTTGATTGGTGGCCTGGCGCTGCTGGGAGGCCACCAGATCCATGCGCTGGGCCTGCTGATTGAGCGCGGCGGAAAGCTCACGGTTGACCTTAAACTGCTCGACGATACCGGTGGGCAGGTTCTCGCTGTTCTCTGCCAGCAGCTCGGTGCTCTCCAGCGCCCGCTCGGCTTCACGCTGGCGTTGGCTGTTGAGCTGATTACGCAGCGCCTGAAGGTAAGCATCCAGCTGCTCGCCCTGTTTTTTCGCCAGCTCGGAGCGCATCCGCGCCAGCTCCTGACGATTGTTGGCCGAGAGCTGGGCCAGTTCCAGTTCGTCCACCAGAGCTTTTAATCTGGCGGATTCCGCCTGGATACCCAGATTTTGTGCCTGGCTAAGGGCGTTATTGCCGGCTTGCGCCCCGGCCCGGCGTTCAACCTCATTGAGTTGACGGCGGGCATCGGTTTGCTGCTGAGGCAGCTGGTTCAGGGAGTCAGCGATATCACGGGCACGTTCCTGCTCCTGCTGCGCCTGGCGGGTTTTTTCCAGTAACTGGCTGCTGACCTGCAGGATCTCCTGATTTAGGGTGTCAGAGGTCATGCCCGCAGGCACCTGGCGCGGCTCTTCACGCAGATCGCTGAGCTGCGCACGCAGGGTTTGTGACAGTTTGGGGAAGTTATCGATGACCTGTTGATACTGCGTGGCACGCTCGAGGGAGCCTTTGCGCTCCTCAAGCGCGTTCAGCGCAGCCTCGAGCGCCTCAACGGTTTCCGGCTGGGCGGGCTTTGCCGCCTTCGCCTGCTCGAGTTCCTGCGAGATTTGTTTGCTGTCGGGGGCCGTCGCTGCGTACGCCCCCGTACTGAGGCACCAGGCCATCAGCAAAGTGATAATCAGGCGCACGTCAGTTTACCTTTGCTTAGCTTTCGTCTTTTTTGTCATCAACCAGCGGGCTGGCGTCGAGTTCGGCAGTGATCTCTTCTGCAGTCAGCGGAGCAGGTTCTGCGTCCGTTGCCACGAAGGGTTCTGTCGAGACCGCCAGCGGCTGGCCGAGTTTAGTTACGGACAGGCTTTCGAGCTGCTCAACCAGCTGCACTTTACCCGGGGCAAACAGGTTGATGACGGTGGAGCCGAGCTTGAAGCGGCCCATCTCCTGGCCCTTCAGCAGCGCCACGGAGCCTTCGCTTTCACCCGCAGGCCACGTCCAGCGTTTGATCACGCCTTCGCGCGGCGGGGTAATGGTGCCAGCCCAGACGGTCTCAATGCTGCCAACAATGGTAGCCCCCACCAGAATCTGCGCCATTGGGCCAAACTCAGTGTCGAACAGGCAGATAACGCGCTCGTTACGGGCGAAAAGATTCGGCACGTTTTGCGCGGTCAGGTGATTTACCGAGAACAGATCGCCCGGGACGTAGATCATCTCCCGCAGAATGCCGTTGCATGGCATATGCACGCGATGATAGTCGCGCGGTGACAGGTAGGTGGTGGCAAAGGAACCATTGCGGAACAGATCCGCCATCAGGTAGTTACCTGCCAGCAGGGCTTCAAGGCTGTAGTTGTGGCCTTTGGCCTGCAGGATCTTGTCGTTTTCGATCGCGCCGAGCTGGCTGATCACGCCGTCAGCAGGCATCACCAGCACGTTCGGGTCGGTATTCAGCGGGCGCACTTCATCGCGCAGTGGACGGACGAAGAAATCGTTGAAGGTGCGGTAGCTGGCGGTATCGGGCTTCTGCGCTTCCTGCATATCGACCTTGTAATATTTCACGAACAGATCGATCACCAGCTTAGTCAGCCAGCCCGCTCGTTTGCTCGCGCCCCAGCCCGCCAGGCGAGTGAGCCACAGTTTTGGCAGAATGTATTGAAGCGAAAGTTTAAATGAGTTTAACAAGGTAGCCTCCAGGCCATTGTTTTGTCGTTCCTGATCCGGCTGTCAGACAGCCGGAACCTGAAAAAGGGGGACGATTTTAGCGACGCTTAGCTTAGTTGTCAGTCATCAGATTCAGAAAAGCTTTTACGCGTTTTTACCTGCGCCATGCTTTCAAGAATATGGTGATAGTTTGCAAAACGGGTTTCCGCAATTTCACCGTTTTCGACCGCGGCACGTATGGCGCAGCCAGGGTCGTTATCGTGCTTACAGTCGCGGTATTTACAGGCGCCTAAATAGTCGAGGAATTCGACAAAGCCGTTAAAGATTTGATCGGGTTCGAGATGCCACAGGCCAAATTCACGCACTCCCGGGGAGTCGATCACATCGCCGCCGTGCGGGAAGTGATACAGGCGTGAGGCGGTGGTGGTGTGCTGGCCCAGACCGGAGTTGTCAGAGACGTCGTTGGTCAGGATCTCCTGCGGCAGACCGAGCAGGTTGTTCAGCAGGCTGGATTTGCCCACGCCGGACTGACCGGCAAAAATGCTGATGCGATCGGTCAACGCCTCTTCGAGCGGCTTCAGGCCATTCTGGGTGCGGCTGGATACCATCAGCACGCGATAGCCAATCTTGCGATAGATATCCATCTGCTCATTAACGAAGTCCATGCCTTCGCCGTCGAGCAGATCGATCTTGTTCAGGACAATCAGCGGTTCAACCTGCAGAGTTTCGCAGGCGACGAGATAACGGTCGATAATGTTCAGCGACAGCTCGGGCAGGATCGCCGAGACAATGACGATCTGATCGATATTAGCGGCAATGGGTTTGACGCCGTCGTAGAAGTCGGGGCGCGTCAGGACCGACGTGCGCTCGTGCACGGCTTCCACGATGCCTTTCACCGTCACGCCTTCTGCCGCGGCTTTACCCGGACGCCAGACCACGCGGTCACCGGTCACCAGCGAGCGGATAGTGCGACGGATATTACAGCGGTGAACCTTGCCATCATCGGCTTCGACATCAGCATGCATACCGAAGCGGCTGATCACCACGCCTTCGGTTGCTTCGCCAAACAGGTTGTCGTCGTAGTCGGGTTTATCCGCAGCGGTTTTAAGACGGCGCTCGTGGTTGGCATTCACGCGGCGCTGTTGACCTTTGGAGAGTTTATTTTTACTCAATCGTGCTGGCTCCTGGTCGCCCATACTGGGCAAAACCTCTATGATACACACTAATTAATACTAGTTAACCTGCCACGGCCGGTTATACGAGAAGGGTGGAAAATAACATGAGTGCAGATGAAAACAATCTGATTTGGATCGATCTGGAGATGACCGGCCTGGATCCCGAGCGCGATCGCATTATTGAGATCGCCACGCTGGTGACCGACGCGAACCTGAATGTGCTGGCGGAAGGGCCAACCATTGCCGTGCACCAGTCCGATGAGCAGCTGGCACTGATGGATGACTGGAACGTGCGCACCCACACCGGTAGCGGGCTGGTGGATCGCGTTAAAGCAAGTCAGCTTGGCGATCGCGAAGCCGAACTGGCCACCATTGAGTTCCTCAAGCAGTGGGTGCCGCAGGGCAAGTCACCGATCTGCGGCAACAGCATCGGCCAGGATCGCCGCTTCTTGTTTAAGTATATGCCGGAGCTGGAAGCCTATTTCCACTACCGTTATCTCGATGTCAGCACCCTGAAAGAGCTGGCCCGTCGCTGGAAACCGGAAATACTGGACGGCTTTAAGAAGCAGGGTACTCATCAGGCGATGGACGATATCCGCGAGTCGGTGGCAGAACTGGCTTACTACCGCGAACATTTTATTAAATTATAAGCGCCAGGCCCGGCGGGGCAGCACTTGCCGGGTCTAAACCGCTAAAACGATTTAAAATTGCGCAATGTGACGAATATTGCAGCACTTGAACTAAATTTATAAAAAATCGCTTTTGGGGGGGTTGCAGCAGAAAGGATTTCTCGTATAATGCGCCTCCCGTAACGACAGAGAATTCATCGTTACGACAGCACAGATTTTGCGGGAATAGCTCAGTTGGTAGAGCACGACCTTGCCAAGGTCGGGGTCGCGAGTTCGAGTCTCGTTTCCCGCTCCAAATCTTTCGCTGTGCAGTAAGACCACCCAAGCGGGAATAGCT
>DERO01000017.1 GCA_002360945.1 Leclercia adecarboxylata | reverse complement strand
CTACGAATATGAAGTGGGCCATTTTGAGAACGCCCTTGAAATCCCGGCCGATACCTTCCGCGAGCAGCTGCCAAAAGCGGTGGAGATGATGCAGGAGCATAAGGACAAGAAAATTGTCATGTACTGCACCGGCGGGATCCGCTGCGAAAAAGCCAGCGCGTACATGAAGCATCAGGGCTTCAACAAAGTCTGGCATATCGAAGGCGGCATTATTGAGTATGCCCGCCGCGCGCGCGAACAGGGGCTGCCGGTGCGCTTTATCGGCAAGAACTTCGTCTTCGATGAGCGGATGGGGGAGCGTATCTCTGACGATGTGATCGCCCATTGCCATCAGTGCGGCACCGCCTGCGATACCCACACCAACTGCAAAAACGACGGCTGTCACCTGCTGTTTATTCAGTGCCCTGCCTGCGCCGAGAAGTTCCACGGCTGCTGCAGCGAACTGTGTAGCGAGGAGAGCATGTTGCCGGAAGAGGAGCAGCGCCGCCGCCGTGCCGGTCGCGAGAATGGTAATAAGATCTTCAATAAGTCGCGTGGGCGTCTGAACACCCGCCTGGGTATTCCTGACCCGGAATAACCCTGAAACCTTGCCCGGTCGCGCGATGCTGACCGGGCGAGAACATTACTTCTGCTGAACCCCTTCCACCGAAATAATCAGCTCCACGTCCTGCGACGCCGGGCCCAGATCGGTGGTGATGTTGAAGTCTTTCAGGTGGATTTTACCTGTCGCTTCAAATCCTGCGCGCTTGCCGCCCCACGGGTCGTCACCCTGACCAATCAGTTTTGCATCCAGCGTAACCGGCTTCGTCACGCCGTTCAGCGTCAGATTGCCGGTAATATCCAGACCATCACCGTCTTTTTTCACTTCGGTCGAGGTGAAGGTCGCCTGTGGGTATTTCGCCACGTTGAGGAAATCCGCGCTGCGCAGGTGCTTATCGCGCTCGGCGTGGTTGGTGTCCAGGCTATTGGTGTTCAGGGTCACGTTGACCTTGTCGGCCGCCGGATTGCTCTCATCGAAGGTGAAGGAGCCGTCGAAATCCTTGAAGGTGCCATACAGCCAGCTGTAGCCCAGATGCTGGATGCGGAAATTCACGAAGGCGTGTTGACCTTGTTTATCAATTTTGTAATCGGCTGCCACCGCGGCGCCGGTGGTGAACAACAGGGAACCTAAGGTCAGTCCCAGCAGGCTTTTTTTCATTTTATGCTCCAGAGTCAGGTGACGCTTTGCCCAACATACGTTTCAGGGTGGCGTCTTTGTCGATAAAGTGGTGTTTCATGGCCGCAAGACCATGCAGTGCAGATAACGAGACCAAGCCCCAGGCCAGCCACAGGTGAACAGTCCCGGCCAGGTCGGCCTGCGCCCCGGCATCTGCCAGCAGGGCAGGAACGTCAAACAGGCCGAAGACGCTGATCGGCTTGCCGTCGGCGGTGGAGATCAAATAACCGCTGATGAGAATGGCGAACAGCACCGCATACAGGGCGATATGCGCCGCAGCAGCGCTCAGTCGGGCGGCGCGCGACTGGCTTTTCAGCGCCGGTGGCACCGGGGAAATATGACGCCACAGCAGGCGCACCACCAGCCCCAGCATCAGCATAAAGCCGATGCTTTTGTGCAGCTCCGGAGCCTGGTGATACCAGCCATCGTAATAGCTGAGGGTGACCATCCATAATCCAAGGCCGAACATGCCATACACCGCAATAGCCATCAGCCAGTGTAAACTCATGGAAATAACGCCATAGCGTGTGGGGGAATTACGCACCTGCATTGTGAATACCGTCATTAATAAGCAAGCGCTCAAAATGGCGTGCGGGAAACATTAATGCAAATGATATTTACAGATATTCATTATTAATTTTATTCGTTCAATTATTTTGAAATGAAATTAGCAATGATAGTCAATTCAGCTGTTAATTCTTTGTGATAGAGGCTGATTTAAGGCGGCTTATGACGATTTTATGATGTTCAAATAATTTATTGTGAAATTATAGTTATCTTAAGAAATGTCAGTTTATGTCAATATAATTCATCAGAAAAATACAATGTACAGAATATCGAGGATCGCCAGGAGCGACCACAGCACAATATAGAGCATCAGATGCTCGCGAATATTATTGACCAGATAATTAACAATATGACGCATGAGGGTACCGGTAATGGGAGGAATGAAAGGCTTCGGTAAACCGAAGCCTTTCAGCATTATCGGCTAAAGCGCGACAGGGAGAAAGGTGTGAGATCAAACGGCGGGGCGATCTGCTGTGAGAATTGTGCGGCAATCTCCCCCAGCACGCTGGCGAATTTGAACCCATGGCCGCTCAGGCCGGTAATCAGCAGCGTATTGTCATAGCCCGGCAGGGTGTCGATGATGAAGTCTTCATCCGGCGTGTTGTCATAGGTGCAGGCTGCCCCGTATAACAGACCGCCGATCCCCGGCAGCACGTTGCGCAGGAATTTAAAGGCTTCAGAGCCGTCGCCAGGATAGGCGCCAAACGGCTTGCGCTCTTCCGGAGAGTTGATCACCTGCCCGCCGTTGTGTTTACCGATCTTCAGGGCATCTTTCTCCGACGGGAAACCGTAGAACTGATCTCCGTCAGGCAGTTCGCCGGTAAAGGCCGGGAAGTGATTCTGATGGCTGTAACGGCCGTCGGACTGGAACCATGAGAAGACCTTGCGCACCGGCTGGACTGGCAGGCCAGGCACCAGACGCGATACCCAGGTTCCGGCGCTCACCAGCAGGCGATTTGCGCGATAGGGACCTTCCGGGGTTTCGACGGTGACGCCGTCGTCCTGATGGGTAATCGCGGTGACCGGGCAGTTAAACAGCTGGGCGCAGCCGGCCTCTTTCGCCAGCGCAATCCAGGTTTTGATCGCCAACTCGCTGCGCAGGACCCCGGATTCGGCCTCAAACAGACCGATATACCCCTCGGGAACCTGAATTTCAGGCCAGCGCTTCATTACCGCTGCCGCGTCCAGCCGCTCGAGGTTGAGATTAAACTGGCGGGCGCTTTGCTCAACGTTCGCCAGGAAGGACGAATCGGACGGCCCGAGATTGACCACACCGGTGCGTTCAAAGACCGGCTCGCCGCTGATGTCGGCCAGCTCATCCCATAGCGCCTGCGCGCGCAAAACCAGCGGCACATAGCGTTCGCCTTCCCCGTAAGCGTGACGCATCAGGCGCGTGTCGCCGTGGTGGCTCCCTTCGCTGTGGGGTGGCATATGGGCATCGATCATCAGTACGTTTTGACCGGCTCGTGTAGCGTAATAACCTGCCGCTGCACCGACAGATCCGCTGCCAATAATAATTAAATCGTATTTCATCAGATTCTCTTTACGCGTTTCGTTGCTTAGCAGGGTAATTAAGACGTGATGGTTATACAAGGGTGAAATAAATGAGGCACCATCAGGTGCCTTTTTGGGTGAGGTTTTGACATTACATCAATGTCGCCGGTACTCATTTGCCTGGTAGTCACTGGATTCTATTTTTGCAATACCGGCTTCTAAAATAGAAATAAATTGACGTGCAACGTCTGTGGTTAACCATAGCGTTTGCCCAACTTCCGCTTCTTCGGTGTCAGGGTGATTCGGAGTCTGGTAATGCAAACGCAGCATCAGTGCATCGTAGCTATCTACAGTGCTGATATCCCAGCCAACAAGCGGATGTGTCTGGATGACTTCATTATTCTTTTCCATCATAACCCCCTGAATACGTGTTAAAAGACAACGACTGTGAGGTTCAATGCGTGTTTTTCTGAAGCAATTTCAGTATATCAATAAATAAGGCTTCTGAAGGGAAAAAGAAACAGGCAGCACAACAAATTTGTGCGTTTTAGGATTGTTTGAACATTAAAACATCATCTTGCTGATGATTTTTGAGGGAGTCACTCAGATTATTCGTACTATTTGTGGCACGGACGAAAAAAAGCCGGGGCGACCCGGCAAAAAACACAATGAAGCAAAAATTAATCGGTAATAAACCAGTCGTCAGCGCTCTCCCAGGTTTCCTGTAAAATTTCGCTGATGCGCTCTTTATCTTCTTTAGCGCCACCGATGACCGAAAGATTGTTTGACCCGGCATAACGCACGGTGACTGCACCATCACGTTCAGGGAAGGAGTCATTTATACGGCGGGATAATTCACCCGCCAGCGCGTCCAGCGCGCCAGCAGGCAAAGCAGTTGTCCTGGCAATGGTCACTTCGATACGCATAGTTGCCCCCTGTGTAATATACTGTTTATTTATACAGTTATATTGATGAACTTACAACAGGGGACCAATAATTTTTAGCGTTTTACCGTCCAGTGCACGGTTTCACCCGCGAGGAACGGGATCAGGGTGTCATCCGTCAGCGCGATAGACTCCACCACGCTGCTCTCTTCGCGGACAAGCTCAACGAAGGTCTCATTGACCGGCAGGCCGTAGAAGCGCGGGCCGTTCAGGGAGCAGAAGGCCTCGAAGTGCTGCAGGGCGTTCATCTCGTCAAACACCTGGGCATAGCTTGCCAGTGCGGTAGGGGCGTTAAAGCAGCCTGCACAGCCGCAGCTGGCCTCTTTGCGATGACGGGCGTGCGGGGCGGAGTCGGTGCCGAGGAAGGCGCGCTCAAAGCCGCTGGCAACCAGTTCACGCAGCGCCTGCTGGTGGATGTTGCGCTTGAGGATCGGCAGGCAATAGAGGTGAGGGCGCACGCCTCCCACCAGCATGTGGTTGCGGTTGAACATCAGGTGCTGCGGGGTGATGGTGGCAGCCAGAAGCTCGTTGCCATCGCGCACGTACTCGGCCGCATCTTTGGTGGTGATGTGTTCAAACACCACTTTCAGGCCCGGCAGGCGCTGGCGCAGCGGCTCCATCACGGTATCGATAAAACGCGCTTCCCGGTCGAAGATATCGATCTCGGCATGGGTGACTTCACCGTGCACCAGCAGCGGCATCCCCAATTTCTCCATGCGCTCCAGCACCGGCATAATCGCGTCGATACTGGTCACGCCGTGGCTGGAATTGGTGGTGGCATTGGCCGGGTAAAGTTTGGCGGCGGTAAAGACCCCTTCGTTAAAGCCGCGTTCAATCTCGTTCGGATCGAGGGTGTCGGTCAGGTAACAGGTCATCAGCGGGGTAAAATCGTGACCGGCAGGCACGGCGTCAAGAATGCGCTGACGATAGGTAATCGCCGCGTCGACCGTGGTGACGGGCGGCACCAGGTTTGGCATGACAATCGCGCGGCCATAAATTTCACTGGTATAGGGCACGACAGTACTCAGCATATCGCCATCGCGAAGATGGATATGCCAGTCGTCTGGGCGGCGAATTTTCAAAACCTGGGATGGTGCAGTCATGGATAGGCTCCGGCTGAGTGAGATGATTTTTGCCGGACACAAAGGATAGGGGGAAACGTTTTCGTTTGCACCCTTTTCCGTAAAAAAAAGGGCGCCGGAGCGCCCTGGAGGTTAATCGACGAAGGGGATAACAATCTCACCCGGCTTCACTTCGATGCCTTTTGCATATTTTTTCGCCAGAGCTTCACCCTTGCTGTTATCTTCGCGCAGGATGTAGGCCGGCTGCTGGTTAAAGTAGTTCTGCAGCGACTGGTTCAGATACGGCATCAGGGTTTGCAGGACCGGCTTCATTTTGTCTGGCGACACCACCGCATCGGCGATCTCCATCTGCTGGAGATAGATGGCACCCTGATCTTTATTGAAGACCGGCAGCGCTTTTAATTTCAGTTTGATGTTGGCTTTCTGGCTACCGAACAGCGAGTTCATGTCCAGACTGGCATCTCCGGAGAGCATCACTTTGTTCGGCTCCTCGCGGCCAATCTGGCTGGCAAGGTTGGTCAGGACGATATGCGCATCCGCCACGCCCGGAACGCCAATATCTTTCGCAAAGTTATTGCGCTTTTGCAGTGCCTGGTTGATCTCCTGTTCACTGACGGTGTACTGGGTAAGCTGATTACACCCAACCAGCAGGCCGCTAACGATCAACGCAGTGGCAATAACGATCTTCTTCATGGTTTTCCTCGACATAAATGTCAGCGCTTCAATCCTGACGCGCCAGTATGTCAGGGGAGAGTGAGTCAGACCAGCAGAAAAAACTGATATCTGCACCTGTCAGTCGATTAGCCACCAGGCTCCAGGATAACGGGCACACGGCGTTTGTGGCTGAACTGCCAGCCCAGCGCAAAGAAGGTGATCACGCCGATTAAGGCCAGCATCACCCACGGCAGCTCGGGCTGGTTGAAAGCTTTCCCGGCATCAAACAACCAGCCGCCTCCGGCATACCCCAGCGCGCCGCCAATCGCCAGCCCGAGACGGCTGAAGCCCATATAACTGCCGCGCGCGCGCGGGTCGGCCAGCTCGGCGCTCAGGGTCTCGCGGGCCGGTTCGGCAATGATAGAGCCGATATAGAATGTGCAGATCAGCATAAACAGCTGCTGCAGAGAGCTCACCATCCCGATGGGCAGCATGCTCAGGGACATCAGCAGCAGGCCCGCCATCAGGCGGTGCTCGAGGCGGAAGCGTTTTTCACTCCAGCGGGCAATGGGGTAGAGCAGGGTCAGGGAGAGACAGGCCTCAATGGCGTACATCCATTTGACCGCCGCCGGCGAGCCCGCCACATCGTTGACCATGATCGGCAGCATCAGCATCACCTGTACCCCCAGCATATAGTAGCCCGCGAGGGTCAGCACATAGGTGATAAAGCGTTTGTCGCGCCAGACCCGATCCAGTCCCTCACGCACCGGTGCTTTGACGGTGGAGAGCTTCCAGGCGGGCAGCAGCCAGGCATTGAAGCCCGCGCAAAGGATAAACAGCACCGCACCGGTGGCGCAAACCAGACGGAAGTCATACTGAAGCAGCCAACTGCCCAGCAGCGCGCCCACTACCGCCCCGGCGCTGTCCTGCATCATCAGCAAGGAGAAAAAGCGCCCGCGATGCTGAGGGCGGATCAGTTTGACCACCAGCGCCGTGCGCGGCGGGTCGAACAGGGTGCCGCCAATACCGGAGATAAAGCAGGAAACCCACAGCAGCCAGGGTTCATGAGCAATGGCCATGGTGGCAAAGCCCGCCGCCCGCAGCAGCATACCGGTGACGATCATCGGTTTGGCGCCGAAGCGGTCGGCAATCGCGCCGCCAAACACCCCCAGCCCCTGCTGAACGAACTGGCGCAGACCCAGGGCGATGCCGACCATCAGCGCCGCCCAGCCCATCTGATCGACAAAGCGAATCGAAATAAGCGGGAAAACGACAAAAAAGCCGAGCACAACCAGCATGTTATCAACGAGCAGGAAGCCTTTACCCAGACGGCGGGCCTGTGAGATACGGGACATTTCCCCTCCAGGGAAATAAAAATGATGAGCGCGCTAATATTCTGCGGTTTCGCCGGCGTTTTTCCCACCGCGCAGGCGACAATATTTTTTTATCAAAAGGGTACTTTGATTGAGGCTTTTCATCGAAAAATGTGAAAAGTATTCAAAATGGTATGTCACTGTTTTCCCAGACGGCAGCGGCGCAGGTATAGTAAAGCTAACGGGTCAAGGTTGTTACAGGAAGGAGTTGTATCCATGTTTGGCTATCGCAGTAATGTGCCGAAAGTGCGCCTGACGACCGACCGGCTGGTGGTTCGTCTGGTGCACGAGCGTGATGCCTGGCGTCTGGCGGACTACTACGCTGAGAATCGTCAGTTTTTAAAACCCTGGGAACCCGTGCGGGATGAAAGCCACTGCTATCCTTCCGGCTGGCAGGCCCGGCTGGGCATGATTGCAGAGTTCCACAAGCAGGGCTCGGCGTTCTACTTTGCTCTGCTCGATCCGGATGAGAAAGAGATCGTCGGGATCGCCAACTTCTCTAACGTGGTGCGGGGATCTTTTCACGCCTGCTACCTGGGTTATTCCATCGGGCAAAAATGGCAGGGACAGGGGCTGATGTTTGAGGCGCTGACCTCGGCGATCCGCTATATGCAGCGGACCCAGCATATGCACCGCATTATGGCCAACTATATGCCGCATAATCAGCGCAGCGGGGATCTGCTGGCACGCCTCGGGTTCGAGAAAGAGGGCTACGCCAAAGACTACCTGCTGATTGACGGCGAATGGCGCGATCATGTCCTGACGGCGCTGACAACCAAAGAGTGGAGCGCGGGGCGCTAAGGAACAGAGATGAAATACCAATTAACCGCCACTGAAGCGCGCGTCATCGGCTGCCTGCTGGAAAAACAGGTCACTACGCCGGAACAGTATCCGCTCTCGGTGAATGCGGTCACCCTGGCCTGCAATCAGAAAACCAACCGTGAACCGGTGATGAATCTCGCCGAGCATGAGGTGCAGGATCAGCTCGATGAACTGGTCAAACGCCACTATCTACGTACCGTCAGCGGCTTTGGCAATCGCGTCACCAAATACGAACAGCGTTTTTGCAACTCCGAGTTTGGTGCCCTGAAGCTAAACTCCGCTGAAGTGGCGCTCGTCGCCACCCTGCTGCTACGCGGGGCACAGACGCCGGGCGAGCTGCGTACCCGGGCCGCGCGGATGCACGAGTTCGCGGATATGCAGGAGGTGGAGGAGGCGCTGGAGGGTCTGGCCACCCGGGAAGATGGCCCCTTTGTTCTGCGTCTGGCGCGGGAGCCGGGCAAGCGTGAGAGCCGCTATATGCACCTCTTCAGCGGCGAGGTTGATACCGCCGTTGCGGCATCCGAAGCTGCAACCCCAGTCGCGGATGAGTCCTTGGTGGCCCGCGTTGAGGCGCTGGAAAATGAAGTCGAAGAACTCAGGCAGCGACTCGATTCGCTGCTGGCACATCTGGGAGATTAACGGTGGCAAAATTACGTGTAGGCGTTGTAGGGCTGGGCGGGATCGCGCAGAAGGCCTGGCTGCCGGTGCTGAGCGCCGCGACAGACTGGACGTTACAGGGCGCCTGGTCGCCGTCGCGGGATAAGGCCCTGCGGATCTGCGAGTCGGTGCGCATGCCTTATTATGAATCGCTACAGGATCTGGCCCGCGCGTGCGATGTGGTGTTTGTTCACACTTCCACCGTCACCCATTACCAGGTGGTCAGTGAATTGCTTAAAGCGGGCGTCCATGTCTGCGTCGATAAACCGCTGGCCGACAACCTGGCCGACGCCGAGCGCCTGATTGACCTTGCCGCGCAGAAGAAGCTCACCCTGATGGTGGGTTTTAACCGCCGCTTTGCGCCGCTCTACCAGCAGCTGAAAACCCAACTCGGTAATGCGGCCTCGCTGCGGATGGATAAGCACCGCGCCGACAGCATCGGGCCCAACGATCTGCGTTTCACCCTGCTGGATGATTATCTGCACGTGGTGGACACCGCCCTGTGGCTGGCGGGCGATAGCGCCCGGCTCACCGGCGGTACGCTGCAGACCAACGAGCAGGGGGCGATGGTCTATGCCGAGCACCATTTCAGCGCTGGCAATGTGCAGATCACCACCTCCATGCACCGCCGGGCGGGTAGCCAGCGGGAGTGGATCCAGGCGGTAACGGACGGCGCGCTGCTGGATATCACCGACATGCGCGAGTGGCGTGAGGAGCGTGGGGCAGGGGTGGTTACGCCTGCCATTCCAGGCTGGCAAAGCACTCTCGAGCAGCGCGGCTTTGCGGGCTGCGCCCGTCACTTTATCGAATGCGTGCAAAATCAGACGGTTCCTGAAACTGCGGGCGAACAGGCGATCCGCGCCCAGCGTATCGTGGAGAAGCTCTGGCGCGATGCCATGAGCGAATAACCCGCGGTAACATCTGCCCATAGCAATTCGTGTTTTTACGAGTAGACTAGGCGCGTTTATTGTCTTGCAGGCCGGGTAAGCGCAGCGCCACCCGGCGAGAATCACGCCTGCTTTGCAGGCGTTTTGCCGTCTGGTAGTGGAAATTCACGTTAATGAACCTATTAAAATCGCTGGCTGCCGTCAGCTCGATGACCATGTTTTCGCGCGTGCTGGGCTTTGCGCGCGACGCCATTGTGGCAAGGGTCTTTGGCGCAGGAATGGCGACTGACGCCTTTTTTGTTGCGTTTAAACTGCCTAACCTGCTGCGCCGTATCTTTGCCGAAGGGGCGTTTTCTCAGGCTTTCGTCCCCATTCTGGCGGAGTACAAAAGCAAGCAGGGGGAAGACGCGACTAAGGTGTTTGTCTCCTACGTCTCGGGATTGCTGACCCTCGCCCTGGCGATCGTCACGGTGATCGGGATGCTGGCGGCACCCTGGGTGATTATGATCACCGCCCCGGGCTTTGCCGATACCGCCGACAAGTTTGCCCTGACTTCGCAGCTGCTGCGCATTACCTTCCCCTATATTCTGCTGATCTCGCTGGCGTCGCTGGTGGGGGCAATCCTTAATACCTGGAACCGCTTCTCGGTCCCGGCCTTTGCCCCGACCTTCCTCAACGTCAGCATGATCGGCTTTGCGCTGTTCGCCGCGCCGCACTTCCATCCGCCGGTGCTGGCTCTCGCCTGGGCGGTGACGGTGGGTGGCGTGCTGCAGCTGGCGTATCAGCTCCCGCACCTGAAAAAGATCGGCATGCTGGTGCTGCCGCGCATTAACCTGCGTGACGCGGGCGCAATGCGGGTGGTGAAGCAGATGGGGCCGGCGATCCTCGGCGTCTCGGTGAGCCAGATTTCGCTGATCATCAACACCATCTTCGCCTCGTTCCTCGTCTCCGGATCGGTGTCGTGGATGTATTATGCCGACCGCCTGATGGAGTTTCCGTCCGGCGTATTGGGGGTGGCGCTGGGCACTATTCTACTGCCGTCCCTCTCCCGCAGCTTTGCCAGCGGCAACCATGATGAGTACTGCCGCCTGATGGACTGGGGGCTACGCCTCTGCTTCCTGCTGGCGCTGCCGAGCGCGGTGGCGCTGGGGATCCTCGCCAAACCGCTGACCGTCTCCCTGTTCCAGTACGGTAAATTTACCGCCTTTGATGCCGCCATGACCCAGCGGGCGCTGGTGGCCTATTCCGTCGGCCTGATGGGGCTGATCGTGGTGAAAGTGCTGGCTCCCGGCTTCTACTCGCGTCAGGACATCAAGACCCCGGTGAAGATCGCCATCGTCACCCTGATCATGACCCAGGTGATGAACCTGGCCTTTATCGGCCCGCTGAAGCATGCGGGTTTGTCGCTGTCCATCGGTCTGGCGGCCTGTCTCAATGCTGGCCTGCTCTACTGGCAGTTGAGAAAGCAGCAGATTTTTACCCCGCAGCCGGGCTGGTCGAGCTTCCTGCTGCGTCTGGTGATTGCAGTACTGGTGATGGCCGCGGCGCTGGTGGGGATGCTGTACGTGATGCCGGACTGGTCGCTGGGCACCATGCCTTATCGTCTGCTGCGCCTGATGGCCGTCGTGGTCGTGGGTGTGGTAGCGTACTTCGCCACCCTCGCGGTGCTGGGCTTTAAGGTGAAAGAGTTCGCCCGCCGCACGGCGTAACGAAAAAAGGGGAGTCCCTCTCGGTACTCCCCGTTCTCTGTCTTATTCAGACAATTAAATCGAAAACTTCTTCCCACCGCTGCGTGAGCTGGATGTCTGGCCATCGGCGCCATACAGGGCTGGCTCCTGATGCGGCTTCAGCACGTCCAGCGCCTGCTGGTTGCGGGTGATTTGCCCTTCGAGTAACCAGCCGTTGTGCTGATTGAGGTCGCGCAGATGCTGGGTTTTTTCAGTAATCGTTTGCCAGCGGTCGGCGACATCGTCATTGGCACTCTGGCGCGCGGTCTGCTCGGTACGTCGCTGCTGCTCCAGATAATCCAGCGTGGCCAGCAGAGAGCTTTTATCTTCTGTAATGCGCTGCAGCGCGCTGCCGTTGACATGCCCGGCAGAGAGCTGCTGTTGCTCGGCATCCATTACCGTTTTCAGGTCGTTCAGGACTACCGTCATTTGATCCATTATTTCCGTCAGACGACTCATGCGGCGATTACTCTAAGAAACTTTGCGCATCCTGGATCAGCGCGTCAGCGATTTTACTGGTATCCATTTTCAGCTCACCGTTACGGAT
This sequence comes from Leclercia adecarboxylata, assembly GCA_002360945.1. GTDB lineage: Bacteria > Pseudomonadota > Gammaproteobacteria > Enterobacterales > Enterobacteriaceae > Enterobacter > Enterobacter adecarboxylatus_B. The sequence goes on along the minus strand of DERO01000017.1, from coordinate 8,013 downwards.
CGCGGTTTTCAGCGCTTCAACACGTTCCATGTTGATATCGTTGCTGCCCGGCTGCATCAGTTTCGCCTGGGCATCGCTCAGCGTGACGCTGGTGCTGTTGGCCGCGGCCGATTTTTGCAGGCGCGTTTTTGCCGTCGCAGTGTCATTCAGTTCGCGAGGTTGTACAGTGCTAACCGGTTTCAGTGGCGATGTACGATCAATGCTCATATTGGTGTCCTCATCGAGGGTTGGCGGCGTTAGCGCCTGACATTATCATTCGTTAATGATTTATCGGCAGTCGCCGCATAATCTTTAAAAAGATTATAGGTTAATCAGAATATTCCCATCAGAATTGACCGTGCCGCTCACAACCTGGCCTGAAGTCATCCTCACGCGGGCGTTTTGCGCCACGGCAGCGTTGTTCAGCGCCTGTCCTTCGCTGTTCACGCTAAAGCCCTCGCCGCTGGCGATCACCATCACCCGCTGCCCGGCTTTGATCAACCATGCCTGGCGTAGCATCGACAGTTGCAGAGGCTGCCCGGGCACCAGATCGCGCAAGCTAATGGCGTTCTGCGCCTGGTTAATATCCAGAATCGTGCGCGGCGGGAGCTGATCCAGCCTGCCGCGCTTCAGCGTCACGCTACCCGGCTGCAGAGTTGCACCCCGGGGGATATTCTGGGACGCGACAACATAATCGCCCGTCGCCTGAACTGCAACCTGTATAAACCGTTTTTCATTGTCACATCGTGCCGTGACGCTTACGTTGCCCCACTGTCGGGTGTTGCCAGGGACGCTGAATTCGGGCATTTCGCATTTGGGGAGCATGCTGGCTGGGGTGCGAACCTGAACCGACACCTCATCGCTAAATCCTGCCAGTCGCTGAGCAAAAAATGCCGTCAGCTGGGCGTTCAGATCCTGCGCCTGAGAGAGGGAGCTCCAGAGGAGGAGGGTTGCGGTCACACCACGTTTGAATGCCATATCGCCAGATACCTTCGGATTACAGAATGAGCAGGATTCTACCTGTAGTGGATGGGCATCAACGCAATAAATAGCGACGCATTTTGTGCTTATTCCGTCGATGACAGAGACGGGTGGAGATTTAAGCTATCCACTGAAATTTTGCCATCAGCGGAGGAGACATGCTCGATAAACTCGACGCCGCGCTACGTTTTCAGCAAGAAGCGCTCAACTTGCGTGCCCAGCGTCAGGAGATTCTGGCCGCCAATATCGCCAACGCCGATACCCCCGGGTTTCAGGCGCGTGATATCGATTTTTCCAGTGAATTAAAGAAAGTGATGGAGCGCGGTCGGGCCGAGAATAGCGGTGTCGCCCTTGCGCTGACCTCTGCACGCCATATTCCCGCAGAGACCGTAACCACCCCGAGTACCGATTTACTTTATCGCATCCCCGATCAGCCATCCCTGGACGGTAACACCGTCGATATGGACCGGGAGCGTACGCAGTTCGCTGATAACAGCCTCAAGTACCAGATGGGGCTGACCGTTCTCGGCGGACAGATTAAAGGCATGATGAGTGTTCTGCAGGGAGGCAACTAATAATGGCCTTACTCAATATCTTTGATATCGCGGGTTCAGCCCTGACCGCGCAGTCCCAACGTCTGAACGTTGCCGCCAGTAACATGGCGAACGCCGACAGCGTGACGGGGCCGGACGGTCAACCTTACCGCGCCAAGCAGGTGGTATTCCAGGTGGATGCTGCACCTGGAGCGCAAACCGGCGGAGTAAAAGTGGCCAGCGTGATTGAGAGCCAGGCACCGGACAAACTGGTGTACGAGCCGGGCAACCCGCTGGCAGACGCCAGTGGCTACGTCAAAATGCCGAACGTGGATGTGGTTGGCGAGATGGTTAACACCATGTCGGCGTCCCGCAGTTACCAGGCCAACGTAGAAGTCCTGAATACCGTGAAGAGCATGATGCTTAAAACCCTCACTCTGGGCCAGTAAAGGAGAGATCAATGTCCCTTGCCGTAAATGTAAATGACAGATCGACTGCCACTGGCGTCGGCAGCGCCACCGGCAACAGCTCGCTGACCGGAAGCAACGCTTCCGATCTGCAGGGTAGCTTTCTGACGCTGCTGGTTGCGCAGCTGAAGAACCAGGATCCGACCAACCCGATGCAGAACAACGAACTGACCACGCAGCTTGCGCAGATCAGTACGGTGAGCGGCATCGAGAAACTCAACACCACGCTGGGCTCCATCTCCGGGCAGATCGACAGCAGCCAGTCGATGCAGGCCAGCACGCTGATTGGCCATGGCGTGATGATCCCGGGCTCGACCGTTCTGGCAGGTACCAGCGGTGCCGAAGGCTCGACCACCACCTCAACGACCCCGTTTGGCGTTGAGCTGCAGCAGAGCGCGGACAAAGTGACCGCCACCATCACCGATAAGAACGGTGCGGTGGTACGCACCATTGACATTGGCGAGCTGAAAGCGGGCGTCCATACCTTTACCTGGGACGGGACCCTGACCGACGGCACCACGGCGCCAAACGGCTCTTACAACGTTGCGATTTCCGCCAGCAGTGGCAGCACGCAGCTGGTGGCACAGCCACTGCAGTTTGCGATGGTGCAGGGCGTGATCCGCAGCAGCACCGGCAACACGCTGGATCTCGGGACTTACGGTACCACCACGCTCGACGAAGTTCGGCAGATTATTTAACCCCTTTAGGAGTAACTCATGGCCTTTTCACAAGCGGTCAGCGGCCTGAATGCTGCAGCCACTAACCTCGACGTCATTGGTAACAACATTGCCAACTCCGCGACCTATGGCTTTAAGTCCGGTAGCGCGTCGTTCGCGGATATGTTCGCCGGTTCCAAAGTGGGTCTGGGCGTAAAAGTCGCCGGGATCACCCAGGACTTTTCAGACGGTACCACCACCAACACCGGCCGTGGCCTGGACGTCGCCATCAGCCAGAACGGTTTCTTCCGTATGCTCGACAGCAACGGGGCCGTTTATTACAGCCGTAACGGCCAGTTCAGCATGGATGAAAACCGCAACCTGGTGAACATGCAGGGCCTGCAGCTGACCGGCTATCCGGCAGCAGGTAGCCCGCCAACGGTCCAGACTGGTGCCAACCCGCAGCCTATCAACATTCCAAACACCCTGATGTCGGCCAAAGCGACCAGCACCGCCGCACAGCAGATCAACCTGAACTCCACTGACAGCGTGCCGACCATTCCGTTTGACGCGACAACTGCCAACCCGGATTCAGACAGCTTCAACAAGAAAGGCACCATCACCGTTTACGACAACCAGGGTAACGCCCACAACATGTATGTCTACTACGTGAAAACGGCAGACAACAAGTGGGATCTTTACACCCAGGATGGCAGCGTAGCGAATGGCAAGATCAGCAAAGCCGCGCAGATGAGCTTTGACCCTAACGGTAACCTGGAAGGCGTTTACAACTACGACGCCGCCGGTACGTTGAGCGCCACCGCAAATACCAGCCCGTCTATCGACGTGACCACCGAAGCGCTGAGCGGCGCGGTGCCGGTGACCTTCTCCCTGAGCTTCCTGAACTCCATGCAGCAGAACACCGGGGCGAACAACATCGTGGCAACCAACCAGAACGGCTACAAGCCGGGCGACCTGGTGAGCTATCAGATCAACGATGACGGTACCGTGGTGGGCAACTACTCCAACGAACAAAACCAGGTGCTGGGTCAGATCGTGATGGCAAACTTCGCCAACAACGAAGGCCTGCAGTCGGAAGGTAACAACGTCTGGTCCGCTACCCAGTCTTCGGGCGTGGCGCTGCTGGGCACCGCCGGTTCCGGTAACTTCGGTACCCTGACCAACGGCGCACTGGAAGCCTCCAACGTCGACCTGAGTAAAGAGCTGGTCAATATGATCGTCGCGCAGCGTAACTACCAGTCGAACGCGCAGACCATCAAAACCCAGGATCAGATCCTCAATACGCTGGTTAACCTCCGCTAAGTGGCTGACGGGATAGTTTAATGGATCACGCAATATATACCGCGATGGGCGCCGCCAGTCAGACGCTCAATCAGCAGGCAGTCACCGCCAGTAACCTGGCGAACGCCTCGACGCCGGGTTTCCGCGCGCAGCTCAATGCGATGCGCGCCGTCCCGGTGGAAGGGCTCTCCCTGCCGACGCGTACGCTGGTCACCGCGTCCACGCCAGGCGCCGACATGACGCCGGGATCGATGGACTACACCTCGCGTCCGCTCGACGTGGCATTGCAGCAGGACGGCTGGCTGGCAGTTGAAACTGCCGACGGCAGCGAAGGCTACACCCGTAACGGGAACATCCAGGTGGATTCGGTCGGGCAACTGACCATCCAGGGACATCCGGTTATCGGTGAAGGCGGCCCAATCACCGTGCCGGAAGGTTCGGAGATCACCATCGCGGCAGACGGGACCATCTCGGCCCTGAACCCCGGCGATCCGCCGAACACCGTGGCCCCGGTTGGCCGCCTGAAGCTGGTCAAAGCCGAAGGTTTTGAAGTGCAGCGTGGCGACGATGGTATGTTCCGTCTGACCCAGGCGGCGCAGGCCACCCGTGGCGCGACCTTACAGGCTGACCCGAGCATTCGCGTTATGTCTGGCGTGCTGGAAGGCAGTAACGTTAAGCCGGTAGCGGCGATGACCGACATGATCGCCAGCGCGCGCCGTTTTGAAATGCAGATGAAGGTGATCTCCAGCGTCGATGAAAACGCCGGTCGCGCCAACCAGCTGCTGTCAATGAGTTAACAGGACACCTTATGATCAGTTCTTTATGGATCGCGAAAACCGGCCTCGACGCGCAGCAAACCAATATGGATGTCATCGCCAACAACCTGGCGAACGTCAGCACCAATGGGTTTAAACGTCAGCGTGCGGTTTTCGAAGATTTGCTTTATCAGACCATCCGCCAGCCGGGTGCGCAGTCGTCTGAACAGACCACGCTGCCATCCGGTCTGCAGATCGGTACCGGTGTTCGTCCGGTGGCGACCGAGCGTCTGCACAGCCAGGGCAACCTGTCCCAGACCAACAACAGCAAAGACGTGGCGATCAAAGGCCAGGGCTTCTTCCAGGTGCAGCTGCCTGACGGGACCTCTGCCTACACCCGTGACGGCTCGTTCCAGGTGGATCAGAACGGCCAGCTGGTGACGGCGGGCGGTTTCCAGGTGCAGCCAGCCATTACCATTCCAGCCAACGCCCTGAGCATTACCATCGGGCGTGACGGGATCGTGAGTGTGACCCAGCAGGGGCAGGCCGCACCGGTACAGGTCGGCCAGCTTAACCTGACCACCTTCATGAACGACACCGGTCTGGAAAGCATCGGTGAGAACCTGTACATCGAAACCCAGTCCTCCGGTGCGCCGAATGAGAGCACGCCGGGTCTGAACGGTTCAGGTCTGCTGTATCAGGGGTATGTGGAAACCTCAAACGTCAACGTCGCGGAAGAGCTGGTGAATATGATCCAGGTTCAGCGCGCGTACGAAATTAACAGTAAAGCAGTGTCGACGACCGACCAGATGCTGCAGAAACTGACGCAACTCTAAGGTGTAGTCCGGTGCGGTTCGCGCTGCGCCGGCTCCCTGTTTTCGAAGATGAAGGCAATGCAAAAACTCGCGGCGATTCGTTATCCGATAGTGACCCTCCTGGCCGTTACCCTGACCGGTTGCGCCTGGGTTCCGTCTCAACCTCTGGTGCAGGGTGCGACTTCCGCCCAACCCATTCCTGGCCCGACGCCGGTCGCGAATGGCTCTATTTTCCAGACAGCGCAGCCGATTAACTATGGTTATCAGCCGATGTTTGAAGACCGTCGTCCACGTAATATCGGCGATACGCTGACCATCCAGCTTCAGGAAAACGTCAGCGCCAGCAAGAGCTCGTCAGCGAATGCCAGCCGTGACGGGAAAACCAATTTTGGCTTCGACACCGTGCCGCGTTACCTCGAAGGTCTCTTCGGTAATGCCCGCGCCGATGCCGAGGCGTCTGGCGGCAACTCCTTTAACGGTAAAGGCGGCGCCAATGCCAGCAACACCTTTAGCGGCACCCTGACGGTCACCGTCGACCAGGTGCTGGCGAACGGCAATTTACATGTTGTGGGTGAAAAACAGATCGCCATTAATCAGGGCACTGAGTTCATTCGCTTCTCGGGTGTGGTTAACCCTCGCACCATCAGCGGCTCCAATACCGTACCGTCCACCCAAGTGGCGGATGCGCGCATCGAGTATGTCGGTAACGGCTACATCAATGAAGCGCAGAACATGGGCTGGTTGCAGCGTTTCTTCCTTAATTTATCGCCGATGTAAGCGAGGTGACCTATGTTTAAATCCCTCTTCGGGATCCTGTTGGTGCTGGTGGCAACCGTTGCCCAGGCCGACCGTATCCGCGATCTCACAAGCGTGCAGGGCGTACGAGAAAACTCCCTGATCGGCTACGGCCTGGTGGTCGGGCTCGACGGCACGGGTGACCAGACGACCCAGACCCCGTTCACCACCCAGAGCCTGAACAACATGCTCTCCCAGCTCGGCATCACGGTGCCGGCCGGGACCAACATGCAGCTGAAAAACGTCGCGGCGGTTATGGTGACCGCCTCCTACCCGGCCTTTTCCCGCCAGGGGCAGACCATCGATGTGGTGGTCTCCTCAATGGGTAACGCGAAAAGTCTGCGCGGCGGTACGCTGCTGATGACCCCGCTGAAAGGGGTGGACAGCCAGGTCTACGCCCTCGCCCAGGGTAACATTCTGGTCGGCGGGGCGGGTGCCTCCGCAGGCGGCAGCAGCGTGCAGGTTAACCAACTTAACGGTGGCCGTATCACTAACGGGGCGATCATTGAGCGTGAGCTGCCAACCCAGTTCGGATCCGGTAACACCATCAACCTGCAGCTAAACCAGGACGACTTCACCATGGCGCAACAGATTGCTGACACCATTAACCGTGGTCGCGGCTATGGCAGCGCCACCGCGCTGGATGCGCGCACCGTGCAGATCCGCGTCTCCACCGGGGGCAGCAATCAGGTTCGCCTGCTGGCGGATATCCAGAATATGGAAGTGAACGTCACGCCGCAGGATGCCAAAGTGATCATCAACTCCCGTACCGGCTCGGTGGTGATGAACCGTGAAGTCACCCTCGATAACTGTGCCGTGGCACAGGGCAACCTCTCGGTCACCGTCAACCGCTCGGCCAACGTTAGCCAGCCGGATACGCCGTTTGGCGGCGGTGAAACGGTGGTAACGCCACAGACACAGATTGATATGCGTCAGAGCGGCGGCTCGCTGCAGAGCGTGCGCTCCAGCGCCAACCTGAACAACGTGGTACGTGCGCTGAACGCGCTGGGTGCGACTCCGATCGATCTGATGTCGATTCTGCAATCCATGCAGAGTGCGGGCTGTCTGCGCGCCAAACTGGAAATTATCTGATGCTGACCGATAGCAAACTGCTGAGCAGCGCGGCCTGGGATACCCAGTCGCTCAACGACCTGAAAGCCAAAGCGGGCAAAGACCCGGCGGGTAACATCCGCCCGGTGGCCCGCCAGGTGGAAGGGATGTTTGTCCAGATGATGCTGAAAAGCATGCGTGAGGCGCTGCCGAAAGACGGCATCTTCAGCAGCGACTCAACGCGTCTGTACACCAGCATGTATGACCAGCAGATTGCACAGCAGATGACCTCCGGTAAAGGACTCGGGCTGGCCGATGTGATCGTCAAGCAGATGGCGGCCGCCCAGGGCGTGCCGCCGGAAGAGGCGCCGCAGGAGGTGCCGATGAAGTTCGATCTGGAAAAGGTGACCAGCTATCAAAACCAGGCCCTGACCCAGATGGTGCGTAAAGCGGTACCGAAAGCGCCAGAAAGTAACGACGAACCGCTCACCGGCGACAGCAAAGACTTCCTGGCCCAGCTTTCGCTGCCGGCGCGTCTTGCCAGCCAGCAGAGCGGGGTGCCGCACCACCTGATTCTGGCCCAGGCGGCGCTGGAATCCGGCTGGGGGCAACGGCAGATCCGTCGCGAGAACGGCGAGCCAAGCTTCAACATCTTTGGCGTGAAGGCTACGGGAAGCTGG
>DERO01000030.1 GCA_002360945.1 Leclercia adecarboxylata | reverse complement strand
GCACAGCGGTCAGGGCCAGGTGTTCAGCTGCAGCGTGTCGTTCGAACTGCTGCCGGCCAGTGAGATTTTTCGCCCGGCGCGCACGGTTCAGAAGCCGCGCACCCTGGGGCCACAGAGTGCGATTGTGACCGGGCCGCCGGGCGAAGAGATCCACACCGATCAGTACGGCCGGGTCAAGGTGCAGTTCCCCTGGGACAGGTACGGCAGGATGGACGAGAACAGCTCCTGCTGGATCCGGGTGAGCCAGCCCTGGGCCGGGAAAGGCTTCGGCGGGATGCAGATCCCGCGCACCGGTCAGGAAGTGCTGGTGGATTTCAAGAACGGCGACCCGGACCTGCCGGTGGTGGTGGGACGGGTCTATAACGCCGACACCATGCCCCCGTGGGGCCTGCCGGCCAACAAGACCCAGAGCGGCATGTTCAGCCGTTCAATGAAAGGCGGGCCCAGCAACGGCAACGCTCTGCGCTTTGAGGACAAGGAAGGCGGAGAACAGGTCTGGTTCCATGCGGAAAAAGATCTGGATACGGACGTTAATAACAACGAGACGCATACTGTCAACGCCGACAGAACCAAGAAAATCATCAAAAACGAAACCACCACAGTAGGCGTTAACCGCACAGAAACGGTGGGCGGGAAACACGAAGAGACGATTACAAAAGATAGAATCGTAAAAGTGACCGAAGGAGATGAGAACCTGTCTGTTGTAGCAGGAAAGTCTCAGAAAAAAGTCAAAAAGAACATCGAATATACCTCTGAGGCGGGAGAAATTACCCTGGTTGCAGCAGAACACATCACTTTTGTAGTCGGCGCCAGCGTAATCCAGCTAAACAAAGACGGTACAATACTGATTAACGGGCAAACCCATGTGGCAATAAACCCGGAGTCGGGTGTTAATGCCGTACAGGGTGCTGCAGCACCTGTTGCTGCAGTGGCTTTTGCTGCACAAACAGCAGCGGCTATAGCGGCTGGTATTGCTGGCATAGAGGCAGCTATGCCGGCTCCAGATGGCGCGGCAGTAGTAACGGGATTAGGAAATGATGTCGACCAACTAGCGGCCAAATCACCCAGTCTGCAAAACGATTTACAGGCATTACAACAAGACGGATGGGATATACAGTATGGAGCGCCTGGTGGTGGGTCTTATGTGGATAAGAATGCCACCCCTCCCCAAATTGTGATTGATGGTAACGAACAGGGAAATCCAGCAGCAGTGACCCAGTCTTTGGCGCATGAAGCAGGGCACGCAAGGTATACATACACACCGGACTACACAACGAAGACTGCCTATATGGATGGTGTTTTGGGCGATGAAGGTGCCGCAACGATGAACAATATTAAAGTGCAGCGAGAAATTTTATCAAATGGTGGTGCTGATATCGGCATTGCAGGAAACCCGGCAAATCATCCTGCATACGAAACAGCATATAATGCCTATGAAACCAGTGGCGATGCCGCTACGGCCCGCCAAACAATAGGTTCAATCTTTGCTCATGGTGAAATAACATCCACAACAGGGCAAAGTTACTATGACTACTACGGAGGCTGGTATGACGCTAATTTCCCTGCAACAGACAGTCCTTAAGAAAATTACATTATTCCTGGCAGGAATAGGGTTGCTTTTTACGCAAACCACGGGTTCAGCACAAACGGAAGTAAGGTCAATGAAAAATATTGAAATGACAATCTGGCAGTTGAGTGACGCTATTTCGCGCACAATGCCAACCTCGAAAAAGAGCATTGAGAGCCTGTTAGGCATCGAATTTAAAGAAGAACGTAATACACCCTTTGTGCTGCTGACGTCTGAGCCGGGAATAAAACTAGCAGACTCCGTGGGCATTGATAAAGTCAGTTTGTTCATCAGACCCTCAATGGTTTTTGATGAAAAAAGTGCATTTGCTCTGGAATTATCTGGCGCATGTATTCCACTTGCAGCGGTACGCGAGCATTACGGCCAATTGACTCTGACTCAATCCCCTCGTGGACGTTCGCTGGAAGAAACCACTGTATACACAGTCAATCAGCCCTGGGGTTCCCTTGCTTTTGCTTTCAAAGAAAAACAGCCAGCGTGTTTATTCAGCATGACATATCGAACCACCAGGCTTTAGTCCAGGGTGGAGATAATTTTCGCTTTTCGGCAAACCATGATGACAAGAATGATAACAATAGTGATTGGATCAGCAACGGGCAACTAGTTTTTCTGGTGAACTGACTCCCTATAAATACGCTTTTATTGATGAAATGGATTGAGAAGAAGCAGATGCGTTTTACACCGATATTTTTTGGAATATTCATAGTGCTTATGCTTTCTTATGAAAACTCAGGGGCATGGGCCAATGAAAAACTGGAAACAGATGGAGATGTGAATCGCGATCTGAACAATCTTATGACAACAATAAAATCTATTCTTGTTAATGCCGATGATGACATGCAACTGCAAGCCTGGCACAAGGCAAATATATTGCTCAAAAAAGGACTTACTGATCTAGGGGATAGGTATCTGTCAAAAAATATCATTGATGATACTGGAACGAGGCTGATTATTGCCAAAGGCCATGAAAACCGCGGGGAACTGGAGAATGCTGCAAAAATTCGCTATTCAATTTTGAATAGTAGACTTAATTTATTGAAAGAGAAATTATATGCAATCACAACAAACTAATTTTTAAAAAACATAAACGAGGTCAATGCTTACACTTGCGTGACTTGCAGGCTGGATCTGTCCGGTGAACATGCTGAATTGACATCGATATATGAATAAACCGTCCTAAGAAATCAATTCACAATAATTATTTCATAGTAGCGCAAACTGCAAAAGGAATTCATCTATGTCCTACATCGTCAATGAAGGAATATTACCGCTACCCGGCAACTGGCAGGATCAAAGCATGAATGTGCTGATGCCTGTTTTATCCGATATACAGGGAACTAACTTAGTCCTGACCCGGGACATATTGCCTGCCGGTTCGGTATTTCCTGACTACCTGTCAACACAGAGAAAAAAGTTTCGCCAGGAGTTGCCGGATTTCACGCTTTCCCTCCAGCAATCCTGCCAGATTGATGGCCGGGAAGCAGAGTATATGGAATTCAACTGGAAAAATCAGGACGTGACCGTGTATCAACTTGCACTGGTTATTCAGAATAACTCTCAGGTAATTAGCCTGACCTATACCTCACCCAAACAGATGCCGGACGATAATAGAAATCAGATGCGCAATACATTGCATCAGTTTCGTTTCACTCAGTCCTCAGAAAGACATTCCGCCCACTGACCCTCATTATAGAGTAAGGACACTTGATTATGGGTGAGTCATCAGCACAGCAAAGGATGGAGCAATTAGCTGGTTACGAGAGCAACAAGGGAACGGTTGATGCCGTTGCCACCGGTGGGCACGTAATCAGTACCGGAATAAGCCTGGCTGCAATGGGTAATTCTTTTTATGGTGCGCTGGCAGCACCCTGTGCTCCGGCTTTTGGCACCGTTCTTCTGAATTTCGCAGCGCCAGTGGGAGCCGCGTTGGCAGGTGGTATGCTGGGCGCAAGTATCGGCAACTGGGCAGGTAATGCCCTGATGGATTCTCTGGGCATTGGTGTTGCAAAGCCTGGAGAATTCCCCGCTTGCGTAGGGCACAAAATCGTTCATAACAACGCATTTCTGGGAGCGCTGGTTGGTATTGTCGCGGGCGTTGTCGCAGGCGTTGTGGTTGGAGCAGCAATTATTGGTACAGGCGGTGCGGCAGCAGGATTACTGTTGACCTGCGCGGCTGCGGGTGGAGGCGCATTTGTTGGCGGCCTGATTGGGGGATTTTGTTCTGCTGTAGGTAAAAAATGGGCAACTGAAACCGGCAAGATTATGACAGGCTCACCCAATGTGACGTTCGAAGGTCGCCCCGTGGCTCGGGTTACTGATGTGGTTGAATGCAAGAAGGACATACGAACACCGCCCCCCATGATTGCCGAAGGAAGTTTGACAATCAGCGTCAACAGCCTGCCCCTGGCGCGAATTGGACATAAAATCAATTGTTCAGCTGTCATTCAGGAAGGCTGTAAGACGATTTCTGCAGATTTGACCACCGGGCAATTTGGGCCAATCAATGCGGATGTGACTGTCGCTGAACAGTTCGTTTTATCGGCGACAGAAGTCTTTATTGCCTGGGATTCGACAAGGGCCAATGGCTGGCAGAACAAATTTTACGACAGAATAAGACAAAATATTGGTGAGCCCGTTGATGCCGGGACGGGATTCTATTTTGACTACCGTACAGATTTTCATTACCCACACACACTGCCGTTATCACTGACCCGTTATTATTGTGGACATCAGCCTGCCAACGGACAACTGGGACAACGCTGGCTGTGCAACTGGTCAGAACAGCTCCTTTTTTCCCCTGATGGTCAATCGGTCACTTATTTCGATGCGGAAGATCAGCGCCCTATTTTTACTCTCCGACAGCAGCAATTTAATGGCCGTAATCATTTTTCACCTCACCTCCATTTGTATGGGACACGGGAACGTACGCTGATTTTTGACGAGACAACCCAGCTTGTCTCCATATTTAGTCCGACAGACGTTAATTCCCACACATCACGTCTGGTCGCCATTAAAGATCGCAACCATAACCAAATCCACTTTGACTATAACCGACAGGGTCAACTCTATCGGGTACGCCATAGCAGTGGCTTTGAACTCAATATCATTACCACTGCCACCGGAGAGATTGAGCGTGTGCTTGACGCCGACCAGGCAACACTGATCCAGTACAGCTACCAGTCTGACGCACAACAGGGTGTTTTACTTACGGATGTACGCAGTCGCTTGTCGGGTGAATTTCACTACACCTACAACCCCCAGGGCTGGATGGATAGCTGGCGCGATACAGGACCAACCCTGATACATATTAATTACGATCAGGATGGGCGTGTTATTGCCACCCGAACTCCCCAGGGGCTTTACAACGACCAGTTTCGTTACTCCCCGGCTGAACGCAAAACTGAATACATCAATGCGCTCGGTGCCATCACCACAATGTGGTTTGATGACCAGAATTTGCTGGTTAAATCAACCGATCCGCTTGGACGCAGCACCTTATATCAGCGCAATGAGTATGGGCAAATCACCAGCATTATCAATCCGGCTGGGCGTACCAGCACGTTGGAATATGACCGGCGCAACAGGCTTTGTGGTGTCAGTGACGACACAGGACGACGTAGTCGCTATGAGTGGGAAGAGTTCGGGTTGCTAACGCGTTACCAGAACCATCGCGATGAGCACGTAATGAATTACGACGCTCAGGGTAATCTGACGCAGCAGGGGATAAATGGCAGCACACATCACTACCGCTACACACCTGATGGTCAGCTCAAAGCCCATTCCGCCCCTGATGGCACCACCGAACAATGGCATTACACGCAGGACGGTGCGCTTGCGGCTTACCTCAACCCGCTGCACCAGCGTACTTCGTACACCACTGACCGTTACCTGCGCATAACCAGTGTGACCAGTTCTGAGGGAAACCGGACTGAGTATGATTACGAACACGGCGAACATAATCCGCGCGCAGCTTTGAGCCTTATCCGCCACCCTGATGGCGGGACTGAACAACTGCGCTATGACGGTGAAGGTAAAATCGCCGAATATCTGGGCGCAATGGGCCAGCGTACCCGGTACCACCACGGCGCTTTCGACCTGGTACAAGAGCATATCGACCCCCTGGGTTGCCGTACCCAATACCACTGGGACAACACTGCACGCCTGACGGGGCTCACCAACGCCGCCGGGCAACGCTGGCATATACATTACGATGCTGCGGGGCAACTGGCCGCAGAAGAGGACTGGGCCGGACGACGCACTGTTTTTGAGCGTGACATTCTGGGTCGCCTTACCGTCAAAACCCTGCCGGATGGCAGCCAGCACCATTACCGGTGGGACGAATTTGACCGCCTTACCGAAATTCGTAGTGGCAACCAGCGGCACTGCTATATCTGGGATAAACAGGACAGACTGACCGGTGCCCTGACCTGGGAGCAGGACCATTGCACCAGCCATGTCGAACTGGCCTATGACAGGCAGGGCCGTCTGACCGAAGACAAGCAAAACGGCCAGACGATTCATTACACCTATGACCTTAGCGGTCGCCCGGTTCGTCGGGAAAGCGCTACAGGAACACTGGAATGGCAGTATGATGCTGCCGGCCAGCTCGTTGACTATCGCAGCAACGGTCATCGTCTGCATTTTAAGCACAGTGCCACAGGTCAGGAAACCCTGCGCGCTTACCAGCCGCTGGACCTGGCGCAGGCCACCGCCTGCAGCCCGCTCAATCAGCTGGCCTTCGCCCAGCAGCAGCGTCACGACCCGTGCGGCAGGCTCACTGAACAGCGACATCTCCAGTACGCCCTGATCGATTCTCCGGCGACGCCTGCGCGCCCGCTGGAACAGGCGCACATCCGTTACCAGTGGGACAAATCCAGCCGGCTGCTGGGCAGCAATACCACCGAACATGGGGCACTCACCGCCCGCACCCGCTACCGCTATGACGCCCGCGACCAGATTAACGCTGTCGAATGCTATAACGGCCTGGCCACCCGCCAGGAGCACTACGCCCACGATGCCCTGGGGCATCTGAGTGAAAGCGGGTTACGCCAGAGCCTGAACACCCACCACTATCAGGGTGATTGCGTCCGCCAGGCGGGTAACACCACGTATCAGTATGACGCCCGCGGACGCATGACCAGCCGCTCCGTCCATAAAGACGGCTTTCGCCCGCAGACCTGGCACTTCCGCTGGGATGAATTCGACCACCTGCGTCAGGTCAGAACCCCGCAGGGTGAAGTCTGGGCCTATACCTACGATGCCCTGGGCCGGCGCATCAGCAAACAGTGCATCGAAGGCGGAGCCCGGATCAGTACCGTCAGCTACCTGTGGCAGGGTTCGGCGATGGTTGAAAGCCACAGAATCTACGCCGACGGCACCCCTGAGCTGACGCAAACCACCCACTACAAGCCGGGAAGTTTTGAGGCGATAGCGCAGGAGCAGCACACCACAGGCCGCGAAGGCAGTGAATTCTTCCCAGTGGTTATCGGCCCGGATGGCGCACCTTCGGCCATCTACACCTCCACCGGCCGGCGGGTGTGGCAGGCCGATAAGCAACTCTGGGGACGAACGGACGTCAGGGCGTCACTCAGACGGCAGATCATGCCCGGTCGGGCGGTTAACGATGAAAGCATGATCGACTGCGACCTGCGGTTTATGGGGCAGTGGTATGATGAGGAAAGCGGTTTACACTATAACCTGCACCGCTATTATGATCCGCAGACGGGGCAGTACTTATCGACCGATCCGCTGGGGTTAGCGGGAGGACTGAATACTCATGCGTATGTGCATGATCCGGTTAACTGGTGTGATCCGTGGGGTTTGCAGACTTGTCCTCCTACAACAAATGGTTCAAAAGCCGATGATATTATTGATGAAACCTTAAACAGTAAAGGAAATGTTACAAGTAAACATACTGTAAGCTCGGATGAGCTTTTACAAGCAGGAGAAAAATTCCTTGGACCTGGTTATAAGGAAATTGGTAAACCCGGTAGCGGCGTATTTAGAAGCCTGGATGGTACTCGCCAATTTCGAATTGATAATAACTCTATCTCTGGTAATCATGCACCCGGAGTGCCGCATGGTCATCCGGAAACGTATCCGACAGGCGGCAATAGGCCGATAACTAATAATCATATTCCTTTTAAAGATTGAGAAAATCATGGAAATAAAAATTGACACAATAGGGAAAATTACTTCCGGCGATGAATGTGGATGGTATGTTAAAGTTTTAGATGATTCGGAAAATACAGGCGGGTTTATTGTGCTTACTTCTGAACGGATTGATTTTTCAAACGCTTTTGACAGTTGGGTTGAAAGCTTAGATGCACTTCAAAGTTATTTTGAAGAATCTCAATGGACTGTAAAATGGAACAACATGAATATTTGAATTCATAATCCGAAAAAGCTTAATACCTTTAAGTCAATAACGAATTTGTAGATCGGGAAAGTGAACTACTTCTTATAGCAGCTACCACTATGATATAAGCGAGTACATGACCAGTCGTAATGTCCATAAAGACGGCTTCCGCCCGCAGACCTGACACTTCCGCTGGGATGAATTCGACCACCTGCGTCAGGTCAGAACCCCGCAGGGTGAAGTCTGGGCCTATACCTACGATGCCCTGGGCCGGCGCATCAGCAAACAGTGCATCGAAGGCAGAGCCCGGATCAGTACCGTCAGCTACCTGTGGCAGGGTTCGGCGATGGTTGAAAGCCACAGAATCTACGCCGACGGCCCCCCTGAGCTGACGCAAATCACCCACTACAAGCCGGGCAGTTTCGAGGCGATAGCACAGGAGCAGCACACGCCTACACAGCGGTCAAATTTTCAGGATAAGTTTTGTATCTACTCCTGAAACCAGGCGCGAATATCATCATACCTGTAGGTTTTATCAAACAACCCGGAAATGCTTTCCGCCCCGCTTAAGCCCGCACCAACCGCCACGCCAACTGATGATTATGGTAAAATAGTCTCCTTTTTGTTGGTTTTATAGTTGATACGTTTCTCTCATGTCGAAAATCTGGTCTAAAGAAGAGACCCTCTGGAGCTTTGCCCTGTACGGCACGGCCGTGGGCGCAGGAACCCTGTTTCTGCCCATCCAGCTGGGATCTGCGGGCGCTGTCGTCCTGTTTATCACCGCCCTCGTGGCGTATCCATTCACCTACTGGCCCCACAAAGCGTTATGCCAGTTCATCCTCTCGGCAAAAACTAAAGGTAGCGAAGGGATCACTGGCGCGGTAACGCACTACTACGGGAAAAAGATCGGCAATCTGATCACCACGCTCTACTTTGTCGCCTTTTTTGTGGTGGTGCAGATCTATGCCGTGGCGATCACCAACTCCCTGACCGAACAGCTGGCGAAGCATATGACGGTGGATTTAACCGTGCGGGTATTGGTCAGTCTCGGCGTGGTGCTGACGTTAAATCTGATCTTTCTGATGGGGCGTCATGTCACCATTCGGGTGATGGGCTTTCTGGTCTTCCCGCTGATTGCTTACTTCCTGCTGGTGTCGCTGTATCTTACCCAGAGCTGGCAGCCTTCGCTGCTCACCAGTCAGATGAGCGTGGATAAGCACACCCTGCACCAGGTGTGGATCTCTATTCCGGTGATGGTGTTCGCCTTCAGCCATACTCCCATTATTTCGACCTTTGCCGTCGACCGGCAGGAGAAATATGGCGACGCCGCGATGGGCAAATGTACCCGCATCATGAAGGTGGCGTACCTGATCATCTGCCTGAGCGTACTGTTCTTCGTCTTCAGCTGCCTGCTGTCGATCCCACCGTCTTACATCGTTGCCGCCAAAGAGGAAGGGGTCACCATTCTCTCTGCGCTGTCGATGATGCCCTCCTCCCCTTCCTGGCTTGGGATCTCCGGGATTGTGGTGGCCATCATCGCGATGTCCAAGTCGTTTCTCGGCACCTATTTTGGTGTGATTGAGGGGGCAACGGAGATGGTGAAGTCGGGATTAAATCAGGTTGGCGTGAAGAAAAGCCGGGCGTTTAATCGGGCCGTGTCGGTGATGGGGGTCTCGCTGATCACCTTTGCGGTGTGCTGCATTAATCCCAATGCCATCTCGATGATCTACGCCATCAGCGGGCCGCTTATCGCCATGATCCTGTTTATTATGCCGACTCTGTCGACCTTCCTGATCCCGGCTCTGAAGCCTTACCGATCCGTCGGCAATGTGCTGACGCTAATTGTCGGGGTGTTATGCGTGTCGGTGATGTTTATTGCGTAGCGGGTAATAAAGGTGCAGCGCGCTAAACAGAACGGCGCGCTGCATAGTGACTATCAGGCGCGGATATCGTCATACTCGCGGGTGTTATCAAATTCGTGTTTCGCAAACGGGCACAGGGGGATAATTTTGCGGTTTTCTGCGCGCATCTTTTCCACCACCTTCGCCACCAGCTGTTTACCCACGCCCTGTCCTTTCAGGCCAGGATCGACATCGGTATGCTCAATAATGCTGAGGTGTTCCCCGGTAGGAACAAAGACGATCTCCGCGACCTGGTTGCCTTCGGCATCATTGACATAAAACTTGTTATGGCCTTCCTGAATTTCCATAGTTTCTCGCTTATTTGTGGCGGTATTTGAGTGCGCCGCTTGGGCAGGTATCAATCACACGCACAACCGTATCCACATCCACTTCATCAGGGATGATCCACGGCTTACGTTTCAGGTTGAAAAGTCTGGCGCTGCCGCGTACGCAGTTTCCCGCGTGCTGACAAATACCGGTATTGAAGTAAACATCAATTTTCTCACCGGTATAGGCCCGGTATCCCGCTTCCAGCAGTTCGTTATCCATGACATTGCCTCTGTGATTATTATGGGTTCGGAAACTAACATAGCGCTGGCGTGCAGCTTCAAAAAGTTAACATTTATTTAATGTATGAATCCAGCACCTTCAGCACCACATCCAGATCCTCTTCACGCTTCACTTCATCGCCTTCATGAACGATATGCTCAGTGAGATGGCCTTTAATCACTTCCCGCATCAGGCCGTTTACCGCCCCACGGATCGCTGCAATCTGCTGCAGCACCGCAGCACACTCGTGCGGCTCATCAAGCATGTTTTTCAGCGCCGCGACCTGACCCTGAATTTTATTGGTACGGGCTTTAAGTTTCTGTTTATCACGGATGGTATGCGACACGTGGCACCTCATTAACCTGAAAATCGACGCTGATTGTAACACCGGCGATCTACTGGGGGGTAGTATAGTGTACTGGGGGGGAGTAGAATCCAGAACGCCAATAACTCACAAAGAAGCCTTTTCATGAACGAATTTTCCGCTCTTCTTCACCAAGGTAATGCCTGGTTTTTTATTCCCAGCGCCATCTTACTGGGCGCTTTACACGGCCTGGAACCCGGCCATTCCAAAACCATGATGGCAGCATTTATCATCGCCATTAAAGGCACGGTGCGACAGGCCGTGATGCTTGGGCTGGCCGCAACGGTTTCCCATACCGCCATCGTCTGGCTGATTGCCTTTGGCGGGATGTACCTTAGCAACAGGTTCACCGCGGAATCAGCCGAACCCTGGTTACAGTTGATCTCTGCGGCCATTATTTTGAGCACCGCGGTGTGGATGTTCTGGCGTACCTGGCAAGGCGAAAAGAGCTGGCTGGCTGAGATGCAGGGGCATGATGACCATCACCACCACCATCATGATCATCACCACCACGATCATCATCATCATCATCATAATCATGACCATGACCATGACCATGACCATGACCATGACCATCATCACCACGATCACGCCGCGCTGGAAGGGCTGGCGGTCAATTCAAAAGAGTATCAGGATGCCCATGAGCGCGCTCACGCTAATGATATTCAGCGCCGCTTTGCCGAAAGAGAGGTGACCAACGGTCAGATCCTGCTTTTCGGCCTGACCGGGGGACTGATCCCCTGCCCTGCTGCCATCACCGTACTGCTCATCTGCATCCAGCTGAAAGCCTTAACCCTGGGCGCCACGCTGGTGGTCAGCTTCAGCATTGGGCTGGCGCTCACTCTGGTGACCGTCGGCGTAGGGGCCGCGGTGAGCGTGCGCCAGGTGGCAAAACGCTGGAGCGGGTTTAATACGATGGCCAAAAGAGCCCCGTACTTCTCCAGCGTGCTGATTGGGCTGGTGGGGATCTATATGGGGATCCATGGATATCTGGGCGTAATGCGATAAACGCTGATAACCATAGTTAATGTATTGTCTTTCGGGTAGTCTGTTTTCTTTATCAGCAAACTGCCCGGAGCGCCTGAATCGCTATGGATAACCCCCTATTTTTAAAAGGTTTAGTTATTTTATTACTTGCCCTTTGGGCATGGGATGCACTTAAAGCCAGGCGGAAAAAACAGCCTGCGGAGCCGGCCATTGCCCAAGCTGATGCCAGGGAACGCCACAAATGGCGTTATCTCAGATGGGGGTTTCGGATAATACAGATCGCCTGTGCGTTGTATTTTGTACAGGTGCTGATTCAAATCTTATTAACGTAGGTTTGCAGGGAGAATTCTGGCGCCGCCGTGATGACTCTGAAATCTAATAACAGTGTCGTTTTAAAAAATCATTATCTATCTTTTGGTTAGGTTATGAAGGCGTATTCTTCATTACAACCGTTCCTAAAAGAGTTATCATTAAATGTATGTTAAAGAAATTTTGAATATGGATTAAAATCAACATGATAATTAAACCCAAGATTCGTGGATTCATCTGTACTACCACACATCCAGTTGGTTGCCAGGTCAACGTAAACAAACAAATCGAGTACGTCCGCAAAAACGGAAAACTCACTGATGGCCCTGCGCGCGTGCTGGTGATCGGTGCTTCAACGGGTTATGGGCTTGCATCCAGAATTTCTGCAGCATTTGGCGGCGGTGCTTCCACTATCGGTGTTTTCTTCGAAAAACCGGGGACGGATACCAAGCCTGGCTCTGCGGGCTGGTATAACTCTGCAGCTTTTGATGAGGCGGCGAAACGTGAAGGCCTTTACTCGAAAAGCATCAACGGCGACGCCTTCTCCGATGAGTGCCGCGATGAAGTCATCAAGCTGATCAAAGAAGATCTGGGTCAGATTGATTTAGTGGTTTATTCGCTGGCCTCTCCGGTCAGAAAGATGCCAAAAACTGGCGAAGTTGTTCGCTCTGCGCTGAAGCCAATCGGTGAGGTTTACACCTCTAAAGCCATTGATACCAACAAAGATCAGATCATTACCGCCAGCATTGAACCGGCAACCGAAGAAGAAGTGCGTAATACGGTTACCGTGATGGGTGGCGAGGACTGGGAACTGTGGATTGATGCGCTGAATAACGCTGGCGTTCTGGCTGATGGCGTGAAGACCGTTGCTTACTCCTACATCGGCACGGATTTGACCTGGCCTATTTACTGGCACGGCGCGCTCGGTAAGGCGAAGGAAGACCTGGATCGGGCGGCGAAAGCGTTACGCAACAAGCTGGCTCCTCTCAACGGCGCGGCAAACGTCGCGGTGTTAAAGTCTGTTGTCACCCAAGCGTCTTCAGCGATTCCAGTCATGCCGCTTTATATTTCTATCGTATTCAAGCTCATGAAAGACCGTGGGATCCACGAAGGCTGCATCGAGCAAATTAATCGTCTGATGACTACCAGCCTGTACGGTGATGATGCCAAACTTGATGACGAGCAGCGAATCCGCATGGACGATCTGGAACTGCGTGAAGACGTGCAGCAGGCGTGCCGTGAAATCTGGCCGACCATTACCGATGAAAATCTGGAGCAGTTAACAGATTACATTGCTTATAAAGAAGAGTTCCTGAAGTTGTTTGGTTTCGGATTCGAAGAAGTTAATTACGAAGCCGATACTGATACAAACATAGATTTTGATGTGAAAACATTAATCTAAAAAAAGGGGGCGCAAGCCCCTTTTTTTAACGACGTGTCAGAGCCAGCCTCAACCCCAATCCAATAAATGTCACACCCACAATTCGATCTAAAATTTTCTGCAATCCCCGATTTTGTGAGACTGCACCCGCGGCGCTACCTGCAAGTATGGCGAAGGTTAAATCAGTCAAAAAAGCGATCAGCGCGTAAGCCATCCCCAGGATCAGAAAAGAGGCTGTCTGGTGCGCGCCTCCAGGCGAAACGAATTGAGGAAAGAAGGAGATAAAGAATAAAAGAACCTTCGGATTGGTTAAGGTTGTAATGAAGCCTTTAGAAAGCAGATTCGTAAGATTCGCTTTGGTCTTAACGGGCTCAGCTTCGCTGTGATTTGTGGTTTGTTTTGCGAAGGTGCCCAAAACCATCTTACTACCAAGATAGATAAGATAAGCCGCACCGAGATACTTGATGATGGTGAACATCAGCGGAGAAGCGGTAATCAATGCCGTTAATCCCACTGCGCTTGCTACAGCATGAGTACAACTACCTAAGGCTACACCAGCCGCAGAGATGACACCCGATCGTCTTCCGTTAGCCACGCTTTGACCTATCACGTAGGCCATGTCAGGCCCTGGTGTTACGGAAAGAAGAAAAACTGACAGGGCAAAAAGCCCAAAGTTTGTTATGTCCAGCATAGCCATCTCCAGAAATACAAGAACAGATCTGTCATGCTAGCACTGAATGGTTATGCGTTAAATGAAGATTACTATTCAAAAAAAGAGTTGGTAAGTACTACTGCGTAGTATGCTGCAAGAAATGGGGTTTTCGAAAGGTTCTGGCTGGGGAGAATCTGGAGCGGGCGAAGGGCTTATAACAAACCGCGACAACCCCAGACACAGAGCCAATCAGTGAGTTTTAGAAACTCTATCTATACACATTCCTATACACATTCGATCTCTGCTTGGCGGTTTCCCGGCTCCAGAACCAGCTTACCCTCCCATGTAGTCGCCATGGAATTATCTATATAAGCAGAAAAATGCCATTTTTCTTGGGATAACGGGATAACTTCGCAATAAATTAAGTTTATCAACAAGTTAAAAATTTAAGGTTATCCCAGGGTTATCCCAGTTATCCCAAAACGGAGCTGTTTATCCCACCGACTGCCATCAGCATGCCGGATTTAGATCATTACTCTTCCAGCGCAATGCTTGCCTGGTGCTGATCACCTCGCGCGCCGTGGCGCTGGTTTGTTCCATCGGTATGCTGGCCCGGTCATCATTTCGCGGTGTCGCCTGGACAACGCCGCCCCCTCTTCCAGCTGGCGCTTCAGTTCCCGTAGTTCTACCGGTTCGAGCTGGTGGCCGTCATGCTCGAGCTTGGCAATGGTCAGTAACTCTATTTCGCGTGGCGTCATGGTTTATCTCCCTGATGGTGGTGATCAGCATTGTAATGCCCGCCAGGAGATACTTCACTGGCTGGCGCTGGAAACCTCTATGGAAATCTCGCCACTGGAAACCGCCCTTCGGTGGCAACCGCCCTGGCAACCTCGTGTTTGACAACCATATAGGCTGGTTACTGGCACTGGTTAACTACCACAGGTATCCTGTCGGCCGGTACCTTACTGGTGGATACCAGTGTGGATACCACGCGTTTGGATACCAGCCTTAATGTTTACCCCACCTCATGAACAACCAGCAGTAGGTGCTTAAATAGCGAATCGCTTGAGCAAATGGAACAGAAAAAAATCCAATCAATACGACCGCAAGTAACAGTGCGTGGAATGAAAAACCCTGCTCAGATGTTGGGCACGACTCAAAGGTCTTCTTCGTGCCAGAAGCGGACATTCCCTATTCACTTGATAGTAAATCCCGGACAATCCGTAATGCCTGCAATGAACGGAGTGTCATGGTTCTGTCTTAAATTAACGGCCATAGCAACGCGAACAGCGTTGCCATGCCTCCCAGTACCACAAGAAATACCGTCACGCCACGCAGCTGCGTCAGCGCAGTACGGGTGTAGATCAGGTAGGCGGGGATCAGGAACAGGATCACTGCGATCAGCGGGCCGCAGAACGTCTCAATCAGGTTGATCACATCCGGGTTCGCGTACCGCCTGGTAGGCCTTTGGGTATCTCCCCATGACTCGCTGGTTTAGTTGTGCATGATGAACATTCCATTACAAAAGTCATCAGATTAGTTATCTCTGCCTCTCAGGAGGATTCATCATAGAGGCAAAAGAGCATGAAGGGGGAGAGAGAAAAGGATATTGGCATTTTGTCAGTGCAGTAAGAGTGACTTCATGATTTGGCAGTGATTTTTAAAAAAGAATGTGTAAAAAAAAACCTGCGGTTAGCAGGCTATAAAGTTTTTTACTTATTTTTTGTTCGTATCTTATAAATAGGGTAGGTATGCAATAAAACATGAAGCAGAGAGCGTCATGGAATTTCTATAAATATTTTCTGGCAGCATCGAGTATTTCCTGTGACGTTAACTCCTTGTCAGAAGCCACGTAAACAACACCATGATCGCCGGTTAAGGAAGGAAAGCCAGCGGACATAATCCGAAGATGTGTTTCATCACCGTTTGGATATTCCTGCCGGATAGAGGATATACCCTCCAGAACGGTCATGACTTTACAGGATTCGGCATTAAAGAAAACAAGGACTTTTATCATATTCCGCCATGACGCAGTTAATCTTTTCCATCACCCTGTTCTCTCAGTAATTTCGCTGACAGATACCATTAAGTTAAAATCAAGGGCATAATGCTTTCGGAAGCTACCGGGGATCCGGATTATTTTATTATTTAAAGATGAGTTAGT
Organism: Leclercia adecarboxylata; assembly: GCA_002360945.1. GTDB lineage: Bacteria > Pseudomonadota > Gammaproteobacteria > Enterobacterales > Enterobacteriaceae > Enterobacter > Enterobacter adecarboxylatus_B. The sequence goes on along the minus strand of DERO01000030.1, from coordinate 102,363 downwards.
TTATTATTTCAGGCTTTTCATGCAGCAGGCCTGTACCTTATCAAATCGGACAGCACATTCATACATATGCAAAAATATGCTGGCCTGATATTAGGATTAAACGGCTTTTATCACATTTAATTTATGGGTCTGTCTACTCAGGAATAATCCTTCATCGTTGTCGCAGATCCACAAAGTTTTATTTATCGCAAAGTGTTACGTTTGCAGCAGCAGAACCTTTGGCACCGCTGTGAACGGCGAATTCAACTTTCTGTCCTTCAAATAAAGTTTTAAAGTTGTCGCCATCAAGCGCAGAAAAATGGACAGAAATATCTTTACTGCCATCAAGAGGAGAGATGAAGCCAAAACCTTTGTCTTCGTTAAACCATTTTACCAGACCTTTAATTCTTGAGGTCATACTGACTCCCGTTATAAATGATTGTATTGATAGTAAACATATCGTATTAAACGTATGGACTCAAAAGGAGGGATATCAGAGATAGCGCCTGGTAATGAGGACTTCCCGAAAATGTTAAACGTTCGTTTGTACATTGAACTGATGGGATTCATTAAGGCACGGTAAATAATAATAAGCAAATTATATTTTAGCCGTCCAGAGGTCCCACAAGGAAATTAAAAGTGGCAGCGTGCTATTTTCAATGTATAGTATTTACGTGTTTTCAATAAGGAATTGCCTTGTCCCATAAAATGACAGGAATTGTCAAAAGTTTTGACATTCTCAGCGGTAAAGGCCTCATCATCCCCTCTGATGGCCGAAAAGACGTTCTGCTTCACATTTCAGCCGTTAACTCCCGCGAATCAGAATTACTCATCATCCCAGGAAGCCGCATAGAATTTTGCCGGATCAACGTTACCAGGGGGCCTGTGGCTGCGAACATTTATCTTTCCTGAATTGCTGTGCCTCAAAATATATAGATTAAAACTTAACCATATGTGATACGGTGAAGCTCATTCATTGAAAGGTTAATGGTCATGTCTGTTATCAATTACGCAATGAAACTCTTCAGCAGTGCGTCTACTGCCACTGCTGCCTGTCCTGTTTGTGGCTTAAAATCAGCACAACCGTTGTCAAAAATCCGACTCAACCAAGCCATGCTTTGCCCCGGATGTAAAGCTCTGTTTATCTCCCGCCGCTAGCTCGACCACAACCGCAGATCAGAGCCCATGTCCTATACTTATGTTAGATTCCGGCAGCTGTTAAATCCCTGATGCCTGACGCCCATCCTGAGAGAACGTTTCTGAACTGATTTCGCAACTGCTCCTGCGTGCTAACGTTGCATCAGAGCAATGCTATGAAAATGAACCCCAAAGTGTGGTTTAACCGCTCCCGTATTCCGAGGAATGCTGCTGAAAACGTAACGTTTTCAGCGAACGATCCTGCCGGTGAAAGTCCTCCGCGGTTAGAACTCTTTTCGACCGCCCAGATGGAGCGCTACGGTCAGAAGCTGGCGCGAACCCATAAATTATCACCGGATAAACATCCTTATTATCTTCTGAAAAGGCTTGGCGACAATGAGGCTATCATCACTCAAAACTGCTATGAGCTTAACGCGGGTAAAAAGACCAGTATCATGCCCGCCGGAGAGTGGTTGCTGGACAATTACTATCTGATTGAAGAACAGATACGCACTGTCCGCCAGCACTTACCAAAAAGCTTTGGTAAAGGACTCCCGTCGCTGATGTCGCCGCTGAATTGCCCACGAATTTACAACATTGCATCAGAGGCAATTGCTCACGGTGATGGCCGCTGGGATGCCGCTAGTCTGACCAGCTATCTCACAGCTTATCAACAGGTGACACCTCTGACATTAGGTGAAGTCTGGGCATTACCGGGAATGCTGCGCCTGGCGCTGATAGAAAATCTCCGTCGTATAAGCGTGGAAGTGGTAAAAGCGCAGCAGGACAGAAATCTGGCCGATACGTGGATAACAAGGATTTTCGAATGCGCCGAGAGTGCGCCTGGTGATTTAATCATGGTAGTTGCCGATATGGCACGCTCCCGGCCTCCTTTAACCAGTGCGTTTGTCGCCGAACTGGTGCGGCGCCTGCAGGGGCATGGTAACGCGCTGTCGTTACCTCTGAACTGGGTTGAACAGAGCCTTCGGGAACAGGGGATCACCTCCGACGTTCTCATACATAACTTTAATCAACAGCTTGCCGCCAGCCAGCTATCTGTCAGCAACAGCATCGCGGGTCTGAGGTTACTGAGTGAAACGGACTGGGCTGATTTCGCCGAAACGATAAGTGTCGTCGAACAGGCTTTACGCAATGATCCTGCCGGGATCTACCCCCGGATGCACTTCAATACCCGGGATCATTACCGACACGTTGTTGAGGTCCTGGCCAGAGACAGTGGTCTCAGCGAGCCAGAGGTTGCTGACAGAGTACTGCGGTTGTCAGGAAAGAATGCTCCCGATACACCGGAACATCATGTTGGTTATTATCTCGCAGGCGAAGGTCGACAGGCGCTGGAAATTCATCTCCTGGCAGATACCTCAAGGCTCATACGCTTGCGGCACAGTTTCAACAGAATAACCCTGCTGTCATGGCTTGGAAGCCTGGCGTTGTTGACCACCGCAACAACCGCGGCAATTTTGCACGAAACTGCCATGCAGGGCGCACAGTGGCTGTTGATTGCAGTGATACTGCCTTTGATTATCGCTTTAACTCAGTTAATAAGTGATTTACTCAGTGACGCAACCACCCGTTTTCGTGTTCCTCGCCCGTTGCCGGGAATGGATTTTTCAACCGGTATTCCCGCTGACAGCGCCACCCTGTTAGTCATCCCCTGCATGCTGACCAGCCACCAAAGTTTCAGTAAGCTCCTTACCAGCCTTGAAGTCTGCTGGCTGGGGAATGAAAACGAAAATCTCAGGTTCGCGCTGCTCACTGACTTCGCTGATTCTGAAAATGAACCCTCGCCAGAAAGTCACATACTGCTGAGACAGGCGATCGCCGATACGCAGGCGCTGAACCGCCGCTATCCCTCCGAGCGGCCACGTTTTTATCTGCTACACCGCCAGCCTGAATGGAACTCCGCTGAAGGAACCTGGATGGGCTATGAACGCAAGCGGGGAAAGCTGGCGTTACTGAACAGCTGGTTACGCCATCCGGGGACACAATTCGTCAGCGTAGCAGACATGCCTGCCCACCTTTTACCAGGTCACATTAAATACGTTATTACCTTGGACAGTGATACGTTGCTGCCGCGCGATACGGCACACAAACTGGTCGCGGCAATGGCACATCCGCTGAATACGCCAGTATATGATCCAGTAAGCCAGAGGGTTGTCAAAGGATTCGGCATTCTGCAACCCGGCCTTGCAGAGGAGATACCACGCAACGGTCAGGGCCGTTACGCAGCGCTGCGCAGCAGCATACCGGGCAATAACCCCTATTCGATGATGTCTTCGGATATTTATCAGGATCTGTTTGGGGAAGGATCGTTCGTGGGCAAAGGGATTTACGATGTTGATATTTTTATGCAGGCCACCGCCAACACCTGCCCGGAAAATCTGGTCCTCAGCCATGACCTCCTCGAAGGATGCTATGCCCGTTCGGGTCTGCTGAGTGAGGTGTTGCTCTACGAACAATACCCTAATAATTATTTGTCGGATGTTGCACGGCGTTCACGCTGGATCCGGGGCGACTGGCAACTGCTTAACTGGCTGAAACCACGCGTCAGAAAAGCGGATGGAACCCGGGACAGGAATCCGCTGACCGCGCTTTCTTACTGGAAATTACTTGATAATCTGCGGCGCAGTCTGGTCGCCCCCTCTTTACTGGTATTGCTGTTTTTTACCCTGCTTGGGGTACCTAATCCGGTTTACTGGTTGGGCGTACTTTCACTGATATGGCTATTACCAGCCATCCTCTGCATTGCCCATGATCTTCTGCATAAACCTCTGCGTCGCCGCCTGAAGCCGCATCTGTTACTGGTGGGGGCGGGCGCGCTGAAGCGTTTGTCAGGTATCGGGATTAATTTTGCGGTACTGCCACACGAAGCCGGATATTCGTTGAAGGCGATTGCCGTGACGCTATGGCGACTGGGGATCAGCAGGCGTAGCCTCAGCCAGTGGGTCATTCACAGCCACGACAGCAATCAGTCCACACCCGCTTTTGCGCGGTTTTATCAGGCGATGTGGCTGAATGTAGCCTGTGGCGTGACGCTGATAATACTGACCGGACAATTTGCACCACAACTGCTGGGAATTGCGTTGCTGATCGGTATGTTATGGTGTCTGGCACCGCTGCTGATGAGCTGGCTGAGTCGCCAGCCCGTGCGTAAGGTGTTTTCGCCAAATCAGGAACAAAAACAGTTGTTACGCCAGACTGGCCGTGAAATCTGGGCGTTTTTTGAAACCTTTGCCACAGAAAAAGAGAACTGGCTTCCGCCTGATAACTACCAGGAACTACCGCAACCGAAGGTGGCCCATCGCACTTCCCCTACCAATATTGGCCTTTCCCTTATGGCTAACCTGACGGCATGGGACTTTGGCTATCTGCCCGGCGGAGAGGTGCTCCGGCGCGTGTCGCTCACGCTCGACACGCTGGATAAAATGGAGCACTACCGGGGCCATCTCTACAACTGGTATGACACCCGTACGCTGGCCCCCCTCAGCCCACGCTACATCTCGAGTGTTGACAGCGGCAACCTGGCGGGGCATCTGTTGACCCTGCGTGCAGGGCTGTCCGCCATGCGTCATCAGCCTGTTTTAAACAGCCAACAAATACTGGAAGGACTGAACGATACGCTGGGTATTCTTGAAAACCAGTGGGGTCAGAATCCCCCGGACAGCCTGCGGCTGCTGCGCAAACACTGCCTGCTCGCGGTGTCGCTCTCTCCGCAGGCATTTTTCAGCGAGCTGAAAAACATGCGCACCCAGAGCAACCATCTGACCACGCAATGTCATCATGGAGCCCCCCTTCAGATGCGCTGGGCAGGACATCTGGAGCATCAGCTGGTTCAGCTTTGCCATGAGTGGTCGCTGCTGCTTGGCTGGTTACCTGCATCCTGGAACAAACAAACGCTGCCGACGCTGATCGAGCTTGCCCGGGAGACATTTACCGGTAAAGAAACACCCTCTGCGTCAGCGACGGGGCAGGCCCGGATGCGACTCAATATTATCACCGAGCTTGAACAGCGGCTGGATGAACATGCCCGGATGGATTTCGCCTTCCTGTACAACGAAGCAACCAGTCTGCTCAGTGTTGGTTATAACTGTGACACAAATACACCTGACAAGAGCCACTATGATCTCCTGCCGTCTGAAATTCGCCTGACCAGTTTTCTTGCCATTGCGACTAATCAACTTCCTCTTAAAAGCTGGTACGCGCTGGGTCGACTCTTTACCACGATTGATAATGAAACTGCCCTGATGTCGTGGAGCGGGTCCATGTTTGAATACCTGATGCCGAATCTTGTAATGCCTACCTGGCCTGGTAGCCTACTCGATGAGATGAGTCAGTCGGCAGTTATGCGCCAGATCCACTGGGGGAAAGAACGCGGGGTACCCTGGGGGGTTTCAGAGTCTGGTTATCATGCTTTTGATGTTCAGTATAATTATCAGTATCAGGCCTTTGGCGTGCCGGGCCTCGGTCTGCGCAGGGGGCTTGCTGATGACATGGTTGTCGCCCCTTATGCCACATTGCTGGCGTTGATGGTCTCTCCACAGAAAGCCTGTGAGAACCTGTTCAGGCTGCAAAAAAATGGCTCGCACGGCGAATATGGTTTTTATGAAGCGCTGGATTATACCCCCTCACGCCTCGCATCTGGTCAGCTCTATGCGGTGGTTCAGTCTTGGATGGCGCATCACCAGGGCATGGCATTTCAGGCGTTGGCCCATGTATTGCTTGGGGCCCCCATGACTGAGCGATTTATGTCCAGTACGACCTTCCGTTCAGCGAGTCTGTTGTTACAGGAGCGCGTGCCGGATGCGCTCGATCTCTACAGCCCACGTCGTCATTTTGAATCTCATGAGGGCAGAGTCAAACCCGTTCGCTATGAACCCCGCATTTTCAATGGGGTGGACACGCCAGCTCCGGATATTCAGCTCCTGTCCAACAGCCAATATCATCTGATGTTGACGGTAGGCGGTGGCGGTTATAGTCGCTGGAATAATATTGCTCTTACACGCTGGCGCAGTGATACCACCCGAGATAACTGGGGAGCATTCTGCTATATCCGCGATATGCAGACGGGCAACGTGTGGAGCAATACCTGGCAGCCGACAGGCAACGTCAGCGAACACGAAGAAGAAGTGATATTCACCGATGCGAGTGCTGAATTCAGACGTACCTTTGGTGGACTCAGCGTCAAAACTCAGATTGTTATCTCCCCGGAAGATGACATTGAACTGCGACGTCTCACACTCATTCATCGTGGACGCCAGCCCCGCTCTCTGGAGCTGACAACCTATGCCGAAGTGGTACTGGCCCCTTATGCCAGCGATCTGGCACACCCGGCATTCAGCAATCTGTTTATTCAGACTGAACTTGAACCTGAGCGTGACGCTATTCTTTGCCACCGGCGCCCGCGCACCCCGGATGAACCGAGTCCTTGCTTGTTTCACATGATGGTGGTGCATGGCGATACACTTCATACCGTCTCATTTGAAACGAACAGGGCAAAATTTCTTGGCCGTGGCAGAAGTCCTGCTGATGCCCTAGCAATAGAGGCTGGAGGAGCGCTTAGTAACACGTCGGGGTCAGTACTGGATCCTGTACTGGCGATACGCCATGCCATCATTATGCAGCCGGGGCAGACGGTCACGATTGATATAATTTATGGCATCAGCGAGACCCGTCAGCAAAGTCTGGCTCTGCTGGAAAAATACCGCGATTACCCTATCGCTGATCGCGTCTTCGAACTGGCCAGGTCTCACAGTCAGGTGGTATTACGTCAGATGAATGCCAGTGAAGATGATGCCACGTTGTTTAATCGTCTCGCCAGTGCAGTGCTTTACCCTGTCCAGGAGCTGCGAGTCGAGGGACAGGCGATCAGCCGCAACCGTCGCGGTCAGTCCGGTCTGTGGGGCTGGGCAATTTCAGGCGATCTGCCGATAGTGCTGCTGAGTATTACCAGCGAAGAAAGTATCGCTGCCGTGACCACTCTGATTCAGGCACACCGGTACTGGAGACAGAAAGGGCTGGAGGTGGATCTGGTGATCCTCAATAACAGTCCCGGCGGTTATCAGCAGGGATTACAAAATCAGATTATGGAGTTAATTTATGCCGGGGCTGAAGCCAGTCTGCTGGATAAAACGGGTGGGCTTTTTGTCCGTAATGGCGAGCATCTCTCCGCTGAAGATAAGTTGCTTTTGATGAGCGTGGCCTGTCTTTATCTTGATGATCGTGCAGGTGGAATTGGTGAGCAGCTTAATCAGCGTATTCATACTCTCAAACCTCCGGCCAGAGCATTCGTACCTCACGCAGTCCGGGAACGTAATCAGCACAAGGAGTGGAATCCCGATGTCGGTCAGTTACAACATTTCAACGGATACGGTGGGTTTTCTCAGGATGGTCGGGAGTATCAGATTGTCCTGCGGGAAAATGCGCTGACACCGGCACCATGGTCAAACGTACTGGCAAATTCCCGTTTTGGCAGTGTGATTTCAGAGGCGGGACAGGCCTATACCTGGTATGAAAATGCGCATGAATACCGGTTGACACCCTGGGAGAACGATCCGGTGAGCGATCGCAGCGGCGAGGTGTTTTATCTGCGCGATGAAGAGAGCGGTGAGTACTGGTCGCCAACGGTTTTGCCTGTTCGCGGACACGGTGATTACCTGACGCGCCATGGTTTTGGTTACAGCGTCTTTGCCCATCGTGAAAACGGTATAGACAGCGAGTTGACTGTTCTGGTTGCCGAAGACGCGCCGGTTAAACTTGCACTCCTGACGCTCAGTAATACGTCGGGCCGGACACGCAAACTTTCCGTAACTGGCTATGTGGAGTGGACGCTGGGTGAATCCCGACCTCGCTCGGCTCCTCACATTGTGACACAGGCAGCCAGTGTTCCTGGCGGCTGCGGGGTACTGGCGAACAACTTTTATGGTGATAACGGCGGTGACCGTACAGCATTTTTTGCCGTCAGCGGTAATGACTGTTCGCTGACTGGTGACCGCCGGGAGTTTATCGGTCGCAACGGCTCGCTGCACGCCCCGTCTGCGATGAAACTGCTCAGGCTATCAGGTAAGACGGGCGCCGGCCAGGATCCCTGCGGGGCGGTGCAATCGGCCGTCAAATTAATCGACGGCGATCAGCGGACCTTTATTTTCATCCTTGGCGCTGCTGAGAATCATGCTCGCGCTCAGGAGGCGCTTGCCCATTATATGAACGAAGATGCGGTCCGCCAGGCGCTGAACCGGGTTCATATCCACTGGCACAATATGCTCGATAAAATTGTGGTTAACACCCCCGACACGTCCGTAAATTTACTGGTTAATGGCTGGCTAATGTATCAGACAGTAGCCTGTCGTCTTATGGCCCGCAGTGGTTACTATCAGTCTGGTGGGGCATTTGGTTTTCGCGATCAGCTGCAGGATACGCTGGCACTGAGCCATGCTGCTCCGGACCGGATGCGTGAACAGATAATGCTCTGTGCATCGCGGCAATTTATCGAGGGTGACGTGCAGCACTGGTGGCACCCGCCACACGGAAACGGTGTGCGTACCCGCTGTTCCGATGACTACCTGTGGCTTCCTTTTGCTGTTTGCCACTATGTTGAAACGACGGGGGATATGGATGCACTGGAAACACGCATTCCTTATCTTGAGGGACGGCCGCTTCAGCCGGGTGAAGAGTCAGTCTATGACACGCCGGTCATCAGCGGCACCGAAGAGACACTCTGGTTACACTGCGTCAAAGCTCTTCAGTATGGACAGCGGTTCGGGGGGCACGGCCTGCCGCTGATGGGGGCAGGTGACTGGAATGACGGGATGAACCAGGTGGGTATCGAAGGCAAAGGTGAAAGCGTCTGGCTGGGCTTCTTCCTGTACGATATTTTGCAGCGGTTTGCAGCGCTGGCGGAGCGCAGGATGGATGAGAATGTCGCCTCGATGTGCCGTGCACAGGCCCTGCTTCTGCAAAGCAATCTCGAAGCCCATGCCTGGGATGGTGAATGGTACCGGCGCGGGTATTTTGATGATGGTACTCCCCTAGGGTCGAAAGCCTCTCAGGACTGCCGGATCGATGCGATTGCGCAGAGCTGGTCTGTATTGTCCGGGGCCGCAGACCCGGGACGGTGCGCAAAGGCCATGCAGGCGCTGGATAAGCACCTTGTGGATAATGAGGGGAGACTGATAAAACTGTTAGCGCCGCCTTTCGATGGCCATGGTCCAAATCCGGGGTACATACAGGGGTACCTGCCCGGTGTACGGGAAAACGGAGGGCAGTATACTCATGGCGCTATCTGGGCCGTGATGGCATTTGCCCGAATGGGGAATGCCGAACGCGCCTGGCAACTCTGGTCAATGATTAACCCGATAAATCATACCCTGAATGCGGACTCGGTCGGGGTTTATAAAGCGGAGCCTTATGTCATGAGTGCTGATGTCTACAGCGTTGCTCCCCATACCGGACGTGCAGGATGGAGCTGGTATACCGGGTCAGCAGGCTGGGCCTGGCGTTTACTTACTGAGGAATTACTGGGGATAAAACGTTCCGGTGCTGACTTTACTGTTCATGCCCGGATGCCGGATGCGTGGCCGGCTTTCTCTATGGCCTATCAATATGGCGAAAGCCATTATCTGATTAGTGTCTCTCGCGGCGACGCAGAATATCGCGTTACACTGGATGGTGTTCTCCTCCCTGATGACAGAATACCGCTGCGGGATGATGGACAAAACCATACGGTTGAGATCATTCAGAACTGACAATGACTCCGGACGTGCATTAACGTCTGCCGTTAATGCGCTGATTATCCCTGAGAACGTCAATCGCTGTCTGCATGGCAATTTTGTCATCCCGTTTTTTTTGCCTGCCCTGCATGACCTGAAGGTATTCCAGCAAGGTTCGGGTATTAATCGGTCGGCCCTGTTTACCCACAGCCAGCACGGCTTCGCCAAGAATAATTTTTACTGGCGGTAGCTGGGACGGGTACCAGTCAAGGGTGTCTTCTGATTTCATCATAAATTTCTCATGGAAGGGTATTATATCATAAATCGGACGTTTATTTTTCACTGTCTGATATCCTGATTCAGTCATAAATCAACATAACTTAACCCGGCTGTTTTTATAGTAAAGCGTATAATAATTAGTGTATTCCTCAGAGTATTTTATTTATGTCTTATACAAAAGGATTCAGGCACTTTAAAGAAAGACCGGTTCATATTGCCTGCGCGGTATGCGCATACAGAGCCGATCAGAAAGCAGGTAAACCAAGAAAAGATGCGGTTCTGGCGTGTCCTGCCTGCGAGCTGTTTTTCAGACTATCAGAATGCTGGTGTATCGGCGGCTGAGCATTTTCTGCCACTTAACGTAAGTGATGCCGGGAAATGACAATATTTCTCCTGTCCTGCAGTTGACGAGGGTATGATAATGAAATCTAAAAAATCTTCCTTTATAGAAGGGCATATCCTTTCGAAAAGCTGTCATGGGCAGGCTGGTCAACCTTTCTGTATCCACCGGGTCAGGTTTAGTAATGGCAAATATGCGATTATTCGGGAAGCATCAGGCATATGTTTCAAACCTGGCGATAATATTCAGCGAAACGATTGCGAATGGTTTTATAAACTTACCAAAATTCGTCTACTTTCTTTTGAGTACCTTGAGGATGATGAGTCAAGAAGGCAATTTATTGAATATCAATGATAAACTTATGAGTTCATAACGGCATAACTTTGCTGGTTTACAATTCATTCATGACTCTCCAAATGGCTTGCCCGTATTGAAAATTATTTTTTCTTAATTTAGAAAGAATTAGACTGTCTAAAATAATGTGTATTAAAAAAGAAAGTTTTTTGTGTTATTTTCCTTATGTGTTACAACCTACCTTATCACCCCACATTGCTTCCCGAATACTCTTCGCTTTTACTGTCAACCCGCTCCGGATATCCGCTTTTGTCACTGTTGTGGACATGGAACAGCCGCCAAGACGCTGGGTAGCTGGGTAGCTGGGTAGCTGGGAAAGATGCGGACGAGGGTATCTTTGCCAAAGGTCAACAACTTATTGCTGATGCCACGGCATTCCCTGAATTATCAATCACGCTAGGGCATGACGAATGACGGCTGTAAGGTATTTTTCAAGGGCTATCAGAATTGTACGTAATCATTAGCAGGCACTCACTGCACTTTGAAATGCAGGGTGTCTGCTAAAAATAGTAACGTCCGCTTCTCGCTCAAAGCAGACATTAAGTGCTACTGGTTGTCGCCTCCCTGCCAGCGTCACATTGGATATTCATCAGGCCCGCCGCAACCATAACAATCCATAACAGGCGTTGCGCACTAACAATGACTAACAGGGGACCGCGCAGTCACCTAGTTTTCCCTAGTGGAGAGCTGCGCACCTGAAGTTATCTTAAGCACTCCGAACAGGCCTTTAGCGCAGTCGCATGTCAACTTTTGTCACCCCTTCATGGGGTAAGGCAGAATTGCGCAGTTTGCGGATTACTGCGCAGTGCGCAATTTTGCGCAGCTCTGTGCGCAGTTTGAAGGGGATCTCTCAGACGTGGATTCAGGCCACCAGCCCTTATCTGACGGGTATTGCTGGGGCGATCTGCGCGGAGTCAACAGTATGATATTGCTCAGTGTCAGCGTGAGGATTCGTTAGGTATCTATGCCAATAAAAAACCGCCCGAAGGCGGCTTATCTTCAGCTTGCACTTGCTGCTGGTGGAGCACTTTCCAGAATAAGGTTGAACTGGCCCCTTGCTACAGATCCGTTCTCCCTCACCTCCAGATAACTGATGCGCAGCGCATTCTTAGCGAGCATAGCCTCTGCCATTTTTTCTAACTCGCCAGGCCGTGTCATCTCCTCAGAGACTTTCATGTTAAACGTTTCCTGATTACTTTGCCTTTGAACAAGCAGGTTAAAATCAGTCGACGTCCCAGAACGTTGCAAGCCGAGGATATAAAAGTTGTCAAAACATTCGCTACTTTGACGTGAGATTGATTGCCTATTTTTAAAGTCCAGGAGTTGCGCTCTGCTATAGGATGCCCCGCCTACCACTGCAGACTCAGCATCATTGGCCACTGACTTTAGTACAGCTGTTTTTGCAACATCACCATAGCCTTCAATTTCTCGGCTATTTGGAGTTTCACCTTTAGATTTGATATCAGCCGCGATGGCAAAAGTGTCACGCATACCTGCAACCACAGTGGCAATGTCATCACTTCTAGCTTCTTGTTCTGATTTTTTATCCGCGCTTTTGCGATTAAGGTAGTAACACCCCCCTATCGTCAAGGCGCCAATCAAAGCTAAAAGTACAGTCATCTTTTCCATACCACTCATGTTTTCCATCGTCTGCTGCAGGAAGGTAAGTGCTGTATTGGCTGTGCATGACCAATCAGTGCAAGACTCAGTAGAGCCTTCTTCAATTTTAAATATGACATCTAATGCTTGCTTGTCTTCATTCGTCAAAAGGTTCAGCTTTGGCGTGCCGTACTTTGCCATAGCGTACGCCCTCTGAAAAGCGTCATTCATCAATGCCATTCCTGAGATCATTGATGACGTCAAACTTGAATGGAACTTATCCCCTTTGACGTTGATCAAGAGGATAGGCCAACCTTCAAATTTTATATCAAGCTTCGAAAAATCAAGCGTATCTTCGCGTGCGTATTTATCTAAAAAAGTCCAGAAGGACTCAGAATCTGTGATCCTGATTTCATTAAATTCCATGTAATTATCATCATCAACTCTAAGTTTATTCGATCCTTATCCGAAAACTCACTGTTGTAAATTCTGGAATTTCATCCAGTACCGGATGAGAAGTCTTTAGCTTCAGAGGGTGCGCAGCGCAAAAGGCACAGTTTCGCTGCGTACCTCACTGCGTACCGCCATCCTGCTTACCAGCATCAGCCCGGCGCTTTTCCTCCAGCCAGCGGCGATATCCCTCACGCTGCCGCGCCCTCCCTTCCTCTGTTCTGGCTCCGGTGCTCATACCGCCGTGATACTTACACCGCCCGTTGGCATGGATAGCGCCTCTCTCCGTCCTTCGGTTTGATGGTCAGCTTACTGAGCGCATCCTCGGCGGCGGCCAGGTGCGCCGGTTCGTTCAGCTTGATCACCTCGAGCACCCAGAGATAAGCGTCGGTTTGCTTATGCCCGGTCACCACCTTCTGCGGCGGCAGCGGCTTAACCGTCGCCAGCTCTGTGTTGTGCTGCGGTTCAGGGATGGTGAACAGCGCCGCGTGGGCCGGGTTGTCATCGAACAGGCCGCTGCGTTTGCAGACGGCGCGCACGGTGGTGATCTTGATACCCGTTTCACCGACAATGCGGCTATAACCCAGGCCCCGGCGTTTAAGGCGGATAATCTCCGCCTTTTGCTCTGTCGTCAGGCGCATCCTGATCCCTCCTTTTTTTTCATGGCTGCCAGGGTATCAAGTGCCCGCTGTTGCTGCTCCGCCGTCACTTCCCCGGCGGGATCCCCGGCTAGGTTATAGCGCGGCCCACCGGCGGCCAGCGCTTTCAGATAGGACGTGCGCCGGGTGTACATGGCGATGGCGGCCCGCACCCTGCCCGCGCCAGTTATGCCCCGGGCGCGCATGTCTGCGGCTATCAGCTCGGCAGCGCCCACCACCAGCGGCCGCGGCGCGTCCAGGCTGAATGCTGCAGGCCAGTGAGTGATCAGCAGCTCCAGCTTTTTGCGGTTGTACCTGCTGCGCTTTGTGCCTGCTGCTGCGCCAGCTCCTGCTTGAGCCGCTTTCTCTGCTGTGTCCGTGTTACGGGGTGGTTTTGCCGCTGCGCCTGTTGTGGCGCGTTTCAGGCTCAATACCGGGCGTTTCTGTTCTTCCATTTTCGGCATCCTCAGAAGGGGATCTGATCGTCGTAGGGCTGGCTCTGGTCATAATCGTCGTAGCCCTGCGCAGGTGGTCGCGGTTCCTGCGCGCGGCGCAGCGCGTCGGTTGCCTGCCCCTGCTGGCCTTTCTTCCCGCCCGGGCGTGCCGTTCTGGCGCTGATCACGCTGTCGGCAATCACCTGGTACCCGGTCTGCGTGCCGCCGTCCTGTCCGGTCCACTGGTTAACCTGCATATTGCCCGCCACGCTGACCATATCGCCCTTCTGGTGCTTCGCCAGCGCCTCGGCCTGTCTGCCGAACGCGGTTACCGCCAGCCAGAATGTGGCCTCGCCGTTCTCTGCTTTCTGGCACGGCAGCGTCACCGCCAGGCGGGTAAACGCCATTGGGTTACCGTTACTGGTGGTGCGGCTCTGCACATCTGCCACCAGCCGCCCGTATGCTGAAATTTGTGCTGTCATGGGTGAAATCCTCACGTTAAAGAAATAAACCCGCTCGTATCAGGCTGTATTGCGGGATAACTTGGGATAACTTTGGGATAAACTTAAAAGCATTAACTTACTGTTAAATAAGTAATCTCTAATTAGTTATCCCGTTATCCCACTTATCCCAGCCATTTACGCGCGTATAAGGGATTTGCTACTGGCTGGATTAATCTTCTTCGACATCCACCAGCACAACAAACCTTTGCTGCGTACCGTTAATGCTGATGGTTCGACTATCCAGCCGCCCCTTCTCTTTACGAACAAGCATTCCGGCATCTTCCAGCGCCTCGCCCCCCAGTTTTTTCTGGATACCGCAGAGGATCTCTGCCTCGAACACGGAAGGGATGATGTGGTACTCCTTACGCCCGTCCTCCCGGCGACCATCCACCAGATACCCGGCAAGGTTCTGAATGCGCTGTGCATGTGTCTGATCCATATTCCCGTTAACCTTGCTGGTGGTGTAAGGCTGGAATCGTGAGAGGCCATAACGCTGGATGAAGTCACGCGCACGCGTAACCACCTGGTGCTTTTCACGATTGCCCAAGCCGTAGCTTTCCAGCCAGTCGTTAAAGCTTCGACGAACGGCGGCACTGCACGCACTGGCGTTCCATCCCGTTAGTGATGCTGACAACGTGGCGGCCGCATCCAGCAATGCAAATCGCGTGGCCACACGCTTAACCTGTGGCGACGCACCTTCAGGTAGACTGTTTATCCACTCTTCTTCGCGAGCATTCACCATTCGGATGGCGGATTCTTTGTCTGCTGCCAGGAGTGCGATCCACTCACGCCCTACAGCACCGCAGTAGCGGGCCGCTTCGCGTTTGATGGCGCGGGAATGCTGATCGCCATCATCCATACCGTTGAACTCCACCGTATCGACGAACGGAACACTCACCAGGCGCACCAGTTGCCCAGCTTTAGGGCTGATACCACTTTTAAGCATGAAGGTTTCGAAATCCTCTTCGCCGGTACTCAGTGCGGCTACCGTCCATCGCAGCACGGCGCGATTACCACCTTCTTTGGCTCCCTGTACTTTACCCACACCGTTAAAAAGCGTGTACGCGCTGGTGGATACTTGTCGGGCATCACCACCCTGGCCGATCTCATCGATAGGCAGGAAACCGTCATTACGTGATGCGGCCTCCACCGTCATTCCGTATGCGGTGGTGAACCAGGACAGTTTCAGCATGTCAGGCACACCGTAGATGCTCGATGCGGCCTCGACCGTCGTGGTCTTACCTGCCGATGACTGCGCAAACAGGTGAATGCCGAAGCAGGATCCACCCGCCAGTGAGTTGAGAGGGGCTGCTAATGCCACCAGTGCGCCCAGCATCATCGACTGATTGCCTCGCATCAGTGCCGCCACGTTCTCACGCCACTGCTTCGCACTGCCCCGCACAACATAGCCCGCCACCGCAGATGTTCCACCACTGAACGCAACCGGCATATCCGGCTGGCCGACAATCTCCCCGTCCGGCATGACGTATGCACCGCAGTGCCAGCCGGCGGTCTGCGTGATAGTCCATTGAGTACGTTCGCCATGCCGCTGCAGGTAATCACCCAGGATATCGAGCAGGGATTTGCGGGTCGTGATATTTACCCCGCGGGATCGCAACCTGGCCCATCCTGCAGGCTGTCCGACCTCACGGCGTGGCACCGCCTCAAACATTACTGCGGCGCTGCCCTCCGGGCAGAGCCGGATAACCAGATAGCTTTCACGTCCGTCCTGGCCGATCCCTACCGTAGCCAGTTCATCGCATAGCCACGTTTCTTTCTCGTCGGTCTCTCCGGTATCCCGGTTGTATTTGGGCTCAACCCAGTACAGGCCGCCATGCCGAAGACTCACATAAGGCTTTTGCACGTTCGGTTTCTGCCTGGCATGAGAGCCAATATCAATTACTTCCGCTGGCGCAGTCACTTTTTCTCCTTGCGGCAGGTATAGCGATTCGTTGAATGTTGCGCTGGAGGACTTGAGGCCATCGCGCTGGCGCAGATCATCCCAGTCAGCTTTTTCTTTGCCTGGTGGCAGAGCCACCAGCCCGGAAACCGACTCTGCGGCCCGTTCTGCGCTGATGCGCCCGGTGTTCACCATGGGTTTCCCCTGTTCATCCAGTTCGCCCGGTGCGTGCCAGTCGTTATCCGCGGCAATAACGATCTGTGCCTGCGGGTACTGCTGGCGCATCACCTGCGCTACGGGCAGCAGGTTCCCGGCGTCAATCGCCACCACCGCCAGCGCATCGGGGCGCATCAGGTGAACAGACAGAACAGTTGCCAGCCCTTCACCGATAATCACTATCTGCGGCGAATGAGCGGGATTAATGACGTGATATGCCCCCTTTTTCGCCGAGCCACTCAGGAGGCGTTTCTCACCATCAGCCGTAATGGTCTGCGCAGCAGCTGTTGTGCCGGACTCATTCACCAGTGTCAGCACCAGGGTGCCATCAGGCAGGAGTGGATAGATAAACCCGGGCAGCCCTTTGCTAGTGAGGTAAGCGGATTCACCAGGTTGTGACTGCGTTGTCAGCGCCGCAAGCTTAGAAGAGAAGCGGGCCGCACGCGCCGCCTGCTCCTGGGCTTGCTGCTGCGCCAGCGCCGCCCGGCGTTCTGCCAGGTCCTTTTGCTGCCGGGTATCCCCCTGGCTGGTGGTATTGCGTATGTCCTGCACGTTCATCCCCAGCGCATCAGCCACCAGCTGAGCGGCCCGGGTGGCGTCGCAGCTGTTCACTTTTTTCACCAGCTCCAGCCCGTCCCCGGCACCGCAGTTATTACAAAAGTGCGCACCACGCCCGTCATCATCGAATCGGAAACGGTCTTTACCACTACAGGCAGGGCATGCAACCTGCGCACGGGGCGAGGCGGGAACGTCGATTCCCATCAGCGAAAGAACATCATGCCAGCGCCCGGCAGCGGCATCGGATACCTGCCGGATCATGTCGATACTACGCATGGGAAATACCTCCTTTCGACAGGCTGTCGCTCATATCCCGCAGCATATCTAGCCAGATTTCATGGCCCCACTGGGTCAACACACCATTAGCCAGGCAGCCGGTCAGCAGCTCCGTGGCCACCGCCTCCCAGTGGGTATATTCCTGTTCAATCGGAGAGAGCATCCAGCTTTCCACCAGTAGCAGAATCCCGCTTTCACCGTCAGTTACCGCCACGTGGACGATCTGCCCGTTAACCGGCAGGGGAAACCACTCACCGCCATTCTCCTGGCGCAAACGCAGAAGAACAGCAGCAGCAAACTCGTGAACCAGCATGGTCAGGCGCGCATTATGGGCTGTACGCTTCACTTGGTTTCCTCCGGCGGGGTGACGGTATAGCCGCAGCGTCTGAGGAACTGAGCCATGCCTGCAGGGGTGATCATCACTTCCTCTTCAGAAAGCGGGCGAACGGACGCTATGCCGTTATCGGTATAAAGCTGCCAGCGGCCACCAGCGGGTAAACTGGCAACAGTCGCACCATCAACGCGGCGGACGAGATCGTAAATGTCGCTCATTCGCCGAACCCCGCATCGTTCAGGTTATCCCAGACGGTATGGGCCAGCCGGCGGCTGAGAGAAAGCAGCGTTTTGAGGTCGGTCTCATCCACCTTGTCGCTGACCATCTCAGTAGCGATCAGCAGCGCGCAAAGCTCTGTGGTGGTTTCAATCGTGTTCTGTCGTTCGGTTCTGTTCACGCTGCCACCTTCTGGCGGATGCGCCCGGCGAAGAAACAGACGTGATCGCGCGCCAGTATGCGGCGTGCTTCGTGTTCAGATACAGCAGGGATGTGATAAAGAACAGGTTTGATTGTCGGGCAATCGCGGCGAACAGTGGCGATAATCCAGATAAATTGCGGATTCTGGGTATGGGTAGTAGCCATCATGATGGCAGCCTCCTTGTACTTAATTAAGGAGTCACCACCAGAGTTTCCACGCTCGAGGGTGGTGACACTGACAGGGGTGGAAATACCGGCGTACAAGGGAACCGGCCAGCCTTTCGGCTGCCCTATCAGCGCCACCATAGAAGAATATCGACCCAGTTGGGCAATATAGAAATATGCTGGGGCTGCGACAATAAAAAAGACGCTCATGGCGTCTACAGTCGCCTTGTACAAGTTCGGGTTTCCACGCCCGGCACCAGATTTTGCTGGTGCGGGATAACCATACACTTTGCGTATTGACGCAGGCAAGCCCTTTTTATGCATAGGGTGCATATTGTGATTCATGGCGTTATTCATCGGCTTCGCCCTCAACTTCCGGCAGCTGCGGCTGGTGGTCGCGCCAGAGCTGCGCTTCTTCCCGGCTTAAATTTTCCTTTTCCTTCCGGCACGCCTGCAGGTCGTGGCCGCGTTTGCTGGCCTTGCGGATGTACTGCGTTTTGCGGCGGGTAAAATCGTTCAGGAACGCGAACGGCACACCGTATGAGCCGGTTTTGCGGATAGAAGGGATCACCTGGCGGAATACCCAGTTACTGAACCTATGGGCGAACGTGCCCGGTATTGTGGCTTTGCGGCTTCGGGCGATCAGTTTGTAGAAACCGGACTCGCAGACGGTACGCATAATCTGCAATCCACCCGGGGTGGGTGCTAAACACTCCCCCTTTTCATCCGCATCTAATCGCCGTAATGCGACTTTGTGATCGACTATTTCCAGCGCCTCACAAACATCTTTAGAAACAAACCACGGCTCCCCGCCGATTTTGACGATCCGCACTTTGGCACCCTCAAACCGGATCACTGAAATATCGCTTTCACCGGCCTGTTGAATATCCTTCTGGCTGGCTTCAGGGTGAGCGAGGCCCTGACCGGTTAAGGTCATATTATTCAGTTTCATATTTCAGGCTCCTTTAGGCGGCGGTGGTGTCCGGGAACTGGTTAATAAGATGCTGCGCTTCGACGGCAGGGATAGAGGCTGCGCCGCGTTCTGCGCGCCAGCGGTTAATAAGGGTGACAATGCGCAATGCGGCATTGCGATCCGGCAGTCGATAGCGGGTGAAGTGAGCCGAATAGCCATGACGCGACTGGTAGCGTTCATTCTCTCCGACAATATCAACGCCGTGCTGATTGCGGAATTTCGACACATCACTGTGCAGGCAGGTGGTATAGAACTTTGCACCAGAGCCAATCATATCGAAGTCATCAACAGAGCGGGCATTGGTATCCAGGGCATTAACACCATTTGGTTGCTTTAGCAGAACAGTGGCAAAAGCTTCGTTCTTACTAACTGGTTTTATTGCTCCCAGCTGAGTATCATGACCACCAGCAATATTAATTTGCGCATCAGGATCAGGTTTGTTTTGTTCACAATGACGCTCGGTAGCACGGGCGTTTTTTATTTCCATTACGCCACCTCGCCGCGAGACTCAGCGATACGCTGATTAACCCACTCATCAATTTCACTTTCAACGAATGCGATAGCGCGAGAGCCAATTTTAATGGAGGAAGGGAAGCGCTTCTCACTAATCAAGCGATAGATCCACGCCTTACTGTAACCAGTGCGGCGCTGAACTTCGGGGAGACGAATCAGACTTTTAGACATGTTTACCTCGTAACGTCTATTGTGGTGTACGAGATAAATTCAACCAGATATCAAATTGGCTGTGTGGAAGTCGGTACGATTTTAATTGGAAGTGACAACTGCGTGAATGGATCGGTTTTACAGGTTTTTTAGAACCTGTAAAACGAGTTTTGGAAGTGCGGCGTCAGTTTTGGAAGTCTCTACTTCGAGATTTTAGAAGCGTGAAGCTCAAGTGCTTCATCTATCAACATTATCAGTGCTTTACTGGTTACGTCGATACCGTCTCCATGGTCATTAATCAGTTTCGTCGCAGTCCTTGCTACCTCCGATTTGTTTAATTTACCACCGCGTAGATATTTCCCCTGACTTTTCTCGAGAGCAATTGCCATTCCTGCTATCAATTTCAGTGCAGTGTCTTTACCGGCAAAATTGCCCCATTGCTTTGGTTCTTGCAATTCCTCTTTCTGAAGAGGAACGCCCAACTCTGATGGGTGAGTTTCGAAAATAGTCAAATCTTCTTCAAGTTCGTTAATTACCCATGGCCAAATTTCTTTTGCGAGAAAAGTTGCATCAACTAAAGGTGTGTCTAATGTTATTAAATCAATATCGACCTTCAAACTTATACCATCTGGAAGACCATAATGAGAGTCAGCAAGTTTATATGCTTGTAAAGGTTTCAATTCTTTTAATTGGATAGCCTGTATGATTGTTTCTTTATAAATAGAAGCAGCCTCATGTCCAACGTAATTACCATCAATTGCTTTTTGTACACTATCAACTTTTTCAGATAACCCAGCCATAACCAATGCGGCTTGATCTAAAGAAACAATTCGCAAACGTCCAAAATGGACTGGCAAATTAAGCATACGTCACCCCACGCCCTCATTTAATTTAGCAGCTATGTCAGTCCGTAGAGGTGTACGGATTTTCGGGGATCAACCTAGACATAGCCTATTCTTTGTTCGTCTACCGAAGTCTACTACTGTCAATTAGTACTGTCTATACATACAGTTAAGCGCTTTTTCCAAACGTTCCATGCACAACATTTTCGCCGTTTTCCAACGCCTCCATATAGTCGGCATACCACTGGAGCATTTCGCGGCGGCCATCCAGATACTGGGCGTGGTTGTACGTTCCTCGAATAGAGTTTTTGTCAACGTGAGCCAGCTGCGTTTCAATCCACGCTGTGTTGTAGCCCTGTTCGTGAAGGATGGTACTCATTGTGTGGCGGAAGCCGTGGCCGGTTACCCTTCCGGCATAACCAATGCGACGGATCAGGACGTTCATCGCCATTTCACTCATTGGTTTACTGTGCTGGATCCTGCCGGGAAAAATGAAACGGTAATTGCCGGTGATGAGGCGCAGCTGTTCCAGGATGGCGATCGCCTGGTCGGATAATGGCACACAGTGAGGGCGACGCTTTTTCATGCGTGCTGGTGGCACTTCCCACAGGCGTTTATCAAAATCAATTTCGGCCCACTCACCCTGGCGCAGTTCGCCCGGGCGTAATCCGGTAAGAACCTGCAGGCGCATCGCAAGCTTCACAACAGAACTGCCGCTATACGTGTTAAGCGTGCGGAAGAACTCGGGGAGTTCGTCACTGGCGAGAAAAGCGTAATGCTCCTTCTTATGAGGGGCAAAAGCGCTGGCCAGATCAGGAGCCGGATTATAATCAGCCCGGCCAGTCACAATCGCGTACCGCCACACCTCACCACAACGCTGTCTCACCTTTCTCAACTTTTCGGTCGCGCCTCTCTCATCCAGCTTAGAAAGAACGGCCATGAGCTCCATCGGTTTGATATCGGCTATCGGTCGTCGCCCGATTATCGGGAAAACATCGGCCTCAAAGGTTTTCATCATCTCTTCGCCGTAGGACTCAGACCAGCGGTCAATACGCTTGGCGGCCCACTCACGGGCGATCGCCTCGAAGGTATTTTCGTTGCGGCCCTGCTTCGCCAGCTTATCTTCTTTGCGGACATCGCTGGGGTTAATGCCACCAGCAACCTGCTTACGGGCATCATCGCGTTTGAGCCTAGCATCATTCAGGGTTACATCGGGATAAGTGCCCAGCGAAATCATTTTGGCCTTACCATCGAAGCGGTAACGGAAACGCCACCCTCTCGATCCGTTCGGCTCGATGAGCAGAGAAAGGCCATTGCCATCGTTGAGTGTATAGGACTTCTCACGCGGCTTAGAGCGCCTGATTTCAAGGTCTGTGAGGGGCATTGTGTATAGTTCCAAAGTATAGAGCGCGTGCTATACACATTACTATACACATGAATGTGTAGATTTGAGTAGACGTTAGTTTACGTCAAAATACAGAAATATTGGCGGAGCCCTTGTTATTGCTGGATTTGATTGACTTGAGTAGACGTTAAAAGAAGTGTGTTTGGAGCGGGCGAAGGGAATCGAACCCTCGTATAGAGCTTGGGAAGCTCTCGTTCTACCATTGAACTACGCCCGCTTTAAGGTGCGTAAAGCATTATAGACCTTACGCCTCTTCTGACAAGACTCCTTTGCGCTAACCGGCGATAAAATAACCACTTAGCACTTCGGTTTACCGCCCTGCGCCGGTAAATAGCGTTGCGGATCGATAGCGGTCGCCTTATAACGGATCTGGAAATGCAGCTTAACCGAATCTGTGCCAGTGCTACCCATCGTCGCAATCTTCTGCCCGGCCTTCACGTTTTGTCCGTTATTCACCAGCATGCTGTCGTTATGGGCATAGGCGGTGATGTAATCCTCGCCATGCTTAATCATGATCAGGTTGCCATAACCGCGCAACTGGTTGCCGACATAGACCACCTTACCCGCATCCGAAGCGTACACAGGCGATCCGCGGGTACCCGCGATATCAATCCCTTTGTTTCCCCCTTCTGCGGTGGAGTACGGCATCACCACTTTTCCGCTGGCAGGCCAGACCCAGCAGCGCTGCCCGACGGGCGGCCAGGAGGACTTAGGTACGGCGTAAGAAGGGGTGACCGCAGCGGTTTTACCTTTGCTCTTTGACGAGGATTTTTTGGCCGTGGTGCTGCTGCCGTTAACCCTCAGCTTTTGCCCCACTTCAATGGTGTAAGGCGGCGAAATATTATTCAGACGCGCCAGATCCTTCACGCTGGTGCCGGTAACACGCGAGATACGGTACAGCGTATCGCCGCGCTTAACGGTATACACAGGACCAGAGTCCGATGACTGATTGCCCGCACATCCCGCCAGCAACAGGGCCAGGATCAGGCAAAACAGAGCAGAAACAGGGTTTTTCGTCGGGCTTCCTGCAAACAAAACAGTTCCTCAGTCAACGTGAATGGCCGCGCTATGATAGCAGCCCGGACTGATATGGGTCAGCCTTTTCCGCTCTACGCGACAAACCGTTCGTATAAGAATGCAGTATAATATTGCCGCTGATGGTGCTGAACCGTCTGGCATGTTTGGTCCTGGAGCACGAATGAGCATTCAAGAACACGTTATTTTGGTAAATGACCAGGGAAAGGTGATTGGCACTCAGGAAAAATACGCCGCACACACCTCTCACACCCCACTGCACATGGCATTCTCCTCCTGGCTCTTTAACGCCAAGGGTGAGTGCCTGATTACCCGACGCGCACTGAGCAAAAAAGCCTGGCCCGGCGTCTGGACGAACTCGGTCTGCGGCCATCCGCAGTCTGGCGAAGAGACAGAGCAGGCGATTATCCGCCGCTGTCGATTTGAAGTGGGTGCTGAAATTGCCGGTATCGCCCCCGTCGCGCCTGAGTTTCGCTATTGTAAAACCGACCCTTCCGGAATTGTTGAAAACGAAATTTGCCCGGTATTTGCCGCTCGCATCACCAGTGAAATAACAATAAATGATGATGAAGTGATGGACTATCAGTGGGTTCAGCTGGAGGCGTTATTCTGCGCGCTGGATGCAACGCCCTGGGCCTTTAGCCCGTGGATGGTCATGGAAGCAAGTGCGGCTCGCGAGGCACTCAGAGCCTTCGCGGCGCAATAAAAAAGCCCCTTTCGGGGCTTTTTTTACATCTGTACGGCTTACTTCACCGGACGCATCGCCGGGAAGAGGATCACGTCACGGATGGTGTGGCTGTTGGTGAACAGCATAACCATACGGTCGATACCAATACCCAGACCTGCCGTAGGCGGCAGACCGTGTTCCAGCGCGGTCACGTAGTCTTCGTCGAAGAACATCGCTTCGTCATCGCCTGCGGCTTTCGCATCAACCTGATCCTGGAAGCGCTGTGCCTGATCTTCTGCATCGTTCAGCTCGCTAAAGCCGTTGCCGATTTCACGGCCACCGATGAAGAATTCAAAGCGGTCAGTGATTTCCGGGTTCTCGTCGTTACGACGCGCCAGCGGAGAAACCTCTGCCGGGTACTCGGTAATGAAGGTCGGCTGAATCAGGTGCGCTTCGGCCACTTCTTCGAAGATTTCGGTCACGATACGGCCCAGACCCCAGCTCTTCTCAACCTTGATACCGATGCTTTCAGCGATCGCTTTCGCAGAATCGAAGTTATCCAGATCGGCCATCTCGGTTTCCGGACGGTATTTCTTGATCGCTTCGCGCATGGTCAGCTTAACGAACGGCTTACCGAAGTCGAAGACCTCTTCGCCGTAAGGCACTTCAGTGGTGCCCAGAATGTCCTGCGCCAGGGTACGGAACAGGGATTCGGTCAGCTCGATCAGATCTTTGTAATCTGCATACGCCATATAGAGTTCCATCATGGTGAACTCTGGGTTATGACGCACTGAGATGCCTTCGTTACGGAAGTTACGGTTGATCTCGAAGACGCGATCGAAACCGCCTACCACCAGACGCTTCAGGTACAGTTCCGGCGCGATACGCAGGTACATGTCGAGGTCGAGGGCGTTGTGATGGGTGATGAATGGACGCGCAGATGCACCGCCCGGGATCACCTGCATCATTGGGGTTTCCACTTCCATAAAGTCGCGTTTCACCATGAACTGGCGGATACCGGCCATGATCTGGGAGCGAATTTTGAAGGTGTTGCGGGACTCATCGTTAGAGATGAGGTCCAGGTAACGCTGACGGTAGCGCGCTTCCTGATCCTGCAGGCCGTGGAACTTGTCCGGCAGCGGGCGCAGGGCTTTAGTCAGCAGACGCAGCTCGGTGCAGTGGATGGACAGCTCGCCGGTCTTGGTTTTGAACAGCTTGCCTTTGGCGCCGAGGATATCGCCGAGGTCCCATTTCTTGAACTGCTCGTTGTAGATGCCTTCCGGCAGATCGTCGCGAGAGACATACAGCTGAATGCGGCCACCAACGTCCTGCAGCGTAATAAAGGAGGCTTTACCCATAATACGACGGGTCATCATGCGGCCTGCAACGGCCACTTCGATGTTCAGCGCTTCCAGCTCTTCGTTCTCTTTAGCGTCGAAGTCAGCGTGCAGTTGGTCTGAGGTGTGGTCACGACGAAAATCGTTCGGGAACGGCACGCCCTGCTCGCGCAGTGCAGCCAGCTTCTCGCGGCGGGTTTTCAGTTCATTGTTAAGATCGACGACCGCGTCAGCGCCCTGTGCTTGTTGTTCAGACATGTTGGTTCCTCATAACCCTGCTTTCAGACTTGCTTCGATAAATTGGTCCAGGCTGCCGTCCAGCACCGCCTGCGTGTTACGGGTTTCAACACCGGTACGCAGGTCTTTGATGCGGGAGTCATCAAGGACGTAAGAACGGATCTGGCTGCCCCAGCCGATGTCGGATTTGTTATCTTCCATCGCCTGCTTCTCAGCATTTTTCTTTTGCATCTCCAGTTCATAAAGCTTCGCTTTCATCTGCTTCATGGCCTGGTCTTTGTTTTTATGCTGGGAACGGTCGTTCTGGCACTGTGTTACCAGCCCGGTCGGCAGGTGCGTAATACGCACCGCGGATTCTGTACGGTTAACGTGCTGACCACCCGCACCGGATGCACGGTAAACGTCAATACGCAGATCGGCCGGATTGATTTCGATATCGATATCGTCCTTCACTTCCGGATAGACAAACGCGGAGCTGAAGGAGGTGTGACGACGGCCGCCAGAGTCGAACGGGCTCTTACGCACCAGGCGGTGAACGCCGGTTTCAGTACGCAGCCAGCCATAGGCGTAATCGCCGATGATCTTAACGGTGACAGATTTCAGGCCTGCCACTTCGCCTTCAGACTCTTCAATGATCTCGGTCTTAAAGCCGCGGGCTTCAGCCCAACGCAGATACATACGGGTCAGCATGCTGGCCCAGTCCTGCGCTTCTGTACCGCCGGAACCGGCCTGAATATCCAGGTAGCAGTCGGCGCTGTCGTATTCACCGGAGAACATGCGACGGAATTCCAGCTGGGACAGCTTCTCTTCCAGCACGTCGAGTTCTGCCACGGCTTCGTTGAAGGTCTCTTCGTCGTCGGCCTCAACGGCCAGCTCCAGCAGGCCGGAAACGTCATCCAGACCTTGCGCCATCTGATCCAGTGTATCGACGATAGCTTCCAGAGAGGAACGCTCTTTACCCAGCGCCTGTGCGCGTTCAGGTTCGTTCCAGACGTCCGGCTGTTCCAGCTCGGCGTTTACTTCTTCGAGACGCTCTTTCTTGGCATCGTAGTCAAAGATACCCCCTAAGAACGTCGGAGCGCTCCGTGAGGTCCTGAATGCGGTTTTTTACCGGATTAATTTCAAACATGGTCTGTTTTCTTTTATGGACTAGTCAAAATGCGGAGATAAGGGCGGAATTGTACCGGATTCACGCCCTGTTTTATAGCGGAATAGTGATGCTAAAGTGGCCAGATATGGTCGATGATGATTTGCAGCGTACGGTTGCCGCGAAACTCGTTGATATCCAGTTTGTAGGCCAGTTCGACTTCGCGCACGCCGTTGTCCGGCCAGATGCTGGTATCGACGTTAAAGGCGATACCGTCCAGCAGCGGGCCGCCGCCGACCGGCTCTACCATCACTTTCAGATGGCGTTCACCCACCAGCCGCTGTTGCAGCAGACGGAAACGACCATCGAACAGCGGCTCCGGGAACATCTGCCCCCACGGACCGGCATCACGCAGCATCTGCGCCACTTCCATGGTCATTTCAGCGGGCGTTAACGGACCGTCGGAGACCACTTCCCCCTGCAACAGGGCCGGATCCAGCCAGTCGGTGACCAGCTCGCTGAACAGGCGCTGGAACCGATCGAACTTCGCCTCTTCCAGTGACAAGCCCGCCGCCATCGCGTGGCCGCCAAATTTGATCATCAGATCGGGATGCAGCGTATGCAGACGCTCCAGCGCATCGCGCATATGCAGCCCCTGGATGGATCGGCCCGATCCTTTCAGCGTGCCGTCTCCGGCCGGCGCAAAGGCAATCACCGGACGGTGAAAACGCTCTTTGATGCGCGAGGCCAGGATCCCGACCACCCCCTGGTGCCACTCGGGGTGATACATTGCCAGCCCGCCGGGCAGCGTTTCGCCGCTGCGCTCCAGCTTTTCGCACAGGATCAGGGCTTCGGCCTGCATCCCCTGCTCAATCTCTTTGCGGGTCTGGTTCAGGGCATCCAGCTCGTTGGCCAGCACGCGCGCTTCGCCGACGTTGTCGCACAGCAGCAACGCCACCCCCACCGACATATCATCCAGTCGCCCGGCGGCGTTGAGACGCGGACCGAGGGCAAAGCCCAGATCGCTGGCCGCCAGCCGCTGCTGATCCCGGTTGGAGATCTCCAGCAGCGCCTTAATGCCTGGCCGGCATTTGCCCGCACGAATGCGGTTTAAGCCCTGCCAGGTGAGAATGCGGTTATTGGTATCCAGCGGCACCACGTCCGCCACGGTGCCCAGCGCCACCAGATCGAGGTATTCCGCCAGGTTCGGCGCGGCAATGCCCTGCGCCTCGAACCAGCCCTTATCCCTCAGCTTCGTGCGCAGCGCCAGCATCAGGTAGAAGGCCACGCCGACGCCCGCCAGCGCTTTCGACGGAAAATCGCAGTCGCGCAGGTTGGGGTTGATGATCGCTTCCGCCGCCGGCAGCGTATCGCCGGGCAGGTGGTGATCGGTGACCAGCACCGGGATCCCGAGCTCGTGCGCACGATCGACACCGGCATGGGAGGAGATCCCATTATCGACAGTGAGGATCATTTGCGCGCCGCGGGCGTGGGCCTGATCGACCACTTCCGGGCTCAGGCCGTAGCCATCCTCGAAGCGGTTCGGCACCAGGTAAGAGACGTTATCGCACCCCATCGCCCGCAGGCTGAGCACGCTCAGCGCGGTACTGGTGGCGCCATCGGCATCGAAATCCCCCACCACGATGATGCGCGTCCCTTCCCTAAAGGCGTTGTACAGCAGCTCCGTGGCCGTCTCGACGCCACTCAGCTGCTGCCAGGGCAGCATATTTTTTACGCCTTTCTCAAGATCGTCGGCATGTTTCACGCCACGGCTGGCGTACAGTCGACGCAACAGAGGCGACAGTTCCGCAGGTAACGCGGCGCTGTCGTTCACTTCACGACGACGGAGTTGTATCGAAGATTTCACGCGAATTATTTACCGCCAAACTGTTTCTGGTGCGCGTCGAGGAACTCTTTCATCTCTTTCGGCCCCTGGTAACCCGGCACCACGTAGCCGTTGCTCAACACGATAGCAGGCGTACCGGTCACGCCAAACTGCACGCCCAGCGCGTAGTGGTTGGCGATGTCGATATCGCAGGAGGCGGGCTGAATGCCTTTGCCGCTCATGGCGTCATCAAAGGCTTTGTTGCGATCTTTCGCACACCAGATGGCCTTCATGTCCTGCTCAGGCTGGCTCTGCACGCCCGCACGCGGGAAAGCGAGATAACGCACGGTGATCCCCAGCGCGTTGTAGTCTTTCATCTCTTCATGCAGCTTGTGGCAGTAGCCGCAGGTAATATCGGTGAAGACGGTGATGACATGCTTTTCCTGCGCCGCTTTGTAAACGATCATCTCTTTTTCCAGCGCGTTCAGGTTTTTCATCAGCATCTGGTTAGTGACGTTGACCGGCTGGGCGCCGCTCACATCGTACAGCGGCCCCTGCAGAAAGTGCTTACCGTCTTCGGTAACGTACAGCACGCCGCCGCTGGTCATCACGGTTTTCATCCCGGGGATCGGCGCAGGTTGGATCTCACTCCCGGTAACGCCGAGCTTCGCCAGAGACTGTTTAATGGCCGCATCGTCAGCATGCGCCAGGCCAGATAATGAGGCTGCCAGCAGAGAGAACAGCACTAAAGACTTTTTCATATGGGTTCCTGTTACAAGTCATCACGCCCGTGGGTGATGCTGTTGGTGTAGCTGCCGCAGGCGTTCCGTCGCGACATGCGTGTAGATTTGCGTCGTTGAAAGGTCACTGTGCCCAAGCAGCATCTGGACCACGCGCAGGTCGGCACCGTGGTTCAGAAGATGGGTCGCAAAAGCGTGACGCAGAACGTGCGGCGAAAGTTTTTCACTGTCGATACCCGCCAGTGTGGCGTAATGTTTGATGCGATGCCAGAAGGTTTGACGCGTCATCTGTTGCGCACGCTGGCTCGGAAACAGCACATCAATGGAGACACCGTTAAGCAACCACGGACGCCCATGCTGAAGATAGTTCTCCAGCCAGTACACCGCCTCTTCACCCAGCGGCACCAGACGCTCTTTGTTGCCTTTCCCGATCACCCGCACCACGCCCTGACGCAGGCTGATATCGCTCATTGACAGACCGACCAGCTCAGAGACGCGCAGTCCCGTCGCGTACAGCACCTCAAGCATCGCTTTATCGCGTAACTCCAGCGGTTGGTCAACCACCGGCGACTGTAATAATCTCTCAACTTGTGCTTCGCTGAGATCCTTCGGCAGACGCTGCGGCAGCTTGGGCGACGCCAGCGCGGCGCTGGGATCGTCGGCGCGTAATTTCTCGCGATACAGATGCTGGAACAGGCGTCGCATGGCGCTCAGCAGCCGCGCGGAGCTGGTGGCTTTATAGCCCCCCTCCATGCGCTCGGCAAGCAGCGCCTGTAAATTGTCGCTTTGGGCCGTGGCAAGCGTAAGATCGTGATGATGCAACCAGGCTACCAGCATTCCCAGATCGCGTCGGTAAGCGCTGAGGGTATTTTCGGCAAGATTCTTCTCCAGCCACAGCGCATCGAGAAACTGCTCGATGAGTGCGAGATCCTTTTCCACGTCAGCCTCTTTCGTTCTGCAATGGGTGCATTATGCCTGAATGCGGGTTGTTTCTGGTACACTGCTCGCAAAGTCATAGCAAGTATTGAGACATTTTAGCGATGAATATTGGTCTGTTTTATGGTTCCAGCACCTGCTACACCGAGATGGCCGCAGAGAAAATTCGCGACATTATCGGTCCGGAACTGGTCACCCTGCATAATCTCAAAGACGACGCCCCGACGCTGATGGAACAGTACGACGTGCTGATCCTCGGTATCCCGACCTGGGATTTCGGCGAGCTGCAGGAAGACTGGGAAGCCATCTGGGATAGTCTGGATGGCCTGCAGCTGGAAGGTAAAATTATCGCGCTGTACGGCATGGGCGATCAGTTGGGCTACGGCGAGTGGTTCCTCGACGCGCTGGGGATGCTACACGACAAGCTGGCGCCGAAAGGCGTGACCTTCATTGGTTACTGGCCGACCGAAGGCTATGAATTTACCAGCAAAAAACCGATCATTGCCGACGGCCAGCTGTTTGTCGGGCTGGCCCTTGATGAGACGAATCAATACGATCTGAGCGAAGAGCGCCTTCAGAGCTGGTGCGAGCAGATCCTCGGCGAAATGGCGGAGCAGTTCAGTTAACCCGCTACCGCCCCTGCGTCGGTTGCTGCGAAAGCATCCGGCGCAGATCCCGCCACTCCCCTTCGTCCATACTGTCTGCCGCCAGCCACAAATGCTGATAGCGTTTTCCGTCGCCTTTGCGTAAGCGGAGCATCATGCCGGCATTTAACATCCACGGGGTGCCGACAATCTCCCACTCGCTGCCCTGCCAGTGCAGGCGGGAGTCCATAAACAGTTTGATTTCGCCCTGGCGGGAATTAATGCGCCGTTGACTGCGCACGCTGTCGAACACCACCAGCGACAGTAAGATTAACCATAATGGGGTGTAGCTCAGCGGCCACGGCATTAACAGAATGCAGGCCGCAACCAGGCCGTGGAGCAAAAGAGACATCCACTGGGCGCGCCACGAGACGCGTAAATCAGATTGCCACAGGACCACGTTCCCGATTCCGTGTTTGAATTAAAAGCACCATCCGTTGCAGTTCGGCGTCGGCAGGTTCGCCGTGATTCATCAACCAGTTAAATAAATCAGGATCGTCGTTCTCCAGCAGGCGGATGAAGAGCTTTTTGTCCTCATCGCTCAGGGTGTCGTATTCGTATTCGAAGAACGGCATGATGGAGATATCGAGTTCGCGCATGCCGCGGCGGCATGCCCAATGAATGCGGGCTTTGTTAGTAATGTCCATGTGCATTTTCCTGCATAACGTTGAGTTCAGGCAGTGTTCCGTTCGTATCGGCTGAGAATGAGAATCTACCGGGAAGAAACGGCTCTTAGTGTAACGTGTTTTTTGCTGTTTCATTACTGGAATATTGCGTTGCAGACGCACTCTCCCAGAAAAAACCACAACAAAAACGGGTGTTCATCCATTTTGCGTCGCGTTACGCAGAACAGCGCGAGGGCACGAATAGCCTGTTGAAACCGCTTGCATTGGCTACAGTCTCTTTTACCATTAGGCATCAACAAAGCGTTATGCAATTCAGGACATCACTATGGCATTCACACCTTTTTCTCCGCGCCAGCCTGTCGCCTCTGCGCGTCTGCCGCTGACGCTTATGACTCTTGATGACTGGGCGCTGGCAACTCTCGTCGGCGCGGACAGCGAAAAGTACCTGCAGGGCCAGGTGACCGCTGATGTCAGTCAAATGACCGAACACCAACACCTGCTGGCCGCGCACTGCGATCCTAAAGGCAAGATGTGGAGCAACCTGCGTCTGTTCCGCCGTCAGGAGGGTTTTGCCCTGATCGAACGCCGCAGCCTGCGCGACGCCCAGCTCGCCGAACTGAAAAAGTATGCGGTGTTCTCAAAAGTGACCATCGCCGCCGATGACGAGCTGGTGCTGCTCGGCGTGGCCGGTTTCCAGGCACGCGCGGCACTGAAGAATCTGTTCAGCGAACTGCCTGATGCCGAAAAACAGGTGACCCACGACGGCGCCACCTCGCTGCTGTGGTTTGAACACCCGGCAGAACGCTTCCTGCTGGTGACCGATGTTGCCACCGCAGAGCGCGTGACCCAGGCCCTGCGCGGCGAAGCTCAGCTGAATAACAGCCAGCAGTGGCTGTCGCTGAACATTGAAGCGGGCATCCCGGTCATCGACGCCGCCAACAGCGGGCAGTTCATTCCTCAGGCAACCAACCTGCAGGCGCTCGGCGGGATCAGCTTTAAAAAAGGCTGCTATACCGGCCAGGAGATGGTCGCTCGTGCGAAGTTCCGCGGTGCCAACAAACGCGCGCTGTGGTATCTGGCGGGCCAGGCCAGCCGTGTACCGGAAGCCGGCGAAGATCTGGAGCTGAAAATGGGTGAGAACTGGCGCCGGACCGGCACCGTGCTCGCCGCCGTTCAGCTCGATGATGGTCGTCTGCTGGTGCAGGCCGTTATGAACAATGACATGGAACCCGACAGCGTGTTCCGCGTGCGTGAAGATGTGAATACCCTGAGCATCGAGCCGCTGCCGTATTCGCTGGAAGAGTGAGGATGTTAGTGCCGGGTGGCAAAGGTAAAAGCAAAACGGTAACCCTGGGGTTACCGTTTTTAATGTTTGCTCCCTCTCCCAGTGGGAGAGGGTTGGGGTGAGGGCATCAGGCCGCACATCACCTTAAACGTACAAATAAATCGCCAGGAAATGGCACACGCTGCCCCCCAGCACAAACCCGTGCCAGATCGCGTGGTTATAGGGGATGCGCTTGCAGACGTAAAAAATCACCCCCAGCGAATAGACAATTCCGCCCACCGCCAGCAACGTCACCCCACCTGCCGCCAGTTTAACCGCCAGCTGATAGATCACAATCAGCGACAGCCAGCCCATAGTCAGATAGGTCACCAGCGACAGCACCTTAAAACGGTGCGCGATGGTCAGCTTAAACAGGATCCCCAGCAGCGCCAGGCTCCAGATAACAATCATCAGCCCACGCGCCAGCGGTGAATCCAGCCCCACCAGCAAAAACGGCGTATAGGTCCCGGCAATCAACAGATAGATGGCGCAGTGGTCGAATTTTTTCAGCCAGATCTTGGCCCGCTGATGCGGAATGGCATGGTAAAGAGTGGACGCCAGGAACAGCAGAATCATGCTTCCGCCGTACAGGCTGTAACTGGTGATCGCCAGCGCGCTGGCGTTGGTGTCGACGGCCTGAACCAGCAGCAATACCAACCCGACGATGCCGAACACCAGGCCGACGCCGTGACTAATACTGTTGGCTACTTCCTCAGCCAGCGAATATCCCTGTGCGGTTAATGGTTTGCTAACCATAGAGAACTCCAGGAAAACTAAGTGAATACTGCATCGCTCACTATGCTAACTGAGAATGATTCCAGTGAACACCTGTTAGCTAAAATAAATATCATATAAATATTTATTTAATACAATCATATGTTTGATCGATACCCCCAGCTAACAACTGTTCCGATTAAAAATCAAAGACATTTAAAATGAATGACATAAAACTGCGTCTGATTTGGGTAGATCTCCGCGATGACCTGCTTAAGTTCACCGAGGGTCATGTTCTCCTGCTGAGCATGTTTTTCGGTCAGCGTCTCCAGCGTCACGGTCGAGGTACCCGTCACCTCAATGGTGCAAAAATAGCCGTTGTCTTCGTAACGCCCCACCCGTAGCACATCGCCCGCTTTAAAGTGCGCCTCGCTCTCATCACGGATGGTGATGGTCTTACGCCCGGCCAGAATGTCATCCTGAAAGCGCTGAAAAAAAGTGATGTCGTTAGGCTGCATGTTATTATTCCCTGAAGATGAAGTCTGATGAGTGAGTTTAGCCCCTGTGAGCATGTTCTCCCATTCCGCCATTGCCAGTCTCAATAATCTGGAGATGATGGTTTACAATACCGTCATTAAAAACCGCGATCGGGTGATGTACATGACCATCCGCGAACTGGCGGATACAGCGGGGGTTTCCACCACCACCGTGCTGCGCTTTTGCCGCAAACTGAATTGCGATGGCTATTCTGAATTCCGCGTGCGGTTTAAATTATATCTCGAACAAAACGAACCGCAGCAGGCCAATTTTGGCGCCAGTGAGATTATCAGTTTTTTCAAAAGCGTAAACAACGACGAATTTGATACGCTATTAAATAACGCCGTGGATATTATCCTGTCGTCGGAACGCATTATATTTGTCGGCGCGGGCACCTCGGGTTCGCTGGCAAAATATGGCGCGCGCTTCTTTTCCAATATTGGTAAATTCAGTAACCATATTGACGACCCTTATTTCCCGGTTACTAACGATATGGCGAAAAACGCGTTGGCGATCGTGCTCTCGGTGTCGGGCGAAACCGAAGAGATCCTGCGCTTCGCCAGCCAGTTCAGCCTGCACCACTGCAAGGTACTCTCCATCACCAGCCATGAACATTCGCGGCTGGCGAAACTGGCGGACTTTAATCTCTCCTGGCACGTCCCGCAAACCCGTATCGCAGGGGTCTACGATATTACGACGCAAATTCCGGTGATTTATATTCTTGAATCCCTGGGGCGTAAACTGGCGAAGAAATTAACGGAATAAAACACCCTGTTTTTCAGATGTAACATATTACAATTTCTGCAAATTGTTATATCGTGACTTTTTATCCCGCTTTGTTAGACTCAAAAACAATAGCAATAAATGAGATTAGCAAAGATGAAAAAACTCACCTTACCAAAAGACTTTTTATGGGGCGGCGCGGTTGCGGCGCATCAGGTTGAAGGCGGCTGGAACAAAGGCGGTAAAGGGCCGAGCATTTGTGACGTGCTGACCGGCGGCGCACACGGCGTGCCGCGTGAAATCACCCAGGAAGTGGTCGAGGGCAAATACTACCCGAACCATGAAGCCATCGACTTCCACGGTCACTATAAAGAAGACATCAAGCTGTTTGCCGAGATGGGCTTCAAATGCTTCCGCACCTCCATCGCCTGGACCCGCATCTTCCCGAAAGGTGACGAAACCCAGCCGAACGAAGAGGGGCTAAAGTTCTACGATGACATGTTCGATGAGCTGCTGAAGTACAACATCGAGCCGGTGATCACCCTCTCCCACTTCGAAATGCCGCTGCACCTGGTGCAGGAATACGGCGGCTGGACCAACCGTAAGGTGGTGGACTTCTTCGTTAATTTCGCCGAAGTGGTATTTGAGCGCTACAAGAGCAAGGTCAAATACTGGATGACCTTCAACGAGATCAACAACCAGCGTAACTGGCGCGCCCCGCTGTTCGGCTACTGCTGCTCCGGCGTGGTTTACACCGAGCATCAGAACCCGGAAGAGACCATGTACCAGGTGCTGCACCACCAGTTCGTGGCCAGCGCCCTGGCGGTGAAAGCCGCGCGTCGTATCAACCCGGAAATGAAAGTCGGCTGTATGCTGGCGATGGTGGCGCTCTATCCGTTCTCCTGCAAACCCGAAGACGTGATGTTTGCCCAGGAATCGATGCGTGAACGCTATGTCTTTACCGACGTGCAGCTGCGTGGTTACTACCCGTCTTACGTGCTGAACGAGTGGGAGCGTCGCGGTTTCACCATCAATATGGAAGCGGGCGACGAGCAGATCCTGCGTGAAGGCACCTGTGACTATCTGGGCTTCAGCTACTACATGACCAACGCGGTGAAAGCAGAAGGCGGTACTGGCGATGCGATCTCCGGTTTCGAAGGCAGCGTGCCGAACCCGCACGTAAAAGCGTCGGACTGGGGCTGGCAGATCGACCCGGTCGGCCTGCGCTACTCCCTGTGCGAGCTGTATGAGCGCTATCAGAAGCCGCTGTTTATCGTGGAAAACGGCTTCGGTGCTTATGACAAAGTGGAAGAGGACGGCAGCATCAACGATGACTACCGTATCGACTATCTGCGCGCCCACGTCGAAGAGATGATCAAAGCGGTCACGTATGATGGCGTGGACCTGATGGGCTACACCCCGTGGGGCTGCATCGACTGCGTGTCGTTCACCACCGGCCAGTACAGCAAACGCTACGGCTTTATCTACGTGAACAAGCACGACGACGGTACTGGCGACATGTCCCGTTCGCGCAAGAAGAGCTTTGAGTGGTACAAAGGTGTGATTGCCAGCAACGGCGAGACGCTTTAACTCCGTAACGCCGGGCGGCGCTACGCTTGCACCGGCCTACGATCGATCCCCTCTCCCCTATGGGGAGAGGGTTAGGGTGAGGGGCGTTTACTTCCCACCCGCTAACTCAATAAAACTGCCCGTCACGTACGACGCCTTCTCGCTCAGCAGCCAGACAATCGCCTGCGCCACCTCTTCAGGCTGGCCGCCACGCTGCATCGGCAGCATCGACTTCACCCGATCCACACGTCCTGGCTCCCCGCCGGAGGCATGAATGTCGGTGTAGATCAGCCCCGGACGGACACAGTTAACCCGAATACCCTGCGCCGCCACCTCCAGCGCTAAGCCGGTGGTCAGCGAATCCACCGCGCCTTTCGACGCCGCGTAATCCACATACTCTCCCGGCGCGCCGAGTCGTGAGGCCGCGGACGAGACGTTCACAATCGCCCCGCCTTTTCCGCCATGCTTCAGCGCCATGCGTTTCACCGCTTCCCGGCAGCAGAGGAAATACCCGGTCACGTTGGTGGCCAGCACCCGGTTAATACGCTCGGCAGAGAGATTTTCGATGGTGCTCTGCTCAAACAGAATGCCGGCATTGTTAACCAGCGCGGTGAGGGGTTCGCCTTCACGGTCGAGGCTGTCGAACATCGCCATCACCTGGGCTTCATCACTGATGTCGGCACGCACGGCAAAGGCCCTGCCGCCCTCTTTGACAATCTCCGCGATCACGTCGGTCGCAGCTTTGATGTTGTGGTGATAATTCACCGCCACGGTATAGCCTTCGCGTGCCAGCTGCAGCGCGGTCGCTTTGCCAATTCCGCGGCTGGCGCCGGTTACAAGTGCGATTGCCATTCACTACCTCCAGATAAAAAAAAGCCGGGTGGCGCTAACGCTTACCCGGCCTACAGATTATGTTATAGCAGAAAGGTTACTGGTATTCGCTCATCGGCACGCAGGAGCAGAACAGGTTGCGGTCGCCGTAGACGTCATCAAGACGCTTCACGGTCGGCCAGTACTTGTTGGCAACACCTGCCGGGAAGACTGCCAGCTCGCGGGAGTAAGTGTGGTTCCACTCCGCCACCATTTCGTGCTGGGTGTGCGGGGCGTTGACCAGCGGGTTATCTTCCAGCGTCCATTCGCCATCCTGAACGCGGTCGATCTCCATGCGGATCGCCAGCATCGCGTCGATAAAGCGGTCCAGTTCGGCTTTGCTTTCGGATTCGGTTGGCTCAACCATCAGCGTGCCCGCGACCGGGAACGACATGGTTGGCGCGTGGAAGCCGTAGTCGATCAGACGTTTGGCAATGTCCAGCTCGCTGATACCGGTCTGCTCTTTCAGCGGACGAATATCCAGTATACATTCGTGCGCCACGCGGCCATCGCGACCGGTGTAGAGCACCGGGAAGGCGGACTTCAGACGCGTCGCAATGTAGTTCGCATTGAGGATCGCCACCTGGCTGGCCTTCTTCAGCCCTTCCGCGCCCATCATGCGGATATACATCCAGCTGATTGGCAGAATAGAGGCGCTGCCGAACGGTGCCGCAGAGACCGCGCCCTGACGGGTCAGCATGCCTTCGATCTGTACCACGCTGTGACCCGGCACGAACGGGGCCAGGTGCGCTTTCACGCCGATTGGACCCATACCCGGGCCGCCACCGCCGTGTGGAATGCAGAAGGTTTTGTGCAGGTTCAGGTGCGACACGTCCGCGCCGATAAAGCCTGGGGTGGTAATGCCCACCTGGGCGTTCATGTTGGCACCATCGAGGTAAACCTGGCCACCGTGCTGGTGCACGATCTCGCACACTTCACGGATGGTCTCTTCGTACACCCCGTGGGTGGACGGATAGGTCACCATGATGCAGGAGAGCTTATCGCTGGTCTGTTCTGCTTTTGCACGCAGGTCCGCCAGATCGATGTTGCCGTTCTTATCGCACGCCACGACCACCACTTCCATCCCTGCCATCTGAGCGGATGCCGGATTGGTGCCGTGGGCGGAGCTTGGGATCAGGCAGATATCGCGATGGCCTTCGTTGCGGCTCTCGTGATAGTGACGGATTGCCAGCAGACCCGCGTATTCACCCTGCGCGCCGGAGTTCGGCTGCATGCAGAGGGCGTCATAGCCGGTCAGCTTCACCAGCCAGTCGGAGAGCTGGTTAATCATCATATGGTAGCCTTCCGCCTGATCTGCCGGGCAGAACGGGTGCAGCTCAGCGAATTCCGGCCAGGTGATCGGGATCATCTCGGCAGCGGCGTTCAGCTTCATGGTGCAGGAACCCAGCGGGATCATCGCCTGGTTCAGGGCCAGATCCTTGCGCTCCAGCGAGTGCATGTAGCGCATCATCTCGGTTTCGCTGTGGTAGCGGTTAAACACCGGATGGGCG
The DNA here is from genome assembly GCA_002360945.1 of Leclercia adecarboxylata. Lineage (GTDB taxonomy): Bacteria > Pseudomonadota > Gammaproteobacteria > Enterobacterales > Enterobacteriaceae > Enterobacter > Enterobacter adecarboxylatus_B. Next base: position 63,796 of record DERO01000030.1, on the reverse strand, counting down.
AGGATCGCGTCATCGCGCAGCATGGTCGCCTGGATGGAGCGGCTGTCGTGCGCTACCTCTTTGTCGAGGGTATCCACATCCAGGCCGTGGCCGTCGCCCAGCAGGACGTTGAACAGCACCTGAATATCTTCACGAGTGGTGGTTTCATCCAGAGTGATGCTTACGGCATTGAGGATGTCGCTGCGCAGGTTGATCTCTGCGGCTTCAGCGCGTGCCAGCACCGCTGCTTTGTCGGCCACTTCAACACACAGGGTATCGAAGAAGTGCGCGTGGCGCAGTTTTTGTCCTTTCTGCTGCAGCCCGCAGGCCAGGATATCGGCCAGACGATGAATGCGGCTGGCGATACGCTTCAGGCCAGCCGGGCCGTGGAAAACGGCATACAGGCTGGCGATGTTAGCCAGCAGCACCTGCGAGGTGCAGATGTTGGAGTTCGCTTTCTCACGACGAATGTGCTGCTCGCGAGTCTGCATCGCCATGCGCAGAGCGGTGTTACCGGCGGCATCTTTCGATACGCCGATAATGCGGCCTGGCATGGAGCGTTTGAATTCATCTTTCGCGGCGAAGAAGGCCGCGTGTGGGCCACCGTAGCCCATCGGCACGCCGAAGCGCTGCGCAGAGCCGAAGACGATGTCTGCGCCCTGTTTGCCTGGAGCGGTTAACAGCACCAGCGCCATAAAATCGGCCGCCACGCTGACGACGATTTTGCGCGCCTTCAGCTCGGTAATCAGAGTGCCGTAGTCGTGGACTTCACCGGTGGTGCCAACCTGCTGCAGCAGCACGCCGAACACATCCTGATGATCCAGCACTTTATCTGCGTCATCAACAATCACCTCAAAGCCAAAGGTCTCAGCGCGGGTACGCACCACGTCGAGGGTTTGCGGGTGAACGTCGGCGGCAACGAAGAAGCGGTTCGCGCCCTTCAGTTTGCTGACGCGTTTTGCCATCGCCATCGCTTCTGCGGCGGCAGTGGCTTCATCCAGCAGCGAGGCCGAGGCGATGTCCAGACCGGTCAGATCCAGGGTAACCTGCTGGAAGTTAAGCAGCGCTTCCAGACGGCCCTGAGACACTTCCGGCTGATATGGGGTATAGGCGGTGTACCAGCCCGGATTTTCCAGCATGTTGCGCAGGATCACCGGCGGTAACTGCACGTTGGTGTAACCCATGCCAATGTAAGACTTAAAGCGCTTGTTCAGGCTGGCAATGCCTTTCAGTTCCGCCAGCGCAGCGTATTCAGTGGTCGATTCACCCACCTGTGGCGGGGTGGCGAGCTGAATATCCTTTGGCACGATCTGGCCGATCAGTGCGTCGAGCGAATCCGCGCCAACAGTCTTCAGCATCTCCTGCTGTTGTTGAGCATCCGGCCCAATGTGACGTTCAATGAAGGCGCCACGGTTTTCAAGCTGGCTTAAAGTCTGTGTCATGAGCGATGGTTCCTGAAACGTGCAGTGAATTGAGATTCCCTCTCCCTTTGGGAGAGGGTTAGGGTGAGGGGAAAATGGGCACCCTCACCCCGGCCCTCTCCCAAAGGGAGAGGGAGCAAAACGGTTATTCGTCTTCTAACAGTGCTTCGTACGCAGTCGCATCCAGCAGAGCGGCAACTTCCGCTTCGTCGCTGGCTTTAATTTTGAAGATCCAGCCTTCGCCGTACGGCTCGCTGTTCACCAGCTCCGGGGAGTCGCTCAGGGCGTCGTTAACCGCCACGATTTCGCCGCCCACTGGCGCATAGATATCAGAAGCGGCTTTCACCGATTCCGCCACGGCGCAGTCGTCGCCCGCAGTGACGGTCGCGCCCACTTCCGGCAGATCCACAAAGACCATGTCACCTAACAGCTCCTGAGCATGCTCGGTGATCCCGACGGTGTAAGTGCCGTCGGCTTCTTTGCGCAGCCACTCGTGTTCTTTGCTGTATTTCAGTTCTGCTGGCACATTGCTCATTGAATTTCTCCTGATAAAAATAATTAGGCGACCGGCTTACCGGCGCGAACAAAAATCGGTTTGGTCACGCGGACCGGCATTTCACGGTTGCGGATCTGCACCACGGCAGTCTCGCCAATACCCGCCGGCACACGCGCCAGAGCAATACTGTATCCCAGCGTCGGAGAGAAGGTGCCGCTGGTGATAATGCCTTCGCAGTGGTTGCCATTGGCATCGGTGAAACGTACTGGCAGCTCGCCGCGCAGCACGCCCTTCTCGGTCATCACCAGACCAACCAGCTGTTCGGTGCCCTTCTCACGCTGCTGTTCCAGCACTTCACGACCGATAAAGTCGCGATCGGCCGGTTCCCATGCAACGGTCCAGCCCATGTTGGCCGCCAGCGGAGAGACGCCTTCGTCCATCTCCTGGCCGTACAAATTCATCCCGGCTTCCAGACGCAGCGTATCGCGCGCGCCCAGACCGGCCGGCTTAACGCCCGCTTCCACCAGCGCACGCCAGAAATCGGCCGCTTTTTCGTTCGGCATCGCAATTTCGTAGCCCGCTTCGCCGGTATAACCGGTGGTCGCCACAAACAGATCGCCCGCCTGCACGCCAAAGAACGGCTTCATGCCCTCTGTGGCTTGACGCTGTTCGTCAGTGAACAGGGACGCGGCTTTCGCCTGCGCGTTCGGCCCCTGCACCGCGATCAGCGACAGGTCGTCACGCACGGTGATGTCGATGGCGTAAGGCTCAGCGTGTTGGGTGATCCAGGCGAGGTCTTTTTCACGGGTGGCAGAGTTAACAACGAGGCGGAAGAAATCTTCGGTGAGGTAATAAACAATCAGGTCGTCAATCACGCCGCCGGAGGCATTCAGCATCCCGGAATAGAGCGCTTTGCCCGGCTTCGTGAGTTTCGCCACGTCGTTCGCCAGCAGATAACGCAAAAACTCCCGGGTGCGACTGCCGTGCAGATCGACAATGGTCATATGCGAGACGTCAAACATACAGGCATCGGTGCGCACCGCATGATGCTCATCAATCTGCGAACCATAATGCAGCGGCATCATCCAGCCATGGAAATCGACCATGCGCGCACCGCATAGGGTGTGTTGTTCGTACAAAGGCGTCTGTTGAGCCATCTTGTCCTCGTTGAAAAATTCACCGTGAAACCCGGTATCGGCCCCGTTAGCAGGCACCGACGCAAACGTTCTCTTTTACCTGAACTTACCACCGAAACCGGCGGTTAACCATAAGGTAAAATGGGTCATCACATTAGCTTATGACCAAAAAACGCTAAAAAGCCTACAGAATTATTCACTGCAAAAATGCGATTAAACCCGCACAAAATTAACATCGTGCTAACAGAATTTAGTGCATGGTGATATTTGATGCGGAATAATGGGCCGAATTTCCGTGACGGGAAAAACACAGCATTAGATTATCTAATGCGAAAAAAGCAGTGAAATTAGATTATTTCAAACGAGGGAATTTCCCCGGCCCACAGGCCGGGAGAATAAAGTGTGACGGGGTTCTAAATTAGCGTAGCCAGTCCGGCAGATCGTTAAGACCCATCGCCTGACGCAGGAGTTGAGGTTTAACGCCCGGTAGGGTATCAGCCAGTTTCAGGCCGAGATCGCGCAGCAGTTTTTTCGCCGGATTGGCACCGGCAAAGAGTTCGCGGAACCCCTGCATGCCCGCCAGCATCATAGCCGCACTGTGCTTACGGCTGCGCTCGTAGCGGCGCAGGTAAAGATGCTGCCCGATATCCTTGCCCTCACGATGCAGGCGACGCAGCTCGCTCACCAGCTCGGCGGCATCCATAAAGCCCAGGTTCACGCCCTGCCCGGCCAGCGGATGAATGGTATGCGCCGCGTCACCCACCAGCGCCAGACGGTGCGCCGCGAACTGGCGCGCATAGCGACCGGTTAGCGGGAATACCTGACGCTCGCTTTCAACGGTGCAGAGCCCCAGCCGGTTATCGAAGGCCACGCACAGGGCCTGATTGAACTCTTCGGCTGATGCCTCCTGCATCTGCTGGGCCTTCTCAGGGGACAGCGACCAAACGATCGAGCAGAGATGCGGATCGCTGAGGGGCAGAAAGGCGAGGATACCGTCGTTATGGAAAATCTGCCGGGCCACGCCCTGATGCGGCTCTGCGGTGCGGATGGTGGCGACCAGCGCATGATGGCGGTAGTCCCAGTACGTCAGCGGAATATCGGCTTTGTTACGCAGCCAGGAGTTTGCGCCATCGGCCCCCACCACCAGGCGCGCGGTCAGCATGTCGCCGCTTTGCAGGGTGATAAAGGCATCGTTTTCGCCCCAGGCCACCTGCTGCAGCTGTGCGGGGGCAATCAGCGTGACGTCGCTGCACTGCTGCGCTTTCTGCCACAATGCATGGTGAATCACCGCGTTTTCGATGATATGACCAAGATGGCTGTAGCCCATGCTCTCATCATCAAAGGCGATATGCCCGAAGCTGTCTTTATCCCACACTTCCATCCCGTGATAGCAGCTGGCGCGCTGGGCGATAATGTCTGACCAGACGCCGATGCGGGTCAGCAGCTTTTCACTGGCGGCGTTGATCGCCGAGACCCGGAGTTCAGGCGGCGCATCGGAAGCGACAGGCTGAGGCTGTTTCTGCTCCAGCACCGCCACGCGCAGACCGCTACCCTGCAGACCGCAGGCCAGCGCCAGTCCTACCATTCCGCCACCGACAATGGCGACATCAACATTCTGCACTTTGTTTACTCCTTAGCGAGCGACCCAACCGAGAGTCCTCTGCGCCAGCACGTCGCGTGCCGGAATGAATAATTCCATCGCCATCAGCCCCAGGTTACGCCCTGCAACCAGCGGTGCCCAGCGATTGGCAAACAGATGCACCAGCCCGTCGGTCACGCCGATGGTGGCTTCTTTATCTGCCTGACGTCGTTTCTGATACTGGCCCAGCACTGGATATGCGCCGCAATCCTGCTGTTGGGCAAAGGCCTGTGCCAGCGTTTCGGCAAGGCTCATCACATCGCGCAGTCCAAGGTTAAAGCCCTGTCCGGCGATGGGGTGTAACGTCTGCGCCGCATTGCCCACCAGCGCGACGCGATGAGAGACGGACTGCGACGCCGTGGTTAATGCCAGCGGATAGACCGAACGCTTCCCGGCATGAGTAATACGCCCAAGCCGCCAGCCAAAGGCTTTTTGCAGCTCGGCGCAGAAGCGTTCGTCAGACCAGCCCTGCACCTCATCCGTCTTGTCCAGCGGATGGCACCAGACCAGCGAGCTGCGCCCCTGCGACATCGGTAGCATCGCCAGCGGACCGTGTTGGGTAAAACGTTCAAAGGCGCGGCCACGGTGCGGTTCGGCGGTAGCGACATTGGCGATCACCGCCAGTTGATGGTACGGCTGCTGCTGCCACTGGATGCCACACTGCTGGCCGAGCGCCGAACGTGAGCCGTCGGCCGCTACCAGCAGTTGTCCCTCGAGCGTACTGCCGTCATCCAGGGTGACGCTGACCGAGGTTTCGCTGCGTGTGAAGTGTTCTACGCGCGCTGGACAATGCAGCGTCACGCCGGGGGCATCCTGCAACAGGCGGAACAGGCGCAGACCTACGTCGTGCAGCTCAACCACCTGCCCCAGCGCATCAATGCGATAATCCTGCGCCTCAAGAGTGACAAACCCGGCGTGGCCCCGGTCGCTGACATGAACGGTTTCGATAGCGGTAGCGCAGTCGGCAATCGCCTGCCAGATGCCGCTGCGGGCCAGCTGCTGGCAGGTGCCCTGCGCCAGGGCGATGGCGCGGCCATCAAACCCCGGATGGCCGCTCGACTGCGGTGCGACGGCCTCAACCAGATGAACCGGCAGTTTGCCCCCGGTCAGGGTGGAGATGGTCAGCGCCAGGGTGGCACCCGTCATGCCTCCGCCAACGATGATGATGCTCATGGGCGTGCCGCCGCCATCAGGGCTTCAATCTCGTCGGCGTTTTTCACCACCGAAGCCGTCAGGTTTTCGTTACCGGATTCGGTGATTACGATGTCATCTTCGATACGAATGCCGATCCCGCGATACTCGGCGGGCACGTCGGCATCCGGCGCGATATAGAGCCCAGGCTCAACGGTCAGCACCATTCCCGGTTCCAGCACGCGGGAACGTTCCGGACCGTAGACGCCCACGTCATGCACGTCCAGCCCCAGCCAGTGGCTCAGGCCATGCATAAAGAAGGGACGGTGGGCGTTCTCAGCGACCAGCTGATCGACGTCGCCGTTGAGGATCCCCAGGTCCACCAGGCCGCTAATCATAATGCGCACCACTTCGCCGGTAACCTCCTGGATGGAGGTGCCGGGGCGGAAAAGCATCAATGCAGTGTCCAGCGACTGCAGGACGATGTCGTAGATGGCGCGTTGGGCCGGGGTGAATTTGCCGTTGACCGGGAAGGTGCGGGTGATATCCCCGGCATAGCCTTTGAATTCACATCCGGCGTCGATCAGCACCAGATCGCCATCCCGCAGCTCAGATTCATTTTCGGTGTAATGCAGAATGCAGCCGTTTTCACCGCCGCCAACGATGGTGTTGTACGCCGGATAGCGTGCGCCGTGACGGGTAAATTCGTGGTGAATTTCGCCTTCCAGCTGATATTCGAACATCCCCGGACGGCATTTTTGCATCGCCCGGGTATGGGCCAGGGCGCTGATCTCCCCCGCCTTAAGCATCACATCCAGCTCTTCTGCCGATTTAAACAGGCGCAGCTCGTGAACGGCAGGACGCCAGTCGGTAAGCGTTGCGGGCGCTTTCAGGTTTTGCCGGGAGCCTTTGCGCAGCTTATCCAGCGCAGCAAAGACAATCTCATCGGCATAGGCGTATTCGCCCTGCGCGTGGTAGACCGTATCGAGGCCGTTAAGCAGCTGGTAGAGCTGATCGTTGATTTCGCTGAACGCCAGAGCGCGATCCACGCCCAGCTTTTCCGGCGCGGCCTGCTGGCCCAGACGACGGCCAAACCAGATCTCGGCGGTGAGATCGCGAACGCGGTTAAACAGCACGCTGTGGTTGTGGGTATCGTGACTTTTAATCAGCACCAGCACCGACTCCGGCTCGTTGAAGCCGGTGAAGTACCAGAAATCGCTGCTCTGGCGGTACGGATATTCGCTATCGTTGCTGCGCGTGGCTTCCGGTGCGGCAAAAATCAACGCGGCGCTGCCCGGCTGCATAGTGGCCAGCAGCGCCTGACGGCGGCGAAGATACTCTTGCTGAGTCATGACACCCTCCTGGAATTTTTATTAATGTAAGGTTGGTTTGCGCACTTCCGGCGCGGTCGGTTTTGTCCGGGTAAACGTGTCGTGGCAAAGCAGTGACGCCACGCGCACGTACTCAATGATCTCTTCCAGTGACATCTCCAGCTCTTCCTGGTCTTCGTCTTCATCGTAGCCCAGCTGAGCGATGTTACGCAGATCGTCGATAGCTTCTCCGGCTTCGCCCGTCACTTTCTCCAGCTTAGGCTGCGTCACGCCCAGGCCTAACAGATAGTGGTTGACCCAGCCGGCCAGCGCATCGGCGCGATCGAACACGCTGACGTCGTCGCCATCAGGCAGATAAAGCTGAAAAAGGAAGCCGTCATCTTCCAGCGCATCGCTGGTTGCGCCATGCATATTGCGCAACGCCTGGGCGAGGTCGTGACCGAACGCCAGACCCTCGTTCGTCAGGTCGTGAACCAGCGGCAGCCAAGAGCTGTCGTTGTTTCCACCACACAGCATCCCGCTGATCAGACCGTGCATTTCAGCCGGGGTTAAACCCACGCCCTGCTGGTTCAGTAACTGGCTGACTTCGTTGTAACCAGGCATTTCGTTCTGTATAGACATGAGCATTCATCATCAATGGGAGGAATATTCATGATATGCTACCACTTTGGACCCTGGTGAACCAGAATAGGGCTTGTTTCTACCCGCCAGGGTAGCTATAGTGTCGCCCCTTCGCAGCCCTCGGAAGCGGATGTGAAGGCAGCGCAGTCAAACAGCAGGAAGGTGGCATGTCTGCACAACCCGTCGATATCCAAATTTTTGGCCGTTCGCTGCGAGTGAATTGTCCGCCTGAACAAAGGGATGCTTTGAATCAGGCTGCGGATGATTTGAATCAGCGGTTGCAAGATTTAAAAGAACGCACTAGAGTCACAAATACTGAGCAGCTGGTCTTCATCGCCGCGTTGAACATCAGTTATGAACTGGCTCAGGAAAAAGCGAAGACCCGCGACTACGCGGCGAGCATGGAACAACGCATTAAAATGCTCCAGCAGACCATTGAACAGGCATTGCTTGATCAGGGTCGCATTACAGACAGACCGGGGCAAAACTTTGAATAACACTTCGTGGTCTACTATGGTAGAGTGACCCTGAAGGAAAAATTTCTCTGAGATGTTCGCATGCGGGCCAGTCCCCTGAGCCGATATTTCATACCACAAGAATGTGGCGCTCCATGGTTGGTGAGCATGCTCGGTTCGTCCGAGAAGCCTTAAAACTATGACGACACATTCACCTTGAACCAAGGGTTCAAGGGTTACAGCCTGCGGCGGCATCTCGGAGATTCCCTCACCTTTCTACCCAGCGACTACCATGACGCAACTTCCTGAAGTTCCTGCCTCACGCCAACACATTCGTCAGTTTATCCGTCAGCAACGCAGAGCCTTAAAGCCTGAACAGCAAGCCCATTTCGCGCAACAAGCCGCGGCACGCATGATAGCTTATCCACCTGTCGTGATGGCGCATACCGTCGCCCTGTTTCTCTCTTTTGATGGCGAACTTGATACCCAACCGCTGATCGATGAACTCTGGCGTACCGGAAAGAAGGTCTACCTGCCGGTACTGCACCCGTTCAGCCCGGGGAATTTGCTGTTTCTGCACTACCACCCTCACAGCGAGCTGGTGGTGAATCGTCTGAAAATCACCGAGCCGAAACTGGACGTGCGCGACGTATTGCCGCTTGAGCAACTCGACGTGCTGGTGACGCCGCTGGTGGCCTTTGATGAGAGCGGTCAGCGTCTGGGTATGGGTGGCGGTTTCTACGATCGCACGCTGCAGAACTGGCAGCAGCATGGCCTGCAGCCCGTGGGCTACGCGCATGATTGTCAGCGCGTGGACGCGTTACCGGTAGAGAAATGGGATATTCCGCTGCCTGCGGTGGTGACGCCATCGAAGGTTTGGCAGTGGTGAAAAAGCCGGGTGGCGGCTGCGCCTTACCCGGCCTACAAAACCCGTAGGCCCGGCAAGCGAAGCGCCGCCGGGCATCAGATTAGTAAAGCAGACGCGCGCGAATGGTGCCTGGGATGGCCTTCATTCCCTGCAGCGCTTTCTCTGCCACATCTTCATCCGCTTCGATATCAATAACCACATAACCCATCTGCGCGTTGGTTTGCAGATACTGTGCGGCAATGTTCACGCTCTGCTCAGCGAAGATCTGGTTAATGGCCGTCAGCACGCCCGGACGGTTTTCATGGATGTGCAGCAGACGACGTCCACCGTGCAGCGGCAGCGACACTTCCGGGAAGTTAACCGCCGACAGGGTTGAACCATTGTCGGAGTATTTGCTCAGCTTACCGGCCACTTCAAGACCGATATTTTCCTGTGCTTCCTGAGTGGAGCCCCCAATGTGCGGGGTCAGGATCACGTTGTCGAACTCGCACAGCGGCGAGGTGAAAGGATCGCTGTTGGTCGCCGGCTCGGTCGGGAAGACGTCGATAGCCGCGCCTGCCAGATGTTTGCTTTTCAGGGCTTCGCACAGCGCAGGGATATCCACCACGGTACCGCGCGCGGCGTTGATCAGCAGCGAGCCCGGCTTCATCAGCGCCAGCTCTTCCGCACCCATCATGTTTTTGGTGGAGGCATTTTCCGGCACGTGCAGGCTCACCACGTCGCTCATATTGAGCAGGTCGGAGAGATGCTGAACCTGGGTGGCGTTACCCAGCGGCAGCTTGTTTTCGATGTCGTAGAAAAAGACGTGCATCCCCAGCGATTCCGCCAGAATACCCAGCTGCGTGCCGATGTGGCCGTAACCGATAATGCCCAGTTTTTTACCACGCGCTTCGAAAGAGCCGGAGGCCAGTTTATTCCAGATCCCGCGGTGGGCCTTGGCGTTAGCTTCAGGGATGCCGCGCAGCAGCAGCAGGAGCTCACCAATTACCAGCTCCGCCACGGAACGGGTATTGGAGAAGGGCGCGTTGAATACCGGAATACCGCGCTTCGCAGCGGCATTGAGATCGACCTGGTTGGTACCGATGCAGAAGCAGCCAATCGCAACCAGTTTTTCTGCTGCGGCAATCACATCTTCGGTCAGGTGGGTACGGGATCGCAGGCCAATGAAATGGGCATCACGGATCGACTCTTTCAGCTGTTCGGTATCCAGTGCACCTTTGTGAAATTCGATGTTGGTGTAACCTGCCGCACGAAGGCTATCCAGTGCTTTCTGATGCACCCCTTCGACCAGCAGAAATTTAATCTTGTCTTTCTCCAGTGATACCTTTGCCATTTCCCCGACCCTGTCTGATTGTCTGAACTGTTGTTGTGCTGGATTGAAATCCGCTCCAGCCAACATATCAAAAAAAACTATTGCAGCAATATGAACGTTTGCGTCGGCACTCTGAAGAAATGTCATACAGCGTCAAATGGTAGTGAATAATGCTGCGGAGCAATAAGAAAGCGGGAGGATCGTCAGGAGAGGGTTAGAAATGTGACACAAGTCACCGAATATCGCTGTTGGAAAAAAAGTTAGCGGGGGGAGGCTCCCCCCGTCAGATCATTTCACGATGGTTTTGACGCCATCGGCGGTGCCGATCAGGGCGACATCCGCGCCACGGTTGGCGAATAACCCTACGGTTACCACGCCTGGCAGGCCGTTGATAGCATTTTCCAGCGCCACGGCGTCGAGGATCTCCAGACCGTGAACATCCAGAATCACGTTACCGTTGTCCGTCACCACACCCTGACGGTACTCCGGACGGCCACCCAGTTTGACCAGCTCGCGGGCAACCGCGCTGCGCGCCATCGGGATCACTTCAACCGGCAGCGGGAAGTTGCCGAGGATATCGACCTGCTTGGAGGCATCGGCGATACAGATAAACTTGTCCGCCACGGAGGCAATGATTTTCTCGCGCGTCAGCGCCGCACCACCGCCCTTGATCATCTGCATATGGCCGTTGATCTCATCCGCGCCGTCGACGTAAATCCCCAGACGGTCAACTTCGTTGAGATCGAAAACGGTGATCCCGAGGCTTTTCAGCTTTTCCGTGGATGCATCGGAGCTGGAAACCGCGCCCTCGATCTGGCCTTTCATTGTACCCAGCGCATCAATAAAGTGTGCTGCCGTTGACCCTGTGCCCACGCCGACAATGGTACCCGGCTGTACATACTGGAGAGCGGCCCATCCTACTGCTTTTTTCAGTTCATCCTGCGTCATGATCTCTTGCCCGTGGTGATTTTGCGTGACGCGCATTATAGAGCATTCGCCTGCGCCATGTGATCTGCGAGGTCACCAATTTCGTCTGTATCAAACATAAATTTATGTCATAGTGCGAAGTATTGAATTTTTTGGGAGTCAGCCAGAGCAATGAAACGTCCGGACTACAGAACATTACAGGCGCTTGATGCCGTTATTCGTGAACGCGGATTCGAACGCGCAGCACAAAAGCTGTGCATTACTCAATCCGCGGTTTCACAACGAATCAAACAGCTTGAGAACATGTTCGGGCAGCCGCTGCTGGTTCGTACCGTGCCGCCGCGCCCCACCGAACAGGGGCAAAAGCTACTGGCGCTGCTGCGTCAGGTTGAGCTGCTGGAAGATGAGTGGCTGGGCGATGAACAGACTGGCTCCACGCCGCTGCTGCTCTCTCTGGCGGTCAACGCCGACAGTCTGGCAACCTGGCTCCTCCCTGCCCTCGCCCCGGTGCTGGCCGATTCGCCCATCCGCCTGAATTTACAGGTTGAAGATGAAACCCGCACTCAGGAACGTCTGCGCCGCGGTGAAGTGGTAGGGGCGGTCAGTATCCAGCCTCAGGCGCTGCCAAGCTGCCTGGTGGATCAGCTGGGGGCGCTGGATTATCTTTTCGTCGGCTCAAAAGCCTTTGCCGAGCGTTACTTCCCGAACGGCGTCACCCGCGCGGCACTGCTGAAAGCGCCAGCCGTGGCCTTTGACCATCTGGATGATATGCATCAGGCGTTCTTACAGCAGAACTTCGACCTGCCGCCCGGCAGCGTTCCCTGCCATATCGTGAACTCCTCCGAAGCCTTCGTGCAGCTGGCACGTCAGGGCACAACCTGCTGCATGATCCCCCATCTGCAGATCGAGAAAGAGCTGAACAGCGGTGAGCTGATCGACCTCACGCCGGGCCTACACCAGCGCCGCATGCTCTACTGGCACCGCTTTGCGCCGGAAAGCCGGATGATGCGCAACGTCACCGATGCGCTGCTGGCCCATGGACATAAAGTCCTGCGCCAGGATTAATAAAAAGGCCGGGTCGCATTAACGCTGACCCGGCCTTTTTTCTGTCCTGAATATCAGACTTACGGTGCTTTGGTCGCCGTATCCTGCTGCTGATTCTGCTGCGCCGGCTGGCTCTGCTGAGACTGCTCACTCTGCTGCTGACTCTGCGTTGGCTCCAGCTGGAATACCACATCAACCTGATCGTCAAACTGGATCGTTGGTTGTTCGTAGGTATCCTGCGCGGAGACCGGTGCCGCTTCCGCTTTCATCATACGGACCATTGGGCTCGGCTGATAGTTAGAGACGTGGTAGCGCACGCTGTAAACCGGACCCAGCTTGCTGTTAAAGCCTGACGCCAGCTGCTGCGCCTGACGCACAGCATCATCGATCGCCGCTTTACGCGCTTCATCTTTATATTTCTCAGGTTGCGCAACCCCCAAAGACACAGAACGGATCTCGTTCAGACCCGCTTTCAGCGCGCCATCCAGCAGGGAGTTAAGCTTATCAAGCTGACGCACCGTGACCTCCACGGAACGCACCGCGCGGTAACCTTTCAGGATGCTTTTGCCATCCTTATAGTCATAATCCGGCTGGGTACGCAGATTAGCAGAGTTGATATCTTTTTTAGCGACGCCGTTCTGCTCCAGGAAAGAGAGATATTGCGCAACGCGATCGTCGGCCTGTTTCTTGGCGGTGGCCGCATCTTTTGCCGCCACGTTGACTTCGATGGCTAAGGTCGCGATATCCGGTGCCGCATCCACGCTTGCGGTGCCGGAGGTCACAATGTGCGGGCTGTCAGGCAGTTCGCTGGCCTGAACGGATGCTGCGCCAAAACCCATGAGTGCCGCCAGGGCGATTACATTCAACTTCACTTTTATTCCTCCATGTTGCGAAGAGTGCCCACGTAACAGGGCGCATGCCAGCAAGCTTAGCGGCTGCTGGTCGAATGTCCATAAGACAACGCTTAGTAGAATAGTTCCCGAATGTGATGAATCCCCTCTTTCGCCAGCTGGAAAGCGATAAACCACATCACCACGCCGACCAGGGCGTTAATAATCCGCTGGGCTTTGGCGGTGCGCAGACGGGGAGCCAGCCAGGCGGCGAGCAGCGCCAGCCCAAAGAACCACAGGAAAGAGGCGCTGACGGTACCCAGCGCAAACCAACGCCTTGGCTCGGCATCCAGCTGCCCACCCAGGCTGCCCAGCACCACAAAGGTATCCAGATAAACGTGCGGGTTGAGCCAGGTCACTGCCAGCATGGTGACGATAATTTTCCAGCGCCCCTGCTTCATCACTTCGGCGCTGGCCAACTCAATATTGCTGCCCATCGCCGTTTTCAGGGCGCCAAAGCCATACCACAGCAGAAACGCCACCCCGCCCCAGGTGACCAGCGCCAGCAGCCAGGGGGACTGCATCAGCAGCGCGCTACCGCCGAAAATTCCGGCGCAGATCAGGAGCATATCGCTCACGGCGCAGAGCAAGGCAATCATCAGATGGTACTGACGACGAATGCCCTGATTCATGACGAACGCATTTTGTGGGCCGAGGGGCAGGATCATCGCCGCGCCAATCATAAGCCCTTGAATGTAAAAAGATAACATGGAAATTAATCTCAAAAAGCTGTCTTGAGGGCAGACTATACTGCGGGAGAATAATAAGAGGAAATGGATAATATTAATTGGCAATAAGCGAAACTAATTAACCCGGCACGCATTGCGCGTGCCGGATTGCCGGGAAAGCGTTATTCCGCAGTTTCTTTCACACGCTTGAAGTTCACGTCCATTTGCGGATACGGGAAGCTGATGCCGTTGGCGTCAAAGTCGCGCTTAACGCGCTCCAGCACATCCCAGTAGACGCTCTGCAGATCGCCGCTGTGGCTCCAGACGCGCACCACAAAGTTGATTGAGGATGCGCCCAGCTCGTTCAGGCGAACGGTCATCTCGCGATCTTTCAGAATGCGGTCATCCGACTCGATAATGTTGGTCAGGAGCTGCTTCACCTTGTCGATGTCCGAGTCATACGCCACACCAATGATGAACTCGTTGCGACGGACGGGCTCGCGGGAGAAGTTGATGATATTGTTGGCGATGATTTTCCCGTTCGGGATCACCACCATACGGCCATCCGCGCTGCGCAGGGTGGTAGAGAAGATCTGCACCTGCAGCACGGTACCGGCTACGCCGCCCAGATCGACATACTCACCGGAACGGAACGGACGGAAGGTTACCAGCAGCACCCCGGCAGCCAGGTTCGACAGCGAGCCCTGCAAGGCCAGACCAATGGCCAGACCGGCGGCACCCAGTACAGCGATAACCGACGCCGTTTGCACACCGACACGGCCAAGGGCCGCGATCAGCGTGAATGCGATAACGCCGTAACGCACCAGCGCGGAGAGGAAATCTGCCACAGTGGCATCAATATGACGCGCACGCATCACGCGGTTAACTGCATTAGAGATGATGCGCGCCACGATCATACCGATGATGATAATGGCGATGGCCGCCACAATGTTGACGGCGTAACTCAACAGCAATGCCTGGTTACGTACCAGCCAGGAGCCCGCGTTATTGATGCTATCTACAACACCGAGATCTTCCATTCAATATTCCTTATCTAAGCAAACCATAGAAATGCATCCCCCATCGAGGCAGGCAAGTCAGTAAAGGGTAAACAAAAGCGGGGGGTTTTGCCAAACAGATCACATAAATAGTGCCTGTAGCCAATTGAAAAAGCATAAAAAAAGCCCGCGATTAACGCGGGCTTTCTGAGGCTTTTAGCAGCGCAAATTACAGAACGTCAACCGCGTTCAGCTCTTTGAATGCCTGCTCCAGACGCGTCACCATAGAGGTCTGGGCTGAACGCAGCCATACGCGTGGATCGTAGTATTTCTTGTTTGGCTGGTCTTCGCCTTTCGGGTTGCCCAGCTGGCCCTGCAGGTAAGCTTCGTTGGTTTTGTAGTACTGCAGGATACCGTCCCAGGTCGCCCATTGGGTGTCGGTATCGATGTTCATTTTGATAACACCATAGCTTACGGAGTCTTTGATTTCCTGAGCAGAAGAACCGGAACCGCCGTGGAAGACGAAGTTCAGGCTGTTGTGCGGCAGGTTGTGTTTCTTGGAAACATATTCCTGAGAATCACGCAGAATGGTTGGAGTCAGAACCACGTTGCCTGGCTTGTACACGCCGTGTACGTTACCGAAGGAAGCCGCGATGGTGAAACGTGGGCTGATTTTGCTCAGTTCGGTGTACGCGTAATCAACGTCTTCTGGCTGAGTGTACAGGGCAGAAGCGTCCATGTGGCTGTTGTCCACGCCGTCTTCTTCGCCACCGGTGCAACCCAGTTCGATTTCCAGAGTCATGTCCATTTTGGCCATGCGCGCCAGGTATTTGGAGCAGATCTCGATGTTCTCTTCCAGAGACTCTTCGGACAGGTCGATCATGTGAGAAGAGAACAGTGGCTTACCGGTTGCTGCGAAGTGTTTTTCGCCCGCGTCCAGCAGACCGTCGATCCACGGCAGCAGTTTCTTCGCGCAGTGGTCAGTGTGCAGGATAACCGGAACACCGTAGTGCTCAGCCATCTGGTGTACGTGATGTGCGCCAGAGATTGCGCCCAGGATTGCCGCGCCCTGAGGAACGTCAGTTTTCACGCCTTTACCAGCGATAAACGCAGCACCGCCGTTGGAGAACTGAACGATTACCGGAGCTTTAACTTTTGCTGCGGCTTCCAGTACGGCGTTAATAGAGTCGGTACCGACGCAGTTAACAGCTGGCAGAGCAAAGTTGTTTTCTTTTGCTACCTGGAACACCTTCTGAACGTCATCACCAGTGATCACGCCAGGTTTTACGAAATCAAAAATTTTAGACATGTTGCGAGTCCTGTATCTTCGGCCTTGGAAAGGGGCGAGCTCTTAAAAGCACGCTGAAAATTGGGCAGGTTTCCCTGCCCTAAAATGGCTTACTTCTTAGCGCGCTCTTCGAGCATGGCTACTGCTGGCAGAACTTTGCCTTCCACGAATTCGAGGAATGCGCCGCCGCCAGTGGAGATGTAGGAGATCTTGTCGGAAATACCGAACAGATCGATTGCTGCCAGGGTGTCACCGCCGCCAGCAATGGAGAATGCTTCGCTGTCTGCAATCGCGTTAGCCACGATTTCAGTACCTTTACGGAAGTTCGGGAATTCGAACACGCCAACCGGGCCGTTCCACAGAATGGTTTTCGCATTCTTCAGGATTTCAGCCAGTTTCTCTGCAGAGGCATCGCCCAAGTCCAGAATCTGCTCTTCGTTTTTGATGTCAGAGACAGATTTCAGCTCAGCGGTTGCGGTTTCAGAAAACTCAGTCGCCACGCGAACGTCAGTTGGAACAGGGATATCACAGGTAGTCAGCAGGCGTTTGGCTTCGTCAACCAGGTCTGCTTCGTACAGGGATTTACCCACGTTGTGGCCCTGAGCGGCAACGAAGGTGTTAGCGATACCGCCACCGACGATCAGCTGGTCAGCGATTTTGGACAGAGAGTCCAGAACGGTCAGTTTGGTAGACACTTTAGAACCGCCAACGATAGCGACCATTGGACGAGCAGGTTCTTTCAGGGCTTTGCCCAGGGCTTCCAGTTCGTCTGCCAGCAGTGGACCTGCACAGGCGACGTCAGCAAATTTACCGATACCGTGGGTAGAAGCCTGCGCACGGTGAGCCGTACCGAAAGCATCCATGACGAACACGTCGCACAGGGCAGCGTATTTTTTGGACAGAGTTTCGTCGTCTTTCTTCTCGCCTTTGTTGAAGCGAACGTTTTCAAGAACAACCAACTCACCTTCAGCCACTTCAACGCCGTCCAGGTAGTCTTTAACCAGACGTACCGGGCTGGACAGTTTGTCTTTCAGGTAATTAACAACCGGCAGCAGAGAGAACTCTTCGTTGTACTCGCCTTCGGTCGGACGACCCAGGTGGGAGGTTACCATCACTTTTGCACCCTGCTTCAGTGCCAGTTCGATGGTTGGCAGAGATGCACGGATACGCGCGTCACTGGTCACTTTCCCATCTTTAACCGGTACGTTGAGATCCGCACGGATGAAAACGCGTTTACCTGCCAGATCCAGATCGGTCATCTTAATTACAGACATGGTGAATCCTCTCGTTGATTCTTAAAGTTTTGCAGACGCAATACGCGTCTTACCTGAAACCTTGTGCGGCCATGGCTAACGTGGTGTCGAGCATCCTGTTAGCAAAGCCCCATTCGTTATCACACCAGACCAGCGTTTTGATCAGATGCGCTCCACTCACACGCGTTTGAGTGCCATCAACAATGGCGCTATGCGGATCGTGGTTAAAATCTACTGAGACCAACGGTAATTCCGTATAGTCAACTATACCATGAAATGCTTGCTGTGCCGCTTTTTGCAGCAACAGGTTGACCTCACAGGCTTTTACCGGTTTTTTCACGGTTACGCTGAGGTCGATCGCCGTCACGTTAATCGTGGGAACACGCACGGCGATGGCTTCAAAACGGTCTTCAAACTGGGGGAAAATTCGGGTAATACCGGCCGCCAGTTTGGTATCCACCGGGATAATGGACTGACTCGCCGCGCGAGTGCGTCGCAGATCCGGGTGGTATGCGTCAATGACCTGCTGATCGTGCATGGCGGAATGAATCGTGGTCACGGTGCCCGATTCAATGCCATAGGCATCGTCCAGCAGTTTGATGACCGGAATAATACAGTTGGTGGTGCATGAGGCATTGGAGACGATGCGGTGTTCCGCTTGCAGCTCATGATGGTTAACGCCGTAAACCACCGTGGCATCGAGATCGTTACTGCCGGGATGTGAGAAGAGCACTTTCTTCGCGCCAGCCGCCAGATGGGCTTCGCCGTGTTCGCGATTGCCGTAGACGCCGGTACAGTCGAGCACCACGTCCACGCCCAGCTCACGCCAGGGTAAGGCGTCGATCGTCTGCTCGTGCAACACACGAATCACGTCGTCACCAACGAAAAGCTGCTCTCTCTCCTGACGAACATCCCAGGCAAAGCGCCCATGGCTGGTGTCATACTTCAATAAATGCGCCATGCCTGCGGCATCCGCCAGTTCATTGATGGCCACCACGGTCATTTCCGCCCGACGCCCGGATTCATATAAAGCACGAACCACGTTACGTCCGATGCGACCGAAACCATTAATCGCTACGCGTACGGTCATAAGTCTCCTGCAAAGCTTTCCCTGATTCGAGGTGGCTGACAGAGTAATCCAGCAACGCCCTGAGGGGAATCCTCGCCTGTCACAAACTCCAACTGATCGGTCATTTGTCGAACGTTTAATCGACTGAAACGCTTCAGCCAGAATAAGCGAAACGTGGAATAAAGGAAATGTCTGTCCAGACCAATAAGCCAGCTATATGACTTGCGTCACATTTCCATTGGAATAATTCACAGCGTAGTTACATAGAGAAGGAATAGTAGATACAAAAAAGCCGGGTGGCGAGGTAAAAGCAAAACGGTAACCCAGGGGTTACCGTTTTTGGTGTTTGTACCCTCTCCCGTGGGAGAGGGTTGGGGTGAGGGCATCAGCCCGCACCGTAACAGCAATTACAGCAGTTCTTTCGCTTTCGCGACCACGTTCTCAACGGTGAAGCCGAACTCTTCGAACAGCTGCTCAGCCGGAGCAGACTCACCGAAGGTGGTCATGCCGACGATAGCGCCGTTCAGGCCCACGTATTTGAACCAGTAGTCCGCGATACCCGCTTCGACAGCAACACGGGCGGAAACGGCTTTCGGTAGCACGGATTCACGGTAAGCTGCGTCCTGCTTGTCGAAGGCGTCGGTAGACGGCATGGATACCACGCGCGCTTTCACGCCTTCGCCTGCCAGCTGATCCCAGGCCGCAACGGCCAGTTCAACTTCAGAACCGGTCGCGATGAAGATCACCTGTGGCTGACCGTCGCAATCTTTCAGCACGTAACCACCGCGGGCGATGTTCGCCAGCTGCTCTTCGGTACGATCCTGCTGAGCCAGGTTCTGACGGGAGAGGATCAGTGCGGTCGGGCCGTCCTGACGCTCAACGCCGTATTTCCACGCTACCGCGGACTCAACCTGGTCACATGGACGCCATGTGGACATGTTCGGGGTGACACGCAGGGAAGCAACCTGCTCAACCGGCTGGTGAGTCGGGCCATCTTCACCCAGACCGATGGAGTCGTGGGTGTAAACCATCACCTGACGCTGTTTCATCAGCGCAGCCATACGCACCGCGTTACGGGCATATTCCACGAACATCAGGAAGGTGGAGGTGTACGGCAGGAAACCACCGTGCAGGGAGATACCGTTGGCAATCGCGGTCATACCGAATTCACGTACACCGTAATGGATGTAGTTACCGGCAGCATCTTCGTTGATCGCTTTAGAACCAGACCAGATAGTCAGGTTAGAAGGCGCCAGGTCAGCGGAGCCGCCCAGGAATTCTGGAAGCAGCGGACCGAAAGCTTCGATGGCATTCTGGGACGCTTTACGGCTGGCGATCTTGGACGGGTTAGCCTGCAGCTTAGCGATGAACTCGTTCGCTTTCGCGTCGAAGTCAGACGGCATGTCACCTTTCATACGACGGGTGTATTCAGCCGCTTCCTGTGGGAAGGCTTTAGCGTAGGCAGCAAATTTCTCGTTCCAGGCGGCTTCTTTTGCCTGACCGGCTTCTTTAGCATCCCACTGCGCGTAGATCTCAGATGGGATCTCAAACGCGGCGTGTTTCCAGCCCAGCTGTTCGCGGGTCAGAACGATCTCTGCGTCACCCAGCGGTGCACCGTGGGAGTCGTGGGTACCGGCTTTGTTCGGGGAACCGAAACCGATGATGGTTTTGCACATCAGCAGGGACGGTTTGTCGGTGACAGCGCGTGCTTCTTCTACTGCACGTTTAATCGCTTCAGCATCGTGGCCGTCAACGCCACGCACCACGTGCCAGCCGTAGGCTTCGAAACGTGCTGCGGTATCATCGGTGAACCAGCCTTCAACGTGACCGTCGATGGAGATACCGTTGTCGTCATAGAACGCAACCAGTTTGCCCAGCTTCAGGGTACCGGCCAGGGAGCATACCTCGTGAGAGATACCTTCCATCATGCAGCCGTCGCCGAGGAACGCATAGGTGAAGTGGTCAACAATGTCGTGACCCGGACGGTTGAACTGCGCCGCCAGCGTCTTCTCAGCAATGGCCATGCCCACGGCGTTAGCAATACCCTGACCCAGCGGACCGGTAGTAGTTTCAACGCCTGCGGTGTAACCCACTTCCGGGTGACCCGGGGTTTTGGAGTGCAGCTGACGGAAGTTTTTCAGCTCTTCGATTGGCAGGTCATAGCCGGTGAGGTGCAGCAGGCTGTAGATCAGCATGGAGCCGTGGCCGTTGGACAGCACGAAGCGGTCGCGGTCAGCCCAGGCCGGGTTCTGCGGGTTGTGGTTCAGGAAATCACGCCACAGCACTTCGGCAATGTCAGCCATACCCATAGGGGCGCCCGGGTGACCGGATTTAGCTTTTTGTACAGCATCCATGCTCAGCGCACGAATAGCATTGGCAAGCTCTTTACGTGAGGACATTTTGACTCCAGATCGGATGTTGAAGGCCATACCCGTTTCGGCTTGACGACAGCGCGTTTTGGGCTACGCCAGAAAAAAGTGCCAACAATGTAACCCAAGCGACAAAGCATGTACATGGACCATTCTTTTGCCTGTTAAGAAATCTCTGGAACAGGCTCGCACGTTGCGCAATCTTCTCGCCCGCCTCCGTTTATATTCTTTATACTTAGCCATACTCCGGCTTCGCTGCCGTGATGTACTTTCAGAATTTATCGTGTTTAACGAGTGCGGAAGCAACCAAATGAAAATGCGTGCGATAGTGCTGGCTCTGGGAACAACGCTCCTGCTGAGCGGGTGTCAGAATATGGACTCTGGCGGGCTGATGAGCTCCGGGGCAGAGGCGTTTCAGGCCTACTCCCTGAGCGATGCTCAGGTTAAAACATTAAGCGATGAGGCCTGTAAGGAGATGGACGGTAAAGCCACCATCGCCCCGGCAGGCAGCACTTATGCTCAGCGTCTGGATAAGATTGCTTCTGCCCTTGGCGACAACATCAATGGCCAGCCGGTGAACTACAAGGTTTACATGGCCAAAGACGTCAACGCCTTCGCCATGGCCAACGGCTGCATCCGCGTCTACAGCGGGCTGATGGATATGATGACCGACAACGAAGTCGAAGCGGTTATCGGGCATGAAATGGGCCACGTTGCGCTCGGCCACGTGAAGAAAGGAATGCAGGTTGCCCTTGGCACCAACGCGGTGCGCGTGGCGGCAGCATCTGCCGGCGGCATTGTCGGGAGCCTGTCCCAGTCGCAGCTTGGCGATCTGGGTGAAAAACTGGTCAACTCCCAGTTCTCCCAGCGTCAGGAATCTGAGGCCGATGACTACTCTTACGATTTGTTGCGCAAACGCGGCATCAACCCGTCAGGTTTAGCCACCAGCTTCGAAAAACTGGCTCAACAGGAAGCGGGCCGTCAAAGCTCAATGTTTGACGACCACCCTGCCTCTGCAGAGCGTGCGCAACATATTCGCGATCGCATGGCGACAGACGGCATTAAATAACTGCACAGCTGCCCGGTGCGCACCGCGTCACCGGGCAACAACGCGTTGTCAGTACAGCGTCTTCTGCGGCGGCCCGGCAAACTTCAGCGCGCCAATCTGCCCCATCCGCACTTCCACCACCGACGGCCCCGGCATCGCCAGTGCTTCCGTCATCACCGCATCAAAATCTTCAGCCCGCTCAACGCTCCACGCCTGCAGGCCAATCGCCTGCGCCAGCAGGGTAAAGTCCGGCGTATGCAGCTCGTTATAATACTGACGCCCGCCGAAATACTTATCCTGAATGCCGCGCATCACCCCGTAGCCGCCATCGTTCATGATCAGCAGCGTCACGTTGGCTTTCTCCTGCGCCAGCGTCGCCAGCTCGCCAAGGTTCAGGCTCAGGCCACCGTCGCCCACCAGCCCCACCACTTTACGCTGCGGGTTGGCAATCGCGGTGCCGATGGCCATCGGCAGGCCCATCCCTATCGCCCCCGCCAGAGAGTGGATATTCATCAGCGGGCCGTTGGCGCGGAACAGGCGGCTGCCCCACAGGCTGCCGGAAACGGTGATATCGCGCACCAGCAGGCCATCCTTCGGCAGCGCTTTCTCGATGGCGTCGTTAAGCTTTGCATAGGCGCCGCACTGCACGCGAAGCCCCTGTTCAGCCTGCTCAACCGCCTGCTGTACCTGCGTATCCCACCGGGCGTTGCCCCATTCGCGGCCCTGCGTTTTCGCCGCCAGCGCCGTTAACAGCGTAGAGCAATCGGCTATGAGGGTGTTATCCATGAGGTAATTACGGCTCGCCGCCGCCGGGTCGATATCGATCTGCACGCGCGGAGAAGGCAGCTCAAGCGTCCAGGAGCGCGTTTCGTTGCTGCGCAGGCGCGAACCGGCGACCAGCGTAAAGTCGCACTGGGCGATAAGCGCTTCAACGGACGGCGAGTTGTGGAACGCCCGCAGGCTGGCGCGGTGGCTGTCCGGCAGCACGCCGCGCGCGTGGGTGCTGGAGATAACGGTCACGCCCGCATCCGCCAGTTGTTTCACGGCATCAACGCATGTCAGCGCACCGCCGCCCAGCCACAGCAGCGGCTGTTTCGCCTGCTTAAGCTGCGCCCAAAGCGCATCAACCACTCCGGCATCTAGCGCTGAAACCGATGCTGGTTTCACTGGTGCCGTTACCAGCGAAAGCGGAATTTTTGCCCCCTGAATATCAATCGGGATTTCCAACGAGACCGGCCCGCACGGCGGCGTCTGCGCGTCCTGAATGGCTTTATGCAGGATAGCTATTGCCTGGTTGGCGTTGCTGATGCGGTACGCCCGCTTTGAGCTGGCCTTCAGGAAGGTTAGCTGGTCGCGCGTTTCATGGATAAAGCCGGTATCGGCATCCAGCCAGGCTTTTTCCACCTGACCGGTTAGATGCAGCAGCGGCGTATTCGCATTCATCGCCTCTACCAGTGCGCCTACCGCATTACCTGCCCCTGCGCCGGTGCTGGTCAGCGCCACGCCGAGACCGGAAAAACGCCCGTGGGCATCGGCCATGGTGACGGAACCCGCCTCGCCGCGCGAGGGCACAAAGCGGATGTTGCCGCGCTGCCCTACCGCATCGGCGATCGGCAGGTTGTGAATAGAGATGACGCCGTAGATGGCCTCAACCTGATACTGTTCCAGCGTTCTGGCGATGGCGTCGCCGACGGTTATCATTTCGCTCATTGCTCACCCTTTCTCAGTCGCACCAGTGGTTGACGCTGTTACCCGTCGCCAGATAAATGCTCTTTTGCTGCATCCAGGCTTTCAGCCCCTGAATGCCCTTTTCGCGGCCCAGACCGCTCTCTTTAAAGCCCCCGAACGGGGTCGAAATCGCAAACACTTTGTAGGTATTGATCCACACCGTACCCGCTTCCAGCTGCTCGCTCAGACGCAGGGCGCGCCCGGTATCGCGCGTCCAGATCCCCGCAGCCAGGCCGTAAACCGAGTCGTTCGCCTCGCGGATAAGCTCAGCCTCATCGCGAAACGGCATCGCCACCAGCACCGGGCCGAAGATCTCCTCCTGACAGGTGCGGGCGCTGTTGCTCAGCCCTTCGATAATGGTTGGCTGGAAGAAGCTGCCGTTTGTCAGCGTGGGATCGGCCGGGATCTCCCCGCCGCACAGCACGCGACCGCCTTCACGCTTCGCCAGCTCCACGTACGCCTGCACACTCTGGCGGTGCTTGTCGTTGATCAGCGGCCCTACGTGAGTGCCGTCGGTAAACGGATGGCCGACGCGCAGACCGCGGGTTAACTCCAGCAGCCGCGCCATCAGCGGCGCGTAAATGCTCTCGTGAATGAACAGCCGCGATCCGGCAATGCACGCCTGCCCCGCCGAGCTGAAAATGCCGTAGCAGATCCCGCGCGCGGCCTGCTCAACGTCCGCGTCTTCCAGCACGATGGTCGGGGATTTACCACCCAGCTCCAGCGACGCCGGGATCAGTTTTTCCGCCGCCACGTGCGCCAGATGACGTCCCGTGGTGGGGCCGCCGGTAAAGGAAATTTTGCGCACCTTAGGGTGACGCGCCAGCGCATCGCCAATCACCGAGCCTTTGCCCGGCAGGACGCTGAGCAGCCCGGCGGGCAGCCCGGCCTGTTCAAAAATCCGCGCCAGCTCCAGCGCCATCAGCGGCGTAGCCTCGGCAGGTTTGAGGATCACCGCGTTACCCGCCGCGATGGCCGGGGCGACTTTCTGCATCTCACTGGCAATCGGCGAGTTCCACGGCGTGATGGCCGCCACCACGCCGAGCGGCTCATAGCGGCTCAGCGTCAGCAAATCCGGCTGGCGCGGCGTTGGGAGTTCACCCTCCAGCAGCTCGCAGGCGGCGGCAAAGTAGCGCGCCGTTCCTGCGGCGCTCATCACCAGCCCACGCGCCTCCGCCAGCGGCTTGCCGTTATCGCGGCTCTGCATTTGCGCCAGCTCGTCCACGCGGGATTCAATCAGATCCGCGACCTTGTGCAGGAGCTTCGCGCGGACGTGCGGCAGGCTGTTGCGCCAGTCTGGATTGCGCCAGGCGCGCTCTCCGGCCTCAATGGCTTCATGCAAATCGTCCATGCTTGCTGCGTTCAGCGTCGCGTTGATCGACCCGTCTGCCGGAAAGTGGCTCTGCATCGGATTGCCACCGCCGTGTCGCCACTGGCCGCCAATAAAAATCTTCAGATCGTCCATCATCACTCCTCAGCTCAGGGCCAGCTCGCGGCAGGCGCGGACCGCGCTCAGTGCCGCCAGGGTGGAGGTTTTCGGGTTGCTGGCCAGCGGCAGCCCGCTCAGCTCCAGATGGAACTCGCCAAACACACCTTCGACGTGCAGCGTGTGGGTGTTGCGCTTCGTGGCTGGATCGACCATCAGCTGCACGCGGGTGTCGTCCATCCCTACGCCGCCAAGTGCCACCGTCGCCGCCACGTTGGCGTTCGCCGGGAACAGGCGCGCCGCCTCACGGGCGCTGCCCTCAAAGAAGACCTGTGCAACGGACACCGAATTAAGATCGATAAGCTGCTCGGCGTAGCTGCCGCGCCAGCTGGCCGGGCTTTTACGCGACTGATAGGTCACGCGCTCCAGCCCGCCCTCTTTCGCCGCCGCCAGCCCGTCGATGCCGGCTACCGCCCCGGAGAGCAGCGTCAGCTTGCCGCCCGCGCTGAGCAGGCGCTGCTCCAGTTCACTGTCCGCCAGCGCGCCGGTGGAGATGACCGCCAGATGCCAGCCGCGACGCAGAATCTCTTCGCCGTACTGCGCCACCGCCTGCTGGCTGGCGCACTCCAGCACCAGATCGGGCGTGTCAGTGCACGCCATCGGGGTGGTCAGCGCCACCACCGCATCGCCAAACTGCGCGCGAATGGCCGCGTGGTGAGATTCACGCGCGACGATCCAGCCGATAGCCACACCGGCAGGCAGACGCTCAATCACCGCCTGCGCCATCGCCCCGAAGCCAATTAACATGATCTTTTTCATAATGCGTCCTTACAGATGGCGGCAGAAACCGCCGGAAACGTCCAGCGCGGCCCCGGTGGTAAACGAGGCCAGCGGCGAGGCGAGGAACAGCAGCGCCTGCGCGGGCTCCTGCGGTTTGCCGAGGCGCGCCATCGGAATGCCGCGTTTGCGCGCGATATCCGCCGTCCACTCCGGCCAGCTCTGGCTTTTATCCGCCCGGTTCTCAAAGCGACGCTGCCACTGGCCCGATTCCACCATGCCGAGCAGGATGGAATTGACGCGAATGCCTTTGCCCACCAGCTCTTTCGAGAGCGTCAGCGTCATGTTCAGCAGCGCGGCGCGGGCGGCGGAGGTGGCAATCATGTGCTCCTCCGGCTGCAGCGCCAGCAGGGAGTTGACGCAGGTGATGGAGGCGATATCTGACTGCTCCAGCAAAGGCTGAAACGCCTGCACCGGGTTAATCACCCCAAACAGTTTGAGTTCGGCTTCGTGCAGCCAGGCCTCGCGCGGAGTGTCATGGAAGAGCGCCACGTAACCCTGCCCGGCGTTGTTGATCAGCATATCCGCCGCGCCAAAGCGGTCGTTCACGGCACGGGCAAACGCCAGCACCTCGTCGGCTTTCAGCACGTCGCAGCGGTAAGCGAAAATCTCCCCGTCCGGGTAGTCGTTTTGCAGCGCGGCGTGGGCGCTGGCGAGGCGGTCCGGATCGCGGCCACAGAAGGCCACCTTTGCCCCCTCGCCCAGCAGCAGCCGCAGCGTTTCAAAGCCAATACCAGAAGAACCGCCGGTGACGACCGCTACGCGCCCATCAATTTGTGCATTCATCGCGCACCTCTTCGTTAATGCGTAAAAGCTGTTGGTTGATAAACGCGTCGTTATCGAGATAGCTGGCGTGCCCGGCCTGCGGAATAGCGATAAACGGCATGCCGTAGCGCAGCGCCAGCCCCTGTACCAGCTCCGGTTGCGTGATTGCATCCTGCTCGCCGCACCAGACCTCAAAGTTGCCCGCGTAGCGTTCAAGCCAGGCATGAATATCGTCGTGCGCCAGCATCCACGCGGCAGCAAGGTAGCCTTCCGGGCGAAGCTTGCGCATTCCCGCCGCGACGACGGCGATATCCTCCGCACGTGCGCCGGGGCGCAACAGTTTCGCGGCGCGGGTCTGGGCGAGGATTTCCCCGCCCAGCGCCATCTGCTGCTCGCGGTTGCGCCAGACCTGCTCGCGCTGCGCCGGTGCGGCCTGGCCGTAGCCTTGCGCGGCATCCGCCAGCACCAGGTGCAGGACGCGATCCGGGAACTTCGCGGCAAACGCGCTGGCAACCAGCGCCCCCAGCGAATGGCCGACCAGCACCGCCTGCCAGATGCCGGCGCGATCGAGCATCGCCGCCAGCGCGTCGGCGTAATCACCGGCGTTTGCCCGCTCTACTGCCAGCATCGGGCTTTCGCCATAGCCGGGCATGTCCCACGCCAGCACGCGAAAGCCGTCCAGCGACATCTGCTTATGCCAGGAGGCCGCGCCGGAGCTGATACCGTGCAGCAGCATCAGCGGAATACCGCTGCCCTGTTCCCGAAACCCCGTCATGAAGCCCCCTTAGTTCCGCTTCACTTTGGAAAGCGGATGATCGGATGGGTAGGTTGGGATTTCCGGCTTGTTGGTCCCCAGCATGACGCACATCAGCGCCTCTTCTTCGCCGTGGTTAAACAGCCCGCGATAGATGCCCGGCGGAACGGAGATCAGGTCACGCTCGCGCAACACGGTTTCTGTGTAGTTATCGCCATCCTGAATCATCAGCGTGATCTGCCCTTTAAGCATGAAGAACACCTCTTCCACATCATCGTGCAGATGCAGTGGCCCTTCACACTTCGACGGCAGCACCATGGTGGAGAAGGTAAAATGGTCCGCCTGTACGGTGTTGGTGTCGTTCGCCACGCCCGTGGCGCCGGTGCCGATGTAGCGCATCTGGGCGCGGCGATATTTCGGGTCAAAATCGGCCTGGAACTTCAGCGCGTTCCAGTCGTATTTACGGCCCTCGAAGCGCGCAATGCGCGACTCGACCCACTCTTCCATGGTCAGATGGTCAGGTTTAACGCCTGGTTTTGCAGTTACGGTTGAATCAGTCATAACACTCTCCTCAGTAACGTCTCAGCAGCGGCAGTAACAGGACGCAGCCCACCGCCGCCATCACCGCCAGAAAAATCATTCCGGAATCCATGCTGTGGGTGTAGGCGATTAGCGCGCCCATCACCGCCGGCGACAGCGCGCCCGCAAAGTTTCCCAGTCCATTGAAAATGCCGCCCGCCGTGGCGCTCACCCGTGGATGGGTGGCTTTTGCCAGCAGGGCGAAAATGTTGGGTGCACCGGTGCCCCACATAAAGGTGCTGAAGCTCATCGCCGCGATAACGGTCAGCGGAGTATCAAGATGCATCACCACCGCCAGCCCTGCCGCTGCCCCCGCCATAGAGATAAAGCAGGCCGCCGCACGCTTATCGACCCGATCCGAGAGCCAGGCGCCAATCACCTCACCCGCCAGCATGGCGATAAACGGCATCGACGACAGCCAGCCCGCGTGCTCCAGATGAATACCTTTGCCCTTAATCAGGTAGCCCGGCAGCCAGCCGTTGATGCCCCACAGATAGGTCAGGAAGGAGATGTTAAAGATGCAGATGATCCAGAAGTGCGGGCTGATAAACAGCTCGCGCCGGGCCGCGCGACGTTCATCCTGCGAGGCCTGTGATGTTGTCGGTTTGGCCTCCAGCCGGATGCCGCGCAGGCCGATGCGCACAAACAGCAGTACCGGCACGGTAAGCATCGCCATCACGAAGAATGTGCTCTGCCAGCCGAAGGTGTTCAGCAGCCAGATGGAGAGCGGGAAACCCAACGCCGCGCCAACGGGCGTGCCCAGCAGCCACAGCATGGTGGCGCGCGCCTGCAGATGCTGTGGGAAGTTGTGGCGCACAATGGCGAAGGCCAGCGGGAACAGCGGCCCCTCCGCCACGCCAAGCAGGATGCGCAGGACAATCATCAGCGTGTAGTTATGGGTAAAGCCCATCGCTACCATCAGCACGCACCACACCACCATCATCCCGGTGAGCAGGCGCAGCGGCGCGATTTTGTCCCCCAGCCCGCTTAAAAAGACCGACGAAAAGCCGTAGCTCAGCAGGAAGGCGCTCATCAGAATGCCGAGGCGCGTGGTGTCAAAATCAATGCCCATCGCCTGCTGGAAATGGCCGTCAGAAAACAGCGCCGCAATGCTGATTTTGTCGAAAAACGCCAGCAGCACGCAGGCCAAAAGCGACAGCGGAATGGCCCAACGCACCGCTTTTTCAGGCGTGCGGGTGCCCTCACCGCTGGCCTCAACGGGCGCGGTGTTGGTCTCTAATGTGGTCATGTCTCCCCCTACGGGTGCGGTTTTTTTATCGCAATGACATCAGTGAAAAGGCCGGGTCGGCGAGCGGCACGTCCGATAAATCCCGCCCGGCCGCCATCCAGCGCTTCGCCAGCTTGACGGTACGCGCATCGTTGAACGCCACCAGCTGCGTCAGCCGCCCGTTCGCGTCCAGCGAGAAGAACAGCCTATCCTCACGCACTATCGTGCTGCTCCCCTGCTGCGGAATGCCGAGGATCTGAATATTGTGCTGGTATTGATCCGACCACAGCCACGGTGCGTCGTCGTAGCCTGGCGCATCGGGGTTGAGCATCGCCTTCGCCGTCGCCACCGCCTGGTTCTGGGCGAAGGCCCAGGACTGAATGCACAGGCCGTAGTGATGATGCTGCGCCACATCGCCGACGGCGAAGATGAACGGATCCGAGGTGCGGCCCTGGGCATCCACAACGATCCCGCGCTCGGTTTTCAGCCCCGCATCGCGGGCCAGCTCCAGATTGAGATCGACGCCGATCCCCACCACCACCGCATCAAAGGTTTCACGCTGGCCGTCGCAGTGGATAACTGGCAGGCCGTTATCGTCCTCCAGCTCCAGCGCGCCACAGCCGGTGCGGATCTCCACGCCCTGCTCGCGATGGATCTTTTCTAACTGCTGAGACACCTCACCGCTCACCGAACGCATACACAGCGCAGGCTGCTGCTCGAACAGCGTGACCGCCACGCCGCTTTTGCGCGCGGAAGCGGCAATTTCCAGGCCAATCCAGCCGCCGCCGATAATCGCCAGGTTTTGACTTTCCGCGAGGCGACTTTTCAGGCGCTGCGCGTCCTGCCAGTGGCGCAGGGTGTAGACCTGAGGATGCCTTGACCACGCCTCGCCCGGCAGGCGCGCCCGCCCACCGGTGGCAAGTAAAAGCATGTTGTAACTAAGATGCTCGCCGTTGCTTAAAACGATCGTTTTCGCCTCGCGATCGATCTCTTCAGCACGCAGCGGACGGTACCAGCTGAGATTCAACGTCTGCTGCGCCTCTTCGGTAAACAGGCGCGGGAGGGTTGCGTCCGGCTCCAGCAGAGACGCTTTTGACAGCGGCGGACGCTCGTAGAAATCCCATTCCTCTTCCGCCACCACGCCAATCTCGCCGTCAAAGCCCTGGTCGCGCAGCGTCTTCGCCGCCCAGCCGCCCGCCTGACCGCCGCCGATAATGACTATGCGCGAGGTCATACCGCCTCCGGCTTTTTCTGCTGACGGCGCGTGTCGTGGTCAATGCCGCCTTCCACCGCCCATTCGGTAAAGGAGATAAGGGAGTGCTCCAGCTCGCGCGGCTGCCAGTTTTCGGTCAGGTAATCGTCATTGGTGTAATACTCAAACGCGCCGCCGGTCGGACTGTTGACGTACCAGAAGTAGGCCGACGACACCGGATGGCGACCCGGCCCAATAAAGGTGCTCCAGTCGTTTTTGTTCATCGCAATCCCGCCGCCGATCACTTCATGGATATCGCGCACGGTAAAGGCCACGTGGTTCAGACCGCGCTTGCGGTTGGGCAGCTGCAGCAGGAACAGGTTATGATGACCGCCGCGCGCGCCGCAGCGCAGAAACACGGCGCGGTTGATGTAGCGATCCGAGACCTGGAAGCCGAGCACCTCGCGGTAGAATTTTTCCACCGCCGCCAGCTCTTCCACGAAGAACACCACGTGCCCGACGTTAATCGGCTGGGCACGGTCATAAACCGGGCTCGGGGTGTCGATACGGCGGGCATCGCCCCACTGGTTGATCGGCTCAACGTTCAGTTCTACATCAGTCTGCTGGCTGACCTGCACGCGCAGCGTCATGCCGTTCGGGTCGAGGCATTCCAGCGCGTCGCCCACTTCGCGAAAACCGGGCTGCTGCGCAAGCTTCGGGCGCAGCGCATCCAGATCGCCCTGCGTGGCCACAGCCCAGGTCATGCGGCGCAGGGTGTTGCCCGCTTCAAAGGCCGGCGGCAGGTCGGGGCTGTCGATGGGGTTAAGCTCCACACGCGCGCCGCTTAAGGTGGTAAAACGCTGGCCGCTGGCATCGCCCGTCAGGCCAAAATCACGCATAAATTTGGCGCAGTGCGTCAGGTCTTCAACGCCAAATTCCAGCTTTTCAATTCCGGTTACACTCATCGTTCGTTGCCTCATCTGGCCCAAATTGGGCGTAAAACATGCCCGACGCAGTCAAGCGTCTGACGTTAACTCACTGATTTAACTGGCCTGTGACAAATACCCTAAGAAGCCAGAGATTTTATCCGCCGCCAGACGGACGTCGTTTTGCAGGCGCTCGCGGTCGGTTTGCGGGATCTCTTCCGACGGCACCAGAATGCTCACCACCGCCGCCACCCGTCCGCTACGGTCATACACCGGATAGACGATGGAGGAGATGCCGTGGCGGAAGAAGGATTCACCGATCACATACCCGCGCGCTTTGTCCTGCTGCACCATCTGCCACAGGGCTTCGCGGTCGTGGAGCTGCCCCGGTGTGTTGCCTGGCAGGCGTTCGTGCGGGAACAGGTGTTCAAAATCGGCGCGGGAAATATCGGTCAACAGCATGCGTCCCAGGGACGTGCAGTGCACCGGTAAACGGGTACCAATGCTGACCTGATTGATACGCGACCCGGCGGCGCTGACGCGGGCAACGTAGATGATGTCGCGTCCGTCGCGGATCGCCAGATGGCTGCTGCACTGGCTCAGGTCGCGCAGCTGTTCGATCACCGGCTGGCCGACCTGCGCCACATCCAGCGAGGCGATGTACTCAAAGCCCAGACGCAGCACGTTCATGCCCAGCGAGAAGGTATTGGTGCGCGCGTTACGCTCCAGAAAGCCCATGTACTCCAGCGTCTGGACCACGCGGTAGGCGGTGGCCTTCGGCATATCCACCAGCCGGTGCAGCTCGGCAAAGGTCAGATCACGATGCTGCTCGCCAAAGGCCAACAGCAGCTGTAAACCGCGCTCCAGCCCCGGCACCAGATACTTCACTTCCTGATCGTTTGCCATCATCGCCCTACCTTAGTTAAAGACAAAACCGCCGTTGACCGGGATAAGCTGTCCGGTGATGAACCGCGACAGATCGCTTAACAGCCAGACCACGCTGCCGGTGACATCCTCCGGCTGCTGTGCGCCCGTTAACGCGCGGCCGTTTTCGTAGAGCTGATGCCGTTCGGCGGGCACATATTCGGTTGCCTCGACGCGGGTTAACCCCGGGGCGATGGCGTTGATGCGAATGCGTTTTTCACCCAGCTCGCGCGCCATTGAGCGGGTCATGGCAATCACGGCACCCTTGCTGGCGACATAGGCCATCAGGCGCGGCGCGCCCCACAGCGCGGTGTCGGAGGCCACGTTCACGATCCCCGCCCCTTCGCGCAACAATGGCACCGCAGCGCGGGTCACCAGCCAGGTGCCTTTGACGTTCACGCTCATCACCCGATCCCAGAGATCCGGATCGTAATCGAGCATGTTTTTACCGCCCACGCCGGTGGCCATCGCCGCGTTGTTCACCAGTCCGTCAATCTGGCCCTGCTCGCCAATGGCGCTGAAGACCTGCTCGATGGCGTGCGGATCGGCCAGATCGATAACGTGGGATTCGATCGCATAGCCTTGCTCACTTAACCCGTGCGCGCTCTCAGCCAGCTCGCCTTTCAGGATGTCGCACATCACCACCGCCGCGCCCTGCTCCGCGCAAGCTTTGGCAAAGTGATAGCCCAGCCCGCGCGCGGCGCCGGTCACAACGATGCGTTTTCCGCTCAGCAGCCCGTTCATCAGGCGGCTCCCTGCTGCGCATCGCGTATCGCCAGTTGCTCTTTGGCGGCCTTTTGCATCATGCGGCGCAGGCGGGAGAGGCCGACGTCGTGTTGATAAAGGTATTCATGGTCGCGGGCGTTTGGCGCCAGGCTTTCCAGCACCACGCGATCCTGCTCCAGTACTTCCCAGTGCAGTTTTTCCAGACGGTTGCGGTACATGAAGCGCCACATATCGCGCTGCCACCCCTGTACGCGGCGGATGCGCCAGAAGAAGACGCGGCAGTTGTCGTTATCTTCCGGCACCACCATGCCGACGATAAAGAAGTGGCCGCCCGGCCCGAAACGCTTTTTATACGGAATGGAGAGACGCATCCAGCAGGTGCCGCTGTTGCCCAGCTCCACCCAGTCGAAGTTGATGCCGCTCTGCCCTTTCTTCTCAAAGATGAAGCCGGTTTTGGTTGGCTGCAGCACCATGTCGGCCTTGCGGTCCCCTTCCGCCATCGAGTGTGAGGAGGAATGGAGATAGGTGCCGTGCATCGGGTCCATCACGTTTTCCAGCGCGTACTGGTAATTGCATTTCCACGCCGCGGTACAGAGGAAGTTGCTGAAGTTGTCCGTATCGGCGAGTTCATCCGGGAAGGTCAGTTCGTCCGGCTGCTGGTCAGCGGTAACGCCGAACCACAGGAAGATAGCACCGTGCGCCTCCTGAACGTTGTAGCTGCGCACACACTGCTGGCCAACCAGCGGACATTTGTCCACGGCGGGCACATCTTTCACTTCGCCGTTGCCCGCCACTTCCACGCCGTGATACCAGCAGGCGATGCGGTCGCCGAGGTTCCAGCCCATCGACAGCCGCGCGCCGCGGTGCGGACAGCGGTCTTCCAGCGCCTGTACCTGGCCGTCTTTGTTACGCCAGACCACAATCTGCTCGCCCAGGCGGGTAATGCCCACCGGCGCAGACTGCACTTCCCAGCTGGCCAGTACCGGATACCAGAGGCCACGCAGACCTTTATCGAGATAATTTTGTACGGTAGTCGTCATCGCGTTGTCCTCAGTAGCCGTTAACCTGTAAGAATGCCTGGAAGCTGGTCTCGCTCCACGGCTCGCCCTGCAGATCGTGCATGCGCATCGCGTTCAGCCCGTTAACCAGCTCCGGCAAGGTTTCCGCGCCCTGTTCGAAGAGATCTTCCAGCGTGGCGATCAGGTTCACTTCCCAGTTTTCCGGTTCGCGGCTGCGGGTTTGCCAGATCAGGTTGGTGTAATCACCCGGCTTATGGATGGCGCCGTTACCGCCCTCAGCGGGAGGGGTAAACTGACGGCTTTCCGGCAGCGCCGGGTTGAAGTTCAGGGTATCGCTCATGCCACGGTCTCCTCGACGAAGGTAATCTGGATTTGGTTTTCAAAGACCCGAACCGGGTAGCGGTTAAGGTTACGACCGCCGGGGCCGTGCAGGCACTGGCCGGTTTTAACGTCGAAAACCGCCTCGTGCAGCGGGCATTCCACTTTACCGTCTTCCACGAAGCCCTGGCTCAGCAGCGCATAGGCGTGCGGGCATACGTCTTCAAGGGCGTAATACTCACCGTCAATCAAATAAACACCGATCTCTTTGCCCTCGACGTTACCGCTAAAAGGGAAATCTTCCTGTACTTGTTCTGCGTCACATACGCCTATCCAGCTCATCACGATCCTCCAGGCTTTTGTTTCATATATGAAACTCTGTTTCTTATTTAATACGGTCAATATAAAAGCGATGAATGTTTCGTCAAGCGGCAATGTGACGAATTTGTTAATTGAATGGCAATTAATTAGTTAAGTGTGCAAAGGATCACGAAAAAATGCAGCGATATGAAATTTTCATTATTAAGCCGTGAATGAATACGTTTTATTGATGCCCTTTAAAATTGCAAAATTGATATTGACTTCTTTTCATTTTACTCCTTAAAAATAAAAGAAAGAGTCTGAGCGGTGTTTCACCAGTGAAACTCATTTTTAAATTAACGTTTATAAACAACGAGTTTCACAGGTGAACCATTTTACCTGCGTGACAATCACATTGATAAAAATATATAGAGATAAAAACTTAAGGCGGGCATGATGACGGCAAGATGGCAAGGCACAATCGCACTGTTATTACTGATTATTATTTCCTACGTCGACCGGGTGAATATCTCGGTGATGATTTTAAACCCGGAATTTGCCGATCATTTTCAGTTAAATGAAAACAGAATGTTACAAGGAATGCTCATGACCTGCTTTCTTTTGGGTTATGGTTTTTCCGCTTTATTATTAACTCCGGTTATTGAAAGCAAATTGCATTACCGACGGGGATTATTAATCAGTATTACGATATGGGCCGTGGTGTGCGCCATCTCTCCGCTGTTAGGCTCGCTGATGGGCATGCTCATCGCCCGCGTGATTTTGGGCATTGCCGAAGGGCCGCTCTTTTCCCTGAAAACGCGGTTTATCCATGACAACTTTAGCCCGGAGGAGATAGGTAAACCCAACGCCGTGACCGCGCTCGGCGTCTCTCTCGGGCTGGCCGTCGGCTTTCCGCTGGTCACCTGGCTGATGGCGCATCTGGGCTGGGCCGGATCATTTTACGCGCTGGCGGTAATGAACCTGGTACTCGGCGGCGGTCTTATCTGGCGTTTTCTGCCAGCGCCACGCAGCCCGGTGAAGAGGAAAAAACCGGGGTTTATGCAGACCTTTACGCTGGCCGGGAAAACGCCGCTGCTGGGATGGATCCTGCTGGTGGAAATCGCCACGCTGAGCTATCTCTGGGGCAGCAGCGCGTGGCTGCCGGCATGGCTGCGCGATGAGCACCACTTCTCGCTGCACGCGACGGGCTGGCTTGCGGCCATCCCCTTCCTGCTAAGCCTGGGCTCGAAATTCCTCGGCGGCGTGTTGCTCGACAAAATGCGTCCGGAACAGGCGCCGGTACTGTTTGTGGTAGGTGGGTTGCTGACGGCGCTGTCGGTGGTTGCGCTGATGCTGAGCCATCAGCCGGCATGGCTGGCGCTGTTTATGCTCTCGGCTAACGTCTTCTGGGGGCTTCAGGGGGCGGCTATTCCGGCGGTGATCCAGCACCATGCCGCGCGGGAAGCGGTGGGAAGCGCGTACGGGATCATCAATGGGATCGGCAATATTTGCGCGGCCTTTATTCCGCTGCTGATGGGGATGGTGATGAGATCGGTCGGATCGGTCAGTTCCGGCTTTTCGGTCCTGGTGGTCTCTCAGGCTATCACCCTGCTGGCGGGCGGAATGTTGCTGCTGCGCATGCGTCGCGCAGCAGCAATCAGCGTGTAAGGCTTATTCGCCTTTTTTCGCCGCCTGGATGTAGAGCATCTCCAGCGCCAGGGTCGCAGCAGCCAGCGCCGTGATTTCAGACTGATCGTAAGCCGGGGCGACTTCCACCACGTCCATGCCCACGATGTTCAGATCTTTCAGACCACGTACCAGCTTAATGGCGCGATCGGAGGTCAGGCCGCCGATCACCGGGGTGCCGGTGCCAGGCGCAAAGGCCGGATCCAGGCAGTCGATGTCGAAGGTCAGGTAGACCGGCATATCGCCAACGATCTGCTTCACCTGAGCGATGATGTCATCCACGCCGCGATCGTTAACCTGGCCCGCGTCCAGCACGGTGAAGCCGTTGTCTTTATCGAACTCGGTACGAATACCAATCTGCACGGAGTGGTTTGGATCGATCAGGCCTTCGTTTGGCGCGGTGAAGAACATGGTGCCATGGTCAAATTCGCAGCCGTTCGCATAGGTGTCGGTATGGGCATCGAAGTGCACCAGCGCCATCTTACCGAAGTGCTTCGCGTGGGCGCGCAGCAGCGGCAGGGTCACGAAGTGGTCACCACCGAAGGAGAGCATACGCTTGCCGGCAGCCAGCAGCTTCTCGGCGTGGGCCTGCAGTTTTTCACTCATTTCACGCGCGTCACCGAAGGCATACACCAGGTCGCCGCAGTCCACCACGTTCAGGCGCTCGCGCATGTCGAAGTTCCACGGGAAACGGTTGTGCTCCCAGGCCAGGTTGGTGGAAACCTGACGGATCGCTGCCGGGCCGTGACGGCCACCGGCACGGCCGGATGTCGCCATATCAAATGGCACACCGGTGATCACCCAGTCCGCATCGCTGTCGTACGGCTGGAAGTTCATCGGAAGGCGTAAAAAACCAAAAGCGTTCGATACCAGGGAATTATCGTACTGATGCCCTAAAGTGCTCATGTCCTGACCTCTTTATAACGTCGGTGCATTAAAAATAGATGAAAAAAAATCCCCTCCGCGTCGTTAAACCCGACGAGGAAGGGATTGATTCGAATAGTGCCTGTTGCGGCGGATTATCGCCGCTATTTCATACGGGTTCAAGTGAGTATAGCTTGCAGGCCCGGTAAGCGTAGCACCACCGGGCATCAGCAACGCTGCAGGCCTGATGCCCTCACCCCGACCCTCTCCCACAGGGAGAGGGAGGTTTTTTTACTCATCTTCCAGATACGTGTAGCCGTACAGACCGGCTTCGAACTCTTCCAGGAACTGTTTCTGCAGGGTATCGTCCAGATCGGTCTTTTTCACCTGATCGCGGAACTGGGTCAGCAGCTTGTTCGGATCGAGCTGCACGTACTGCAGCATATCCGCCACGGTGTCGCCCTCGTCAGAGAGCTCCACTTCCACGTTGCCGTCAGGGAAGACAAACACGTCAACCGCTTCGGTATCCCCGAACAGGTTGTGCATGTTGCCCAGGATCTCCTGATAGGCTCCGACCATAAAGAAGCCCAGCATTGGCGGGTTCTCCGGATCGTACTCCGGCATCGGCATGGTGGTGGCGATACCGTCACCGTCGATATAGTGATCGATAGCACCGTCGGAATCACAGGTGATATCCAGCAGCACCGCACGGCGCTCAGGCACCTGATTCAAGCCTTCCAGCGGCAGGACCGGGAACAGCTGATCGATACCCCATGCATCCGGCATCGACTGGAACAGGGAGAAGTTGACGTACATTTTGTCCGCCATCCGCTCCTGCAGCTCGTCGATAATCGGACGGTGCGCGCGGTTGCTTGGGTCGAGCTGTTTCTGCACTTCGTGGCACATGTTCAGATACAGCTGCTCGGCCCAGGCACGCTCCTGCAGGCTGTAGGTGCCAGAGGAATAGCCGGTATGAATATCGTGCAGGTCCATCTGGCTGTCGTGCAGCCACTCACGCAGGGAACGACGGGTGCCTGGTTCGTGCATCTCAATCCAGGTTTCCCACATGCTTTGCAGCGCGCGCGGTGCATCGTCTTCCGGCGGTGTGGCTTCAGTGTATTCGTTGCGCTCAACGCCGATGATATTAGACACCAGCACCGTGTGATGCGCGGTAACCGCACGTCCGGACTCGGTGATCACCGTCGGGTGCGGCAGGCCGTTCTCTTCACAGGCATCGCCAATCGCCCAGATAATGTTGTTGGCGTACTCGTTCAGACCGTAGTTCACCGAACAGTCGGACTTCGAGCGGGTCCCTTCATAGTCCACGCCCAGACCGCCGCCCACGTCGAAGCACTGGATGTTCACACCCAGCTTGTGCAGCTCAACGTAGAAACGGGCCGACTCGCGCACGCCGGTGGCGATATCGCGGATGTTGGCCATCTGCGAACCGAGGTGGAAGTGCAGAAGCTGAATACTGTCCAGACGCCCACGTTCGCGCATGATTTCGACCAGCTGTAGAACCTGGTTCGCGGCGAGGCCGAATTTGGATTTTTCACCACCGGAGGACTGCCACTTACCGGAGCCCTGCGAAGCCAGACGCGCACGCACGCCAAGGCGCGGTACCACGTTCAGACGCTCGGCCTCTTCCAGCACGATGTTAATCTCAGACATCTTCTCGATGACCAGATAGACCTTGTGGCCCATCTTCTCGCCGATCAGCGCCAGGCGAATGTATTCACGGTCTTTATAGCCGTTACAGACGATCACCGAGCGGGTCATGCCGGCATGTGCCAGTACCGCCATCAGCTCTGCTTTGGAACCGGCTTCCAGCCCCAGCGGTTCGCCGGAGTGAATTAAGGATTCGATAACGCGACGATGCTGGTTCACCTTGATCGGATAGACCAGGAAATAGTCGCCGTTGTAACCGTAAGATTCACGCGCGCGTTTGAAGGCGGCGTTAATGGAACGCAGACGGTGCTGCAGGATCTGCGGGAAGCAGAACAGTGCAGGCAGACGCTGCCCCTGCGCTTCGCGCGCTTTCACCAGCTTAGCGAGATCGACGCGCGCTTCCGGTACGTCAGGATCCGGGCAAACGCTGATGTGGCCCAGTTCGTTGACGTCGTAGTAGTTATTACCCCACCAGGCAATATTGTAAGTGCGCAGCATCTTGCTGGCTTCCTGGGAGCTCATCGCAACCTCCTGCATAGAACGTAGTACACCCTGTTCGCCTGCTGACGAAGGCGAAAACGAAGACATGTCGTCAGACATAGCGAACCTCAACTCTTACTATTCAGTGTAAAACAGTTGACTACTATCGCAGCGTCAATCTGCGATAACAACCCATTATCCGACCGGATTTCCAGCACAGAATGCTGAAAGCCGGAGCGTGCGACCGGTTTCTTATTCATATCATTGTAAAACACGTATCCGAACTCTGTATGACAAGGTCCGGCGAAACCACGAGAAAACTCTTGTATTTACAAGAGCGCCCTTGTTCAGTCTTCACAAAGCGTAGTGCCTGCCCTGGAATCCTGAGAAGCGCCGAGATGGGTATAACATCGGCAGGTTTGCAGATTAGAAATGCGAATGGCGGGGAGCATGTTCCGGCCTGAAAGGCAGAACTGACTAAGCGGAAAACGACGGTTCATTATCTCGTATCACCTCCACGCAAGCCTGATAAAACTCGCGACAAGTTAAAGCTAAAAGTTCACTGCTTTACCCGGCTGGAAGTGGCGACACGAAGAAACGTCGTGTGCTTTTTTGTATGAGCCGCGCGCCGCGTTTTATACCGACAAGACGGGGAAAATGCAAAATATAAATGTGCGCATTGCCGGGACCGTCAGCAAAAATTTCCAGTCGGGTTTTCAGGGCCGTAGCCGCCTATACAAAAAAAGCTGGAAATCGGGCGAAGAAGTGACCTAAAATAGCCGTCCAGATGTTAATCCATCCATACTGATTAACACTCAGACTGCCAGTGTCATCATCTGCAAGTCCTGGTGGAAAAACCTGCCGCGGCTATCCCACACGACAGTTTGAGCTAAACAAATTCTCCTTAGGTAAATTAAAACATGGCAAAACACCTGTTTACGTCCGAGTCTGTATCAGAAGGACATCCTGATAAAATTGCTGACCAAATCTCCGATGCGGTGCTGGATGCGATCCTCGAGCAGGATCCGAAAGCGCGCGTTGCCTGTGAGACCTATGTCAAAACCGGCATGGTGATGGTTGGCGGTGAGATCACCACCAGTGCATGGGTTGATATCGAAGAGATCACCCGTAACACCGTGCGTGAAATCGGCTATGTGCATTCTGATATGGGCTTTGATGCCAACTCGTGCGCCGTACTGAGCGCCATTGGCAAACAGTCTCCGGACATCAACCAGGGCGTTGACCGTGCCGATCCGCTGGAGCAGGGCGCGGGCGACCAGGGCCTGATGTTTGGCTACGCAACCAACGAAACCGACGTACTGATGCCAGCGCCAATCACCTATGCTCACCGCCTGGTGCAGCGTCAGGCTGAAGTGCGTAAAAACGGCACCCTGCCGTGGCTGCGTCCGGATGCGAAAAGCCAGGTCACTTTCCAGTACGACGACGGCAAAATTGTCGGCATCGACGCGGTAGTTCTGTCTACTCAGCATGCTGAAGATATCGACCAGAAATCCCTGCAGGAAGCAGTGATGGAAGAGATTATCAAGCCGGTTCTGCCGACCGAGTGGCTGAACGCCTCTACTAAATACTTCATCAACCCAACGGGCCGCTTTGTTATCGGTGGACCAATGGGCGACTGCGGTCTGACCGGTCGTAAGATCATCGTTGATACCTACGGCGGCATGGCGCGTCACGGTGGCGGTGCCTTCTCCGGTAAGGATCCGTCTAAAGTTGACCGTTCCGCAGCCTACGCAGCGCGTTATGTTGCCAAGAACATCGTTGCCGCCGGTCTGGCTGACCGCTGTGAGATCCAGGTCTCCTACGCCATCGGCGTAGCAGAACCAACCTCCATCATGGTTGAAACCTTTGGTACCGAAAAAGTGCCTTCAGAACAGCTGACCCTGCTGGTGCGCGAGTTCTTCGACTTGCGTCCATACGGCCTGATTCAGATGCTGGATCTGCTGCACCCAATCTACAAAGAAACCGCTGCTTACGGTCACTTTGGTCGCGAACATTTCCCATGGGAAAAAACCGACAAAGCCGCCCAGCTGCGTGAAGCTGCCGGTCTGAAATAATCGACTGACAGCGTTCCTGAAAGGCCAGCCCCGTGCTGGCCTTTTTGTTTTCTGCTGCATAACGCCCTCAGTGAAATCGCTTACATCCCGATAAAATCAGCCCCCTTTCGGATTACTCTCTTTGTCACACCCGCCCCTCTGACATACTTTTACTGTTTCCTAATCAAATCTTTACATTGATGAAACAGCTAAGCCAAATGGAGGGCAAAATGCCTGACAATAAAAAACAGGGGCGGACGTCAAACAAGACGATGACCTTCTTCGTCTGCTTCCTCGCCGCACTGGCAGGATTACTTTTCGGTCTTGATATCGGCGTGATTGCCGGGGCCTTGCCCTTCATCACGGATGAATTCCAGATTAGCTCCCACACCCAGGAGTGGGTGGTCAGCTCGATGATGTTCGGTGCGGCGGTCGGCGCGGTCGGCAGCGGCTGGCTCTCCTTCAAACTCGGGCGTAAAAAGAGCCTGATGATTGGTGCCATTCTGTTTGTCGCCGGTTCGCTCTTTTCCGCTGCAGCCCCTAACGTGGAAGTGCTGATTGTCTCCCGCGTGCTGCTGGGCCTGGCGGTAGGCGTTGCTTCCTACACCGCCCCGCTTTACCTGTCGGAGATCGCCCCGGAGAAAATTCGCGGCAGCATGATCTCCATGTATCAGCTGATGATCACCATCGGTATTCTCGGAGCTTATCTCTCCGATACCGCGTTCAGCTACAGTGGCGCATGGCGCTGGATGCTGGGGGTTATTATTATCCCGGCGATCCTGCTGCTGATCGGCGTCTTCTTCCTGCCTGACAGCCCGCGCTGGTTTGCGGCCAAACGGCGCTTTAACGATGCGGAGCGCGTGCTGCTGCGCCTGCGCGATACCAGTGCAGAAGCGAAACGCGAGCTGGAAGAGATCCGCGAAAGCCTGAAGGTCAAACAGAGCGGCTGGGCGCTGTTTAAAGAGAACAGCAACTTCCGCCGGGCGGTGTTCCTTGGCGTGCTGCTGCAGGTGATGCAGCAGTTCACCGGGATGAACGTCATCATGTATTACGCGCCAAAAATCTTTGAGCTGGCGGGTTACAGCAACACCACCGAGCAGATGTGGGGCACGGTGATCGTCGGTCTGACCAACGTGCTGGCGACCTTTATCGCTATCGGCCTGGTAGATCGCTGGGGCCGTAAACCGACGCTGACGCTGGGCTTCCTGGTGATGGCGGTCGGCATGGGCGTGCTGGGTACGATGCTGCATGTGGGTATTGAATCCACGACCATGCAGTACGTGGCCGTCGGCATGCTGCTGATGTTTATCATTGGTTTTGCGATGAGCGCGGGTCCGCTGATCTGGGTACTCTGTTCCGAGATCCAGCCGCTGAAAGGACGTGATTTCGGTATCACCTGCTCCACCGCCACCAACTGGATCGCCAACATGATCGTCGGCGCAACCTTCCTGACCATGCTCGATACGTTTGGCAATGCCAACACCTTCTGGGTGTACGGCGGTCTGAACCTGCTGTTTATCGTGCTGACGCTGTGGCTGGTTCCTGAAACCAAACACGTGTCGCTGGAGCATATTGAACGTAACCTGATGAAAGGTCGCCCGCTGCGCGAAATTGGCGCTCACGACTGATCCTTTCGGCTTCCTCCCGACCGGGAGGAAGCCGCTTGCACCGCCCCGCTACAGGCTCTATGCTCTGCCGTTATGAAAACACTCCGTC
The DNA here is from genome assembly GCA_002360945.1 of Leclercia adecarboxylata. Lineage (GTDB taxonomy): Bacteria > Pseudomonadota > Gammaproteobacteria > Enterobacterales > Enterobacteriaceae > Enterobacter > Enterobacter adecarboxylatus_B. The sequence continues at coordinate 20,663 of DERO01000030.1, read as the reverse complement.
TCCCCATTGCGCTTCAGCAAGGTGCCATGCGCAGCCTGCGTGACAACCTGGCGCAGGCCAACCTGAAGCTCGCCCGGAACTACCCTGAACCCAAACTGGTCTGGCAGCAGCGCGGCACCGCAGCGGGTACCGCCTGGCTGGATGCCTATGAGATCCGCCTCAATCCGGTATTGATGCTGGAAAATCAGCAGGCTTTTCTCGATGAAGTGATCCCGCACGAGCTGGCGCACCTGCTGGTATGGAAGCACTTCGGCCGCGTGGCGCCCCACGGCAAAGAGTGGAAATGGATGATGGAAGCGGTGCTGGGCGTTCCGGCTCGTCGAACGCACCAGTTCGAGCTTGATTCGGTACGGCGCAATACTTTCCCCTACCGCTGCCAGTGCCAGCAGCATCAGCTCACCGTGCGTCGCCATAACCGGGTAGTGCGCGGCGAAGCCACCTACCGCTGCGTGAAGTGCGGCGAACCCCTTATTGCGGAGTAAGCGGCAGAATCATCAGGAACATTCATGATCTGCCTGATTGCATACAGGAACAACTTTCGTTACGTTGCGGGCTCGTTTTGACACGGAGTTCACGATGTCCCGTAATTTCTCTCTCGCGGTCGCTTTTCTGACGACGGCGTTCTCAGGCCACGCGCTGGCCGAAGGTATTAACAGTTTCTCTCAGGCAAAAGCCGCAGGCGTGAAGGTCAACGCTGACGTCGCGGGCGATTTTTACTGTGGCTGCAAAATTAACTGGCAGGGCAAAAAAGGGGTTGTCGATCTGGCCTCCTGCGGCTACAAAGTGCGTAAAAATGAGAACCGCGCCAGCCGGATCGAATGGGAACATGTGGTACCTGCCTGGCAGTTTGGCCACCAGCGTCAGTGCTGGCAGGATGGCGGGCGTAAAAACTGCGCCAAAGACCCGGTCTATCGCCAGATAGAGAGCGATATGCATAACCTGCAGCCCGCCGTGGGCGAGGTGAACGGCGATCGCGGCAACTTTATGTACAGCCAGTGGAATGGTGGCGAAGGCCAGTACGGCCAGTGCGCCATGAAGGTCGACTTCAAAGAGAAGCTTGCCGAGCCACCCGCCCGCGCCCGGGGCAGCATCGCCCGCACCTACTTCTATATGCGCGACCGCTATGACCTCAACCTCTCCCGCCAGCAAACCCAGCTCTTTAACGCCTGGGATAAACTCTATCCGGTGACCGCCTGGGAGTGCCAGCGTGACGAGCGCATTGCCAAAGTGCAGGGGAATCACAACCCGTACGTCCAGCGCGCTTGCCAGGCGCAAAAGAGCTAACCTACACTAGCGGCAATTGTTTATTTCCATATGCCCCTCACCCTAACCCTCTCCCCACAGCGGAGAGGGGACAGAATGTGCCGGGGACTCAGCTCTTGATGGACTTCTTAACTATGCGTGTTCCTCGTATTTATCATCCTGAATCGATCGCCGCTGGCAGTGAAATTGCCCTGTCTGAAGAGGCCGCCAACCACGTTGGCCGCGTGCTGCGCATGGGCGCAGGCCAGTCAATTCAGCTGTTTGATGGTTCAAACCAGGTGTTTGACGCAGAAATTACCCGCGCCGATAAAAAAAGCGTGCAGGTCAATATTGTGCGTGGCGAAATCGACGATCGTGAATCGCCGCTGCATATCCATTTAGGCCAGGTGATGTCGCGCGGCGAAAAAATGGAATTCACTATCCAGAAATCGATCGAACTGGGTGTAAGCCTCATTACGCCACTTTTTTCTGAGCGCTGCGGCGTTAAACTGGATGCTGAACGTCTGAATAAGAAGCTCCAGCAGTGGCAAAAAATCGCCATTGCCGCCTGTGAACAGTGTGGCCGCAATCGCGTACCGGAGATCCGCCCGGCAATGGATCTTGAAGCCTGGTGTGCGGAAGAGGAACAGGGTCTGAAGCTCAACCTGCACCCCCGCGCCAGCGCCAGTATTAACACCCTGCCGCTGCCGGTTGAACGCGTGCGGCTGCTGATTGGCCCGGAAGGGGGGCTGTCGGCAGAGGAGATCGCCATGACCGCACGCTACCAGTTTACTGATATTCTGTTGGGACCCCGCGTTCTGCGTACTGAGACCACCGCGCTAACCGCCATCACTGCCCTGCAGGTGCGTTTTGGCGATTTAGGTTGAAGCATTAACGGAGAAGACAATGATCAAGCTCGGCATCGTGATGGATCCCATCACAAGCATCAATATCAAGAAAGATTCCAGCTTCGCTATGCTGCTGGAAGCGCAACGTCGCGGTTATCAACTCCACTATATGGAGATGAGCGACCTGTACCTGATTAACGGCGAAGCCCGTGCGCGCACCCGCATCGTCAACGTCGAGCAGAATTACGATAAATGGTATGAATTCGGTTCCGAGCAGGATCTGCCCCTGGCCGAACTCGACGTCATCCTGATGCGTAAAGATCCGCCGTTCGACACCGAATACATTTACTGCACCTATATTCTTGAGCGCGCAGAAGAGAAAGGGACGCTGATCGTCAACAAACCGCAGAGCCTGCGCGACTGTAACGAGAAGCTCTACACCGCCTGGTTCTCCGACCTGACGCCAGAGACGCTGGTGACGCGCAGCAAAGCGCAGCTGAAAGCCTTCTGGCAGAAACACGGCGATATCATCCTGAAGCCGCTAGACGGCATGGGCGGCGCGTCTATCTTCCGCGTAAAAGAGGGCGACCCGAACCTCGGGGTGATCGCCGAAACCCTGACCGAGCATGGCTCCCGCTACTGCATGGCGCAGAACTATATCCCGGCGATTGTCGACGGCGACAAGCGCGTGCTGGTGGTGGACGGTGAACCGGTGCCGTACTGCCTGGCGCGTATTCCGCAGGGCGGCGAAACCCGTGGTAACCTGGCGGCCGGTGGCCGTGGCGAACCGCGTCCGCTGACTGAAAGCGACTGGGAAATTGCCCGCCGCGTCGGCCCGATGTTAAAAGCCAAAGGGCTGATCTTTGTTGGCCTCGACATCATTGGCGATCGCCTGACGGAAGTGAACGTCACCAGCCCAACCTGTATTCGCGAAATCGAAGCCGCGTTCCCGGTCTCCATTACCGGCATGCTGATGGATGCGATCGAAAAGCGTCTGAAGCAGTAACCTAACAATACTATTAGTGACAGTACTCAGGTTTCTCCGCATACTGGGTGCTGTCGCTTTTTAAACCAGGAAACAGAACCTCTGACAATGAATTTACAGCATCACTTTCTGATTGCCATGCCTGCTCTCCAGGATCCGATTTTCCGTCGTGCGGTCGTTTACATCTGCGAGTACAGCGAAGATGGCGCGATGGGGATTATCATCAATAAACCGCTGGAAAATCTGTCTGTTGAAGGCATTCTGGACAAATTAAAAATTTCCCAGGACGAACGTGTTCCTGAAATTCGTCTCGACAAACCGGTGATGCTGGGCGGCCCGCTGGCCGAAGATCGCGGCTTTATTCTGCACACGCCGCCAGGCTTTTCCTCCAGTATCCGTATCTCCGATAACACCGTGATCACCACCTCCCGCGACGTGCTGGAAACCCTGGGAACAGAAAAGCAGCCTGCCGATGTGCTGGTGGCGCTGGGCTATTCCTCATGGGAAAAAGGCCAGCTTGAGCAGGAGATCCTGGATAACGCCTGGCTGACGGCCCCGGCAGATTTAAACATCCTGTTTAAAACCCCGATCGCCGATCGCTGGCGTGATGCGGCAAAGCTGATTGGCATTGATATCCAGACCATGCCTGGCGTAGCGGGGCACGCCTGATGAGCGGCACGCTTCTGGCGTTTGATTTCGGCACCAAAAGTATCGGCGTGGCGATCGGCCAGCGCATCACCGGCACTGCCCGCCCGCTGACGGCGCTGAAAGCGCAAAACGGCACCCCGGACTGGAACCTGATTGAGCGGTTGCTGAAAGAGTGGCAGCCGGATGAGGTGATTGTCGGCCTGCCGCTGAATATGGATGGCACCGAGCAGCCATTAACGGCCCGCGCGCGTAACTTTGCCAATAAAATTCATGGCCGTTTTGGCGTGGCGATCAAGCTGCACGATGAACGACTGAGCACGGTTGAAGCTCGCGCCGGTCTGTTTGAGCACGGCGGTTTTCGCGCGCTCAACAAAGGCAGCGTCGATTCCGCCTCGGCGGTGATTATCCTCGAAAGCTTCTTCGAGCAGGGTTACTGATCCCTACCCTTTTGCCCGGCTGCCCGGGCAAAACCCTTTTATTCTTCCAGCAGCGTAGCGTTTAGCGCCGTCAGTTCAGCCAGACGCGTGCGGACATGCTCATCGTCAACATTCCACATCCCGGCAAAGGCCAGCGCGGCATGATGCACGCCCACGGGTATGGCCATCGACACTTCGCCGTCGTCATGGTGCCAGACCACATGCCCCTGCTGACGCTGCTGCTCCACGTGCGGGGCAAGGTTTTGCCACTGCTCGGGCGTGAAGCGCGGCATCAATGCCTCGTCCGTCTCACTCGCCAGCAGCGACATGCCAATCACCGATTGCCAGGCAGGCAGCATATGAAAACCAGCCAGCGCCTGGCTGGCCTGGCTGCCGGGCACGGCGTGCCAGATATAGATCACCTGATCCTCCCACAGCACGCCCAGCGCCACCACGATATCGCGTGGCGCATCGCGTTCCAGACGGGGCAAGGCGCGGGAGAACAGCTCTGAGCCACGGATTGACTGGGCCGCCAGCGCATGGATGCCAGGGCCCGGCAGGTAGCGCCGGTGATCGTCCTGCATGGTCAGGCCAATGGAGGCCATGGTCATCAGCAAACGGTTAACACGGGTGGTGTTGATCCCCATCAGCCGCGCCAGTTCACGGCAGCCGATGGCACGGCCGCTGGAAACCAGATATTGCAGACAGCGAATGCCGTCGATAAGACTTTGGTTCGGTTGTGATGACATAGCCGCTTTCAAGGTGTGCAATCAGAGGCTCGATTTTACCGCCCGTGCAAAAGGATACAAGGCCGTGAAAATCATTATCTGCCGGAAACTGAACGCGCATTACAGTCGCCCCTGCGCCCTGCGCTCAGCCCGGCTCTGATCGAAGTTTAGCATTCCTGCCTGCAGGCCGGTCTGGATCACCCCGGGCAGTTGAAAGGTTTTGCCTTCACGGATCAAATTGGCCGCCGCAGGGGTATTAACCAGCAGCTCAAACAGCGCGACACGTCCCTGCTGGTTATCCCTTTCGAGCTTTTGCGCCAGCACCGCGCGCAGGCTGCCGGCCAGTTGCTTACGTACCGGCTCTTTCTCCTCGGCCGGGAAGGCATCCACCAGCCGCTCTATCGCCTGGGCGGCACCACGGGTATGCAGGGTCGCCAGCACCAGATGCCCGGTCTCTGCGGCGGTGAGCGCCAGGCGGATCGTTTCGCTGTCGCGCAGCTCACCTAACAGGATCACGTCGGGATCTTCACGCAACGCCGCCCGCAGCGCATCGGCAAAAGAGGGACAGTGCAGGCCAATCTCCCGCTGTTGCACCAGACAACGCTTGCTCTGATGGATAAACTCCACCGGATCTTCCAGGGTCAGAATATGCCCGTCGCTGTGGTGATTGAGAAAATCGACCATCGCCGCCAGGGTGGTGGACTTGCCGCTGCCGGTGGCCCCGGTCACCAGAATCAGGCCGTTATCGCTAGTCAGCAGCTCGGGGATCGCCCGCGGCGTGCCCAGGGTGCGCAGCTGCGGGCACCGTTCCGGCAGCAGCCGGAGCGCCAGCGAGCACCCTTGCGTATGGGCGAAGGCGCTACCCCGCAGCCGGAGTGCCTCCAGGCTGACGGCAAAATCCACCTGCCCCTGAGCGCACCATGCTCCCTGCTGTTCGTCGCTGAGCCAGCTTTTGAGCAGCTTCACCACATCCGGCCCGGGAAACGGGGCGAATTCCATTCTCCCTCGTCGCCGCCAGCGCGGTGGTGCGTTACTGCACAGGTGTAGATCCGACACGTTATGCTTTACACTAAGGGCCACAATTTCTTCCATATCCATTTAATGATCCTCGGAAAATGAACGACATTGCGCATAACCTGGCACAGGTCAGGGAAAAAATCTCAGCCGCGGCAACACGTTGCGGCCGTGCTTCAGAAGAAGTTACGTTGCTTGCAGTCAGTAAAACCAAGCCTGCGAGCGCCATCGCAGAAGCGATTGCTGCAGGCCAGCGCATGTTCGGTGAAAACTACGTGCAGGAAGGGGTGGAAAAAATCCGCCATTTCCGTGAACAGGGCACCGCGGATCTGCAGTGGCACTTTATCGGGCCATTACAGTCGAACAAAAGCCGGCTGGTGGCGGAGCATTTCGACTGGTGTCATACCGTCGATCGGCTGCGCATTGCTACTCGTCTGAGCGAGCAGCGTCCGGCAGAGATGCCGCCGCTCAACGTGCTGATTCAAATCAATATCAGCGACGAAAACAGCAAGTCAGGTATTGCTCTGGAGGAACTGGATCAGCTGGCGGATCAGGTGGCGGCGCTGCCTGGTCTCAGGCTTCGCGGGTTAATGGCGATCCCGGCCCCGGAGTCAGATTACGACAGGCAGTTTGCCGTCGCCCGGCAAATGGCTGTAGCATTTGAGGCGCTTAAAACACGCTTCCCAACGGTCGACACGCTTTCACTGGGCATGACGGACGATATGGCTGCCGCGATTGCGGCTGGCAGCACCATGGTGCGCATCGGCACAGCAATTTTCGGTGCGCGCGATTACACCCAATAATAAGGAAACCTGAGGAACGCCATGAAGACGTTGACCTTCCTGCTCTCAACGGTCATTGAACTGTATACGATGGTGCTTTTGTTACGCGTCTGGATGCAGTGGGCCCGTTGTGATTTTTACAACCCCTTCTCACAGTTTGTCGTTAAAGTGACCCAGCCAATCATCGGGCCGCTGCGCCGGGTGATCCCGCCGATGGGGCCGATTGACAGCGCCTCTCTGCTGGTGGCGCTGATCCTGTGCGTGGTGAAAGCGATCGTGCTGTTTATGGTCATCACCTTCCAGCCGATCATCTGGATCGCGGCGGTGTTGATCCTGTTGAAAACGATCGGCCTGCTGGTGTTCTGGGTGCTGATGGTGATGGCGATCATGAGCTGGGTCAGCCGGGGCCGCAGTCCGGTGGAATATTCTTTGATTCAGCTTACCGAACCGCTGCTGCGTCCGATCCGTAACCTGCTGCCAGCCATGGGCGGGATTGATTTCTCCCCGATGATCCTCGTGCTGCTGCTGTACGTGATCAATATGGGTATTGCTGAACTGCTGCAGTCCACGGGCAACATCCTGCTGCCGGGGCTGTGGATGGCGCTATGAGTGCTGTCAGCACCTGCGCCGACGGGCTGGTTTTACGGCTGTATATTCAGCCGAAAGCCAGCCGCGATACCATTATCGGGCTGCATGGCGACGAAGTAAAAGTCGCCATCACCGCCCCTCCTGTGGATGGCCAGGCCAATGCCCATCTGGTGAAGTATCTGGCAAAACAGTTCCGCGTCGCGAAAAGCCAGGTGCTGATCGAGAAAGGTGAACTGGGGCGTCACAAGCAGGTCAAAATTCTTAATCCGCAACAAATCCCGACGGAAGTCGCGGCACTGATACAACAGGATTAACACATGCAAAAAGTTGTTCTCGCTACCGGTAACGCCGGTAAAGTGCGCGAGCTGGCCTCGCTGTTAAATGATTTCGGTCTGGATGTGGTCGCGCAGACCGAGCTGGGCGTGGACTCTGCCGAAGAGACCGGCCTGACCTTTATCGAAAATGCCATTCTGAAGGCGCGCCATGCGGCGCAGGTCACCGGTCTGCCGGCGATTGCCGACGACTCCGGCCTGGCGGTGGACGTGCTTGGCGGTGCGCCGGGGATCTACTCCGCCCGCTATTCCGGCGTCGATGCCAGTGACCAGCAGAACCTCGAAAAGCTGCTGGAAGCGCTTAAGGACGTACCGGATGAGCAGCGCCAGGCGCAGTTCCACTGCGTGCTGGTCTATATGCGCCATGCCGAAGATCCTACGCCGATTGTCTGCCACGGCAGCTGGCCGGGCGTCATCGCTCGCGAGTCGGCAGGCAACGGCGGCTTTGGCTACGATCCGATTTTCTTTGTCCCGACCGAGGGCAAAACCGCCGCGGAACTCACCCGCGAAGAGAAAAGCGCGATTTCCCATCGTGGGCGCGCACTGAAACTGTTACTGGAAGCGTTACGTAATGGCTAATTTGCCACCTCTGAGTCTTTATATTCACATCCCGTGGTGCGTGCAGAAATGCCCGTACTGCGATTTCAACTCGCATGCGCTGAAAGGCGAAGTGCCTCATGACGATTATGTTCAGCATCTGCTTGCCGATCTGGACGCCGACGTCGCTTACGCGCAGGGACGTGAAGTTAAGACTATTTTTATCGGTGGCGGTACGCCGAGCCTGCTCTCAGGCCCGGCGATGCAGACGCTGCTGGATGGCGTGCGTGCGCGCCTCAATCTGGCAGCGGATGCAGAAATTACCATGGAGGCCAATCCGGGTACGGTTGAGGCCGACCGTTTTGTCGAGTATCAGCGCGCCGGGGTGAACCGTATCTCTATTGGGGTACAGAGCTTCAGCGAGCCGAAGTTAAAGCGTCTGGGCCGTATTCATGGCCCGGGTGAGGCAAAGCGCGCCGCGCATCTGGCGACCGGGCTGGGCTTGCGCAGCTTTAACCTCGACCTGATGCATGGCCTGCCGGATCAGTCCCTGGAGGAAGCGCTGGACGATCTGCGCCAGGCCATTGAACTGAACCCGCCGCACCTCTCCTGGTATCAGCTGACCATTGAGCCGAACACGCTGTTTGGTTCGCGCCCGCCGGTGCTGCCTGATGACGACGCGCTGTGGGATATTTTCGAGCAGGGCCATCAGCTACTGACCGCCGCCGGGTATCAGCAGTACGAAACCTCGGCCTATGCGAAGCCGGGATATCAGTGCCAGCACAATCTGAACTACTGGCGTTTTGGTGATTATCTGGGGATTGGCTGCGGCGCCCATGGCAAAGTGACCTTCCCGGACGGGCGTATTCTGCGTACCGCCAAAACGCGCCATCCGCGTGGCTATATGGAAGGACGTTATCTGGAGCGCCAGCACGACGTCGAGGCCGAAGATAAGCCGTTTGAGTTCTTTATGAACCGCTTCCGCCTGCTGGAAGCCGCGCCGCGCGCGGAGTTTGCGTTGTATACCGGGTTACCGGAGTCGGTGATTCGCCCGCAGATTGACGAGGCACTGGCGCAGGGATATCTGACCGAATGCGACGCGTTCTGGCAGATCACCGAGCATGGCAAACTGTTCTTAAACTCCCTTCTTGAGCTGTTCCTCGCCGAAGAGTCCTGAAGCCTGATTCAGGATTTTGCATCCCGTTCTGCTGGCTGAAGGAAAAGCTGGCAGAGTGCGGGGATGGAAAAAACAAAACAGTTACGAATAAACATGACACCTGAAGAGACACGTCTCTGGTATTTACTCCGGGGACGTCATTTCTATGGCTACAAGTTCCGCCGCCAGATGCCAATTGGTTCTTACATCGTTGACTTTGCATGCTTTAAGGCGCGGTTAATCGTTGAACTGGATGGCGGGCAACATCAGGATGATGAGGAATATGATCTGCAAAGGACCGCGTGTCTGAATGCGCAAGGCTGGCGTGTAATTCGGTTCTGGAATAACGAGTTCAGGGCGAATGAGGAGGGAGTATTAATAACTATTCTGCAGCATCTGCAATGCCTGATGCCCTCACCCTAACCCTCTCCCACAGGGAGAGGGAACATTTACTCCCTCTCCCCTGGGGAGAGGGCCGGGGTGAGGGGCCCAGACCGCACTAACCTACTTCAGCGACCCCACCAGCCCTTTGCGGCTCTCTTCCAGCGATATCACGCGTTTACACACATCTTTGCCGAACGCCTTGAAATCCGCTTCCTGATTCTTCCACTCATTCTGAATAGAGGTTTGCAGACCGCCCAAACTACCCAGCACGCCCTGCAGCGGGTTGCCGCCGCCTTTCAGCACCGCTTTGGCGCCCATCTCGTTGATGCTGTCCTGCAAAATGCCGCCCATCGCCTGATTAACCAGCTGCTGGCCATCGGCGCGCACCTGATCGATCGCCTGATAGTGGAACGTCAGGCCATCGCTACGATGTTCAATAATGCGGTTCATCTGCTCTTTTAACTGCGCGTCCAGTTTGGTCAGGCGCGAGCGCATATTGCTGCTCTCCCCCACCTCTTTAGCGATGATCTTATCCAGCGCGACACGGCCTTTTTCCACACGGGTCAGGGCGCCTTCATCGATCCACGGCAGCGCGCTGCGCAGATCGGCCTGGTAATCTTTTGCCTGTTCACGTTGCGCGGCGCTCAGCTGGTACTGCTTGCCGTTAAACATGACGTTGCCATCCGGAGTGATCACCAGATTGCCGTTCTCACCTTTTACCTGCACGGTTTGCGGGCTCAGAATCACGTCGTCACGCGGCGTGACTTCGCATTTGTAATCTGCGTGAGCGGTCAGAGCCGTGGTCATTAAAGCCGCAGCGAGCAGCGTTTTGCGCATCATATATTCTCCCTCATACAAAACGGGCCAGCAATTGCTGGCCCCCTGATGCTCTATTAGTCCCACCAAATATCGAAAAGTTCGCTGATGCGTACGTCTTCGAATTTGTGGTCTTCCAGCCACTTACGCACGATAGCCTGATGCTCTTCGGTGCACTGGCCGATCTCTTGTTTGCAGATCAAACCTTCCCATGCCAGGTAGCCGCTGCCGTCAAACGCCAGCTTGTTCGGCTCGATAACTTCATTGATAAACGCATCCACGTCTTCATCAATTTTTTCTACACTGGTGCCTTCCGGGAAACGCCATGCCACCGAAAAACCAATCTCCTGGAATTCTTCGATGTGCATTTTCTTACGCAGACGACGGCTACGGTTCTTTGCCATTATTTCACCCTCTCGAACATTAAGTCCCATACGCCGTGACCAAGACGATGGCCACGCTGTTCAAATTTCGTTACCGGACGTGAGTCAGGACGCGGCACATAGTCATTGCTCGCCGACTGGTTTTTATACCCGTCGAGACCTGACATCACCTCCAGCATATGCTCCGCATACTGTTCCCAGTCGGTGGCCATGTGGAAAACGCCACCCAGCTTCAGTTTACTTTTTACCAGCTCAGCAAAAGGTGCCTGAACGATACGGCGTTTATTATGACGCGCTTTGTGCCATGGGTCAGGGAAAAAGAGCTGAACCATGTTCAGAGAATTGTCAGGGATCATCTTGTGCAGCACTTCCACCGCGTCATGACACATCACCCGCAGGTTCTCAACGCCCTCTTCATGGGCCGTCGCCAGACAAGCACCTACGCCCGGGGAGTGAACCTCAATACCGAGGAAGTTCTGCTCCGGACGCGCTTTTGCCATGGTCACCAGCGAAGCACCCATGCCGAAACCAATCTCCAGCGTAATCGGCGCGTCGCGGCCAAATAGCGCAACAAAGTCGAGCGGCTGTTCGGTGAACTCTACGCCCATCACCGGCCAGTAGTTATCCAGCGCGTGTTGCTGCCCCTTTGTCAGGCGGCCCTGACGGCGGACAAAGCTGCGAATACGGCGCAGCGGGCGGCCGTTTTCATCAAATTCCGGTGATATGACGTCGTTTTTCATAAAAGAGTAGTCTGCTTGTGAGAATGTTCGGGAAACGGGCATTATCCAAAGTTAATGATGGGATGCAAGCATGGGAAAGATCCGGTTTACAGCCGCATGCCTCTGTGCTGCAATCTGCGTCCCTGATATCGCGAAGCGAAGACCATGCAAGCCTCTCAATTTTCAGCCCAGGTGCTGGACTGGTACGACAAATACGGGCGTAAAACCCTGCCCTGGCAAACTGAAAAAACACCCTACAAAGTATGGCTCTCTGAGGTGATGTTGCAACAAACGCAGGTCGCTACCGTTATCCCCTATTTTGAGCGCTTTATGGCGCGTTTTCCCACCGTGACCGATCTGGCAAACGCCCCGCTTGATGAGGTGCTGCATCTGTGGACCGGGCTCGGCTATTACGCCCGCGCCCGCAATCTGCATAAAGCCGCCCAGCAGGTGGTGTCGCTGCACGGGGGTAAATTCCCGGAAACCTTCGATGAAGTGGCCGCCCTGCCGGGCGTCGGGCGCTCCACCGCTGGCGCAGTCCTCTCTCTCTCGCTGGGTAAGCACTTCCCTATTCTCGACGGCAACGTGAAGCGCGTGCTGGCCCGCTGCTATGCCGTTGGCGGCTGGCCGGGCAAGAAAGAGGTGGAGAAGCGCCTGTGGGAGATCAGTGAAGCCGTAACGCCTGCTAACGGTGTTGAACGCTTTAACCAGGCGATGATGGATCTGGGGGCGATGGTCTGCACCCGCTCGAAGCCAAAATGCGAACTCTGCCCGTTGAATAATCTGTGCGTGGCCTATGCCAACCACAGCTGGGCGCAGTATCCCGGTAAAAAGCCGAAGCAGACCCTGCCCGAGCGCACCGGCTATTTTCTGCTGATGCAGCACGAGGAGACGGTCTGGCTCGCCCAGCGTCCGCCAAGCGGTTTGTGGGGCGGCTTATTCTGCTTCCCGCAGTTTGAGGATGAAGAGAGTCTTCGCGACTGGCTGGCGCAACGCGGCATCCCTGCCGATACTCTTGTGCAGCTCAACGCGTTTCGCCATACCTTCAGCCACTTCCATCTGGATATTGTTCCGATGTGGCTTCCTGTGTCCTCATTCACGGCGTGCATGGATGAAGGCACCGCTCTCTGGTATAACTTAGCGCAACCGCCGTCAGTGGGGCTGGCAGCTCCCGTGGAGCGCCTGTTACAGCAATTACGTGTCGGGGCAACGGTTTAGCTCCGGGCGACAAAGAGGATTCAGTATGGCCAGAACAATTTTTTGCACCTTCCTGCAACGCGAAGCAGAAGGCCAGGACTTCCAGCTCTATCCGGGCGATCTGGGTAAGCGCATCTATAACGAGATCTCAAAAGAGGCGTGGGCGCAGTGGCAGCACAAGCAAACCATGCTGATTAACGAGCGCAAGCTCAACATGATGAACGTTGAACACCGTAAACAGCTCGAAGAGGAGATGGTGAATTTCCTGTTTGAAGGGAAAGAGGTGCACATCGAAGGTTATACGCCGCCAGAAAAATAATACCCAGCGGGCGGGTGCCTGACATCCGCCCCGGAACCAACACAACACGCACTCCCGGAATGATGAAAAAATTTTTAGCGCTTGCTCTTGTTGCACCGTTACTTGTTTCGTGTTCCTCCAAAGATAAAGGCGATAGCTATAACGAAGCCTGGGTGAAGGACACCAACGGTTTTGACATTCTGATGGGGCAGTTTGCCCACAACATCGAAAACATATGGGGTTTTAACGAAGTTCTGATCGCCGGACCTAAAGACTACGTTAAATACACTGACGCTTACCAGACCCGCAGTCATATCAACTTTGACGAGGGTACCATCACCGTCGAAACCATCGCCGGGACCGATCCTGCAGCACGTTTACGTGAGGCGATCGTCAAAACCTTGCTGATGGGTGACGATCCGGGATCTATCGACCTTTACTCCGACGCCGACGACATCACCATCTCCAAAGAGCCGTTCCTGTATGGCCAGGTGGTGGATCAGACCGGCCAGTCCATTCGCTGGGAAGGTCGCGCCAACAACTTTGCCAACTACCTGCTGCAGACGCGCCTGAAAAGCCGCAGCAATGGCCTGCGCGTTATCTACAGCGTGACCATCAACCTGGTGCCAAACCACCTCGATAAACGTGCGCACAAATATGTGGGAATGGTACGTCAGGCCTCACGTAAGTACGGTGTAGATGAGTCGCTTATCCTGGCGATTATGCAGACCGAATCGTCCTTTAACCCGTACGCGGTGAGCCGTTCCGATGCCCTGGGCCTGATGCAGGTTGTTCAGCACAGCGCCGGGAAAGATGTGTTCCGTGCGCAGGGGAGATCGGGCATGCCGGACCGCAGCTATCTTTTTGATCCCGCCAGTAATATTGATACCGGCACCGCCTATCTGGCGATGCTGAACAACGTCTACCTGAGCGGCATTGATAACCCGACCTCGCGCCGCTATGCGGTGATTACCGCCTATAACGGCGGTGCAGGGAGCGTACTGCGGGTCTTCTCCAGCGATAAAGTCCAGGCGGCAAACATCATCAACAGCATGTCCCCGGGAGATGTTTATCAAACCCTGACTAGCCGTCACCCCTCCGCAGAGTCCCGTCGCTACCTTTACAAGGTCAATACGGCGCAAAAGAACTATCGTAGAAAGTAATGTTCTCTCTTCTACCCTCTCCTCTGTGGAGAGGGTAGAAGCCTCCCTCTCGCTGTCTATACCTCATCCATAGGAAAGTGTTATTTGCATCACAATCCAAACTGCAAATTAATGTTGATTGCATTTTTTTGCGGGAGGTAACAAAACATCACGCCACTCGCTGATAGAATTGCATCAAATACAAAACTGAAATGTTTCTACACCAACATACAGCCCGCTCTCTTGTGAGGAAAGTAACATGAACCTTAAGCTGCAGCTTAAAATCTTGTCGTTTCTGCAGTTCTGTCTGTGGGGGAGCTGGCTAACCACGCTCGGCTCCTACATGTTTGTCACGCTCAAATTCGACGGTGCCTCTATCGGCGCGGTCTACAGCTCTTTGGGTATCGCTGCCGTCTTTATGCCGACCCTGCTCGGGATCGTGGCGGATAAGTGGATAAGCGCCAAGTGGGTATATGCGCTTTGCCATCTGGTTGGGGCAGGTACGCTGTTTATGGCGGCCGAGGTCACCACGCCAGGGGCGATGTTCATAGTGATCCTGCTTAACTCGCTAGCCTATATGCCAACGCTGGGCCTGATTAACACCATCTCCTACTACCGTCTGAAAGAAGCCGGTATGGATATCGTGACCGACTTCCCACCGATCCGTATCTGGGGCACCATCGGCTTTATCATGGCGATGTGGGGCGTGAGCTTCGCGGGCTTCGAACTGAGCCACATGCAGCTCTATATCGGTGCAGTCCTCTCCGTGGTGCTGGCGCTGTTCACCCTGACCCTCCCGCACATTCCGGTCTCTAACCAGCAGAAAAACCAGAGCTGGAGCACCATGCTCGGCCTGGATGCCTTCGCGCTGTTTAAAAACAAACGCATGGCGATCTTCTTCATCTTCTCTATGCTGCTGGGTGCGGAACTGCAGATCACCAACATGTTCGGCAACACCTTCCTGCACAGCTTCGATAACGACCCACTGTTCTCCGGCAGCTTTATCGTTGAGCACGCGTCGGTGATGATGTCGATTTCGCAGATCTCCGAAACGCTGTTCATCCTGACCATCCCGTTCTTCCTGAGCCGCTACGGCATTAAGAACGTCATGATGATCAGTATCTTCGCGTGGATGCTGCGCTTCGGTCTGTTTGCCTACGGTGACCCGTCAGCCTTCGGTACCGTGCTGCTGGTGCTGTCGATGATCGTCTACGGCTGCGCCTTCGACTTCTTCAACATTTCCGGCTCCGTATTCGTGGAAAAAGAGGTTCGTCCGGAAATCCGCGCCAGCGCTCAGGGCATGTTCCTGATGATGACCAACGGCTTCGGCTGTATTCTTGGCGGCGTGGTGAGCGGTAAGGTTGTAGAGATGTATACCACCAACGGTATTACTAACTGGCAGCCGGTGTGGCTGATCTTCGCGGGCTACTCCCTGGTACTGGCCTTCGCCTTCATGGCGCTGTTCAAGTACAAACATGTTCGTACACCAACAGGTGCGCAGACCGTCGCGCATTAATCTCTTAAGTTCCCCCCTCCTGCGAGGGGGGAATTTTTTTACTTCAGTACATACCCGTACAAGCGCTTAATCCCGTCCGCATCCTTCTCGCTGTAAACGCCCTGCAGTTCTGGTGAAAAACCGGGCAGCAAATTGACGCCCTCTTCCAGCGCCAGGAAGTAACGCTGCACCGCCCCGCCCCAGAGTTCGCCAGGCACCACGCACAGCACGCCCGGCGGGTACGGCAGCGCCCCTTCTGCCGCGATGCGTCCTTCGGCTTCGCTGATGCGCACCAGCTCAACGTTACCGCGAATAAAGGCCTGGTTAGCGTCCTGCGGGTTCATCGCCACGGTGGGCAGGCTCTCTTTGCGGAACATCGCCTTCTGCAGATCCTTCACGTCAAAGCTGACGTACAGATCGTGCATCTCCAGGCAGAGCTGACGCAGGGTGTAGTCGCGATAGCGCACCGGATATTTCTGCCAGATGGTTGGCAGAACATCCGCCAGCGGGGTGTCGTCTTCAATATGCTGTTCAAACTGACCCAGCATCGCTACCAGTTGCGCCATCTTCTCGGCGCTCTCCGCAGGGGTGAGCAGGAAGAGAATGGAGTTGAGATCGCACTTCTCCGGCACGATGCCTTTCTCGCGCAGGTAGTGCGCCAGAATGGTCGCCGGGATGCCAAAGTCGGTGTACTCCCCGCTTTCAGCATCGATGCCCGGCGTGGTCAGCAGCAGCTTGCACGGGTCGACAAAGTATTGCTCTTCGGCATAGCCCTCGAAGCCGTGCCATTTCGCACCCGGTTCAAAACTGAAGAAGCGCAGCTCGCTGGCAATCGCATGGGTTGGATGATCCTGCCACGGACGCCCGGCCACCACCGGCGGGATAAACGGCTTAATCATTTTGCAATTGGCGATAATCGCCTTGCGCGCCTCGATACCCAGCTCAACGCACTCGGCCCACAGCCGGCGCCCGCTCTCCCCTTCGTGGATCTTGGCGTTAACGTCGAGAGCCGCAAACAGCGGGTAGAACGGGCTGGTGGAGGCGTGCAGCATGAAGGCGTTGTTGAGACGCTTATGCGGGCAGAAACGCGCCTGGCCGCGGATATGGTTATCCTTTTTGTGGATCTGCGAGGTCTGGGAGAACCCGGCCTGCTGTTTGTGCACCGACTGGGTAACAAAGATCCCCGGATCGTTCTCATTAAGGTTCAGCAGCAGCGGCGAGCTGTCCGCCATCATCGGGATAAACTGCTCGTAACCCACCCACGCGGAGTCAAACAGGATGTAGTCGCACAGCTGGCCGATCTTGTCGATCACCTGGCGGGCGTTATAAATGGTGCCGTCATAGGTACCGAGCTGGATCACTGCCAGGCGGAACGGACGCGCTTCACCGGCTTTTTCCGGGGCCACTTCGCGGATCAGTTCCCGCAGGTACACCTCGTCAAAGCAGCGGTCATCAATGCCGCCAATAAAGCCAAACGGGTTACGCGCCGCTTCGAGGTACACCGGCGTGGCACCGGCCTGGATCAGCGCGCCATGGTGGTTGGATTTATGGTTGTTGCGGTCAAACAGCACCAGATCGCCGCGGGTCAACAGCGCATTGGTCACCACCTTGTTAGCGGCCGAGGTGCCGTTAAGCACGAAATAAGTTTTGTCGGCGTTAAACACCTTTGCAGCGAACTTTTGCGCGTGTTTGGCGGACCCTTCATGGATCAGCAGATCGCCGAGCTTCACGTCGGCGTTGCACATATCGGCCCGAAAGACGTTCTCGCCGAAGAAATCGAAGAACTGCCGCCCTGCGGGGTGTTTCTTAAAGAATGCCCCGTGCTGATGCCCCGGACAGGCAAAGGTGCTGTTGTCCATCGCCACGTACTGGCTGAGCGTGTCGAAAAACGGCGGCAGCAGGTTCTCTTCATAGCGACAGGCCGCGGCTTCCAGTTCTAACCACTCCTGCGCTTTGCCGTCGATGACTGCATCGACACCCGCAGGGGTTTCCACAGGCTGCGGCGAGAACATCAATACAGGCAGATTAAAGCCGGTGCGTTTCAGCAACGCGAGAATGCCGCTGTAACTGTCAGCGACGGTAATGACGACTGCCGCCACATCCGTAAAATCTGTGTTATCCAGCGTCACCACTTCCCGGTGCGTGGACAAGGCGGACGCCAGCTCGCGGCTGACGGCAATTTTCATTGATTTCATAAGCGCAAATACCCGTGCAAGGCGTGAAAAAGCCCCGGACAGGGAGTCCCCCTGCCCAACGAATGTGTCTGACCGGAGTTCAGCTCCGACCGCCAGACATCAGTAAAAGCAGAACGCGTCTGATTTTACTGTTGTCCTGCAGTGAGCCTGCGTTACCCTCACCGCATGGTGAGCGTAGAATAAGATGTGTCGATACGGCCAGCCATTCGCGCAGCAAAAGAGAGTCGTTTCATTGGCGGCCCCGTATCTGAGAGGAGAAAATTCGCGCAATAATGTCACCTTTCGCCAGGGGGCGCAAGAAGGAATCATTATGCAAAAAACGGGATTACATTTGGCGATTACTCACTGAAAAGAGTAATAATAATGCAATATCAATGAGTAAATAACAGGAGTTCACAGTGGTTATTGGACCGTTCATTAATGCGGGAGCCGTGCTGCTGGGCGGCGTACTTGGCGCCGTGCTCAGCCAGCGATTACCGGAGCGAATTCGCTCCTCCATGCCCTCGATATTTGGTCTGGCCTCGCTGGGAATCGGTATTCTGCTGGTTATCAAGTGCGCCAACCTGCCGGTGATGGTGCTGGCAACGCTGCTCGGCGCGCTAATCGGGGAATTCTGTTATCTGGAGAAAGGGATCAACGGCGCCGTCAGCAAAGCGAAAAATCTGCTCTCCCGCGGTAAACAGAAAGGTGGTGGTCACGACGCGTTTATCCAGAACTATGTCGCCATCATCATTCTGTTCTGTGCCAGCGGCACGGGGATTTTCGGCTCGATGCAAGAAGGGATGACTGGCGATCCCAGCATTCTTATCGCTAAAGCCTTCCTCGATTTCTTCACCGCGACGATTTTTGCGACCACGCTGGGTATCGCGGTTGCCGCGATTTGCGTACCGATGCTACTTATCCAACTCGCCCTCGCCACCTGCGCCACATTAATCTTACCGCTGACCACTCCGGCGATGATGGCGGACTTCACCGCCGTTGGCGGTCTGCTGCTGCTGGCAACCGGGCTGCGGATCTGCGGCATTAAGATGTTTGCGGTAGTAAATATGCTGCCTGCGCTGGTGATCGCAATGCCGCTTTCCGCCCTGTGGACCGCGTTTTTTGCCTGAGATCGCAGCAAAATGGCGACAGAGTGTGCGGTCAGTAGCGAAATCAACAAATTCCGTTGACGCCACGAGGCGGATCGGGTTTAATTCGCCCCGTTGCCCGGATAGCTCAGTCGGTAGAGCAGGGGATTGAAAATCCCCGTGTCCTTGGTTCGATTCCGAGTCCGGGCACCACTATTTAAAGAACCCGCCCAAAAGGCGGGTTTTTGCTTTTGGCGAAACAGAATTTTATAACTTCTTCAGCTTCTCTATCACCGCATCTGCCAGCACTTCCGGGCATGCAAATCCCGACCAGACCTGGTGCGTCAGCAGCGTTGAGCCATATTGGCGGGCAATTTGCGGCAGACAGGCGTCGTGGAAGGCTTTAACGTCCTCAAAATAGTCCAGCGTGTATTTATCCTCTCCAGGCCGTCCTCGCGCCATACAGTCGTTAAAACAGGCCTCCGCGTCGCGATCGATATAGACCACCAGATCGATATGCGGATAACGCTTCAGGTAATCCTTAATCTGGTAGAAATAAGACATATAGCGGGCCGATGGCTGTTCAGTCATCAGGAAATTCACATGGCAGAACACGATATCGCTGAACAGGGAACGTTCGATAACGTAGTTGCCTTCGGGGATGTCCTTTAACAGGCGCTGTCGGGATGCGGTGATATAGAGCTGAAAGGCTACCCGGGCGTCGGCGTCGTGTGGGTTCTCAATGAACACCTGAAGCAGTTCAAGAAACACCGGATCTTCATCCACGGGCTCCTTCATTACACTCCAGTATGCGCCTGTTTTTTCTGATAATGCCGCCGCCAGAGGTTCCAGCAGGGTGCTTTTTCCCGCAGCAATATTGGCCTCAATAGAGACGATCTTCATAGCGATATCCCGGTGAATGGATTTACTTACGGCTGAAGAAATTGATTAGGGGCTTTCACACTGTCTGAAGGGGCTCCCTTATTAAGGATAAGGGAGCATCGGGATTATGCCTTTTTCGCACTGTAAACTTCATCACCTGAGAACGCCGGTTCGGCCCAGAAATTGATATTAAACTGTGCATCGTCGGTCATCTCAATACGGTGCCAGTACTGCGGTGGGCTGGTCGCAAAGGTACCTGCGTTAATCACGACTTTTACTTCTGGCTCTGTTGCCTCTTCATTGGCGAAGCCGTAGTAGGTCACTGTCCCTTCCATGACACAGAGCTGGCCAAAAATACCGGCTGCGGTGTTGTGATGGCTCAGAAGCGCTGCGGGGACATTGTCTTTAGTAAAAAAAGGAGTAGAACGTTTGATGGTCCAGTTTTTGGGAATTCTGTGATGGCTCATAAGTACCTCCGGCTTTAAACATGTATTTAAAATACATCTTTAAGGTTCGCCTGTAAAGCATTATTGATAATAAATATCATTTACATAAAAGGTGACTGTGATGCTGAAAGGGTAATAGTCTCTCGGACGGGTAAACGCATTGCGACCGGCGCTTTTCACGCAGACGGCAACACATCCCGTACCTTGCGGTGCGGGGTTTCTTTAATTCATGCCTGGCAGTTCTCTACTCTCGCATGGGGAGACCCCACACTACCATCGGCGCTACGGCGTTTCACTTCTGAGTTCGGCATGGGGTCAGGTGGGACCACCGAGCTACAGCCGCTAGGCAAATTCAGTTGGTCA
>DERO01000025.1:30648-91558 GCA_002360945.1 Leclercia adecarboxylata | reverse complement strand
TTCCTCTTTCAGAGTCAAGCGCTAATTTCACGCTTTTCCCTGCTGACCCGGCGGCTTGCTTGCCGTTGTTCCGTGTCGATGGAGGCGCATTATAGGGAGTTCTCCCGGGGCCGCAACCCTTAAATGACAGAAAAATGACTGACTGCTGCATTCCCCAGCAAAACCCCGCCTTATACGCATTTGCCCACAGAGTTATCCACAAACTGACTGGTATTCTTTGCTGCACGCCCTTTAAGACGGGGTCAAAATCACTCTGCGGCTTGCTCTTTTCCTACCAGAATGGTGGTCAACGTAAAGGAAAGCACCAGCGCTATCACCACGCCCGCCAGAGCAAAGACAAAGTACGGACCTATATAAGCAGGCAAACTGAAGATGCTCGACAGAATGTAGCCATAAAGACGCACGCCGAAGAAAGCAATAAAGGCTGATGCCAGCGAGCTGGCCACCGTGGCGGCGATAAAGGCTTTCTTGTAGCGCGTCAGGACACCAAAGAGTGCCGGTTCGGTGATCCCCAGCAGCGCAGAGATGGCTGCCGACAGCGTAACGGTTCTCTCCTGGCGGTCCCGGCTCAGGCGCCAGATAGCAAATGTCGCTCCCGCAATCGCCATATTGGCCATAAACATCATTGGCATCAGCATGTCGTAGCCACGGTCGCTGAAGTTCTGCAGGGCAATCGGCGTCATCGCATGGTGCATACCGGTCAGGATCGCCACCGGACGGATAGCCCCGACGATAAGCCCGGCAAAGCTGGCCGACACGCCAAACAGCCCTTCTATAAAGAAGGCGAGCCCTTTACCCAGCCAGATGCCAATCGGGCCGATCACCACCAGCGCCGCCAGGGCACCTATAAAGAGGGTAAGCGTCGGCGTGAATACGGTTTTCAGGACATCCGGCATGATGCTGTCTACCCAGCGATGGATATAACTCAATGCCAGCACCGAGAAGATCACCGGAATGACGCTCGAGGCATAGTTAAAGACGGAGACCGGGATGGCATTCATTAACCAGAGCGCACTGACCGCCCCTTCCTGATGCGTCGCCAGCGCTTTCGCTGCTTCTATTAATGAGGGATACATCAAACAGGCGGCAACCGCCGCGGCGAGATACTCATTGGTTTTGAAAATCTTCGCCGCCGACACGGCAAGGAAGAACGGCAGGAAATAGAAGACGCCGCTGGCAATCAGGTCGATAACCATGACGGTGTCGCTTTTCGCGGAAACCACCTTCAGCGCGATCAGCCCGGCCAGCAAGCCCTTTATCATCCCGGCACCGGCAATCGCCGGGACAATCGGACCAAACACCCCCGAGACGGTATCCATAAAGAGGGAAACCAGGCTTTTACGCCCCTTTGTCGTCGGCGGTGCGTTATCAGCACCCTGACCGAGCACAGTAAGCATTTGCTCGTACCAGCTGTTCACCTTCGGCCCGATGATCACCTGAAACTGATCGCTCTGCAGCTGCGCGCCCAGCACGCCCGGCAGATTTTTTATTGCGGTCTGGTCAACTTTATTATCGTCGATTAAATCAAACCGTAGCCGCGTCATACAGTGCCAGACTTTATTAATATTCCCCTGGCCACCGACCAGACGAATAATATTATTGATGGCTTCTTGCGTCCCCATAAAGACTCCTGCCGGTAGGGTTGTTGTTTTATTGATGCCACGAGAATAGATAAACCCACCCTACAAAACAAACCAATAAAAGTTGATATCGCTCACACTTAGCCATCTAAAGAGCTATAAAACCGTTATCAATCCATAATTGGTACGGTTTTTAATTAAAATAGACTCAAATAACTGACCAAAATAAATAATAAAAAAACGGTTTACCGGCCAACATTTTTAGGGCGATGATATTCCCATTCTGTATTTCCACAGAGCCGCAAAGGAGTTTCTCGTGACGCCTGTGATTATCACAAATATTGAGTGTTTTATTACCCGCCCGGACCGTCATAACCTGGTGACCGTTCGCGTTACCACCGGACAAGGGCTCATCGGACACGGTTGTGCCACTTTCCAGCAGCGCCCGCTGGCGGTGAAAACCCTGGTGGATGAGTATCTTAAACCGCTACTGATCGGCCGGGATGCCAATAACATCGAAGATTTGTGGCAAATGATGAACGTTAACGCCTACTGGCGTAACGGTCCGGCGATGAATAACGCCATCTCCGGCGTGGATATGGCCCTGTGGGATATAAAAGGGCAGCTGGCCGGAATGCCGCTGTACCAGCTGCTGGGCGGAAAATCCCGCGATGCGATCCCGGCTTACAGCCACGCCAGCGGCGAGACGCTGGAGGAACTCTTTGCCTCCGTCGATAAACTGGTGACGCAAGGTTATCGTCATATCCGCTGTCAGCTGGGTTTTTACGGCGGCACGCCAACGGCGCTGCATGCGCCAGAGAACCCGACCGCGGGTGCCTGGTTCGATCAGCACGAATACATGGCGAACACCGTGGAGATGTTCCGCGCCCTGCGCGAAAAATATGGCTGGAAGATCCATTTCTTACACGATGTACACGAACGTCTATTCCCGCAGCAGGCGGTGCAGCTGGCAAAACAGCTTGAGCCTTACCAGCCCTACTTTATCGAGGATATCCTGCCGCCACAGCAGAGCGCCTGGCTGGAACAGGTTCGCCAGCAGAGCTGCGTGCCGCTGGCGATGGGCGAGCTTTTCAATAACCCCGCTGAATGGCACGACCTGATCGTCAATCGCCGCATCGACTTTATTCGCTGCCATATCTCGCAGATCGGCGGCATTACCCCGGCGCTGAAGCTGGCGCACCTGTGTCAGGCCTTTGGCGTGCGTCTCGCCTGGCATGGCCCCGGGGATATGACCCCCATCGGCGTGGCGGTGAATACGCATCTGAACATTCACCTGCATAATGCCGCCATTCAGGAATTCATCCCACGTTCTGCGAGCACTGACAGCGTATTCCCTGGCGCGCCTGAGGTGAAAGACGGGTTTGTCTATCCGCCGACGGCGCCCGGCATCGGCACCGGCTTTAATGAAGAGCTGGCCCTGGCCTATCCGTTGGTCTATCGCCCGCACGAGTGGACGCAAAGCCGCCTGCCGGACGGCACCCTTCATACGCCCTGATTTTGTCGCCAGGCTAAATTATCGCGGTTATAGGGGCTGACCCAGGTGCAGGTGTAGTTGATATCAATTATATCGCTCACCTCAAAAACCCGGCCCCCCTCCAGTATTCCGCGATTATTAATATGCATTGCCGGGCTGCCTTTTTTGCAGCCCAGTATCACCGCCTGCTCACGGCTGACGCTGACCGCCCGGTAGGTGGTCAGCATATGGGATATGTTCATGCCTTTACTTAAGACGTACTGCTGAATGGAACGCTCAATCGCCTGCTGATTAAGGTCCGGGAAATCGGCAGCCGGCATGCTGGAGACTTCGAGCTGTACGGGTTGGTCATCGACGTAGCGCAGACGGCAAAAGTGCCAGATAAAACTCTCTTCATCAATGCCGAAGATCTGCTGCGCCGCGCGATCGGGCCTCCTCTTATGCAGGCTAATCATCCGGTAGCGCATCTGATCGAATCGCTTTTCCGTGATCGAGTTGTAGATCAGCGGATTATTACGCGCGTGTTCGTTGATCCAGATCCCCGAGCCCTGCACGATCCGCACCACGCCAATACTGACCAGCTTTTCCAGCGCCTGGCGGATAGTAAAACGCGAGACGGCATACTCTTCGGCCAGCTGCCTTTCAGGAGGGAGTTTGCGTGGCCCCGCCGTGGTGTCCTGGTAGATTTTGCTCAGCAGATCCTGGGTCACAAACTCTTTCTTTTTCATTGTTAGGTCCTGAAGTCACACAACATTGATCACCCCTCAGCAGTCCGGTAATCCCTGCGCCAGCAATTGCGGCCAGACCGCCGCCCAGTCCGAACCATGCCCCATCCCGCTGACCACCTCCGTCTGCACACACCTTCCTCCCACCGCATGCTGAAAACGACGGGCGACGGCGGGCGGCACGGTGGTGTCGGCTTCGCCGCTGTAGTGGATCTGCGGCAAGTTACGCAGTGCAGCAGCGCCATCGATGGCGCTCTCAGCTGCGGGCATCGGAGTGACATGATGCAGGGCATTAACATACGCCACGTCGAGATTACCAGCCACAGTGCGCAGGGAGCGCACATCATCCCGGCGTTCCGCCAGCAGCGCGGCGATATTGCCGCCCCCGGAGTAGCCAACCAAATCGAGCTTCACTCCCGGATAACGCGCCACCATCTGGCTGATCGCCTCGTTCATCGCGTCAATAACCGCCGGTGAGAAGCGATCTTGCGTCCAGAGATTTACCTGGCAATGAGTCGGTAGCGGCGGTCCGATAAACTGGCAGGGCCGGGCAAGATAAAACACATTTGCCTGCTTATCCGCCGCCGCCAGCTTCAGACCGGTCGGATTACGTGGCGTCGGATTATCCGAGGGGGTTGTGCGGCTCTTCCAGGCAAAGCCATCTCCCTCGATGTAGACCCTCAGAGAGTGAACCGGCGGCGTGATTCGATACCAGCTGACAATCGGGAACAGATCTATGTCAAATTTTTTACTGGTCAGACCACTATAGGTGGCGATTTTTTGCGCAACGATTTGCGGATCGGTAGAAACACACCCTGCCAATAATAAAGATAAACTAATCAATATCGTTCCATGCAAAAAGTGAGGATATATCCTCATACCGCACCAGCCTTAACTCAAATTATCAACATGACCAAATATGTGGAATGAATTCAACCGGAAATAATTAAGCATCGCTTATTGTTTTCGGCAACAAATTGTATATTCTGCGCCCGAAGATATCGGATTAATCCGAAGAAATCACAATTGCATTTTGCACAAACATCGCAACTTTATGATGGTACACCATGGAAAAGAAACGTCTTAGCCAGCTGATCTCTCTGCTGGTGGCATCAACGACCGCGCAGGCCTACGCCACATCTCCTGAATTAATTATCGACACCCCGGCGAGCAGCGTTCAGATTGCTGACGCCAAAGAGTTAGTGCATATCACCCAGGCGGGAAGCGTAACGGGCGCCCCAGGATCGGCATTAACGGTTAATTCGGGTGTGACTGTAACAACGCTTACCAATGACGGCACCATCAGCGACGTTGTTGATGTGCCATTATTTTTAAGCAGCAATGTTGTGCAGATTGATGGAACCGTGGGTGAGCTTAACAATAACGGAACCATTTCCAGCCTCAATCAGTACCAGAATGGCAAAGTGGTTGCGGTGAGCGCATCGGGGATGATTAACACCTTCACCAACAGCGGCACCATTAAGGGTGTTCAGAACACTTACAACTCTAACTACGACTTCAATTCTTATAACAATGGCACAATCGACAATGTCGGGACCATTAACACCTTAATCAATACCGCTGAAGGTAAGATCTCTGGCTCCCGCGCCATCAGTAACCAGGGAACCATTGATAACTTAACCAATGCGGGTTTGATCTCCTTCATCCCGGCGGAAAATAACGTCAATAATGGCCAAAACAGTGCCATTTTTAACAATGGAACCATTGGCACCCTGCACAACACCGGTACGATTGACGGTGGTGCGACCGATAATTACGGCAGCTCCGGGATATATAACCAGAGCACCATTAATTCCATCGTCAATGATAATAAAATTAATGGCAGCTTCGCCGGTATTTATACCTATGGCACCATCGACACCATTGAAAATAACGGCCAAATCACCGGCAATTACACCGCTATCTATAGCAACGGCGCCCTTGGTTCAATCATCAACAACGGTGAGCTGTCAGGCAACTCGAGCGGGATCTATATCTGGAACTACTACAACCAGAGCGCAACGACGCAGATTGTTAATAATGGCCTGTTAACCGGCGGCTATTATGCGCTGCTGGTCGGTAGCAATAGCAGCGATGGCGTGACCCTGACCAACAGTGGCGTTATTGCCGGTGATATTTACGCCTTAAACGCGACAACATTAAACATTAACGGTGGCACCACCACCATGGGCACGCTGACCGGCCTCGAGGGCGCGACAGGGACCATTATGGGCTCCGACGTGGTATTCAACACCGGCTCGCTGCTGCTGAACGATAATATCGTCACCAGCACGCCTGAATACGGCCTGATGTCACTCCAGATGAGCGATGAAAGGCCTGTGTCGAACGGCGTCGTGGTGAACGAAGCGGCTACCCTGCAGGTAAACAACAGCATCAACATCGCTGGCGATTACCATCAGAAAGCCGCCGCGACGCTGATTACCGGTGTCTCCGATCTGGCCGTTGCGGGCGGCGATCTGCTTGCCGATTCCGGCTATGGCCGCCTCAACGTCACCGGCAATGCCATTATCGATGCGGGTTCCAGCGTTAATCTGCTGCGCACCGGCAGCACTTACCCGTTCGCTGAAGGCCAGCGTTACGTGGTGATCAATGCCGCTGGCGCAGAGACCGACTACCACGCCGATCAGCTGAATTACAAAGCCCTCGGTTATCGTGGTACGGTCAACGGCAGCGTCGCTGAACTGGATGAAAGCAAGGCCCTGGTGTTAACCCTGGGCGCAGAGCCGGTCATTATCGAGCCGGTAGAGCCAACCCCTGAGCCAACACCAGAAGTCACCCCGCCTGTCGTGACTGAACCCGAGGTCACCACCCCGGTCGTGACGGTGCCAACGCCGCAGCCTGCGCCAGCGGAACCAACCCCTGCGCAGCCGACCAAACGTGGTGTTGCCACTATCCCGAGCGCCACGGCGGCACTCGGCGGACTGGCGCACTACTCCGGTATCGCCTCCCCGCAGCTGCTGGATCTGTACAACGCCTCCCTGGCGATTGAAGGTAAGCAGGAAGCGAACCGCGCTGGCGAGCGTCTCTCCACCAGCCAGAACCTTAACACCAGCTCAGCGGCCACCGTTGCTACCTCTACTGCTCAAGCCGTAGTGGGTGCTCACATCGATGCCGTGCGTAACCCGCAGGCCTCCGGCACCAGCGGCGTGGCAACAGGCGATGACTACGCCAACAACTGGATCGTCTGGGGTCAGCCGTTCGGCGGGTATGCTCGTCAGGACAGCACCGACAACGTCAGCGGCTATACCGCGAAATTTGGCGGCCTGATCATCGGTGCCGACCGCGCGCTGGGTGACGACTGGCGTCTGGGCGCAGCCCTGAACTACAGCAACACCTCCGTGCACGGTAAAGACAACCTGAGCGGCAACAACTCTACCGCCGATAACTACGGGGTGATTGGTTACGCAGGTTACACCGGCAATCCGTGGTATCTGAACCTCTCTGCGGGCCTGAACCGTCAGAACTACAGCTCCGTGCGTCGCGCTGATTTCACCGGCTTCTCCGGCACTGCTCACGGCAAGTTCAACGGGCAGTCCATCACCCTGCAAAGCGAGCTTGGCTATCCGATCGCCCTGCCGGCTGACGTGGTCCTGACCCCGCTGGCGGGCCTGACCTACGGCTATCAGCACGTAGATGGTTACAGCGAAACCGGCGGCAACGGCATGGCGCTGGATGTCAGCAGCACCCACGCGCAGTCTGTGGTGAGCGATATCGGTGCCCGCATCGAGAAGACCTTCGCCACCGGCCTGGGTAACCTGACGCCGTTCGCCCAGGTCTCCTGGATCCACCAGTACGATAACCGTCAGGTCAGCAGCCATGCGACCTACGCCGCCGATGCCATCGGTGAAACCAGCTTTATCACCAAAGGGGCCTCTCCGGTGGAAGATATGGCGGGCGTGGCCGTGGGCACTACCCTGTACGACGCCAACGATCTGAGCCTCGACGCGCGTTATGATCTGCAGGCCGGCGACCGCTATCAGGCGCACACCTTCAGTCTGCGCTTACGCAAGTCGTTCTGATTGTTATGAACGATCAACGGGGCCGCGAATGGCCCCGTTTTTTTATGCTCCGCTGCCAAACATTGTGTTTTTCTCCGCGTCGGTCGATAGTGTCTGTTTTTACTCAACAGTTAACTCACATGACGCAAACTGCACTCTCCTCTGGATTAAAGGTCGGCGCGCTGCTTTTACTGCTGATCCTGATTTATACCGGCCTGATGACCACGGACCGCACCACCTGGCTGATGGAGGTGACGCCGGTCATCATCATCGTGCCGCTGCTGCTCGCCACCCAACGGCGCTACCCGCTAACTCCCCTGCTCTACACGCTGATCTTCTGGCATGCCATCATCCTGATGGTGGGCGGAATGTATACCTACGCCAAAGTGCCCATCGGCTTTGACGTTCAGGAGATGTTCCACCTGAGCCGCAACCCGTACGACAAGCTGGGGCACTTTTTCCAGGGGCTGGTGCCGGCGCTGGCGGCCCGGGAGATCCTGGTGCGCGGCGGCTACGTCACCGGCCGTAAGATGACGGCTTTTGTGGTGTGCTGTATTGCGCTGGCGATCAGCGCCACCTACGAGCTGATCGAGTGGTGGGCGGCGCTGGCGATGGGCCAGGGCGCGGACGATTTCCTCGGCACTCAGGGCGATCCCTGGGATACGCAGTCCGATATGTTCTGTGCCCTGCTCGGCGCGCTCACCACGGTACTGCTGCTGGGACGACCTCATCAGCGCCAGCTGGGACATCTACGCCAGATTACGCTTTAAGACTGATCCCACTCTCTGCCAGGACGCCCATCTGGCAATACATTGCCCCGGCGGCGCTGACGATCGACATCGCCAGCGCTGCCCCGCTCCCTTCGCCCAGGCGCAGATCCAGGTACAGATACGGGGTTAAGCCGAGATATTCCAGCGCCCGCTGGGATCCTTTCTCCGCCGAGAAATGCGACGGGATGCAGTAGTTTTTCACCTCAGGCGCCAGCTGGCAGGCGGCCATCGCCGCGGCATAGGAGAGGAAACCGTCCAGCACCACCGGCAGTCCGCATGCCCCCGCCCCAAGGATCACCCCGGTCATGCCTACCAGATCGTAGCCGCCCACTTTCGCCAGCACATCAATGGCATCAGCGGGATCGGGCTGATTGACGGCAATCGCCTGACGGACAATCGCCTCTTTATGCTGGATCCGATCCGCCGGCAGGTTAGCGCCGATCCCCACGACCTCGTGCGGATCGCAGCCGCTGAGGACACTGATGATTGCCGAGGCGGGCGTGGTGTTGGCGATACCCAGCTCGCCGGTGCCAAACACCGCGATCCCCTCTGCGGCGCGCTGTTGCACCAGCCGGGCGCTGCGCAGCAGCAATTCCCCGACATCAAAACGGCTCATCGCCGGGCCGCGGGCGATGTTGCCGCTGCCGCGCCCCACCTTCAGGCTCAGCATGGTCTCGATGGGCTCACAGTCGATGCCGATATCCACCGGCAGCACGGTCGCACCATTGCTTTTCGCCAGCACGCAGACGCCGGAGGTGCCCTTGAGCATATTCAGCGCCTGCAGGTGCGTCACCTGCTGCGGGCTGATGGCCACCCCCTCTTCGTAAACGCCGTGATCGGCGCACATCACGATAATCTCTTTTTGCAGATCCTCGAACCGGGTTAAGCCCCGCATCCCTGCCAGCTGGATCGCCAGGGTCTCCAGCCGTCCCAGGCTGTTGAGCGGCTTCACCAGGCCATCAATGTGCTGCGCCGCCTGGGCCTGTTTGTTCTCATCCAGCGGCTGAATAGCGGCCAGCAGTTCCTGTATTGTCTGCATCGGTAGGGTTCTCATTCTTCTTCCCGGAACGGGCTCCGGTCGTTAAAGGCGCGTAACAGCATAAATCCGCCGCGATTTTCCACCATCGTGTAAGCATCCTGCTTAAAGGGGAAGTGCCACAGGGAGTCTGTCGGCATCTTGAACCAGTGGGCCAACAGCAGGCTAAGTACTCCCTGGTGCGCCACGATCAGCATGTCGCCAGACTCCTGGCGCAGGGCTAGCTCGTCCGCCACCGCCTTCACCCGCCCGGCAAAGTGCGGGAAGGGCTCGCCGCCGCTGGGGGTGGCGTTTTGCCAGTCGTCCAGCCAGGTCTGCCAGGCTTCGGGCTCCTCCTCGGCAATTTGGCTGAAATGGCGCATCTCCCAGCGGCCAAAATCCATCTCGTTGAGCCTTGGGTCGCTCCCGGTTACCGGGACGATCAGCTCCGCGGTCTGCTGGGCGCGCAGCAGCTGGCTGGCTATCGCCTCGCTGAAGGACACCTCCGCCAGCAGACCGGCCACCCGCGTGCTTTGCTCAATCCCTAACGGCGTCAAAGGCACATCGGTGCTGCCGTAAAACAGGCCGCTGGCGTTGGCCGCGGTTTGTCCGTGTCGAACCAGAAAAAATCGCATGTTCAGACCCACATTAATGCCAGCAGAAAGACGATCTCTGCGGTTTCGGCCAGTGCCCCAAGGGTATCCCCGGTCTGCCCGCCGAGACGACGGCGGAGATAGTGCACCAGACCATAGATCACGACATAGGTGACCAGCATCGCCGCCAGCCCGTGCAGGCCGGCGATGAACCCCACCACCAGCGCCCCGCCCAGCAGGGTCAGCGCGGCATGACGGAAGCTTACCTGGCCGATATAGAGGCTGCCCATCCCTTCGCCTTCGCGGGCATAGCGCTGACCGTACATTCCCAGCACCAGCGCGGCGCGCCCGGCGATGGGGGCGCACACCAGCAGCGCAAACCACTCTTTGGCGGGAAGATGGGCCAGGCCAATCACCGCCAGGATTTTCAGCAGAATGGCGAATACCAGCGCCAGGCCGCCGAAGGTGCCCAGCCGGCTGTCCTTCATGATCTCCAGCATCCGCTCCCGGCTGCGGGCCGAGAAGATGCCGTCGCAGGTGTCGGCCAGCCCGTCCAGATGGAAGCCGCCGGTGAGCAGCACCAGCGCCAGCACGTAAGCGGCAGCGCCAATATAAATCCCGCCGCCGGTCTGGCTCACCACCAGCGCCAGCAGTCCGGCCAGCGCGCCGATCGTCGCACCCACCAGCACAAACCACGGCACCCCGCGGGCCAGCTGGCGGAACTCCACCCCATCAGCCCATTTTTCCGGCACCGGGATCCGTGACATCAGGCGCAGCGTCGCCCATAACATCGCTAAGCTCATTTAATTTTGACTCCAATCCCTGAGACCACCAGCCAGACCTCTTCTGCCGCCTGGGCCAGTTTCTGATTTGCCCGCCCGGCGATATCGACAAAATGCCGCGCCAGACGGTTTTCCGGGGTGATGCTCATCCCCAGCTCGTTGGTGACGATGTACACCGGGGCGCGTGTTGCCAGGCAGGCGGCGATCAGATCGTCGATCTGCTGCTGCAATGCAATCTCCAGCGCCGCAAAGTCCAGCGTGTCGGGATCGGCCCCGCCCGACGCGTCGTACAGCAGGTTCGCCAGCAGGGTGGTGATGCACTCGATCACCACTGCTTCACCGGGTTGAACCTGCTGGTGGATAACCTCCCCCAGATCGCGATAACGCTCCAGGGTGCGCCAGTGGGCGGGTCGCTGGGCACGATGCCGGGCGATACGCGCCGCCATCTCATCGTCGGTGACGGTGGAAGTGGCGATATATAAAACCTGCGAATAGTGGCGGGCAACCAGCCCCTCAACGTGGGCGCTCTTACCGCTGCGCGCCCCTCCGGTCACGACAATCATTCCTTGCACTCCTGATGCTCACGCATGATCTGATAGATTCTGGCGATATCAACGTGCTGGCGCATCGCCTGCGCCAGCTGGTCAAACTGCTGGGCTTTGTAGCTGGCGTAGTCTGGCGCGTTTTCGAGAGGAAGTAACCCTTTACGTGCCCGCAGGCTGTCGACCAGCGCGCGGGTAAAGGCATCGCTGTCGAACAGGCCGTGCAGATAGGTGCCCCATACCAGCCCATCGTCGCTCACCGCGCCATCGGCAACCTGCGCCTGCTCTTTTTCCAGCCACAGCGCCGGCTGCGCCCCGTCGGCCCGCACGGTTTGCCCCATGTGGATCTCATACCCGCGCACCGTCATCCCGGAAAGGGGAGCCAGCCAGCCGGGCAGCGATGCCGCCATCCGGGCGCTGATCTGGGTAGTGGTTTTGTGGCGGGCAAACTGCGTCACGGTAGCGAGCAGCCCCAGACCGGGCATCCGCCCGAGACCGGATTCCACCTCATCAATCAGGGTGTCACCCAGCATCTGATATCCGCCGCAGATCCCGAGCAGCGGCACGCCGTCGCGGTTTCGCTGCAGCAGGGCGTGCGCCATCGCGCTGTCCCGTAGCCAGTTCAGATCGTGAAGGGTGTTTTTGCTCCCCGGCAGGATCAGCAGATCGGCGCCAACCAGCTCATCCGGCTGGCTGACGTAGCGCACGCGTACGTCCGGCTGCGCCGACAGGGCGTTAAAATCGGTGAAGTTGGCGATATGCGGTAGGTGCACCACGGCGATGTCGATTTCGCGCGCCTGACGATGGCGCGAACTCCCACGCTGGAGCGCTACGCCATCCTCCTCCTCGAGATCGAGATCCAGCCATGGCATCACCCCCAGCACCGGCACGCCGGTTAAGGACTCAATCTGCTGTAACCCGGAGTAAAGCAACGCCACATCGCCGCGAAACTTGTTAATGATCACCCCTTTGACCCGCCAGCGCTCATGATCCTGCAGCAGCGCCAGGGTACCGTAGATGGCGGCAAACACCCCGCCGCGATCGATATCAGCCACCAGGATCACCGGGCAGCCGGCGATCTCCGCCATCCCCATGTTGGCGATATCGCGATCGCGGAGGTTGATCTCCGCCGGGCTTCCCGCCCCTTCCAGGACCAGGATCTGATACGCCTGAGCCAGGCTTTGATACACCCCGGCGATCTGCTCCCGCAGGCGAGGTTTGAAGTCGTGGTAGCGGGCCGCATCCATATGGCTTACCACCTCCCCCATCAGCACCACCTGAGCCTGGCTGCCCGCGGAGGGTTTAAGCAGGACCGGATTCATCCGCACATCCGGCGCAATCCCGGCCGCTTCGGCCTGCATGATTTGCGCCCGGCCCATCTCTTTGCCGTCCGGCGTGATACCGGAGTTGAGCGCCATGTTCTGTGATTTAAACGGCGCGGTTCGCCAGCCATCCTGATAAAAAATGCGGCACAGGCCGGCGGCCAGCACGCTTTTTCCCACATCGGACGCGGTTCCCTGCAGCATTATTGCCTGGGTCATGCCCTCTCCTGTTTATGACACCCCCACTTCGGGGCTACGGTCGGTGTAGCTCAGCAGGATTTTACCATCGGGTGCGATGACAAACGACGTGCGTTCGGAGAGGGTTTTGCCGTTCAGTTGCCTCAGCGTCTGATACTGCGCCGGGAAGAAAAGCCCGGCGGCGCTGCGCTTGCACGGGCCTACGGGAATGTGCGGCCTGATGCCCTCACCCCAACCCTCTTCCACCGGGAGAGGGAGCAAACACTCCCTTACACCTTAAACAACCAACAGGCCGTGAAATGGCCGGAGGCGATCTCCTGCATCGCGGGCGTTTCGCGTCGGCATACCGGCATCACGTGCGGGCAGCGGCTGCAGAACTTACAGCCCGGCAGCACCGAGGTGGGGCCGGGGATCTCCCCGCGCAGGGTCGCCTGCTCCAGATTGCGGATCCGCGGATCGGGCTGCGGCACTGAAGCTAACAGGGCCCGGGTATAAGGGTGCGCCGGATGCTGATACAGCGTGTCGGACGGCGCCACCTCCACCAGCTTGCCGAGGTACATCACCCCAATGCGCGTCGAGATATGGCGTACCATCGACAGATCGTGGGCGATAAACAGGTAGGTCAGCCCCAGCTCCTGCTGCAGATCCTGAAGGATGTTCACCACCTGCGCCTGCACCGAGACATCCAGCGCCGACAGCGGCTCATCGCACAGGACAAACTCCGGACGCACCGACAGCGCCCGGGCAATGCTGATGCGCTGGCGCTGGCCGCCGCTGAATTCGTGCGGGAAGCGCTGGAGATGTTCCTGCTTAAGCCCCACTTTATAGAGCAGGGTTTCGGTACGCTCCCGCTGCTCCTCGCGGCTGTAGCCGTGGATCTGCATCGGTTCCGCCACCAGCTGCTGGACGGTCATCCCCGGGTTCAGCGAAGAATACGGGTCCTGGAAAATGGCCTGCATCCGCTTGCGCAGCGGCTTAAGCTGCTTTTCACTGGCCTGGGCGATCGCCTGCCCGGCAAAATCAATCTCGCCGGAGGTAATATCAAACAGCCGCAGAATGGCGCGCCCGAGGGTCGATTTGCCGCAGCCGGATTCGCCCACCAGGCCAAAGGTCTCCCCCTGGCGGATATCAAAGCTGACGCCGTCCACCGCTTTCACCGCTATCCCTTTGCGCAGCAGGCCGCCGTTGAGGGTGAAGTGCTTATGCAGGTCGCGCACGCTGACCAGGGGAGAATGTTGTTCGCTCATGCCTGAGCCTCCTTATCGGCCAGCAGCCAGCAGGCCGCGCGGTGCCCCGGTTCGGGGCGGTAAAACGCGGGCTGACGCTCGCACTGCGGCATCCGGTGTGGACAGCGTTCGGCAAACGGGCAGCCCGGGGGCGGATTGAGCAGGCCCGGCGGCGATCCTTCGATGGGCGACAGGCGATGGCTGGTCTGCTCCGGGTGCGGCAGAGACGCCAGCAGCCCCTGCGTGTAGGGGTGTGCCGGACGATAAAAAATATCCTCCACGCTGCCCTCCTCCATCACCAGCCCGCCGTACATCACCACCACCCGGCTGCACACCTGGGCTACAACACCCAGATCGTGGGTGATCAGCAGGATGGCGGTGTGGGTTTTCTGCTGCAGGCTTTTCAGCAGCCGCAGGATCTGCGCCTGGATGGTGACGTCCAGCGCGGTGGTCGGCTCATCGGCGATCAGCAGTTTGGGATCGCAGGAGAGCGCGATGGCGATCATCACCCGCTGGCGCATCCCACCGCTGAACTCGTGCGGGTACTGGTCGTAACGGCGCTCCGCTTCGGCAATGCCCACCTGCTCCAGCATGGCGATGCTGGCCGCGCGGGCCGCTTTTTTATTCAGGCCTTTATTACGCATCAGGATCTCGGACATCTGCCTGCCGATGGTCACCACCGGATTAAGTGCGGTCATCGGATCCTGAAAAATCATCGCGATCTCATTCCCGCGAATGGCGCGCATCTGCTCCAGGGTTTTCTGCGCCAGATCGTCATTGTCGAAACGGATCTGCCCCCCGGTGATGCGCCCGTTGCTGCCCAGCAGCTGGATAATGGATTTGCAGGTGACGCTCTTGCCGCAGCCGGACTCTCCGACAATGCCCACCAGCTCGCCCGGCTGAACGTGAAAGCTCACCCCGCGCACCGCGTGGACATCGCCATCCCGGGTGCGGAAGGTGGTTTGCAGGTTGTCGAGTTCAAGTAAGTTATTCATCGCGGTTCGCTCCCGGCTCAAAGGCGGTGCGGAACACGTCGCCTAACACGTTAAAACTGAACACCGTCAGCAGGATCAGAATGCCGGGGAACATCGCCAGCCAGGAGGCCTCGCCGATATACGACTGGGCGTTATTGAGCATGCTGCCCCAGGAGGCGGCAGGCGCCTGCACCCCGAGTCCGAGGAAGCTGAGGGTCGACTCCATCAGGATGGCCGAAGCGATATTCAGGGTAGCGGCGACGATAATGGTCGGCAGCACGCCGGGGATGATATGGCGCAGGATGATCCGCAGCGGATGCTCCCCCGAAGCGCGGGCATAGAGCACATACTCGCGCTCTTTAACGGAGAGCGTTTCGGCACGCACCAGTCGGGACATGTTCATCCACGTCAGCAGGCTGATGATCATGATGATGTTATCCACGCCCGGCTTCAGGTAGGCGTTGAGCACCAGCAGCAGGAAGAAGGCCGGGATCGCCATCAGGATATCCACCGCGCGCATCATCAGGTTATCCAGCCAGCCGCCGAAGTAGCCGCTCACCGTGCCGACTACGGTGCCGATCAGCGTTGAAAAGACCATCGCCAGACAGCCGACCATCAGCGAGATCTGCCCGCCGTACAGGGCGCGGGTAAAGTAGTCGCGTCCGTACTCGTCGGTGCCGAACCAGTGAGCGCCATCGGGCGGCAGGGTGCGCGCCCCGAGCGACATCTGATCCGGATCGTAAGGGCTCAGCCCGGCGCACAGTGCGGCGACGACAAAAATAAAGAGAACAAATAACGAGAACTGCGCCGGACGATTGCGGCGCAGCTGGTGACGAACCTGTTGCCAGCGTCTGCTCATCCGGGGTTACCTCAGGGTACGTATGCGGGGATCGGCGAAGCGATATAACAGATCGGCGATCAGGTTGCCGACGATCAGCATCAGCGACGAGAGCATGATGATCGCCATAATCAGCGGGTAGTCGAGGGAAGTGATCGACTGGATCCCCAGTAACCCCATACCCGGCCAGGAGAAGACGCTCTCGGTGACATAGGCCCCCACCACCAGCTCACCAAACGACAGGCCAAACAGGGTGATCACCGGCAGCAGCACGTTTTTCAGTACATGGCGGAACAGGATGCTGGAACGGGTGGCCCCATAGGCCAGCTGGGTCTGCACGTAGTCGGCGGAGAGCTGGGAGATGGTATTGGAGCGGATGTAGCGTACGTAGCTGGAGAGGTTATAGAAGGTGAGCGCAATGCACGGCAGCACGCCGTGGCGCACCACATCCAGCCAGTTATCCTCCATGCCGATGGTGCGCATCCCCATGCTGGGGAACCAGTTGAGCTGCACGGCAAAGACGGTGATCAGCAGAATGCCGAACCAGAAGATCGGCACCGAGATGCCAATATAGGCGAACAGGTTCAGGACATGATCCAGCCAGCGGTGCTTAAACGCCCCGGCCAGCAGCCCCAGCGGAATGGCGAGGATAATCGCCATCAGCAGCGAGGCCCCCATCAGCCCAAGGGTGGCCGGAATGCGCTCGGCAATCATCACCAGCACCGGGCGGTGGTAGATCAGCGAATAGCCCAGATCGCCCTGCAGAATGTTTTTCAGCCACAGAAAATATTGCGTCACCAGCGGCTTATCCAGCCCCAGACTCTGGCGGATACGCTCGATATCCTCTGGCGCCATGCGCGGAGTGATGTACGCGGCCACCGGATCGCCCGGGGCGAGTTTGACCAGCAAAAACGCCACCAGCGAGATAAAGAACAGCATCGGCACCAGTTGCAGCAGCCGACGCATCAGTAATGTGTTCACGACATACCCTTACGACTTACCCAACAAAAAGCCCCGATCGGTTGACCGGGGCGACAGCTTATTTTTGGTAGATTTTTGACAGGTCCTGGAACAGATACACCGGCTTCGGTTCCGCTTCTTTGGTACCGCCAAAGCGTTTATCCACGGCCACGGTGGCGTTGGTGTAGGCGA
Organism: Leclercia adecarboxylata; assembly: GCA_002360945.1. Lineage (GTDB taxonomy): Bacteria > Pseudomonadota > Gammaproteobacteria > Enterobacterales > Enterobacteriaceae > Enterobacter > Enterobacter adecarboxylatus_B. Next base: position 74,327 of record DERO01000025.1, on the reverse strand, counting down.
TCGGATAGTAGGTCATGTCGTTGGCCACGGTCTGCTGGATCTGCTTGTAGATCTCCGCACGTTTGCCGGCGTCGGTTTCCACGGCACCGTTATCCCACAGGGCATCGAACTGCGGGTTCTTGTAGTGGGCGTAGTTATAGGCTTCGTTGCTCATGAAAAGGGATTTGTAGCCATCCGGCTCGGCACCCATGATGTAGCCGCCGAGGTTCAGCTCCCAGGCCGTATTCTTCATATCGAGGCTGCGCTGGGACATGGCGTTAGAGTCGAGCGGCATCAGCTCGACGTTCACGCCAATCCCCTTCAGCGCCTGCTGAATATAGAGCGCCTGGCTCTCCTGGGTTTTGTTGGTGTTCACATAGGCCAGACGCAGCTTGAGGTTCGCCGGCGCACCGGAGGCTTTCAGCAGATCTTTGGCTTTTTGCTGATTGAATTTGTACTGCTCCACGTCGTCAGTCTGGTACAGCGTATCCGGCGTCAGGAACGAGGTGGCCGGTTTGGCGTAGTCCAGCGAGGTGAACGCGGTCTGGGTCAGCTCGTCCTTATTGATAGCGTACGCGATGGCCTGACGCAGCTCCTTGCTCTTCATCACCGGCACGTTCTGGTTGAAAGTCATGTAGGCCAGACGCCCTTCCGGGTAGACCACGAAATCAAACTTGCCGGTATTCTTCAGGCGCGACACATCCTGCGGATCGACCATCTTGAGGTTGATCTCGCCGTTTTGCAGCGCGAGGTTGGCGGAGTTGCTGTCCTTGGCGAAACGATAAGTCACGGAGTCGAGCTTCGCTTTGCCGTTCCAGTAGTCGTCAAAGCGCGTCAGGGCGTAATACTGCCCGGCGCGGTACTCTTTAAACTTGAACGGGCCGGAACCGACCGGCGCATCGTTTTTAGTGCTCTTTTCCAGATCGGCTTCATTGGCGAAGACGTGCTGCGGGATCGGGTAGATCTGCACCAGGGTGCCGGTAAAGGCGGCGCTCACCTGCGGCAGGGTGAACTTAACGGTGCGATCGTCAACCTTGCTCACTGTCACCGGCTTGCCGCCGTAGGTGAACATGCTGCGGAAGAAGCTGTGCTGTTTCTCTTCCAGCAGTTTATTGAAGGTGAAGACTACGTCATCGGCGGTCAGCGACTGGCCGTCCTGCCATTTCAGATTCGGTTTTAAGGTCAGGGTGTAGCTGAGGTTGTCAGCGGATGGCGTCAGGCTCTCGGCCAGACCCCATTCGATTTTGCCATCGTTAAAGCTGTAGAGCGGAGCATACAGCGCCTGCATAATGGTCAGGGTGGTACGGTCGCTGGCATACAGGGGATTAACCGCCAGCGGGTCGCCGGAGGTAATGCCGATAATCAGTGAACCGCCCTCTTTCGGCGCATCGCTTTTGGCCGCCGGGGCCGACGCAGTCTCTTTATTTTTGGCATCATCACAGCCTGCGGCAACCAGCGCCAGCGCGACCAGAACAGCAGATACTAATGGCTTACGCATATCTCACTAACTCCTTGCCTTGAAAGTTTTTTTAACTGCTAATTTTTATTTTTCACAGATATCTGTTTGCGCATCATATTCAGCTTTCAGCCCTTTCGCATTAACAATGAAAATGCCATTTTTGATTAAGCTTATGCGGAATTTATATATATAAGCGCCAGAAGGAATACTGCATATGCTTATGCGCTCACTTCGTTAAACCGTTCACGGAATGCCTGCTAAACTGCCTCAACACATCCCAAAAAGGCAGATCAACATGTCCGACAACAACTACCAGCCAGCGAAAGTCTGGGAATGGAAACAGAACCCTAACGGCGGCGCGTTCGCCAGCATCAACCGTCCGATCTCCGGCGCTACGCATGACAAGGAGCTGCCGGTTGGTTCGCATCCGCTGCAGCTTTACTCTCTGGGCACGCCAAACGGCCAGAAGGTGACGATCCTGCTGGAAGAGCTGCTGGCGCTGGGCGTGACCGGTGCCGAATATGACGCCTGGCTGATCCGCATCGGCGAGGGGGATCAGTTCTCCAGCGGCTTTGTCGAGGTTAACCCGAACTCCAAGATCCCGGCCCTGCGCGACCACTCCACCACGCCGCCAACCCGCGTGTTTGAATCCGGCAATATCCTGCTCTATCTGGCGGAGAAATTCGGTCACTTCCTGCCAAAAGATCCGGCGGGCCGGGTAGAAACCCTGAACTGGCTGTTCTGGCTGCAGGGCGCCGCCCCGTTCCTCGGCGGCGGGTTTGGTCACTTCTATCACTATGCCCCGGTGAAAATTGAGTACGCGATTGACCGCTTCACCATGGAAGCCAAACGCCTGTTCGACGTGCTGGATAAACAGCTGGCGCGCGGCCGCTACGTGGCGGGAGAAGAGTACAGCATCGCGGATATCGCTATCTGGCCGTGGTTCGGCAGCGTGGCGCTCGGCCAGGTCTATGGCGCGGCGGAATTCCTCGACGCACAGAGCTACAAGAACGTCCAGCGCTGGGCGAAGGATATTGCCAGCCGTCCGGCGGTGAAGCGCGGGCGTATCGTCAACCGCACCAACGGCGAGCTGAACGAACAGCTGCATGAGCGTCATGCGGCGAGCGATTTTGAGAACAATACGGAAGACAAACGTCAGGGTTAACACGTGCGGCCTGATGCCCTCACCCCGGCCCTCTCCCACAGGGAGAGGGTGAAAAGCATTGGCAGAATTACCCGCCAAATCCCGCCTGGTGTAGGATCATTTTCGCCTTTTCTGACTGTAAAAAATCCGCCAGCCTTTGCCCCTGCGCCGTGATCACCGCGCAGCCATACTCCGCGCGTGGGTTGAAGGGTGCCGGGATATCGAGGACCGTCAGCCCTGCTATCTCGCGCAATGCTGCCGCGTAGCTGGCGTAACCGATAAAGAGCTCCGCCTGCCCGCTGTGGATAATCCACTCGGCCGCCAGCCTGCCCGCCGGAACGGGGGCAGATTCACGCCCTCCCACCAGCGCCAGCGCCCGTTTTCTCACCGCTTCGCCCGCGTCACCCATTCGGGTAAACAGCGTCTGGGTGTAATCCCCGGACGGATCGGCCCCCGCCGTCGAGGTGGCAATGCGCAGATCATCCCGGGTCAGCACAGAGCGCCAGTCATCGTCGTCGCGCAGCACCTCGCTGCGCAAGGTCAGACAGAGTCTGTTGCTGGCGAAAGACGCCACGGATTGCGCCCGTCCGGCAGCCAGCAGCGCCTGCGGATGGGCAAGATTGGCCGAGGCAAAGAGATCGCAGGCCTCGCCCGATGCAATACGCTCCCGCAACAGCCCAGCCGGGCCGAACTGCGTCTCCACTGCCGCCGGGAAATGGGCCATTAACTGCGGCCACACCCTGCGCAGGCTGCCGGCCGCCAGCACGCGCATCAGTCGATCCCCTGATACGTGGTGCGATAGAAACGCTGATACCATTCGTTGGCCACTTTGCGCATATCCACATCCTTAAATTTCTCCGGGTAGAGCTTTTTCGCCATCCACAACTCGCCGATGCCCATCGCCTCCGGCATCGGGTAGCCCCAGGCTTTGGCGTAGTCCGGCATCAGGTAGACGCGCTGATTTTTCACCGCGTCGATGGTCTGCCACTGCGCGCCGGTTTTAATCTCGTTGACCACCGAGGGATAACGGTCCTGGACGAAAATCACCTGCGGATTCCAGGCGATAATCTGCTCCATCGCCACGGTTTTGAAGCCCTTAATGGTTGCCGCCGCCACATTAACCGCCCCCGCATGGGCCATCATCAGGCCGGTATATTTCCCGGTGCCGTAGGTGGTCAGTTCCGGGTTAGCCATATAGGCGCGAACGCGTTTTTCTGCCGGGATAGCTTTCAGGCGATCGCTGACCATTTTGCGGCCTTTGTCGGTCGCTTCGATCAGCGCCTTCGCTTCTGGCTGCTTGTTGACGATCTCGCCGATCAGCGCGATCCCTTCGCGCAGCCCGAGATCGTAAGCCTGTTCTTCATCGGCCATCGTCGGATTCAGTTTCGCTTTTTCACCCGCGGCATCGTGACGCAGGGAGATAGCGACCACCGGAATACCCAGGCTGCTGATTTTTTCGATCATCTCCTGCGGCGCGTAGTTGGTGACAAACACTACATCCGGTTTCAGGGCCACCAGCTTTTCCGGGTCGACGTGGGTGAGATCGCCAAGCGCCGCTTTCTGGTTCAGTTCGGGGGCCAGCCGCGCGTAGCCGTCGCCCAGCTGCTGTTTCCAGTTCGCCATCACCCCGACGATTTTGTCGGTGGCGTTCATTTGCACCAGCAGGTTCAGGGTCTGGTGCTGAAGCACCACCACGCGGTTAACCTCATCAGGGATGGTTACCTGACGGCCAATCTGGTCGGTGATCTGGCGCGATGCCTGGGAAGATAAGGGGAGTAAAATCAGTACGCTGAACGCGACTGCCTGCCAAAAGCGCTGTTTCATAAGTTCCTCACATTTTCGTTATGCAATAGATTATATAACGATACGTCTGTGAAGTCCTGCTGTGCTTTGGAGCCAGACTAAACGCCAGGCAAAAGCCCGCGTTCAGCTTGTTGATTAATATTTAATGTCCCGCGCCTGCTGGCGTCCTTCCTGTTTCGAGTGACGTTTATCCTGGCGGCATTCAGAATTACTCTGGTTATTATTCACCACACAATTCTGCTTCGTGCTCCGCGCCTGTTCGCGGGTATCCTGGCGGGTATCTCTCGCCGCCTGGCGCTGCTGTGACTGTCGGGTGGCATTCGCCGCAGAGGCAAAGACCAGGCTTAGAAGCACGGCGGAAATAACCGCGATAACGGTTTGAGAATAAGGGCGCATGTTGACCTTCTCTGTACGGATGATAAAACGTGGCATTCACGATCCAGGTATATTCTGCCCGCACGGTTTTAGCCATTCATGACCCTGTATATTATCGGCTCACCCTTTTTAGTGATATTTCCGCCCTAACGCAAATCCCTCTCTTTTTTCAACAGCGTATTTACAACCATCCGGTAAACTGGCATCAATAATTTCTTTCTTCAGATTATTCGCATGTCAGAAAAGGCGCTGGAACACCAGATTCAGATTCTCAAAAAGCACAATGCCCGGCTTGCCAGGCTGGCGCGTGACGCCCGCAGCAAGCTCAGCGCTGCGCTCGACGGGACGGGTCTCTGTTTATGGCAGCTCGACGTGCCGACCGGGAAGCTGATTATCTACAACCGCCGCTGGGGCTCGATGCTGGGCTATCAGCCTAAGGAGTTGAGCGCCCAGTTTGAGATCTGGCGCGAGCATTTGCACCCCGATGACAGGCAGAACGTGCTGGATGCCTTCTACGATCATCTGCACGGCAAAACCCCCTTCTACGAAGCGCTGCACCGGATGCAGCACAAAAACGGCACCGTCACCTGGGTGCTGGATCGCGGCCGCGTTACCGAATGGGATGGGCAAGGCAACCCCCTGAAGGTGACCGGCACCCACATCGATATGACCAAAGAGAAGCAGTACGAGGAGCAGCTGGCCCAGCTGGCGAACCACGATCCGCTCACCGGCCTTGCTAACCGCCACGCGCTGCTCACGCACTTCGCACAGCTCAAAGCCCAGGGCCCGCTGTGCATTGCCTTTATCGATCTGGATGACTTTAAAACGGTGAATGACACCTTTGGTCACCGCAGCGGCGATGAGCTGCTAATCCAGCTCAGCCAGCGTCTGCGCGATACCTGCCCGCCGGGTGCCATAGTTGGGCGTCTGGGCGGGGACGAGTTTGTGCTGCTGCTGCCCTTCCCGCTCACCAGTCTGCTGGTGAACAGCACCGCGCACCACTGCCTGAATGCGGCCCTGACGCCGTTCGAGCTGGATAACGGCCAGGCGCAGGTGGGCGCCTCGGTGGGGATCGATGAGGTGCAGGAGCAGGATGATTTCGTCAACGCCCTGCGCCGCGCGGATCGGTCGATGTACCAGATTAAGCACACCGGCAAGAATGGCGTGGCGATTGGCCAGACGCTGATCTCCCTCTCCCGCAGCGGAACGCATCCATGAAAAGTACCCGTCATCAGGATCTTCTCCGCCTGCTGGCGGCGTCCGACTGGCTGACGACCGACGCGCTTGCCGCCGGGCTTAACGTCAGCAAAGAGACGATTCGCCGCGATCTGAAACAGCTGCAGCAGCAGGGCAAGATTGTGCGCCACCACGGGCGGGCGCGGGCTATCCACCCCGATCACCGTGACGGCGGCGAACCCTTTGGCGCGCGGCTGAAAAGCCATTACGCCGATAAAGCCGACATTGCCCGCCACGCCCTCGACTGGGTCAGCGAGGGGATGACCCTTGCCCTCGATGCCAGCTCAACCTGCTTTCACCTGGCGCGGCAGCTGCCGGATATCGCCCTGACGGTGTTTACCAACAGCCTGCCGATCTGCCATGAGATGGCGAAGCGCGAACGCATTACCCTGATCTGCTCGGGCGGAACGCTGGAGCGCAAGTATCGCTGCTATGTGAATCCGGCCCTGGTGACGCAACTGAAGGCGCTGGAGATCGACCTGTTTATTTTCTCATGCGAGGGGGTGGATGAGCAGGGTGTGATGTGGGATCCGACCCCGCACAGCGCGGGTTTTAAGGCGCAGCTGCTCAACCGCGCCAGCCAGTCGCTGCTGCTGATCGACAAAAGCAAGTTTCAGCGCTCCAGCGAAGTGAAAATAGGCCACCTGTCACAGGTGACCCAATTGATCAGCGACGTGCAGCTGGCCCGCCGTTAGCTCGCCAGGCGGAACTTCTGCACCGAGCGTTGCAGCTCCTCGGTCTGACGCTCCAGCGCGGAGGCCGCAGCGGATACCTGCTCCACCAGCGAGGCGTTCTGCTGGGTCACACCGTCCATCTGGGTGATCGCCACCCCCACCTGCGAAATGCCTTTGCTCTGCTCTTCCGAGGCGGCGGCAATCTGCTTCATGATGGTGGTCACGCCGGTGATATCGCGCAGCACCGCCTCCATGGTGGTGCCGGTATCGTTCACCAGCCGGGCCCCCTGCTCCACGCGGGAGACGGAGTCGGCGATCAGCTCTTCGATCTCTTTTGCCGCATTGGCGCTGCGGCTGGCGAGATTACGCACCTCACCCGCCACCACCGCAAAACCACGCCCCTGCTCACCCGCACGCGCCGCTTCCACCGCCGCATTGAGGGCCAGAATATTGGTCTGGAAGGCGATGCTGTTGATGACGCTGGTGATCTCCGCGATTTTCTTCGAGCTGACGGAGATGCCGGTCATGGTGTGGACCACATTTTCCACCAGCGCCCCGCCACGGCTGGCGGTGGTAGAAGCCACATCCGCCAGCTCGCTGGCCTGACGGGCGTTATCGGCATTCAGCTTCACCGTGGCGGTGAGCTGCTCCATGCTGGCCGCCGTCTCTTCCAGGGCGGCCGCCTGCTCTTCGGTACGTGACGAGAGATCGTTATTGCCGCTGGAGATCTCCGTGGCGCCGCGCCAGATATTCTCGCTGCCGGCACGGATGGTACTGACCGCTTCGCGCAGGCTGTCCTGCATCGCCGTCAGCAGCGGCACCAGCTGACCTACGCAGTTGCGACCAAAGGGAGCAATCGGCTGGCTCAGATCGCCCTGGGCAATCTGACGAAAGTGGTAGCGGAGCTGATCCAGCGGTTTCACCAGCATCGCGACCAGATAGCGATCGGCGAACAGCAGGATCAGCAGACCGATAAGGGTCGCGGTGATGATCACCGTGCGGGTAAAGCTGGTGAGGCCGTCCACCGTCACGCGGGTGCGGTCGAGAATGCTGTCGGCAGCTTTATTAAACTGCCCGGCGCTCTCGCCAAAGGCGCGGCTCAGCGGCGGAGTGACAGTATTCGCCTGCTGGCGATAGGCGTCGAGATTGCCCTGCTGCGCGAGCTGCATCTGGGGCTTCACGCCGTTCTCCAGCAACGCCTGCCAGCTGGCGATCACCTGAGAGGAGATCTGTGCATCCATCGGCCCCGGTGACATGGCTTTCATCTCATCGAGCTTTTTGCTCATGGTGTCCAGTGCCTGCTGCACAGAGGTAAGATCCGCCGTACCGCCTGCCGCCTGCACGTCCATCGCCCGGGACAGACGGGTGACAAAGCGGAAATACTGATCGTTACCCTGGCTGAGCACCGTCATCTGTTTGACCAGCTGTCGATCGACCTCATTGCCATCGGCAACACGCGACAGCGCCCAGGAGCCATAAAGCCCAACCCCCGCCCACATTAAACAGAAAATCCCCAGAATCGTCAGCATGACGAACCGGATCGTGAAATTACGAAACACGTGCATAGTTATTTCCTTGCCATGAGGGAGATATCGCCCGGAGGCGAGTACTACCCTCGTTATCGGCAATAAAATGCGAAGCGGTACCTTTTATTGGTTAATTTTATAAAACTTTTCATTTCTGTTTAATAAGTGTGGAAATTAAACGAGAGCATCAATGGCATTACCCCTTAAAATAATCCGCCTTTATATTTCATAAAGATGCAAATATAGAGCATATATCTGCATCGTTATAATAAATAACGTGAACCCAACACCAGGATCCCTGCCTGGTATTTTCAGGCGGATTAACTCAAATATTTTTCAAACCATCCGAGGGTTCTTTTCCAGGCTAATTCCGCGGCGGGTTCATCGTATCGCGGAGTAGAATCGTTGTGGAATCCGTGGTTTACGCCAGGGTAGATCCAGGCCTCATACACCTTGCCGTTAGATTTAAGCGCGGCTTCATAAGCTGGCCAGCCCTCGTTAACATTCTTGTCGAGTTCGGCGTAATGCAGCAGCAAGGGCGCCTTAATTTTGGCGACGTCCGCCGCCGGCGGCTGACGGCCATAGAAAGGCACCGCGCAGGCCAACTCCGGCCAGGCGACCGCCGCAGCGTTAGAGACCCCACCGCCGTAGCAGAAGCCGGTGATCCCCACCTTACCGGTGGCATCCGGGTGTTTTTGCATAAACCCGACGGCGGCAAAGAAGTCGTTCATCAGCTTCGTGGGATCAACCTTCTGCTGCAGGACCTTTCCCTCCTCATCGTTGCCGGGATACCCGCCCACCGAACTTAAGCCATCCGGCGCCAGGGCGATGTAGCCCGCTTTCGCCACCCGACGCGCCACGTCCTCAATGTAGGGGTTGAGGCCGCGGTTTTCATGCACCACCACTACCGCCGGGACTTTACCCGTGGCTTTGGCCGGTTTCACCAGATAGCCGCGCACCTGGCCGTGGCCGTCCGGCGAGGGATAGGTGATGTACTCGGGCAGAATATCGGGATCGGTAAACTTCACCTGCTCGGCGAGGGCGTAATTGGGCTTGAGCATATTGAACAGCGCCAGCGCAGTAACGCCGCCGACGGCATAGCGGGCAGCCAGATTGAGGAACTCACGTTTGTTGATTTTGCCGTGAGCGTAATAATCGTAGTAGTCGAGCAATTCCTGAGGAAAGTCTTTGGCGGTCATACGCGTCATCGCATATCTCCATGAATTGTGAACGAACTAAGGATAGAATAGAAACGCTGTTTCGAAAATCAAACACCCAGAAAGGAGACATCATGCCCTGGAACGCCTCTCCGGACCGCTACGAGACGATGCAGTACCGTTATTGCGGAAAAAGCGGCCTGCGCCTGCCCGCCCTGTCGCTTGGTTTGTGGCACAGCTTCGGCCACGTTCAGGCTCTCGATTCCCAGCGCGCCCTGCTGCGCAAAGCCTTTGACTGCGGTATCACCCATTTTGATCTCGCCAATAACTATGGCCCACCGCCGGGCAGCGCGGAGGAAAATTTTGGCCGCCTGCTGCAGGATGATTTCGCGGCGTATCGCGATGAGCTGATTATTTCCACCAAAGCGGGCTATGACATGTGGCCGGGTCCGTACGGTGCGGGCGGCTCGCGTAAGTATCTGCTCGCCAGTCTCGACCAGAGCCTGAAGCGCATGGGGCTGGAGTACGTGGATATCTTCTATTCTCACCGGGTGGACGAAAACACGCCGATGGAAGAGACCGCCTCTGCGCTGGCGCAGGCGGTGCAGAGCGGAAAGGCGCTGTACGTCGGCATCTCCTCTTATTCACCAGAACGGACCCAGAAGATGGCGGAGCTGCTGCGCGAGTGGAAGATCCCGCTGCTTATCCATCAGCCCTCTTACAATCTGCTTAACCGCTGGGTGGACAAGAGCGGCCTGCTGGATACCCTGGAAGCCAACGGCACCGGCTGTATCGCCTTTACGCCGCTGGCGCAGGGGCTGCTGACCGGGAAGTACCTGAACGGCATTCCTGACGGCTCCCGCATGCAGCGCGAAGGCAAAAAGGTGCGCGGCCTGACCGAGAACATGCTGACCGAGGCCAACCTCAACAGTCTGCGTCTGCTGAACGAGATGGCGCAGGCGCGCGGTCAGACGATGGCCCAGATGGCCCTGAGCTGGCTGTTGAAGGATGAGCGCGTGACCTCGGTACTGATTGGGGCAAGCCGCACGGAGCAGTTGGAGGAAAACGTGCAGGCACTGAATAATCTGCACTTTAGCGAAGAAGAGCTACAGCGGATTGACCAGCATGTGGCCGACGGGCAGCTGAATCTGTGGCAGGCGTCGTCAGATAAGTAGTTAAAATGCCGGGTGGCGCTGCGCTTACCCGGCTTTTTTATTACTTACGGCTCAGCTTATCCAGATACCCCATCACAAACGCTGACAGCACAAACGTCAGGTGAATGATCACGTACCACATCAGCTTGTTATCCGGGATATTTTTGGCGTCCATAAATACGCGCAGCAGGTGAATCGACGAGATGGCGACGATCGAGGCGGCCACTTTGTTTTTCAGCGACGAGGCGTCCATCTTGCCCAGCCAGCTCAGCTTCTCTTTATCAGACGAAATATCCAGCTGCGAGACGAAGTTTTCATAGCCAGAGAACATCACCATCACCAGCAGGCCGCCCACCAGGGTCATATCCACCAACGACAGCAGCACCAGGATCAGGTCGGATTCCGCGATGCTGAAAATATGCGGCAGAACGTGAAAAATTTCCTGGAAGAATTTAATACAGAGGGCCACCAGCGCCAGCGAGAGGCCAAAATAGACCGGGGCTAACAGCCAACGGGAGGCATACATTGCGTTTTCAAAAAAGCGTTCCATAAAGTCCTGTCTGCAAACGAAACCAGCCCGCAGTATATCGCAACGCGGTAAAGTGTTTGCAACAACTAAACAACACAGAACCTATACCTGCTCCGGCTTAACGACAGGCCGTTGATATTCCGGCCAAACCAGCACCACCAGCGATGGATAAGCTTCAAGGCTGAACTCACGAAAACACTGGCGCAGGTTCATGACCTCCAGATCGGAATGCGACACTTTCTCACCATTAAGACAACGCTTCTTGATATTGTCGTAATATTTGTAGACCGCCGAGTTAAGATCGCTGCAACGACGCTGCGCCTCAAACAGGTCAGGAATGCTATTTATTTCCACCATATTCATTCGTTTAATTGTGGCATGGAGGAAATCAATATATTCATGATTAACGCGCCAGTACCAAACCGGCGTAATCGCATTCATTAACACTGAAAAATGGTCTTCGCCCTCTTCTTTTGACATGCGCTCCGGCTGGGCAGGGTTGTGCGTGTTCTCCGCGTCGCTGCTTTTATTGAACTCTTTCATCAATAAAAGAACGACGGCGGTAAGCAATAACAAAGTAATGACAGTATAAAAAATGCTGTTCATATAGGTAGGCTCCATTTTTTTTGATTTTAAATTTGCCTCATGTTATTGTCAACGAATCTCACACTCCAGACAACCCCACCCTGTTGAAATTAAAGGAAATATAAAATGTTGCCCGACAATCTGGTCCCGGCTAAGTTTCACATTTCTACCGTGGAACCGACACCACCAGAAGCAGAAAGCAATGCAAATTTCACTAAGGGGAAAAGAACACTCGCAGATTACGCGCCTGATATATTAATTGGTGTTACCCGTACCGGTAACTCCCGCAATATGTTGCTCGAAGAGCACGACCGTCATATAAAGGACCGGTTATTCCGGGTGGTTAAAATCGAAGTGTTCGCTCGCCTGCTCAACGACCTGCAAGCGGAAGGGGAAATAGACGCCCAGGCACTAAGTCAAATATTGACGGAAAAAACCGATGAGATTAACGAAGCCGGTAATGACATCTGGCTCAATCTAATTACTTGCGAAAAAAACACGCCTATTTTCTATAAGCTAGGGGATGAATAACGTGAAGGATGTTGATAACAACAACGTTTATTTAGCTTTAGATGATAAAAAGAGCGATGAATTTATCTTAGAGCAAAATCTGGCGGCGCTGAAAGAGATTAAAAATGCGGAAATACAACGCATTGCGAAAGAGCTGCTCTCTATTCCGGCTGGTCTGGTGCGCCTGAAATGGCAGAACCGCCGGGAAATTTATCCGTTACAGGTTAAAGAAGAGATCTATGGCGCGACCATTAACGCCATTATGGAGCAGCGCCCGGATTTAAAAGATAAAATACTGGCCCGCCTTGAAACCAATTATCAGTATTTGCGGGCACGTGAAACCGCCACCCTGCGCGTCACCCGTAAACTGGCCGATGAGGGCTATCGCACGACCAGCGTCACTACCGTCGCGCTGAATGAAGAAGTGCTGGCCGCAAAAGCCGACATCCCCCCCACCAAGCCCTAACTCCCGCCAGTACTTCCCGCTCCGCCTGTTGCTGTTTTTTAAGGATTATCCTGAATAGTCCTCACTTGCCGGTTGATTCTCCTAAGCTTAAAGCCTGATCACCCACTCAAGGAGAACCTCAATGGCAAATTCCCAGAGCAAAATTCAGAACCCTAAAACCCAGTATCATACCGGTGAATATCCGCAGCAGAAACAGCCCGCCCCTGGCGTGCAGAGCAAGATGGAGCCGGTGCCGGACTGCGGCGAGAAGAGCTATAAAGGTAGCGGCAGACTACAGGATCGTAAGGCGCTGGTGACAGGGGGCGACTCAGGGATTGGACGCGCTGCCGCCATCGCTTACGCGCGTGAAGGAGCAGACGTCGCCATTAACTACCTGCCCGCCGAAGAAGAGGATGCACAGCAGGTTAAGCAGCTGATAGAAGAAGCAGGACGCAAAGCGGTGCTGATCCCCGGCGACCTGAGCGACGAAAAATTTGCCCGTTCACTGGTGCATAAAGCCCATCAGGAACTGGGCGGGCTGGACGTGCTGGCGCTGGTGGCCGGTAAGCAGGTGGCGGTTGAGAAGATTGCCGACCTGACGACGGAGCAGTTTAAACAGACCTATACCGTGAACGTGCTGGCGCTGTTCTGGATAACCCAGGAGGCGCTGCCGCTGCTGCCGGCCGGGGCGAGCATCATCACCACCTCGTCGATTCAGGCCTATCAGCCGAGTCCGCACCTGCTGGACTATGCCTCCACTAAAGCGGCCATCCTCAACTACAGCCGCGGGCTGGCGAAACAGGTGGCCGAGAGCGGTGTGCGCGTTAACGTGGTGGCTCCAGGGCCTATCTGGACGGCGCTGCAGATCTCCGGCGGTCAGACTCAGGAGAAAATCCCGCAGTTTGGTCAGCAGACCCCGATGAAGCGCGCAGGGCAGCCTGCGGAGCTGGCACCGGTTTATGTCTACCTGGCGAGTCAGGAATCAAGCTATGTGACTGCGGAAGTACACGGGGTGTGCGGCGGGGAACATCTGGGATAGTTTAGAGCATTGCCCGGTGGCGCTACGCTTACCGGGCCTACCGATTCTTTGCGGGCTGATGCCCTCACCCTGACCCTCTCCCACAGGGAGAGGGAACAAACATTAAAAAGGCAACTTACGTTGCCTTTTTGCGTTTTATTTCGCCACAGTCTTCTCTTCGCCTACCAGGCCAATCTTCAGGTAACCCGCCTGATGCAGCGTGTCCATTACCTTCATCATGGTTTCGTAGTCGACGGTCTTGTCGGCACGGAAGAAGACGGTGGTGTCTTTCTTGCCGTCGGTCAGGGTATTCAGCGCCGGGATCACCGACTCATCCGTCACCGGATCGTTACCCAGGAACATGGATTTATCCGCTTTCACGGACAGATAAATCGGTTTTTCCGGGCGCGGCTGCGGCTGGCTGGATGACGCAGGCAGATTGACCTTCACGTCCACCGTCGCCAGCGGCGCAGCAACCATGAAGATAATCAGCAGAACCAGCATGACGTCGATAAACGGCGTCACGTTGATTTCGTGCATTTCGCCGTTATCGTCCAGATTTTCATTAAGACGCATTGCCATGGCGAATCAACCTAAGTGTAATTTCTGAGCAGAACGGACCGGCTTCGCAGCGCTGGCGCTGAGGTCCAGATCGCGGCTTTGCAGCAGCAGAACCTGAGCGGCAACGTCGCCGAGGGTGGCTTTGTAGCTGCCGATCATACGGGCGAAAATGTTATAGATAACGACCGCCGGGATAGCGGCAACCAGACCAATCGCCGTCGCCAGCAGGGCTTCTGCGATGCCGGGAGCCACAACCGCGAGGTTGGTGGTTTGGGTCTGGGCGATGCCGATGAAGCTGTTCATGATGCCCCATACCGTTCCGAACAGACCGACGAACGGCGAAATTGCACCGATGGTCGCCAGGTAGCCGTTACCGCGGCCCATATGACGGCCAATGGCCGCAACGCGACGCTCGAGGCGGAAGCCGGTACGCTCTTTAATGCCTTCGTTGTCTTCGCTGCCTGCAGAGAGCTCGAGCTCGTTCTGCGCTTCGTTGATTAACTGGGTGGTGAGGCTTTTGGCCTGGAAGGAAGAGCTCATGTCGCTCGCCTGATTCAGGGTGCGAGCCTCGGCCAGCTGCTGCTGCTCGCGCTTAAGCCGGCGCTTGTGCGAGATAAGCTCCACGCTCTTGCTAAAGAAAATAGCCCAGGTGACAACGGACGCCAGAATCAGGCCGATCATCACAATTTTCACCACGATGTCGGCATGATGATACATACCCCAGACGGAGAGATCCGTCTGCATCAAATTATTACCCACTCGGTATCTCCAGGACGCAAATCACAAATTCTGAGCATAATAATATCAAAACAGCGTCGAATTGATAGTAGTTCTCATTAGTATTTACATAGTGCCGTAAATTCGTTTCATTTTCCTTGCGCTTACGCAGGAAAAATTTCCCGGACACAAATTTTAAAAAATTTTCGTCTTAATGCGCCACCCTTCTCGTGACCATTTTTACTTTCATGGTAGTCTGGACGTCCAGACGTATAAAAACAGGTTGGCAGACATGAAAGAGAAGCATCTTGATACCACCCTTGTCCAGGCGGGACGCAGCAAGAAATACACCCTCGGTTCGGTAAACAGCGTGATTCAGCGCGCCTCGTCGCTGGTGTTTGAGACCGTCGAGGCGAAAAAGCACGCCACCCGTAACCGGGCGAAGGGCGAGCTGTTTTACGGGCGGCGCGGCACGCTGACCCACTTCTCTTTGCAGGAGGCAATGTGCGAGCTGGAGGGCGGCGCGGGCTGTGCGCTGTTCCCCTGCGGCGCGGCGGCGGTGGCCAATACCATTCTGGCCTTTGTCGAGCAGGGCGATCATATCCTGATGACCAACACCGCCTATGAACCGAGCCAGGACTTCTGCACCAAAATCCTCAGCAAGCTGGGCGTGACCACCGGCTGGTTCGATCCGCAGATCGGCGCGAAGATTGCCGATCTGATCCAGCCCAATACCCGGGTGGTGTTCCTGGAATCGCCGGGCTCCATTACCATGGAAGTGCATGATGTGCCGGCCATTGTGCAGGCGGTACGCAGCAAAGCGCCGGACGCCATCATCATGATCGACAACACCTGGGCAGCGGGCGTGCTGTTTAAGGCACTCGATTTTGGTATCGACATCTCTATCCAGGCGGCAACCAAATACCTGATTGGCCACTCGGACGGCATGATCGGCACGGCGGTTTCCAACGCCCGCTGCTGGGAGCAGCTGTGTGAAAATGCCTATCTGATGGGGCAGATGGTGGATGCGGATACCGCCTACATGACCAGCCGCGGCCTGCGCACCCTGAGCGTACGCCTGCGCCAGCATCATGAAAGCAGCCTGCAGGTCGCCCGGTGGCTGGCACAGCACCCGCAGGTGGCGCGCGTGAACCATCCGGCGCTACCGGGCAGCATCGGGCATGAGTTCTGGCAACGTGACTTTACGGGCAGCAGCGGCTTGTTCTCGTTTGTGCTTAACAAGCGGCTGAGCAGTGACGAGCTGGCAAACTACCTCGATAACTTCTCGCTGTTCAGCATGGCCTACTCCTGGGGCGGTTTTGAATCGCTGATCCTGCCGAACCAGCCAGAGCAGATTGCTGCCCTGCGTCCGGGCGGAGAAGTGGACTTTACCGGCACCCTAATCCGTCTGCATATCGGCCTGGAAAACGTCGAGGATTTGATTGCCGATTTAGAGGCCGGATTTGCCCGAATCGAGTAGCGCGGGGTGATAAAAACACGCCGCGGACACTTTTCTCCACATCAGATGCAGAAAAGTCTGATTTGTTGCGCCTGCGATCAAAGCCCGCAGGCGAAATAGGGAGTACAATAGCCCTATATATGCTGTTCCACAGGAAAGCCCATGGCTGTTATTCAAGATATTATCGCTGCACTCTGGCAACACGATTTTGCAGCACTGGCGGATCCGCACGTGGTGGGGATTGTTTATCTGGTGATGTTCGCCACGCTGTTTCTGGAAAATGGGTTACTCCCTGCTTCATTTTTACCGGGCGACAGCCTGCTGCTGCTGGCAGGCGCGTTAATCGGTAAAGGGGTGATGGACTTTGCGCCGACGATGGTGATCCTGACCTCCGCCGCCAGCCTGGGCTGCTGGCTCAGCTATTTGCAGGGCCGCTGGCTGGGCAATACGCGGGTGGTGAAAAGCTGGCTGGCGCAGCTGCCGCATAAATACCATCAGCGGGCGACCTGCATGTTCGATCGCCACGGTCTGCTGGCGCTGCTCGCCGGGCGTTTCCTCGCCTTTGTGCGCACTCTGCTGCCCACCATGGCGGGTATCTCCGGGCTTTCTAACCGCCGCTTCCAGTTCTTTAACTGGCTGAGCGCGCTGCTGTGGGTCGGCGTAGTGACCACCTTCGGCTATGCCCTGAGCATGATCCCCTTCGTTAAACGCCACGAAGATCAGGTGATGACCTTCCTGATGATCCTGCCGCTGTTCCTGCTGGTAGCCGGGCTGGTGGGAACTATCGTGGTGGTGATTCGTAAGAAGTACTGTAGCGCCTGACAGTTACTTCCCCTCACCCCTGCCCTCTCCCAAGGGGAGAGGGAGAAACGGTTCCCTCTCCCTGTGGGAGAGGGTTAGGGTGAGGGCAACAGCCCGCACCATCATTACCCCTGCATCATCCTGATCCGCGCCGCGTCTTCCCCTGGCGTGACCCCGAAGTAACGTTTGAACTCCCGGCTGAACTGCGATGCGCTTTCATACCCCACCCGCAGCGCGGCCGCGCTGGCTTTCATGCCGTCGTGGATCATCATCATCCGCGCCTTGTGCAGACGATAGCTCTTGAGATATTGCAGCGGCGAGGTGCTGGTCACCGATTTGAAATTATGGTGAAACGCCGAGACGCTCATGTTGGCCTCTGCCGCCAGCTGATCCACGCTGAGGTTCTCGGTGTACTGGCTCTCGATGCGCTTCAGCACCCGGCTGATCAGGCTGAAGTGGGTCTGACGGCTGACCAGCGCCAGCAGCGCCCCGCCGCCCGGCCCCAGCAGCACGTGATAGAGGATCTCACGCACTATCTGCTTCCCCAGGATGCGCGCGTCCAGCGGGCGCTCCATTACGTCCAGCAGGCGCTCAATGGCGCAGAGGATCTCATCCGTCAGCGTGGCGGAGTTGATCCCGCTTGCCGCCATCGACGGGCAAAACAGCTCGTCCTCGCCAATGTCCATCAGCAGCTCCTGCAGCTGCAGGATATCAACATTTAAGCGAATACCTGCCAGCGGCACGGCTTCCGTCGCGAAGGTTTCACATTCAAAGGGTAAAGGTACTGTCAGGAGCAGGTATTCGCGCGGGTCATAGCGGAACACCCGCTCGTTGATATAGCCAATTTTATGCCCGGAAAAGAGAAAAATGATACCTGGCTGGTACATCACCGGCGTGCGGGTGCCGGGCTGAGTGCCGTACAGCAGGCGCACGTCCGGCAGCAGTACATCGAGATTATTTGCATTATCTTTCAGCCTCTTAATTTGCTTCGTTAGCTGCAGGCAGGTTTCATCGCGGTTCATCTTTACTCAATCCGGGTTGGGTTTATGACGCTTGCAGTGTGCGCGGTTTTTCACAGTTTCTCCAGCGCCCTGTAGAAATGGGCAAGACAACGGCAGGAATGTGCATTGAGAGGAGAGCCTGCGCTCGCCACAATGGGCACCATCAGTTAGCCCGGTATTTTCACCCACCTAAGGGAACGAACCATGAACAATTTCAATCTGCATACCCCAACCCGCATTCTGTTTGGTAAAGACGCCATCGCCGATCTGCGTGCGCAGATCCCGGCCGATGCCCGCGTGCTGATCACCTATGGCGGCGGCAGCGTGAAGAAAAACGGCGTTTTGGATCAGGTCTACAGTGCGCTGGACGGTCTGGACGTGCGTGAGTTCGGCGGCATCGAGCCGAACCCGTCTTACGAAACTCTGATGAACGCCGTGAAAATCGCCCGCGACGAGAAGATCACCTTCCTGCTGGCCGTGGGCGGTGGTTCCGTGCTGGACGGCACCAAGTTTATCGCCGCAGCAGCGCACTATGCTGACGGCATCGATCCGTGGCACATCCTGCAGACCGGCGGCAGCGACATCAAAAGTGCCATCCCGATGGGCTCCGTTCTGACCCTGCCTGCTACCGGCTCCGAATCCAACAAAGGCGCGGTGATCTCCCGTAAAACCACCGGCGATAAACAGGCCTTTATGAACGAGCACGTGCAACCGGTGTTTGCGGTGCTGGATCCGGTTTACACCTACACCCTGCCGCCGCGTCAGGTGGCGAACGGCGTGGTGGATGCCTTTGTCCACACCGTTGAGCAGTACGTCACTTACCCGGTGAACGCCAAAATTCAGGATCGTTTCGCCGAGGGCATTCTGCTGACCCTGATCGAAGACGGCCCGCTGGCGCTGAAAGAGCCAGAAAACTACGCAGTGCGGGCTAACGTGATGTGGGCCGCAACTCAGGCGCTGAACGGCCTGATTGGCGCGGGCGTGCCGCAGGACTGGGCCACCCACATGCTGGGCCACGAACTGACCGCGATGAACGGCCTCGATCACGCCCAGACGCTGGCGGTGGTGCTGCCTGCGCTGTGGAATGAAAAACGCGACACCAAGCGCGGCAAACTGCTGCAGTACGCTGAGCGCGTCTGGGGTATTGCCGAGGGTTCTGACGACGAGCGTATCGATGCCGCTATCGCTGCGACCCGCAACTTCTTCGAGCAGTTGGGCGTGCCAACGCGCCTCTCCGGCTACGGCCTGGACGGGAGCTCCATCCCTGCCCTGCTGGCGAAACTATCCGAGCACGGTATGACCCAGATCGGTGAGCATCACGACATTACCCTCGACGTGAGCCGCCGTATTTACGAGGCCGCTCGCTAAGCGATTTTGCGCGCTTACCTTTCGTTTTTCGGCATTTAGGCCAGGCTTAATGCACATACGCCACCAGAGGAGTACCTCTGGTGGATGTCCAATGAAGGAGGAAAAATGGCAAACCAAACCGTAATCAAGCTTCAGGACGGCAACGTAATGCCCCAGTTGGGGCTCGGCGTATGGAAAGCCGGTAACGACGAGGTCGTGTCCGCCATTCATAAAGCACTGGAAGTCGGCTATCGCTCCATTGATACCGCAGCCGCCTACAAAAATGAGGACGGCGTGGGCAAAGCGTTGGCCAGCGCCGGTGTGTCACGTGATGAGTTATTCATCACCACCAAGCTGTGGAACGACGACCAGAAACGTCCGGCGGAAGCCCTTCAGGAGAGCCTGGACAAGCTGCAACTCGATTTCGTCGATCTGTACCTGATGCACTGGCCGGTGCCGGCCATCGATCACTATGTCGACGCCTGGAAAGGGATGATTGAGCTGCAAAAAGCCGGGCTGGTGAAGAGCATCGGGGTTTGTAATTTCCAGGTCCACCATCTGCAGCGCCTGATTGACGAGACGGGCGTCGCACCGGTGATCAATCAGATCGAACTGCACCCGCTGATGCAGCAGCGCCAGCTGCACTCCTGGAATGCGACCCACAAGATCCAGACCGAATCCTGGAGCCCGCTGGCCCAGGGCGGCGAAGGCGTGTTCGATCAGAAAATTATTCGCGACCTGGCCGATAAGTACGGCAAAACCCCGGCACAGATTGTCATTCGCTGGCATCTGGACTGCGGCCTGGTGGTGATCCCGAAATCCGTTACTCCGTCGCGTATCGCGGAGAACTTCAAGGTGTGGGATTTCCGTCTCGATAAAGACGAACTGGGCGAAATTGCGAAGCTGGATAAAGGCAAGCGTTTAGGGCCGGATCCGGACCAGTTTGGCGGGTAATATCTAAAACGAGCCCGATCTTCCGCCGGGCTCGTTTTAATCTATAAACCGGACTGACATCTCGCTTCTCCGGGAAGGTCAGGCAATGTGCAAATAACCTTAAACGCTTGCCCTTCAAGTTCATGTGGTCCACCGAGACCGCCGCCTGCTACTGCTTCATATTCCTTTCCGTTGACACTTATCTGGAGCGGGGTGCGATAAATCCAGTCCATCGGACCTATTGGCAGAAAAAAGATCCACTCATGCTGGCTCTGAAAAGCAAAACGACCGTTGTCGTCAGAAAGCGTTTGCTCCCTCTCTAATGTTATTTTAGCGCCCGGGACTGGCTTACCTGCGCTGTCGATCAGACGTCCTTCCACTTCTGGCTGTGTCTGGCGGTGCATTACACAACCGCTTAACGTCAGGCCAATCAGCATCGCTCCCGTTAACTTCCTTATTTTCATTTTGGGCCTCCTGCCCTTATGCAGAAAAAAGCCGGGTGGCGGCTGCGCCTTACCCGGCCTACGCGCTGACCTGTAGGCCCGGTAAGCGCTAGCGCCACCGGGCATTTTTACAGGTTTAACCGATCTTACGTTTTACATTTTTCTTCGCAGTCGCACCCGCGTTCGAACGCTGGTGCACAATCGGCGTGTGCTTGGTCAGTGCCGGGCGGGTATTGCGATTCTGGCGACGCGCTTCGCGCATCTCATCCAGGGTTGGCGCAGGCACCAGGCAGTCGCGACGTGAGCCGATCAGGTGCTTTTTACCCATCTCTTCCAGCGCCTGGCGGATCAGCGGCCAGTTAGCCGGATCGTGATAACGCAGCAGGGCTTTATGCAGGCGACGCTGTTTGTCCCCCTTCGGCACCACCACATCTTCACTCTTATAACCAATCTTACTCAGCGGGTTCTTGCCGGTGTAATACATGGTGGTCGAGTTGGCCAGCGGTGACGGGTAGAAGTTCTGCACCTGATCCAGACGGAAACGGCGCTGTTTCAGCCACAGGGCCAGGTTCACCATGTCCTCATCACGCGTACCCGGGTGCGCGGAGATGAAGTACGGGATCAGATACTGCTCTTTCCCGGCCTGTTTGGAATAGGTATCGAAAAGCTCTTTAAAGCGATCGTAGCTACCCATCCCCGGCTTCATCATCTTCGACAGCGGGCCTTCTTCGGTATGCTCAGGGGCAATCTTCAGGTAGCCGCCCACGTGGTGGGTCGCCAGCTCTTTGATGTAGCGCGGATCTTCCACCGCGATGTCGTAACGCACCCCGGAGGCGATGAGGATCTTCTTGATGCCCTTCAGGTCGCGGGCGCGGCGATACAGGTTGATCGTCGGCTCGTGGTTGGTGTCCATGTGCTCACAGATGCTCGGATAGACACAGGAGAGGCGACGGCAGGTCTGCTCCGCACGCGGCGACTTACAGCGCAGCATGTACATGTTGGCCGTCGGGCCGCCCAGATCGGAGATCACGCCGGTAAAGCCCGGCACCGTGTCGCGAATAGCTTCGATTTCGTTAACAATCGACTCTTCGGAGCGGCTCTGAATAATACGGCCTTCGTGCTCGGTAATGGAGCAGAAGGAGCATCCGCCGAAGCAGCCGCGCATAATGTTGATCGAGAAGCGAATCATCTCGTACGCCGGAATGCGGCTGTCACCGTATGAAGGGTGCGGCACGCGCTTGTACGGCAGGGCAAAAACGCTGTCCATCTCCTCGGTAGAGAGCGGGATCGCCGGCGGGTTAACCCAGATATAACGCTCGCCGTGCTTCTGCATTAATGCACGGGCACAGCCCGGGTTGGTTTCGTGGTGCAGAATGCGCGAGGCATGAGCGTAAAGCACTTTGTCCGCTTTGACTTTCTCAAAGGACGGCAGCAGCACGTAGGTCTTTTCCCACGGCTTTGGACGCGGCGGCTGCACGGTGATGGCTTTGGCTTCGGCTTTCTTCGGCTCAACCGGTTTGTTATCGGCACACGGCAGATCTTCGCCGTACGGGTGCGGGATCGGGTCGATTTTGCCCGGCATGTCGATGATGCGGGAATCCACCCCGCTCCAGCCCGGCAGCGCCTCTTTCACCATGATCGCGGTGTTAAGCACGTCGCGGATGTTGCCGACCGGCTCGCCCTGGGAGAGACGGTGCGCCACTTCCACCAGCGGACGCTCGCCGTTGCCGAAGATCAGCATGTCGGCTTTGGAGTCCACCAGCACCGAACGGCGCACGGTATCAGACCAGTAGTCGTAATGCGCAGTACGGCGCAGGCTCGCCTCGATGCCCCCCAGGATGACCGGCACGTCTTTCCATGCTTCTTTGCATCGTTGGGTGTAGACGAGAGTGGCGCGATCCGGACGCTTGCCCGCCACGTTATCAGCAGTATAGGCATCGTCGTGACGCAGTTTGCGGTCGGCGGTGTAGCGGTTGATCATCGAGTCCATGTTGCCCGCGGTGACGCCGAAGAACAGGTTCGGTTTACCGAGGCGCATAAAGTCCTCTTTGCTGTTCCAGTCCGGCTGGGCAATGATCCCGACGCGGAAGCCCTGGGCTTCAAGCATGCGACCGCAGATCGCCATGCCAAAGCTCGGGTGATCGACGTAGGCATCGCCGGTCACCAGAATAATGTCGCAGCTGTCCCAGCCAAGTTGGTCCATCTCTTCACGAGACATCGGCAGGAACGGTGCCGGTCCAAAGCAGGCCGCCCAGTACTGGGGCCAGGAGAAGAGGTCACGATCCGGCTGGATCAGGGAAATTGCGCTCATAATGCTTCCGAAGAAAAAATAGACAAAAGGAGCGGGATTATACGCTGGATCAATGTGGGAAATGAAGGAGTATTGTGCGGGGTTTTTAACGCCGGGTGGCGGCTTCGCCTTACCCGGCCTACAAGCCCGTAGGCCGGGTAAGCGCAGCGCCACCCGGCACGTTCTACGGTGCCGGATTGATTAACATTTGCCCTACCGAGCCCCTGTCCATCATCTCCAGCGTCTGGCTGTGGAACAGGAACGGGAAGTGCGGCCAGGAAGGCTGACCGTAATAAACCAGCAGTTCCACCTGCCCGTCGACCCAGACGGTATCTTTCCAGCCCCGGTCTTCCGGGAAGGGCATGGCACCGTTGACGTTACGGACCAGGAACCGCACCCCTTCGATATGGAACGCCTGCGGCATGTCGGCGCGCACCGTCCAGCGCTCCCACGAGCCCTGCTGGGCGGTGATATCGATGCGGTTTACATCCCACAGCTGGCCGTTGATGCCCGGATCGTCGCCGAGGCTGATATCCCGGGTACGCACCGGCGTCCCGCTCAGGATCTCTTCCGGCAGCAGGCGCATCGGCAGAGTATCGGTCACCAGCGGCAACAGGCCGGTTGGACGCAGGGTCAACACCAGGGTCGAGACCAGAATGCTTGAAGGTTCAAAGAAGCCGCGCAGACGGTCAACGATGCCCGCCGCCTCGCCGCAGGTGATCGACACTTCATCGCCGTTGGTCATATCGATCAGGATTTCGCGTCGCTCACCGGGTGCCAGCGCCAGCTGCTTCACCGGCACCGGGGCCGGTAAGAAGCCCTGATCCCCGGCAATGACGTGCAGCGCCCGGCCATCGCTCATCTGCAACTGGTAGCGGCGCGAGTTGGAGGCATTCAGCAGGCGCAGACGCACCCAGCCGCGCGACACCTCGACATACGGACTCTGCGCGCCGTTCACCAGCAGCGTGTCGCCGACAAAACCGCCGCTGCCCGGCTCGCTGTACTCCGGCGTACCGAAGTTATCCAGCCGCTTGTCCTGAATAATGATCGGGAAGTCATCGACCCCGTAGTGATTGGGGATCGGCAGGGATTTGCTGATCTCATCTTCCACCAGCCACATTCCTGCCAGACCGGTATAGACCTGCTGTGCGGTGCGGTTTGGCGTATTTGCGTGATACCAGAGGGTGGCGGCGTTCTGGCGAACGGGCAGAACCGGTGCCCAGTCGGCGCTCGGGGACATCATGCGTGGGGCACCGCCCAGCAGCGGGCCCGGCACCTGCAAACCGCTGATGGTCATGGCGACGTTTTCCGCCAGGCGGTTGCTGTAGATCAGTTTGACGTCATCGCCGCTCCAGACGCGCACGGTCGGGCCGAGGTAACGCCCGTTTACGCCCCAGACGTTCGCCCGCGTGCCCTGGGTGAACGACCAGTGGGTGCGCTGTAACGTCAGAAACAGCGGCTGGCCGCGACGGGATTCAAGTAACGGCGGGATGGGCAGCGGCTGCTGCTGCCCGGCGGCGTTTGCCCTCAGCGGAACCGCACCGGCACAAAGTGCGATACCCGATGCCTGAATAAACTGACGGCGACTGAGTGACATATTAGCTCCATGTATAAACGTACTAACAACGCGGGAACTCGTTTTCCCTTCAAGCCGGCTTAAACCCTGCCAGCGGCTTCGCGCTCTGCGACTTCTTTATCGAGCTCAGCGATTTTATTCAGCATTAATTCGCGACAGTGGGCCGCCAGCTCGCGCACCTGATCTTTGCCATATTTACTGACATCGACCGGCGGCAGCATCTCGACGATCACCAGGCCGTTACGCAGGCGGTTGAGGTTTATCTTATTCGATGTGTTGGAAACACACACCGGAATAATAGGTACACCTGCCGCAATTGCGGCGTGAAACGCGCCAGTTTTGAACGGCAGCAGGCCACGACCCCGGCTGCGGGTCCCTTCCGGGAACATCCAGATGGAGATTTTGCGCTTTTTGAAGTGGTTCACCACCTCAGCGATGGTGCCGTGCGCTTTGGCGCGGTTGTTACGATCGATCAGCAGGTTGCCGGTCAGCCAGTAGAGCAGGCCGAAGAACGGCACCCATAGCAGGCTTTTTTTACCCACGGTGACGGTTGGCGGCTGAACGATTTTGGCTGCGGTGACCATATCGTAGTTGTTCTGATGGTTACCGATATAGATAGCGTTGCCATGTTTCTCTGCCCCTTCCGGCAGGCGCGTTTCTACTTTCAGGCCAAACAGTGGCCCCAGACGAGCAAACATATGGCCAAAGGTGGCAACGTGCTTTGGATTACGCGGGCTGAACAGGCAGTAGATACAGCCGAAAACACAGACCAGAATGCAGTAAATAACGGCAAGAATGGTTCGAACAATTAATAGCATAGCGACCTCAAAAACCCTGACAGCTGACAATTATACTGCAACGGGTAACTGCTTTGTTTTTATAACGGATGTTTTTCGCGAGACCCCCTCCTGAACGGAGGGGGAGAGGCTCTGTTACGCTTCGTTGTCGCTGGCATTACCGCGGTTCGGAGAGTCGATCTCCACGCGGTCAATGCGTTGCAGTCCGCGCATCAACGACCCTCTGCGTCCACGTTCGCCTACCACTTTCTGCAGCTCTTCCGGGCGCAGTTTGATTTTGCGTTTACCCACGTGGATGGTCAACGTGCTCTGCGGCGGCAGAATGAAGAGGTGCGCCAGACTGTCTTCGCCTGCGGCCGCGTCTGCCGCCGAGATGTTGATGATCTTGTTGCCCTTGCCTTTCGACAGCTGCGGCAGATCGCTGAGCGGGAACATCAGCATCCGGCCAGCGGCGGAGATCGCCAGCAGCATATCGCTCTCGTCCTCAATCACCAGCGGCGTCAGGACCCGGGCGTTGTCCGGCAGGCTAATCAACGCCTTACCCGCGCGGTTACGCGACACCAGATCGTTAAAGGTACAGATAAAGCCGTAGCCCGCATCGGAGGCCAGCAGCAGCTTCTGCTCGTCGCCTTCCATCAGCATATGCTCAACCGTCGCACCCGGCGGCAGCGTCAGCTTGCCGGTCAGCGGCTCGCCCTGCCCGCGCGCCGACGGCAGCGTGATCGGATCGATGGCGTAGCTGCGCCCGGTGGTGTCGATAAAGGCCACCGGCTGGTTGCTCTTGCCCTTCACGGCGGCTTTGAAGCTGTCGCCCGCTTTGTAACTCAGGCCCGGCGCGTCGATATCGTGCCCTTTGGCGCTGCGAACCCAGCCGCTTTGAGACAGCACGATGGTCACCGGCTCGGACGGCTGCATGTCATGCTCGCTCATCGCTTTCGCTTCTTCGCGCTCGTGCAGCGGAGAACGACGATCGTCACCGAAGGCGTCGGCGTCCGCCTGCAGCTCTTTCTTCAGCAGGTTGTTCATCTTGCGATCGGAGGCGAGGATCGCCTGCAGCTGATCGCGTTCTTTTTCCAGCGCGTTCTGCTCACCGCGGATCTTCATCTCTTCCAGTTTGGCGAGATGGCGCAGCTTCAGCTCAAGGATCGCTTCCGCCTGGGTTTCGCTGATGCCAAAGCGCGACATCAGCGCTGGCTTCGGCTCATCCTCGGAGCGGATGATCTCGATCACTTCGTCGATGTTGAGGAACGCCACCAGCAAACCTTCGAGGATATGCAGACGCTTAAGCACTTTCTCCAGACGATGGTTCAGACGACGGCGCACCGTATCGCGGCGGAAGGTCAGCCACTCGGTGAGGATCTCCAGCAGGTTTTTCACCGCCGGACGGCCGTCGAGGCCGATCATGTTCAGGTTGATACGGTAGCTTTTTTCCAGATCGGTGGTGGCGAACAGGTGGTTCATCACCGGCTCCATGTCCACGCGGTTGGAACGCGGCACGATCACCAGACGGGTCGGGTTTTCGTGGTCCGATTCGTCGCGCAGGTCATCCACCATCGGCAGCTTTTTATTGCGCATCTGGGCGGCGATCTGCTCCAGCACTTTCGCGCCGGAAACCTGGTGCGGCAGCGCGGTGATCACCACCGCACCGTCTTCTTTATTCCACACCGCGCGCATGCGCACGGAGCCGCGACCGTTCTGGTAGATTTTGCGAATTTCCGCGCGGGAGGTGATGATCTCTGCTTCGGTCGGGTAGTCCGGCCCCTGCACGATATCCAGCAGCTCGTCCAGCGAGGTTTTCGGCTGTTCAATCAGGGTAATCGCCGCTTTCGCCACTTCACGAAGGTTGTGCGGCGGAATGTCCGTCGCCATCCCCACGGCAATACCGGTGGTGCCGTTCAGCAGGATATTCGGCAGACGCGCAGGCAGCATTTTCGGCTCCTGCATCGTCCCGTCGAAGTTCGGTACCCACTCCACGGTTCCCTGGCCCAGCTCGCTGAGCAGCAGTTCGGCATATTTAGAGAGACGGGATTCGGTGTAACGCATCGCCGCGAACGACTTCGGATCGTCCGGCGCACCCCAGTTCCCCTGGCCGTCGACCAGCGGATAGCGGTAAGAGAACGGCTGGGCCATCAGCACCATGGCTTCATAGCAGGCGCTGTCGCCGTGCGGATGGTATTTACCCAGCACGTCACCCACGGTACGGGCGGATTTTTTAAACTTGGCGCTGGCGTTCAGACCCAGCTCAGACATCGCATAAACGATGCGGCGCTGAACGGGTTTCAGCCCATCACCGATAAACGGCAACGCCCTGTCCATGATGACGTACATGGAGTAGTTCAGGTAGGCGTTTTCCGTGAATTCATGTAGCGCGAGGCGCTCTGCCATATCGCTCATTAAATGGGATTCCTCAACTCAGAAACCAGTTGGTTTCAGGCAATATTGCCGCAGATACTACCTCATCTGGCGAGTCGAGTCACAAAGAAAAAGGGCCGCAATGGCGGCCCCTTTGCGGGTTATTTATTCAGCTTGATAACCTGTTTCACGTCGATTTCGAAATCGTTCCACTCTTTGTCGACTTTACCCTGCAATTCAATCTTATCCTGCGGGGTGACGGTCACGCCGTTCCAGCGCTTGTGGTCAATCTCTACCACCACCGTACCGCTCTCATCGCGGAAGGTGTAGCGGTCATCCGAGAGACGCTCGGTGATGTTGCCGCGCAGTTTCACCCAGCTGTCGTCCTTCTGATCCTTGACCTTCTGCGCCGTGGTGAGGTTGGCATCGTTATCGACAAAACCGCCCTGCTGGGTTTGCGTCTGGGTTGCCGTCGCCGACGGGCCGTTAAACCCGCCCTGAGCCGCAAAAACCGGCGCAGTGGTGATCATCATGATGGCAGCAATAGCAGCGTATTTTTTCATCTTAACTCTCCCTTTAATGTCGTTTCGCAATCCATTAAACAGGGTAAACCTTAACAACTTCTTAAGCGGAAAATTTAAATTTTTTTACTGTACAGCAGAAGGTTAGAGAGGGTTTACTGGCCGCAACAGGGAGGGAACATGCGTATTTTACTGGTAGAAGACGACAAGCTGATCGGCGACGGCATGAAGGCCGGGCTGACGAAACTGGGCTTCAGCGTGGACTGGTTCACCGAGGGGGAAACCGGCAGAGCGGCGCTCTACAGCGCCCCCTATGATGCGGTGGTGCTCGACCTGACGCTGCCCGGCCTCGACGGGCTGCAGATCCTGCGCGACTGGCGGGAACAGGGCCGCAGCGAGCCGGTGCTGATCCTCACCGCGCGGGATGCGCTCAACCAGCGCGTTGAGGGGTTACGCCTCGGTGCTGACGATTATCTCTGCAAACCCTTTGCGCTGATCGAAGTGGCCGCCCGTCTGGAGGCGCTGGTGCGCCGCAGCCACGGACAGGCGCGCAGCGAACTGCGCCACGGCGGCGTGACGCTCGATCCGACTCGTCTGGTGGCCAGCCTCAACGGCGAAACCCTGGTGCTCAAACCGAAAGAGTTTGCCCTGCTGGAGCTGTTGATGCGCAACGCGGGTCGCGTGCTGCCGCGCAAGCTGATGGAAGAGAAGCTCTATACCTGGGACGACGAGGTCTCCAGCAACGCCATCGAAGTCCACGTCCACCATCTGCGCCGCAAGCTTGGCAGCGATTTTATCCGCACCGTGCACGGCATCGGTTATACCCTGGGTGACGCATGAAACTGACCCAACGCCTGAGCCTCAAGCTGCGCCTGACGCTGCTGTTCCTCGTCCTGTCGCTGACGGCGTGGTTTGCCGCCAGTCTGGTCGCCTGGCACCAGACCAGCGAGAAGCTCGATAAGCTGTTCGACACCCAGCAGATGCTGTTTGCTAAACGACTGCTGACCATGGATCTGGATGAGATCCGCGCCCCGGAGCGTATGCGCGAGGTGCCGAAAAAAGCGAAACACGGGCATCTGGACGACGATGCGCTGGCCTTCGCCATCTACACCCCCGACGGCAAAATGGTGCTCAACGACGGTGAAAACGGGCGCGATATTCCGTATCACTATCGCCGGGAAGGCTTTGATAACGGCCAGCTCAACGACGATAACGACGAATGGCGTTTCTTGTGGCTCACCGCCCCGGACGGCAAGTACCGGGTGGTGGTCGGCCAGGAGCGGGAGTACCGCCAGGAGATGGCGCTGGAGGTGGTCAGATCGCAGCTCACCCCGTGGCTGGTAGCCCTGCCGGTGATGCTGCTGTTGCTGATCGTCTTGTTGAGCCGTGAACTCTGGCCGCTGAAAAAGTTAACTCAAACCCTGCGCACCCGCTCTCCGGATGCCACCGACCGGCTGGCGACGCATGGCGTGCCCGTTGAGGTGCGCCCCCTGGTCGACGCCCTGAATCAGCTTTTCACCCGTACCCAGGAGATGGTGGCCCGCGAGCGCCGCTTCACCTCAGATGCCGCACACGAGCTGCGCAGCCCGTTGACCGCCCTGAAGGTGCAGACCGAGGTGGCGCAGCTGTCGTTTGACGATCCGCAGGCGCAGGCGAAAGCCCTGACCCAGCTGCACGCCGGGATCGACCGGGCCTCGCGGCTGGTTGAGCAGCTACTGACGCTGTCGCGCCTGGATTCGCTGGAAAATCTTGACGATGTTGAAACCTTAAATATGGCCGATTTGCTGCAATCGGCGGTGATGGAGAGCTATCACCCGGCGCAGCAGGCCGGGATTGAAATTCGGTTGAATATCCACGACCCACAGATCACCCGCACCGGGCAGCCATTACTCCTGAGCCTGCTGGTGCGCAACCTGCTGGACAACGCCGTGCGCTACAGCCCGCGCGGTAGCCTGGTGGAGGTGACGCTCGACGCCCACCGCTTTACCGTGCGCGACACCGGCCCGGGTATTTCTCCCGACGCCCTGACGCGGATCGGAGAGCGTTTTTATCGCCCGCCCGGCCAGGATCAGACCGGCAGTGGCCTGGGCCTGTCCATCGTAAAAAGGATCGCCGCCCTGCACCGGATGCAGGTGACGCTGGGCAACGGGCAGGATGGCGGGTTTGAGGCCAGGATCGGCTGGTAAGGAATTATTGCTATTTCAGCAAAAGACTTTGCACATTTTGCTAATTTCACCGCACCGCTGTCGCGCGTAGAATGGCCCTCAGACTCGCTACTCTGAGGACAACTTAATGAGCAATATCCTGATCATCAACGGCGCGAAAAAATTCGCCCACTCCAATGGCCAATTGAATGACACCCTGACCGAGGTCGCGGACGGCTTCCTGCGCGACGCCGGGCATGATGTTAAAGTCGTGCGCACCGACGGTGAATACGATATCCAGGCCGAAGTGCAGAACTTCCTCTGGGCTGACGTCGTGATCTGGCAGATGCCGGGCTGGTGGATGGGTGCGCCATGGACCGTGAAAAAGTATATGGACGACGTCTTTACCGAAGGCCACGGCGCGCTGTATGCCAGCGACGGCCGCACCCGCTCTGATGCGTCGAAGAAATACGGCTCCGGCGGCCTGATCCAGGGGAAAAAGTACATGCTTTCCCTGACCTGGAACGCGCCGATGGAAGCCTTTACCGAAGAAGATCAGTTCTTCCAAGGCGTGGGCGTTGACGGGGTCTATCTGCCGTTCCACAAGGCCAACCAGTTCCTGGGAATGGAGGCGCTGCCGACCTTTATCACCAACGACGTGATTAAAATGCCGGATGTGCCACGCTATATCGCAGAATATCGCAAGCATCTCGCGGAAATTTTTGCTTAACTGATGGCGTGTTATCAGGAGAAATGACCATGCTTACCGTTATTGCTGAAATTCGCACCCGTCCTGGACAACATCACCGTCAGGCGGTGCTGGATGAGTTCGCGAAGATTATCCCGACCGTTTTAGAAGAGGCTGGCTGCCACGGCTATGCGCCGATGGTGGACACCGCCGCAGGCGTCAGCTTCCAGACCACCGCCCCGGACTCTATCGTGATGGTTGAACTGTGGGAAACCGTGGCCCACCTCGAAGCCCACCTGCAGACCCCGCACATGAAAGCGTGGAGCGAGGCGGTGAAAGGTGACGTTCTGGAAACGCATATCCGTATTCTGGAGAACGGGGTTTAACCCTTACCCCAGCCCTCTCCCAAAGGGAGAGGGAGAAAATCCCAGGCCCGGTAACGTTACGTTACCGGGCTTTTTTTATCACCTTAAAGCGCACCTGCTATGCTTATTCCTGATTTCATTGTTATCTGGAGGAAGGAATGGGAATTTTTAACTTCGTTAAAGAAGCAGGTGAAAAGCTGTGGGACAACCTGACCGATCACAAAGGTCAAAGCGATAAAGTCTCGGAGCACCTTAAAAAGCTCAACATACCGGGCGCCGATAAGGTGCAGGTCAACGTTAACGACGGTAAAGCCGTGGTGACCGGCGACGGACTGACCCAGGAGCAGAAAGAGAAAATCCAGGTCGCGGTGGGGAACATCGCGGGCGTCAGCGAGGTGGAGAACACCATCACCGCTACCGACACCCAGCATGAAGCCACCTACTACACGGTTAAATCGGGCGACACTTTGAGTGCCATCTCCAAAACCGTGTATGGCGATGCGTCGAAATACAACAAAATCTTTGAAGCCAACCGCCCTATGCTCTCCAGCCCAGATAAAATTTATCCGGGGCAGACGCTGCGTATTCCTGAAGCCTGATAGCGCCGCACAGAGGGAAGATGATGAAGATAGCCTGTCTGGGCTGGGGTTCATTGATATGGAAAAGCGGCTCGCTCCCCGTCGCCGGGGAGTGGCAAACCGACGGGCCGTTGCTGCCCGTCGAGTTTTGTCGGGTCAGCGACGGTGGTGAACTGGCTACCGCCATCTGTATGAATGCGCCTGCCGTACCGGTGCTCTGGGCGTGGCTCAACGCGGAAACGCTGAGTGTTGCCTGCCAGGCCCTGCGCGAACGCGAAGGGATCCCGGAGGAGCGCTGCGACGGTATCGGTTCGCTGCTGATCGCTGGCCGCCACACCGGCCTGCTCTCACGATGGGCAGTGGAAAGAGGCATCGAGGCGGTGATCTGGACCGGTCTGCCGCCGAGAAGCGCCTCACTGGAGGGCCGGGTGCCCACGGTGGACGAAGCCATTGCCTGGCTGGACAGCCTGAGCGGTGAGGCCCGCCAGCACGCGCGGGACTATATCGATTGGGTGCCGGAGCAGATCGACACCCCCTACCGGCGAGTCATAAAAGAGGTGCTGGGGTGGTGACATCACCCCAGTTTATTTACCAGTACAGTTTCCAGCTCTGGGTAAAACGCACCAGGGCTTCGACGTAGAAGTAATCCCCCCAGCTGGCACACTCATCCACGCCCTTGTTGCTGGCGAGATGATAGACCGAATGCTTCAGCAGGCCGTTCCCCTTCTCCTCTTTGCCCATCAGATAGTGCTTCGTTAGCGAGGACATGATCCCTTTCGCCCACGCCAGATAGCGCTCGCGATCCGGGTCAGTTGCCGGCAGATGTTTCACCAACTCCAGCAGGCCGCACACCGCAATCGCCGCCGATGACGAGTCGCGCAGGGCATCGGTGCCCACCAGGGCCAGATCCCAGTGGCAGACGTGATCCTCCGGCAGGCGGTTGAGGAAGTAGTTCGCCAGCCGTTTTGACAGGGCGATCATGGTTGCATCGCCGGTATAGATGTAGCTCAGCAGGAAGCCGTAGATCCCCCACGCCTGGCCGCGCGACCAGCAGGAGTCATCCGCATAGCCCTGCTGGGTGTTGCCGTAGCGCGGCGCGCCGGTGACCACATCCATATAGTAGGTGTGGAAGGTCGAGGCATCTTCACGGATGAGATAAGTCGCGGCCTGCATCACGTGGGCTCTGGCGGCCTCGGCAAAGCGCGGATCCCCAGTCTGCTCGGTCGCCCAGTAGAGCAGCGGCAGGTTCATATTGCAGTCGATGATCATCCGCCCGGCCTGCTCCGGATCCGCCAGATCTCCCCACGCCTGGATGATCTTCGCTTTCTCGTGGAAGCGCTCCAGCAGCGCTTCGGCGGCCAACAGCGAGAAGCCGCGCGCCTCACGACTGCCGGTCAGCCGCCAGTCCGCCACGCAGGAGAGCGTGTAGAGGAAGCCGAGATCGTGGGTGTTGGTGTCGTTGCGCCCGGCGATGCGCAGGCCAAACGAGCGGGTGTGTTTCTCAGCCATGGCGCGGAATTTGTCGTCACCGCTCATCTCCCATGCCAGCCACAGCTGCCCGGTCCAGAAGCTGGTGGTCCACTCGACGTTTTCCGTCAGCGGGTAATACCCCTCCTTGCAGGTTTCTGCCGGGAATTTGTCGCCGAATTCCGTTAAATGACGGCTAATCAGGTCGAGGACGTAGCTGCGCGCCGAGCTTAGTTCATCGCTAAAAGCGCGTTCATCCACGGGCGCGGGAATATCGGCCAGACGTTCCTCGGTGATATGACTTAACATAATTCGATTCCTTCTTTGACGGCGTAAATTAGTGGTGTTCTGCAACGTTCAGCGTTTTAGCGCCGCGCCATTTGCTCTGGCAGGCGGATAAGGTAAACGCAGAAATCAGGGTAAAGGTCAGCGCCGTGGCGCCCATGATGATATAGGTCTGCTCAAAGCCGATGCGGTCATACATATACCCGGCCGGGGACGACACCACGACGTTGCCGACGTAGAGCATCGCCTGATAGCCCAGCAGATACATAGTGGCGTTGACGCGCTTATCGAAATGCTCGGCGATATATTTAAATACCGACACCAGCAGGAGACAGATCTCCAGACCGTACAGCGGCTTGAGCACCGAAATTAACAGGTGGGAGTCGCACATCCCGGAAATAATCAGCCGCGCCCCGACGACCAGGCCGACAATTAATAATCCACGCTTGGCACCGATAAAGTTTACGAACAGCGGGATCACCATATACATGACGAATTCCATGCCCGACTGTACGGTGCCCAGATAGCCAAACACCGCGTTGCCCTGGTGAATATCGTCAAAGAAGGTGACGAAATAACGGGAGAACTGCTGCTCGGCGATAAACATCATCCACGCCACGCCCGCCACGTACAGGCAGAAGGCCCAGAACTTGCGGCTGCGCAGCAGGGCATAAACATCCGCCGGAGCGATTTTCTCTTTGGTCAGCACCTCGCCGGCATGGGCCGAGTGGGTGTTCACCTTCAGGTTCAGCAGGACGATCAGCATAATCACCGATGCCACGCTGCCCATAATAAAGTTGTACGCCGGAGAGAGGTTAAACAGCAGGCCGGAGAACGACGACGCCACTGCCCAGCCGAGGGATCCCCACATGCGGATCTGCCCAAACTCCATGCCGTTCAGGCGGCTGAAGCGGTCGGAATAGGATTCGCACGCCGCCACCCCCGCATACCAGGCGAAGCTTAAATAGAGCGCGCCGATAATAATCCCCAGCATAGTGTTGGACATTAACAGCGGCTGATAAACATAAATAAAGAACGGTGCCATCAGGGCGGACATCGCCACCACAAAATAGAGCAGGTATTTGCTCATGCCGATCTTATCCAGGATATAGCCGTAGATCGGTTTAAGAATAACGGAGAAGATGCCGTTCACCGCAAAAACGGTGCCGATCACCGACCCGCTGAGGTTGGCTTTTTGGCCGAGCCAGATGGCCAGCAGACCAATACTTGCCGACCAGGTAAAGAAATAGAGAAAGATAAAACTGCTGATTTTGTAATATTCAGTTTTGTTATTCATACCATCCTCGCCGATATCCAGGGTAAGGGCTTTATAAAATGAACGACAGCTGACGTTCGCTTCCAGGCGCACGGATCACGACCTGGTTATTGTTGATTTCCAGTTGGGGGCTTTCCGCCCTGTTTTTATTCTGTCCAGACGCCGTCACCGCGCAGCAGAGCCAGCTCTCCCCCTGCGGGAGGGTGCTGGTGAGCACAGGAATGGCGGCGCATTCAGCAAACATGATGCTGCTGTTCGGCGGCGTCACCACGCTGTCCGGCTGACGGGTGATGTCTGGTGAGAGATCGACAATGACGCTGCTGCCGTTATCTGCGCTCAGGTAACTGCCGCGCCCCAAAAGCTGCGGCTCGGTTTTCATCACCGCAAACCCGCCCTCGACCGTTTGCAACGTGCGCGCGCTGTTGATGCGGTGCAGGCGCAGATGCCACTCGCCGAAAGGCACCAGCCAGCTGTCGATATGGACGTCGTGCCACGGCGACCAGCGCGAGAAGATGTAGTTCTCATCGACGCGCACCGTCTCGCACTCGCGGCGGCCGCGGAAGTAATTATCGCCATCGGACAGCAGCAGCATGGAGTCGCAGGCGGCGTGTTTGAGGCCGAAACGCCCGCGCTCGATGGTGAAACCAAAGCGGCTGGAGTAGGCAAATTTGGTGTACTTCGCCTCGGTGTTGACGTAGTTATTCAGCTCCAGCTGACCGGCGGTGAGCATCGTCACATGGTCGGTATGGATCAGGATCTGCTGGGCATGGGGGATGACGTGCTTTTCGGCAAGCCGGGGCAGCGGCTGCTCCTCGGCCTGCCAGAAAGGATGTGATTCCGGCAGAGCCAGGATCAGGTACGTTTTTAGCGCCCAGTACGGCGAGCCGGGGGAGTTGTAATCCTCGCACATCGCCAGATTCGGGTAGGCAAATCCGAGGGTCAGGATCCCGTCGCGATCGGTAATCGGCTGCTGCTGCCACCAGCGCAAATGGCGCAGGATGATCCCCTTCACGATGCCTGGCGTAAAGACCTCCAGCCCGGAGAAGGCCACCGCGCTCCAGAAAGCGACCATCGCGAAGCGGTAGGTCAGGCTGCGGCCAAAGGGCACCGAAGCACCGTCGGCGGCAGACATATAGATAAAGTCTTCGGCAAACAGACGCGAACGCTGGCGCAGCACCTCTGCCCGCGCCTCATCCCCGCTCAGGGTGGCGTAGATCAGGCCGTAGAAATGAAACGCCATCGAGATGTAGTAATCCTTTGGCCGACCCGGGCCGTCGGAGTACCAGCCCTCCCCCAGATAGTAGGCGTCCATCATCGCGAAGCGGCGATCGATGGCCTGCTGGTCGTATGGCAGCCCGGCGCGTTTAAAGCCGAGCTGCACCATAATGGCGAAGTAGTTCCAGTTGCTGTCCGGCATCGTCGCATCGGTGATTTGGTTCAGCCAGGCGTGGAGGTTAGTCAGCTCGCGCTCGCTGAACAGATCGGTGAGTTTGTCCTGCAGCAGCGCCAGCCCGAGGCCGTAGGCCGCCATCTCCACCAGGCGCTGATCGTAAGGCCCGGCCTCGCCCCAGTAGCGTGCGCTCTGCGGGTCGGTGCCCTGCTTAATGGCGGCGATGTATTTGTCGCTGAACGGTGTGCTGTCGCCGGCGGCCATCAGCGGAAACAGCCCCCACAACACCCGGGAGAGCCCCTCCATCTGCGCCACATCCGTGGCGTAGTGAGCACTGGTATCACCCAGCGAAAAGCGGGAGCTGCCCGCCGGGAATTGCGTATCCACCGCCGACAGCAGGGTGTTCAGCGCCGCCACCAGATCCTGGCGTGATGACAACGGATTTGATTTTTCTTTGTTTGCCGCGCACATAGGCTGGTCCTCGTAATCAACTGCGGCAAAGAATAGTTAATCCGCGAGGGGCAGAAATGTTACCCGGGTCACAGGTGTGAGAGATGAATAAACCCGCAGTTGAGGAAATTTAAAAAGGTGGTTTATAAAGAGGCAGGAAAAGGGAAAAGTTGAGTTTTATTGCACTATGCGCGAGACACCCACGGCGGAACGCCTTGAGCTGATTACCCTGAACGACGCCATCGTGTCGTTCAGTCGCCTGTTCGCCAACACCGTGCGCTATCATCACTGGCATCAGTGTCTGGAAATTCTCTATGTCGAAGAAGGGTTTGGCGTGGCGATTGTCGATAATCGTCACTACACCATGCGCCCGGGTCGGCTGTTTTTCTTTCCGCCCTTTACCCTGCACAAGGTGATGGTCGATCCCGAGGCCGAAGCGAACTATCGCCGCACCATTATTCATCTCGACCAGCACGCGGTCCTGAAGGCGCTGCGCGATTTTCCTCAGACCCAGCAGCGACTGCAGAAGCTGTCGCAGCGCGGGGGCGAAGCCTGGGTAGCGGATATGGCGCACTGCCACAGCCATCTCGATCATCTGTTCAGCTGTTACCCGTCGCCGATGAACAGCGAGCGCGTCGCTGGCCTGCTGATCGGCCTGTTTGCCATGCTGCCGCACGATGATGAAGGCCAGCCCGGCAACAGCCAGGGTATCGCCAGCCAGGTGATGTTCTGGCTGGACGAGCATTACCAGCAAAAATTCAGCCTTGATGCGCTGGCAGACGAACTGGGGAAATCCCGCAGCTACGTGTCACGGAAATTCCATGCTGAGACGGGGGAGAAAATTCACGATTACCTGAATACCTTACGCCTGCGGAAGGCCTGCGAAAGTTTGCTGCACTCGGAGGCGAGCGTGCGGGAGATCGCCGCGCGGGTGGGATTTTCGGACGTGACGTATTTTATTAGCGCATTTAAAAAGGGCATCGGAGAGACGCCCTTGCAGTACCGGAAGAATCATCGTGCGGCCTGATGCCCTCACCCCAGCCCTCTCCCACAGGGAGAGGGAGCAAACATAAAAAAAGGCAACTTACGTTGCCTTTTTGCTTTTACCTTGCCGCCCGGCAATGCATCAACCTTCAATGTCCGCCAGGTCACCCTTCTCCTGCAGCCAGTTGCGGCGGTCTTCCGAGCGCTTCTTGGCCAGCAGCATATCCATCACCGCGTTGGTCTGCTGCTCATCTTCATCGCTGATGGTGAGCTGCACCAGACGGCGGGTATTCGGATCGAGAGTGGTTTCACGCAGCTGCAGCGGGTTCATCTCGCCCAGCCCTTTAAAGCGCTGCACGTTCGGTTTGCCCTTCTTGCGCTTGAGCTGCTCCAGCACGCCCGCTTTCTCTTCTTCCGTCAGGGCGTAGTAGACCTCTTTACCGAGATCGATACGGTACAGCGGCGGCAGCGCCACGTGGACGTGACCGTTTTTCACCAGCGTGCGGAAGTGCTTCACAAAGAGCGCACACAACAGGGTGGCGATGTGCAGACCATCGGAGTCCGCATCCGCAAGGATACAGATCTTGCCGTAGCGCAGCTGGCTCAGATCCTCGCTGTCCGGATCGATACCGATCGCCACGGAGATGTCGTGCACCTCCTGCGACGCCAGCACCTCATCGGAAGAGACTTCCCAGGTATTCAGGATCTTACCCTTCAGCGGCATGATCGCCTGATATTCACGATCGCGCGCCTGCTTGGCCGATCCGCCCGCGGAGTCCCCTTCCACCAGGAACAGCTCGGTGCGGTTCAGATCTTGCGCGGTACAGTCCGCCAGCTTGCCCGGCAGCGCAGGGCCGCTGGTCAGCTTTTTACGCACCACTTTCTTTGCCGCACGCAGACGACGCTGGGCGCTGGAAATCGCCATCTCGGCCAGCATCTCTGCGGCCTGCACGTTCTGGTTCAGCCACAGGCTGAAGGCGTCTTTCACCACGCCGGAGACGAACGCCGCACACTGGCGCGAGGAGAGACGCTCTTTGGTCTGCCCGGCAAACTGTGGATCCTGCATTTTGACCGACAGCACGTAGGCGCAGCGATCCCAGATATCTTCCGCCGACAGCTTCACGCCGCGCGGCAGGATATTGCGGTATTCGCAAAACTCGCGCATCGCGTCCAGCAGCCCCTGCCGCAGGCCGTTAACGTGCGTCCCGCCCTGCATGGTCGGGATCAGGTTGACGTAACTTTCGGTCAGCAGTTCGCCGCCTTCCGGCAGCCACAACAGTGCCCAGTCCACCGCTTCCGTATCACCGGAGAAATTTCCGATAAAGGGTTTTTCCGGCAGGGTTGGCAGGCCGTTCACCGCCTCGCCAAGGTAGTCGTTCAGACCGTCCTGATAGCACCAGCGCTGCTCGCTGTTGTTGACCTCGTCCTTGAAGGTGATTTCCACCCCAGGGCACAGGACCGCTTTCGCTTTCAGAATGTGCGTCAAGCGCGAAACCGAGAAACGCGGGCTGTCGAAGAAGCTCTCGTCCGGCCAGAAGTGGACGCTGGTGCCGGTATTGCGTTTGCCGCAGGTACCGATCACCTTCAAATCCTGGACTTTGTCACCGTTCTCAAAGGCGATGTTGTACACCTGGCCGTCGCGGCGCACGGTAACTTCAACCCGTTTTGACAGGGCGTTAACCACGGAGATACCTACCCCGTGCAGGCCGCCGGAGAACTGGTAATTCTTGTTGGAGAACTTGCCGCCCGCGTGCAGACGGCAGAGGATCAGCTCAACCGCCGGGACACCCTCTTCCGGGTGAATATCCACCGGCATGCCGCGACCGTCGTCGATCACTTCCAGCGACTGGTCGGCGTGCAGAATCACGTCGACACGTTTGGCATGACCCGCCAGCGCTTCGTCGACGCTGTTATCAATTACTTCCTGGCCCAGATGGTTTGGGCGCGTGGTATCGGTGTACATCCCCGGACGGCGGCGAACCGGCTCAAGCCCGGTGAGTACCTCAATGGCATCAGCGTTATAGGTTTGCGTCATGATTTAAACTAGCAATTCGCAGCGATTGTCAGAGGCTGTGCAGACCAAGAAAGTCGACAATCTGGGTGAAATGATCCTCAAAGCCCGTGAAGGCATGATTACCGCCCTCTTCTATAGTCTGGCGGCAGGAGGCGTAGTACGCCACCGCCTGGCGGTAATCCAGCACTTCATCACCCGTCTGTTGCAGCAGCCAGATAAGATCTGGCGCTTCCAGCGGGTCAATCTGCATAACTTTGAGGTCGTAAATATGGCGTGACTCTAGCACATATTGCTGTCCGGTGTAGGGGTTCTCGTTGTGCCCCAGATAGCCCACCAGCAGCTCAAAAGGTCGCACCGCCGGGTTGACCACCACCGCAGGCACCATAAAGCACTGGGACAGCCAGGTGGCGTAGTAGCCGCCGAGGGATGACCCCACCACGCCAAAGGGCTCGCCGCCGTGGGCCATGACAATCGCCTCCAGCATTTCGGCGGCCTCAGCCGGGTACGGCGGCAGCTGCGGGACAATCATCTCGACGTCCGGATGATGGACTTCCAGCCACTGTCGAAACAGCGTCGCTTTTGCCGAGCGCGGGGAACTGTTGAACCCGTGCAGATAGAGGAGCGCAGACATCAGTAGCCTTCTGACGCAGTGTCCGGGCGGAACTGCGAGCTTTGCAGGCGGCAGACTTCGGTCGTGACCGAGCCGTCGGCATGCAGATCCAGCCAGCGCCAGCCGGGGGCAATGGTGTCTAAGGTGAAGTTCGCACAGTGCGGTTTGAACTGCACGCAGGTGGACGGCGTGGCCAGCAGGCGACGCCCGTTCCAGTCGAGATCCAGCTCCTGGTGAATATGGCCGCAGAGTAGGTTATTGACCCGCGGGAATTTTATCAGCACCTGATCGAGAGCCGCTGAGTTGCGCAGGCTGTGCTGATCGAGCCAGCTGCATCCTGCCGGCAGCGGATGATGATGCAATAAAAGCAGGGTGTGGCGCTCGGGATCGGCCGCCAGCTTTGCTTCGAGCCACTCCAGCTGAAACTCGCTCAGCTCGCCGTGCGGCACGCCGAAGACCTGGCTGTCGAGGAGCAGGATTTGCCAGTTATCACCCGAGTGAACGCGCTTCGCAGGTGAAATCCCCGCATCCTGAAGTGCGCTGTACATCGAAGGTTGAAAATCGTGATTACCGGGTAACCAGACGCAGGGCGCGTTAAAGCTCGCGATACCTTCAGCAAAATGCTGATAAGCCGCGGAGGTTTGATCCTGCGCCAAATCGCCTGTGGCGACAATCAGATCGCACTCACGCTTCTGGGCATGAATGGCTTCCAGAACAGCCTGATAACTCTCCCAGGTATTCACACCCAACAGGGTTTCATGCTTTTTGGCAAACAGGTGAGTATCAGTAATTTGCAATACCCTGACTGGCGCCCCACCAGCAACAGTCAGGTTCAACAGGCTTTCCAAATGGTGTCCTTAGGTAGGTTTACGACGCTAACAAACCGGAATCGCCATTGCTCCATGTGCTAAACAATATCTTAGCCAGTCGGCTAAAAACTGGTTAATTTGATGCTTTTCGTCGCGTTGATGCAACTTTTTATTTGGATAATCATATCGCGCTTTGAAGCGGAAGATCTGCTGGCTTGAACACACTTCAGCGACCATCGCGTCATGGTAGAGCCGCACCGTCATTGACGGCAGGCTCCAGTAGCTGATGGACGGCGCGGTTTGCTCAATTTCCACCAGCGTAGTGTAACGGGTTGATTCAACAATAGTTAACCGATACTGCGCGTTGCTCACCTGATAGCTCACTGTTTCACCGGCCACGTCGTTACGCGGCAGTAGTCGGCGCAATTGTGCGAAATTGGTCTCGCACAGACGCATCATTTCAGGGAAGTCAGGTGTATAACGCTTCATTTTTTCCACTCGTTTCGTAAGTCCTGATAATGCAGCTGGAGCCATTGCAAAGCGATGACAGAAGCCGCGTTGTCAATTTTCCCCTCTTTTACCCATTGATAAGCCTGCTCCCGACTTACCACATGAACCCGAATATCTTCGTTTTCATCAACCAGACCGTGGATCCCTTGCGCGGTCGTGGCGTCCACTTCGCCAACCAGAACGGACAGGCGCTCGCTGGTGCCGCCAGGGCTTGCCAGATAGCTGGTGATCGGTTTTGTCCGACCCACGTCCAGCCCGGCCTCTTCCATCGCCTCGCGGCGGGCGACATCTTCCGGCGTCTCGCCCTCTTCGATCATCCCGGCCACCATCTCCAGCAGCCATGGGCTTTCGCTGGTATCCAGCGCGGCAATGCGAATCTGCTCTATCAGTACCACTTCGTCACGCACTGGGTCAAAGGGTAGCAAGACTGCGGCATGCCCGCGCTCAAAAATTTCGCGCCTGACTTCACCACTCATTTCACCGTTAAACAAACGATGGCGAAAACGGTATAATTCCAGTGAAAAAAATCCGCTGTAGAGCGTTTCTCGTGCAATAATTTCTACATCGTTTTTTGTAAAAGTCACTGGCAACTTCTCTGGTTTATCCATGTTTGCATCCTGATATAAATGGTGGCGTTAAGGTGAAATTCAATTCTGCTAAACTGCGGTTTCTACTACAGTATGGTAAATTGGTGCAAGTTACTGCCGCATGGCACGGAACGCCAACCTTTTGCAGTGGCGAAGTCTGCTAGAATCGGTAGATATTTTTTAATTAGATCAGCGCTAACTAAGCTTCACAACAAGGAAAGCAAATGAAGAAATTGCTCCCCATCCTCATCGGCCTGAGCCTGACGGGTTTCAGCGCGTTGAGTCAGGCAGAAGACCTGATACAGGTTTATAAGCAGGCACGTCTGAGCAACCCGGAACTGCGTAAATCCGCTGCCGATCGTGATGCTGCCTTTGAAAAAATTAATGAAGCACGCAGCCCATTATTACCCCAGCTGGGTTTGGGTGCCGACTATACCTATAACAACGGTTACCGTGATGCGAACGGCGTCGACTCCAACGTCACCAGCGGTTCGCTCCAGTTAACCCAGACGCTGTTTGATATGTCCAAATGGCGTAACCTGAGCTTGCAGGAGAAATCTGCCGGTATTCAGGATGTCACCTATCAGACCGACCAGCAGACGCTGATCCTCAATACCGCAACTACCTACTTCAAAGTGCTGAGCGCCATCGATACGCTCTCCTACGTTGAAGCACAGAAACAGGCTATCTATCGCCAGCTCGATCAGACCACCCAGCGTTTCAACGTGGGTCTGGTGGCGATCACCGACGTGCAGAACGCCCGTTCACAATACGACACCGTGCTGGCGAACGAAGTGACCGCGCGTAACGACCTCGATAACGCCGTCGAAGAGCTGCGTCAGGTCACCGGTAACTACTACCCGCAACTGGCCTCGCTGAACGTTGATCACTTCAAAACCGATAAGCCGCAGGCGGTGAATGCCCTGCTGAAAGAAGCTGAAAACCGTAACCTCAGCCTGTTGCAGGCTCGTCTGAGCCAGGATCTGGCCCGCGAGCAGATCCGCCTGGCACAGGATGGCCACCTGCCAACCCTGAGCCTGAGCGCCTCCAGCGGCATTTCTAACACCAGCTACAGCGGTTCCCGGACCAGCGGTGCCCAGTACAATGACAGCGATGTTGGCCAGAACAAA
>DERO01000025.1:0-30598 GCA_002360945.1 Leclercia adecarboxylata | reverse complement strand
CTCTGTCAGCAGCATCAACGCCTACAAACAGGCCGTGGTGTCTGCCCAGAGTTCACTGGATGCGTCAGAAGCCGGTTACGCGGTCGGTACCCGTACCATCGTTGACGTGCTGGACGCGACTACCACGCTGTATAACGCCAAACAACAGCTCTCCAACGCCCGTTATAACTACCTGATTAACCAGCTGAACATCAAGCAAGCGCTGGGTACGTTGAACGAGCAGGATCTGGTTGCGCTGAACAGCTCTTTAGGTAAGCCGATCTCTACCACGCCTGAAGCCGTAGCGCCGGAAAACCCACAGCAGGACGCTTCTGCTGACGGTTTAACCCCTGCCACTGCACGCACCACCAGCAACTAATGCTGCTACCCGGTCTGGGTTCACCAGACCGGGTAAATCCCCCCAGTCCGACAAAAATACGTAAGCCAACGTAAAGATCCCCCTGTTTGACGCTGATAGCTTCAATTTCCACCACTCATCCTCTATTCTGAGCGTTATTTTCTGTGTTTTACTACTGGGTCCTGGAAGACAATTATGAAACGGACAAAATCCATTAATCACGCCTCGTTCCGCAAAAGCTGGAACGCGCGTCATTTCACCCCTGTCGCCCTGGCGCTGAGCGCCGCGTTTATGCTGGCAGGCTGTGAAAAAACCGACGAAACGGTTTCGCTCTATCAGAATGCCGATGACTGTGCGGCCGCTACCGGCAAAAGCGCGGAGTGTACCACCTCGTACAACAACGCCCTGAAGGAAGCGGAACGTACCGCGCCGAAATACGCCAGCC
This sequence comes from Leclercia adecarboxylata, assembly GCA_002360945.1. Lineage (GTDB taxonomy): Bacteria > Pseudomonadota > Gammaproteobacteria > Enterobacterales > Enterobacteriaceae > Enterobacter > Enterobacter adecarboxylatus_B. Next base: position 29,816 of record DERO01000025.1, on the reverse strand, counting down.
GTGAAGACTGCGTGGCCGAGTTCGGCGAAGGCCAGTGCCAGCAGGCTCCGGCCCCGGCTCAGGCAGGCACCGCGCCAGCAGAAAACCAGGCGCAGGCCCAGTCCAGCGGAAGCTTCTGGATGCCGCTGATGGCGGGCTACATGATGGGCCGTCTGATGAGCGGTGGCGCGGGCTATCAACAGCAGCCGCTGTTCAGCTCGAAAAACCCGGCCAGCCCGGCTTACGGTCAGTACACCGATGCCAGCGGCAAAGGTTACGGTGCCGCCCAGCCAGGCCGCACCATGAACGTCCCTAAAACCGCCATGGCGCCAAAACCGGCCACCACCAATACCGTTACCCGTGGCGGCTTTGGCGATTCTGTTGCCAAACAGAACACCATGCAGCGTAGCGCGGCCGGTACCTCATCACGTTCGATGGGCGGCTGATAATGGAACGAGTCAGTATTGTTGAGCGCCCGGACTGGCGCGAGAAAGCCACCGAATACGGTTTCAACTTTCACACCATGTACGGCGAGCCGTACTGGTGTGAAGATGCCTATTACAAGCTGACCCTCGCCCAGGTTGAGAAGCTGGAAGCGGTGACGGCAGAGCTGCATCAGATGTGCCTGAAGGTGGTGGAAAAGGTCATTGCCAGCGATGAGCTGCTGACCAAATTCCGCATTCCGAAGCACACCTGGGGCTTTGTGCGTCAGTCATGGGCCACCCATCAGCCGTCGCTCTACTCGCGCCTCGATCTGGCGTGGGATGGCACCGGCGAGCCGAAGCTGCTTGAGAACAACGCCGATACCCCTACCTCGCTGTATGAGGCCGCCTTCTTCCAGTGGATCTGGCTGGAAGATCAGCAGAACGCCGGTCATCTGCCGGAAGGCAGCGATCAGTTCAACAGCCTGCAGGAGAAGCTGATCGAGCGTTTCGCTGAGCTGCGCGAGCAGCACGGCTTCAACCTGCTGCACTTTGCCTGCTGTCGTGACACGGTCGAAGATCGCGGCACGGTGCAGTATCTGCAGGATTGCGCCGCCGAGGCAGAAGTCGCCACTGAATTCCTCTATATCGAAGATATCGGTCTGGGCGAAAAAGGTCAGTTCACGGACACGCAGGATCAGGTGATCAGTAACCTGTTCAAGCTCTATCCGTGGGAATACATGCTGCGCGAAGTGTTCTCCACCAAGCTGGAAGATGCGGGCGTGCGCTGGCTGGAGCCAGCATGGAAGAGCATTATCTCCAACAAAGCCCTGCTGCCATTGCTGTGGGAAATGTTCCCGGATCATCCGAACCTGCTGCCGGCGTACTTCGCGGAAGATGACTATCCGCAGATGGATAAGTTCGTCAAAAAGCCGATCTTCTCCCGCGAGGGTGCCAACGTGTCGATTATCGAAAACGGTAACACCGTGGAAGCGGTAGAAGGCCCGTATGGCGAAGAAGGGATGATCGTCCAGCAGTTCTGTCAGCTACCGAAATATGGCGACAGCTATATGCTGATCGGCAGCTGGCTGATCAACGATCAGCCAGCCGGGATTGGTATTCGTGAAGATCGGGCGCTGATCACCCAGGATCTGTCCCGCTTCTATCCGCATATCTTTGTGGAGTGACATGTGGTGCCGGGATTGTGCGGCCTGATGCCCTCACCCCAGCCCTCTCCCACAGGGAGAGGGTGCAAACACTAAAAACGGTAACAGGCGTTACCGTTTTGCCTTTATTCCCCCACCTGCACCGACAGCATACTCAAACTGCCCATCTCGATGCCGTCCACCGGCGTGGTAATTGGTTCCTGGCCGTCCCACGCGCCCAGGACATAAAGCAGCGGCAGGAAGTGTTCCGCCGTCGGGTTCGAGAGCGAGCCGCCATCGTGCGCCAGGTAGTTCACCAGCGGATGCTCCTCGGCCGGTCCCTGCCAGGTGAGGTTCATTTTCACATAATCATTAAATGACGTCGCCCATGGATAAGGCGTATTTTCCCCGTGCCAGCGGGCGGTGCGCAGGTTATGTACCACGTTACCGCTGGCCACCAGCATAATGCCTTCATCGCGCAGAGAGGCGAGCTTACGGCCCATCTCGAGGTGCCAGGCCGCCGGTTTGGTGCTGTCGATGCTGAGCTGCACCATCGGGATGTCGGCATCCGGGTACATCTTGATCAGCACGCCCCAGGAGCCATGGTCAAAGCCCCACGCCTCTTTATCGAGGGTGACGGGGATTGGAGCCAGCAGATCCACCAGCTGCTGCGCCAGCGCCGGAGAGCCCGGTGCCGGGTAGTGCGTGTCGTACAGCGCCTGTGGGAAACCGCCGAAATCATGGATGGTTTTCGGGGCTTCCATCGCGGTGACGCCGGTGCCACGGGTAAACCAGTGTGCGGAGATCACCACGATCGCCTTCGGACGCGGCAACGTCTCGCCCAGATGTCGCCAGGCGCGGGTGTAGACGTTATCTTCCAGCACATTCATTGGGCTACCGTGACCCAAAAACAGCGCTGGCATACGAGAAGAAGTCATGATGATATCCTTACACAAGGTGTCGATTTGTTAGCTTTACCTTACCCGTTATCCGGATAAGATGAACTCAGATAACCATGATGAAGATCATCAGGAAATTTGAATGTAAGGGATCTGTAAAGGCGTCTGTACCCGCTCGCTTTACATGTGTTTAGCCTTTAATATGAATGAGAATCATTATCATAAGGAGAGGTGAATGTCAGTTCCCCTGATTCTGACTATTCTTGCCGGTGCCGCCACTTTTATTGGCGCCATACTCGGCGTCCTGGGCCAGAAGCCCTCTAACCGCGTGCTGGCCTTTTCCCTCGGCTTTGCCGCCGGGATCATGCTGCTCATCTCCCTGATGGAGATGTTGCCTGCCGCCCTTGGCACCGAAGGCATGTCACCGGTGCTCGGCTACGGGATGTTTGTCGTGGGTCTGCTGGGCTACTTTGCGCTGGACAGGATGCTGCCCCACGCGCACCCGCAGGATTTGATGCAAAAAGGCAGTCAGCCTCTGCCCGGTAATCTGCGACGCACCGCGCTGCTGCTGACCCTGGGCATCAGCCTGCACAACTTCCCGGAAGGCGTGGCCACCTACGTAACCGCCAGCAACAATCTGGAGCTGGGTTTCGGTATTGCACTGGCGGTGGCGCTGCACAATATCCCGGAAGGGCTGGCGGTGGCGGGCCCGGTCTATGCAGCGACGGGATCCAAGCGTAAAGCGGTGTTCTGGGCGGGCATTTCCGGCATGGCGGAGATCCTCGGCGGGGTGCTGGCGTGGTTGATCCTCGGCAGCCTGATTTCGCCAGTGGTGATGGCGGCCATTATGGCTGCGGTGGCAGGGATTATGGTGGCGCTGTCGGTGGATGAGTTGATGCCGCTCGCCAAAGAGATCGACCCCAATAACAATCCCAGCTATGGCGTGCTGTGCGGGATGTCGGTGATGGGGCTCAGTCTGGTGCTACTCCAGACGGCCGGAATAGGCTAAAAAAAACGCCGGGTTATCCCGGCGTTTTTTATGCTGCGTTATCAGCTGGCTTTGCGCTCGTGCGCCTGGCGATACGCCACCAGATCTTCGATAGTCACCACAGCCATGTTGTGTTTAGCGGCAAATTCGATGCACTCCGGCGCGCGCGCCATAGAGCCATCATCATTGGTCAGTTCACACAGCACACCGGCAGGTTTGAAACCGGCCAGGGTCACCAGATCGATGGTCGCTTCAGTGTGGCCGCCACGAGTCAGGACGCCGCCCGGCTGCGCGCGCAGCGGGAAGACGTGGCCCGGACGATTCAGGTCAGAAGGTTTTGCGCCATCGGCAATGGCTGCGCGCACGGTAGTCACGCGGTCAGCAGCAGACACACCGGTGGTCACACCGCTGGCCGCTTCGATGGTCACGGTAAAACCGGTGCCATAGGCGCTGGTGTTGTTCTCTACCATCATCGGCAGATCCAGCTGCTTACGGCGATCTTCGGTAATACACAGGCAAACAATACCGCTGCCGTGACGGATGGTCAGCGCCATCTGCTCAACGGTCATGGTTTCGGCGGCGAAAATCATATCGCCTTCGTTTTCACGGTCTTCATCGTCAAGCACCATCACGCCGCGACCTTCGCGAAGCGCAGCAAGCGCCTGTTCTACACGGTCAGCAGAGGTGCCGAAAGAGGAAAGGAGCGTCTGATTCATGGTAAAAAAACCTCATTAAAATTATGGTTACCAGAATCAGGGCAGTCTTAGGAGCGCCGTAGTACGGCAAAAAAATAACGTGAGCGGGCCTCGCCCGGCTGGTTCGTTACTCTCTCCCATCCGGACTTTAACCGTCGGCCCCGGAATTACACCGGATCTGCTGACCTTTGAGTTTGCACCCAAAGCGCTCGCGGGCTTTCAACGCGAAGGTTGATTTACCGCCGGTGGGGAATTTCGCCCCGCCCTGAGAATAAGCGGGATAACTATAACGCTAATGATTATGTTCGGCAACGCATAAGCTTCACACAATTCTGGTTTAAGGATCGCGGTTACGCGCTACAATGGTCGTTAACACCTTTTCTTCAAGGGAACTACCATGATCGACCCAAAAAAAATTGAACAACTCGCCCGCCAGGTCCATGAATCCATGCCGAAAGGCGTACGTGAGTTTGGTGATGACGTTGAGAAGAAGATCCGCCAGGTGCTGCAGTCGCAACTGATGCGTCTGGATCTGGTCAGCCGTGAAGAATTTGACGTGCAGACACAGGTGCTGCTGCGTACCCGCGAGAAAATCGCCCTGCTGGAACAGCGTCTGACTGAGCTGGAAAACCGCAACGTCGTTGACGAAGTGAAACCGGCCCCGGCGATCCCACCGGTGGATGATGAAGCATAAGTACAGCCTGTAACGCCCGGTGGCGCTTCGCTTACCGGGCCTACAAGGTAAAAGCAAAACGGCAACCCAGGTTGCCGTTTTTAATATTTGCGCCCTCTCCCTGTGGGAGAGGGTTGGGGTGAGGGCATCAGCCCGCACGAACTACTGACTGTCTTTCTGGATCTTCTTAATGATGTTGGTGGTTGAACACCCGTCCTCAAAGTTGAGCACCATCACTTCCCCGCCGTTAGCCCACACCTCTTCGCTACCCGCGATCTGTTCAGGCTTGTAGTCACCGCCTTTCACCAGCAGGTCCGGCAGGATCCCGGCAATCAGGCGCTGCGGCGTGTCTTCCTCGAACGAGACCACCCAGTCCACCGCTTCCAGCGCGCCAAGCACAATCATGCGCTGTTCAAGCGGGTTCACCGGACGGGTCTCGCCTTTCAGGCGTTTGGTGGAGGCATCGCTGTTAACCGCCACAATCAGACGGTCGCCCAGCTTGCGCGCGTTCGCCAGATAAGAGACGTGGCCCGCGTGCAGAATGTCGAACACGCCGTTGGTCATCACCACTTTCTCGCCACGCTTACGTGCGGCAGCGACCGCCACTTTAAGCTCGTCTTCGCTCATCACGCCAAAACCGGTATCGGCACGACCGCGTACCGCGTTTTCCAGCTCGATAGGTGAAACGGTAGAAGTCCCCAGCTTGCCCACCACCACGCCCGCGGCGGCATTGGCAAAGTAGCAGGCCTCTTCCAGCGTATTACCCGCAGCCAGAGTGGCCGCCAGCACGCCGATGACCGTATCGCCGGCACCGGTGACGTCATACACTTCCTGCGCCTGGGTTGGCATATGCAGCGGCGCTTTGCCTGGCTGCAGCAGGGTCATCCCCTGCTCGGAGCGGGTCACCAGCAGTGCGGAGAAATCGAAATCGGCGATAATCTTCATGCCGCGCTCAACAATCTCCTCTTCGGATTTACATTTACCCGCCACCGCTTCGAATTCGGACAGGTTCGGCGTCAGCAGCGTCGCGCCACGATAGCGTTCGAAATCGGTGCCTTTCGGGTCGATCAGCACCGGTACACCGGCAGTGCGCGCCAGCTTAATCATCTGCTGAACGCTGGCCAGCGCCCCTTTGGCGTAGTCGGAGAGCACCAGCGCGCCAATGTTGCCCAGCGCCTGGTTGATGCGCTCGTGCAGCGGCTCAGGATCCACGCCTTCAAAGCCCTCTTCAAAGTCGAGACGGATCAGCTGCTGGTTGCGCGACAGCACGCGCAGCTTGGTGATGGTCGGGTGCGTCGGAACAGAAACGAAATCACATTTGACGTTCACATCCGCCAGCGTCTTGCTCAGTGCACGCGCGGCGTCGTCGATGCCGGTCAGCCCCACCAGACGCGAATGCGCGCCGAGGGAAGCAATGTTCATCGCCACGTTTGCCGCGCCGCCAGGACGCTCTTCAATGGTATCCACCTTCACCACCGGGACCGGGGCTTCCGGGGAAATGCGGCTGGTTGGCCCGTACCAGTAGCGATCCAGCATCACATCACCGACAACCATAACCCCAGCACGTTCAAACTCTGGCAGTGTTACTTTCATTCCTGACTCCAGAAAGATTCACAATTTGCGCGCGATAATATCACACTTGTTTTGTTACGCACGGTTCCACCAGCCACTTCTGCCAGCAGGCACGCACCAGCTCTCGCTCGGCGTTAAAACAGTCGAGCGGCAGATGGCCGGGCTGCTCCTGCAGGGCGAGATGGTGCAGCTCATCGCGCAGCGTGGTGTAGGCGCGGGTCAGTGCCAGCGCCTCGTGCTCGTCCATAATGTCGTTTTGCGCCAGCAGCTCCAGAATGCGCACGTTATCCGACCAGCGGGTGAGCTTCGGCTTGCTGTGCGCATCCCGCAGCACCAGGTACTGGGTGATAAATTCAATGTCGGTGATACCGCCCTCATCAGCTTTGATATCAAAGCGATCCCGATGTTTATTCCCCAGATGGGCGCGCATCTTCTCGCGCATCTCGCGCACTTCGGTTTGCAGCGTCGGGGCCTCGCGCGTGGCGGTGAGCACATCGCGACGAATGGTATCAAACTGCGCTTTCAGCTGCGGATCGCCATACACCACCCGGGCACGCACCAGGGCCTGATGTTCCCAGGTCCAGGCCTCGTTCTGCTGATAATCGGCGAAGGAGTCGGTAGAGGTGACCAGCATGCCCGCCGCCCCGGACGGACGCAGGCGGGCATCCACCTCATACAGAATGCCGGACGAAGTCCGGGTGCTGAACAGGTGCATGATGCGCTGGGCGAGGCGCAGGTAGAACTGACGCCCGTCGATCTCGCGCTCGCCGTCGGTCATCACGTCCACCGGGCAGTCGTGGAGGAAAATCAGGTCCAGATCGGAGCTGTAGCCCAGCTCCCAGCCGCCCAGCTTGCCGTAACCCACCACCGCAAAGCCGCGCCCTTCGCGATCGGCCAGATGCTTCGGCTGGCCGTAACGGGCCACCATCTGCACCCACGCCTGATGGACGACCGCATCGATGATTGCCTCCGCCAGCCAGGTTAAGTGATCGCTCACTTTCATCACCGGTAGCGTGCCGGAGATATCCGCCGCCGCCACGCGCAGCAGCTGCGCCTGCTTAAACTGGCGCAGCGCCTCCAGCTGTTGCTCTTCGTCCTCTTCCGGCACGCGCAGCAGATACTGGCGCAGCTCGTCCCGATAGGCGTCGGTCGCCGTCGGCTGGTAAAGGGTGTTGGGGTCGAGCAGCTCGTCCAGCAGCAGCGGATAGCGTGCCAGCTTGCTGGCAATCATCGGCGAGGCGGCGCAGAGGGAAATCAGGTGCTTGAGCGCCCCGGGGAATTCGCTGAGCAGCTCCAGATAGGTGGTACGGGTGATGATCCCGCTCAGCAGCGGAGTCAGGCGCGACAGCGGCACCGGGGCATCGGCGCGGGAGCAAACGTCGCTGAGCAGATGCGGCATCAGATGGTCCAGCACCTGGCGACCGCGCGGGCCAATGGCGCGCTTGTTCAGCTCAAGGCGGAAATCGGCGATCAGCGCCACCACCCGATGACGATCTTCATCGCTGAGGTGGGTCAGCACCGGGGTGGTGTCATCCTCTTGCAGCGCATCCTGCCACAGCTCGCGCCAGTGCTCGGACAGCTCATCCTCCTGCGATTCGCTTTCATCGTCGCCGATCAGGTCGTTAAAAATACGTCGCACCGCGGCCATATGGGCATCGAGCGCGTCAGTCAGGGCCTGCCAGTCGTCCACGCGCATTCCCCAGGCGAGGCGGGCGCGGTTAAGCTCATCCCCCGGCAGGGTCTGGGTTTGTTCGTCATTGATGCTCTGAAGCAGGTTTTCCAGGCGTCGCAAAAAGAGATAGGCTTCGCGCAGGATCCGGTCATCGCCTTCCGGCAGCAGGTGGAGTTGGGCGATGGCGGCCAGGGTAGGCAGCAGGGAGCGGGACTGCAGCGAAGGCTCGCGCCCGCCGCGGATCAGCTGGAACACCTGGACGATAAACTCGATCTCGCGGATGCCACCCGCCCCCAGCTTGATATTGTCTTTCAGGCCGCGACGCCGCACTTCCCGGGCAATCATCCCTTTCATGTTGCGCAGCGACTGGATGACGCTGAAATCAATGTAGCGACGGAAGACGAACGGGCGCAGCATGGCGCGCAACTCGTTGGCATAGGCATCGCCGTTATCGCCCATGATCCGCGCCTTCACCATCGCGTAGCGTTCCCAGTCGCGCCCCTGCTCCTGGTAATAATCTTCCAGCGCGGCAAAGCTCAGCACCAGCGGGCCGCTGTCGCCGAACGGACGCAGGCGCATATCCACCCGGTAGACAAAGCCGTCCTGGGTGGGTTGATCCAGGGCCTTAATCAGCCGCTGCCCCAGCCGGGTGAAGAACTGGGCGTTATCCAGCTCGCGACGTCCGCCGCGGGTGGCCCCCTTCTCCGGCCAGGCGAAGATCAGGTCGATGTCTGAGGAAAAATTGAGTTCGCCGCCGCCCAGTTTGCCCATGCCTAAAATCAGCAGCGGTTGTGGGGTGCCGTCTTCGCTGCACGGCGTGCCCCACTCGCGGCAGCAGGCGTCGTACAGCCAGTCGCGGGCGGCGACGATCAGCGTCTCCGCCAGATGACTTAACTGCTGCAACGTGCTCTCTTCACTCACCAGCATCAGCGCCTGCGCCCAGGCGATGCGTACCATCACCCGACGACGGAACTGGCGCAGCGCGCGCATCAGCGCGGCTTCATCGCTAATGTCCGCCAGCGCCTCCTGTAACCACTGCGCGTAGTGCTGCCACTCGTCCGCCTGGGGCGGCGAAGCCTCAAGCTCCGCCAGCCAGTCAGGATGGGCAGTGACGCTCTCCTGCACAAAGTCGCTGAAGGTCAGCACCTGCCGGGCCTGCTCGCTTAATGACGAGGCGGATAATGCTTCCGGCAGACGCTCACATACCGTCTGCCACTGCTGCTGTAAGGGTGAAGAAAGCGGCATCATGGGGTTCCTTGCCTGCGTTAACGTTTTCCGCTGTGCAGCCAGAATGGCTCCTGCGAAATGGCTTCGTTGCGGAAATGCTCAATTTCAATGTGCTGGCGGGTCTTGATGGCATACAGCAGCCCTTGCCAGTTCTCCAGCCATGCGCGGGCGACCGGACCGTCATAGGCCCCTGCCAGCAGCAGAATGCTGTCGACGTTGCGCGCCAGACGGATCAGCTGATCGCCGTACTGATCGCCCAGCGGGTGTCCGAAAATGGTTTTCAGCTCAGCGGCATGGCGGGACAGGTGGGTATCGGCAAAACGCTTGAAAGAGTCCTCGATCTTGGCCTGCGCTTTCGTATCAAGGAAGCTGCGCCAGCCGCGGGTCACCAGGAACTCGGTGAGCGCCAGTTTGGCGGTGGCAGTTTGCGGGCTATAGACCGCCGTCTCGGCAGAGACGTCAGAGGCCATCAGCGCATCGGCCTGGGTCAGCAGATCACGTAAGTGAGCACTCGCTTTGCGCGGCACAATGCCGCCGAACAGCGTCAGGCTGTGCCGCACCAGCGCCATCGCTGCCAGCACCTGATCTTTTGCGCCTTTCACGCCGCGGATCCACAGCTCTTCGTGGTACTGCCACTGGCTCAGGGCCAGCTCCAGCGAGGCTTCAAAACCCTGCTCGACGGAGGATTTCGGCGCGACGCGCAAAATTTCGGTAGGCTTCAGGATGCGTGGCGCGTTGCCCTGGGCCAGATGATAGCCGCGAGCAGCTTTGCTCAGGCTGCCCTGACGCAGACCGCTCTGGGACACCAGCTTGCGGGCCAGCTTCAGCACATCCTCGGCGTTGCCTTCCAGCAGCTCAAGCTCCAGCTCGCAGATCGGCTCCTGGAACTCCCCGGCCTTCACTTCCCCCAGGTCGAGGGCGATTTCGATCCGGCTTTTGCCTTCGTTCACCAGCCACTTTTCGCGCCAGAAATCGGTGCTGAACAGCGGGCTGACGCGCTCCGCCAGCCCCTCTGGCAGCCCGCCTTCCGGCCACACTTCCGCCGGGAAGCGCGCCAGCTCCAGCTCGGGCTGGTTAATATCAACGTTGTATTCCGGGCGCTGATGCAGGCCGCCGACCACGCGACCGCCGATTTTCATGGTCATCTCATAACGCCCGTCCACGCCGCGGATGCGCAGCCCACGGTCATGACGGCGTAGCCACAGGTCCTGCGTTTCGTAATAGATGTTGAGCAGTTGTACCGGCGCATGGTGCTCGCCGGTCAGCTGATGCAGATGGTTTCGCAGCGCGTCAACGCTGCCGCTTTCAACGATAAACTTTAATTCGATTTCCTGAGCCATGGCCTTGTTCTTTTGATTGCGACTTCGTGGGGTAAATTACGGCGAACTTACTCGCCACTTTTTTGTCAGTAGATAGTATTTTGCGCCAGATTGCCACGCAATGGGCAATTTGACGGGCGTAAAGTTTGCTACAGTGGCCAACAGAGCACAGAGGATTCCGAATGCTGACGAATCCTTTGAGCCTGAAGACTGTTTCCACTAATATCGTTCCACTTTTCATGAAAATAACGACTGCCTGATGCCTAAATTACGCCTGATCGGACTGACATTACTTGCTTTAAGCGCCGCGACCGTGGTCCACGCAGAAGAGAAGCGCTACGTTTCTGACGAACTGAACACCTGGGTACGCAGTGGTCCGGGTGACAATTATCGCCTCGTGGGTACGATTAATGCCGGCGAGGAAGTGGTGCTGTTGCAGAGCAACGCGGAATCCAACTATGGCCAGGTGCGCGACAGCAGCGGCCGTACCGCCTGGATCCCCCTGAAAGAGCTTAGCACCGACCCGAGCCTGCGCACCCGCGTGCCGGATCTGGAAAACCAGGTTAAAACCCTGACCGACAAGCTGACCAATATCGACGCTACCTGGAACCAACGCACCGCTGAAATGCAGCAGAAAGTGGCCCAGAGCGACGGGGTAATCAATGGTCTCAAAGATGAGAACCAGAAGCTGAAGAACGAGCTGATCGTCGCCCAGAAAAAGGTGAGCGCGGCCAACCTGCAGCTGGATGATAAACAGCGCACCATCATCATGCAGTGGTTTATGTATGGCGGCGGCGTGCTGGGGATGGGTCTGTTGCTGGGTCTGGTACTGCCACATCTGGTGCCGAGCCGTAAACGTAAAGACCGTTGGATGAACTAAGTCGCCATCTCTGCCACACTTACGTATTATTTTGCCAATATTTGATACGGGAGAGTGTGGCGTGAAGATTTATCTGGTCGGTGGTGCGGTTCGTGATGCGTTGTTAGGTCTGCCGGTCAAAGATAAGGACTGGGTGGTGGTGGGAGCCACCCCTCAGGCCATGCTCGACGCGGGTTATCAGCAGGTAGGCCGCGATTTCCCCGTGTTTCTGCATCCACAAACCCGCCAGGAGTACGCGCTGGCGCGTACCGAGCGCAAATCCGGCGTCGGCTATACCGGTTTTATCTGCCATGCCGACCCTGATGTCACCCTCGAAGACGATTTGCAGCGCCGCGATCTGACCATCAATGCCCTCGCGCAGGATGAAAACGGTCATATCGTCGATGCGTACGGCGGTAAACAGGATTTGCAAAACCGCATCCTGCGCCATGTTTCTCCCGCCTTCTCGGAAGATCCGCTCCGCGTACTGCGCGTGGCGCGCTTTGCTGCCCGCTATGCCCATCTGAGCTTCCGCATCGCCGACGAAACCCTGGCGCTGATGACGGCAATGACCGATGCGGGCGAGCTGGAACACCTCACCCCGGAGCGGGTGTGGAAAGAGACCGAGAGTGCCCTCACTACCTGTAATCCGCAGGTTTACTTCCAGGTGCTGCGCGACTGCGGGGCGCTGAAGGTCCTGTTCCCGGAAGTGGATGCGCTGTTCGGCGTGCCTGCCCCGGCGAAGTGGCACCCGGAAATTGATACCGGCATCCACACCCTGATGACCTTAAGCATGGCAGCAATGCTCAGCCCGGAGGTGGACGTGCGCTTTGCCACCCTTTGTCACGACCTCGGCAAGGGCTTAACGCCACCTGAACTGTGGCCGCGCCATCACGGACACGGCCCGGCGGGCGTCAGGCTGGTGGAAAAGGTCTGTCAGCGCATGCGGGTGCCGAACGAGATCCGCGATCTGGCGAAGCTGGTCGCCGAGTTCCATGACCTGATCCACACCTTCCCGATTCTCAAACCGGCCACCATCGTCAAGCTGTTCGACAGCATCGACGCCTGGCGCAAGCCGCAGCGCGTGGAGCAAATCGCCTTAACCAGCGAAGCCGACGTGCGCGGGCGCACCGGGTTTGAAGCCAGCGATTATCCGCAGGGGCGTTTGCTGCGTGAAGCCTGGGAGGTAGCGAAAGCCGTGCCGACTCAAGCGGTGATCCAGGCCGGCTTTAAAGGGCCAGAGATTCGGGAAGAGTTAACTAAGCGGCGGATTCAGGCGGTAGCGGACTGGAAGGAACAGCGTTGCCCTCAGCCGAAAGACTGAGGGCAGTCGGTCATCAGAAGAAGACCACGTAGACCGCGGCCGCCACGATAAAGCGATAGATGGCGAACGGGATAAACGAGATGCGCTTGATCAGCTGCAGGAAGGTTTTGATGGCAATCAGCGCCACGATAAAGGCGGTGATAAAGCCCACGGCAAACATCGGGATGTCGCCTGCGGTCAGGAAGTGGTAGCTCTTGTAGAGATCGAGCGCGGTCGCCCCCATCATCATCGGCACCGCCAGCAGGAACGAGAACTCAGAAGCCGCATAGCGGCTGACGCCCATCAGCATCCCGCCTGAAATCGTTGCCCCGGAGCGGGAGAAACCCGGCCACAGGGCCAGACACTGGAAGCAGCCAATCATAAACGCCTGGCGGTAGGTCATATCATCCAGACCCGGCGCGCGCGGCTCTTTTGGCTTCAGCAGCTCAGCGGCAATCAGCAGCACGCCACCAACCACCAGGGCGTACATCACGTTAATGGGGTTAAACAGCGATTTGATGGTGTCATGCAACACCAGACCCAGCACCACCGCCGGGATCATCCCGAGCAGAATGTGCAGCAGGGTCAACCGCCCTTTGCCGGCGCCTTCGTGCGGCGGATGACCAAAGTGAATGCCAATCAGCCCGAACAGGCGGCGCCAGAACATCACCACCACCGCCAGAATGGATCCTAACTGGATCACCACTTCAAAGGTTTTCGCCGTTTCGCCTTCGAACCCCAGCAGATGGCCAACAATAATCATATGGCCCGTACTGGAAACCGGCAAAAACTCTGTCAATCCTTCGACCACACCCAGTATTGCTGCCACCAGCAGGGAGTGCATATCGCTCATCAATAAACCCCTAAAAAGACAGAAAAAACGGGTTACCCGTAGGGTAACCGCAGAAGGAACAGCTGTAAGACTGATTTAACAGGAATTGGTTTAACTATTATACCGTTAAATATTTCCTTTCAGATTTTGGCTACGCTCAATAATAACGCCCACATTGGCCGCTCGCGCCACCGCGCCCGGCTTGCTAACTTTGATGCGCACCCACGGGGAGTTAAAGCGGCTAAGCAGCAGCTCCGCCACCTCTTCCGCCACGCGCTCCACCAGCGCAAAACGCTGGCCTTCCACGTGGCTGATGACGGTTTCACTGACGTCGGCATAGCTCAGACAGTCGTTCACATCATCGCTTTTCGCGGCGGTGACGTTATCCCAGCCCATTTCGATATCGAACACTAATTTCTGTTCGATGGTCTGTTCCCAGTCATACACCCCGATAGTGGTGATTACCGAAAGTTGCTCTATAAATACTATATCCATCACGACCTGCCTGGTTTTTGGCTAAACCGGATACCACTCCCGGCGAATTATGCGTATTATCCACAGATGCTAAGTACAAAACGATATTTTCAAAACGGAACAGCGTTATGAGTGCAATCGCGCCTGGAATGATCCTCCTCGCCTACCTTTGCGGCTCAATTTCCAGCGCCATTCTGGTCTGCCGTATCGCCGGGTTACCTGACCCACGTGAGAGTGGTTCCGGGAATCCGGGGGCGACCAATGTACTACGAATTGGCGGCAAAGGAGCAGCCGTAGCGGTTCTGATTTTTGACGTCCTGAAAGGCATGCTTCCCGTCTGGGGAGCCTATGCGCTGGGCGTGACGCCCTTCTGGCTGGGGCTGATTGCTATCGCCGCCTGTCTGGGCCACATCTGGCCGGTATTCTTCGGTTTCAAAGGCGGTAAAGGCGTGGCCACCGCATTTGGCGCTATTGCCCCTATTGGCTGGGATCTCACCGGCGTGATGGCCGGCACCTGGTTGCTCAGCGTGTTGCTCAGCGGTTACTCCTCACTTGGCGCCATCGTCAGCGCGCTGATTGCCCCGTTTTACGTCTGGTGGTTCAAACCACAGTTCACCTTCCCGGTGTCGATGCTCTCCTGCCTGATCCTGCTGCGTCATCATGACAACATCCAGCGCCTGTGGCGTCGTCAGGAGACTAAAATCTGGGCCAGGCTGAAGAGAAAGAAGAAAGACACGCAGTAAGTCCCCTTGCGCCTTCAACCCCTTAGTTATGCCTTATAGCCAAATGTGATTTAGATCGTTTTCTTGCTGTGAGTACTCTTTTTGTTCGTACAGCCAACACAACATAAGAAAATGACAGAGATCGCAGATCCAACCTCACTTGCAACGGCAGGAAAAACTCCCGACGGGGAGATCAAATGGGTCCGTAACGCAGCGGACGTCACTCAACTGGTGAATGATGGCTCACAGGGCCGGGCCAATGCGCGCATCGTCATCGGGATTGCGCTGGGCGGTATCTTTCTTGATGCCTACGACCTGGGCGCGCTGGCGTTCGGCATCAAAGACATCACCCGCGAGTTCAACCTCACCCCCGCAGGCACCGGCATGGTGGCCTCGGCGATTACCTTCGGCGCGATTGTCGGGGCGCTGATTGGCGGCTACCTGACGGATAAAATCGGTCGCTACCGGGTCTTTATGGCCGATATGGTGTTCTTCGTGGTTGCAGCCATCGCCTGTGCCTTTGCCCCGAACGAGTACGTGCTGGCCGGGGCGCGCTTTGTGATGGGTCTGGGCGTGGGGATCGATCTCCCCGTGGCGATGGCCTTCTTAAGCGAATTCGCGAAGCTGAAAGGCCCGGGCAACAAAGCCGCCAGCGTCGCGATGTGGTGTCCCACATGGTATGCCGCGATCAGCATCTCCTATCTGCTGGTGCTTTTCTTCTATGCCGTGCTGCCGGAGACGCACAGCGACTGGCTGTGGCGAATTATCCTCGGCTTTGGGGCGCTCCCCGCGCTGGCGATCATCGCCATCCGCAGCCGGTATATGAGCGAATCGCCGGTCTGGGCGGCGAACCAGGGCAACCTGAAAGAGGCGGCCTCGATTCTGCGCAAGGCGTACAACATTAACGCCCACGTGCCGCAGGAGGCGCTCGACCAGCCCGCCCCGGTGGTGAATAAAGCCAGCTGGCGTAACTACCTGAACCTGTTCCGCGGGGTCTATCTGCGCCGCACCACGCTGGCCACCCTGCTGTCGATTGTGTCGTCCTTTGCCTATAACGCCGTGGCCTTTGGCCTGCCGGTGATTATCTCCAGCTTCTTTGTGCAGTCGATGCTGACCACCATTCTGATCTCGCTGGCTCTGAACCTGCTGTTCGCGTTTGTCGGTGGTTTGCTGGCGGTGCGGCTAGTACCACGCTTTGGCGCATGGCGGATGTCGCTGGGGGGTTATAGCTGTCAGTTGGTTGCCCTGGTGGTGCTGGCGATTATCGGTCGTCCGGAGGGTGCAGCGGAAGGGATCGCGGCGGTGGCGATGCTGGCGCTGTTCCTGTTCGGTCAGGGCTTCGGGCCGGGGGCGCATACCATGGCCTTTGCCTCGCTCAGCTACCCGACGTCGCTGCGCGGGGTCGGCGTGGGACTGAACCAGACGCTGATGCGCAGCAGCTCAACGCTGTCGCTGTTTATGTTCCCGCTGCTGGTGGCATCGATGGATACGGCGGTGTTCTGGGTGATCGCCCTTGCGCCGCTGATTGGGTTGATTTCGCTGCTGGCGATCCGCTGGGAACCCTCCGGGTATGATATTGATGCGGAGGATTACCGGTAAGTTCAGGCGACGGAGAAGCCGGGTGGCGGCTGCGCCTTACCCGGCCTACAAACTTCAAACCCACAACATGCACGACCCGTAGGCCCGGCAAGCGCAGCGCCGCCGGGCATTTCCACCCCATCCATAAGTGACTCATATGACAGCCTTCATTTCCGCCAGGGCATACTAAAAAAATCCCCGATATCGAGCAGATGGATGAAGCATGTTAGCAACTCAGAGGGTTGATAAAACAGTAAAAGGCTGGCAGGCCTCGCTTGCTTTGCAGTTTTGTCACACCCCTGAAAAAACCCTCCTTCATGCTGCCCGCCACATCGGGCCCCTTACCGTACAACGCCCGTTCTATCCCGAAGGTGAAACCTGCCACCTCTATCTGCTGCATCCGCCGGGCGGGATTGTCGGCGGAGATGAGCTGACGATCGACGTCCACCTGGAGGCCCGCAGCCACGCGCTGATCACCATGCCCGGTGCCAGCAAGTTCTATCGCAGCACTGGCGCACTGGCGCGGCTGGATCAGCACTTCACCCTCGACGAGAACGCCATTCTGGAGTGGCTGCCGCAGGACACTATTTTCTTCCCCGGCGCGCATGCCGCCCTGCGCTCGGTGTTTCATCTCCAGCGCAGCAGCACCCTGCTGGCCTGGGAGCTGTTTTGCCTCGGTCGCCCGGTGATCAATGAGCCCTTCAGCCACGGGCAGATCGAAAGCCGCCTCGAAGTGTGGATCGAGGGTCAACCGCTGCTGATCGAGCGCCAGCATCTGGCCGACGGCGATCTGACCCCCGTGGCGGAACACCCGTGGATCGGCACCCTGCTGTTTTACCCTGCCAGCGAAACGTTGCTGGAGGAGGCCCGCGAGGCCCTGGCACCGCTGGAGCCGTTCGCGGGGGCGACCCTCACCGACGGCCTGCTGTCGATCCGTTTTCTGGCCCATGACAACCTGATTTGCCAGCAGGCGATGCGCGAGATCTGGCAGCGCCTGCGCCTGCAACTTACCGCCAAAGCCCCCTGCCCGCCCCGAATCTGGCACACCTGAGAGACGCACCATGGAACTGACCCCCAGAGAAAAAGACAAGCTGTTGCTGTTTACCGCCGCGCTGGTGGCCGAGCGCCGTCTCGCCCGCGGCGTGAAGCTCAATTACCCGGAATCGGTGGCCCTGATCAGCGCCTTCATTATGGAAGGGGCGCGCGACGGGCAGACGGTGGCGGAGCTGATGGAAGCCGGTCGCCACGTCCTGACCCGCAGCCAGGTGATGGAGGGCGTGCCGGAGATGATCCCGGACATTCAGGTGGAGGCCACCTTCCCGGACGGCTCCAAGCTGGTCACCGTTCACAATCCGATCCTGTAAGGGGGCAGCATGATCCCAGGCGAATATCAGATACAACCCGGACAGATCGTTATCAATGCCGGGCGCAACACGCTGACGACGATCGTCGAAAACCACGGGGATCGGCCGATTCAGGTCGGATCCCATTACCACTTTTACGAAGTGAATCCGGCCCTGAAGTTCGATCGTGAGCCAACCAAAGGCTACCGGCTGAACATTGCCGCCGGCACCGCCGTGCGCTTCGAGCCGGGGCAAAAGCGCGCCGTCACGCTGGTGCAGGTGGCGGGTGCGCAGCGCATCGTGGGCTTTCGCGGCGAGGTGATGGGCGAGGTGGATCATGGCTGAGATCTCACGTCAGGCCTATGCCGATATGTTTGGCCCCACTACCGGGGATAAAGTGCGGCTGGCCGATACCGAGCTGTGGATCGAGGTGGAGCAGGATCTGACGATCTACGGCGAAGAGGTCAAATTCGGCGGCGGGAAGGTGATCCGCGACGGCATGGGCCAGGGGCAGATGACGGCGCAGGATTGCGTGGATCTGGTTCTGACCAACGCGCTGATCGTCGATCACTGGGGGATCGTCAAAGCCGATATCGGCGTGAAGGACGGTAGGATCGTCGCCGTCGGCAAAGCCGGTAACCCGGACATTCAGCCCGGCGTGACCATCCCGATCGGTGCCGCCACCGAAGTGATCGCCGCCGAAGGCAAGATCGTCACCGCAGGCGGGGTCGATACCCACATCCATTGGATCTGCCCCCAGCAGGCGGAAGAGGCGCTGGTCTCCGGCGTCACCACCATGATCGGCGGCGGCACCGGGCCTGCCGCCGGTACCCACGCCACCACCTGCACGCCGGGGCCCTGGTATATCGCGCGGATGCTGCAGGCCGCCGACACCCTGCCGGTGAATATTGGCCTGCTGGGCAAAGGCAACGCCTCCAACCCGGATGCCCTGCGCGAGCAGGTTGCGGCCGGTGCGATTGGCCTGAAAATTCACGAGGACTGGGGCTCAACCCCCGCAGCCATCGACTGCTCCCTGACGGTGGCGGATGAGATGGATATCCAGGTGGCGCTGCACAGCGACACCCTCAACGAGGCCGGGTTTGTCGAGGACACCCTGGCGGCCATCGCCGGGCGCACCATCCACACCTTCCACACCGAAGGGGCGGGCGGCGGGCATGCGCCGGATATCATCACCGCCTGCGCGCACCCCAACATTCTGCCCTCCTCCACCAACCCGACCCTGCCGTACACGGTCAACACCATCGACGAGCATCTGGACATGCTGATGGTCTGCCACCATCTCGATCCGGATATCGCCGAAGACGTGGCCTTTGCCGAATCGCGCATTCGCCGGGAGACCATCGCCGCCGAGGACGTGCTGCACGACATCGGGGCCTTCTCCCTCACCTCGTCGGATTCGCAGGCGATGGGCCGGGTAGGCGAAGTGATTATCCGCACCTGGCAGGTAGCGCACCGCATGAAGGTGCAGCGCGGCCCGCTGGCGGAGGAGACAGGCGATAACGATAACCTGCGGGTGAAGCGTTATATCGCCAAGTACACCATCAACCCGGCGCTGACCCACGGCATCGCCCACGAGGTCGGGTCGATTGAGGCCGGCAAGCTGGCGGATCTGGTGGTCTGGTCCCCGGCCTTCTTTGGCGTCAAGCCCGCCACCATCGTCAAGGGCGGGATGATCGCCTGCGCGCCGATGGGCGACGTTAACGCCTCGATCCCCACCCCGCAGCCGGTGCACTACCGGCCGATGTTTGGCGCGCTGGGTGCCGCCCGCCACGCCACCCGCCTGACGTTTCTTCCGCAGGCCGCCGCCGATAACGGCATCGCGCAGCAGCTGAACCTGCAGAGCGCCACCGCCGTGGTCAAAGGCTGCCGGACGGTGAAAAAGGCCGACATGATCCACAACGGCCTGCAGCCGAACATTACCGTCGATGCGCAAACCTACGAGGTGCGCATTGACGGGGAACTGATCACCAGCGCCCCGGCAGAGGTTCTGCCGATGGCGCAACGCTATTTCCTGTTCTGAGGAGGATTCATGATCGCTTTAACCCAACGCCTCGACCATTCGCACCCCGTCACCGCCCGCGTGACGCTGCCGATTGATGTCCGGGTCAAAAGCCGCGCCCGCGTGGTGCTGGACGACGGGCGCGATGCGGGGCTGATGCTGCCGCGCGGCCTGCTGCTGCGCGGCGGCGACCTGCTCATCAGCGACGACGGGCGTGAGGTAGTGGAAGTCATTGCCGCCGCCGAACCGCTGTCGGTAGTGCGCTGCGCCGATCCCTTCCTGCTGGCGCGCGCCTGCTATCACCTGGGGAATCGCCACGTGCCGCTGCAAATCCTGCCCGGCGAGCTGCGCTATCACCACGATCACGTCCTGGACGAGATGCTGCAGCTGTTCGATCTGGAGGTGACGTTCGCCAGCCTGCCTTTTGAACCGGAAGCAGGTGCTTATGCCAGCGAAGGCCACTCCCACTCTCATTCGCACTCTCACGCTCATTCACATTAAGGATTAACCATGCGCAAGTTGTTACCCCTGCTGCTGCTGGCCTTCTCCCTGCCCGCGCTGGCCCATCCGGGGCACGGCAGCGACAGTTTTCAGGCCGGCTTTTTCCATCCCCTGACCGGGCTGGATCATCTCCTGATGCTGACCGGCGCAGGCGTGCTCGCCGCGCTGAGCGGCCGTAAACTGCTGATGCCCTTTGCCACCCTCGGCATGATGTTGACCGGTGCGATTGCGGGCAGCCTGTTGGGCGGCTTTGGCGGCATGGAGATGCTGATTATCGCCTCGCTGGCGGTATGCGGCGCGATGATGTTCAAAACTGAAAACCGCCTGCTGCTGGCCGTTCCGGCGCTGGCGATGTTCCACGGCTGGGCGCACGGGGTTGAGATGGCAGGCCACAGCTTCTGGCTGTTCACCAGCGGCTTTATGCTCGCCAGCGCCGCGGTGCTGTGCGTCAGCTTTGCGGCCGGTATGCTGCTGCGCCGTCACGACGGGCTGCGTAAAATCTTCGGCGGCGGGCTGATTGCCTCTGCCCTGCTGGCGCTGATGAGCTGATGGAGCCCTCCCGCCAGCTGCGCCTGATGCAGCTCACTAGCAGCAGCCTGCCGGTGGGATCCTATACCTGGTCCCAGGGGCTGGAGTGGGCGGCGGAGGCGGGCTGGGTCACCACTCCGGCGGCGTTCAAAGCCTGGCAGTGTCAGCAGATGGAGCAGAGCTTTTTCTGCGTCGATCTGCCGCTGTTTTCCCGCCTGTACCGCGCCTGCGAGCAGCAGGATCTTGCCGCCGCCGCACGCTGGACGGCGTACCTGCTCGCCTGCCGCGAGACCCGCGAGCTGCGGGAAGAGGAGCGCAACCGCGGGGCGGCCTTTACCCGGCTGATCAAAAGCTGGGAGACGGACTGCCCGCCCGACTGGCTGCCGCTGTTCGCGCAAAGCCAGCTCTGCGGCATGGCGTGGCTCGGTGTACGCTGGGGAATCGGCCTGCGCGAGATGGCGTTAAGCCTCGGCTACAGCTGGATTGAGAGCGCGGTGATGGCGGGCGTCAAGCTGGTGCCCTTCGGTCAGCAGGCGGCCCAGCTGTTGATCATCGAACTTTGCGATCGTTATGCCGACGGGCTGGAGCAGGCGCTTCTGCGCCGCGATGACCAGTTGGGGGCGGCCACGCCGCTCTCCGCCATCGCCTCGGCGCGTCACGAAACCCAATATTCACGGTTATTCCGTTCCTGAGGAGTCTCTATGTCTGAGTACAAACATCCCCTGCGCGTCGGCGTCGGCGGCCCGGTAGGGTCGGGCAAAACCGCCCTGCTGGAAGCCCTGTGTAAAGCGATGCGCGACCAGTATCAGCTGGCGGTGGTGACCAACGATATCTACACCAAAGAGGATCAGCGCATCCTCACCGAAGCGGGGGCACTGGAGCCGGAGCGCATTGTCGGGGTGGAGACCGGCGGCTGTCCGCATACCGCGATCCGCGAAGATGCCTCGATGAACCTCGCGGCGGTGGAAGCGTTAAGCGAGAAGTTCGGCAATCTGGATCTGATTTTTGTCGAGAGCGGCGGGGATAACCTGAGCGCCACCTTCAGCCCGGAGCTGGCGGATCTGACCATCTACGTGATCGACGTCGCCGAAGGGGAGAAGATCCCACGCAAGGGCGGACCGGGGATCACCAAATCCGATTTCCTGGTGATCAACAAAACCGATCTCGCGCCCTACGTGGGGGCGTCGCTGGAGGTGATGGAGCGCGATACCAACCGCATGCGCGGCGAGCGTCCCTGGACCTTCACCAACCTGAAGGCGGGTGACGGGCTCGGGACGATCATCGGGTTCCTGGAAGAGAAAGGGATGCTGAAGGTGTAAAAAAAGCCTGGCGTGATGCCAGGCTGTGGATGTTATTTACAGCTGTTGCCCGATGCGCCCTGTTCGCGCCAGACGCCCCAGCTGCTGAAGCCTTTACCCGGCTCTTCCTGGCCCGGGTTGACGTACCACTGGTTCATCCAGATTTTGCCGTTGTGGGACACTTTGGTGCATTTGATTGGGTAAGCAATCTTCGCATTGTAAGCCGGGACGGTCTCCTTCGCCGGGATCTCATCCTGCGCCGGCGTGGCTGGTGTGTCATCCTTCGCCGGTGTTTCATCTTGCGCTGGTGTCGCCGGGGTCTCGTCCTTCGCCGGTGCCGCCGGTTTGCTCACTTTGATGGTCATACTGTCCTGCGCCGTGCGACCATCCGCCCCGGTAGTGGTCAGGGTATAGGTCACTTCACCTTCGGTATTAGCCGGGATCGCCGCATACGCGTTAGCGCTGTTCACGCTATTCACCAGCGTGCCGTTGAGTTTCTCCTGCAGCCAGAAGGTGCCGGAACCTTTGGTCACGCTCCAGTTATAGGATTTGGCATTCAGGCTCTTGCTGCCATCCAGCGGATAAGTGCTGACACCCGTGGCAGAGGAGATCATGGTGTAATCCGCTCCCGCGACGGCGGTCGGGGCAGGCAGGGTTTCACCGCCGTTTTTCAGGGCCATGATTCTGGCAACGGCCCGCTCCATATCCGGCTGCGTCCCGATGATCGCCCCGGTGCCGCTCGCGGCTGGCGTACCGGTCTCCTGAAGGATCTGACGCATCTGCAGCGGCGTTACCGTAATACCGTGGGCTTTGGCGATCCCCGACAGGCTGGCGACCACCCCGGCGACGATTGGCGTGGACGATGAGGTGCCCCCGAAGTTATTGGTATAGTTGGCGTTGACGGTGTTATTGAGCGTGCCGTAGCCAGTGGTGACGACATCGCTGCAGCCCCAGGACGAGCTGGTCACTCGCTTGCCGTAGGTACTGAAGCTGGCGCGTTGCCCGGTTTTGGCACAGAAGGCCCCGGCGATAATCGCCCCGGAATCACGAACCTGAGTATCCCACTTGCCGTTGAAGGCCGCTGAATCAAGATTGATATTGCCGTTACCGGCGGAGGTGATCACAAACACCCCTTTATCGGTGAGCGCCTTAATCACGTTGAAATAGCTGGCATCCTGTTCGATAGGAATATAACAGGCGGATTTACAGGTGCCGGTCACTTCCCCGCCCCAGGTCTGCATATTTAGCGAAACAACATCCCCGGCGTTTAATTGCGGGATCATGTTATAGAGGTTGGTCGACGGCCAGGCGGCATAGGCGACTTTACTCTTATAGCTCAGGCCACGCACGCCGGTACCAATATCCCGCGCCGCCAGAATACCGACGGACGCCGTATTATGTTGCCGCTCAGAGCAGGTCTCTAAGTTAGATCCCTGCAGGAATGCAATCGGTGGTAAATTCAGATGCTTATCGTTCCAGCCGCAGTTTTCAGACGAGACGATAGTAATATTTTCGCCCTCATTGCCCTTGTAGGAATTCACGCTATCGCGGTTAACCCCACCCATATAATAGCCGGCACGCTTTTCGGTCGGGGATTTTAAATAATCCTGCAGATTACGATAATCCGGAATAGCCGAGGCACCGAGGGTACTGTTTCCTGAAGATCTTAATTTCGGTTTCGCCGGGGTGGTTTCCTGCTGGGTATCATCTAATGAAACAGGCAGCGTTTCAGGATAAACAGATTCAACGTTCTGGTTATGTTCCAGTTCGGTAATAATCGTGTTGATGTAATTTTTATCCTGGGATTTATTCTCTGGCAGCATCACCCGCAAATAACGGTCAAAACCGTAACGGGCATTGAGCTGATTCAGTTCAGAGGACTTATCCGCCTGGAACATGGGGGTGAGCACCAGGCTCGGGTCACTCAGGGTCAGCTTGCGGGCGGCGGGAGCAGTGCCCTCAACCAGCGGTGCGTCGGGCTTCAGCGTAACGATAATCGCCACATAGGAGATCCCTTCCTGAGCCAGTTCTGCCTGAGGCAGCGTTTCAGCGTGCGCGGCACAAGTGACGGCTGCGCAAATTAACAGTGATAAAATACTTTTTTTCATTTTAGCCAACGTTCCTTTATGACATGAATTAATATCCTTCTTTTTTCAGCATGAATTAAAAAAACAAGCGAACCTATAAGAGCGTTCTTTTAAAAAACAAGAAATGTCTCGCCGTTAAATTTCATTCAGGCAATGATGCCATTAAAATATGTCAACCCCCCGTTGCGGGTAAAAATACTTCGTCAACTGCAATCCATCCGGGCGCGCACAATATAAAATTACATCCTGGGCAAATTCTAATTAACGCCGCTGAAGGAAAATCCAATGACAATTAAAATGGTGATTGCGGATGAGCATACCGTGATCCGCCGGGGGATCGGTGCCATGATCGCCGATAACGCCTCTCTGGCCCTCTCTTTCTGTGGCGAAGCGGCCTCGACCAGCGAACTTATGGCCCTGCTGGCGCGCGAAACTCCCGACATTTTGTTGCTGGGCTACACGCTGCGGGACCCGCAGAACGGCATGGAGGGGCTGGCACTGGTGAAGTGGTTAACCCGCCACTACCCGGCGCTGCAGGTGATGATGCTCTCGCCCGATACCAACCCGCTGCTGATCCGCCTCGCGCTGGAAGCAGGCGCGAAAGCCTGGCTCAGCCGCCACAGCGATGAGAAGATCCTCAGCCAGGCGTTACAGTCGGTGATCGAGGGCGAAGTGTACGTCGAGCGCACCCTGATGAACGCCCTGTTTAAAGGCGGGAAAATGACGAATGAGGCGCTGTCCGCCCGGGAAACCGACGTGCTGCGTTTGATCTGTAAGGGATTAAGCCTGACGGATATCTCGCGGCGTATGCATCTGAGCATTAAAACCGTGAGCGCCCATAAAATGCGGGCGATGGACAAGCTGGGGGTGAAGAATAGCTGCCAGCTCTACTGCCTGTTAGCGAAAACCCGGATGTTTGATATCGCACTCTGACATCCGGGTCTCTTCATCAGGCGGCAGGCAGTTCCGCCAGCGGCCAGCGCGGACGCACGGAGACGCTCAGTTCTGCCGCGGCTTCAGGCTTCAGACGCACCATGCCGGCATAGGCGATCATCGCCCCGTTATCGGTACAGAATTCCGGACGGGCATAGAACACTTCACCGCGACGTTTTTGCATCATCTCGGCCAGCTTCGCGCGCAGGGTACGGTTGGCGCTGACGCCACCCGCCATCACCAGACGCTTAAAGCCGGTCTGATCCAGGGCGCGTTTGCACTTGATCATCAGCGTATCCACCACCGCATCCTCAAAGGCACGGGCGATATCGGCGCGGGTTTGATCGTCGTTATCATTATTACGGATGGTATTCGCCGCGAAGGTTTTCAGTCCCGAGAAGCTGAAATCCAGACCCGGACGATCGGTCATCGGACGTGGGAAGACAAAGCGCCCTTCCGTACCCTGGGAGGCCATCTTCGACAGCATCGGGCCGCCAGGGTAATCGAGCCCCAGCAGCTTGGCGGTTTTGTCAAAGGCTTCACCCGCCGCATCGTCAATGGACTCGCCCAGCAGTTCGTACTGACCAATGCCGGTGACGCTGATCAGCTGGGTATGGCCGCCGGACACCAGCAGCGCCACGAACGGAAATTCCGGTGGATTGTCTTCCAGCATCGGTGCCAGCAGGTGCCCTTCCATATGGTGAACCGGAATTGCCGGGACATCCCACGCGAACGCCAGCGAACGGCCAATGGTCGCACCGACCAGCAGCGCGCCGACCAGACCCGGCCCGGCCGTGTAGGCTACGGCGTCGATATCTTTTGCCGTTAAGCCCGCCTCTTTCAGCGCCGCCTGAATCAACGGCACCGTTTTGCGCACATGGTCGCGGGAGGCCAGCTCCGGCACCACGCCGCCGTAGTCAGCATGTAATTTCACCTGACTATACAGTTGGTTGGCGACCAGCCCTTTTTCATCGTCGTAAATCGCGATGCCGGTTTCATCGCAGGATGTTTCAATACCCAGTACACGCATGACTTGTTTTACCTCACTCAGATACCGCGCAGTGTAGAGCCTGGGCGGGTTGATGTAAAACTTTCCTCACCCCTGGAGTTCTCTTCGTGTATACTCCTCACCCTTATAAAAGTCCCTTTCAAAAACGGCCGCGGTGCTTTACAAAGCAGCAGCAATTGCAGTAAAATTCCGCACCATTTTGAAATAAGCTGGCGTTGATGCCAGCGGCAAACCGAATTTATAAAGGTGAGAGTTACATGCCGGTAATTAAAGTACGTGAAAACGAGCCGTTCGACGTAGCACTGCGTCGCTTCAAGCGTTCATGCGAGAAAGCAGGTGTTCTGGCTGAAGTTCGTCGTCGTGAGTTCTATGAAAAACCAACGACCGAACGTAAGCGCGCTAAAGCTTCTGCTGTGAAACGTCACGCGAAGAAACTGGCTCGCGAAAACGCACGCCGTACTCGTCTGTACTAATCTATTGAGGACGCACGTCCTCAATTGTCAGACAGAGTAATAGTCGTAAGGCCGTGCTTCCGGAAGGAATGCGCGGCTTGTTTTCGTTTATGAGTCACTAAAAATTCATGGGGCCTATGGCTGGACGAATCCCACGCGTTTTCATTAATGATCTGCTGGCAAGAACCGACATCGTCGATCTCATCGACGCGCGGGTAAAGCTGAAGAAGCAGGGCAAGAACTACCACGCGTGCTGTCCATTCCATAACGAAAAAACCCCCTCTTTCACCGTGAACGGTGAAAAGCAGTTCTACCACTGCTTCGGCTGTGGTGCGCACGGCAACGCCGTCGACTTTTTGATGAACTACGACAAGCTCGAGTTCGTTGAAACCGTCGAAGAGCTGGCAGCCATGCACAACCTTGAAGTGCCGTATGAAGCAGGCAGTGGGCCAAGTCAGATAGAGCGCCATCAACGACAAACGCTTTATCAGCTGATGGACGGCCTGAACGCATTTTACCAACAGTCTCTTAAGCACTCTGCGGCTGAGCCTGCGCGTCAGTATCTGAACAAGCGCGGACTGAGCGACGATGTTATTGCGCGTTTCGCTATTGGCTACGCCCCTCCCGGCTGGGATAACGTGTTAAAGCGTTTTGGCGGCAATAGCGAAGATCGTAAATCCCTCATCGACGCGGGCATGCTGGTCACTAATGACAAGGGACGTAGCTATGACCGCTTCCGCGAACGGGTGATGTTCCCCATTCGCGACAAGCGTGGCCGGGTAATTGGTTTTGGTGGCCGCGTGCTGGGCGATGCCCTGCCGAAATACCTTAACTCCCCGGAAACCGATATTTTCCATAAGGGCCGTCAGCTGTATGGCCTGTATGAAGCCCAGCAGGATAACGCTGAACCGCAGCGCCTGTTGGTGGTCGAAGGCTATATGGATGTGGTGGCACTGGCGCAGTTCGACATTAACTATGCCGTTGCGTCTCTGGGCACCTCCACCACCGCCGACCATATTCAGCTGCTGTTTCGGGTGACCAACACCGTGGTCTGCTGTTACGACGGCGACCGTGCCGGACGCGAAGCCGCCTGGCGCGCGCTGGAGACGGCGCTGCCCTATATGACCGACGGGCGTCAGTTACGCTTTATGTTCCTGCCCGACGGCGAAGACCCGGATACGCTGGTGCGTAAAGAGGGCAAGGCGGCATTTGAAGCACGGATGGAGCAGGCTCAGCCGCTCTCCACGTTTCTGTTTAATAGCCTGATGCCGCAGGTGGATTTGAGCACCCCGGATGGCCGCGCCCAATTGAGCACGCTGGCCTTACCGCTGATTACGCAGGTGCCGGGCGAAACGTTGCGCATCTATCTGCGCCAGGAACTGGGCAAGAAGCTCGGCATTCTGGATGACAGCCAGCTTGAACGTTTAATGCCAAAGCTGGCGGATAGCGGAGCGGCTCGCCCGGCACCACAGCTAAAACGCACAACCATGCGTATACTGATAGGACTGCTGGTGCAAAACCCGGAGCTGGCGCCAAAAGTGCCTTCGCTGGCGGGTCTGGACCACGAAAAGCTGCCTGGACTTGGCTTATTTGCCGAACTGGTCAACACTTGTCTCTCACAGCCAGGTCTGACCACAGGGCAGCTTTTAGAGCACTATCGCGGAACAAAAGCGTCCGCAACCCTTGAAAAACTGTCGATGTGGGACGATATAGCAGATAAAGATATTGCTGAAGAGACCTTTACCGACTCGCTCAACCATATGTTTGATTCGATGCTTGAACTGCGCCAGGAAGAGTTGATTGCTCGCGAGCGCACACACGGTTTAAGCAGCGAAGAACGC
Organism: Leclercia adecarboxylata; assembly: GCA_002360945.1. Classification (GTDB taxonomy): domain Bacteria; phylum Pseudomonadota; class Gammaproteobacteria; order Enterobacterales; family Enterobacteriaceae; genus Enterobacter; species Enterobacter adecarboxylatus_B. The sequence continues at coordinate 1,445 of DERO01000025.1, read as the reverse complement.
CGGGAGCTCTGGATGATTAACCAGGAACTGGCGAAGAAGTAAAACAGAAAGACAAAATCATTCAAGTTGTATCAAGGCAGCAAGAAAGCGCATTCCTGGGAGTGTACATAAGTACATGACCAGGATGAGAGAACGCATCTAACGCAGAGACAACTTGAAGGATGAAGTATTTAACGGCTTAAGTGCCGAATATCGATCGGGTAGATCCCGACAGCCGCACTGAGAGGCAGCGGCAAAAATACAAGTACGCCCTCGCTTTAAAGGTTGGCAGCCGTATCGCCGACACCAATCAAACGAATAAGTGTGGATACCGTCTTATGGAGCAAAACCCGCAGTCACAGCTGAAACTTCTTGTCCAACGTGGTAAGGAGCAAGGCTATCTGACCTATGCCGAGGTCAATGACCATCTGCCGGAAGATATCGTCGACTCCGATCAGATCGAAGACATCATCCAAATGATCAATGACATGGGTATTCAGGTGATGGAAGAAGCCCCTGATGCCGATGATCTGTTGCTTGCTGAAAACTCAAACAACACCGATGAAGATGCAGAAGAAGCAGCTGCACAGGTTCTGTCGAGCGTTGAGTCTGAAATCGGCCGCACGACGGACCCGGTGCGCATGTACATGCGTGAAATGGGTACCGTTGAACTGTTGACCCGCGAAGGCGAAATTGACATCGCTAAACGCATCGAAGACGGGATCAACCAGGTTCAGTGTTCCGTTGCCGAATACCCGGAAGCCATCACCTATCTGCTCGAGCAGTACGATCGTGTGGAAGCAGAAGAAGCGCGTCTGTCCGACCTGATCACCGGCTTTGTCGATCCGAATGCCGAAGAAGATCTGGCGCCAACCGCGACGCACGTCGGGTCTGAACTGTCTCAGGAAGAGATGGATGATGACGAAGACGAAGATGAAGAAGAAGACGACGACAGCAGCGACGATGACAACAGCATCGACCCAGAACTGGCGCGCGAGAAGTTCGGTGAACTGCGTGCCCAGTACATCGTCACCCGCGACACCATTAAAGCTAAAGGCCGCAGCCACGCAGCCGCTCAGGAAGAGATCCTGAAGCTTTCTGAAGTGTTCAAACAGTTCCGTCTGGTGCCAAAACAGTTCGATTACCTAGTTAACAGCATGCGCGTCATGATGGACCGCGTCCGTACCCAGGAACGCATCATCATGAAAGTGTGCGTTGAACAGTGCAAAATGCCGAAGAAGAACTTCATCACCCTGTTCACCGGCAATGAAACCAGCGAAACCTGGTTCAACGCGGCTATCGCGATGAACAAACCGTGGTCTGAAAAACTGCGTGATGTGGCTGACGACGTCCACCGCGGCCTGCAGAAACTGCAGCAGATTGAAGAAGAGACTGGCCTGACCATCGAGCAGGTAAAAGACATTAACCGTCGCATGTCCATCGGCGAAGCGAAAGCCCGCCGTGCG
>DERO01000026.1 GCA_002360945.1 Leclercia adecarboxylata | reverse complement strand
TGTCGGGTTTAGTTTGGGGTAGTGCGGTGATTCATGACGATGGCTACCGCCCGAATGTGGGTATCGTACTTTGTAATCGCCACGGTCCTGTTATGTGGGCCCGGCTCTATGGTCAGCACTCCTGGCAATTTCCCCAAGTTGGGATCTATCCCGGAGAGTCCGCAGCGCAAGCCATGTATCGGGAGCTGTTCGAAGAAGTTGGCTTAAGCCGCAAGGATGTTCGCATTCTGGCTTCGACCCGCAACTGGTTGCGTTACAAGTTACCGAAGCGTTTGGTGCGTTGGGACACAAAGCCGGTATGTATCGGCCAGAAACAGAAATGGTTTCTTCTGCAATTGGTGAGCAGCGATGCGGATATCAATATGCAAACCAGCAGCACGCCCGAATTTGATGGCTGGCGCTGGGTCAGCTACTGGTATCCCGTTCGTCAGGTCGTGTCGTTTAAGCGCGACGTTTACCGTAGGGTGATGAAAGAGTTCGCAAGTGCTGTGATGTTGCTTCAGGAGACGCCTCCTAAGCCGCAGAGCGCACCTGCCTGGCGACGTAAAAGAGGTTAAGCTACGCACATTATGCTCACCCGCCTGCGCGAAATAGTCGAGAAGGTGGCCAGTGCCCCACGGCTCAACGAGGCGCTGGATATTCTGGTCACGGATATCTGCCTTGCGATGGAAACCGAGGTCTGTTCGGTCTATCTGGCCGACCACGACCGCAGGTGTTACTACCTTATGGCCACGCGCGGATTAAAAAAACCGCGTGGTCGTACCGTTGCGTTGGCATTTGATGAAGGCGTTGTGGGTCTGGTCGGGCGGCTGGCGGAACCCATCAACCTTGCTGATGCACAGAAACACCCCAGCTTTAAATATATCCCCTCCGTAAAAGAGGAGCGCTTCCGCGCCTTCCTCGGCGTACCCATTATCCAGCGCCGTCAGCTGCTTGGCGTGCTGGTGGTACAGCAGCGTGAGCTGCGCCAGTACGATGAAAGCGAAGAGTCGTTCCTCGTTACGCTGGCCACGCAAATGGCGGCCATCCTCTCACAGTCTCAGCTGGCGGCGCTGTTTGGTCAGTACCGTCAGACGCGCATTCGCGCCTTACCGGCCTCGCCGGGCGTCGCGATTGCAGAAGGCTGGATGGACGCCACGCTGCCGTTAATGGAGCAGGTTTACGAAGCCTCGACGCTGGACACCGCCCTTGAGCGCGAACGCCTCACCGGCGCGCTGGAAGAGGCCGCCAACGAGTTTCGTCGCTACAGCAAGCGTTTTGCCGCCGGGGCGCAAAAAGAGACGGCGGCAATTTTCGATCTTTATTCCCACCTGCTGTCCGATGCCCGGCTGCGCCGGGAGCTGTTTGACGAGGTCGATCGCGGTTCGGTCGCCGAGTGGGCGGTCAAAAAGATCATCGAAAAATTCGCCGAGCAGTTTGCCGCCTTAACCGACGGCTATCTGAAAGAGCGTGCCGGCGATCTGCGTACCTTAGGCCAGCGCCTGCTGTTCCATCTCGATGACACCATTCAGGGCGCCAATACCTGGCCGCCGCGCTTTGTGCTGGTGGCGGATGAACTTTCGGCTACCACCCTCGCAGAACTGCCCCATGACCGGCTGGTTGGGATCGTGGTTCGCGATGGTGCCGCTAACTCCCATGCCGCCATTATGGTGCGCGCGCTGGGGATCCCGACGGTGATGGGCGCGGATATCCAGCCCTCGGCGCTGCACCGACGCACGCTGGTGGTTGACGGCTATCGCGGTGAGCTGCTGGTCGATCCTGAGCCGGTGCTGCTCCAGGAATATCAAAAGCTCATCAGCGAAGAGAACGAGCTGAGCCGTCTTGCTGAAGATGACGTGAATCAGCCTGCCGCGCTGAAAAGCGGCGAGCGAATCAAAGTGATGCTTAATGCCGGGTTAAGCCCGGAGCACGAAGAGAAGCTCGGCAGCCGCATCGACGGCATCGGTCTCTACCGCACAGAAATCCCGTTCATGCTGCAAAGCGGCTTCCCCTCTGAGGAGGAGCAGGTCGCGCAGTATCAGGGCATGTTGCAGATGTTCAACGACAAGCCGGTGACGCTACGTACCCTTGACGTTGGCGCGGATAAGCAACTGCCGTACATGCCGATCAGCGAAGAGAATCCCTGCCTGGGCTGGCGTGGGATCCGCATTACCCTCGATCAGCCGGAGATCTTTCTGATTCAGGTGCGCGCCATGCTGCGCGCCAATGCCGCGACCGGCAACCTCAGCATTTTGCTGCCGATGGTCACCAGCATTGACGAGATCGATGAAGCCCGCCGTCTGATCGAACGCGCCGGACGGGAAGTCGAAGAGATGATCGGCTATGAAATCCCGAAACCGCGCATTGGGGTGATGCTTGAAGTGCCCTCGATGGTCTTTATGCTGCCGCAGCTGGCGAGCCGCGTCGATTTCATCTCGGTGGGCACCAACGACCTGACCCAGTATATGCTGGCGGTGGATCGCAACAACACACGAGTGGCAAGCATCTATGACAGCCTGCATCCCGCGATGCTGCGTGCGCTGGCGATGATTGCCCGCGAGGCACAAGAGCAGGGGCTCGACCTGCGTTTGTGCGGCGAGATGGCCGGTGACTCAATGTGTGTGGCGATCCTGATTGGCCTCGGCTTCCGTCATTTATCCATGAACGGACGCTCCGTCGCCCGCGTGAAGTATCTCCTGCGCCATATCGACTTCGAAGAGGCACAGATGCTGGCGAAACGCAGCCTTGAAGCACAGCTGGCAACGGAAGTGCGTCATCAGGTGGCGGCCTTTATGGAGCGTCGCGGCATGGGTGGCCTCATCCGCGGCGGGCGTTAAGCATCAGATATCCCTTCCTCCGGGGAGGGATACAAACTGCGCGAAGTCTCTATACACATCTTTTACATCTCGGGCGCAACCTCCACGCTCGCTTGTGCTATGATTCGCAACTTTGGAGCGCAGGGTAATCCTTTGCGCGCATCTCTGCCGCTGTCCACTTTCAGCGGAATAACAACATCTTGTGGTGACAGATGAACAGTGGCTATCTGCATTTTCCGGAGTTTGATCCGGTCATTTTCTCAATTGGACCCGTTGCGCTTCACTGGTACGGCCTGATGTATCTGGTCGGTTTCGTCTTTGCCATGTGGCTGGCTGGCCGTCGCGCCAAACGCCCTGGCAGTGGCTGGACCAAAGACGAAGTGGAAAACCTGCTGTATGCCGGTTTCCTCGGTGTTTTCCTCGGTGGACGTATCGGCTACGTGCTGTTCTATAACTTCCCGGTCTTCCTGGCGGATCCGCTCTACCTGTTCCGCGTCTGGGATGGCGGCATGTCCTTCCACGGTGGCCTGATTGGCGTCATCCTGGTGATGGTCATCTTCGCCAAACGCACCAAACGCAGCTTCTTCCAGGTGGCTGATTTTATTGCTCCCCTGATCCCGTTTGGTCTGGGTGCCGGTCGTCTCGGTAACTTCATCAACGGCGAACTGTGGGGCCGCGTCGATCCGAGCGTCTCCTTTACCATGCTGTTCCCGCAGTCCCGTGCCGAAGATATCGCGCTGCTGCCATCGCACCCTGAGTGGCAGTCAATTTTCGACACTTACGGCGTGCTCCCGCGCCATATGTCCCAGCTGTATGAAATGGCGCTGGAAGGTGTGGTGCTGTTTATCATTCTGAACCTGTTCATCCGTAAACCGCGTCCGACGGGCTCCGTATCGGGCCTGTTCCTGATTGGTTATGGCGCGTTCCGCATCATCGTTGAGTTCTTCCGCCAGCCGGATGCGCAGTTTACCGGAACCTGGGTTCAGTACATCAGCATGGGGCAGATCCTCTCCATTCCGATGATCGTCGCGGGTATCGCGATGATGGTCTGGGCGTACCGTCGTCCACAGCAACAGGTCTCCTGAGGAATCATGAAACAGTATCTTGAACTGATGCAAAAAGTGCTCGATGAGGGCACGCCAAAGAACGATCGCACCGGTACCGGCACGGTCTCCATTTTTGGCCACCAGATGCGCTTCAACCTGCAGGAAGGCTTTCCGCTGGTCACGACCAAGCGCTGCCATTTACGCTCTATCATCCATGAACTGCTGTGGTTCCTGCAGGGCGACACCAATATCGCTTATCTGCGTGAGAACAACGTCTCCATCTGGGACGAATGGGCGGATGAAAACGGCGATCTGGGCCCGGTCTACGGCAAACAGTGGCGCGCCTGGCCAACGCCAGATGGCCGCCATATTGACCAGATCACCACCGTGGTGAACCAGCTGAAAAACGATCCAGACTCGCGCCGTATCATCGTGTCGGCCTGGAACGTGGGCGAACTGGACAAGATGGCACTGGCTCCGTGCCACGCGTTTTTCCAGTTCTACGTGGCGGATGGCAAGCTCTCCTGCCAGCTCTACCAGCGCTCCTGCGACGTGTTCCTCGGCCTGCCGTTCAACATCGCCAGCTATGCGCTGCTGGTGCATATGATGGCCCAGCAGTGTGACCTGGAAGTGGGTGACTTTGTCTGGACCGGTGGCGATACCCACCTGTACAGCAACCATATGGAGCAGACCCACCTGCAGTTGACCCGTGAGCCGCGCGCGCTGCCGAAGCTGGTGATCAAACGTAAACCGGACTCCATTTTCGACTACCGCTTCGAAGATTTCGAAATTGAAGGTTACGACCCGCATCCGGGTATCAAAGCCCCTGTAGCCATCTGATGCTGCAATCCTGACACAACCGGCGCCCTGTGCGCCGGTTTTTTTATGCCCGCATGAGGGTTTTGCGAGCCTGCATCCGCGCGGGTTGCAACGCGCTGCAATTCCCGCGAAAGTGCGGAAAGCGCCTCGTAATCTGCACATCTGTCTCTCGAACCGTTTTTTTCCTCACGGCACACTGCCGCCATGAAAAAGGAAAAGGGCTTTACCCTCATGGAAATGCTGATCGCCCTCTCGCTGATCGTGACGCTCAGCGCGGCAGGGCTCTACGGCTGGCGACGCTGGCAGCAGCAACAGCAGCTGTGGCAGACGGCGCGCCAGGTGCGGGATTATCTGGTGGTGCTGCGAAACGACGCCTGGCGCAATAACCGGGACCATATCGTGGCCCTGAAACAGGACGGTAAAAAGTGGTGTCTGTTAAAGACCGGCATCCCGGAGTGCCAGGCGGACAACGCTTTTGTCCTCATGCCGCAGTGGCCAGACATTCAGCTCACCGAGCTGACGCCTGCGCTGGGTTTCTACGGTCTACGGGATACCGCCTGGGCCGGACGCGTACGCCTGCAAAGCCAGGCCGGAGAGTGGCTGATCCTCGTATCCGCGTGGGGGCGTATCCGCATGTGCAACGGTAAGGGAGAGTTCGCATGCCGGTAAAGCAGCAGGGGTTCTCCCTCATCGAGGTGCTGATCGCCATGGCGATAGGCAGCGTGCTGTTGATGAGTGCGGCGCGCTTCTTGCCCGCGCTACAGCGGTCCATAATGGGGCTGACGAAGCAGCAGGAGCTGGAAGAGGAGCTCTGGCTGCGCATTAACGGCATCGGAAAGCATCTGCAGCGGGCCGGGTATTGCGCCGACAAGTGCGAAGGCGAGGCATTGATGATTGGCCAGCGCGGCGAATGCGTCATTGTCCAGTGGGATGAAAACAGCAACGGCCGCTGGGAAACCATGCCATCTACCGCCGCAGAGCAGACCGGCTTTCGCCTCAACGGCGGCGCACTGGAAACGTTGCGAGGTGCGACGCAGTGCGAGGGAAAGGGTTGGGAGAGAATGACCGATCCTGACAGGATCAGGGTTCAGCGTTTTCAGGTCCAGCGCATTTCACGTGCGGGTTTTGCGCCGGAACTGAGCCTGACGCTGGCGGCCTCCGTCAACGGACGGCGCGATGGTGAGGTCGAGGCGCGCCACACCGTGACCGGGTTTAATCTGTGAACCGGCAGCAGGGGATGTCGTCGCTGGCGCTGGTGCTTCTGCTGTTGATGCTCGGCAGCCTGATGCTGGCCGGGCTCAACCAGCAGTTGGCTGCCCTGACGCGTATCGTCAGTACAGAACGTCAGGCGATACAGAATCAGGCCGTCGCCCAGTCTGCGCTGGAGTGGGGAAGAACGCTCCCCTGGCAAACCCAGGCGGCATTCGCGTGCCGAGAGCATCCGCAGCAGCCGTGGCGCGTCTGCTTGCGCATTCTGGAAGAGCGCGCGCTGCTTATTGCCACCAGCGGTGGCGTAACGTTGTGGCGACTGGGCGAGGTCACGCCCGACGGCGTGCATTTTTCGCCGCACGGCTGGAGCGATTTCTGCCCTATGAAGGAGAGAGCTTTATGTCAGCAACCGTAGCGAAACAGGAGGGGTTCAGCATCGTCGAGGTCCTGCTGGCCATGATGCTGATGGTGATGGTCGTCACCGGGCTGGCGGGTTACCATCGTGTTTTAGCCAGCCGGTTTGTCACCCTGGAGCAGTATCGCCAGCTCTGGCGTCATGTCTGGTCTCAGTCACAGCTGGCCGCCGGGGATCTCCCGCCAGGCTGGCAGATAAACAGGGTGCAGACAACACCGGCCGGATGTGTCAGCATCTCGGTCTCACTTATTTCTCCATTGGGTCGGCAGGGTCAAATGACGCGCCTGCACTGCCCGGTTAGCCAGTAGTTGGGAGCAGCAATGTTAAGGGTCTACCACTCAAACCGTCTTGATGTGCTGGAAGCACTGATGGAATTTATCGTCGAGCAGCAGCGGCTCGACGATCCCTTTGAACCGGAGATGATCCTGGTTCAGAGCACCGGTATGGCCCAGTGGCTGCAGATGTCCCTGTCGCAAAAGTTTGGTATTGCCGCCAACATTGATTTCCCGCTGCCTGCCAGCTTTATCTGGGATATGTTTGTTCGCGTGCTGCCGGAGATCCCCAAACAGAGCGCGTTCAACAAGCAGAGCATGAGCTGGAAGCTGATGACGCTGCTGCCGGAGATGCTGACGCATGACGAGTTCGCCATGCTGCGCCACTACCTGAACGACGATACCGACAAGCGAAAACTGTTTCAGCTGGCGTCCCGTACCGCCGATCTCTATGACCAGTATCTGGTCTATCGCCCCGAGTGGTTAACCCGCTGGGAAGCGGGCGAACTGATTGACGGCCTTGACCAGGCGCAGATCTGGCAGGCGCCGCTGTGGAAAGCGCTGGTGGAACACACCGAACAGCTGGGCCAGCCGCAGTGGCACCGTGCCAACCTCTATGAACGTTTTATCGCCACGCTGGAGTCGGCCTCCGTGCCGCCTGCCGGACTGCCGTCCCGGGTCTTTATCTGCGGCATCTCCGCCTTGCCGCCAGTCTACCTGAGAGCGCTGAATGCGCTGGGTCGGCACATCGACATTCATATTCTGTTCACCAATCCCTGCCGGCATTACTGGGGGGATATTCAGGATGCCCGCTGGCTGGCCCGCATCGTTACGCGCCAGCGTCGTCGCCTGTTTGACGAACGTGCGGTGCCGCTGTTTAAAGACAGCGAGACGGCGGCGGATCTTTTTGACGAACAGGGCATTCAGAACCTGCCGAATCCGCTGCTGGCCTCCTGGGGAAAACTGGGGCGTGACTATATCTACATGCTCTCCGAGCTTACCGCTTCCGGTGAAGGGGATGTCGATGCCTTCGCGGATATCACCCCGGACAGCCTGCTGCATAATGTGCAGCGGGATATTCTGGATCTGGATAACCGCGCAGTGGCAGGCGTCACCGCCGCCGAGTTTGCCAATAGCGCCAACAAGCGGCTGCTCGATCCTGACGATCGCAGCGTAACGATCCACCTGTGCCACAGCCCACAGCGTGAGGTGGAGGTACTGCACGACAAACTGCTGGCGATGCTGGAGGACGATCCGCAGCTAACGCCGCGCGATATCGTGGTGATGGTGGCCGACATCGACAGCTACAGCCCCTATATCCAGGCGGTGTTTGGCAGCGCAACGGGCGATCGCTACCTGCCGTTTGCCATATCGGACCGCCGTGCACGCCAGTCGCACCCGGCCCTGCAGGCATTTGTCAGCCTGCTTTCCCTGCCGGACAGTCGCTTCGTGCCGGAAGATGTGCTGGCCCTGCTGGACGTGCCGGTGCTGGCGGCTCGTTTTGATATTGACGAGGATGCGCTGCGCTACCTGCGCCAGTGGGTCAACGAATCCGGCGTCCGCTGGGGGATGGACGATGACAACGTGCAGGAGTTTGAGCTGCCGGTCACCGGTCAGCATACCTGGCAGTTTGGCCTGACGCGCATGCTCCTCGGCTACGCCATGGAGAGCAGTCAGGGGGAGTGGAATGCTGTCCTGCCGTATGACGAATCCAGTGGCTTAATTGCCGAGCTGGTCGGCCATCTGGCTTCGCTGCTGATGCAGCTTAACCGCTGGCGGCGGGAGCTGATGAAGTCGCGCTCGCTCGAGGAGTGGATGCCGGTATGCCGGGAGATGCTCAATGATTTCTTCCTGCCGGATCAGGAAACCGAAGCGGCAATGGCGCTCATCGAGCAGCAGTGGCAGGCCATCATTGATGAGGGGATCTCCTCGCACTATGGCGAAGCGATCCCCCTGTCGTTGTTACGCGATGAACTTACGCTGCGTCTCGACCAGGAGCGTATCAGCCAGCGCTTCCTCGCTGGGCCGGTGAACATCTGCACCCTGATGCCGATGCGCTCCATTCCGTTTAAGGTGGTCTGCCTGCTGGGCATGAACGACGGCGTCTACCCGCGTGCGCTGGCGCCGCTGGGGTTTGATTTAATGAGCCAGCAGTCCCAGCGCGGCGACCGTAGCCGTCGCGATGACGACCGCTATCTGTTCCTCGAGGCGCTGATCTCCGCCCAACAGCAGCTCTATATCAGCTATATCGGCCGTTCCATCCAGGATAACAGCGAACGTTTCCCGTCGGTGCTGGTTCAGGAGCTGGTGGACTACATCGGACAAAGCCACTACCTGCCGGGAGATGAGCACCTTAACTGCGATGAGAGCGAACAGCGCGTGAAGGCGCATATCACCTGCTGTCACAGCCGTATGCCGTTTGATGCCGTCAACTACAAGAACAACGAGCAGCAGAGCTACGCCCGGGAGTGGCTACCGGCCGCGAAGCGGGAAGGGATAGCCCATGGCGACTTTATCCAGACCCTGGACCCTCTGCCGCTGGAAACGATCGCGTTTGAACAGCTCCAGCGTTTCTGGGCCCATCCGGTGCGGGCCTTTTTCCAGATGCGATTACAGGTCCATTTCCGCTCCGAAGAGAGCGAGATCCCGGATGCGGAGCCCTTTACCCTGGACGGGCTAAGCCGCTACCAGTTAAACCAGCAGCTGCTCAACGCGCTGGTGGAGCAGGAGGATGCGCAGAAGCTGTTCCGCCGCTATCGCGCGGCGGGCCAGCTGCCGTATGGCGCCTTCGGGGAAATCACCTGGGATGCCCAGTGTGAGGAGATGCAGGTCCTGGCTGAGCGGGTGATTGAGTGTCGCCAGCCCGGCCAGAGCATGGAGATCGATCTCAACTGCAACGGCGTGAATCTGACGGGGTGGCTGCAGCATGTGCAGCCTGACGGGCTGCTGCGCTGGCGGCCGTCGATGCTCAGCGTTTCGCAAGGTTTGCAACTTTGGCTGGAACACCTTGTCTATTGTGCAAGCGGTGGCGAAGGTGAGAGCCGGCTGTTTGTGCGTAAAGACGGTGAATGGCGCTTCCCGGCACTGCCTGCTGCGCAGGCCATGGAGTATCTCTCGCAGCTGGTTGAAGGCTACCGGCAGGGGATGAATACGCCGCTGCTGCTGCTGCCAGAAAGTGGGGGGGCATGGATTAAAACCTGTTACGACGCCAAAAATGATGCGATGTTAACGGATGATGCGACCCTGCAAAAAGCGCGCAGCAAGTTTTTGCAGGCTTACGAAGGCAACATGATTGTGCGTGGGGAAGGGGACGACGTCTGGTATCAACGCCTGTGGCGAACCCTTGAGCCAGAGTACTTCGAGGCCATCACCGACGAGGCCCGACGCTATCTGTTGCCGCTGTATAAATATAATTAGTCCTGGCCCTGTATAAAAATTGCGCAGGTTTGGGCATTCATTTATGATGCCCATCTTGTCATGGACTGATGTACACCACAAAGAGATGCTGGCCTGTCCGGCACGAAGCATGTTAATGATGATGTCCGTGATGAAGAGGTAGTGAATGCCAGGCAGCACCTTGTTGAAAACCTTAGTTTTGTTCGTCGCTCTTTGGGCCCCCCTCAGTCAGGCAAATACCGGTTGGCAACCCGTTCAGGAAACGATCCGCAAAAGCGATAAAGATACCCGTGACTATCAGGCGATCCGTCTTGATAACGGGATGGTCGTGCTGCTGGTTTCCGATCCGCAGGCCGTAAAGTCACTGTCGGCGCTGGTGGTGCCGGTGGGCTCGCTGGAAGATCCTGAATCCCATCCCGGGCTTGCGCACTACCTTGAACATATGACCCTGATGGGCTCAACAAAGTACCCGCAGCCTGACAGCCTCGCCGAATTTTTAAAAATGCACGGTGGTAGCCATAACGCCAGCACCGCGCCGTACCGCACGGCCTTTTATCTGGAAGTGGAAAACGATGCGCTGGAAGGGGCGGTCGATCGCCTTGCGGACGCCATTGCCTCCCCGCTGCTGGATAAAAAATATGCCGATCGCGAGCGCAACGCCGTTAATGCCGAGCTGACGCTGGCCCGCACCCGGGACGGTATGCGTATGGCGCAAGTCAGCGCCGAAACCATCAACCCCGCGCACCCTGGCTCCCGGTTCTCCGGCGGTAACCTTGAGACGCTGAGCGACAAGCCAGGCAGCCCGGTGCTCGATGCGCTGCACGCGTTCCGCGACAAATACTACTCTGCCAATCTGATGAAAGCGGTTGTGTACAGCAACAAACCCCTGCCGGAGCTGGCGAAACTCGCCGCCGAAACCTACGGCCGGGTGCCGAATAAAGACATTACCCGCCCGGAAGTGACCGTGCCGGTGGTCACCGATGCGCAGAAAGGGTTAATCATTCACTATGTTCCCGCGATGCCGCGTAAGGTGCTGCGCGTGGAATTCCGCATTGATAACAACACCGCGCAGTTTCGCAGCAAAACCGACGAGCTGGTTAACTACCTGATTGGCAACCGTAGCCCGGACACCCTGTCCGACTGGCTGCAAAACCAGGGCCTGGTGGAAGGCATTCGCGCCGACTCCGATCCGATCGTCAACGGCAACAGTGGTGTGCTGGCTATCTCCGCGACCCTGACCGATAAAGGGCTGGCCCATCGTGATGAGGTGGTTGCCGCGATTTTCAGCTACCTCTCGCTGCTTCGTGACAAAGGCGTCGATAAACGCTACTTCGACGAACTGGCGCACGTGCTGGATCTCGACTTCCGTTATCCCTCTATTACCCGCGATATGGACTACGTTGAGTGGCTGGCTGACACTATGATCCGTGTGCCGGTCGAGCATACGCTGGACGCGGTCAATATCGCCGATAAATACGATGCCGACGCCGTCAAAGCCCGTCTGGCGATGATGACGCCGCAGAACGCCCGTATCTGGTATATCAGCCCGGATGAGCCGCATAACAAAACCGCCTACTTTGTGAATGCGGAGTACCAGGTGGACAAAATCAGCGAGCAAACTTTTGCCGACTGGCAGAAGAAATCCGCTGCCATCGCGCTCAAGCTGCCGGAGGTGAACCCTTACATCCCTGACGACTTCACGCTGATCAAGCCGACCAAAGCGTATCCAAAACCGCAGCTGATTGTGGATGAACCTGACCTGCGCGTGGTCTATACCCCGAGCAGCTATTTTGCCAGCGAGCCAAAAGCCAACGTCAGCATGGTGCTGCGGAACCCTGCGGCAATGGACAGCGCCAAAAACCAGGTGATGTTTGCTCTGAATGATTATCTCGCCGGAATCGCGCTGGATCAGCTCAGCAACCAGGCCGCCGTGGGCGGGATCGGTTTCTCGACCAACGCCAACAATGGCCTGATGCTCAACGCCAACGGCTACACCCAGCGTCTGCCGCAGCTGTTTAAGGCGTTGCTGGAGGGCTATTTCAGCTACACCGCTACCGAGGAGCAGCTGGCGCAGGCCAAATCCTGGTATGCCCAGATGATGGACTCCGCCGAAAAGGGCAAAGCCTTCGATCAGGCGATTATGCCGGTGCAGATGCTGTCCCAGGTGCCTTATTTCCAGCGTGAAGAGCGCCGGGATCTGCTGCCTTCCATCACCCTTGACGAGGTGATGGCCTACCGTGCGGCGCTGAAAACCAACGCCAGACCAGAGTTTCTGGTGGTCGGTAATATGAGCGAAGATCAGGCGAAAACTCTGGCGCAGGACGTCCGCACCCAGCTGGGGGCAAAGGGTACCGAATGGTGCCGTAACCAGGATGTGCTGGTGGATAAACAGCAGAACGTGATTTTTGAGAAACCGGGCAGCAGCACCGACTCGGCGCTGGCAGCGGTGTTTGTCCCGACCGGCTATGACGAATTTGCCAGCTCGGCCTACAGCGCCATGCTCGGACAGATCGTGCAGCCGTGGTTCTACACCCAGTTGCGTACCGAAGAGCAGCTGGGCTATGCCGTGTTTGCCTTCTCGATGAACGTTGGTCGCCAGTGGGGGATGGGCTTCCTGCTGCAAAGCAGTGATAAACAGCCGGATTACCTCTGGCAGCGTTTCCAGGCTTTCTTCCCACAGGCGGAAGCGAAGCTGCGCGCCATGAAGCCAGAAGAGTTTGCCCAGATCCAGCAGGCGGTGATCGCCCAGATCACCCAGCAGCCGCAAACTCTGGCCGAAGAGGCCTCAAAGATCAGCAAAGATTTTGATCGGGGTAATATGCGCTTCGATTCGCATGATAAAGTAGTGGCCGAGATAAAACAGCTCACGCCGCAGAAGGTCGCCGACTTCTTCCACCAGGCGGTGGTTGCCCCGCAGGGGATGGCGATCCTGTCCCAGGTTTCGGGGAGTCAGAGTAAAAAAGCTGACGTCACCCCGCCTGCAGGCTGGACGGTCTGGAAGAGCGTGAGCGCATTGCAGCAATCATTGCCCAGGAGTAAGAACGAATGACCGATACCGCCGAGTCCCTTGATCCCCTACGTTTACCGTTACAGGGGGAGCGACTGATAGAGGCCTCAGCGGGAACCGGAAAAACCTTCACCATTGCGGCGCTCTATCTGCGACTGCTGCTCGGGCTGGGCGGTAGCGCAGCCTTCAGCCGTCCGCTCAGCGTGGAAGAGCTGCTGGTGGTGACCTTTACCGAAGCCGCCACGGAAGAGCTGCGAGGCCGTATCCGCGCCAACATTCACGAGTTGCGCATCGCCTGCCTGAGACAGAGCACGGACAACCCGCTGTATGCCAGCCTGCTGGAGGAGATCGACGACCCACAGCAGGCGGCGCAGTGGCTGCTGCTGGCGGAACGCCAGATGGATGAGGCCTCGGTGTTCACCATCCACGGCTTCTGTCAGCGGATGCTCAGCCTGAATGCCTTTGAATCCGGCATGCTCTTTGAGCAGCAACTCATCGAAGACGAATCCCTGTTGCGCTACCAGGCGTGCGCCGACTTCTGGCGTCGTCACTGCTACCCTCTGCCGCGCGATATTGCCGAAGCGGTACACGGTTTATGGAAAGGCCCGGAAGAGTTACTCCGCTCCATCGACCGTTACCTGCAGGGTGAAGCCCCGGTTATCAAATCGCCGCCGCCAGCAGACGAGACTCTGGCTTCCCGCCATGAGAAGATCGTCGGCTTAATCGCCACCATGAAACAACAGTGGTCCAGTAGCGTGGCGGAAATCGAGGCGGTGATTGAGCGCTCCGGTATTGACCGGCGCAAATTCAACCGCGGCAACCAGGCAAAATACATCGAACGCATTACGGCCTGGGCTCAGGAAGAGAAACACAGCTATCAACTCCCTGATGCGCTGGAGAAGTTCTCCCAGACGTTCCTCGCGGAGCGGACCAAAGCGGGCGGGGAAGTGCCGCAGCATCCTCTCTTTGTTGCTATCGATACCCTGCTGGCCGAGCCGCTGACTCTGAACGATCTAATGATCACCCGGGCGCTGGCCGAGATCCGCGAGGCGGTGGCGCGCGAAAAGCGCCGTCGCGGCGAGCTGGGTTTTGACGATATGCTCAGCCGTCTCGATGAGGCCCTGAACAGCGACAATGGCGACGCGCTGGCCACGGCCATCCGGGGCCGTTTCCCGGTGGCGATGATCGATGAATTCCAGGATACCGACCCCCAGCAGTACCGCATTTTCCGGCGGATCTGGCGCCAGCAGCCTGACACCGCGCTGCTGCTGATCGGTGACCCGAAACAGGCGATCTACGCGTTCCGTGGGGCGGATATCTTTACCTATATGAAAGCGCGTGGCGAAGTCGCCGCGCACTATACGCTGGATACCAACTGGCGCTCGGCACCCGGCATGGTTGAAAGTGTGAATACCCTCTTTTCACAGATGAATGATGCCTTCATGTTCCGTGAAATCCCCTTCCAGCCGGTCAAATCCGCTCCGAGAAATGCCGGGCTGCGCTTTGAGCTGCGGGGGGATTTCCAGCCGGCGATGAACGTCTGGCTGATGGACGGCGAGGGGTGCGGCGTCGGGGATTATCAGGCCTTTATGGCCCAGCACTGTGCGGCGCAAATCCGCGACTGGCTGAGCGCCGGGGTGCACGGTGAAGCCATCCTGCACCGGGGCGACGAGGCCCGGCCGGTAAGGGCATCGGACATTACGGTGCTGGTGCGTAGTCGTCAGGAGGCGGCGCTGATCCGCGACGCGCTGACGCTGCTCACCATTCCCTCGGTCTATCTCTCCAACCGCGACAGCGTGTTTGAAACCCTCGAAGCCCAGGAGATGCTCTGGCTGCTGCAGGCGGTACTGGCACCCGAGCGTGAAAGCCTCCTGCGCAGCGCGCTGGCAAGCTCGATGCTCGGGCTGAACGCCCGCGATATCGACAGGCTGAATAACAGTGAAACCCTGTGGGATGAGGCGGTGGAAGAGTTTACCCGCTACCGCGAACGCTGGCAGAAACGGGGCGTGATGGCGATGCTGCGCGACATCATGGCGCAACGCAATATTGCCGAAAATATGCTGGCTACTGCGGGGGGGGAACGCCGTCTGACCGATATTTTGCACATCAGCGAGTTGCTCCAGGAGGCGGGAACCCAGCTTGAGAGCGAGCACGCCCTGGTGCGCTGGCTGGCGCAGCATATCGCCGAGCCCAACAGCAATGCCTCAAGCCAGCAGATGCGCCTCGAAAGCGACAAGCATCTGGTCAAAATCGTCACCATTCACAAATCGAAAGGGCTGGAATACCCCCTGGTCTGGCTGCCCTTTATTGCCAACTATCGGGTGCAGGATCAGGCCTTTTACCACGATCGCAACACCTTTGAAGCCGTGCTCGATCTCAGCAAGGCGGAGGACAGCGTCGAGTTGGCCGAAGCCGAGCGGCTGGCGGAGGATTTGCGTCTGCTGTATGTGGCCCTGACCCGCTCGGTCTGGCACTGCAGCCTGGGCGTTGCGCCGCTGTTTCGTCGTCGTGGCGACAAGTCCGGCGACAGTGATTTCCATCTCAGCGCCCTCGGACGCCTGATCCAGCGCGGCGAGCCGAAAGATTCTGCCGGGCTGCGCCAGTGCCTGGAAACCCTGTGCAATGACCACATTGCGCTGCAGGTTGCCGGAGTGGCCGACACCGCCCGCTGGAACATGCCGGAGTCGACGATGCCGGATCTGCAGGCGCGGCAGGTGGCGCGCGCGTTGTTCGACGACTGGCGGGTCACCAGCTACTCCGGTCTCCAGCAGCACGGGCACAGCATCGCCCAGGATCTGATGCCGCGCCTCGACGTGGATGCCGCAGGCACCGGCGAGGTGGCACAGGAGCCGGAACTGACCCCGCACCAGTTTCCGCGCGGCGCTTCGCCGGGTACCTTTTTGCACAGCCTGTTTGAAGCACTCGATTTTACGCAGCCCGTCTCCCCTGAATGGGTGCTGGAGATGCTGCAGAAGGGCGGCTATGACGCCTGCTGGCAGCCGGTGCTGACCCACTGGCTGACGCAGATCCTGCAGACGCCGCTCAACGAGGAGGGGATCTCCCTGAGCCAGCTTTCAGCGTCCGATAAACAGGTGGAGATGGAGTTTTACCTGCCCGTCGCCGGACCGCTGACCGCCGATGCGCTGGATGCGCTGATCCGCGAGCACGATCCGCTGTCGCGTGGCTGTCCGCCGCTCGACTTCCGTCAGGTGCGCGGCATGCTGAAAGGCTTTATCGACCTGGTGTTCCGCCACAATGGTCGCTACTACCTGCTGGACTATAAGTCCAACTGGCTGGGGGAGAACGGCGAGGCCTACACCCCGGAGGCAATGGCCCGCGCGATGCAGTCCCACCGCTACGATCTGCAGTACCAGCTCTACACCCTGGCGCTGCATCGTTATCTGCGTCACCGTATTGCCGACTACGACTATCAACGGCATTTCGGCGGGGTGATCTACCTGTTTTTACGCGGGGTGGACGGCAGCTTGCCGGGATCCGGCTGCTTCGCCACCCGCCCGGATGAAATATTAATAAATCAAATGGATAGCTTGTTTTCTGCAAGCCGAGAGGAGCTTGTGTCATGACGATGCAGGAATTATTGCTGGAGGCGGTAGAACAGCGCGTGTTGCGTCGTCTGGATGTACAGTTTGCGATGATGGTGGCCGGGAACGATGAACCCTCGGTGATGCTGGCGACGGCGATCTTAAGCCGGGACGCCGGAGAGGGGCATGTCTGCCTGCCGCTGTCGCGTCTGCAGAAAGAGGCGAAAAGCGCTGCGCTGCAGGCCTGTTTTGCCCTGCATGATGAAACCCTGGACTGGTCCGCCACGCTGATGCGTTCGCGCGCAGTGAGCGCTGGGGACGAACCAACGCCGCTGGTGCTGGTGGGCGACCGCCTCTACCTCAACCGGATGTGGCGCTACGAGCGGGCCGTGGCCCGTTTCTTTAGCGAAGCCAACCAGCCTTTGTCCCATGACAGTGCCGACGTTCAGCGTACCCTGAATGCGCTGTTTACCTCTGACGAAGCCGTCAACTGGCAAAAGGTGGCGGCGGCCGTGGCCTTAACGCGGCGTATCTCGGTGATTTCCGGCGGCCCGGGTACCGGTAAAACCACCACCGTCGCCCGCCTGCTGGCAGCGCTGATCCAGATGGCGGGGGAGGAGAAGTGCCGTATCCGTCTGGCAGCCCCGACCGGTAAAGCCGCCGCGCGTCTTACCGAGTCGCTGGGCGGCGCGCTGCAACAGCTTCCGTTGACCGACATCCAGCGCAAGCGCTTCCCGACCGAAGCCAGTACCCTGCACCGTTTGCTTGGCGCCCAACCGGGCAGCCAGCGTCTGCGCTACCATGCCGGTAACCCGCTGCATCTGGATGTGCTGGTGGTGGATGAAGCCTCGATGATCGACCTGACCATGATGTCTCGTCTGATTGATGCCCTGCCATCCCATGCCCGGGTGATATTCCTCGGCGATCGCGATCAGCTGGCCTCCGTCGAAGCCGGAGCCGTGCTGGGCGATATTTGTACCTGGGCCAGCACCGGTTTTACCGTGCAGCGCGCTCAGGAACTTGCCGGGATGACCGGATGCCAGATGGAAGGTAACGTCAGCCCGGTGGCGGGCGCGTTGCGCGACAGCCTGTGCCTGCTGCAAAAAAGCTACCGGTTCGGCAGCGACTCTGGCATCGGGCAGCTGGCGGCAGCGGTCAACCGCGGCGACCGCCATGCTCTGCGCTCGGTGTTTGACGGCACGTTCAGCGATATCGAGAAAAAGCCGCTCCAGAGTGGGGAAGAGTATCTGGTGATGCTGGAGGATGCCCTGCAGGGATATCACCATTTTCTCGACCACGTGCAACGCCAGGCCTCCGAAGGGGAGATTCTGGCGGCATTTAGCCGCTACCAGCTGCTGTGCGCCTTACGGGACGGCCCCTTTGGCGTAGCCGGGCTCAACGAAAGGCTGGAGCAGGTGCTGGTGCAAAAACGCCGCATCAGCCGTCAGCCGCATTCCCGCTGGTATGAAGGCCGCCCGGTGATGATTTCGCGCAACGACAGTGCGCTGGGGCTGTTTAACGGTGATATCGGGATTGCGCTGGATCGCGGGCAGGGGCTGCGCGTCTGGTTCCAGATGCCGGACGGCAGCCTGAAGTCCGTGCAGCCAAGCCGGCTGCCGGAGCATGAAACCGCGTGGGCGATGACGGTGCATAAATCTCAGGGTTCTGAGTTCGATCACGCGGCGCTGATCCTGCCCACCCTGATGTCCCCGGTGGTGACCCGCGAGCTGGTCTATACGGCCATCACCCGTGCCCGTCGGCGGTTGTCGCTGTATGCGGATGATGGTGTGCTGGTGCAGGCCGTTACCACCCGTACGGAACGACGCAGCGGGCTGAGTGCGATTTTCGAGGCATTATGACGTTCCTTATTCGTTCTTCTCATAGGTTGAGCGATCCCCAGTAATTTCGTTGCTCTTAAAGCAATGGAATAATTACAGAATAATAAAAGACTTACAGCGGCTCCCTGGTCCGGCTGAAAATCGCCGAAGCGTTTCCGGAAGGCCGGGGCGAGGCGCAGGGACGCGCCGAGAGGGCATAGCCTGCATGGATGCAGGCTGGTGCCCGACCCGAAAGCCTGAAGGAATAAGCTGAGGGCATCGCGAAGCAGCGATTTTCTTTGCCGGGAGCCGGGGTAGCCAGGGGGGAGGCGGCGAGCCCCCCTGGCACGTTCACCGCAGCGGAATACACATAACGCAGAGGAGTGAAAGGGAACGGAACGATTCC
>DERO01000002.1 GCA_002360945.1 Leclercia adecarboxylata | reverse complement strand
CGGGCTGACGCTCAACCGGGTAGTGGACAACAAGCCGCAGTATCAGGATAACTTTGTCACTCTCGCCAACCGCGCGGGCTTCCAGAGCTGGTGGTTCTCGAACCAGGGGCAGATTGGTGAGTACGATACTGCCATCGCCAGCATCGCCAAACGGGCTGACGAAGTGCAGTTCCTGAAAAGCGGGGATTTCGAGGCGGATAAAAATACGCGGGATGAGGCGTTACTCAAGATGACCGAACAGGTCTTCAGCAGCCATCGCACCCAGCCGCAGCTGATCGTCCTGCACCTGATGGGCTCTCACCCGCAGGCCTGCGATCGCACCCAGGGGAAATATGCCGAGTTCGTGCAGTCGAAAGAGACCTCGTGCTATCTCTACACCATGACCCAGACCGACGATCTGCTCAGCAAGCTCTATGCCCAGCTGCAAAACACCGGCGAGAGCTTCTCGATGGTCTATTTTTCCGATCACGGGCTGGCGTTCAAAGAGCGCGGGAAAGAGGTGCAGTACCTGGCCCATGCCGATACTTTCCAGCAGAACTTCCAGGTGCCGTTTATGGTGCTGTCGAGCGATGATAAAGCCCATCGCATCGTCAAAGCGCGCCGTTCCGCGAATGATTTTTTAAGCTTCTTCTCGCAGTGGACGGGGATCAGCGCAAAAGAGATCGCCAGTAAGTACCGCTTTATGTCGAACGACAAAGCGCCGCCGGTGTATGTGACCAACTTTAAGTTACAGAAAGTGGATTACAACCATCTGGGGACGGATCTGTTTGAGACGAAAAGCCGGTAGGTACTTTACTCTCTCCCAGGGCTGAGGGCTCCGCCGTCCGGCCCCCTCTCCCTTGAGGGAGAGGGCTGGGGTGAGGGGGAACATGCAACTGAGGTGGTTGTTCCGTTTACCTTATGTTCTGCACTTCTCTGTCAGCCGCGTCACACGTGAACGTGCGAAGGGGCTCGCCGCCGCCCCCTTCACAATCCCGGCTCCCGGCAAAGAAAATCGCCGCTTCGCGGTGCCCTCAGCTTATTCCTTCAGGCTTTCGGGTCGGGCACCAGCCTGCATCCATGCAGGCTATGCCCTCTCGGCGCGTCCCTGCGCCTCGCCCCGGCCTTCCGGAAACGCTTCGGCGATTTTCAGCCGGACCAGGGAGTCGCTGTAGGTTATCTATGCTTTTTGAATTTGATCATTGCTGTAGAAGCGAAAATATTACTGGCGGCTCTTCACTCCAAAGGTAAAGAACACAAACAAAAAAACCCGCCGAAGCGGGTTTTTTTACTGGCTCACCGAAGTGATTAGAAGCGGTAACCTACGCCCGCGATCCAGGTGCCAACGTCCACGTTACGGATGCGGCTCTGCTCATAGGAGAAGTCCAGCGCAACGTTTTCGATTGGGTTGAACTGCATACCTGCGCCATAGGAGAAGCCGTAGTCGCTGGTGCTTGCAGAGCGGTTGAAGCCCTGGTTTTCAGTCTGCTGGAATTTACCGTAGCCAACACCCACAACACCGTAGATGCTTGCCCAGTCGTTCAGACGGTAAGCTGGACCTGCAGTGATGCCGTAGTACTGAGCTTTGTTGTAAGCGCCGTCTTCGGAACGGTCTTTCTCAGTGTAGGTGAAGGAACCGATAGCACCCAGCGGGTTGTTGTCCTGCTCGTAGCGATATTTCAGGTTGAAACCGTTGGTTTTATTCATCACGCCCTGCATATCGCTCTGAGCGTAACCGCCAGTCACGGTAGAGGTCGCTGCTACAGCGGAACCTGCGGAAACAGCCAGAACAGCTGCCAGTGCTGAAAGACATGCAATTTTTTTCATAACCACCTCAAATGTGCTTCAAGTAAATCCGTAAGTTTTAAATATATCAAAAAAAATTGTGAAACTCTTTGGGATTCGTGATGTCTAACGCGGGTTTTCATGTAACTAAACATTTCCACCAGCAGCTATCTCGTTCAAAAAACACCAGATTTGTGTTTCATAACACTGATTTTGCGCGTCAGTCACAATACATTCATCCAGACGATTCCTAATCTGTTACAGATATCACCCAGTGATATGCGGCTATTTTACGGATTTGCGGCGACTTTTTTTCAACAAAGTCTCAACCGCACGACGTTATTTCCTTTACACTCCCTCTCTTTACTTCCTTTGACAGAAATTGACAGGAGAAAGGATGCCTGGGTTGTCTCGCAGGGCGCCGGTCTGGTTGCCCGTAGTTGTCATTCTCATTGCCATGCTCTCGATTCAGAGCGGTGCCTCGCTGGCAAAATCGCTCTTTCCGATTGTGGGCGCCCCTGGCGTGACGGCGCTGCGTATAGCGCTCGGCACCCTGATCCTGGTTCTAATCTTTAAACCCTGGCGGTTGCGTTTCCAGAAAGAGCAGCGCCTGCCCCTGCTGTTTTACGGGCTGTCGCTGGGAGCGATGAACTATCTCTTCTACCTGTCGATTCAGACGGTGCCGCTGGGGATCGCCGTGGCGCTGGAGTTCACCGGCCCGCTGGCGGTGGCTCTGTTCTCCTCCCGTCGTCCGGTGGACTTTGTCTGGGTGGTGCTGGCGGTGCTGGGGCTGTGGTTTCTGCTGCCGCTGGGACAGGACGTCTCGCACGTCGACCTGACCGGCGCGGCGCTGGCCCTGGGCGCGGGGGCCTGCTGGGCGGTTTATATTCTTACCGGACAACGTGCCGGAGAAGAGCACGGCCCGGCCACCGTGGCGCTGGGCTCGCTGATCGCCGCCATCATCTTTGTGCCGCTGGGGATGGCCCAGGCCACCGAGTCAATCTGGCAGTGGTCGATCCTGCCGGTGGGTCTGGCGGTCGCGGTGCTCTCAACCGCCCTTCCCTACTCGCTGGAGATGATCGCCCTGACGCGCCTGCCGACGCGAATTTTCGGCACCCTGATGAGTATGGAACCTGCGCTGGCGGCGATGTCCGGCATGGTGTTCCTCGGCGAGACCCTGACCTTTACCCAGACGCTGGCGCTCTGCTCGATCATTGCCGCCTCGATGGGGTCGACGCTCACCCTACGCCGGGAGAGTAAAGTGGAAGAGGTGGATATCCGCTAGGCTTCATTATTTTGCCGGAGAGCGACTTCCCGGCAAAATATTCCCATTCGCAATAACCGTCATTATTTTGAAATATCGCCTACTCGCTCTGTAGTCTATTCAAAAATAAGATAAATTTACCCTTAGATATAAATACCCTCCCAATTTCAATAGGTTAACCATCACAACCCGCCTTTCACTATTAAACCAATAGGCAGTACCCAATCGCGCCTTCTATAGCCGGTGCTATACTTGATTTCGGAAATTACTTTGGACGCCAACATCAAGAGGAAATGAGATTATGCCTACCGCTAAACTGGTAAAAACGAAAGCACCTAATCTGCTCTATACCCGTAACGATGTCTCTGACAGCGATAAGAAAGCAACGATTGAGTTGCTGAATCGCCAGGTGATCCAGTTTATTGACCTGTCGCTGATTACTAAGCAGGCCCACTGGAATATGCGCGGCGCGAACTTTATTGCTGTACACGAGATGCTGGATGGCTTCCGTACCGCACTGACGACTCATCTGGATACCATGGCTGAACGTGCCGTGCAGCTGGGCGGCGTGGCGCTGGGCACCACTCAGGTCATCAACAGCAAAACGGCGCTGAAAAGCTACCCGCTGGATATCCACAGCGTGCAGGATCACCTGAAAGAGCTGGCGGATCGTTACGCTGTCGTGGCTAACGACGTACGTAAAGCGATTGGCGAAGCGAAAGATGAAGATACCGCTGACATCCTGACCGCCGCTTCCCGCGACCTGGATCAGTTCCTGTGGTTCATCGAATCTAACATCGAGTAATCCATCGCGTTTTGCTCTGACACCCTCGCCTCTGGCGGGGGTTTTGCACTTTTATAGTGCAGTCATTTCTCCTCTCCCGCCGCAAACGTAAAGCATTTGTAATAATCACCTCACACAATCGTTAACGAAAGATTGTTTTCTCATCAATATTTGCGCTTAATAGCATAACCGCTAGTGATGCCGTTGCCCTGCACCAAAACAGTGCTTCGTTATGGTGCAATCCGCCGACATTGCTACACTTTTTGTGCAATGAAATGCGTACCAGCCCTTTAAAAACAACCTGTTGTAAAGTTGGCACGATTTTTTCATAGAGCCGTTCGTTCTCGCAGGGGATCGCCCCGTGGATATAAAAGGAAATGCTATGAAGTCTGTATTAAAAGTTTCACTGGCTGCACTTACCCTGGCTTTTGCGGTTTCTTCTCAGGCTGCTGATAAAAAACTGATTGTCGCTACCGACACCGCCTTCGTACCGTTCGAATTCAAACAGGGCGATCAGTACGTTGGTTTTGACGTGGATCTGTGGGCGGCCGTCGCGAAAGAACTGAAACTGGATTACACCCTGAAGCCAATGGACTTCAGCGGCATCGTTCCGGCACTGCAAACCAAAAACGTTGACCTGGCGCTGGCCGGCATCACTATCACGGACGCACGTAAAAAAGCCATCGACTTCTCTGACGGCTACTACAAAAGCGGCCTGCTGGTGATGGTGAAAGCCGACAACAACGATGTGAAAAGCGCGAAAGACCTCGACGGCAAAGTGGTCGCGGTGAAGAGCGGCACCGGTTCTGTTGATTACGCGAAAGCCAACATCAAAACCAAAGACCTGCGCCAGTTCCCGAACATCGACAACGCGTACATGGAGCTGGGCACCAACCGTGCTGACGCCGTGCTGCACGACACGCCAAACATTCTTTACTTCATCAAAACCGCAGGTAACGGCAAGTTCAAAGCGGTTGGTGAGTCTCTGGAAGCCCAGGAATATGGTATCGCCTTCCCGAAAGGCAGCGACGAGCTGCGTACTAAAGTTAACGGCGCGCTGAAAACCCTGAAAGAGAACGGCACGTACAACGAAATCTATAAAAAATGGTTCGGTACTGAACCTAAATAAAACAGCCTGTTAAACAGGAACTGTACCGCCCGGTGGCGCTTGCGCTTACCGGGCCTACAATTTTAGTCATCCCCCTGGCTAATTTTTTGTTTTCACCACGGTATACAGGAATACATCATGCAGTTTGACTGGAGCGCCATCTGGCCTGCCATTCCTCTCTTGCTTGAAGGCGCCAAAATGACCCTGTGGATTTCGGTCCTCGGTCTGGTAGGCGGGTTGATTATCGGCCTCGTGGCCGGTTTTGCCCGCACCTACGGCGGCTGGATAGCCAACCACGTAGCACTGGTTTTCATCGAAGTGATCCGCGGCACGCCGATTGTGGTGCAGGTGATGTTTATCTACTTTGCCCTGCCGATGGCCTTTACCGATCTGCGCATTGACCCGTTCAGCGCGGCGGTGGTCACCATCATGATCAACTCCGGTGCCTATATTGCTGAGATCACCCGCGGTGCGGTGCTGTCGATCCACAAGGGCTTTAGCGAGGCAGGTCTGGCGCTGGGTCTTTCCCGTCGCGAAACCATCCGCCACGTGATCCTGCCCCTGGCGCTGCGCCGTATGCTGCCGCCGCTGGGCAACCAGTGGATCATCAGCATTAAAGATACCTCACTGTTTATTGTTATCGGCGTCGCTGAGCTGACCCGTCAGGGCCAGGAGATCATTGCCGGTAACTTCCGCGCCCTGGAGATCTGGAGCGCCGTGGCCGTGGTCTATCTGATTATTACCCTGGCACTGAGCTTCGTGCTGCGTCGTCTTGAAAGAAGGATGAAAATCCTGTGATTGAATTTAAAAACGTTTCCAAGCACTTCGGTGAGACCCAGGTGCTGCACAATATCGATCTGACCATCCAGACCGGTGAAGTGGTGGTTATTATCGGGCCGTCCGGCTCCGGTAAATCGACCCTGCTGCGCTGCATCAACAAGCTGGAAGAGATCACCAGCGGCGATCTGATTGTCGACGGTCTGAAGGTCAACGACCCGAAAGTGGACGAGCGTCTGATCCGCCAGGAAGCCGGGATGGTGTTCCAGCAGTTCTACCTCTTCCCGCACCTGACGGCGCTGGAGAACGTGATGTTCGGTCCGCTGCGCGTGCGCGGTGCCAACAAAGCGGCTGCCGAGCGGCTTGCAAAAGAGCTGCTGGCAAAAGTGGGGCTGGCGGAGCGCGGGCATCACTACCCGTCCGAGCTCTCCGGTGGTCAGCAGCAGCGCGTGGCAATCGCCCGTGCGCTGGCGGTGAAACCGAAGATGATGCTGTTCGATGAGCCGACCTCGGCCCTCGACCCGGAACTGCGCCACGAAGTGCTGAAGGTTATGCAGGATCTGGCGGAAGAAGGGATGACGATGGTGATCGTGACCCACGAAATCGGCTTTGCCGAGAAAGTGGCTTCGCGTCTGATCTTTATCGACAAAGGCCGTATTGCCGAAGATGGTAATCCGCAGGCGTTGATTGAGAACCCACCGAGCCAGCGTTTGCAGGATTTCCTCCAGCACGTCTCTTGATGCCAGTGATGTTCGCACTGTAGGCCGGGTAAGGCGTAGCCGCCACCCGGCTTTTTTATTGCCAGAATTCTCCCAAAACTCCCCCGCTTCCGCTCGCCTTCTATACTTATCACTTTGCACAATATTGTCACCGGAGGACGCTGTGCCCTGGATCCTGCTGCTTCTGATAAGCCTGTTTTGCCTGCCTGCTCAGGCCGTCAGCCTGCCGGGCGTCCCCGCTGCCACTACGCCTGATGCGACCGCCCCGGCCGCCGAGCCGGACGTGGAGCAGAAGAAAGCCGCCTATTCCGCGCTGGCCGACGTGCTGGAAAATGACGCCTCGCGCCAGGAGCTGATCTCTCAGCTGCGTACCGTGGCCGCCACGCCCCCGCAGGAGCCGGTGCCTAAAATCACTCCACCGGAGATCGAGGAAGAGAAGACCGTGCTGGAGAACGTGACCGATATCAGCCGTCATTACGGCGATGCGCTCTCCACCCGCTTTGCCCAGCTGTATCGCAACCTGATCGGCTCCCCGCATAAGCCCTTTAACCCGCAGACCTTCGTCGTTGCCGCGCGGCAGTTTCTGCTGCTCGCCGGGTTAGTCTTTGCCTTCTACTGGCTGGTCAGGCTCTGCGCCTGGCCGCTGTACCGCAAGATGGGCAGCTGGGCCCGCAGAAAGAACCGGGAAAAAAGCAGCTGGGTCCATCTGCCGCTGACCATCGCCAGCGCCTTTATTATCGACCTGCTGCTGCTGGCGCTGACCCTGTTTATTGGCCAGATCCTCAGCGAATACCTTAATACCGGCAACCCCACTATCGCCTTCCAGCAGACGCTGTTCCTTAACGCCTTCGCGCTGATTGAATTCTTTAAAGCGATCCTGCGACTGATATTCTGCCCGCGGGTGCCCGATCTGCGCCCCTTTAACATCAGCGATCGCGCCGCCCACTACTGGTCGCTCCGCCTGAGCATTCTGAGCGGCATGATCGGCTATGGCCTGCTGGTGGCAGTGCCCATTATCTCCAATCAGGTTAACGTGCAGATTGGCGCCCTGGCCAACGTGCTGATTATGCTCTGCATTACCGTCTGGGCGCTGTACCTGATTTTTCACAATAAACGCGCCATTACCGAGGGGTTGCTGCACCTCGCCGATCGTTCGCTGGCTTTTTTCAGCCTGTTTATTCGCGCCTTTGCCCTGGTATGGCACTGGCTGGCGAGCGCCTACTTTATCGTGCTCTGCTTCTTCTCCCTGTTCGATCCGGGAAACAGCCTGAAGTTTATGATGGGGGCGACCTTCCGCAGCCTGGCGATTGTCGGCGTCGCCGCCTTTGTGTCGGGGCTGCTGTCGCGCTGGCTGGCTAAAACCATTACCCTGTCGCCGCACGTGCAGCGCAACTACCCCGAGCTGCAGAAGCGCCTTAACGGCTGGATCTCGGTGTCGCTGAAGGTGGCGCGGTTCCTGACGGTGAGCGTCGCCATCATGCTGTTGCTCAGCGCCTGGGGGTTGTTCGACTTCTGGAACTGGCTGCATAACGGTGCCGGCGAAAAGACGGTGGATATTCTGATCCGCATCGCGCTGATCCTCTTCTTCTCCGCCATTGGCTGGACTATCCTGGCGAGCCTGATCGAAAACCGGCTCTCCTCGGATATCCATGGCCGTCCGCTGCCCAGCGCCCGCGCCCGCACCCTGCTGACGCTGTTCCGCAACGCGCTGGCGGTGGTGATCAGCACCATTACCATCATGATTGTGCTGTCGGAAATCGGCGTGAATATCGCTCCGCTGCTGGCCGGTGCCGGGGCGCTGGGGCTGGCGATCTCCTTCGGCTCACAGACGCTGGTGAAAGACATCATCACCGGCATCTTTATTCAGTTTGAAAACGGGATGAACACCGGGGATCTGGTGACCATCGGGCCGCTGACCGGCACGGTGGAGCGGATGTCGATTCGTTCGGTGGGGGTGCGGCAGGATACCGGGGCGTACCACATTATTCCGTGGTCTTCGATCACCACCTTCGCCAACTTTGTCCGCGGCATCGGCTCAGTGGTGGCGAACTACGATGTGGACAGACATGAAGATGCCGAGAAAGCGCAAGCCGCGTTGAAAGCGGCGGTGGATGAGCTGCTGGAGCGAGAGGATATTCGCGGCCTGATTATCGGCGAGCCGTCGTTTGCCGGGATTGTCGGGCTGACCAGCACCGCCTTTACGCTGCGCGTGTCGTTCACCACCCAGCCGCTGAAGCAGTGGACGGTGCGTTTCGCCCTCGACAGCATGGTGAAAAAACACTTCGATCTGGCGCAGGTGCGGATGCCGGTGCAGATGTATCAGCTGCTGCCGTCGCCGGGCTCAGCGCCGCCACCGTCCTCACCACAGGAACCCACCTTGTAGCCCCCCGGTAAGCGTAGCGCCACCGGGGGAAGATCGGTTAGCGCTGACGACGCTTGTCGTTATCCATAAAGGTCCAGGCGATAAAGCGGCTCTGCTTCTGACCCTGGGCCATCTCTTTTTTCACCACTTTCACCGCACCGACGTCCGTCAGGGCGCGGTACAGCGGCGGCAGGTTTTCGCTGCGTGAGACCAGGGTGGTGAACCACTTCACCTGACGGGCGAACTGAGCGCTCTCGGCAATCATCTTCTTGATAAAGGCCACTTCACCGCCTTCGCACCACAGCTCCTGCTGCTGGCCGCCAAAGTTCAGCGCGGCATCGGCCGCCTGGCCGAGGTTGCGGCGCTTACGCTCGCTGCCCGCCCGGGCGGTTTCCGCCGAATCGTGGAACGGTGGGTTGCACAGGGTGGCATCGTACTGTTCGTTTTTATGGATCACCCCGGCAAAAATGGCGGAAGCCTCTTTCTGACGACGCAGACGGATGGCGCGGGCCATACCAGGGTTGCCATTAATGATGGCGGTGGCGTTGGCAAAGGCCTGCGGATCCACTTCACTGCCGGTGAAGCGCCAGCCGTACTCATGCACGCCAATCAGCGGGTAGATCAGGTTGGAGCCGGTACCAATGTCCAGGATCGTCGCCTGAGCGGGTACCGCGCCGTTATTGCCTTCCGCCAGCAGATCCGCGAGATGGTGAATATAGTCGGCACGCCCTGGTACCGGCGGGCAGAGGTAGCCGTCCGGAATGTCCCACTGCGCCACGCCGTAGAAATGGGCAAGCAGCGCCTTGTTCAGCGTCTTCACCGCCTGCGGATCGGCAAAGTTTACCGTCGGCTCGCCCGTCGGGGTTGCGGTGATAAATTCGCGCAGGGCCGGACAGCTCTCGCATAGGGCATTCATATCGTAACGGCTGCGGTGGCGGTTGCGTGGGTGCAACCCCGGCTTCTCGGGTGTCATGGCGTTCTCCTGTAAACAGCGGCGTAAGATACCCGTTGCGGGCGCAACGGTAAATATTTCTCTGCGCCGCAGAATAAAACACCAAAAATCAGTCACCTGTATGTCACTGATTTGTCATGAAATTGTCAAATAATGTCGTTCAAAAAATAAGCAGATCATCATCAATTTTTTGCGCTAAATCACACTCTGTCCCGTTCTACACTTAGTGTGCATCACCCCGTTGTCAATCAGAGGAAGTGATTATGAAAAAATACCTGGTAATGCTCGCTGCCGCGTCTCTGGCAGGGGCGTCGTTTGCTGCATGGTCAATTGAATCACTCACAAACGGCGATACCGGTCAACTGAGGCCGGCCGGAACCGTGCAGGTGTCGGGCGCAAGAAACCTCGACGACCTGCAGGATAAACTGGCTGAAAAAGCGCGTGAACAAGGTGCCAAAGGCTATGTTGTTAACTCTGCCAGCGGCGACGACAATATGTTTGGTACTGCCACCATCTACAAATAGTTCCCCTCTCTGCACGACACACTGCATCCTCAGGGGTGCAGTTCATCTTTTGCCCAAACTCCACTTTGTGAATTTTTTTAGCAGGCAATGTAAATTTACGTATTTCATTTTGTTGGCGAGAGTGATAAAACGTCACGCCAAATGATAATGTTTATCACAATTATTATCATTTGTAGGTTCATTACGGATGTTCACGTGGCACAGGAACAGGCCCAGACCTGCCTGACATCGTAATGGAAACTCGATTCTAAAAATTATAAGTCGCTAAACAATATGGATAAAAATCGCAACGTACCAAACAGCTTCAGCTCGCTGACCTTTTTTGCGGGGCTGTGTATTGGTCTCTCCCCGGTAGCGAGCGCTCTCGCGGCGGATAATAACGATAAAAAGTCTGACGACACCCTGGTGGTGGAAGCGGCCCAGCCTTCGCTCTATGCGCCGCAAAAGTCTGCCGACGCGAAGTTCAGCCGCCCGGTAGCGGATACCACCCGTACCATGACCGTGATCTCCGAGCAGGTGCTGAAGGATCAGGGCACCACCAACCTGACCGACGCCCTGAAAAACGTCCCGGGCGTGGGGGCCTTCTTTGCCGGTGAAAACGGCAACTCCACCACCGGCGATGCGGTGTACATGCGCGGCGTGGACACCTCGAACAGCATTTACGTTGATGGGATCCGCGACATTAGCACTACCACGCGCGACACCTTCAATACCGAACAGGTCGAAGTGATTAAAGGGCCATCGGGCAGCGACTACGGACGTAGCGCCCCCAGCGGCTCGATCAATATGATCAGCAAACAGCCGCGTCTGGACTCGGGCATCGATGCCTCCGCCAGCATCGGCAGCGCGTACATGCGTCGCGGGACTCTCGACATTAACCAGGTGATGGGCGACACCTCGGCGTTTCGTCTGAACCTGATGGGGGAAAAGACCCACGACGAAGGACGCGATAACGTCAAAAATGAACGCTACGGCGTGGCCCCTTCCCTCGCCTTTGGTCTGGGGACGGAAAACCGCCTGTATCTGAACTACCTGCACGTCACCCAGCACAACACGCCGGACGGCGGCATTCCGACCATCGGACTGCCGGGCTACTCTGCGCCATCGGCGGGCACCGCGGCGCTGAATCACTCCGGGAAGGTGGACACCAGCAACTTCTACGGCACCGATTCCGATTACGACGACTCCACCTCCGACACCGCCACGATGCGCTTTGAGCACGACTTCAATGACAACACAACCCTGCGTAACACCACGCGCTGGTCGCGGGTGAAGCAGGACTATCTGATGACCGCCGTGATGGGCGGAGCCACTAACATCACCCAGCCCGATCGCAACAACGTCGACACCTGGACCTGGTCGCGCAACGCTAACACCAAAGATGTCAGCAACAAGATCCTGACCAACCAGACCAACCTGACGACGACGTTCTATACCGGCAGCGTCGGCCACGATATCAGCACCGGGGTGGAATTCACCCGCGAAACCCAGACCAACTACGGCGTGGATGCCATCACCCCGCCGCCGGTGAATATCTATCATCCGAGCAGCAACGTCAGCCTGGGTGGCCTGAACAACAGCGGTGCCAACGCTAACGGCCGCACCGATACCTTCGGGATTTACGCTTTCGATACGCTGCAGGTCACCCGTGATTTCGAGCTGAACGGCGGCATTCGTCTCGATACGTATCACACCGAATATGACAGCGCCAGCATCTGCGGCGGTACGGGTCGCGGCGCAGTCGCCTGCCCGGCCGGCACGCCGAAAGGCTCCCCGGTCACCACCGTGGATACCGCCACCTCGGGCAACCTGGTCAACTGGAAAGCCGGTGCGCTCTATCATCTGACCGAGCACGGCAATGTGTACGTCAACTACGCCATCTCCCAGCAGCCGCCGGGCGGCAATAACTTTGCCCTGGCTCAGGGCGGCACCGGCAGCAGCGCCAACCGCACCGACTTCAAACCGCAGAAGGCCAAGACCAGCGAGCTGGGCACCAAGTGGGAAGTGCTGGATAAACGTCTCCTGCTGACCGCGGCGATCTTCCGCACCGACATCGAAAACGAAGTCGAGCAGAACGATGACGGCACTTACTCGCAGTACGGTAAAAAACGTATCGAAGGCTATGAGCTGTCCGCCGCGGGTAACATCACCCCGGCCTGGCAGGTGATCGGCGGTTATACCCAGCAGCGCGCCAGCGTGCGCACCGGCAGTGACGTAGCGCAGGATGGCACCTCATCCCTGCCCTATACCCCGGAACACGCTTTCACCCTGTGGAGCCAGTACCAGGCCACGGATGCGATCTCCGTGGGGGCCGGCGCGCGCTATATCGGCAGTATGCACCGTGGATCTGACGGTGCGGTCGGGACTCCGTCCTTCACCGAAGGCTACTGGGTGGCGGATGCCAAACTGGGCTATCGCGTCAACCGCAACCTCGATATGCAGCTCAACGTCTACAACCTGTTTGATGAAGACTATGTCGCGTCCATCAACAAGAGTGGCTACCGCTACCATCCGGGCGAGCCGCGCACCTTTATGTTAACGGCGAACATGCACTTCTGATCCCGCGTGGGGCTTCGGCCCCACCCTCCGGAGAACTTTTATGATGTATCACATTCCGGGCGTGCTGAACGCCGATGAAGTGGCGCAGTTCCGCACCCAGCTGGATCAGGCCCCGTGGATCGACGGCCGTGCCACCGTGGGCAACCAGGGCGCGCAGGTTAAAAACAACCAGCAGATCGACACCCAAAGCCCGCTGTACGCCACCCTGCAGGCGGCGGTGTTGCAGGCGGTGAATCAGCACGCGCTCTTTTTTGCCGCCGCCCTGCCACGCCAGATCTCCAGCCCGCTGTTTAACCGCTACCAGCAGCAGGAGACCTACGGCTTTCACGTTGACGGGGCGGTCCGCAGCCACCCGCAAAGCGGCTGGATGCGCACCGATCTCTCGGCAACCCTCTTCTTAAGCGACCCCAACAGCTACGAGGGCGGCGAACTGGTGGTGAACGACACCTACGGTCAGCACAGCGTCAAGCTTCCGGCAGGAGATCTGGTGCTCTACCCCTCCAGCAGCCTGCACTGCGTGACCCCGGTAACGGCGGGCGTGCGGGTGGCTTCCTTTATGTGGATCCAGTCGATGGTTCGCGACGATAAAAAGCGCAGCATGCTGTTCGAACTGGATCGTAACATCCAGACCCTGCGCGCGCGTCACGGCGAAAGCGACGAAGTGCTCTCCCTGCTCAACCTCTACCATAACCTGCTGCGTGAATGGTCTGAAATCTAGCCCTGCGCCTTGATTGTGCGTTTTTTGATC
The DNA here is from genome assembly GCA_002360945.1 of Leclercia adecarboxylata. GTDB lineage: Bacteria > Pseudomonadota > Gammaproteobacteria > Enterobacterales > Enterobacteriaceae > Enterobacter > Enterobacter adecarboxylatus_B. The sequence goes on along the minus strand of DERO01000002.1, from coordinate 34,553 downwards.
CCATAGTTACTGTACAGCGCAATATCCTGTCAGGAGGGGTGTATGGCTTCCGGTTGGGCGAATGATGACGCCGTTAATGAGCAGATCAACAGTACCATTGAAGATGCGGTGGCGCGGGCGCGGGGCGAGATCCCGCAGGGCGAAAGCCTGAAAAATTGCGAAGAGTGCGGGGAGCCGATCCCCGAGGCGCGGCGTAAAGCGGTGCCCGGCGTCCGGCTGTGCATCGCCTGCCAGCAGGAGAAAGATTCACACAACGCATCACATGCAGGATATAATCGCAGGGGATCGAAAGACAGCCAGTTACGATGACTGCTCTTACGGCCATATCGCTACGCAAGCGGTTACTTCTTTGCGCACGATTTTTCACTGCAGGTTTGGCAAAACGTGCCCTCACTCTTCCCTCCGTAAAGCGCAACGGCAAGAAAGGTAAATTCATTCACTGAATTTATTAATATTCAATAACTTATTTGTCATTCAAATTTTTCGAATGACGACGTCAATTCTCTTCGATTTTATCTCTCGTAAAAAAGCGTGATACTTATCACATCGACGGAACAACGTCCCCTTAACAGAATAACCTGCGAGATACTAACCATGAAAACCATCAAATATGCTGTTGCCGCTGTTGCCCTGACTACCCTCTCTTTTGGTGCTTTCGCTGCGGAATCTGTGACCGCTGCTCAGGCTAACGGCATGAACAAAATCGGTGTGGTGAGTGCAGAAGGCGCGACCACGCTGGACGGTCTGGAAGCTCGCCTGGCGGCGAAAGCTGAAGCGGCTGGCGCGACCGGTTACACCATTACCTCCGCTAACACCAACAACAAACTGAGCGGCACCGCGGTTATCTATAAATAACCTGACCCTTATCTCTGCTCTGCTCGCCAGTTCGCTGGCGAGATGCTCCAACCCTCATTGACCCTGTTGTTATTGTTTTTGGCCCGTCCATCGCTGGACGGGCCTTTTTTTATTTAAAAACTCTGGTTAACCCGCGCCAGCCCGGCCTCGACCGTCTCAACCTGCCCGGTCGCCAGCAGGCAGCAGGCCATCTGCAGCTTCAGGGAGTGCGGCACCGCTTCGCGTCCGGCCAGGCAGCTCTCTATCCAGCGGGCGGTGGTTTCCGGATCTTTGGCCTGCGGCAGGGAGACGTCGCTGTTCTCTTCCCCACGCTCCAGCACCACCCGGGTCCCCGCCGTCGGATCGATCAGGGTCTGCTGCGGGCAGCGCTGCGGGTTGGCGTACACCTCCCCTTCGGTGCCGTGCATCAACAGCCCCCGGCCGCCGATATCGGCAAAGAAGGTCGCCACGCGGGTCACATATTCCGGGTGCGAGACGCTGGAGAGGCGCAGCGCGGCGTCTTCCGCAAAGGGCGTCGCCAGCTTGGCCAGGGTGTGCGCGCTGTTACGCACCCCCATGCGCCAGCGCATCGCGAGCTGTTTTTCCAGCGGCGGACACAGGGTGCTGACCGGGATATAGACCGGGTGATGGCCTTCAAGCTTCGCCTGCGCCTGGCCGCCGTGGCGGGTCGGCTCAATGCCCAGCAGGGTGAAAATGGTTTCGGTCAGCACGCGGGTGGGATCTTCGCTCACGCCGTGCACCACCACCGGGAACCCCAGCTTGTTAAGCAGAATGGCCAGCAGCGGGGTAAGGTTGGCCTGCTTGCGCGCGCCGTTATAGCTTGGGATCACCACCGGCATCGGCTTCGCCACCGGCGGCGTCAGGCGCAGGGTTTGCGCCTGCATCGCCTCATAGAAGCCGCGCATTTCGGCTTCGCCCTCGCCTTTAATGCGCAGGGCAATCAGAATGCCGCCCAGCTCCAGCTCCGGCACCTCGCCGTTCAGCATCGCGGTATAGAGCGCCCGGGCAGTCTCCTGATCCAGATCGCGGGCGTGGTTTTTCCCCCGTCCGACCTCTTTGATAATTTTGCGATAATCCACGTTCATTCTCCATGTGACATCCTGTTAACACTATAGCGTTGATAAGGCGTCATCGGACAGACATTTCTCTTATCGCCGTCGGGCGGGAATAACACCATCTCCTTTAATAACAGTAAAAATAAAAATTCAACCGTTACCGGAGTCACTATTGACCCGGTCAATAGTTATCCATCAACAATTAATTCCGTAAATTAGCCCCCGATAAAAAGTCGCCCCGCTTTTTTCAAAAATTAATCACAACGGATGTTATTACCATCGGAATTCACTCAGGAATTATTATGCGTAAAATTGTCTCCGGCACCTTTATTGCCACTGCGTTATGTTGTTCTGTTTCTGCCTGGGCTGCGAACAGCGGCGAGGGGCAAGTTAATTTCACCGGCGAAATCATCGACTCCGCCTGCCAGGTGGTCAATGGCGTCAGCAGCCCGCTGGATGTCTCTCTCGGCAAAGTGTCGCAAACGGCCTTCACCGGTTCAGGCTCTACTACCTCGACCACTCGCTTTGATATTCAGCTGAAAGACTGCCCGGAAACCATCACCAGCGCGGCGATCACCTTTGGTGGCTCGGCGGACGGCACCAACGCCAACGTTCTGGCCATCACCCCGGGCACCGGAGCGGCAACCGGTGTTGGTATTCAACTGCTGGATAAAACCGAAAGCCCACTGAGCCTGTATACCGCCTCGACCAGCTATACGCTGCAGTCCGGCACCACCACTAACGATCTGGTATTTGGCGCACGCTATATCCAGACCGGCAGCACCATCACCGCCGGCCCGGCTAATGCCGTCTCCACCTTTACCGTCATGTACAACTAATCCTGCGACGCCCGGCCCTCTGCGGTCAGGCGTTGCCTGCTTTATTCAGAGTCCCGCCATGCGTAAATCTATTTTCATCGCCTCCCTGTTAGTTATGACCACCGCCGCGCACGCGGGAGTGATTATCGAAGGGACCCGCTTAATTTATCAGGGAGATAAAAAAGAAGCGTCGTTAGGGATTTCTAACCCGGATAACCTCGACTACCTGGTGCAGTCCTGGGTAGAGAGCGCCGACAATGCGCGGGATAAAGGGCCGTTTCTCATCACGCCGCCGCTGTTTCGCCTCGATGGCAAACAGGACAACGTCCTGCGCGTGGTGCGCACCGGGGGCACGCTGCCGACCGATCGCGAGTCGCTCTACTGGCTGAATATCAAATCCATTCCGTCCACCTCCCGGGAAGAGAGCAGCAACACCCTGCAAATCGCCATCAAAACGCGGATCAAACTGATCTACCGCCCGGCCGGGATGCGCGGCAAGCCGGACGAAGTAGCAGACAAATTACGCTGGCATAAACAGGGCAATAGCCTGGTGGTGAGCAACCCGACGCCGTTTTACATGAACTTCCAGGCCATCACCGTCGGCAGCAAAAAGGTCGACAACGTCACCTGGGTAGCACCCGACAGCGACGCGCATTTTGCCGTGCCGGGCGGCATCACCGGGAGCACGGTTTCCTGGAAAATCATCAACGACTATGGCGCGGTGAGCCACGCCTGGTCTGCGCCGCTGCAATAAACCCACTATGGCCTGGGACTACTCTACCAAAGCGCCGCCTAAAACCGCACGCCGCCTGCTGATTGCGCTGGGCTGCGCGGCGCTGAGCTTTTGCGTGCAGCAGGTGCTGGCGGAGGATTATTTCAACCCGGCGCTGCTGGATATCGACACCCCCGGCCAGGGCAAAACCGACCTCTCGCTGTATGAGAAAGGCCCGGGCATCGCGCCGGGGAGTTATCAGGTGGATGTCTATGTGAACAACAACAAAGTGGCCAACAGAAAGATCGATTTTGGCCTGCACGCCTCGGCCAGCGGACCGGCCACCCTGCAACCCTGCCTCTCGGTGGAAACCCTCAAAAGCCTGGGTATCCAGAGCGATAAATTCAGCGTCACTAACGATGACGGCTGTGTCGATCTCTCTGGGTTACCGGCCGCCAGCGCCACCTTCCGTCCCGGCCAGCAGCAGCTGCTGCTGAGTATCCCCCAGGCGGCCATTACCCCGGTGCCCCACGGTTACGTCGCGCCGGAGGAGATGGACAACGGCATCAACGCCTTCTTGTTGAACTACAGCTACTCCGCCGGGGATAGCCGCAGCCGGGGTGAAGACGACGGCCACCAGCGCAATGAGTACCTGAACCTGCGCCCGGGGCTGAACTTCGGGGCCTGGCGTCTGCGCAACTACTCCACCTGGAGCCAGACCCGGGACGATCGCACCACCCAGCGCGACTTTTCTCCGGTCTACAGTTATGCCCAGCGCAATATCCTGTCGCTCGGCAGCGTCGTCACCCTCGGGCAAAGCTCCACTCCCTCCGACGTGTTTGATAGCCTGTCATTCACCGGGGCGCAGATCGCCTCCGACGACGACATGCTGCCGGACAGCCTGAAAGGTTTTGCCCCGCGCATCCGCGGCGTGGCACATAGCAACGCCCAGGTGGTGGTGCGCCAGAACGGCTACGTGATCTATCAGAACTACGTCGCCCCCGGCGCGTTCGAGATTAACGATCTCTATCCCACCGGCGGCAGCGGCGATCTGAACGTCACCGTCAAAGAGACCGACGGCAGCGAGCAGCACTTCGTAGTGCCTTACGCCTCGGTGCCGGTCTTACAGCGTGAAGGCCGGTTCAAGTACAGCCTGACCGGCGGACGCTACCGCAGCTATGACCACAGCGTGGAGAAAATCCCGTTCCTGCAGGGCACCGGGATCTACGGCCTGCCATACGATCTCACCGCCTATGGCGGCATCCAGACCAGCCAGTATTACGATGCCCTGGCGCTCGGTACCGGGAAAAATATCGGCGACTGGGGGGCGTTTTCGGTGGACATGACCGCGGCAAAATCGCAGATGCAGGGGCAACAAACCGCCCGGGGTCGCGCCTGGCGGGTGCGCTACAGCAAAGATTTCGCTACCACCGGGACCCACTTTACGGTGGCCGGGTATCGCTACAACAGCGCCGGGTTTGCCACCATGGCCGACGTGTTCGACTCCCATACCCACGACGATGACTGGACGCCCACCGACCGGCGACGCAACCGCCAGGAGGCGACGCTCGATCAGTCCCTGGGTGACGCCATGGGCTCGATGACCTTAAGCCTGGTGAAAGAGAACTACTGGCACAGCGACCAGAGCATGACCTCGCTGAGCGTCGGCTATAACGGCAGCTGGCACGGCATCAGCTACGGTATCAACTACGGCCTGAGCAAAAACGTCCAGGATGAAGATGATGATAACCAGCGGGAGAGCGAGCAGACCTTCGGCTTCAACGTCTCCGTTCCGCTGGATCATTGGCTGAGCAACACCTGGGTCAACTACAGCCTCAACAACAGCAAGCATGATACCAGCCAGAGCGTCGGCCTGAACGGCACCGCCCTGGCGGGCAATAACCTCAGCTGGGGAGTGCAGCAGGGCCACAGCCACGCTTCCGGCTACAGCACCAACCTGAACAGCGATTACAAAGCCACCTACGGCGAAATGACGGCGGGCTATTCCCAGGATAACCAGCAGCGCCAGCTTAACCTCGGCGTGCAGGGGAGCATGATTATTCATGCCCACGGCGTGACCCTCGGCCAGCCGATGGGGGATACCGTGGCGCTGGTAGAGGCACCGGGAGCCAGCGGTACCGGGATCGACAACCAGACCGGGGTCAAAACCGACTACCGCGGCTACGCCATCGTGCCTTACGTCACGCCTTACCATCACAACACCGTGGCGCTGAATACCGAAAGCCTGCCTGCCGGGGCCGACGTCGGCCAGGCCGCCAAAGTGGTTACGCCGACGCGGGGCGCGGTTGTGCGTACCCATTTTGATACCCGCGTCGGCAGCCGGGTGCTGCTGACCCTCACCCGGGCCGACGGTCGTCCGGTGCCCTTTGGCGCCACGGCAGCCCCGGCCCACGACAGCGGCGAATTTATCGTTGGCGATGGCGGCCAGGTCTACCTGACCGGCATGCACGCCCGCGGCAGCGTCAACGTCAGCTGGGGCAAAGGCGCAGGCGCCCACTGCTCCGCCCACTATCAACTGCCATCCCGATCCGCTGACCCGGTGATTAGCGTCACCGCCCAGTGCTCCTGACGGCGTCGAGGAAAAGATGAAACCCTTCCGTTACGGCTGTGTCCTGGCCCTGTTTGCCGCCCTGTTTCTGTTTATGCCGCCGGCGAAAGCGGCCTGCTCCACCGCGGATCTGCCCTGGACCGCCACGCCGGGCACGCTGACGGTGCCCGCCACTCTTGGGGTCGGCAATGCCATCCCGGGCTCCGCCCGCTCGCACAGGGTGCAAGGCCACTGCGATGCCGCCGACAGCGGCAAGCCGATCACCGCCTGTCATCTGGGCGAAGGCGAAGAGGTACCGGGGATGCCGGGGGTGTATCGCAGCGGTATTGAGGGGGTGGGCATTGAACTGCTGAACAGCGCCGGCCAGCCGGTGCGGGGCCGTGCCGCCCACTGCGACAGCCGCAGCACGCCGCTGGGATACGTCAGCAATGACGGTTCCGGCAGCTTTAATGTGTCCCTGACGATGCAGCTGATCAAAACTGCCAGCACTACCGGAAAGCAGGCGACGACGGTGCGCAACGGCATCTGGTCGCTGGGGATCTATCCGGATGAGCAGCTCGGCCAGCTGAACGCCGTGCGCTACGGCGGCAGCCTGGCGCTGAAGGCCACCACCTGCTCGGTGGATCCAAAAAGTCTGGTGATTATGCTGGGAGATTTCCCGATCGGCCTCTTTACCCACATTGGCAGTACCAGTGACTGGAAAACCTTCAACCTGACGGCGACCTGTACTGACGCGGTCACCATGACCGCCCGGGTCACCAGCGCCAACGGCAGCACCTCGCTCGGTGACGGCAATGATGTGCTGAACCTGACGCCGGGCAGCGACAGCGCCACCGGTATCGGGGTGAAAATGCTGGTGGGCGGGGTGACGCTGCGCTACGACTATCCGATCCCCTTCGGCGACCAGACCGTCCCCAACCAGCCGTTCGACCTGCCCTTCCAGGTGCAGTATTACCAGACCGGCACTCAGGCCACCGCCGGGCGAGCCAATACCCTTGCCACCATCGACATTGAATACCAGTGAGATCCCCGATGAACTATCTAGCCCTGCTCCTGCTGCTGACCAGCCTTCCCGCTGCGGCCACCGACGTGCTACTCAGCATCAGAGGCAATATTTACGACACCGCCTGCGAGGTTGACAGCACCAGTCAGAATAAAGTGGTGGATCTCGGCCAGGCGGTGGCGAGTGATTTTAAGGCGGTGGGCGATACCGGGGTGTGGAAGGATTTTGATATCACCATCTCACACTGCCCGCAAAGTCTGACCCTGGCCACCATCAATCTTGAGGGGCAGCGCGACACGCTCCATCCGTTCAAGTTCGCCAACACCGGCACGGCCAGAGGGCTGGCGCTGGAGCTGGCCGACCGCACGGACTCGATCATTCTGGCCCCGGAATCTCGCTTCAATGCAGTGATCGACCCGGTCACCCACACTGCCGATTTCCCGATGGCGGCACGCTATTACGCCTCGCATACCCCGGTCAGCGCGGGCGAGTTTTCCAGCGTGGTGCAGTTTACCTTCACTTACCAGTAGGACCGCGCCTCTTAGCATGGATGCTTTTTTTACGCCCGGCGCCAGGTTTAGCCGGGCGTTTTTTTACCTCGGGTACCTCGGGCTGCTCGATGGGAAAGATCGGCAGGGCGTTCAGCAGGCGCTTGCCGTAGTTTTTGGTCAGCAGGCGTTTATCGTAGATCACCACCTCACCCCAGCAGCTGTGGCTACGGATCAGACGCCCGACCTGCTGGATCAGGTTGAACGACGCCGCCGGCAGGCTCTGGACTTCAAACGGGAAGCGGTTGAGGCTTTTCAGCCACTCGCCCTCGGTGAGCACCACCGGGCTGTCGATGGGCGGGAAGGCAATCTTGTGGATATGCACCTGGGTCAGGTAATCGCCCTTCAGATCCAGCCCTTCTGCAAATGATTGCAGCCCCACCAGCACGCTGCGCTCCCCGCTGTCGATGCGCTTACGGTGCAGCTCCACCAGCCGGTAGCGGGGCTGATCCCCCTGCACCAGCAACAGCAGGCGCAGATCGGTGACGAAGGTTAAAAACAGATTCATCGCCCGGGCGCTGGCGAACAGCACCAGCATGCCGGGATACTTTTTGCTTTCAAGCTGTTCGCGGAAGTAAGCCGCCATCTCGGCAAGGTGATTCTCTTCGTTGTCGATCAGCGGCTCATGCTGCATGCGCGGGATCACCAGCTTACCCTGCTCGCAGTGGTTGAACGGCGAGTCGAGGGCCACAAAGCGATCCCCCGCTTTCTCCTTCAGGCCGCTCATCTCCTGCAAGCGCGAGAAGCTGTTCAGCGAGCGCAATGTGGCGGAGGTGACCACGACATGCGGAACGCTGCGCCAGAGCAGCTTCTCCAGCTGATCGCTGACGCGAATGCCCGCGCAGTGGAAGAAGAGATGCACCTGCCCCTCTCTCACTTCCCGCGTCGCCCACTTGGTGACCGGCGCGCCGGAGGCCTGAGCCATCGACGCCAGCCGCCACAGCTTGCTCTGCCCCTCGAACATGCCCAGGGCGCGGTTCATCTGCAGCAGCACCCGGTGGACACGCACCACGTCGTGGGTGCCGGTTTTTTCACTGAGATCGTTTAAAAACAGCTCCGCCAGCCCGCGCAGCTTTTCGATAAGCTGGGCCAGCTCGCGGCAGACAGACATGATCTCATCCGGCAGCTCGCCCATCTCAAAGCGGTGCTCCGCCTCCTGGCCTGGCGGGAGGTAGAGGTTAAGGATGTTGTTCAGCGAGGCGATGTGGGTATAAATGGTTTCGCAGTGCTCGCTGAGGCGCTCCGGTACCGCCAGCGGCGGGATGGTTTTCGGCCGGAACTGATCCATGCAGGTGGCGACCAGCTTGCAGAAGAGATCCAGCTGCAGGCGGAACCAGGGGGCGGTGATCTCGGCGCTCATCTCCAGCGCGTCGCGGGCGACGTCCGGCAGGTGGTGGCCTTCATCCAGCACCAGCAGCAGGTGTTTCGGGTCCGGCAGTACCGATTCGCTCTCCATTGCCGCCATCACCAGCGCGTGGTTGGCGACCACCACTTCGGCCTCCTGAATTTCACGGCGGGCGACAAAGAACGGGCATTCGCGGTAGTAGTGGCAGTTGCGGTTCAGGCAGCTGGCTTTATCGGTGCTGAGCCTGCGCCACAGGTCGTCGCTGATGGCCTGATCGGTGTGATCCCGCAGGCCGTCCCACCTGTAGCCGTCGAGATCGGTCTTCAGCTTCGCGCACTGCTCCTGCTCGGCCTTGTTGTTGGGGGTCAGCTCGTCATCGAGAAACGCGAGCAGATCCTGCTGGGTCGGTTCGCTGCTGGCCAGGGCCGCCAGGTTGCGCGGACAGACGTAGCGCCCGCGTCCGAAGGCGGCGGTAAAGCGCAGCTCGGGGATAATCTTGCGCAGCAGGGGCAGGTCTTTGCTGTAGATCTGATCCTGCAGGGCCACGTTGGCGGTGCTGACCACCAGCGTCTTTTGTTCTTCCCGGGCGATAGCGATGCCGGGGATCAGGTAGGAGAGGGTTTTACCGACCCCGGTCGGGGCTTCAATTGCCAGATGTCGACCCTCGTCACCGGCCAGCGTTTTTGCCACATCGGCAATCATCTGCCGTTGCGGTGCGCGGGGAATAAAGTCGGGGATCTGCTGTTGTAGCGCCTTATACCAGGCGGCAATTTGCGCTTTCAGCGCGGCGGTTAAAGCCATGATGGACCTGAAATACTGTATAAACAGCCACTATTGTGGCACTTTCTTCCGCGGGCCGCAAAAGAAAAGCCCGGCTTTACGACCGGGCTTCCAGATTACTGTGCGCTGGTAGGCTTGCGCGGACGGCGTCGGCGCTGGCCTTCCCCTGCCGGTTTCGCGTCACCGTCGCGGCGCGGTGGCTTGCTGGCCGCTTTCGGCGCGCTGCCTTCGCTACGGCGCGGTTGCTGCTGACCGCGACCGCCGCCGCCCTGCCCGCGTCCACCGCCCTGACCACGACCGCCACCGCCACCCTGGCGACCGTTCTGGATCGGCTCGGCTTTGATCGACGGATCCACGTCATAACCCTCGAGGGCAATGCGCGGGATCTCTTTCTTCAGCAGGCGTTCGATGTCGCGCAGCAGTTTAATTTCATCCACGCAGACCAGCGACAGCGCTTCGCCAGTCGCCGCCGCGCGACCGGTACGGCCGATACGGTGGACGTAATCTTCCGGCACGTTCGGCAGCTCGTAGTTCACTACGTGCGGCAGTTCTTCAATGTCCAGACCGCGAGCGGCGATGTCGGTCGCCACCAGCACGCGGATATCGCCGGATTTAAAGTCGGCCAGCGCGCGGGTACGTGCGCCCTGGCTCTTGTTGCCGTGGATCGCCGCGCTGCGGATCCCGTCTTTGTTCAGCTGTTCCGCCAGGTGGTTTGCGCCGTGCTTGGTGCGGGTGAAGACCAGCACCTGCTGCCAGTTGCCTTCGCCAATCATCTGCGACAGCAGCTCGCGCTTACGTTTTTTGTCCACCATGTGTACTTTCTGGGTCACCTGCTCGGAGGCGGTGTTGCGACGCGCCACTTCCACTTCCAGCGGGTTGTGCAGCAGTTTTTCCGCCAGGCCTTTGATCTCGTCAGAGAAGGTCGCGGAGAAGAGCAGGTTCTGGCGACGGGCCGGCAGTTTGGCCAGCACGCGGCGAATATCGTGGATGAAGCCCATGTCGAGCATGCGGTCGGCTTCGTCGAGGACCAGGATCTCCACGCTGTCGAGCTTCACGGCGTTCTGGTGTTCCAGATCGAGCAGACGGCCCGGGGTGGCGACCAGCACGTCGACGCCGCTGCGCAGTTTCATCATCTGTGGGTTAATGCTGACCCCACCGAACACCACCAGAGAGCGGATGTTGAGATAGCGGCTGTACTCACGCACGTTCTCACCCACCTGGGCGGCGAGTTCACGGGTCGGGGTCAGGATCAGGGCACGCACCGGACGACGGCCTTTGGCGTGCGGCTCTTTCTGGATCAGGCGCTGCAGCAGCGGCAGGGTAAAGCCAGCGGTTTTACCGGTACCGGTCTGGGCGCTGGCCATCAGGTCGCGGCCTGCCAGCACGGCAGGAATGGCCTGCTGCTGAATCGGGGTAGGTTCGCGGTAGCCCTGCTCTTCTACAGCACGCAGAATTTCCGGGTTCAGGCCAAGGGTATCAAAAGACATAACAACTCCGAACCGCCCCGACCATTTCAGGTGTAGTTTTCAGGGAGATAGTGACAAATAGAAGGACAAAAACCACGGTGTCGCGAAGCAGCGGAGTGTAGCAGCTTTTGTGACATGGCGCATAAAATATCCCGCAAAGTGGCGCATTTACGCTATTACGTAGGCCGGGTATGCGTAGCGACACCCGGCGCAAAATCGAACAATCAGGCTGGACAAGCTCAAAAAACAGTCATAATCTTAATCAATCGATTGATTAATTTTCAGTGACACTATGAATCCGATCCCGACCACCACCAAAGGCGAGCAGGCCAAAAGCCAGCTGATTGCCGCCGCGCTGGCGCAGTTTGGCGAATACGGGCTGCATGCCACCACCCGCGATATCGCCGCCCAGGCGGGGCAGAACATCGCCGCCATTACCTACTATTTTGGCTCGAAAGAGGATCTCTATCTCGCCTGCGCCCAGTGGATCGCCGACTTCATCGGCACGAATTTTCGTCCGCACGTGGAGGCGGCTACCGCCCTGCTGGCCGAGCCCGCGCCGGATCGTGCCGCCATTCGTGACCTGATTTTGACCGCCTGCAACAATATGATTCAGCTCCTGACCCATGACGACACGCTGAACCTGAGCAAGTTTATCTCGCGGGAGCAGCTCTCACCTTCCGCCGCTTACCAGCTGGTGCACGATCAGGTGATCGCCCCGATGCACACCCACCTGACCCGGCTGGTGGCGGCCTATACCGGCCGCGATGCCAGCGACACGCAGACCATCCTGCACACCCACGCCCTGCTGGGCGAAGTGCTCGCCTTTCGCCTCGGGCGGGAGACCATTTTGTTACGCACCGGCTGGACCGAATTTGATGAGGATAAAGCCCTGCAGATAAGCCAGGTTATCACCTGTCATGTCGATTTGATCCTGCAGGGGTTAACGCAAAGGAGCCTGGAGTTATGAAAAAATCGGTCGTCATTATCGTGGCAGCGATTGTTGTGCTGGCCGCCGGGATCGGCGGCTGGCTGTGGTATCAGAGCCAGCAGGATAAGACGCTAACCCTTTATGGCAACGTCGATATCCGCACCGTCAATATGAGCTTTCGCGTCGGCGGGCGGCTGGCGTCGTTAACCGTCGACGAAGGGGATATCATTGCCGCCGGGCAGACGCTGGGCGAGCTGGACAAAGCCCCGTACCAGAATGCCCTGTTGCAGGCTCAGGCGGGCGTCTCCGTGGCGCAGGCGCAATACGATCTGATGCAGGCGGGTTACCGTGATGAAGAGGTGGCTCAGGCCGCCGCCGCCGTCAAACAGGCCCAGGCCGCCGCGGACTATGCGCAGAATTTCTATAACCGTCAGCAGGGGCTGTGGAAAAGCCGCACCATATCAGCCAACGATCTGGAAAACGCCCGCTCCTCCCGCGACCAGGCCCAGGCGACCCTGAAATCGGCCCAGGACAAACTGCGCCAGTACCGCTCCGGCAACCGCGAGCAGGATATCGCCCAGGCCAAAGCCAGCCTTGAACAGGCCCAGGCCCAGCTGGCCCAGGCGCAGTTGGATCTACACGACACCACCCTGGTGGCCCCGGCTAACGGCACCTTGCTGACCCGCGCCGTCGAGCCCGGCAGCATGCTGAACGCGGGCAGCACGGTGCTGACCCTCTCCCTGACCCGCCCGGTATGGGTGCGCGCTTACGTCAATGAAGCCAGCCTCGGTGAGGCTAAACCGGGGCGCGAGGTGCTGCTTTACACCGACGGCCGCCCGGATAAGCCGTATCACGGGAAAATCGGCTTCGTCTCCCCTACCGCCGAATTCACGCCGAAAACCGTCGAAACCCCGGACCTGCGTACCGACCTGGTCTATCGCCTGCGCATTATCGTCAACGATGCCGACGATGCCCTGCGCCAGGGGATGCCGGTGACCGTCAGCTTTGATGATGGGCAAGCCCATGAGTGAGGCGGTGATCCAGCTTTCCGGCCTGGTCAAACGCTTTGCCGGGATGGACAAACCCGCCGTCGCGCCGCTCGACTGCACGCTGCAGAAGGGCTATGTCACCGGGCTGGTTGGCCCGGACGGCGCGGGCAAAACCACCCTGATGCGGATGCTGGCCGGGCTGCTGAAGCCCGATGAAGGCACCGCCAGCGTGCTGGGGCTGGACCCTGTAAAAGACGATCGCGCCCTGCACGCCATGCTGGGCTATATGCCACAGAAGTTCGGCCTGTACGAAGATCTGACCGTGATGGAGAACCTGACCCTGTACGCCGACCTGCGCAGCGTCACCGGCGAGACGCGGCAGAAAACCTTTCAGCGCCTGCTCGACTTTACCTCGCTGGGTCCTTTTACCGACCGGCTGGCGGGCAAGCTCTCCGGTGGAATGAAGCAGAAGCTGGGGCTGGCCTGCACCCTGGTCGGGGAGCCAAAGGTGCTGCTGCTGGACGAGCCCGGCGTTGGGGTGGATCCCATCTCCCGCCGCGAGCTGTGGCAGATGGTGCATGAGCTGGCGGGTGACGGGATGTTGATCCTCTGGAGCACCTCGTACCTTGACGAAGCGGAGCAGTGCCGGGACGTGCTGCTGATGAACGAAGGGGCGCTGCTCTATCAGGGGGATCCCACTAAGCTCACCCGGAGCATGACCGGGCGCAGCCTGCTATTGCACACGCCCCATGAGAACAACCGCCGCCTGTTGCAGCGGGTGCTGAAGCTTCCCCAGGTGAGCGACGGCATGATTCAGGGCAAATCGGTGCGTGTGATCCTCAAAAAAGAGGCCAGCATTGATGACCTGCGCCAGAGTGCGGATCTGGCGGATCTGGCCATTGAGGAGACCGCCCCGCGCTTTGAAGATGCCTTTATCGACCTGCTCGGCGGCGCAGAGACCGCCGAATCCCCGCTGGGGGCGATCCTCCATACCGTGGAGGGCACACCGGGCGAAACGGTGATCGAAGCCAAATCCTTGACCAAAAAATTCGGCGATTTTGCCGCCACCGATGACGTGAACTTCGCGGTGAAGCGCGGGGAGATCTTCGGCCTGCTGGGCCCCAACGGCGCGGGGAAATCCACCACCTTCAAAATGATGTGTGGCCTGCTGGTGCCCACCGCCGGGAAGGCGCTGGTGCTGGATATGGATTTGAAAGTCAGCTCCGGCAAGGCGCGCCAGCACCTCGGCTATATGGCGCAAAAATTCTCCCTCTACGGCAACCTGACGGTGGAGCAAAACCTGCGCTTTTTCTCCGGGGTCTACGGCCTGCGCGGACGGGCGCAGAGCGAGAAGATCGCCCGCATGAGCGAGGCCTTTGGTCTGAGCAGCATCGCCAGCCACGCCACCGACGATCTGCCTCTCGGGTTTAAGCAGCGACTGGCGCTGGCCTGCTCCCTGATGCATGAGCCGGACATTCTGTTTCTCGATGAACCGACCTCCGGGGTCGATCCCCTCACCCGCCGCGAGTTCTGGCTGCACATCAACAGCATGGTAGAGAAAGGAGTCACCGTGATGGTGACCACCCACTTTATGGACGAGGCGGAGTACTGCGACCGCATCGGGCTGGTCTACCGCGGCAAGCTGATTGCCCACGGCACCCCGGACGATCTCAAGGCCCAGGTGGCGGACGCGCAGCAGCCCGACCCCACCATGGAGCAGGCGTTTATTTCGCTGATTAACGACTGGGATAAGGAGCATGGCCATGTCTGATACCGCCCTCTCCTGGCGTCGGGTGCGCGCCCTGTGCATCAAAGAGACGCGGCAGATCGTCCGCGACCCGAGCAGCTGGCTGATTGCGGTGGTGATCCCCCTGCTGCTGCTGTTTATCTTTGGCTACGGGATCAACCTCGACTCCAGCAAGCTGCGGGTCGGGATCCTGCTGGAGCAGCGCAGCGAAGAGGCGCTCGACTTCACCCACGCCATGACCGGCTCGCCCTATATCGACGCCACCATCAGCGACGATCGCCAGCAGCTGATCCAGATGATGCAGGCCGGACGCATTCGCGGGCTGATTGTCATTCCGGTGGATTTTGCGGAGCGCATGGCACGGCCGAACGATACCGCTCCAATTCAGGTGATCACCGACGGCAGCGAGCCCAACACCGCTAACTTTGTCCAGGGGTACAGCGAAGGGATCTGGCAGCTGTGGCAGATGCAGCGGGCGGAAGATCGGGGTGAAACCTTTGAGCCGCTGATCGACGTTCAGACCCGCTACTGGTTTAACCCGGCGGCCATCAGCCAGCACTTTATTATCCCCGGCGCGGTGACCATTATCATGACGGTGATCGGCGCGATCCTCACCTCGCTGGTGATCGCCCGCGAGTGGGAGCGCGGCACCATGGAGGCGCTGCTCTCCACCGAAGTGACACGCACCGAGCTGCTGCTGTGCAAGCTGATCCCCTACTACTTCCTCGGCATGCTGGCGATGCTGCTCTGCATGCTGGTATCCGTCTTTATTCTGGGCGTGCCCTATCGCGGCTCGCTGCTGGTGCTTTTTATTATCACCAGCCTGTTTTTACTCAGCACCCTCGGGATGGGACTGTTGACCTCCACCATCACCCGCAACCAGTTTAACGCCGCCCAGGTGGCGCTGAATGCCGCCTTTTTGCCGTCGATTATGCTGTCCGGGTTTATTTTCCAGATCGACAGTATGCCAGCGGTGATCCGCGCCGTGACCTACATCATCCCGGCGCGCTATTTCGTCAGCACCCTGCAAAGCCTGTTCCTGGCGGGCAATATTCCGGTGGTGTTGATTGTGAACCTGCTGTTTTTGATAGCCTCGGCGGTGATGTTTATCGGGCTGACGTGGATGAAAACCAAACGGCGTCTGGATTAGGTTGCGCCCGGTGGCGCTGCGTTTTAAGGAGTGACTATGTTTCACCGTTTATGGACATTGATCCGCAAAGAGCTGCAGTCCCTGCTGCGCGAACCGCAGACCCGGGCGATTCTGATTTTACCGGTGCTGATCCAGGTACTGCTGTTCCCGTGGGCGGCCACGCTTGAGGTGACTAACGCCACCATCGCCGTCTATAACGAAGATAACGGCAAACACTCGGTGGAACTGACCCAGCGCTTCGCCCGCGCCAAAGCCTTTACTCACGTGCTGATCCTCAACAGTCCGCTGGAGATCCAGCCGACCATCGACACACAAAAGGCGCTGCTGCTGGCGCGCTTCCCGGCCGATTTTTCCCGCAACCTCGACACCCTGCAAACCGCCCCGATGCAGCTGATCCTCGACGGACGTAACTCCAACAGCGCGCAGATTGCCGCCAACTACCTGCAGCAGGTGGTGAAGGATTATCAGCAGGAATTGATGGAGGGCAAACCGAAACCGAACAACAGCGAGCTGGTGGTGCGTAACTGGTACAACCCGAACCTCGACTACAAATGGTTTGTGGTACCGTCGCTGATCGCCATGATCACCACCATCGGGGTGATGATTGTCACTTCGCTGTCGGTGGCCCGCGAGCGGGAACAGGGTACCCTGGATCAGCTGCTGGTCTCCCCGCTGGCGACCTGGCAGATCTTCGTCGGCAAAGCGGTCCCGGCGCTGATTGTCGCAACCTTCCAGGCCAGCATCGTGCTGGCGATTGGCATCTGGGCCTATCACATCCCCTTTGCCGGTTCGCTGGTACTGTTTTACTTCACGATGGTGATTTACGGTCTGTCGCTGGTGGGGTTTGGGCTGCTGATCTCGGCGCTCTGCTCCACCCAGCAGCAGGCGTTTATCGGGGTGTTCGTCTTTATGATGCCGGCGATTTTGCTCTCGGGCTATGTCTCGCCGGTAGAGAATATGCCGGTGTGGCTGCAAAACTTAACCTGGGTGAACCCGATCCGGCACTTCACCGATATCACCAAGCAGATCTATCTCAAGGATGCGAGTCTGGATATTGTGTGGGGGAGTTTGTGGCCGCTACTGGTGATAGCGGCCGTGACGGGCTCAGTGGCGTACGCGATGTTTAGACGCAATATCGCGTAGCTTTTTGTCTTTGGTTAACAGTGAAACGACCGCTGGCCCTGCAAGGATCGCAAGCCCTGCGACGGCCAGCAAAAAGTTGTTTTGCAGTACCCGGGACAACAGCCAGAGCACAATGACGGCCGCGCCAAAATACCAGGTGGTGGTCAGCTCTTCGAGCACGTCCGCCACTTCGCGCCAGCGCGCTTCATGATGACGCTGTAAAAAGAGCATCAGCAGGACGGTTACGCCGTACAACACGCATAACCCTAAGCCGACCCGCACCAGGGTTCCGCTCATCCAGGCCATCACCAGGACGACCACCACCAATAAATGCAACATAATCTGCCAGCAACTGAGGCCGGTCGCGACGCGTATGCGTTGTTGCCACTTCATGGCACTCTCCTGAAGGATTTTACTCTGCCTGTTCAGACTATCGCACTTTACGGAAAATTCCGTAACACAGCACCTTTTTGTGACGACGACTACACTTTATTTTCATCAGGATAGTGACGCGGGAAGGAATGTATGACCCAACACACCCGACATTTTTCGCTTAAAGTCTTAACGATCAACATTCATAAAGGATTTGCGGCTTTTAACCGCCGTTTCATTCTGCCCGAACTGCGCGACGCCGTACGTACCGTCAGCGCGGATATTGTCTGCCTGCAGGAGGTGATGGGCGCGCACGAAGTCCATCCGCTACACGTGGAGAACTGGCCCGATACCAGCCACTACGAATTTCTTGCTGACACCATGTGGAGCGATTACGCCTACGGGCGCAATGCCGTCTATCCCGAAGGGCATCACGGCAACGCGATCCTCTCCCGCTATCCCATCGAACACTATGAGAATCACGATGTTTCGGTTGGCGAGAGCGAAAAACGCGGGCTGCTCTACTGCCGGGTTGCGGTGCCGGAGCTGGCCATGCCGCTGCATGTGGCCTCGGTTCACCTTGGCCTGCGCGAAGCCCACCGCCAGGCGCAGCTGCAGATGATGGCCGAATGGGTCAACGCCCTGCCGGAAGGGGATCCTGTGGTCGTGGCCGGAGATTTTAACGACTGGCGTCAGCGCGCCAGCCATCCGCTGAAGGCGGAGGCCGGGCTGGAGGAGGTATTTACCCTCGCGCACGGCAGGCCTGCGCGCACCTTCCCGGTAAGGTTCCCGCTGCTGCGTCTCGATCGTATCTATGTCAAAAATGCCCATGCCAGCAGCCCAACCGCGCTGGCCCTGAGTAACTGGCGTCATCTCTCCGACCATGCGCCATTAAGTGCGGAGATTCATTTATGAAATGTTCATGGCAAAGCGGTAACCGGATAAAGCTGCTGGAAAATGGCGATCAATATTATCCGGCGGTGTTTGCCGCCATCGATAAGGCCCAAAGCCGGGTGCTCCTTGAGACCTTCATCTGGTTCGATGACAACGTGGGCCGCCAGCTGCATGCCGTTCTCCTGCGCGCCGCCCAGCGCGGCGTGCATATCGAAGTGCTGCTCGACGGCTACGGCTCCCCCGATCTCGACGACGACTTCGTCGGAGAACTCACCGCAGCAGGCGTGGTGTTCCGTTACTACGATCCGCGCCCGCCTCTGCTCGGTATGCGCACCAACGTCTTCCGCCGGATGCACCGTAAAATTGTGGTGGTGGATGAGCAGGTGGCTTTTGTCGGCGGGATTAACTACTCCGCCGAACATATGTCGGACTACGGTCCGGAAGCCAAACAGGATTATGCCGTCCAGGTCGAAGGCCCGGTGGTGCAGGATATTTTGCAGTTTGTCGTGGAGAACCTGCCCGGCAAAGCCGCAGTGCGTCGCTGGTGGAAGCGGCGTCATCGCGCCGAGGAGAACGTAACGCCTGGCGAAGCCCAGGCGCTATTCGTCTGGCGCGATAACGAAGAACACCGGGACGATATCGAGCGGCACTATCTGAAGATGCTGGCCAACGCCCGGCGCGAAGTGATCATCGCCAACGCCTACTTCTTCCCCGGTTATCGCCTGCTGCACGCCATGCGCAATGCATCCCGGCGCGGCGTGCGGGTGAAGCTGATTGTGCAGGGCGAGCCGGATATGCCGATTGTCACGGTGGGCGCGCGCCTGCTGTACAACTATCTGGTAAAAGGCGGCGTGGAGATTTACGAATACCGCCGCCGTCCGCTGCACGGCAAGGTGGCGCTGATGGACGATCACTGGGTGACCGTCGGCTCCAGCAACCTCGATCCCCTCAGCCTGTCGCTGAACCTGGAGGCCAACCTGATTATTCACGATCGCCAGTTTAACCAGACCCTGCGCGAAAATCTTTCCACCATCATCGCCGAGGATTGCGTGCGCGTGGATGAGTCGATGGTGCCGAAACGCACCTGGTGGAATCTGGGCAAAAGCGTGCTGGTGTTCCACTTCCTGCGTCATTTCCCGGCCCTGGTGGGCTGGCTGCCGGCCCATACGCCCAAGCTGGCGCAGGTGCCGCCCCCGGTGCAGCCCGAGATGGAGACCCAGGATCGGGTCGAGGCAGGTAACACGGGAGTGAAACCCTGATGAGCAAAAAACATTCGCGCTGGCGTCTGGCAAAAAAGATCCTTACCTGGGTATTTTTTATTGCCGTTGCGGTGCTGCTGGTGGTTTACGCGAAAAAGGTCGACTGGACTGAAGTCTGGAAGGTTATCCGCGACTATGACCGTGTGTCGCTGCTAAGTGCGATCGCGCTGGTGGTGCTGAGCTATCTGCTGTATGGCTGTTACGATCTGCTCGGGCGGCGCTACTGCGGGCATAAGCTGGCCAAACGCCAGGTCATGCTGGTGTCGTTTATCTGCTATGCCTTTAACCTGACCCTGAGCACCTGGGTTGGCGGCATCGGGATGCGCTACCGGCTTTACTCTCGTCTGGGGCTGCCCAGCAGTACCATCACCCGCATCTTCTCCCTGAGCATCACCACCAACTGGCTGGGCTATATCCTGCTGGGTGGGGTGATCTTCACCGCGGGCGTGGTGCAGCTGCCCGACCACTGGTACATCGACCAGACGACGCTGCGCATTCTCGGCGTGGTGTTGCTGCTGGTGATCGCCGTCTATCTGTGGGCCTGCGCCTTTGCGAAGCGCCGCCATGTGACCATCAAAAAGCAAAAGCTGGTCCTCCCCTCCTGGCGCTTTGCAGTGGCGCAGATGGCTATTTCAGCCGGCAACTGGATGGCAATGGGGGCGATCATCTGGCTGTTGATGGGCGAGGATGTGAACTACTTCTTCGTGCTGGGGGTGCTGCTGGTGAGCAGTATCGCCGGGGTGATTGTCCATATTCCGGCCGGGATCGGCGTGCTGGAGGCGGTGTTTATCGCCCTGCTGGCGGGGGAGCATGTCTCCCATGGCACCATTATCGCCGCCCTACTGGCCTATCGTATGCTCTATTACTTCCTGCCGCTGGGGCTGGCAACGGTCTGTTATCTGCTGCTGGAGAGCCGGGCGAAGAAGCTGCGGGCCAAAAACGAGCAGCAGATGGCGAAGTGAGGTGGAAATGCCCGGCAAGCAACGCGCCGCCGGGCATCAACGTTAACGCCGATTGCCGAAGATGCGCAGCAGCATCAGGAACAGGTTGATGAAGTCCAGATAGAGCGTCAGCGCCCCGAGAATCGAGTATTTGCGCAGGTTTGAGCTGTCGCGCACGTCGATCTGCTCCCCGATATTTTTCAGCTTCTGCGTGTCGTAGGCCGTCAGGCCGACAAACACAATCACCCCGATATAGGTTACCGCCCACATCAGCGCTTCGCTCTTCAGCCAGAAGTTCACCAGCGAGGCCAGCACGATCCCAATCAGCGCCATAAACAGCATGTTGCCAAAGCCGCTCAGGTCGCGTTTGGTGGTGTAGCCGTAGAGACTCATCGCGCCAAACATCCCCCCTGCCACCACGAAGGTGCTGGCAATCGACGAGTAGGTGTAGACGATGAAGATACTGGAAAGCGTCAGGCCGGTGAGCGCCGAATAGAGCATAAACAGCGTGGTCGCCATCCCCGCGCTGAGCTTATGCACCATCCCGGACAGGACAAACACCAGCGCCAGCTGGGCGATAATCAGACCAAAGAAGGTGATTTTGCTGGAGAAGACGAACATCATCACCGCAGGCGTGTTTGCTGAAAACCAGGCCACAAAGGCGGTAAGCAGCAATCCACAGGTCATCCAGCCATAGACCTGCGCCATATAGGTTTGCAGGCCGCTGCGGGCCTGCACGATAGAATCGGAACGGGGAAATCTGTCCATAACGCACTCCTTTTTAAGTGGACACACTGTTATAGCCTAACACATCCCCGCAATCCGGCTACCAGCGGCTGGCGGCTTCCTTATCGCTGTCGCGGGACTCCACCCAGCGATCCCCTTCCGGAGTGGCTTCGCGCTTCCAGAACGGAGCGCGGGTTTTCAGATAATCCATAATAAACTCGCCCGCGGCAAAGGCGCTGCCGCGATGGGCGCTGGTGACGCCAACGAAGACGATCTCTTCCCCGGGCCACATCTCGCCGATGCGGTGGATCACCGTCACCCGGCCGAGCGGCCAGCGCTCACGCGCCTGATCGACGATCTCCGCCAGCGCCTTTTCGGTCATGCCGGGATAGTGTTCGAGGGTCAGGGCCTTCACGCTGTCGCCGAGATTGTGGTTGCGCACTTTGCCGGTGAAGGTGACCACCGCCCCGTCTTCGTCACGCTCCGCCAGCCAGCTGTACTCCGTGCCGACGTTGAAACGTGCCTGATCGACCACAATTTTGGTCTCTTTCATCTCAACCCCCGGTCACCGGTGGGAAAAAGGCCACCTCATCGCCCGGTTTGACCGGATGGGTGAACTCCACCAGCGTCTGGTTTACCGCCGCCAGCAGTTTGCCTGCGTCCAGCGCCAGCGCCCAGCGGTCGCTTTGCGCCGCCAGATGCGCCCGCAGTGCTTCCACGCTGTCGAACTCAGTCTCCAGCGTCAGGCTGTCGGTATTGACCAGCTCGCGCACCTGCGCAAAAAACAGTACCTTAATCATTCTCTTCCGCCCTGAAATCACCTGATTTACCGCCGCTTTTCGCCAGCAGGCGAACCGGGCCGATAACCATATCTTTCTGCACCGCTTTGCACATGTCGTAGATGGTCAGCGCCGCCACGGATGCGGCGGTTAAGGCTTCCATCTCCACCCCGGTTTTCCCCGTCAGGCGGCATAAGGATTCGATGCGCACCCGGTTATGCTCCGGCTCGGCCCGCAGGTTAACTTCCACTTTGCTGAGCATCAGCGGATGGCACAGCGGGATAAGATCCCAGGTGCGTTTCGCCGCCTGGATCCCGGCGATCCGCGCGGTGGCGAAGACGTCGCCTTTGTGGTGGCTGCCGTCAATGATCATTGTCAGGGTCTCGGGGAGCATGGTGACGAACGCTTCCGCGCGCGCCTCACGTACGGTTTCGGCCTTGGCGGAGACATCCACCATATGCGCTTCGCCCGCGGCGTTAATGTGGGTCAATTGCGACATAGCTTACTTCTTCAGATGAGGATGGAAATTACACGGACGCGTGCGGGCATCCAGCTGCGGGGCAATGATGTTTTCCCACGCGGTGCGGCAGGCTTTGGTGGAGCCCGGCATGGCGAAAATCACCGTGTTGTTGGCGATCCCGGCCACGGCGCGCGACTGCAGGGTAGAGGTGCCGATCTCTTCAAAAGACAGCATGCGGAACACCTCTCCGAAGCCTTCGATCTCGCGATCAAACAGCGGCAGCAGCGCTTCCGGAGCCTGATCGCCTGCGGTAAAGCCGGTCCCGCCGGTGATCAGCACCACCTGCACGTTGTCACTGGCTACCCAGCGCGACACTTCCGCGCGAATGGCGTAGCGGTTCTCTTTGACAATGGCCTTGTCGACGATTTGATGCCCCGCCTCGTGGGCTGCATCGCGCAGCCAGTGGCCGGACGTGTCATCCTCCTCGCCGCGGCGTTCGGAAACGGTAAGGATAGCAATACGCGTCGGGATAAATTCAGCGCTTACCTGACTCATCTTCTGGTTCCTTTTGCGATTACCCGCCGATATAGGACAGGTTCTGGGTGATCCCGGTGTTGCCCTGATGCAGGAAGTGGGTCTGTTTTTTGTGCATCAGCGCCTCAGAAATGCGCCCTTCCAGCGCAGCCTGCTGGGCGTCATCGGCCAGCAGATCGCGCAGGTCGACGCCGCCGTCGCCAAACAGGCACAGGTGCAGCTTGCCCACCGACGAAACGCGCAGGCGGTTGCAGCTGGCGCAGAAGTCTTTTTCATACGGCATGATAAGCCCGATCTCCCCTTCATAGTCGGGGTGACAAAAGACCTGCGCCGGACCGTCGCTGCGCTGGCGCAGTTGATGGATCCAGCCGCGTTTGAGCAGTTCATCGCGCAGCACCATGCCGGAGATGTGGTGGCGGGAGAACAGGTCGCTGCCCTCGCCGGTTTCCATCAGCTCGATAAAACGCAATTGAATGCGGCGGGGTTTGATCCACGCCAGGAAGGTATCCAGCTGGTGATGGTTCACATCGCGCATCAGCACGGTGTTGACCTTTACCTTGTCGAAGCCGGCTGCAAAGGCCGCATCGATGCCCTCCATCACCTGGTGGAATTTATCCTGACCGGTGATGGCGTGAAACTGGCGGGCATCCAGACTGTCGACGCTGACGTTGATGGCCGTTAATCCCGCGTCGCGCCACCCGGCAACGTCACGCGCCAGACGATAACCGTTGGTGGTGACCGCAATCTGGCGGATGGCGTCGTTTTCCCGGACCGCGGCGATGATGTCGGTGAAGTCCCGGCGCAGCGAGGGTTCCCCGCCGGTAAGACGGACCTTTTCTGTCCCCATGGCGGCAAACGCACGCGTCACGCGGCGCACTTCGTCCACGGAGAGAAAGCCGTTATTGGTGATGCCGCCGGGTTTGTAGCCGTCCGGCAGGCAGTAGGTGCAACGGAAATTGCACACATCGGTAATAGACAAACGCAGGTAAAAAAACTTACGCGCGAATGCATCGGTAAGTTGTGAAGCCATGTACACCTTTCCTGATACGGGAGGCACAGTCATTTCTTTCTGTACCCTGGTGGCGAAACCGCCACGGCCAGAGCACCATATCTGTCGACACAGGTGCCAGGGCTAGAGTGTATGTTTTCGATTATGAAAACGTGGTTATGCCGATAGTAGCGTGTTAAAAGCAGTTTCGCTATTTTCGTCTTTCGCTATATAAAGTTGTATATATCGACTTGTTCGTGCCATTTCGTTCCAGAATACGTCATTATCACATTCTTGCATTGATATATGTCATTTTGCCCCGGACGGAGCATCGTCATTTAGGGGTAGTTGAGTTACTGTTAAGATGTTCGTCTTACTAAGGAATTTCTATGCGCAATCGCACTTTTGCGGATCTCGACCGCGTCGTCGCTCTCGGCGGAGGCCACGGACTGGGCCGGGTGATGTCCTCCCTGTCATCGCTCGGTTCACGGCTTACCGGGATCGTCACCACCACCGACAACGGCGGATCAACCGGACGCATTCGCCGCTCCGAAGGGGGTATCGCCTGGGGTGACATGCGCAACTGTCTCAATCAACTCATCACCGAACCCAGCGTCGCTTCCGCGATGTTTGAGTATCGTTTTGGCGGTAATGGCGAACTTTCGGGGCATAACCTCGGAAATCTGATGTTAAAGGCGCTGGATCATCTCAGCGTGCGGCCTCTGGAGGCGATCAATTTAATCCGCAACCTGCTCAAAGTGGATGCCTTTTTGATTCCGATGTCCGAACTTCCTGTCGATTTGATGGCCATCGACAGTAACGACCATGAAGTGTATGGCGAAGTGAATATCGATCAGCTGGTCCTGCCGCCGAAAGAGTTGATGCTCTACCCCAGCGTTCCGGCGACCCGTGAGGCAGTCGAAGCCATTGGTGAAGCGGATTTAATTCTGGTCGGCCCGGGCAGTTTTTATACCAGCCTGATGCCGCTGCTGCTGATCAAGGATCTGGCCCAGGCGCTGCGTCGCACGCCCGCTCCCGTGGTCTACATCGGCAATCTGGGCCGCGAGCTTAGCCCTGCCGCCGCCGGTCTTTCGCTGGCCGCTAAGCTGGCGTTGATGGAGCAGTACGTCGGGAAGAAGATTATTGATGCAGTGGTGGTCGGGCCTTGCACTGATGTGTCAGGCATGGAAGGCCGGGTGGTGGTACAGGAACCGCTCGAGGCGAGCGACATTAAGTACCGCCATGACCGTCACTTACTGCGCGTGGCGCTGGAGAAGGCGGTGCAGGCGTTGGGTTGAGCAACGGTAGTGATGCCATCGGCGGTTCGCTTTTCCGTCAGACGGCCAGCCGCATCATGGGTAAAGCTGTGCTCAGGCTGGTCTGCGGTGCCGGTGACAAAGTTGCCGGGTCAGGCTGTGCTGATGGCAAATCTGGGCGCTCACCGGGCTTATTACCCGTTTTGTTCGTACACTCGTGAAACCACTACGTCATATTACCTGCGCTACCGCCAGACCCTGATAAAACTATCTGCACAAGGATTATTTTACTATTTAATCATAGGCTTAAACACAAAATATTATATTTAAAAGTCGGTTATGTCGGCATTTTCAACGCTCACCTTAAAACTAAAATGCCCACCAGATATTCACACAGTCCCAGCCTGCACCTCAAGGACAACTGGCTGGCCGAGGCGGGATTTGAGACCGGGCGCAGCGTGACGGTGAAGATTTCAGAGGGGTACATTGTGCTGAACGGAGATTAAATAATAAAAATCCGGGAGAAATAATCCTCTCCCGGTATTTATTTAACCAAGCATTATTTATACAGAATATATTCACATTCTATTTCATTGTAGTCATAGTCTATTCGAATCTGAAAAGACAGATCGCAAGATATCATTCTTATTTCGTCCGAATGTAATTTATCAAAATTATAATCGCTAGAAAATTCATTATTTATTTTATACATTCCGCAAAACTTCCATTCTTCATCAATTAATAAATAACAAGAAAGACCTTGAACGTGCTCTTTGATAAATTCGACAACTTGTTGATAGTTCTCAATTCCCATTTTGGTTTTTGAGATTACTTCCTTATCTTTAAGAGAATTTATAATACCATCAGTTTCTTCCAAGGCAAGAAAATTACCCACTTCAACAGCACTATTAGTAAATGATTGTATTTTATTAAAATAATTATTTTTGCATACATTAGCCTGAGCTTTTCTATAGAGCAATGCTCGTTTGTATTCAGATACACTCATTTGCATCCTCCTTTACCATAATATGCTTTCCCTTTACCATTACGTAGTTGAGGTCGACCATATTTATTCATTCGAGAATTTCCAAAGTCATCTGTTTTAACTTGTCCTGCTTCCCAATGTGGCTTATCTGGATGACTAATATCCATGGTTTGTTCTTGTACAGATGATAAACCAGTGCCGCCACCTGGCTTTGGTGTCTCATAAGAATATTCTCGACCTGAGCTATTTCTTGATTGGCTGACAGGTTGTTGGCTAGTTGGTATTCCAGCTTGTCTCATAGCGTCACGACGGGCTGCACGAGAAGAACCAAATGGATTGTTCTCACTGCCTATCGGTTCTCCGCTTAAACCAAGCGGGTCGATCCAGCTTAACGGATTCGGCGCATACTGATAAAGATTTATCCCCCCCGCCAGCCCCACCGGGTCAGGTGTCGTGAACCTGCCCGCATCCGGATCGTAGTACCGGAACGTATTGTAGTGCAGTCCCGTCTCCCTATCCAGATATTGCCCCTGGTAACGCAGGTTCTGCTCCACCGGGGTGTGTTCCGTTTCCGCGCAGACTTCCCTGACCGTATTCCCCCACACCTGATAGTGCGCCTCCCACACCACGTTGCCGTCGGGGTCGGTCAGTTCTTCCGGGGCACCGTTAATATCCGTGTGAAAGTAGAGGATGTTGCCCCGGACCCCGCCGACCGTGTCTGCCCTGGCCAGCGGCTCATGGCTGCCCGGGCCGGCATAGAGATACAGGCTCCGGCTTCCCTCCGGCCTGGTCTCCTGCACCATCCGCAGGCCGTCCCACAGGAAGGTGGTGCGGTTGAAGGTGTTGCCCCGGCTGTCCAGCTCATGCTTTTCCACCCGTCTTCCCAGCGCATCGTAGACGTAGCCGTAAGACCGGGTGTGCTGCCCCTGCGTCACCTCAGCCTTAATCAGGCGGTGTTCAGCACTGTAGTGGCAGCGCAGGGTCTGCCCGGGGCTGCGTTTGCCCTGCATGCGGCCGTGCGCGTCATACTGATAATGGTGCCGGCGGAAGTGCATCAGCCGGTTGAAGCGCACCACGTTGCCCTGGAGGGTACCGGGGGGCGGGTCATCGTGATACGCGCCTGCGCTTCCGTCCAGCAGGTTGGCCGCCGCATCGTAGTCCAGGGTGTCCCGGTAGTGCTCATGGTGACACCGGGTGATGCGCCCGGTGGCGTCGTAGTGGTAGTCGGTACGCCCCTGCCGGCTGTGGCGCCGGGTGATGAGCCGGTCAGTGTTGTCGTACTGGTAGTGGCGGTCTGCCACAGTGTCCGGGACGATACCGTTCCGGCCGCGACAGGTCCGGACGCGGTGAATTCTCCCGGCGCTGTCGAAGTGGCGGCGGGTGTCGAGCCTGCCCTGGGTGCGCAGGATTTCGCGGTGCAGGCGGTCCCGTTCGAATTGGCAGACCGTGCCCGCTACTCTGGGCGCTCACCGGCATATTACCCGTTTTGTTCGTACACTCCTGAAACCACTGCGTTACAATACCTACGCTACCGCCAGGCCCTGATAAATAAAGCTATCTGCACAAGGATTATTTTATTATTTAATCAGAGGGTTAAGCACAAAAATATCACATTTAAAAGCCGACCAGGCTGGCATTTCCAACACTAATAATGCTCACCAGGTATTCACGCAGTCCCGGCCTGCACCTTAAGGGCAACTGGCTGGCCGAGGCGGGATTTGAGTCCGGCGAGGCGTGACTGTGAAGATTTCGGACGGGTGTATTGTGCTGATGGCGGACGGTAACGAAGTGCAGGAGCTGCGCGAGCGGCTTTATCAGGCTAAACAGGGGATTAAGGGAATTAAGAACGTGCTTGTTTAGTGGGTTAAACGATATTTAAGTAATAACAAAGCCGGGAAGTTTTAACTTTCTTACCCGGCTTATTTATGAGGGTTTTTATTCACTTGAAAATGGATAAAGACACTCTCTGAAAGATCTATCCTTTATTTTCTCATCAAGTGGTCGGCCATTTTCGAGTTCCATCTTATCTAATTTCGACAAAACGAATCGCTCATTCTCAACATGTCTCTTGTTATAAAACTCTATAGACTGCTGCCCTAAATCATCAATAGCTGTTAATTTTGAAAAAATGGAGTTAATCAGAGGACTTCCTGCATATAATAAAGATTCCGTTTCCTCGCAAGAAAATTTCAGATACATAATTGCTTTTTTCAAAGCAGCGATCTCACCTTGATTCAATACCAATGATTTATCTTTTTCATCAACCACATTTTCCCCCTCTTGAATTTATTTGATTCTGAGTCATATTCAGCCTTTTTTCATATGATAAATGAGATACAACATCATAAGGGTTCTTACCAGCGTGAAGTATTTCACCTAGTTTTAATCGCCCTGAGTGGATATATTCCAACTCGGAACTTTGAAATATATTCCCCATGTGCGTTGAGTCAGCCTTGAATATAATAGAATAATCTCCACGTCCTGTATGTATAGGATCATTTATAAAAATATCTCTCATCGCATCCTGAGGCGACAACAATATATCCGTAATATAAACTTTTCCTTTTGAGTTCGCTTCAATGATACCGGTGCTCATTATACGTTCAAAACCGGCCTTATCCGTATAATGGATAAAGATACCTTTGCCACTTAACCCTAACGGATCGATCCAACTCAGCGGATTCGGCGCATACTGATAAAGGTTAATTCCACCCCTTAAGCCTATCGGGTCAGGCGTCGTGAACCTGCCCCCATCCGGATCGTAGTACCGGAACGTATTGTAATGCAGTCCCGTCTCCCTATCCAGATATTGCCCCTGGTAACGCAGGTTCTGCTCCACCGGGGTGTGTTCCGTTTCCGCGCAGACTTCCCTGACCGTGTTCCCCCACACCTGATAGTGCGCCTCCCACACCACGTTGCCGTCGGGGTCGGTCAGTTCTTCCGGGGCACCGTTAATATCCGTGTGAAAGTAGAGGATGTTGCCCCGGACCCCGCCGACCGTGTCTGCCCTGGCCAGCGGCTCATGGCTGCCCGGGCCGGCATAGAGATACAGGCTCCGGCTTCCCTCCGGCCTGGTCTCCTGCACCATCCGCAGGCCGTCCCACAGGAAGGTGGTGCGGTTGAAGGTGTTGCCCCGGCTGTCCAGCTCGTGCTTTTCCACCCGTCTTCCCAGCGCATCGTAGACGTAGCCGTAAGACCGGGTGTGCTGCCCCTGCGTCACCTCAGCCTTAATCAGGCGGTGTTCAGCACTGTAATGACAGCGCAGGGTCTGCCCGGGGCTGCGTTTGCCCTGCATGCGGCCGTGCGCGTCATACTGATAATGGTGCCGGCGGAAGTGCATCAGCCGGTTGAAGCGCACCACGTTGCCCTGGAGGGTACCGGGGGGCGGGTCATCGTGATACGCGCTCTGTGATGATGCGCCTGCGCTTCCGTCCAGCAGGTTGGCTGCCGCATCGTAGTCCAGGGTGTCCCGGTAGTGCGCATGGTGACACCGGGTGATGCGCCCGGTGGCGTCGTAGTGGTAGTCGGTGCGCCCCTGCCGGCTGTGGCGCCGGGTGATGAGCCGGTCAAGGTTATCGTACTGGTAGTGGCGGTCTGCCACAGTGTCCGGGACGATACCGTTCCGGCCGCGACAGGTCTGAACGCGGTGAATTCTCCCGGCGCTGTCGAAGTGGCGGCGGGTGTCGAGCCTGCCCTGGGTGCGCAGGATTTCACGGTGCAGGCGGTCCCGTTCGAATTCGCAGACCGTGCCGCTGTCCAGGTTAATCTGGCTTAAATGCCCGCTGCCGTAGTAGTGGTATTTAAGTTCCTGCCCGTCCGGGAGGGTGGTGCGGGTGAGGTTGCCCAGCCCATCGTGGTCATGCTTCAGGGTGCCCCGGGCGGTGGTTTCGGTGAGCAACCGGCCCAGCCTGTCGTAGCTGAAGGCGATGGTTTCCGGCGGGTCATCAGGCTGGTTTGCCTTGCGAAAGGCCACTTCCAGCAGATTGTCGGTTTTGTCGTACCGGTAAGTGGTACAGCCATCGGTCGTCTGTTTTTCCGTCAGACGGCCCATCGCATCCCGGGAGAAACGGTGCTCAACCTGGTCTGCGGTGCCGGCGGCGAACCTGACGGCGGTGACGTTGTCGAGCGCGTCGTAGACAAACTGCTGTTTGCGGCCATCCAGATCGCTCTGTTCAATAAGGCGATCTCTGGCATCAAACCGGAACTGGTAGCGTTCCCCGTTCTCATTGATCAGCGCGACGAGTCTTCCGTAAGCATCATGGTGAAAATGGAGTGTGCGTCCGGCAGCATCTGTGCGGGAAATGACCTGGCCAGAGGCGTCGCGTCGGTAGCGGGTGGTATGACCGGAAGGATCCCTGTAAGCCAGCAACTGCCCTGAGGCATTAACGGTATAACGTTCCTGCCTTCCGTCGGGAAGTATGGCTGCTACGAGTTGTCCTGCCGCATTGTACTGGTATCTACTGCTGTCACCCACCGCATTGGTGACGCCGGCGATATTGTTCAGTTCATCGTAGCTCAGTTGAGTGACCGAGCCCGAGCAATCGACATAGTGTGTCAATTGACCGTTTTCATTCCAGCGCAGGTAGTTATTGTTTCCCCTGGGATCGCCGGTTTTGACAACCTGCCCGTGCATATCATACTGGTAAAGGGTGCGCTGTTTCAGAGGATCAACAAGGGTGAGTAAATTTCCCCGCTCATCATAGAAATAACGCCAGGTGTGACCACCCGCATCTCTGATTAGGGTTGGCAGGGCCCAGTGTGGCAGCCATGCCGTTTGAGAAGTCCGGTTAAGTGGATCGGTCTCTTCCGTCAGCCTGCCCTGGTCATCATAGACATAGCGCCATTGCCCGTCCCGGGAATCGGTCACGCTCAACAGCTGTTGTTCTTCGCTCCAGCTAAAAAGAGTTGTCTGTCCCAGCGCATCGACATAACGGATAATTTGATAAAATTCGTTCCAGTAATGTTTACTCACTCTCCCCAGACTGTCCTGCACAACCGTCACACGCTCTGTCAGATCATAATGGAAGATATAGTCTTCCTGACGCCCCTCTCCTTCACTCCAGTGGTGAATAACCCGCCATTCCGGGCCCTCCGGGCCGATAAAGCAGTCCCACTGATAATGGCACAGCATACCGGTGGGTAACCGATGTGAAACCATCCGTTGTCCGGCATCATAAGCAAACTCACGCCTGAGCAGGTTCTCAGCATCAAAAACCTGCTCCAGATCTCCCTGAATACTGTAGCTATAACGGGCCAGCAGGCGATGACTACCCTCCGCCAGTTCACGCATAATCCGTGTAACCCGGAGTGGGTGGCGGCTGTCCTCATAGTGCAGGACGATTCTTGCTGCATTTTGACTGTCAGCAATTTCAACAATGCGACCGGACGTATCGCGATACAGAAACAATTTATTATCATTGCGATCCTGCATGAGCGTCAGGCGCAGGCGACCGGGATCGCTGGCATCGGGTTCGAACAGCCGGTATATCCCGTCGTCACTTTCAATTACCCAGCGATAATCATCACCACGTTTGATAGTTAAATTTTCACTGACTCCGCGCAGTCCCTCTCCGGGATACAGCGCCTCAATTTCCAGTCTCCGCCCTTGCTCATTGATATATACCGCAGCGCAGGAACCGTCTTCCTGAGGCGAAATTTCCATTTCCACCTCATACATCACGCTCCAGCCAGCACCAAACATCCCCTGTGTTCGTGAATCTTTGCTGCTGTAAAAACGCTGCCATTCAATGGGGAAGTGCGCAGGAACAGTAAAATCGAGCTCCTCCACGCCACCAAGCAGCTTACCTCCGGTAGGCAAATGGACGGGATTCCCGCGCATCACTGCTTCAGTTAATTTTGCAGTGAGAAAGCCAAGACCAACATCACCGACAAAATCCATCGCAAAGCAGGCAATTTTTGAACAGATTTTTCCGGGACGCATCACGGCCATGGCTACCGCAACCATCAACGCAACTGGATGTTTGCCACTCTTGATCTCACGAACCACAATGGGTTCTCCGCCAATCCTGACGTTATCTGAAACTTTGATACGGTTTGTGCAATCATCGGTGACTTTTGCTTCGCAGGTACTGCGATCGTTACTGCGCACTGCAGGCTGGCTGTTTATATAGACTTTTTTGGATCCCTCCGCCATATACTCTGCCGCACCCGTTAATGAACCCCACCCTGCGCTGACAACCCCCATCAGAGCATCCACGCCAGCTAAAGGGGGGCAAAGTATTTCTGCGAGGCCGGGTGGTTGAGAGAGTTTTTCGCCAAGTTCGGAAAACGAGGAAGGATGCTTGTAACAGATGATCTTATCTTCATCTTTGGGGACTGCTCTGGGATCCGGTGAGGCAATGGTTGGCCTCACCGTCTGTTTGGCGACCTCCCATATCCCCCCCAGAATACCTTTGGTGATATCCACGAAACTTTTAGGTTGCTCCGGCTCTTTCTCTGCTGCAACCAGCCCGATGCTTCGGTCCAGGGTACCGGCTGCGCGAGCCGATCTCTTGCTGTTTGTGCGGGTGTTTTTTGAGCCAGTCGCGATCTGACCATCTTCGGATGGAGGAAATAATCCACTGACCCAGTCAGCCGCTTCTGACACAAGGGAGCTGCCTCCTGAAGCTCCCATAACCACTCCAACAAGAACAGTTAACGCCAGTCCGCTTGCCCCTCCGGTAAAGGGTGTACCAAAAATTAACAGACTTGCCGCTGCAGTTATCGCTGCATAGCAGGCTATTTCTACAGCTGCCCCTGCGATATCAGCCAGCAGTGAGGTGTGCAAAAGAATATCTTTCTCACGCGCGGCCCAATAAGCCAGTCCCATAGCCAGAAATCTCCCTGAATCCTTAGGTTTTGAATTCGAAATTTTGTTTTATTAACTGCCAGTGCGCAGCTTCCTCTTCCCCAAGGGCTGTATTTTTCACATAACTCATCGCGAACATCGTCCGGGTGCCGGGAATAAGGCATATCAACTGGTACTGGTAAATTCTTTCTGTCCCTTTAACGAATTGATTACGCATTTCAAAGGCGTCAATATCTTGTTTTTTTCCAACGCTGATTTTGTTTTTTTGCTGAAACTTCAACCCTTTTACGGAGATCTCCATGCGCTTAATTTGTTCGTCCAGGCTGGACTCCAGGGTTTCGTCTTCGGAAAGTTCACTTCGGCTCATGACCAGTGACGTCCCCAGGGTTTTAAATTTCAGGATATTTAACGAGGCATCTGTCAGGTTTCCTTCAGGTATCTCAAGGTGAATATCATTCGCTTTATAAATCATTGAACCGCCCTTATTTTCTTTAATCTTTAGCCGGAGGCGGGAAAATCACGGCAACCGATTTATTGATTGCTCCCTGATTCCCATCAGCTCCCGTTTTCGCTGCGGCACACCCCCCCTCCATATTCAGATCAAGCAATTTCTCCAGTGTATTAATCTGTCCGGATTGATTCGCTGTGATATTGAAATTTTCGCAGGTAATATTGAACTGCCCATTTTCATGGAGTTCGAGCACGGTTTTCCCGCAGGACAGTCGTATTTTTGTGCCCGCGGCAATGACATAGTCAGTACTCACACTGGTGCTTTTCTCCCCACCA
Organism: Leclercia adecarboxylata; assembly: GCA_002360945.1. Classification (GTDB taxonomy): domain Bacteria; phylum Pseudomonadota; class Gammaproteobacteria; order Enterobacterales; family Enterobacteriaceae; genus Enterobacter; species Enterobacter adecarboxylatus_B. The sequence goes on along the minus strand of DERO01000002.1, from coordinate 675 downwards.
ATAATGACCGTATCATTCGCTTTTACCGCTCTTGTACAGTCATTGCTGACCCTTGTTAATCGGTCGTGGCCTATGTTGATCGTCTCGTTCTGATCGATCGTTTTGACGCGGTTGTTACCGACCCAGTGGCTTTCGCTGTCGTTGACCTCAATGCGCTGGTCTTTTTCGGCGTGCAGCCAGACTTCTTCTGCGCCGGGTTTGTCTTCAAAGCGCAGGGCATTGGCGTTACCGGGGCCGCCACCCACGGTGTGGCTGAACATGCCGCTCTGGGTCTTGTTAGCCGGCAGCCCCCAGGGCGGCATGGTGTCGGCGTTATAGACCCGTCCCACCACCACCGGCAGGTCCGGGTCGCCGTTCTTGAAATCCACCAGCACTTCCTGACCGGTGCGCGGGATCTGCATCCCGCCGAAGCCTTTCCCGGCCCAGGGCTGGCTCACCCGGATCCAGCAGGAGCTGTTCTCGTCCATCCTGCCGTACCTGTCCCAGGGGAACTGCACCTTGACCCGGCCGTACTGGTCGGTGTGGATCTCTTCGCCCGGCGGCCCGGTCACAATCGCACTCTGTGGCCCCAGGGTGCGCGGCTTCTGAACCGTGCGCGCCGGGCGAAAAATCTCACTGGTCGGCAGCAGTTCGAACGACACGCTGCAGCTGAAGACCTGGCCCTGACCGCTGTGC
>DERO01000001.1 GCA_002360945.1 Leclercia adecarboxylata | reverse complement strand
GTAGCCCGTGTTGAGGGCGTCGGGTGTTTTAAGCCGCAGGGTGTAATGAAACAGTTCGCTCAGGGTTTCGGTGCCCGTGAGGCTGGCAAAGGTCAGCACGCCGGGGGGGATGGCGGCGCCGCTGACGGTGACGGTGCGGGTGCCGCCGCCCGTCGCGGAAAGGGTGTCCAAAATATCGCGGGCCCCGGACCCGACAGTGTCCGGAATAATACCGGTTGCGCCCTTTTTATCCGTCAGCGGCTGAAAACTCATGGCTTACTCCTTTGCCTGACGATATGTTTGCGGACCTTTTTATATATATATGATAATTCGACAGTCAGTTTTTATAATAATTTGCGCCCATTTCATTTACTCCGCAAATATAAGGTGTCCGACAGCAAAATCTTAATGTCATAAATGTATTGCGCAAATTTATTTTATGATGTTAGTGTTGTCAACGAGGTTTTCAAAGGATTGATATTATTTGAATGGCAGTGTTTAAATATAACTCCGGGGCCAGTTTTTCGGGAATTATATTGACTGGATAACATCTCATGGAGGAGGGCAGGGGAAAATGGATATCTCGCGTCAGGCCTTGTTTGGCAAGCTTAATACCTTTCTTTTCAGTGGGATGGAGTCCGCCACTGCGTTCTGCAAACTACGCGGAAATCCGTATGTTGAACTGGTGCACTGGCTGCATCAGATAATCCAGATAAACGATAGCGACATAATTCGTATTCTCCGGCATTTTGATATTGATGCAGTGCATCTTGAACAGGATATTTCTGGCGCACTGCTGTTATTACCCGCTGGTGCAACGTCTGTGAGTGATTTTTCCCACCATATTGATCAAGCGGTCGAGCGTGCATGGATTTATGCCACGCTGACATTTGATGATTTTAAAATTCGCGGTGCATGGTTATTTCTGGCGCTGATCATAACGCCGGAATTACGCAGAGTATTGCTGAGTATTTCTCCCTCGTTTGGAAAAATTCCGCAGGAAGGCCTGACTGAATTATTGCCCGATCTGGTCTCCGCTTCTCCGGAGGCTCAGGATAGTCCCTATGATGGGTCCTGTTTTACGCCCGCAATGCCCGGAGAAGCAAGCCAGTCGATAGCTGTGAATAGTCAGGATGGCAAATCCGCACTGGCACGTTATTGCGGCGATCTGACTGAGCAGGCCCGACAAGGTTTGATTGATCCGGTGATTGGCCGTGAACATGAAATTCGCACAATGGTTGATATTTTACTGCGCCGTCGGCAGAACAATCCGCTGCTCACGGGCGAAGCGGGCGTGGGCAAGACTGCGGTGGTAGAAGGGTTTGCGCGGGCGATTGCCCTGGGAGAAGTTCCCCCAAGTCTGGCAGAGGTCCGCCTGCTAACGTTGGATGTGGGGGCTTTGCTGGCGGGTGCCAGCATGAAAGGCGAATTTGAGTCGCGGCTGAAATCCGTTCTGGAAGAAGCCGCACGTTCGCCCAAACCGGTGATTCTGTTTGTTGACGAGGTACATACCCTGGTCGGCGCAGGCGGTGCATCGGGCACCGGTGATGCGGCCAATCTACTGAAACCTGCGCTGGCACGCGGAACGCTACGCACCATTGGTGCCACAACGTGGAGCGAATATAAAAGGCACATTGAAAAAGACCCGGCTTTGACCCGCCGTTTTCAACTGCTGCAGGTGGCGGAGCCTGAAGAGGCTGCTGCCATAGAGATGGTGCGCGGATTAGCGACAACCTTTGAATCGCATCACGGCGTGCTTGTTCTTGATGAGGCCGTTCGGGCTGCAGTCAGGCTTTCGCACCGTTATATCCCTTCTCGGCAACTCCCCGATAAAGCTATCAGCTTGCTGGATACAGCCGGTGCGCGCGTTGCGTTATCACTGCACACGCCTCCGACTGCGGTGCAGTATCTGCGCCAGCAAATTCAAGCGGCACAAACCGAACAGGAACTGCTGGAAAAGCAGCACAGTATCGGTATTAAAACTGACGCTCTGGACCGTATTAAGGCGCGCCTGGCAACACTGTTCCAGGAGCTGGAAGAGAGTGAGGCGCGCTGGCAACAGGAATTACAGGCTGTACAGGAACTACTGGCTGCCCGGGCACTTAGCCAGAGTGGCAATGAACAGGAAAAACAGGCGCAGTTACCTGAACTTAGCGCAGCGCTACATGCGTTACAGGGGGATTCAGCTCAGATTTTTCCTGAGGTCAGTGCGGCCGTTGTCGCAGCTATCGTGTCGGACTGGACGGGCATTCCTGTGGGCCGCATGGTGAAAGATGAAGCCAGTGCGGTCCTTGATTTACCCGTACAACTCGCCCGGCGGGTTATCGGGCAGGACAATGCGCTGGTACAAATCGGCGAACGCATCCAAACCGCCCGCTCGGGGCTTACCGACCCGAATAAACCCGTTGGCGTTTTCTTACTGGTAGGGCCCTCTGGCGTCGGCAAAACAGAAACGGCACTGGCGTTGGCTGAGGCCATGTATGGTGGCGAGCAAAATCTGATCACCATCAACATGAGTGAATTTCAGGAGTCACATACCGTTTCGACCCTTAAGGGGGCGCCTCCCGGCTATGTTGGTTACGGTGAAGGGGGAGTGTTGACCGAGGCGGTACGCCGTCGCCCTTACAGCGTAGTCCTGCTTGATGAAATAGAGAAAGCGCACCGTGACGTCCATGAAATTTTCTATCAGGTTTTCGATAAGGGTGCGATGAAGGACGGTGAAGGCCTGCATATCGATTTCAGAAACACGACAATTTTGCTAACCAGCAATGTCGGCTCGGAACGTGTTTCCCAGTTATACGACGACCCTGCATTGATGCCCGACTGGAGCGCATTAAAAGAGGCGCTGATGCCGGAGTTACGCAAACATTTCCCCGCAGCCTTTATTGGGCGCCTGACGATCGTTCCCTACCTGCCGCTTGCTGATAGTGTGCTGGGTGATATCGCCCGATTGCATCTGGATCGCATTGTAGAGCGGATGCAGGAACAGCATGGCATTGAGCTGATGTACGGCGATGAGCTGGTGGCCCATATCATCGGGCACTGCCCGATGCATGAAACCGGTGCCCGCTTATTGATTGGTTATATCGATCAACACATTTTGCCGGCACTGTCGCGCTCCTGGCTCCAGGCCCTGACGGAAAAACGCACGCTGGAACGTATCGAAATCGCACTCGATCCCGATCACCCGGAGAGCCCTCTGGTGTTCCATATGCAGCCTGTTGATGGAACGGGCCAACGTTCCTCACAGCGAATTTGATGGCTGGCTCAGGCCAGCGTTGGTTTGATGACACATACAGGAATCAGATATGGCGGTATCCAATAGCAGTGCCCAAAAATTCATCCAACGTAATCGTGCGCCGCGGGTGCAGATCGAGTACGACGTAGAAATATACGGGTCTGAGAAAAAAATCGAATTGCCTTTCGTAATGGCGGTACTCGCCGATTTGTCCGGTAAACCCAGGGAGGATTTGCCGCCAATTGCCGAGCGTAAATTCCTGACAATCGACATCGATAATTTCGATGAGCGGATGAAAGCGCTTCAGCCGCGCATCGCGTTTGCAGTGCCCAATACCCTGTCGGGTGAAGGACAGCTGATGGTCGATATCACTTTCGAGAGCATGGACGATTTTTCACCAGCAAATGTTGCCCAAAAAGTGGATGCACTTAAACAGTTGCTGGATGCGCGGACGCAGCTGGCGAACCTGCAAACCTATATGGATGGTAAATCCGGTGCAGAAGGCCTGGTCAACCGCCTTCTGCAGGATCCGGCGCTGTTGCAGGCACTGGTCAAAACGCCAAAGCCCCAGACCAATGCTGAAGGGAACACGATCATGCCCGAAGATGCTTCTCTCTGATAGTCACGCACCTGTATTGAAATAAATTGAGGAACATTTATTTATGGTAAGCAAGTCTCAGCAGTATTCCGATGCAGCGCTGGCTGAACGCCCGGTAGCGGATTCCGATTTCAGCAATCTTCTGACCAAAGAATTCAAACCCAAAACTGACCAGGCGGCCAAAGCTGTTGAGCAGGCTGTCAAAACCCTGGCGGAACAGGCACTGTCAAACTCCGTTACCCTCAGTGACGATGCCTATAAAAGCATTGAATCGATCATCGCTGAAATCGATCGCAAGTTGTCTGAACAGATCAACCTTATTTTGCATAGCGATCCTTTCCAGAAACTGGAGTCGTCCTGGCGTGGTCTGTTTCACCTGGTGTCCAATACTGAAGTGGATGAGCATCTTAAAATCCGCTTTATGAACCTGTCCAAGGAAGATCTACGGCGGAGTATGAAGCGCCATAAAGGGATCGCCTGGGATCAGAGCCCACTGTTCAAACAAATCTACGAAGAGGAATATGGGCAATTAGGCGGTGAGCCTTATGGCTGCATGATTGCAGATTATTACTTCGATCACACTCCACCTGATGTTGACTTACTCGGTTCTGTCGCTCGGGTTGCATCGGCAGCGCACATGCCGTTTATTGCTGGTGCCGCTCCTACTTCTCTGCAGATGGATTCATGGCAGGAGCTGGCGAACCCACGTGATCTGACCAAGATCGTCACGCAAAATCTGGAATATGCGCCGTGGAATTCGCTGCGTGCCAGTGAGGATTCGCGTTATCTCGGTCTTGCCATGCCGCGTTTCCTGGCACGCTTGCCCTATGGCATTAAGACCAACCCGGTTGATGCGTTCAATTTTGAAGAAGACACCGATGGCTCTGACCATCGCAGATACGTGTGGAGCAACGCAGCCTACGCGATGGCCGTGAATATCAATCGTTCATTTAAATACTATGGTTGGTGCACGATGATCCGCGGTGTGGAATCCGGCGGTACCGTTGAGAGCCTGCCTTGTCATACCTTCCCGACCGATGATGGCGGCGTAGATATGAAGTGCCCAACCGAAATTGCTATCAGCGATCGTCGTGAAGCGGAACTTTCGAAGCTCGGATTCATCCCGCTAATCCATCGTAAGAATACCGACTACGCCGCCTTTATTGGGGCACAGTCGCTACAGAAGCCGCAGGAATATTACGATCCCGATGCTACCGCAAATGCCAACCTATCGGCACGCCTGCCTTATCTCTTTGCCTGCTCCCGCTTTGCGCACTTCCTGAAATGTATCGTGCGCGACAAGATTGGTTCCTTCAAAGAGCGCGAGGACATGCAGCGCTGGCTGAATGAGTGGATCATGCACTATGTCGATGCCGATCCGGTGAATTCTTCACAGCAGACTAAGGCGCGCCGTCCTCTGGCTGCAGCCGAAGTCGTGGTGGAAGAAGTGGAAGGCAACCCGGGGTATTACGAAGCCAAATTCTTCCTGCGCCCCCATTTCCAGCTGGAAGGATTAACCGGCTCTCTGCGACTGGTGACGAAATTGCCTTCGGTGAAGCAGGCTAGCGCCTAAATCTGTTTGATGCTGATACACCTCAACAGGTGTCTTATCCCTGTTGGCGGAAAGTCTTAATCAAGGATGAATAAAATGGCTTTTATTTACGCAAAGGTTAATGCCTTACAAAACACTCAGAAAGTGGGTGACAAGCAATGTGTTGCGCTCGTTCGTCATTATCTGAAGTCGCAGGGATTGAAAGAAACCAAGACCTGGCGAGAAGGCGCAAAGGTTCTGGGGAATACGGGCATTGTGCCGGGGACAGCAATTGCTACTTTCGTCAATGGCCGCTACCCCAATAAAAGCCATGGGAATCATGCTGCTCTGTATGTTGGTCAGGATGCGGGTGGGATTCTGGTTATGGATCAATGGAAAGATGATGTGACAAAACCGCGTGTCAGTCTGCGCTATCTCCGTGTGGGCGGGACTATCAACGCCGATGGGACCTGGCCGAATGCCAGTAATAATGCCAATGCATTTTCCGTTATCGAGTGAGGTCATTTATGCAAAGACAAGCAGTATCACATGTGCTGATCGCATTGCTGACAGGTAGTGTTGCAACAACATCTTTTGCTTACGAGCTGATTTGTCCGGCGTCAGTCTCCGTTGATGCTTCGACACCCCCTATAAAAGATGCACCTGCAGGGTGGGAGGTATCATCACACAGCGATATTGTCTGGCTTACGGCTGCCTCATTGACCAGTGGGAGACCTGCCGAATTGGCCGAACTGAAACCGGAGACCTATCGGGTGGATGGTAGGAAATATGACTGGAAATTGGATAAAGCCGACCTGGAGGGCAGGGGAATCTGGTTTTCCTGTCGCTATGGTAACGATCGCGTTTTGTTGTCCCAGCGTATCGTTCAATCCGTCTCCTGGTGTCGGTTGGTGACCAGTAAAAAACAACAGCAGCCAGGGATCAATCTGGACTGCCAGTAGACAGGAGATGCCAGAGAAATGAGGTTGGCATTGATACTGAGTTTGTCGGTTTGTTTAGTTCAGCAAGCCTCAGCACACACGTCTCTAACCGAACATTATTCGCAGGAAATGCTCCTGAAAAATTGGGCATTAAGCCGTTGCCTGGCGAAAACCTATGACGACGAAAAAGTCAGAGATGATGCCAATGCAACAGCCAGCGCTTACCTCGAATACGGAAAACAGTCTATTGAGACTTATAACCAACTGGATGAACTCGTCGACAAATATGTAAATTTAGCTTATGGCGGCAGCGTGAAATCTGATTTCAATACAATGAAATGCATCGATTTATACCATAGCAAGGAGCTGCGAAAAATGGTTCTCACTGCGTTGAAAAATAAGCGGTATTGAATGAGGCAACAATACCGTTGCCTGAAGGTGAGGTAGTGACATTAACTTAATAAGGAGCAAGTGATGGCCCACGATATTTATTTAAAAATTGATGGTATTGACGGCGAAGCGCTGGACGACAAACACAAAAACGAAATCGAAGTGCTGAACTGGCGGTGGGTGGTGCATCAGGAGTCTTCCATGCACTCCGGCAGCGGTTTAGGTTCCGGTAAAGTCTCGGTGGACGATCTTGAGTTTGAGCACTTCATTGATCGTGCCAGCCCCAACCTGTTTAAGTATTGCGTAACAGGGAAGCACATTGGTAGCGCTGTTCTGACCATGCGTAAACCCGGTGGAACGCCGCTGGAGTACCTGAAGTACACCTTCAAAGATCTCATCGTTTCGCGTGTCATGCCAAGTGGTAGTCGTGAAGGTGAAATGGCCGCGCGTGAAATGGTTAATCTGTCATTCACCGCCGTGAATCAGGAATATGTGGTGCAAAACCAGCAGGGCGGCAGCGGCGGTACCGTGACCGCTGGTTACAACTTCAAAGAAAACAAAGAAGTTTAAGTCGCTCGATTTCATACCTGTCCGTTAATGGGCAGGTATGAAAAAAAAGTAGGTTCTCAGGATGAGGTTGTCACAGGTGCGGTACATGGAAAGTCATACAGACATATTCAATAGCCGGGTAGTGCCGTTGGGTAAGGCGTTCGGGGCTTCTCTATTTTCTCTGTTGATTGTGGCATTGACCGCATGCAGCAGCGTACCTCCAACTATCAAAGAACAGACACGCATCTTTCTGAACATCAAAGCGACCGATAACGTCAACCCTGATGACAAAGGCCGTGCAGCGCCCATTCAGGTGCGTATCTATGAACTGAAAAACGATACTACGTTTAACGCGACGGATTTCTATTCCTTACAGGACAACGATAAGGCCGTGCTCGGTGACGATTTGCTCGCCAGCGATGAATTCATCCTGCGTCCCGGCGAAATGAAAACACTGCATCGCAGATCGAATCCTGCGACCACTGTGATTGCGGTGCTGGCGGGTTATCGTTCTCTGGCAAAGGCAAAGTGGCGTGAAAGCTATCGCATGGCGGAGGCACCCTATGCGGCATGGTATCGAGCCTGGCCTCTCTCGAAGGTAAAACTGAATGTCGACATTGGGCAAAGCGCCATTGTCATGACTGAACTGGATTGATTTATGAGCTGGTATAATCGTGTCGTCTGGAGTGAGGGGCAGTTCCTGCTGCCGCAAATATTTCAACAACAGGAACGTTATCTCGAACATTTTGCCCATCGCCGTAGTGCGCCGCTGTCATCATTTTTCTGGGGATTTACCCGGTATAACATCGACCACGAAGCCCTGAATCTGGGCAAACTGGTGCTGAAGGATGTGGCGGGTATTTTTGCCGATGGTACGCCATTTGAAGCGCCCGGGTATACACCTTTGCCACCGCCGCTGACGATCCTGCCAGAGCATCTGGAACAGCCAATTTACCTGGCCTTGCCCATTCGCACCCCCGATGGAGAAGAAACCAGTTTTGATGATAATCCAGAATCTTTGGCCCGCTATGCCGTTTTCGAGAACGACATCCGTGATGCAAACTCAATCGGACTGGGAGCGAAAGCCGTTCAACTGAGCCACTTACGGCTGCGACTGATGCCACAAAAAGCGCTGACAGATGCCTGGATCGGCCTGCCTGTGGCGAAAATTAAAACCCTCCGTGCCGACGGTAGCGTGGAAATCAATCCCACTATGATTCCTCCTGTCAGCAGCTACACTGCCAGCACACAATTGCGTACCTGGTTATCGCAGATTCACGACCTGACTCACCTGCGGGCAGGCTCTTTGGCCGATCGATTAACGGGAGGGCACGGACAGGGTTCAGAGGCGGCGGAGGTATCTGATTACCTGTTGCTCCAAATTCTTAACCGCTACGAGCCGCTATTACACCACTTACTGGAAGCAGGAAAAGTTTCCCCTGAATTCATCTATCGCCAACTACTTTGCATGGCTGGTGAGCTATCGACCTTTGTCAGGCCTGCAACCCGGCGTCCCCTTGAGCATCCGGCCTATCTGCATGAAGCACCTTATTTTTGTCTGAAGCCTGTGGTCGATGACGTGCAAAGCTTACTGAATGCCGTGCTGATCCGCAGCGCGCAGAGTATTCGCTTACAGGATGCCTCTTATGGCGTCAGAAATGCGGTGGTTGAACCTGCTGAATTGCGCAGTTTCAGCGCCCTGATTCTGGCCGTCAGGGCACAGGTCCCGCCCGATATTCTGCTGCAGCAATTTTCTTCACAGACCAAAGTCGGGCCTTCTGAACGCTTGCCGGAACTGATTCGCTCTCATCTGCCTGGCATGGCATTACAGGCTTTACCTGTACCGCCGCGCCAGATCCCATTCAATGCGGGATATATCTATTACGAATTGTTATGTAACGGCCCAATGTGGGAGCACGTAGCACGCTACGGCGGCCTGGCGATGCATGTGGCCGGTGAGTTTCCTGGGCTTCAGATTGAGCTGTGGGGAGTGCGTGATCAATGAATGGAATGGACGCTATCCTTGATCGTGCAGGCACAGCGGATGCGAGTCATCCGTCTTCTGCGCAACCTGTCAGTGTTGATTCTGGGCCAGATCATGCGCTGCGCCTGGTTGCCATCAAAGCTGCCGAGAATCCATTGCTGACAGCGGCTCAACCACTGCTGCGCGTTCTGGCCGACATGCCTACAAAACTGGATCCGCCCGATAGCGGCATGGAAAGCCTGCGTGAATTATTGTGCCGGGAGATCAGGGACTATCAAGCGTTGTGCGATCAGGCGAACCTACGTCGTGAGCATGTTCTGGCGGTACGTTACTGTCTGTGTACTGCGCTGGATGAAGCCGCTAACAAAACTAGCTGGGGGAGCGGCGGAGCCTGGGCGAGCAAAGGTCTACTCATCACTTTTCATAACGAAAGTTATGGCGGTGAAAAAATCTTTCTCCTAATCGGTAGATTGTCGTCCAACCCACAGGAGCACGGGGATGTACTCGACGTTATCTACCGCATCCTTGGTCTCGGTTTTGAAGGCCGCTACAGCGTACGGTCTGATGGACGCAAACAGCTGGACCTTATCCGTCATCAGTTGCTGTCCGTTATCAGCAGCAGGCGCGATGTCGTTGCACGCGATCTGTCACCCCACTGGCAGGTTGCCGCTACCGGTAAATTTCGTCTGTTGCGTGGCATACCTGTGTGGGTTAGCGCGCTGTTACTGAGTTGCCTGCTATTGGCTGTTTTCATCTGGTACCGTTACCAAATTGTCAACGCTGAGATGGATCTGCAACGGCAGATTACCGCCATTGGCAAAGTTCCGCCGCCTCCAGCAGTTGTCAGGGTGTTACGCCTGAAAGCGCTGTTGAAAGACGAGATTGCTCGCGGGATGGTTAGCGTGGAAGAGAATGCGCAGAAAAGTCAGGTAACCTTCCTGGGTGACTACATGTTCGTGGCGGGTAAAAAAGCTATCAATCCAACAATTTTGCCCGTTCTGGAAAAAGTGGCCAGTGAAATCAATAAAGTATCAGGTTCGGTGATGGTGACGGGACATACGGACAATCACCCTATCAGCACGGCGGAGTTTCCTTCCAACCAGATACTATCCGAGAAACGCGCTGCTGAAGTGGCGGAACTGCTCGCCAACAAAGGCGTGGCTGCGTCGCGGTTAAAGATAGTCGGTAAAGGTGACAGTGATCCTATAGCAGAGAATAAAACCGCGGATGGCCGGGCAAAAAACCGCAGGGTGAATATTGTGGTGATGGAGTAAGACGATGAGAAAAATAGAAATTATCATCGGTGCTACTCCCATCGGTGAGCAAACGACCTGGCTTATCCCGCCGGGAGCAAGATGAAAAAACATTCGGTGTTTCTTTTTATGTTACTTGCATCCTGCGGGTTGCTTAATAGTTTCTCTGCCCAGGCCGTTTCGGAGCAAAACGTTAATGTCTTCACTTCTCTGGTAAAAGAACATCTGATGGCTAATTCTGATATGTCCATCATCACAACGGAATTACCTGCCGAGCGGATTCGCTGGGTTGTAGAAACGCGCCTGAACCCAAAGGTGTTGAATAAAAAGACGGTGGGAAGCGGCATCAGTTTGCAGTTCACACCTGCCCATTCAACCTATTTCAGTAATATTGCTTTGCTGGAGTTGGTTTATCCCGATGGTACAACGGCGGCGAGGATGCAAGAAAAGCTGGCAAAAAATCGGTATTTTACAAACAGCAAAATTCTTACTCTTTATTCCAGCGTAGAGGATAGCAATAAAGTGTTGATCATCTTTACTGAGAGCGCTGGCGATTCGAAGATAGCTGCGTTTATCGAGGATTTCCCCGCTTTGTGGTGCAAAACAACAGAAGCGCATGCGTCGTCTCAATTGTGAGGTGCTATCGATAGAAATGCTTTTTTGAGAATGATCGACAACGGAATGTTATTGATATCAAAAAAATAGCAGTAGCGATCCACTCTTTAATTTATTTTTTAGGTGCCTTGGTTTTATGGGTAATGACAGCAAGTAAATACGAAAGGATGCAGGAAATGGATAAAACGATTGCCATATAGCCTGAAGAGGGTTCGGGTAATGCCAGAGTCGTATTATCCATTCTGGTTGTAATGCTCATTCCGCTGCAATTCATTCGATTTATATTTTCTAAATATTGTATTGAGAAAATCATTTTGATTGCCCTTGTGCTATTTGCTGTAGTTCTTTGGCTGTTTATATAGCTAGCCATAGACGCAAAGGAAAACACCACTGGCTGGAACACCAACAGAGAACGAAAAGACATGCAAAAATTTCTGGGCTTTTTATTTTCAGGCAAAATGCTGGCGATTATTGTTGCGATACTACTGGCGCTCACTATCTGGTTTTTTGGCCCACTGCTCGCTTTTGGTGGGTTGCAGCCGCTGGCTTCTGTAGAGATGCGAATTATAGCCATCCTGCTTCTCAGCCTCCTGTTATTTTTGTGGCTCAGAGCCTGGACATTTTCATTCGTCTGGGTCGCCGCCCTGTGTGTGGTGATATGGCAAGCATCACCCCTACTGGCCTTTGGTGAAACGACGCCATTTGCTCCAGTCTGGGTACGGGTCACAGCAATAAGTCTCGTCCTGTTCTGTTTCGCACTTTACGGGCTGTACCGTTTGTGGCGGGCACTGCGTGTTGATGAACAATTGCTTCAAAAAATTCTCCATCCACGCGGTGATAAACCCACGGCGTCGGAGATGCGGGAAGATCTTCGCGCCGTTTCTCACATCGTATCGCGCGCTGTCGGACAACTAAAACGCCTGCGGATCGGTAAGCCGGGCTTCGGAATACGTCGGATATTTGAAGGTAAGCGGTATCTCTATGAGTTACCTTGGTACATGATGGTTGGTGCGCCGGGAGACGGTAAAACCACAGCCTTACTTAACTCCAGTCTGCAATTTCCACTGGCTGAGCAGATGGGACACAGCGCTGAAGCGGTTGCTGTGCCTGGTAAAGGCGGTACCCTGCATTGCGACTGGTGGTTTACCAACGAAGCGGTGTTGATTGATACCGCCGGGCGTTATGCCCGCCACGATGACGGTACCACTCCAGAAAGTACGCAACGCAATGCCACTGAGTGGCGAGGCTTTCTGGAACTGTTACGCAAATACCGCCCACGCGCGCCGATCAATGGCGCGCTGCTGACCCTGAATGTTGCCGACCTGATTGGTAAAACTGAAGCTGAAAGAATTTTGGCGACTGCAGCCTTGCGCGCCCGACTGGCAGAACTGCGTCAGGAACTGGGCATTCGTTTTCCGGTGTATTTGATTATCACCAAGATGGATTTACTGCCCGGATTCACAGACTACTTTAGCTCGCTGACCTCTGAAGGCCGTGCTCAGGTCTGGGGGTTTACGCTACCGTATGACCAGAAGCAGAAAAAGCACCAGCGCGATCGGTTGCGCCCCTGTTGCGAAAAGGAGATGAGCCTGCTGGCAACACGTCTTGATCAGGGCATTAATAACCGTTTACAAGAAGAATACGATGCACAGCGGCGCTGCAATCTATACGCTCTGCCGCTGGAATTCGCAGCCCTGGTCGAGCCTTTACTGGATATTATTGAGCGGATTTTTCTGGATTCGAAATTCGATTCAACGCAGTTGCACAATACGCTACGCGGCGTTTATTTCACCAGTGCTGCTCAGTCGCCAGTTAACGCTGTCGCCGATCGCCAATCGCCTTTGCAACGATTGTGGAAAGCCATCAAACGAGACCCAGCGTTGCCAGAAAAAGCGAGTTGCCATGCGAACACGGCTATCCCAACGGGCAATCGTAGCTATTTTTTACACGACCTGTTAACCCGGTTGGTGTTCCTGGAACCTCATCTGGTACAGCCTAATCTGCAATGGGAAATACGTTATCGTCTGATGCGCCTTGCCGGTCACCTGCTGATGCTTGTGATGTTCCTGTGGCTGGCCTATGGCATTTACATCAGCTATGGCAATAACGCTGACTACATTGGCGTAGTGAAAGATAAGACTGCGATGTTGACGGGGAAAGTGCGGGCTTATTCGAAGAAGCCTGCACTCGACGCTGTACCCGACATTTTAAACGCGTCACGCGCTTTAGCCGCGTATCCCGGGCTCGATCCTGACAACCCACCCGCTCGCTTCCGCTATGGGCTTTACCGTGTTCATCCAGTCGTCGACAGTGCCGCGCTGACCTACGAGCAACTGCTCGATCAGTTGCTGTTGCCCACTATTGTGCGCCGTACGGAAAATGCGCTGGCTGACGCCATCGCGCAATCGGATGCTCAGGCAACATACGATGCCCTGCGCGTTTATTTGCAGCTTAATCTGGATGCTGCGCACCAGGTTAAATTTAACGCCGGGGAAATTCAGAATTGGGTGTTGAAAGACTGGGAGAAGAACAACAGCGCGGAGGCATTTGGCGGACGCGCCAGCATTTACGAGCACGTCAGTGCTTTGTTCGATGGCAGTCGTGTGGTGCGTTCACCCTTTACGAAGAATGATACCCTGCTTCGCAATGCCCGAACGTTTCTGGAAAGCAGCACGAGTACCGAACGTATCTACGAACGAGCTCTGGTCGCGATGAATGACGAAGCGCCAGGCGACTTTACTATCGCCCGCGCTGTCGGCGCTGATGCTGGTACAGTGTTTACTCGTGCCAGCGGCAAACCGCTTGATCGCGGGGTGTCAGGGCTGTTTACCGTGGATGGTTATCGCAATTTATTTGACAAACGTATCGCTGAATTTGTGGCTGTCGCCTTCAGCGATGACGAATGGGTGATGGGACGTGAAACTACCGGAACTCAAAAGAATCCAACTGAGCATGCAGCTCAGCTTGCGAGGAAAATTGGTGGCGATGAAGATCCCTTGATCAAAGAAATTCGCCGCCTGTACCTGACGGATTATGCTTCTCGTTGGCAAACTTTTCTGGATGATATTCGCAGTGTAAATAGTACCGGAGCGGATACCAGTTCAAGCCTGGCATTTGATTTACTGACGCTGCAAAAATTCTCTGCACCCGATTCACCCCTGGTTCGTCTGGTGCGGGCGGTGGTGGAACAAACAACTTTAGTGCCGCCGCTTAATGCGCAGGCCAGGGAGAAACTGCTGGCCGATCGCGCCGAACAGCGCATGTCAGGCACTACCCGGCAAGTTGTGCAAACGGCCAAACTGCTGAAGGATATTCGTCCGGAAGAACAGCTGGAAAAAAAACTGGTGGACAACCATTTCGCTGCTTTGCGTGAGGTGGTTACAGGTATTACGGACAATCAAAATAGCTATACGGGCGGGCGCCCTTTGCAACTCGATGCGCTGTTGAGTCAACTCAACGAATATTACGGGCAATTGATGGTGGCGGATAACGCCCTCGCCACCAATGTCATACCTCCTCGCATTGAAGCCGCTGACAAACTGCGTCTGGAAGCTGCCAGGCTACCCGCACCACTCAAGAAACTCCTGCTCGACCTGACTCACCAGGGAGTGCGCAAGCTTAATATCGCTGCCGGTGAAGTGCTCAATAACCAGATGCAGGCGATCATGGGTAACGATTGCCACAACGCCATCGACGGCAAATACCCCTTTGCCGACAGTACTCAGGAAGTCAGTATTGAAGATTTCAATCGCATCTTTGCGACAGGCGGTTTGCTTGATGATTTTTTCAATAAACAGCTAGCTTCTCAGGTGGATACCGCCAGTAAACCCTGGCAGTACAAGCGGACGGACAGCAGCGTTCCGCCACTGAACGGCCCGACGCTGGAACCGTTTGAGCGGGCCAGACAAATTCGCGACGCGTTTTTCAGAGATGCAGGTGCGCACAAAATGGCCTGGGGTATGGAAATCAGAGTGGTTGAACTCGATCCGAACATTACCGATCTGATTATTGATATTGATGGTCAATCACAGCGTTACATGCATGGCCCGGTCCGTCCGTTACAGGTAGCGTGGCCAGGCCCGCGTAATGGTTCGATGGCAGAAATTACGGCGAATCCGCGCATCCGGCAGGATACCTCAACTATTCTCACCAATGGGCCCTGGGCGCTCTTTCACTTGCTCGATCGCGGTGACGCCATCAGTACCAGTAGCAGCGGCCGCCAGTTGGTTGAATATGACTTTGATGGTCGTCGGGTGGTACTGGAAATCGCGACGGGCAGTAATTTCAACCCGTTGAATAATAATCTGTTGCGCCGCTTTGTCTGCCCGGTAAGTGCCTCATGATGATTGTCAAGCCACGCGCTTCATCGCCCGCTATTTGGGGAAAGCTGCCCGACAGAGGCGATTATGTTCGTTCCCGTACAACGAATCGTGAAGTGGAGGACTGGCGGATATGGCTGGACAAACAGCCCTGGCTGTATGCCCCTGTTGCACCCGCTGCGGCCAACCATACTGACCAGCATCACTGGATGCGCCTGACGCCGGATTTCAATCGTGACAAAGCTCTGGGGTTACATAACCTACCGTGGGGATTCGTATTGCACCCGAGTGTGTTGCCATTTTCTGGTCGGGGTTGGGTTACTGGCGTAGTGAGCGTGTCGCGTGACAGTATCGGACGCTCTTATCCTCTGGTGATTTACCAGGTAGTTAACTCAGCCTGGTTAGAACACCATCTGACAGCGTCACAGGGCTGGTTGTACTGGCTGGCTCAACTGGTGGCCTGTCATGTTAATCCTGAACGCCAGAGCACTGGCGATTTACCCGCACGCGTTGAGCGTTTGTGGGCTCTGCACAATCCCGGATGGGGCAGTCGGTTGTTTCGCCGTTGGATCGGTGGGCCGGCAGCATACCGGGCGCTGGTGGAGGGGCAGGGCAAAAACAGGGCAAGCGAACTGCGTGGTGTACCCGCATTGCCCTGGGCCAACTGGCCGCAGCAACTCTGGACGTCTCCGGCATCATCAGCACAGGGGTGGTTCTGGCAGCAGGATCTGGAAGGCGGCTTCCTTGATGCTCGCTCTCTAAGGGCGGGAGAGTGGCAAGGGTAGGTAAGTGGCACCCTAACCCAGATTGAGCCAGGTCTGATGTAGATAGATTAATCTGTCGCCACGACCCGATTGGGGAACTCATACCACACAGCGGTGGTGATATGCACCATCCTGTTTTCAAAACCAGGGTTGGTTAATTATATGATTATTCCGCTTCATTTATGCCTGCACCGCTGTCGGGGAGTATTGGTCGACGAGACGAGTGAAATTACCGAGACGGTGTATTTTACGCACCTTTCGCCGTATCTGGTTTGCTATGAGCTACCGGCAATAAAAGATATCGCCTTATGCCTGGAGCGAGTGCAAAACGACTGGTGGTTGTTCAATAAGTCACCGGATTTGCGCTGCGCTATCAACGGTTCTGTACTGCCTCAAAACTTTCGGGTACGCCTGAATGGTGGCGATACGCTTGAATGGGGGTTATCGCTCTGGTACGTCAATCCAGGGGAGCAAGTTGAATCTGAACCCGGATCCTCGGTACCAAATGACGTTACAGAAAACCTTATAGGGTTGTCGGCAACCCCCCTCGATTTGTCCTGGTTCGATCTGCGTATGCGTCCTTTAGAGGAGGAGGGCGACTTGTTCGATCTGGTCATGCCAACGCATAGCGACGTCGATCAGCATAGCGCCATGCCTGTTGAGGACGCATTGCTATCTGAACAAGTGGGCGTTGTGCAAATTGATGGAGAAACAATTTTTCAGCAACTCCATCAGGAATACCTGCTTAGGCTGAATACACCTCACCTGACTAATACACCACAGAGCAACACCCGTGAGCAGGAAAATGTGCAACGAGGTGACGTGTATCTCTCGGCTCCGGCCCATCTTGAGGATTTCTCTCACCTCTCCGACCCACTGGCAACGTTGCAGGATCTGGTGACCGGCCACCTGCATATTGATGAGGTGTTTGACGGCCTCGATAGCCTGCGTGAGATGGAACTGTTCACGGAAGAAGAAACCCCGGAGATCCTGAAATTATTTGCGCCTGGTGGACAACCCACCAGCCAGCGCGTACAGACACCGCCGCACCTGACGCGCAAGGAGCATCACGCCGTGAGTGTGGATAGCTATTACCGGATAACTCAGTATCAAAATCACACAACAGAGGATGTCGTGGATGACAACAACGCCTAAAAAGAAGGGGTCTTCTCATCAGACCCTGCTCTCGTGGATGAGTGGCCGCTCCCTTTCAGAGGTGATGCATGAAGCAGAGCAGAACATTAAAAATGCTCCCGGCGATCCGTCACAACGCTGGCTTCTGTTTCAGCTTTTATGCATACAGGGAGACTGGTCAAGGGGATTAAAACAACTCCAGTTGTATGCACAGATGCAGGAAAACGTCGAACAGCAGGCTCAGGTTTACCGGGGGTTGATGGGTTGTGAACGCTTTCGCTACGAATGCTTTGCCGGTAAGCGACAACCTACTTTTATTCTCCCTCAACCGGCATGGGTTGCTCAGATGCTGGAAGCCATTACTTTCAATCAACAGGGTGACGAAGCGCGTGCAGATTGTCTGCGCGAAGCGTCGCTGAGCGCTGCCGGCGAATCCAGAGGTGTAAATGCACCCGGTACAGCATTTACCTGGATAAGCGACAGCGATTCCTGGCTGGGCCCCATTGTCGAACTGGTCGTTGGCGGCATGTATGCCTGGGTTCCTTTCAGTCAGATCAAACAGATTTCTTCCGGACCGCCAACAAACTTGCTGGATCTGCTGTGGAAACCGGCCCGCCTGGAACTGATGGACGGCACAGAGCATCGTGTTTTCCTGATGGCCCGCTATTGTGGTTCGGAATCAGGCGAAGATGCGCTCAGACTGTGCCGGGAGACGGCCTGGCATGAACATGGCAGAACGTCAGTGCGAGCGCTGGGCCAGAAAACCTGGCAAACGGATCGGGGTGAGATTGGCCTGCTGGACATCACCTCCTGCACATTCAATTTGCCTGACGGGCCGGAGGTGAAGCATGAATAAACCTTACCCTCCCTTGCGGCCGCGTGCGCATCTGTTGCCCACACTGTTTGACCGGCTTCGAGATGATGCGCCTAATCGGAAAACGGAGTTGGCCGAAGAGTTTGCGGTGTCGCCTGCTCGTTTACGGGAGATTGTACAACGCGATTTAATGTATCTGCTCAATAGCACTAACCTGGAAGACGATATTGATTTTTCCCGCTATCCGCAGGCCGCCGCCTCTGTGCTTAATTACGGTGTGCCACCTATTGCCGGCAACTATATGCACGAACATAAATGGACGGATATGGAAAAAGCCATCCGGCGTGCCATCCTGCGTTTTGAACCCCGGCTGGAGGCAAATTCACTCAAAGTCCAGCCATTACAAAAAGATCGCGCCAGGCGGGAATACAACGTCCTGATATTTGAAATTAGCGGGCGGATTTTGACTGAGCCCTATCCCACGTCGTTTACGGTGCAAAGTACTTTCGATCTGGAAACCAATCGGATCAATCTTGTCTGACAATTAACAGGATGTTTATTGTGGAACCCTTATTGCTCGACTATTACAACAAAGAACTTACCTATATGCGGGAGATGGCGGCGGAGTTTTCGCGTCAGCATCCTAAAATTGCCAAACGATTAGGTATGCAGGGGATCGATATTGCCGATCCCTACGTTGAGCGCATGATTGAGGCTTTTTGTTTTTTAACTGCCCGCACGCAATTAAAAATCGATGCTGAATTTCCGCGGTTCACTCAGCGGCTACTGGAAGTGGTCTATCCAAATTACGTCACGCCAACGCCGTCTATGGCAGTAGCACAGCTGCGTCCGAGCCTGACCGAAGGCGATTTTATCAATGGATTTAACGTTCCCCGACATTCGACTTTTCGCGCCGGTATTCCCGTGGGTGAAAATACGGTCTGTGAGTTTCGTAATAGCCAGGATGTGATGCTGTGGCCCGTGCAAATTGTCGAGGCTCGGCTGACCGGTACTCCACCAGATATGCCTATGCTCAACCGCTATCTGCCAGCCCATACTCATGCGGCAGGCGCGTTACGATTGACGTTGCGCACATTTGGTGAAGTGAACTTCGATCAGATTACCGGGCTTGATCGCTTGCCTGTCTACCTGTGTGGCGAAGATCGTATCGCCTCGCATCTGTTCGAACTTGTGCATACCGGGGCGATAGCGACTGTTGCAGGAGAACCCGGGAAATTTTCAGGTGCACTGGACATCAATGTTCGCGACGCGGTTGTCCACGAGGGGTTGCAGCCAGGGCAAGGGCTGCTGCCGCTAACGTGGAACGTATTTCATGGGCACAATTTGCTGCACGAATATTTTGCTTGTCCTGAGCGCTTCTATTTCTTTACACCGACCGGCCTGGCAGCAGGGTTGAGCAAAATCAAGGCGCAGGAAGCTGAAATTGTCATCCTGCTCAACCGTGCTCCGCCCAGCTGGTTGATCAACCAGACCCATGCCGAACAGTTTGCCCTGTTTTGCACCCCTGTTATTAACCTGTTTAGCCGGCGTACCGACAGAATCGAGCTGGAGGGGCCCCGCACGGAATTGCATCTTGTCGCAGATCGATCGCGTCCACTCGATTACGAGATATTCTCTGTTGATAGGGTGCATGGTCTGCGACCGCAAACCACAGAGGAGCTGCAGTTTCGGCCGCTCTATCAGACGCTCAATAATGATGAGGGCAACTATGGCCGCTACTTTTCATTGCGGCGAGAGCAGCGCAAACTCTCCGACAACGCACGCAAATATGGAACGCGTACGCCTTATACCGGTACTGAGGTATTCCTGTCGTTGGTCGATCAGCATGAAGTCCCCTACCCGGAAGACTTGCGCTATCTTTCAGCAACCGCCTGGCTGACCAATCGCGATTTAGCCTGCCTGGTGCCACGCAATGGGTTGAATGACCTCACCATCGACGGCTCCGTTCCGGTTGAAGGGATCGGCTTGATCCGTGCACCACGGCCTCCTCAGGCACCCTTTGCCGAACGAGAACTGGCGTGGCGACTGATCCGCCAGCTCTCATTCAATTATCTGCCGTTATCTGATATGAGCCATCGTCCCGGCGGGCAGGGATTACGCGATCTGTTGCGATTGTTTATACCCATGCATGACAGCCCACAACTGCGGCAGATACAGAGCCTGATCGGCGCGCAGACCGTACCCGTAACCCGGCGGCTGCCTGGCGCGGGGCCGTTGGTATATGGACGGGGAGTTAAATGTGAACTCACGGTTGATGAAGACGGCTTTTCCGGCGTCAGTCCTTATCTGTTTGGGCTCGTACTGGAGCATTACTTATCGCGGCATGTCGCTATAAATACCTTCACGCAAACAGAATTGAACAGTATGCAGCGTGGGCAGGTGGCGAGCTGGCCCGTGCGGATGGGGGGCAGGAGCGCATTCTGATGAAACATTCGCTTGTGCAACAAAATGACAGGGAACGCACCTGGGAAATGACCTACGCTCAGGTGCAAGAGAAACCCTGGCGTTTTGGTTATCTGAGTTTGATGCGCTATTTTGGCGCCCGCTTCCGGGATCAGCCTCCCGTCGGTTTTGCCACGCGCCCTCAGGAGGAAGCGTTTCGGCTGGGGCAATCACCCTCCCTGATTTTTGCGCCGCGTGAGATCGCTGAGGCGACGGTCACCCCAGAAGGTAAACTCCACGTGCGGCTTTTTGGTCTCGGTCTGTGGGGGGCCAATGGTCCGTTACCTACACACTATACGGAAATTGCGCTGAACCGACAGGACAGTAGCCGGGATACCACGCTGGTTGATTTTGCCGATATTTTCCACCATCGCCACCTGACGCAGTTTTATCGAGCCTGGCAAAGTGCGCAATCTGCTGGCGCAGGACTGGATCGCTGTGAGGCAGAATCATTTTCATTCTACGTAGCCAGTTTAAGTGGGCAGGATCTCCATGAAATTGCCGACAGCCCTTTACCTTCCCACGCTCGCCTTAGTGCCAGCGCGCATTTTGTACGCGAAGCACGAAACCCGGATGGGATCACGTCGACCCTGGCTTGTTATTTCGGTGTTCCATTCGACCTGCACGAATATGTACTGCACTGGATCGCTATTGCACCTGAAGATTGCACGCAGCTTGGAGTTCCGGGAACCTCATCGATCCTTGGCGAAGGGGCGCTTGTGGGGCAAAAGGTACCGGATCGCCAGCATAAGTTCAGACTCACTGTCGGCCCGCTCGATCTGGATAATTATCTCCATTTTTTGCCCAATGGCCGCGACCTGCTTTCACTGGTGGAGTGGGTCAGAGCCTTCGTAGGTTATGAGTATGTCTGGGAAATCGAGCTACAGATCAAAGCCCACTCCGCACCGCCCGCCCGCATTGGCGCAGGCCAACAATTGGGGTGGACAACGTGGTTAGGCCGCTCAATGCATGACAAACCAGTGACTGGCATGGTTTACGAACCGGAACACTATGTTGATCGCCAATAAGAATGAAAAAAGATGAATAAGAAACTCTCTGAACAGACAAATAGTTATACCGATCTGCTGGCGCCCATTTCCGATGCGGAGCCCTGTGGCAGCAATCTTGAATATGACCCGGAATTCCTGTTGCTGACGGCCAATGCCACCGAACGTCCGGAAGCGCAATACGGCGACTTCGTTAATACACCGGAAAGCATTAACTGGAGCGAAGTAGAACGCGATGCGCTGCGTTTGTTACTGCGTACTAAGGATATACGAATTTTAATTCTGCTTTTGCGTAGCAGAATTCGGTTGGCGGGGGCAACCGGATTACAGGAAGGGCTCAATCTACTGGAACAGATGTGCACTGCCTGGCCTCAAGATATTCATCCACAAATCGTTGCCGATGAAGAGACTAACCTGGAAGATGCGGCACTGGTGCGCGGTAATGCTCTTGCCGCATTGACCGATCCCGAAGGTGTGTTGGCAGATATCCGCGGTATTGTAATATCGAACAATGCCGCACTGCGTCTGCAAGTGCGTGATGTGGAACGCGCCTTGTCAATTCCTCGCCCCACAGATGCTCTGGCCCCTGACTCCGTCCGACGGCAACTGACGGATCTTCGGTTGCGTCATAATCAGGTTCTGAACGCTTTTGATACTGCCTCGTTGATCCTTGATAAATTGCAGTCCTGGGCAAATAACACGCTGAAAAATGCTGCACCCGATCTGAGTTCGCTGCAAAAACTCATGCAGCATTTGCAGGAACATGAAAATCATCCGGCGATGAAGCGCGAAGCGGAAGAGGGTCCTGAGAAAGGCAGTCTTCAGGACTCAACGATGCCTGAAGCGCTGGCTGCGGCCCAGGAAGCTGAGCCGCTAATGCGTTCCCGGCAGCCAGACATATTTTCGGAAACCCAGCCGATCAACATCGCCAATCGCTTCGATGCGCTTGAACGGATCGAAAATATTCGTAACTGGTTCGAGACCCATGAACCCAGTAGCCCGTCTATACCGTTACTGCGCCAGGCCGAACGTATGGTCGGCAAGCGTTTTTCAGAAGTTGTCGAGGCTATACCGCTGGAACTTCTGAAGCAGTGGGACAGTGTGGAGACATGATGGTGTTCAGCTCATTAAGGACTGGCGCTGCTGACGGCGCTTCATGATGCGATCGCGCAGGGTGTCGTACGCCCAGTTGTAGACCATGGTGTACGGCAGGAAGAAAATAAAGAAGCCGATCTCCAGAGTGAACGCCTGCAGCAGGCTTACGCCCAGCACCAGCGACACAATGCCGACGCCGATGAAAATAAACCCGACCTCAAAGCCGAGGGCGTGCAGGGCGCGGACTTTGGCGGTGCGGGTGACAATATGCCGCGGCCACAGCCTGTCAAAACCGGCGTTATAGATGATGTTCCAGATCATCGCCGTGGTGGCGAGCAGAATGGTTAACCCGCCCATCTCCAGCACCGGGCGCTGCATCAGCCAGGCGGTGGTCGGGGCGAGGATCGCCGTGGCGATGCCCTCGAAACAGACGGCGTGGAAAATACGTTCGGGCAGTTTTCGGTGTTGAATATCGTTGTGCTGCATAACCTGATACCTCATTAACTTGCCAGGATGGGCAGAATCAGGCCGCTATTTTTATCGTTAAAACTGATATATAAAAGTTAGATTCCATCGATAAAGTAGATACATCATGCGCTACTCCCCTGAAGCCTTAACGGCCTTTGTCGAGACGGTTGCCGCAGGCTCGTTCTCTGCCGCCGCCCGTCGTCTGCGTAAAAGCCAGTCCACCATCAGCACCGCCATTGCCCATCTGGAAGACGACCTCGGGTTTGCGCTGTTCGATCGCAGCGCCCGCCAGCCGGTGCTCACCGCCCAGGGTAAACAGGTGCTGGGCTACGTTCAGTCGATCCTCGCCGCCAGCGCGCGGCTGGACGAGTTGGCGGCCGCTCTGAGCGAAGAGACCGAAGCCCGACTGAGCTTTGTGCTCTCCGATACCCTGCATCCGGACGTGCTGGAGGAGATGCTGTTTCGTTTTGACGAGCGTTTTCCCCACACCGAATTCGAGTGCCTGATTGGCGAAGAGGAGGACGTCATCGACCTGCTGCAAAAAGGGCGGGCGCACATCGGCCTTACCGAGGCGCGGGAGAACTATCCCACCGACATTGCCGCCGTCCGCCTGCCGATGCAGACCCACATGGCGATCTATACCTCCGCCACGCATCCCCTCGCCGCGCAAAGCCGCACCGAGGCCGATGAGCTGCACGGCTGGCGGGAGCTGCGCCTGAATACCTATCTGGAGCGCGAACCGGTGCTGGCCCAGGGGCCGGTGTGGTCAGCGCCCAACTACCTGATGTTGCTCAGCATGGCGGTGCAGGGCTTCGGCTGGTGCGCGCTGCCCTGCGCGCTGGTAGCGGAGTTCGCACCCCCGAATGCGCTGGTGCAGATTAACGTGCCGGGCTGGCCGCGTTCGGTGGCGATCGATCTGGTATGGAATAAACGCTTTCCGCCAGGGACGGCGGGAAACTGGCTGCGGCACTGGCTGCAGCACCAGGCGGATCCGGTGTGATGAATACGACATTCATCCGAGCGGTAACGAAATCTAAAGGGACTACACTTAATGGGGTGAATTAACCGGCGAGAAGAGACATGAACGCTACAAATACCATTACGCCCCGCGTGCTGATGCTCTCAGCCAGAGACTGGGTACCGAATAATCCCCATCTGCCGGTGCTGATCTATAAAGGGGTACTATCGGAAGGCGATATTGCCAGCCAGTTTGAACAACGCTTTGCCGACAACGGGTGGCCGCCCCAGTGGCGTGATGGGATTTTCGACTATCACCATTACCACTCTACTGCCCATGAAGTATTGGGTGTTGCCCGGGGAACGGCGCGCCTGGTGATTGGCGGTCCGGGGGGCGAAGAGATCGAGGTAGAAGCCGGGGATGCCCTGTTATTGCCTGCAGGCACCGGGCATTGCCGTTTGTCTGCAACGCTCGATTTTCAGGTGGTGGGGGCGTATCCGCCGGGGATGGAGTTCGATCTCTGTAAGCAGGCGGCGACGCCAGCCATACTGGCACGGATCGTTGCGCTACCTTTTCCTGAGTCGGACCCGTTAAATGGCAACTCGCCCGCCTTAACTCAGTACTGGAAATCTCCGCCCTCCAGCCAGTGAAGGGCGGAAGGGCGTTACTTGCCCGTATAAATATCAAAGCTGAAGTATTGTGAGGCGAGCTTTTTGTAGGTCCCGTCGGCGAGGATCGCCGCGATAGCGCCGTTCAGCTCCTGGCGCAGCTTGTCATCCTCTTTGCGCAGACCAATCGCCGCCCCGGCACCGAACAGGGCATCGTCCTGTAGGGCAGTGCCGACAAAGGCAAACTCTTTACCCTGCGGCTTGCTGAGGAAGCTGTACTCCGCCATTACCCCGGAGAGCACCGCGCCGTCAATTCGCCCGGACTCGAGGTCGCGGATCACCTGATCGGCACCCTGATAGGCCACCACGTTAACGCCCTTGCCGCGCCACTGCTCATTGGCATAAGTCTCCTGAGCGGACCCCTGCTCAACCCCGATGGTTTTCCCCTTCAGCTGATCGACACTGTTGCCGGTGAGGCTGTTCTTACGCGCCACCAGGAAGGCCGGGCCGCTGTAAATCCTGTCGCTGAAGGCAATCTGCTCTTTACGCTTTTCGGTGATGTACATCCCGGAGAGGATAGCATCAAATTTACGCGCCTTCAGGGACGGGATGATGCCGTCGAAGTTGCTTTCAACCCAGACGCATTTCGCCTGCAGCTGCTTGCAGATGGCATTGCCCAGATCGATATCAAAACCGACCACCTCGCCCTGCGGGTTTTTCGACTCGAAGGGGGCAAAGGTGGGATCCACGCCGAAACGCAGCTCTTTGGTCTCTGCTGCAAAGGCAGACGACGTCGCCAGCAGTGCCACCAGCGGTAAAAGGTATTTTTTCATTATCTGTCCCTGTCTTAACGGCAATAGTTTTCAACCAAACGGGCAAAGAAGGAGGCCCCGGTGGTAATGATCTCGTCATTGAAGTCGTAGCCGGGGTTGTGCACCATGCAGCCGCCTTTTTCCCCTTTCTCACCGTTGCCCAGCAGGAAATAACTGCCCGGACGTTGCTGGAGCATAAAGGCGAAATCTTCACTGCCGTTGGACGGGGAGACGCTGTCGAGGACCGCATCCTCGCCAAAGAATTCAACGGCCAGCTGGCGGGCGAAGGCGGTCTGCTCCGCATCGTTGACCAGCACCGGGTAGGAGTCATAGATCTCCACTTCGCTGGTGGCACCGTAGCTGCGGGCGGTGAAGTCGGTCAGCTCCTGAATGCGGCGGATCAGCAGATCGCGGATCTCCGGCTTCATCGAGCGCACCGTCAGCTCCATTACCGCGCTGTCCGGGATCACGTTGGAGGCAATGCCCGCCTGGAAGGTCCCGACGGTCACCACGGCGGTTTCACCCGGCGGCACGTTACGCGCCACAATGCTCTGCAGGGACATGATCAGGGCCGCGCCGGTCACAATGGGATCCACGGTGCGTTCCGGGTGAGCGCCATGACCGCCGTACCCTTTCAGGGTAATTTTCACGGTATCGGCGGAGGCCATAAAGTTGCCTTCATAGAAGCCAAACTTACCGGTCGGCAGGTAAGGCATATTGTGCAGGGCAAAAATACGGTCGCAGGGGAAGCGGTCAAACAGACCGTCTTTAATCATTAAATCCGCGCCGCCGATCGCCTCTTCGGCAGGCTGGAAGATAAGGTGCACGGTGCCGTTAAACTGGCAGGCGTCGGAGGCAATATACTTCGCCGCGGCCAGCAAAATCGCCGTGTGGCCGTCGTGACCGCAGGCGTGCATTTTGCCCGGAACGGTGCTGGCCCAGGGCAGATCGGTGGCTTCAAAGATCGGTAAGGCGTCCATATCGGCGCGCAGGCCGATGGATTTGCTGCCCTGGCCTTTAGTGAGCGAGCCGACCACACCGGTTTTGCCGATTTCGCGCGTCACCTGATAGCCCCAGCCTTCCAGCTGGCGAGCGACCAGGTTGCTGGTATTAAACTCTTCGAGGCTTAATTCAGGATTGGCATGTAAATGACGGCGGATGGCGATGATTTCTTCTTCTGATTCTTTTATTTCTGGAATGATACAGTCGGACATTTGTTACTCCAGTGTAAACGCGTGTTTGCATCTCCTAACTTATCGCCGCGCCGTCATAATGCAAATGCGTTATCTAATAATTACCGCGAGAATTATAAGTTGTGTGAATACATGCAGGCTTTACGTCGAGGCGTGCAAAATGAATGGCCGATCCTTTGTGATAAAACTCACTTTTTTTAAACAATTACATCATTAGTTGATAACACTTACTCTACTATGTGCGGTGTCATTTTGCGCAGAGGTTGAGATGAAAGACGTCGTGATAGTGGGTGCGTTGCGCACAGCAATTGGCTGTTTCCAGGGAGCGCTCTCACGCCACTCGGCGGTAGATCTGGGCAGCGTAGTGGTTCGCGCGCTGGTGGAGCGCAGTGGCATTGAGGCCCACGAGGTCGATGAGGTGATCCTCGGTCAGGTGCTAACCGCCGGAGCCGGGCAAAACCCTGCCCGTCAGGCCGCGCTGAAAGGGGGGTTACCTAATACTGTCTCGGCCATTACCATCAACGACGTCTGTGGCTCCGGGCTCAAGGCGCTGCATCTGGCAACCCAGGCGATCCAGTGCGGTGAAGCCGACGTGGTGATCGCCGGCGGCCAGGAGAACATGAGCCGTGCGCCGCACGTTCTGACCGACAGCCGCACGGGCGCGCAGCTGGGGAACAGCCAGCTTATCGACAGCCTGGTCCATGACGGGCTGTGGGATGCCTTCAACGATTACCATATGGGCGTCACGGCGGAAAACCTGGCCCGGGAATACGGGATCTCCCGTGAGCGGCAGGACGCCTACGCCCTCAGTTCGCAGCATAAAGCCCGGGCCGCTATCGATGCAGGCCGCTTCCGGGATGAGATTGTCCCGGTCAGCGCGCAGAAACAGAGCGGTGAACCACTGCTGGTGGATACCGATGAGCAGCCGCGAACCGACGCCAGCGCCGAAGGGCTGGCGTTACTCAATCCGGCTTTTGAACTCACCGGTTCAGTGACCGCCGGGAATGCCTCCTCTATTAACGACGGCGCTGCTGCGGTCATGATGATGAGCGAGAGCAAAGCCGAAGCGCTGAATCTGCCGGTGCTGGCGCGGATCAAAGCCTTTGCCAGCGTTGGCGTGGATCCTGCTTTAATGGGGATCGCCCCGGTGCATGCTACGCGTCGCTGCCTGGAGCGGGCAGGGTGGCAGCTGGCGGATGTCGATCTGATTGAAGTGAACGAAGCCTTTGCTGCTCAGGCGCTGTCGGTGGGCAAAATGCTGGAGTGGGATGAACGCCGGGTCAATGTCAACGGCGGAGCGATTGCGCTGGGCCACCCCATCGGTGCATCAGGCTGCCGTATTCTGGTCTCGCTGGTACATGAGATGGTGAAACGCGATGCCCGCAAAGGGCTGGCCACATTGTGCATTGGTGGCGGACAGGGCGTGGCGTTAGCCATAGAAAGATAAACGCCTTGATAAATATCAACCCAAATAAGCCTCCCGTTGCGGAGGCTTATTTGTTTGTGAGCTCCGTCATATTTTTACCCTTGTAAGTAAATCCTCAAATTTTCCCGAGTTATTTACCGCATTCCCTGAGTCACTAATAACACTTTAGTGTGATCCCGATCCGTTAAATTCCGCTTAAAACCCCTCTTTTGTTGATATTGCTCACGCCTGGCTTTGCCAAAAAAAATGAAACAAATAATTACGATCATGATCACTAAAATTACGTGTTTAAAAAAATAAAATGCAATTCCATAAAAACGAAACATCATTTTAAACGAGGGTTTTTCCATGTTTAAGAAATCTCTGGTCCTTGCTTCTCTTATTGGCGCTTCTTTCGCAGCTCAGGCTGTCACCGTCGACCTGCGTCACGAATACATTGATACGGGTACCAACGCAGACCGCGTGGCCGTTTCACACCGTTTTGATAATGGCTTTGGTTTTTCTGTCGAAGCGAAATGGAAATCTGGCGGCGATAAAACTGACCAGCCGTTTTCCGATATGGTAGGTAATGGTCACGAAGACCAGATTAGCTGGCGCTGGAAGGCCAACGATAATATCTCCCTGACGCCAGGCTTTACTGTTGAAAGTAAAGAAAGCAACACCATTTATAAACCCTTCCTGCAGGCGCAATACAGCTTCGACAATGGGTTCTATATTTCCGGTCGTTACCGCTATGAGTACACCCGCTATCCTTCTACCCCGGACAAAGAAGACGATAAAGTTAACCGTGGTGATGCGTGGGTAGGTTGGGTAATGGGCGATTTCCGTACCGAGCTGAACTACGTTTATGCGAAAAGCTCCGAAGGTAATATTCGTAACAACAACAAAGATTACTCCCAGGAATATAACGTCAAGGTGGCGTACAAACTGGATAAAAACTGGTCCCCGTATGGCGAAGTGGGTAACGTCGGCGTGAAAACAACGGATGAACGTCAGACCCGTCTCCGTGTTGGCGTAGCCTACTCCTTCTAATAACAAGCAGTACCTCCGGGATGAACCGGCTCGCAAGAGCCGGTTTTTTTATGCCTGCAATTTATGACGGCAGCGATCGGCAGATAAAAAAAAGCCCTCCATAAAGGAGGGCAAGGCCAGTTACAGGAACACAAACACTACTTTTATTCACGCAACAATTCAGGTTGCTCAGGAAGCTTCGCAATATAGAGAGCAGGTTTGCCGTCTTTATCGGAACTAAACAGAACCGCTTTATCATCCGGGGTAAAGGATGGGTGCGGGTGGGTCACCTGGCGACTGTTCGCCACGGTTGCCCAGGAGGTGTCGTGACGCGCGATGCGGAAGTAGGCCTTTTTCGCCACGTCGAACGCATACAAATAAGGATCGTTATCGATGGTGTAGCCGCTGGTGTCCTTCACGTCGACCGGGGTACCGGAACCGTCACCCACCAGCATTGTGCCGTCAAAGTTACTCATCAGATGCGAACAGGCCGGCATCTGCATCACCGCGCTGTTTTCGCCAGTATCCGGGTTGAAGCTGTACACGGTACGGCCTTGTTGACCTTTCAGGTAAGAGACATATACCAGCGCCGAGCCGTTCGGTACCCAGAACTCATGGGTGCAGCTTTCGCCTTCCGCATGCTCTTTAACCTTACGCACGTTGCTGCCGTCTTCGTTAACCATCCACATGCGGGCATCCACCAGATCGTGCGGGCCTTCGTGACAGAACGCGACGGTATTGTCGTCAAACGGACGGTAGATCGGGTGGCCGAGCCAGTTTTTCTCTTCGTGGATCACGCTGCTTTCGCCGGTCTGCAGATCGACGCGTAGCAGGCGGCAGTGCGGACCCTTGTGGAAGAAGTCGTGGAAGATTTTCCAGTCGTTCAGCGGGGTCCAGTCGCGCTTCGCAATTTCGATGCCGACCAGTTTAGTGCAGTCAGAGTTGGCGACCCAGGTGCCGTAACCGACCCAGTCGTCGCTGACGCGATACACTTCGCGCTCGGCAAGCGTCGTCAGATTGACTTCCAGCAGGGTGCGATCATTCTTAACGTAGTAGAGGGATCTATCATCCGGCGACAGGAAGCCGCCGAAGGTGTTATCCCCCGCGCCTTCGGTTAACTGCACCGCTTCGGCCTTTTTCAGATCCAACAGATAGTAGTTCCAGTGGCCATCGAATTCGCCGGCAAACAGCAGATGGCTACCGTCGTTGAAAAAGCACTTTTGATAGAAGTAGTTACGATGACAGGTAACTTCAGGTGGGGTCAGACGGGTCACTTCCACGCCTGTATCCGGATCGCGACTGACCTCATAGTTCAGTTTGACCCGCATGCCTTTTGCCATGATGCGCTCCTTGAATTCGACGGCAGGATTTTGCCTGCGGTCCGATCGGTAAAATATGAGTTTAAAAACTGGGTGTTAAAATATCAAAACATCGTTTCAGTGTGTGTGACTGGTGGCGCACTTCTGAAGTAAAAGCCCGCAAACTCATCATTCTCTTTACATCTGTTCAGATTTTTAGCATCCCAATATCAATTTTTTATTTTTATATATCTTATTGTTTAAATTAGAGATTGATCAGTGTGTTTTAAACATCTGTTTTAACAAAGCGCTGTCAACTCCCTGACATTCGTGATCGCAACTGCAATTTTGAGATTAACTTACAGAAAAAGTGAAACATCGTTTTAAATGTAATTGAAAACCCATTTCACAGCAGATAATATGTGTCCATCATGAAAACGGAACGCCGTTTTGTTAATTATCCTGGCCTTTGCGGCCGATAAATTCTGGAGGTTAATGTGGAAGTCAGACAAAGCATCCACAGCGCGCATGCGAAAACGCTGGATACCCAGGGTCTGCGCGATGAGTTTTTAGTCGAGAAAGTGTTTGTCGCGGATGAGTACACCATGGTGTACAGCCACATTGACCGCATTATCGTCGGCGGCATCAAGCCGGTGACCAAAACGGTCTCCGTTGGTGGCGAAGTGGGCAAGCAGCTCGGCGTCAGCTTCTTCCTTGAACGTCGTGAGCTGGGCGTGATTAACATCGGCGGCCCGGGCACCATTACCGTTGACGGTTACTGCTACGAGATCGGCCATCGCGATGCCCTGTACGTCGGCAAAGGCGCGCAGGAAGTGGTCTTCGCCAGCGTCGATAGCAGCAAACCGGCGAAGTTCTACTATAACTGCGCCCCGGCACACACCACCTATCCAACCAAAAAAGTGACCCCGGCAGACGTTGCGCCAGTCACTCTGGGTGACAACCTCACCAGCAACCGCCGCACCATTAACAAATACTTCGTTCCTGATGTGCTGGAAACCTGCCAGCTCAGCATGGGGCTGACCGAGCTTGATCCGGGCAACCTGTGGAACACCATGCCGTGCCATACCCATGAGCGCCGCATGGAAGTGTACTTCTACTTCAACATGGAAGAAGACGCCTGTGTATTCCACATGATGGGACAGCCGCAGGAGACGCGCCATATCGTGATGCATAACGAGCAGGCGGTGATCTCACCAAGCTGGTCTATTCACTCGGGCGTGGGCACGCGTGCCTATACCTTCATCTGGGGCATGGTGGGTGAAAACCAGGTCTTTGATGATATGGACCACGTAGCCGTTAAGGATCTGCGCTAGTCGCGGACAGTTAAGCACAAACTTGCCTGTTCGTTCAGGCGCTGAAAGATAAAGGATAAAAAATGATTCTTGATGCATTTTCTCTGCAGGGTAAAGTTGCGGTCGTTACCGGTTGTGATACCGGTCTGGGCCAGGGTATGGCGGTCGGTCTGGCGGAAGCCGGCTGTGACATCGTCGGGATCAACATCGTTGAGCCGCAGGAGACCATCGAGCGTGTGACCGCACTGGGCCGTCGTTTCCTGAGCCTGACCGCTGACCTGCGTAAAATCGACGCCATTCCTGAGCTGCTGGATCGTGCGGTGGCTGAATTCGGTAAAATCGACATTCTGGTCAACAACGCCGGTCTGATCCGTCGCGAAGACGCGATCAACTTCAGCGAGCAGGACTGGGACGACGTGATGAACCTGAACATCAAGAGCGTCTTCTTCATGTCTCAGGCGGCGGCGAAGCACTTCATCGCGCAGGGCAACGGCGGCAAAATCATTAATATCGCCTCCATGCTCTCCTTCCAGGGCGGCATCCGCGTGCCTTCTTACACCGCCTCCAAAAGCGGCGTAATGGGCGTGACCCGTCTGCTGGCGAACGAATGGGCGCAGCACAACATCAACGTTAACGCCATCGCACCGGGCTACATGGCCACCAACAACACCCAGCAGCTGCGTGCTGACGAAGAGCGCAGCGCGGCGATCCTCGAGCGTATCCCGGCGGGTCGTTGGGGTCTGCCAGGCGATCTGATGGGGCCGGTTGTGTTCCTGGCGTCCAGCGCATCTGACTACATCAACGGCTACACCGTAGCGGTTGATGGCGGCTGGCTGGCGCGTTAATTCCCGTCCATGCCAGTAAACCTCTGCCCCCGGGCGGAGGTTTTTTTTGCGCCAAATAAGTCATTGTCCATATGGATGAAAGAGAAAAATCCATAGCCTTTTTATCAAAATGACGCGTATCACATATTTATTCTCTATAAATCATGTTTTTAACAAAAAGTGGTGAATATTCATCCTTGTTTTAAATTGTAATGTCCATCACAGATCGCACCCTGCCAGCTGATAAATCCATATTTTCACGTTATACGACCTGACACTTTTTCAGGGTTTCTCGTAATTTCATTTAACGTCTTACGCTGTTCAGGCAGGAAAATATGACATCAATAAACGACTCTACCTTTATGCCCCGCGCCCTGCGCGATACCCGCAGGATGAACCTGTTTGTGTCCGTTTCCGCAGCGGTGGCCGGTTTACTGTTTGGGCTGGACATCGGCGTTATTGCCGGTGCGCTACCTTTTATCACCGATCACTTTACGCTCAGCAATCGCCTGCAGGAGTGGGTGGTGAGCAGTATGATGCTGGGTGCTGCAGTGGGTGCCCTGTTCAACGGCTGGCTCTCATTCCGTCTCGGGCGAAAATACAGCCTGATGGTGGGCGCCGTTCTGTTTGTGGCCGGCTCGCTGGGCTCCGCGTTTGCCACGGGCGTGGAGGCGCTACTGCTTTCTCGCGTGCTGCTGGGCGTGGCCGTGGGGATTGCCTCCTACACCGCCCCCCTCTATCTCTCGGAGATGGCGAGCGAAAACGTTCGCGGCAAAATGATCAGCATGTACCAGCTGATGGTGACGCTCGGTATCGTGCTGGCCTTTCTCTCTGATACGTATTTCAGCTACAGCGGCAACTGGCGCGCCATGCTGGGTGTCCTGGCACTCCCGGCGGTATTGCTGATTGTGCTGGTGATCTTTTTGCCCAACAGTCCACGCTGGCTGGCGCAAAAAGGACGACACGTCGAGGCGGAAGAGGTGCTGCGGATGCTGCGCGATACCTCTGAGAAAGCGCGTGAAGAGCTGAACGAGATCCGCGAAAGCCTCAAGCTGAAACAGGGTGGCTGGTCGTTATTCAAAATAAACCGCAACGTCCGTCGCGCGGTATTCCTCGGCATGCTCCTGCAGGCGATGCAGCAGTTTACCGGCATGAATATCATCATGTATTACGCGCCGCGTATTTTCAAAATGGCCGGATTCACCACCACCGAACAGCAGATGATCGCCACCCTGGTGGTGGGGCTGACCTTTATGTTTGCCACCTTTATTGCGGTGTTTACCGTCGACAAAGCGGGTCGCAAACCGGCCCTGAAAATTGGTTTTAGCGTGATGGCGCTGGGGACGCTGATCCTCGGCTACTGCCTGATGCAGTTTGATAACGGTACGGCGTCCAGCAGCTTGTCCTGGCTCTCGGTGGGTATGACGATGATGTGCATCGCGGGTTACGCGATGAGCGCTGCCCCGGTAGTGTGGATCCTGTGCTCTGAAATTCAGCCGCTGAAATGCCGCGACTTCGGGATCACCTGTTCCACCACCACCAACTGGGTGTCGAACATGATCATTGGCGCCACCTTCCTGACTCTGCTGGATGCTATCGGCGCGGCGGGAACCTTCTGGCTGTATACGGTGCTGAACGTGGTCTTTATTGGCATCACCTTCTGGCTGATCCCCGAAACCAAAGGCGTCACCCTGGAGCACATCGAGCGCAAGCTGATGTCCGGGGAGAAGTTAAGAAACATCGGCGTGTGAGGTTAACGCCCGGCGGCGCTTTGCTTGCCGGGCCTACAAAACCGTAGGCCGGGTAAGGCGTAGCCGCCACCCGGCTTTTTTCACACCCGGGCGAGATACAGCGCCGGCATCCCTTCTTCGTCCGAGGTATACAGCACCCACTTGTTATCCGGTGAAAACGACGGGTGCGGGTGGGTGACCTGGCGGTCGCCGTCCAGCACTTTCCAACTGGTGTTGTGCTGGCAGATGGCAGTTTGCGTGCCTTGTGCAATATCGAACACCCAGATGAAGGGATCGTTGAGGCTGATATCCCCGGTATTGTGCGGCGCACCATCGCCGACGATCAGCGAGCCGTCGTGGTTACTCATCAGGTGGGAGCAGGGCGGGATCGCCATCAGCTGACGGTTTTCCAGCGTTTGCGGATCGGCGCTGAACAGGTAGCGCTGCGGATCGTTCTCCTTGTGCGCCACGTAATAGAGCGCCGAGCCGTCCGGCACCCAGAACTCGTGGGTAAAGCTCTCGCCCTCTGCATGCTGGCGAACCTTGCGCAGATTGCTGCCATCCTCATCGATCAGCCACATCCGCGCATCGATCGCATCGCGCGGGCCCTCGTGACAAAACGCCACCGTGCTGTCGTCGAACGGGCGGTAAATCGGGTGCCCGAGCCAGCGTTTCTCCTGCAAAATCACCCGCCGTTCGCCGGTTTGCAGATCGATATTGATCAGGCGGCATTCCGGGTTAGTGAAATAAAACGCGCGGAACTTGCTCCAGTCGGTGAGCGGTTGCCAGTCGCTTTTTTTGATCTCGATGCCCACCAGTTTCGTACAGTCAGAGTTCGCTACCCAGGTGCCATAGGCCACCCAGTCGTTATCGACCTCATACACCACATACTCTTCCAGGCTCTCAAGATCGACGCGGCGCAATTCGCGGCTCTCTTTCACGTACCACAGGGACGTATCGTCCGCAGAGAGAAATCCGCCGAAGGTGTTGTCACCCGCGCCGTCGGTTAGCTGGGTTGCCTTTTGCTGTTCAATGTCCAGCAGGTAGTAGTTCCAGTGGCCCTCAAAGGCGCCGCCAAAGATCAGCTTGCTGCCATCGCGGGTAAAGCATTTCTGATAGAAGTAGTTACGGTGACAGATGATGTGCGGCGGCGTCAGGCGTATCACCTCGTGTCCGGTTTGACTGTCCTGACGGGTGCGAAAATTCAGGGGGATGATTTTTCCTTTCATGGCATGTTCCTTCAGATAAAAAAATACCCCACCGCATAACGGTAGGGTATTGATAACCTAAGCTAATTAGCGCATTGCACGTTTCAGGATACGTTCAGCCTGACGCTGGAAGTCAGCGGCAGTCTCTTCCACGGTTTTCTGACCGTAGTCGAGGTACTGCAGGGAGGTGCCGAACTGAGCCACAATCTGCGGGTCGTCAAAGTATGGCGATACGGAGAGTTTGGCTGGCAGGGACTGCGCCAGACGCAGGCCCGCAACCGCCGGATCGTTCTCTTTGATGGTGCCGTCTTCGGTCAGGTATTTCACCGCCACTTTGCTCAGCGGTACGCCACGCTCCAGACCCAGGGTCTCAACGCCTTCTTTGCTGTTCAGCAGGAAGTTGATCACTTTCGCTGCGGCTTCCGGGTTCTTGGTGGATTTACCGATAGAGAGCATCTGCGCAGGTTTAAAGAACAGACCGGCATCGGTTGCACCCGGCAGCATTGGGTAGCTGCCCAGCTCCAGTTTCGCTGGTGGCTTCAGGTTGTCAGAGTATTTCTTGATGGTGGAGTTCCACATGTAGGTCCCGCCCCATTCACCCTCGATCCACGGCTTCATCTCATACATGTTGCTCTTACCGAAGGAGGCGTAGTACTTGGTGTCCGGCATCACGTGGCTGTCGATCAGCTTTTTGTAGGTCTGGAAGAACTCAACCCACTGCTCTTTGCTGTAAGAGAATTTCTTCGCCTGTTCGTCCACCGCCGGGATGTTGTACTTCTGGATCATATAAGAGTTCAGCAGCGCCAGGGTATCCTGGTGCTCCAGCACGACCGGGTAGTACTGTTTGCCCAGTTTGCTCTCAAAGGCCTTACCCGCCGCCATCAGATCGTCCCAGGTTTTCGGGTATTCAACGCCCGCTTTTTTCCAGGCTTCATCGTTGAAGTAGAAGACGCGCGCGGTCACGGAGATTGGGATCCCGTTCAGCTTGCCGTTCACCGTGGTGGACTGCAGCTCTTTCGGATCGAACTGAGACAGGTCAATCACGTCCTTCATTTTGTTCAGGTCGTAGAAGCCGTCACCGGTTTTGGAGAAGATCGGCAGCCAGTTCCAGTTAGTCTGCATCACGTCCGGCTCGGTGCCGCCCGCAATCTGGGTGGTCAGACGCGACAGGTGTCCATCCCAGCCGGTGTATTCCGACTTAACATTAATATCCGGGTTCTGTTTGTGGAACTCTTCCAGAGCCTTCAACGTGACCTGGTGACGGCCATTGCCGCCCCACCAGGACATACGCAGATCGGTGCTGTCCGCAGCAAAAGTGGGTAGGGCACTCATTCCAAAGGTAGCGGAGATAACGGCGCTTAAAAGCACTTTTTTCATTTTTATAACTCCATTAAAGAGAGATGTTCTGTTCAGTTTTTGCGTCAAAAATATGACACTTATTCATATCGAACTTAAAGTACACCTTACGGTGAAGGCCTTTGTTAATCATCGGCTTAGCTTCATCGGAAGGAATTCGGGCCGTCAGTTCATACTCACCAACTTTCAGGTACACGAAGAATTCGTGCCCCATGTTTTCCGCGCGAACCATCTCGCCGCTGCAGCTGCCCTGGGCGAAGGGCTCATCGGAGATTGAGACAAAGTCCGGGCGGATGCCATAGAAAATGTCCTGGTCGACGTAGCTGGCGACTTTCTCTTTCAGCTCAGGGCTTAACGGCATGGTCTGGTTGCCGATGGTCAGGGAGAGCTGGCCGTCCTGCTGCACCAGTTTGCTGGCGCGGATGTTCATCTCCGGCGAGCCGATAAAGCCGGCCACGAACATATTTTTCGGTTTGTGATACAGGTTGTCCGGGGTATCCACCTGCATGATGTGGCCGAGCTTCATCACGCAGATGCGGTCGCCCATGGTCATCGCTTCGGTCTGGTCGTGCGTCACGTAGACGGTGGTCGCCGGTTTGCCGGAGGCCTTCAGCTGCTTGTGCAGGTCCGAAATACGGATACGCATCGAGGCACGCAGTTTGGCATCGAGGTTAGAGAGCGGTTCATCGAACAGGAACACGTCCGGCTTTTTCACAATCGCACGGCCTACGGCCACACGCTGGGCCTGACCGCCGGAGAGCTGGCGCGGCAGGCGGTCCAGCAGCTCATCCAGCTCGAGGATTTTGGCCGCTTCGTTCACCTGCGCCTCAATCTGCGCTTTTGGCAGCTTGCTCAGCTTCAGGCCAAAGGCCAGGTTTTCACGCACGGTCATGTGCGGATAGAGCGCATAGTTCTGGAACACCATCGCAATCCCACGCTCTTTTGGCGCGAGGTTGTTGACGATCTTGTCGCCGATGCGCACTTCGCCGCCGCTGATGGTCTCCAGACCGGCCAGCATACGCAGGGTGGTGGACTTGGCGCAGCCGGATGGGCCGACGATTACCATGAATTCACCTTCAGCGATTTTCAGGTCGATAGCATGTACCGCTTTGAAGCCGTTGGAGTAAACCTTTTCCAGTTTGTTGAAAATAACTTCAGCCATGATATTTCCCTCTTAACCTTTAATTCCGCTGCTGGTTACGCCCTGTACGAAGTAGCGCTGTGCCAGGAAGAAGACAATGATGGATGGCAGAATGGAGATGCTCGCCATTGCCAGAATTTCGTTCCACGGCGCACCTTCGGTGACGTCGATGGACATTTTCAGAGCCAGTGCAATCGGGTATTTGTCCACGCTGTAGACGTAAATCAGCGGCCCGATAAAGTCGTTCATTGACCACATGAACTGGAACAGCGCCACGGAGATGATCGCTGGCTTCAGGATGGGCACGACTACGTACCACAGCACCTGAATGGAGTTACAGCCGTCAATCTGCGCCGCCTCTTCCATGTCACGCGGTACGCCGCGCAGGAACTGGATCAGCATGAAGACGAAGAACCCCTGGGTGGCGAAGGCCAGCGGCAGGTACAGCGGCATATAGCTGTTCAGCATGCCCATTTCACGGAACATCAGGTACTGAGGGATCAGCAGCACGGTGCTTGGCAGCAACATGGTGGTGATCAGCGTCGCGAACCAGAACTTCTTCCACGGGATCTCGAAGCGGGCAAAGCCGTACGCCACGATGGTGGAGGAGATAATGGTCAGGATCACTTTCGGGATCACATACTTGAAGGTGTTCAGCATGTAATGACCGAAGTTGTACTCGGTACCGGTTTTCCAGCCGTTAATGAAGCCGTCCCAGGTGGCGTGGGCTGGCCACAGGCTCAGGGTGGTGAAGATCTCGTGGTTCGGTTTGAACGACGCCGAGAACATCCACACCAGCGGATAGAGCATCAGCAGGCCAACAAACAGCAGGATCACATAGCGAATGCTGGCGCTAATTTTTTCACGACGCAGCGTCCGCGCCACTTCACGTTCTGCGATGCTTCTCGCCGTGGAGAGTTGTTGAATATCAGCCATTTTTGCCTCCCTTATCGGCGGAGTAGAACACCCAGTATTTCGAAGACTTAAAGGCGATAGCGGCGAAGACCGCAACGACCAGGAACAGGACCCAGGCCAGTGCCGCGCCGTAACCCATGTCAAAGTACTTGAATGCGGTGTCGTAGATGTACAGTGAGAACAGGTAGGTGGAGTAGGTTGGTCCACCGCCGGTAATAACATACGGACCGGTAAATTCCTGGAACGCCTGGGTGGTCTGCATGATGAAGTTGAAGAAGATCACCGGCGTAATCAGCGGCACGGTCACTTTCATGAACATCTGCCACTTGGACGCGCCGTCGATCATCGCCGCTTCATACTGCGACTGCGGGACGTTCTGCAGGGCGGCGAGGAAGATCACCATCGCGGAGCCGAACTGCCAGACGCGCAGCAGGGTTACGGACATCAGCGCCAGAGAGGGTTCGCCAAGCCAGTTCACCGCGTCAAAACCAAACACGCCGATAAAGCTGTTGAGCAGGCCATCAATCGCAAACAGGGCGCGCCACAGCACGGCAATGGCGACGGAGCTGCCGAGGATCGACGGAATATAGTAGGCGGTACGGAAGAAGCCGATGCCGCGCAGTTTAAAGTTCAGAACAAACGCAATACCCAGCGCAAAGGCCAGTTTCAGTGGGATGGTTAAAAAGACATAGGCAAAGGTCACGCCCATGGATTTCCAGAAGAGGGTATCTTCCGTAAACATGTAGCGATAGTTTTCTATGCCGTTAAATACCGGCGGGCTCATCAAATCGTACTCAGTAAAACTGAGGAAGAAAGATGAAACAAAGGGGAAGGCGGTGAAAAGTATCAACCCAATTATGTAGGGTGATATCCACGCCAGCCCCAACATCTTGTTTTCATTCATACATACCTACCTGGTAATTAATGGTTTAAAACGGAATCTGTACGGGTGCCGCTGGCAGCTGTTTCAATTTTTTAAAACTTATGAACCACCGTTTTCAATTTGTAAAACGACGTTTTAATTTATTTTATTGTGATTTAAATCCACGTCATTCGATAAATAGTGGAAATGTGATCGCGGTCGAAACAGCGTTTCAATAAGGTGAGATGGATGGCATTTTTATCGACTTGCGCGGAAAGGCGATGAGAAAAAACCAGCTAAACAGAGGACTTTGCTCACATATTCTGGGAATTTTCGTCGGCAGAGACAAACTACTAATATTTGTAGCAAAACCGTAACAAATGAATAAGGTAGCGAGGATATAATTAACTTATTGAATTATTATTTTGCTGAGTAAGCGCGTAAGCAAAAAAAAGGCGATGCTGTTGCATCGCCCTGTGAGTTATTTCAGGAAGTCTTCCCGAACCGGGGTAAAGGTATCCAGCAGGGTGCCCGGCTTCAGGCAAACGCAGCCGTGCATAATGTGCGGCTGCTTATAAAGCGTATCCCCGGCGGTGACGACATGCTTCTCTTCCCCGATGGTGAATTCGAATTCGCCGGATAATACGTAGGTCAGCTGCTCGTGCGGGTGGTTGTGCATCGGGCCGACAGCGCCCTCTTCAAAATTGACCTCCACCGCCATCATTTTGCCGTCATGCGCCAGAATACGGCGGGAAACGCCGTTGCCCAGATCTTCAAGTTGGGTCTCTTTGTGGAAAATAAACATGCTCATGTCCTGTTATATAGTGAAACATCGTTTCATTTAATTTATCCCAGCGCCGGGTAAAAGGAAATGTGGAACCAGAGAACTGGAAACTCGATCACAAGTTTGCTTCACTGGTTAAAACCGGAAAGGAGAGCACCATGAAAACGATTGGCCTGTTGGGGGGAATGAGCTGGGAATCCACCATTCCCTATTATCGTCTGATTAACGAGGGGGTGAAGCAGCGCCTGGGGGGATTGCACTCGGCCAGCCTGCTGCTGCACAGCGTCGATTTTCATGAGATAGAAGCCTGCCAGTCCAGCGGCGACTGGGAGAAGGCCGGAGAGATCCTCGCCGATGCGGCGCTGGGACTACAGGGGGCAGGGGCGGAGGCCATTCTGCTCTGTACCAACACCATGCACAAAGTCGCCGCGCAGATTGAAGCGCGCTGCTCTCTGCCGTTCCTGCATATTGCCGATGCCACCGGGCGGGCCATCACCGCAGCGGGCATGAACCGCGTGGCGCTGCTCGGCACCCGCTACACCATGGAGCAGGATTTCTACCGCGGGCGGCTGACGGCGCAGTACGGCATCGAGAGCCTGATCCCGGACGAGGCGGATCGGGCCCGCATCAATCAGATCATCTTTGAAGAGCTGTGCCTCGGCACCTTTAGCGAGGCCTCACGCCAGTACTACCTGAGCGTGATCCAGACCCTCGCCGATCGAGGGGCACAGGGGGTGATCTTTGGCTGCACCGAGATTGGCCTGCTGATCCCGGCGGATGAAAGCCCGATCCCGGTGTTTGATACCGCCGAGATCCACGCCGCCGATGCGGTAGAGTTTATGCTTTCGTAGCGTGCGAGGATAAAAGCCGCTCCAGCGGATCGATGATGGTGCCCAGCTCCTGCTGCAGATGGGCGCTAAAGGTATCTACCAGCGCCGAGGCCGGGCGGTGCAGTGGCTTAATCAGGCTCACCGTAAAGGGCACCGAAACCGTGAAGCGGCGGATCGCAATGCCGCTGTCGGCATAATCCAGCGCCGTCAGCGGATTTACCACCGAAATCCCCACCCCCGCCCGCACCATGGCGCAGATCGACGCCGCGCTGTGGGTCTCCACCACCATCCGTCGTTTCACCTGATGCTCGGCAAAGAGCTGGTCCAGCAGCTGCCGATAGCTGTCGGTACGCGACAGGCTGATGTAGTTCTCGCCCTGAAAATCTGCCGGGGTCAGCACCGCTTTTTCAGCCAGCCGATGTCCGGCGGGCAGGACGCACACCTCATCCAGTGACAGCAGCTCGTGGCGGGCGGTCCCCGCCGGGGTGGCGAGGGTTTCGGTCAGGCCGAGATCGTGGCGCTGGGCCGAGAGCCACTCCTCCAGCAGGGGCGACTCCTGCGGGACGATGGTCAGGTTCACGTCCGGGTAGCGGGCGAGAAACGGCTGCAGCAGGGCAGGCAAAAACGACTGGGAGAAGACCGGCAGGCAGACAATGGACAGCTCGCCCTGACGGAACTCGCGCAGGCTGTCGGCGGCGCTGACGATGCGGTCCAGCCCGTACCAGGAGCGTTGCACCTCCTCGAACAGCCGCAGCCCCTGCACCGTGGGATGCAGCCGCCCACGCGTGCGCTCGAACAGCGTCAGGCCGATCACCTTCTCGAAGCGCGCCAGCTCGCGGCTGACCGTCGGCTGGGAGGTGTGCAGCAGGCGCGCGGCTTCGGTCAGGTTTCCGGCGGTCATCACCGCGTGGAAAATTTCAATATGGCGCAGGTTTACAGCGGGCATAGAAGGCGACCTGGTTAAATATAATCCATATCATTTTTGCATAGACTGGCGATAAAACGATATTTTTTATTCTCTTCGCGCTGTGGCGTAATCAGTAAAAATTGCACTCCCGGAGAACACCATGCCACGCCCGCTGAACAACACCGATACCGACCTGAACGCCAACAATTTGCTGCGCCTGCCTGCGGAGTTTGGCTGCCCGGTTTGGGTCTATGACGCGCAGATTATTCGCGACAAAATTGCCGCTCTGCATCAGTTCGACGTGGTGCGTTTTGCCCAGAAAGCCTGCTCCAACATCCACATTCTGCGCCTGATGCGCGAGCAGGGCGTCAAGGTTGACTCCGTGTCGCTGGGTGAAATCGAGCGCGCGCTGGCGGCGGGGTACGATCCGAAGAGTGACCGCGACTCCATCGTCTTTACCGCCGACCTGATCGACAGCGCCACCCTGGCCCGAGTGCATGAGCTGCAGATCCCGGTCAACGCCGGTTCGGTGGATATGCTGGAGCAGCTGGGTCAGGTGTCGCCGGGCCATCGCGTCTGGCTACGCGTTAACCCGGGCTTTGGTCATGGCCATAGCCAGAAGA
The DNA here is from genome assembly GCA_002360945.1 of Leclercia adecarboxylata. Taxonomy (GTDB): domain Bacteria; phylum Pseudomonadota; class Gammaproteobacteria; order Enterobacterales; family Enterobacteriaceae; genus Enterobacter; species Enterobacter adecarboxylatus_B. The sequence continues at coordinate 14,145 of DERO01000001.1, read as the reverse complement.
CCAACACCGGCGGCGAAAACAGCAAACACGGCATCTGGTACAGCGATCTGCCTGCGGCCCTGGAGGTCCTGCAGCGCTATAACCTGACGCTGGTGGGCATTCATATGCACATCGGTTCCGGTGTGGATTACGGTCATCTTGAGCAGGTGTGCGGCGCGATGGTGCGCCAGGTGATCGAATTTGGTCAGGATCTGGAGGCGATCTCCGCGGGCGGTGGCTTATCGATCCCGTATCGCGAAGGGGAAGAGGCGATCGACACCGATCACTACTACGGCCTGTGGAACGGCGCGCGTGACAAAATTGCTGCTCATCTGGGCCATCCGGTGAAGCTGGAGATCGAGCCGGGGCGTTTCCTGGTGGCGGAATCCGGCGTGCTGGTGGCGCAGGTGCGCAGCGTGAAGGCGATGGGCAGCCGTCACTTCGTGCTGATCGACGCGGGCTTTAACGATCTGATGCGTCCCTCCATGTACGGCAGCTATCACCACATTACCGCCCTCGCGGCCGACGGCCGGGATTTAAACCAGGCGCCAGTGGTGGAGACGGTGGTGGCCGGGCCGCTGTGCGAATCCGGAGATGTCTTCACCCAGCAGGAGGGCGGCAAAGTCGAAACCCGCGCCCTGCCGCAGGTTGTGCCAGGAGATTATCTGGTGCTGCACGATACCGGCGCGTACGGGGCGTCCATGTCCTCGAACTACAACAGCCGTCCGCTGCTGCCGGAAGTGCTGTTTGATAACGGTGCGGCGCGGCTGATCCGACGTCGCCAGACCATTCAGGAACTGCTCGCCCTCGAACTGTTCTGATCGAACCAGGGTCCCGTCGCTACCGAATCGCGTAACACCAGCGTGCCGGTAAACGGTGGGATCGCTTCAATCGGCTCGTTTTTCGCCAGCCGGATCGCCTGATCGATGGCGGTGGTGATCATGTTGTCGATCGGCAGATAGACGGTCGACAGCGCCGGCTCCAGCCACTTCGCGCAGGGCGCGTCGTCAAAACCAAATAACGACACGTCCTGCGGAATGTGCAGCCCGGCCTGGTGCAGCGCCTTCGAGGCGCCCAGCGCCATATCGTCATTACAGGCAAACAGGGCGCTGAACGGCACCTTGTCGCTCAATAACTCCTGACACAGCTCATACCCGCGAGTCATCCCCGAATCACCGTACTTCACCCGGCTCTCATCCCAGGGAATGCCGTGCTTTTCCAGCGCCTTGCGGTAGCCGATGAGGCGCGCCTTGCCGGTGGGGGTGTGGATCGGCACCGTCATGCAGGCGATCTCCCGGTGCCCCTGGCTTATCAGATACTCCACGGCGCTGAAGGCCGCCGTCTGCTGTTCGAAGAACACGCAGCGCTCCCGGGCCTGGCTGACGTCGCGATTGATCACGATAAGCGGCATCTTCACGCTGTTGATCAGCTTCATGATCGCTTTTTCGCTCATGTAGCGGGTGTAGAGCACGATGGCATCGCACTGGCGATCCGCCAGCATCTGTACCGCTTCCTCTTCCCGCTCCGGGGTATCGTGACCGTCGGTGACAATCAGCTGCTTGCCGTGCGTTTCGGTCTGACGAGAAGCCTGCTGCAGCAGGCGACCAAAGTAAAAACCGTCAAAGGTCGAGACCACCAGTCCAATGCTGTTGCTGGTCCGGTTCGCCAGCGATCGCGCCAGAAAATTGGGGCGATAGCCCAGCTCTTCCATCGCGCTAAACACCTGCTGACGGGTACTCTCTTTGACCTGACCTGTGCCGTTCAGTACGCGCGACACCGTGGCTTTCGACACGCCCGCGCGCAGTGAGACATCCAGCATTGTTGCCATTTGCTCTTCCTGCTTCCACGTTATGCACGCAAGTTTATCACAGACGTTCAGGGGCATAAGCCGGGCGGGAGAGGCAAAACCCCCATCAGGATCACGCTTTCTGGTAACGGGTGGCGAGCCAGGCAAAAGTGGCATACCAAAGTGATTATAAATCACACTCTGGGATACCTCTTGCCGCGTTGGGAGCTTAATCACAGAACAATTCGTGACTGGAAGCTATTTTTGGTATGCCAATAGAAGACGGCTGTACACCTTATCCCAATAAAGGCCCTTTTACTGAGGTATTACCCCATGGCATTACAGGAAAAACTGATCAACTCTCTGGGCAGTTTCGCCACAAAGTTCAACAGTTATCGCTATATCATGGCGATAAAGTCTGCCTTCATCACCTTAATGCCGGTCATCATCGTGGGCGCATTCTCGGTGCTGATCTCCAACATGGTACTGGATCCGAAAAACGGCCTAGCCAGCTTTCAGTCGCTGTCGTTTCTCGCCACGCTGAAGCCGATCACCAGCGCCCTGAACTATGCCACGCTGAACTTCCTCAATATCGGGGCCGTGTTCCTGATCGGCATCGAGCTGGGGCGTATCAACGGCATTAAGTCCCTGTTCCCGGGCCTGCTGGCGGTGATCTGCTTTATCTGCGTCACGCCGACGACCGTGGAGATGATGGTCGACGGCGAAATGCACATGGTGAAAGATGTGCTCCTGCGCCAGTTCTCCGATACCCGCAGCCTGTTCCTCGGCATGTTTATCGCCATCCTGTCGGTGGAGATCTACTGCTGGCTGGAGGGCCGTCCGGGGCTGAAAATCCGCATGCCTGACACCGTGCCGCCGAACGTGTCGGCCTCGTTCTCGGCGCTGATCCCGGCGATCATTACCACCACCCTCATCGCCACCTTCGGCTTTGTGTTCCATCAGGTCACCGGCCTGTACCTCTACGATGCGGTCTACCAGGTGGTGCAACAGCCGCTGGAGCGGGTGGTGCAGAGCCTGCCGGGGATCCTGCTGCTGATGTTCGTCGCCCAGCTGTTCTGGGTGATCGGCATCCACGGTAACCAGATGATCAAACCGATCCGCGAGCCGCTGCTGCTGGGGGCGATCACCGTCAACATGAGCGCCTTTGAGCAGGGCAAAGAGATCCCGAACATCATCACCATGCCGTTCTGGGATGTGTACATGAGCATCGGCGGCTCGGGCCTGACCATCGGCCTGCTGATCGCGGTGATGATCGGCACCAAACGCAAAGAGATGAAGGAGATCGCCAAGCTCTCCATCGGCCCCGGGATCTTTAACATCAACGAGCCGGTGATCTTCGGCATGCCAATCATGCTCAACCCGATTCTGGCGATCCCGTTCATCATCACCCCATTAGTCACCGGCTCCATCGGCTACTTCGCTACCGTCACCGGGTTTGCTGGTAAAGCGGTGGTGATGGTGCCCTGGACCACGCCGCCGCTGATCAACGCCTGGCTCTCTACCGCCGGCTCGATGGGCGCGGTGGTCACCCAGTTTGTCTGCATCATTACGGCCGTGCTTATCTACCTGCCGTTTGTGAAGATCGCTTCACGCCGGGCTGAGCAGGCCGCGATGCAGGCCGCCAATCAGGAGGCGACGAATAACGCATGAGCATTAAACAGATGACTATCCCCGGGGACTTTATTCTCGGGGCCGCGGCCTCTGCCTGGCAGACCGAGGGCTGGAGCGGCAAAAAAACGGGGCAGGATTCGTGGATCGATCTTTGGTACAAAAACGATCGCCAGGTGTGGCATAACGGCTACGGCCCGGCGGTCGCCACCGATTTCATCAACCGGTTCCGCGAAGACGTGGCGCTGATGAAGCAGGCCGGGCTGACCCACTACCGCACCTCCATCAACTGGTCGCGTTTTTTGATCGACTATGAAAACGCCACCGTCGATGAGGAGTACGCCGCGTATTACGACGCCCTGTTTGCCGAGATGCACCGCCAGGGCATTGAGCCGATGATCTGCCTTGAGCACTACGAGCTGCCGGGCACCTTGCTGGAGACCTACGGCGGCTGGGCCTCGAAGCATGTGGTGGAGCTGTTCGTCCGCTACGCCGAACAGGTTTTTGCCCGCTATCACCACGTGGTGAAGCGCTGGTTCAGCTTCAACGAGCCGATTGTGGTCCAGACCCGGGTCTATCTCGACGCGCTGCGCTGGCCCTATGAACAGAACACCAGCACCTGGATGCAGTGGAATCACCATAAGGTGCTGGCGACGGCGAAAGTGGTGAAGCTGTTCCGCGAGAAGGGCTACAGCGGCAGCGTGGGCTGCATTCTCAACCCGGAAGTCACCTATCCACGCTCACGCGCGGCCCATGATGTGAAGGCCGCGGAGATTTACGACCTGTTCTACAACCGGGTATTTCTCGATCCGCTGGTGCACGGCCACTACCCGCAGGAACTCTTCACCCTGCTGGAGCAACATCAGGTGCCGTGGGACTACACCCCGGAGGAGCTGGCGCTGATTGCCGCCAACACCGTCGACGAGCTGGGGATTAACCTCTATTACCCGCACCGGGTGAAGGCCCCGTCCCGGGCCTGGCACCCGGAGACGCCGTTCCATCCGGCGTACTACTACGAGCCGTTTGAACTGCCGGGGCGGCGGATGAATCCTTCTCGCGGCTGGGAGATCGCTCCGCGCATCATTTACGACATGGCGATGCGGATCAAAAACGACTACCGCAACATCGACTGGTTCGTAGCCGAGAGCGGGATGGGGGTCGAAAACGAAGCCCAGTACCGTAACCGCGACGGCATCATCGAGGACAACTACCGCATCAACTTTATCAGCGAGCATCTCTACTACACCCTGCTGGCGCGGGAGGAGGGGGCGAACTGCCACGGCTACATGCTGTGGGCCTTCACCGACAACGTCTCGCCGATGAACGCCTTCAAGAACCGCTACGGGCTGATTGAGATCGATCTGGCGGATAACCGCGCCCGACGCCCTAAAAAATCGGCCAGCTGGTTCCGGCAACTGCGCGATGAGCGCGTCCTGACCCTGACCCTCGATGACGAATGGAAGTAGGCGCAGATCGCGACGCTTCTGGTAACATAGTGCGCAAAATGGCCCGCATTAACTCAGAGTACAGGTGATAACGTGGATAAGGCTGTCGTCCCGGCGGAAAAGAAGCAGTACCAGGAGATTGGCGAGGACTTACGCGCCCAGATCATCCAGGGGCACTATCCCGTGGGCTCGCGTCTGCCGCCGGAGCGCAATATCGCGGAGACCTACGGCGTCAGCCGCACCATCGTGCGGGAGGCGCTGCTGATGCTGGAGCTGCAGGGCACCGTGGATATCCGCCAGGGCTCCGGCGTCTACGTGATGCGCATTCCCGAAGAGCATGAGAACGAGGAAGAGCGTCTGTTGAAAAGCGACGTGGGTCCGTTTGAGATTTTGCAGGCGCGCCAGCTGCTCGAAAGCAACATCGCCGCCTTTGCCGCCAAAATGGCGACCCGGGCGGACATCGACAACCTGCGCCGCATCATCGAGCAGGAGCAGCGGGCGATCGCCGCCAACGACAACAGCCAGGACAACAGCAAGATGTTCCATCTGGTGCTGGCGGGGGCCACCCAGAACCAGATGCTGCTGGCGACCGTCGAAAGCGTCTGGCACAACATGGACAGCAGCCCGCTGTGGCAGCAATTTAATGCCCACATTGCCAGCCGGGCGTATCGCCTGAAGTGGCTGGGCGACAGGCAGACCATCCTCGCTGCGCTGCGCCGCCGCGACGTAATGGGGGCCTGGCAGGCGATGTTCCAGCATCTGGAAAATGTCAAAAAGAGCCTGCTGGAGCTCTCCGACGAAGACGCCCCGGATTTTGACGGCTATCTGTTTGAGTCGGTGCCCATTTTTCAGGGGAAGCTGGTGTGAAGATCCAACCGCTGTACGCCGCCCCGCAGCATGCGGAGCAGGTGATCGACTGGCTGTGGCAGGCCTTTGGTGAGGGGCTGGCGCGCGACTTTTTCGCCAGCGTAGTGACCCACAGCCAAACACCGGGCGCGCTGCCGCTGACCTTTATTGCTACCGAGGGCGAACAGCTACTTGGCACGGTGGGGTTGTGGCGCTGCGACCTGATTACCCGCCAGGATCTTTATCCCTGGCTGGCGGCGCTGTACGTGGACGACGCCGCGCGCGGGCAGGGGCTGGCGGGAAAATTACAGCAGCACGTGCAGAAACATGCCGCCAAGAGCGGGTATCGCGAGCTGCATCTCTGGTCTGCCTGCCGCGACTTTTATGAACGTTACGGCTGGCACTACATCGGTGACGGTCTGGAGTACCCGGATAAAACCGTGCACCTCTATCGCTATTCGCTGGCGGACTCTGCCGGTGGCGTGACCGAGTGACGACGCACCAGCGTCGGGCTGAACACGTGAGTGATCTCCGGCGGCTGACGTTTATCCGCCAGGGATAGCGCCAGCTCCGCCGCCTGGGTTGCCATGGTGACGATCGGGTAGCGCACCGTGGTCAGCCGCGGCCGCACGTAGCGGGAGATCAGAATGTCATCAAAGCCGATCAGCGAAATATCTCCCGGCACGTCAATCCCGTTATCGTTCAGCACTCCCATCGCCCCGGCGGCCATCGAGTCGTTGTAACAGGCGACCGCCGTAAAGTTACGTCCCCGTCCCAGCAGCTCCGTCATCGCCTGCTCGCCGCCGTGCTCGTCGGGTTCAGCGTAAGTGACCAGACGATCGTTGCAGGGCAGGTCGTTCTCGCGCAGCGCATCGTAGTAGCCCTGGAGTCGATCTTCGGCGTCAGAAATGGCGTGATTGGAGCAGAGATAGCCGATACGGGTATGCCCCTGCTGGATCAGGTGGCGGGTGGCAAGCCAGGCGCCGTAGCGATCGTCCAGCGCCACGCAGCGCTGTTCATAGCCGGGGATAATACGGTTCACAATCACCATGCCGGGGATCTGCTTCATCAGGTGTACTAACTCGTCATCCGACAGCTTTTTGGCATGCACCACCAGCGCCGCGCAGCGGTGGCGAATCAGCTGCTCAATCGCCTGACGCTCTTTCTGCTCGTTGTGGTAGCCATTGCCGATCAGCAGAAAGTTGCCGGTGTGGTAGGCGACCTGCTCGACGGCTTTCACCATCGCGCCGAAAAAGGGATCCGACACATCGCCCACCACCAGCCCGACGGTATCGGTGGACTGCTGCGCCAGCGCCCGGGCATTAGCGTTGGGGTGATAGTTGAGCGACTCCATGGCCGTCAGCACCGCCTGACGGGAGGTTTCGCTGGCTTTGGGGGAGTTGTTGATGACGCGTGAAACCGTGGCAACAGAAACACCCGCCATTCGGGCCACATCCTTAATTGTCGCCATTCTCTACCTTCTCTTTGGGGTAAGCGTTTACACACTAAATAGTGTTGCGGAAAAGTCAGGCGTATTCAAGCGCAGGGCGGTGAGGCAATTCACAAAGGTGATACATGGCCGAGGAAATTGTGTAATCGTTACACAGCGAAGCGTGACAGACGCGTGTGAATTTGCATCTTTGCTTACACTTTGCCTCAGGCTGTTGCGATTGTCTGCTGGCGGGGATTTGGTCGCCATTGCTACATTTGAGATCCCAGAGGTATTGATTGGTGAGAATTCTTAGTACGTACTGCGTACTCATCTCTTGCACCAGCCTGCGCAGATGCGCAGGTTTTTTTTTGTCTTTATCCGGCTGTCGCTCCTGCTGCACTTCTCGTGTAATCTGCCACAATTTACCGTAACCCGGCTTATTGAAAGGCAAAGGGAGTTGAAATGCTATTTGGGTTCTTCCGCACGCTGTTCCGTATCCTTTTTCGCGTCCGTCTCACGGGCGATACTCAGGCATTGCATGCCAGTCGGGTTCTTATTACCCCTAACCACGTCTCCTTTATTGATGGCATCCTGCTGGCGCTGTTTTTACCCGTGCGTCCGGTATTTGCGGTCTATACCTCCGTCAGCAAGCAGTGGTACATGCGCTGGCTGACGAAGCTGATCGATTTTGTGCCGCTCGACCCGACCAAACCGATGATGATCAAACACCTGGTGCGTCTGATTGAGCAGGGCCGTCCGGTGGTGATCTTCCCGGAAGGGCGAATCTCCATCACCGGCTCGCTGATGAAAATCTATGACGGCGCGGGCTTTGTGGCGGCGAAATCCGGCGCCACGGTGGTGCCGCTGCGCATTGAAGGCGCCGAGCTGACCTTTTTCAGCCGCCTGAAAGGGCTGGTGAAACAGCGCCTGTTCCCGCGCATCACCCTGCATCTGCTGCCGCCGACTACGCTGCCGATGCCCGACGCGCCGCGCGCCCGCGATCGTCGTAAAATCGCCGGTGAGATGCTGCATCAGGTGATGATGGAAGCCCGGATGGCGGTGCGCCCGCGTGAAACCCTGTACGAGTCGCTGCTGACGGCGATGTACCGCTTTGGCGCGAAGAAACACTGCATCGACGACATTAACTTTGCCCCTGACAGCTATCACAAGCTGCTCACCAAGACCCTGTTTGTGGGGCGTATCCTGGAAAAATACAGTAAGCAGGGCGAAAAGATTGGCCTGATGCTGCCGAACGCCGGGATCAGCGCTGCGGTGATCTTTGGTGCCGTCTCCCGCGGGCGTATCCCGGCGATGCTGAACTACACCGCCGGGGTGAAGGGGCTCGGCAGCGCCATCACTGCCGCGCAGATCAACACCGTGTTTACCTCGCGCACCTTCCTCGATAAAGGCAAACTCTGGCATCTGCCGGAACAGCTCACCCAGGTGCGCTGGGTCTTCCTCGAAGATCTGAAAGCGGAAGTGACCACCGGTGACAAGCTGTGGATTTTTGCGCATCTGCTGGTGCCGCACCTGGCGCAGGTCAAACAGCAGCCGGAAGATGCTGCCGTGATCCTCTTTACCTCCGGTTCGGAGGGGAACCCGAAAGGGGTGGTCCACAGCCATAAGAGCCTGCTGGCCAACGTCGAGCAGATCAAAACCATCGCCGACTTTACTGCGAAAGACCGCTTTATGTCAGCGCTGCCGCTGTTCCACTCCTTTGGTCTGACGGTGGGGCTGTTCACGCCGCTGCTGACCGGTGCCGAAGTGTTCCTCTACCCGAGCCCGCTGCACTATCGCATCGTGCCGGAGCTGACCTATGACCGTAACTGTACGGTGATTTTCGGCACTTCAACCTTCCTCGGCAACTACGCCCGCTTTGCTAACCCTTATGATTTCCACCGGGTGCGTTACGTGGTGGCCGGGGCGGAAAAACTGCAGGAGAGCACCCGCCAGCTGTGGCAGGACAAGTTTGGCCTGCGCATTCTGGAAGGCTACGGCGTGACCGAGTGCGCGCCGGTGGTCTCCATTAACGTGCCGATGGCGGCGAAACCCGGCACCGTCGGGCGCATCTTGCCGGGGATGGACGCGCGCCTGCTCGCCGTTCCGGGCATTGAAGAGGGCGGACGCCTGCAGCTGAAAGGGCGGAACGTGATGAACGGCTACCTGCGGGTGGAAAACCCGGGTGTGCTGGAAGCGCCGACGGCAGAGAACGTTAACGGCGAGGTGGAGACCGGCTGGTACGACACCGGTGACATCGTGCGCTTCGACGAGCAGGGCTACGTGCAGATCCAGGGCCGGGCGAAACGCTTCGCTAAAATCGCCGGGGAAATGGTGTCGCTGGAGATGGTGGAACAGCTGGCGCTGGCCGTATCGCCTGACAAAATGCACGCCACCGCGGTGAAAGCCGATGCCAGCAAGGGTGAGGCGCTGGTGCTCTTCACCACCGACAGCGAGCTGAAGCGCGAGCAGCTGCTCCAGCATGCGCGTGAACACGGAATTCCTGAGCTGGCCGTGCCGCGCGATATTCGTTATCTGAAACAACTTCCGGTGCTGGGCAGCGGTAAGCCGGATTTTGTCACCCTCAAAGGTATGGTTGAACAGGCGGAGCCGCATAATGAGTGAGTCAGTACCCACTAACACCTCCATCTGGTCAAAGGGGATGATGGCGGTTACCGCCGCCCAGTTCCTCTCTGCCTTTGGTGATAACGCGCTGCTGTTTGCCACCCTGGCGCTGCTCAAATCTCAGTTTTACCCGGACTGGAGCCAGCCGATCCTGCAGATGGTGTTTGTGGGCGCTTACATTATTTTCGCCCCCTTTGTTGGTCAGGTGGCGGACAGCTTCGCCAAAGGTCGGGTGATGATGTTTGCCAACAGCCTCAAACTGCTGGGTGCCGCCAGCATCTGCTTTGGCGTGAACCCGTTTATTGGCTATACGCTGGTGGGGATCGGGGCGGCAGCCTACTCCCCGGCCAAGTACGGCATCCTCGGTGAACTTACTACCGGCGATAAGCTGGTTAAAGCTAACGGGTTGATGGAGGCTTCGACCATTGCGGCGATCCTGCTGGGCTCGATGGCGGGCGGGGTACTGGCGGACTGGCACGTGCTGGCGGCGCTGGGTATCTGCGCGGTGATGTATGCCGGGGCGGTGATCGCTAACCTGTTCATCCCGAAACTGCCGGCGGCGCGTCCGGGACAGTCCTGGCGTTTTACGCCGATGACCGCCAGCTTCTTTAACGCCTGCCGCGTGCTGTGGCGAAACGGCGAAACCCGCTTCTCGCTGCTGGGCACCAGTATGTTCTGGGGCGCAGGGGTGACGCTGCGCTTCCTGCTGGTGCTGTGGGTGCCAACGGCGCTGGGCATTACCGATAACGCCACGCCAACCTACCTTAACGCCATGGTGGCGGTGGGGATTGTGCTCGGCGCGGGGGCAGCGGCGAAACTGGTGACGCTGCAAACCGTCGCGCGCTGCATGCCCGCCGGGATCCTGATTGGCGTGGTAGTGCTGCTCTTCGCGCTGCAGCATACGCTGTTACCGGCCTATGCGCTGCTGTTCCTGATGGGGATCTGCGGAGGCTTTTTCGTGGTGCCGCTGAATGCGCTGCTGCAGGAGCGCGGGAAGCAGACCGTTGGGGCAGGCAATGCGATTGCGGTGCAAAACCTCGGCGAAAACGCCGCCATGCTGCTGATGCTCGGGGTTTACTCGCTGGCGGTAAAAGTGGGCGTACCGGTAGTGGGCATTGGCGTCGGGTTTGGCGGCCTGTTTGCGCTGGCGATTGCGGCGCTGTGGGTGTGGCAACGTCGGCGTTAACGGGATTTGTCGGGTGGAGGTAACACCCCGCCTTTGACCTTGTAGGCCCGGCAAGCGAAGCGCCGCCGGGCAATCAGGCGGATGTGCGGCCTGATGCCCTCACCCCGGCCCTCTCCCACAGGGAGAGGGAGCAAACGCAAAACGGCAACCAGGGTTGCCGTTTTGCGTTTATCAGGGTGCCGGATAGGTATACACCTGATGCACCGCTTCAATCTCCGCCAACACCTCTTCGCTCAACTCCAGATGGAAGCTCTCAACGTTAGTTTTTAGCTGCTCCAGGGTGGTCGCGCCCAGCAGGGTGCTGGCAACAAACGGCTGTCGACGCACGAAGGCCAGCGCCATCTGTGCCGGATCGAGCCCGTGACGTTGGGCGATATCCACATAGGCCGCTACCGCTTTCTGCGTCTGCTCGCCGCTGTAACGGGTAAAGCGGCTGAACAGCGTATTACGCGCCCCCGCCGGTTTTGCACCGTTAAGATACTTACCGGTCAGCGTGCCGAAGCCGAGGCAGGAGTAGGCCAGCAGCTCAACGCCTTCATACTGACTCACCTCCGCCAGACCCACTTCGTAGCTGCGGTTCAGCAGGCTGTAGGGGTTCTGAATGGTGACGATGCGCGGCAGGTCGTGCTTATCCGCCAGATGCAGATAGCGCATCACGCCGAAGGCCGTTTCGTTAGAGACGCCGATATAGCGGATTTTCCCCGCGCGCTGGCACTCGGTTAAGGCTTCCAGGGTCTCCAGCAGCGTGACAACCGGGGCGCTGTCGCTCCAGCTGTAGCCCAGCTTGCCAAAGCAGTTGGTCGGGCGCTGAGGCCAGTGAACCTGGTAGAGGTCGAGGTAATCGGTCTGCAAACGCGTCAGGCTGGCGTCCAGCGCCGCGCGGATGTTCTTACGATCGAGGATCTGATTCGGGCGAATGCCGCTGTCATTATTGCGCGACGGGCCGCTGACCTTGGAGGCAACAATCAGCTTCTCGCGGTTGCCGCGTTTGGCCAGCCAGTTGCCGACGTAGGTTTCGGTTAAGCCCTGGGTTTCCGGGCGTGGCGGAACCGGGTACATTTCAGCGACGTCAATCAGGTTAATGCCCTGGCTGACGGCGTAATCGAGTTGTGCATGGGCATCGGCTTCGCTATTTTGTTCACCAAATGTCATCGTGCCCAACCCCAGTTGGCTTATCTCAAGAGCGCTATGGGGGATACGGTGATAATGCATAGCCGGCTTCCTTAGTAGACATGTTAAATGCGTCAGGAAACTCCCGACAAGGGACTATAAACATGACAGAAGGGAAGCAAAACGGGAAGAGAAAATCAAAAGGCCAGCAAGCTGCTGACCTTCAATACTATCTTTCGATAATCTGCGAAACGTCGTCGCGGTTAATCTGCATATTATTACCCTGCTGATCGCGGTAGCTGACCAGACCGGTATCATCGTCGACTTCGGGTTTGCCGTCGGTCAGGATCATGCGACCATCTTTCGTCGCCATGACGTAATCGCTGCTACAACCTGAAACGGCAAACGCTAAACCAACAGCCGAGATTATTACTGCCCATTTTTTCATTCTTTATTACCTCCACCTGGCTCGTATCACATCTTATTGTAGTAATAACCCGGGCAATGGTTTTCACAAAGCGGTGAAATCTGAAAAACAGGCAAATATGTGATAAACGGCATAATTCTGGCTAAAAAGTCAGGTATTCAGCAGAAAGTGACGAGCTAACAGCGCGCCCGTGAAATTCTTTTTCAAATAAAAGCCGCGGGGCAGGGTCAGGATAGGTTCGCCGCGCGCGCCGATGGCCTCGGTGAGAGCTTTACTGTTTGCCGCTTTAGGCCGTAGCTGCAGTACTTCGCCGTGGCGGGCGGTGATACGCTCAACCTGACCCAGCACGATCATGTCCATTAGCTCTTCCCAGTCCAGGCGCAGCTGACGATCTTCCTCCTCATTCGGGCTCCAGATCAAAGGTGCCCCGACGCGCCGTGCCGCCAGGGGGATCGCCCGATCCCCCTCCACCGGGATCCACAGCACGCGCTTCAGCTTATGCCGCACGTGGCTGCTCTCCCAGGTGATCCCGGTATTGCCGGTTAACGGCGCCACGCAGACAAAGGTGGTCTCCAGCGGGCGGCCCAGACTGTCGATCGGGATGGTCTTCAGCTCCACCCCCAGCGCGGCAAAATCCTGCTCAGGTTTGCTGCCCGCGCTGGCACCCAGCCAAAGCTCCAGCAGAACGCCCGTCCATCCTTTATCACGCTTAAGATCGGGCGGAATGGGCAGACCGGCCAGGGCGGCGAGTTCTCCCAGCGAGTATCCCGCCAGGCGTTGCGCTTGTTGCAATAGTGCCGCTTCCGTTGCGGGGGGAGAGGTCAGGGGGACAAGGGGAAGCATGATTGTTGCCTTCTGGTTAAAAAATGAACAGTGGTTTTCCACCGCACAGAGCGAGTTTATCTTTTTCTTTTTGCCGATGCCAGGTGGATGATTTATCAGACTTTTTATCGAGTGTAATCCCGTTTCGCTAACGGGGGGATCCCGGTTGTTCAAATCTGGTCACTGACAATAAACAGGATCTTACACCCTGTTATCCACAGAAAAATGGGATAACTGGGAATAACCCCCACTACTGTTTCCATTTACAGCCTTGACGTGCGACGAAAATCGAAAAATCAGACAAAATGTGCCTAACTTATTGGCACAATCTGTGGATAAAACCGACGTTGTTCGATCTTTCATCAGTACGAAGATCTTAAAGGTGATGTACATCACACTACGCGGTGTAATTCAGGTAATTAACACTTTAACTATATGAATTATAGTGGTTTGTAAAAATCGCTCATCTCTGCAATATTCAGAGTGATCTGGGTTGTCCATCGGTAATTCCATACTTCTTCACAACTCTATCCACAGAAAAAGTGAATAAAATTGCCCTTTTGGACCATGATCTGTTTATAACTCCGATGATAATTGTGAGTTATTCAAATGTTATTAGGCTCCAGGCCAGAAAGAGAGTGGTTTACCGCCTCACTGGAGTGTGAAACAATCATTTATATATCAGGTTTAGTTTGGGGTAGTCCGGTGATTGATGACGATGGCTACCGCCCGAATGTAGGTATCGTAATTTGTAATCGCCAGGGTCAGGTTATGTGGGCCCGGCGATATGGTCAGCACTCCTGGCAATTTCCCCAAGGTGGGATCAATCCAGGAGAGTCCGCAGAGCAAGCGATGTATCGG
>DERO01000013.1 GCA_002360945.1 Leclercia adecarboxylata | reverse complement strand
ACACCCACAGGGAGAGGGAGCACATACAAAAAAAGGCAACTTACGTTGCCTTTTTGCTTTTATTTCGCGGGTTTTTTATTAGTTGCTGGTATCCAGCTCTTCGAAGTTCTTAACCAGGTCGTCAATCGCTTTGATCTGTTTCAGGAACGGCTCCAGCTTATCCAGCGGCAGCGCGGATGGGCCGTCGCATTTCGCGTTGGCAGGATCCGGGTGCGCTTCGATAAACAGACCCGCCAGACCGGTCGCCATACCGGCGCGCGCCAGTTCGGTCACCTGGGCACGACGTCCGCCTGAGGCTGCGCCAAACGGGTCGCGGCACTGCAGAGCGTGGGTCACGTCGAAGATCACCGGTGACTGGTTAGAGACGTTCTTCATCACGCTGAAGCCCAGCATGTCCACCACCAGGTTGTCGTAACCGAAGTTAGAACCACGGTCGCACAGGATCACCTGGTCGTTACCGCCTTCGATAAACTTATCGACGATGTTCCCCATCTGGCCAGGGCTCACGAACTGCGGTTTTTTCACGTTGATGACCGCGCCGGTTTTCGCCATCGCTTCGACCAGGTCGGTCTGACGGGCGAGGAACGCTGGCAGCTGGATCACATCGACAACGTCAGCCACAGGCTGCGCCTGGCTGGCTTCATGGACGTCGGTGATCACTTTCACGCCAAAGGTCTGCTTCAGCTCCTGGAAAATCTTCATCCCCTCTTCCAGGCCCGGGCCACGGTAAGAGTGAATAGAGGAGCGGTTGGCTTTGTCAAAAGAGGCTTTGAACACGTACGGGATCCCCAGCTTCTGGGTCACGGTCACGTAATGTTCGCAGATACGCATCGCGAGATCGCGGGATTCCAGAACGTTCATGCCGCCGAACAGCACGAACGGCAGGTCGTTCGCCACGTTGATATCGCCAATGCTAACCACTTTTTGTTTCATAGAATCGCCTTATTCAGGGTGAATCGGAGTTAAGATTAATGCAGTGTAATCTGTTTATGCGCGATGGAATTAATCTGCGCGCGGATCATCTCGCTGATCGGGTCTTCCGGACACTGCTCAACGAAATAACTCAAATCGGTCAGCGCAACGTGGTCGCACTCGAGCTGGACGTAGATCAGGCCGCGATCGCGGATTTCATATGGGTCTTCCGGATTAAACTGCAGCAATACCTCGCTGGCACGTAATGCCAGCTCCATCTGCCGCTCTTCCATCAGCGCCGATTTTAAGGTGTCCAGCAGCTTGCGTACCACTTCAGCGTTATCCGCTTCGTCCAGATCTTCGTTGTACAGTTCCGCCATCGGGCTGATGTTGCCCTTCAGCCAGACATCCAGCGTGTGATCGTCGAGGGTGTCGCCGTTGAACGGGTTGATTAACCACATTTCACCGTCCAGCCACTCGGCGCGCAGCAGCATCTGCGTCGGGAAGATGACCGGCACCAGCGGGATATCCAGGCGGTGCGCTACCCATAATAAAATAGCCCCCAGGGAGACGGCGCTACCCTGACGGTTTTTCAGTACCTGATCGAGCCACAGCGCATCGGAGAGTCGATACACGCCACGCGTATCGCAAAAGCCCCACTCGCCGTAAAACAGCTCAATCAGTTTCTCCAGTTGCCAGTCCTGCGGGCGCGCCTGACTTATCTCTTCACGCGCCAGACTCACCAGGTTCTCCAGCTCGTCGTAGACGTATTGCGAAACGAAATCATCGCGGATCAACTCTGATACTTTGATCATTCCATCGCACAACGGCACTTTGTTAAATTCGAAATCGGCCAAGGACTCCATGACTTACCCCAGTAACGGTATTCTTGTGGTGGCGAGTTTAATGATGATGTACAGCACCACCAGCCCCAGCAGAAAGGCGATAAACCCCACCTGCTGGCTGCGCGGACGATGACGCCCCAGCGCAATAAAACCCAAAACGATGTAGATGATAACGCCAAACAGCTTTTCAGTCAGCCATGCACCGTCATCGGTGAACGGCAGATAGCCGGTTACCCACATCAATCCCGCGCCCGACACAAAGAGTACGGTGTCGATGCAGTGCGGGAGCACCCGCACCCAGCGGGCGTTGATCAGCTGATTATTGCTGTAGCGCCACCAGTAACGCAGCGCGAAAAAACTGATGGTGAGCGTGACGGCGGCAAGATGCAAGGTAATCAGCACAGAGAAGCTGTTCATGGCAGTTTGCCCAGCGTCAGGCGCTCATTGCCGCCATAGTCGCGACAGGTTTCAACGCGTTCAAAACCGGCCTGCAGGAAGAGTGCCCGCACGGCTTCACCCTGGGTCCAGCCGTGCTCCAGCAGCAGCCAGCCGCCGCTCACCAGGTGCTGACGAGACTGAATGATGATATGGCTGAGATCGGCCAGGCCATGATCGGCAGCAACCAGCGCGCTGCGCGGCTCGAAGCGCACATCGCCCTCGGCGAGATGCGGATCGGCTTCATCAATATAGGGAGGGTTACTGACGATCGTCTCAAACTGTCGGTCAGCAAGGGCGGAGAACCAGCTGCTCTGCAGCACGGTGACGTTAGGCAACCCCAGGCGCTCAAGGTTGCGCTGGGCCAGCGCCACCGCATCGGGCATCACATCCACCGCGGTGACCTGACAATCCGGGCGCTCGCTGGCGAGCGCCAGGGCGATGGCCCCGGTGCCTGTGCCTAAATCGAGAATGCGCGCGGGCGTGGCGGGCAGTCTCGCCAGGGCCTGCTCCACCAGACACTCGGTGTCGGGACGGGGGATCAAGGTCGCCGCGGAGACATACAGCGGCAGAGACCAGAACTCACGTTCACCCACCAGGTGGGCTACCGGCTCGCCGGTCTTGCGGCGGGCCAGGCGTTCATCAAGCTGAGCCAGCTGCTCGGCAGTGAGCTCGGTTTCACCAAAGGCGAGGATGTACGTGCGCGCTTTGCCCGTCACATGCTCCAGCAGGATCTCCGCATCGCGACGGGGGCTTTCCCCTCCCGCCAGCGCGCTTATCGCCTGCTGTAGCCAGTGCTGAAAATCCATTAATCCTGCTCTGCCAGCGCCGCCAGCTGATCGGCCTGGTACTCCTGCACGATAGGTTCGATCAGGGAGTCCAGCTTGCCCTCCATGGTCTCATCCAGACGGTAGAGGGTCAGGTTGATGCGGTGATCGGTGACGCGCCCCTGAGGGAAGTTATAGGTGCGGTTACGATCGCTGCGATCGCCGCTGCCCAGCAGGTTGCGGCGGGTCGAGGCCTCGGCCTGCTGGCGTTTTGCCATTTCGGCGGCGTGAATACGGGCACCCAGCACCGACAGTGCTTTGGCTTTGTTCTTGTGCTGGGAACGTTCGTCCTGACACTCCACCACGATGCCGGTTGGCAGGTGGGTAATACGGATCGCGGAATCGGTGGTGTTAACGTGCTGACCGCCCGCGCCGGAGGAGCGGAAGGTATCGATTCGCAGGTCCGCCGGGTTAATGTCCGGCAGTTCGGCTTCCGGCAGTTCAGGCATTACCGCTACGGTGCAGGCTGAGGTGTGGATACGCCCCTGGGATTCGGTGGCCGGGACGCGCTGCACGCGATGGCCGCCGGATTCAAACTTCAGACGACCGTAGACGCCGTCGCCGCTGATTTTAGCGATCACCTCTTTATAGCCGCCATGTTCGCCTTCGTTGGCGCTCATGATCTCCACGCGCCAGCGGCGGGATTCGGCATAGCGGCTGTACATGCGGAACAGATCCCCGGCAAACAGGGCCGCTTCATCCCCGCCGGTCCCGGCGCGGACTTCGACAAAGGCGTTGCGTTCATCGTCCGGATCTTTCGGCAGCAGCAGCACCTGCAGCTGTTGCTCCAGCTCTTCGGCGCGGACTTTGGCGTCCTGCAACTCTTCCTGCGCCATCTCGCGCATTTCCGGATCGTCGAGCATCATCTGCGCAGTTTCAATATCTTCCTGAACCTGTTGCCAGTCGGTAAAGCATTTTGAAACATCACTTAACTGTGCATACTCGCGCGACAGGGCGCGAAAACGTTCCTGGTCGGCAATGGTTGCGGCATCGCCAAGCAGCGCCTGAACTTCTTCATGGCGCTCGTGCAATGCTTCCAGTTTGGCGACGATAGAGGGCTTCATAGGCGTAAGTGCACCTTATAATAATAAAATGGGTATGGCGCGCTATTCCAGCCCGAGGCTGTCGCGCAGAATATTCAGGCGTTCATCGTCCCCGTCACGGGCGGCCTGTTGAAGTGATTTGGTTGGGGCATGGATCAGGCGATTGGTCAGTTTCCATGCCAGTTCCTGCATGATGACCTGCGGATCGCCGCCCTGCTCGAGGGCCGCCATCGCTTTGGCTGTCAGTTCATTACGGACCTGCTCCGCCTGACCGCGGTACTCGCGAATGGTCTCGCTGACGCTTTGCGCGCGCAGCCAGGCCATAAATTCGCTGGTTTCCTGCTCGACGATCGTTTCCGCCTGTACCGCCGCCGCTTTACGCTGGGCAAGGTTGTGCGAAATGATGCTTTGCAGATCGTCCACGCTGTAGAGATAGGCGTTCGCCAGTTTGCCGACGTCGGGCTCGACATCGCGCGGAACGGCGATGTCCACCAGCAGCATCGGCTGGTTACGGCGGGACTTCAGGGCGCGCTCCACCATGCCTTTGCCGATGATCGGCAGCGGGCTGGCGGTGGAGCTGATGATGATATCCGCTTCGTGCAGACGGGCGTCGATGTCGTTGAGGGCGATCACTTCCGCGCCGACTTCATCCGCCAGCACCTGAGCACGCTCGCGGGTGCGGTTGGCGATCATCATCTTTTTCACTTTGTGTTCGCGCAGATGGCGCGCCACCAGCTCGATGGTTTCGCCCGCGCCCACCAGCAGTACCGAGACCGTGGAGAGCGATTCAAAAATTTGCCGCGCCAGGGTACAGGCAGCGAAAGCAACCGAAACGGCACTGGCGCCAATGTCGGTTTCGGTTCGCACTCGCTTGGCGACGGAGAATGATTTCTGGAACATGCGTTCCAGCTCGCTGGCCTTGAGGTGGCCTTTTTGCGAATCGGCAAAGGCTTTTTTGACCTGCCCGAGGATCTGCGGCTCGCCCAGCACCAGCGAATCGAGCCCGCTGGCCACGCGCATCAGATGGCTGACCGCATCGTTATCCTGATGCCAGTAGAGGCTGTTGCGCAGCTCTTCTTCGTTCAGGTTGTGGTACTCGCATAACCAGCGGACCAGCGCTTCATGCAGGTTGTCCTGCTCATCAACGCTGAGATAGAGCTCAGTACGGTTGCACGTTGACAACACCACGCCTCCCTGCACCATCGGCTGGGCAAGCAGACTGTCCAGCGCCTGGTCGAGCGTGTCCGGCGAAAACGTCACACGTTCTCGCAGTGATACCGGGGCTGTTTTGTGGTTAATACCGAGTGCTAAAAGGGTCATATGAGCGGGAGTAGTACCAGCGTTAATAAGGTTAGCAGGCCGCATCATACAGGATGCGCGAGATCAATAAAAGAGACTGCCCCCTTTCGGAGTAATAGGTTATCAATTGTTATTAACCAAAATAATTCGCGTTGCAGGAAGGCGGCAAATGAGCGAATCCCCTGGAGCTTACAAAAGTAAGTGACTGGGGTGAGCGAATGCGGCCAACGCATCTGCAACGTGAAATATGAAGGTTAATTTCATGATTTAAGACAATATGAGCGTAGACGCTGCCGCTACCGGGCGCTAGCATTAAGCGATATAACTGCCACGTATCTCAAGGATTTGTCACCATTATGACCAGACTCATTCGCCTGCTGCCCCTGGCCGCGCTGGTGCTGACCGCATGTTCTATTACCCCGCCGAAAGGCCCGGGCAAAAGCCCGGATGCGCCACAGTGGCGCCAGCATCAGCAAGAAGTGCGTGCATTAAACCAGTATCAGACCCGCGGCGCCTTTGCTTATCTGTCCGATCAGCAGAAAGTGTATGCCCGCTTCTTCTGGCAGCAGACCGGCCAGGATCGCTATCGCCTGCTGCTGCTGAACCCGCTGGGCAGCACGGAAATGGAGCTGATTGCCCAGCCGGGCAGCGCACAGGTCACCGACAATAAAGGCAAGAAATATACCGGTACCGATGCCGAAGAGATGATCGGCAAGCTGACCGGGATGCCGATTCCGATCACCAGCCTGCGCCAGTGGATCCTCGGCCTGCCGGGTGATGCCACCGACTACAAGCTCGACGATCAGTATCGCCTGAGCGAAGTGAACTACAGCCAGAACGGTAAAAGCTGGAAAGTGGTCTACGGCGGCTACGACAGCAACAGCAAGCCGGCTCTGCCGTCCAGCCTGGAACTGACCGAAGGCAGCCAGCGCATCAAGCTGAAAATGGATAACTGGATTGTCAAATGATGACCCACTGGCCTTCGCCCGCAAAACTGAACCTGTTTTTATACATTACCGGCCAGCGTGCTGACGGGTATCACACCCTGCAGACGCTGTTTCAGTTTGTTGACTACGGCGACACGATCTCCATTGAACTGCGCGATGACGGACAGATCCGTCTGCTGACGCCGGTTGAAGGGGTAGACGACGAGGATAACCTGATCGTGCGCGCCGCCCGTCTGCTGATGCGCGCCGCGCAAGAGTCAGGGCGTCTGCCGGCGGGCAGCGGCGCGGATATCCGCGTCGAAAAACGTCTCCCGATGGGTGGAGGACTCGGCGGCGGGTCGTCTAATGCCGCCACCGTGCTGGTGGTGCTTAATCATCTGTGGGGCTGCGGGCTGTCGGAAGATGAACTGGCCGCGCTCGGGCTGACGCTCGGGGCCGACGTGCCGGTGTTTGTTCGCGGGCATGCGGCCTTTGCCGAAGGGGTGGGCGAGATCCTCTCCCCGGCCGAGCCTGCGGAAAAATGGTATCTGGTGGCGCATCCGGGCGTCAGCATTCCGACCCCGGTTATCTTTAAAGATCCAGACCTTCCGCGCGATACCCCAATAAGGTCAATAGAAACGTTATTAAACTGTGAATTCAGCAACGATTGCGAGGTTATCGCAAGAAAACGTTTTCGCGAGGTTGATGTCGCGCTTTCCTGGCTGTTAGAATACGCGCCGTCGCGCCTGACTGGCACAGGGGCCTGTGTCTTTGCTGAATTTGATACGGAATCCGCTGCACGTCAGGTGCTCGAGCTGGCTCCAGAGTGGCTGCATGGTTTCGTAGCGCGTGGTATGAATATCTCCCCGCTGCAGCAGGCCATTCTGGCGCAATCTGAGTTTCGGTGACAACGTCACCCTGTTCCAGACGTTGCATCGCGCTCTTTAATACACCGCCTGGATAGCATTCGCCTGGCCCGCACAGTTTACGGCGAACTATCCACCACTGGACGCATGCCTGAGGTTCTTCTCGTGCCTGATATGAAGCTTTTTGCTGGTAACGCCACCCCGGAACTAGCACAACGTATTGCCAACCGCCTGTACACTTCTCTTGGCGACGCCGCCGTAGGTCGCTTTAGCGATGGCGAAGTCAGCGTACAAATTAACGAAAATGTACGCGGTGGTGATATTTTCATCATCCAGTCCACCTGTGCTCCAACTAACGATAACCTGATGGAACTGGTTGTCATGGTCGATGCCCTGCGCCGTGCTTCCGCTGGCCGTATCACTGCTGTTATTCCTTACTTTGGTTATGCCCGTCAGGACCGTCGCGTCCGTTCCGCACGTGTGCCAATTACCGCTAAAGTTGTTGCTGACTTCCTCTCCAGTGTTGGCGTTGACCGCGTTCTGACGGTTGACCTGCATGCCGAGCAGATCCAGGGCTTCTTTGACGTTCCGGTTGATAACGTATTCGGCAGCCCAATCCTGCTGGAAGACATGCTGCAGCTGAACCTGGACAACCCGATTGTGGTTTCTCCGGATATCGGCGGCGTGGTTCGCGCACGCGCTATCGCCAAACTGCTCAACGATACCGACATGGCGATCATCGATAAACGCCGTCCACGCGCTAACGTTTCTCAGGTGATGCATATCATCGGTGACGTCGCTGGCCGTGACTGCGTGCTGGTTGACGACATGATCGACACCGGCGGCACTCTGTGCAAAGCCGCCGAAGCGCTGAAAGAGCGTGGTGCAAAACGCGTATTCGCTTACGCTACTCACCCGATCTTTTCCGGCAATGCAGTGAACAACCTGCGCAACTCCGTGATTGACGAAGTTGTGGTGTGTGACACCATCCCACTGAGCGACGAAATCAAAGCGCTGCCAAACGTGCGTACTTTGACCCTGTCCGGGATGCTGGCCGAAGCGATTCGTCGTATCAGCAACGAAGAATCCATCTCTGCAATGTTCGAACACTAATCGGACGCAGTCTGAAAACCCGCTACGGCGGGTTTTTTTGTCTGTGGTATTTATTTGTATGATTAATGCCTCCTTCACCTGCCATTGATATGACAGATGATGCGCACCTGGATGATGATTGTGAAAAACGCTTCCTCTCATGTTCTGCCCTTCCGCGCCCTCATCGACGCCTGCTGGAAAGAGAAATACACCCTGTCACGCTTTACCCGTGACCTGATCGCCGGGATCACCGTCGGCATTATTGCCATTCCGCTGGCGATGGCGCTGGCGATTGGCAGCGGCGTGGCACCGCAGTACGGCCTGTACACCGCCGCCGTCGCCGGGATGGTGATTGCCCTGACCGGCGGGTCGCGCTTTAGCGTCTCCGGGCCGACCGCGGCCTTTGTGGTGATCCTCTATCCGGTTTCCCAGCAGTTCGGCCTTGCCGGACTGCTGGTGGCGACCCTGATGTCAGGGGTATTTTTGATTTTGTTCGGCCTGGCGCGCTTTGGCAGGCTGATTGAGTACATTCCGCTTTCCGTCACCCTGGGCTTTACCTCGGGGATCGGCATCACCATCGGGACGATGCAGATTAAGGATTTCCTCGGCCTGCAGATGGCTCACGTGCCGGAGCACTACCTGCAAAAAGTGGGGGCGCTGGCGATGGCGCTGCCGACGGCAAACCTGGGCGATGCGGCAATCGGCGTGGTGACGCTGGGCACGCTGATCCTCTGGCCGCGCCTGGGTATACGCCTACCGGGGCATCTGCCCGCCCTGCTGCTGGGCTGTGCGGTAATGGGCGTGGTGAACCTGCTGGGCGGTCACGTCGCCACTATCGGCTCGCAGTTCCACTATGTGCTGGCGGATGGCTCCCAGGGTAACGGCATTCCGCAGCTTCTGCCCCAGTTGGTATTGCCGTGGAATCTGCCCGGCTCCAGCTTCGCCCTGAGCTGGGACTCCCTGCGCGCCCTGCTGCCTGCCGCCTTTTCGATGGCGATGCTGGGAGCGATTGAGTCCCTGCTCTGCGCGGTGGTGCTGGACGGCATGACCGGCACCAAACACAAAGCCAACAGCGAGCTGATCGGCCAGGGGCTGGGGAACATCATCGCTCCGTTCTTCGGTGGTATCACCGCTACTGCAGCCATTGCCCGCTCGGCGGCGAACGTCCGCGCCGGGGCGACCTCTCCGGTCTCGGCTGTTATTCACTCGGTGCTGGTGATCCTCGCCCTGCTGGTGCTGGCTCCCCTGCTCTCGTGGCTGCCGCTGTCGGCGATGGCGGCCCTGCTGCTGATGGTGGCATGGAACATGAGCGAGGCGCACAAAGTGGTGAATCTGCTGCGCCGTGCGCCGAAAGACGACATCATCGTGATGCTGATCTGCATGTCGCTGACCGTGCTGTTTGACATGGTGATTGCGATTAGCGTTGGGATTGTGCTGGCCTCGCTGCTGTTCATGCGCCGCATTGCCCGCATGACCCGTCTGGCGACGGTCAACGTCACGGTGCCGGACGACGTGCTGGTGCTGCGAGCGATCGGCCCGCTGTTTTTTGCCGCCGCCGAAGGCCTGTTCAGCGAGCTGGAGTCGCGCATTGCGGGGAAACGGATCGTGGTCCTGAAGTGGGATGCGGTCCCGGTGCTGGATGCGGGCGGGCTGGACGCCTTCCAGCGCTTTGTACAGCGTCTGCCGGAAGGCTGTGAACTGCGGGTGACAAATCTCGAGTTTCAGCCCCTGCGCACCATGGCGCGCGCAGGGGTGCAACCCATTGCCGGTCGTCTGGCGTTCTATCCAAACCGTGAGGCGGCGTTAGCGGATCTGTGACATCCGCCGCTGCATCATGATGCCAATCGCCTGCTGGAGCCACCCGAGCACAGCAGGCGTCATCCAGGTACCCTTCATCAGATGCGGCTCCTGCTGCATCGCCTGGCGGAATTTTTGCTGCGTCACCGGGTTAGTTCCGGCATAAGACTGGAACAGCGCCAGCCAGTTTTCGGCCAGCTGTTGTGCGCTGTCTGAGGCAGGATCCAACGCCTCCGACTGGGCCTTGTGCAGCTTCGCCACCAGCGGCGGCCACTCCATCATGCGATCGAAATAGTGCGCCCGGGTAAAGGCCATCTCTTCCGGCGAGAGGTAGTTTTCCCAGATAATGAGCTTCGATTCGGCGAACGCCCGGGTGATGTAATCCGTCATCTCCTCAGTGATACCCGTCTGCTCCCGCATCTGCGGCTCGACGCTGTGCATTTCGTTGAGACGGGTGAGAAACTCCGGTTTGCCCGCCGTATCCTGCTCAAGGCGTACCATCCAGCGCGTGGCCAGATCCCTCGCCCGGGGATCGGACGCCGCAACATCGTTCTCCAGCAGGGTTGTCGCCTCCTGAACCAGAGCGGCCCAGATATCGGCCAGCGCCTCTTTGTGCTGCGCAAATGGTAACTGCTGTAACTCTTCTTTGCTAAACCAGCGATCGTACATGTTCATTAACTCCAGAGTCTGTAGCCAGGACTCCAGATCGAGATCCTCATGGGCATCGAGCCCGGTGCGTAAATCCACAAGACGGTCGCGCAGGGTGGTAATACTGCGCACCTGCTTATCCAGCAGGCGGATTTGCGCCTCGAGCAGTTCCGATAGCGAGAGTGAATCTTTCTCCAGAAAGTCCCTGATTTCAGCAAGTTCCAGCCCTGCCTTTGCCAGCGCCTGGATCATATGCAGACGTTGAACATCGGCCAGATTGTAAAGCCGGTACCCTGCCGCGCTTCTGGCAGAAGGCAGCAACAACCCTGTTTGCTCATAGTGGTGCAAGGTGCGCACGGTGATCCCGGCACGTTTCGCCAGTTCCCCGACCTGAATTAACATAACGGCTCCTTCTTATTGCCAGTGGCGTCACTCTGGAGCCTTACGTTACGTGAGGGTCAATACGTGATGCAAAAAAAAACGACTCCAGAGGGAGCCGTTTCGGTGTTCTTTGGGTTAGCGCATTAACTGTGCTTATGCTGATCGCGACGACAGCGCTTGTCGTAGTGGCGCACCCACCAGTATCTGTCGCAGACCTGCTCATGACCGCTGACGCGGGCACCCGCCAGCCACAATACGGCACCCAGGAAGATGCTCAGGATCGCACCATGTGCAAAGTATTGCGGCAGGTCAAGCTGCGGCAGCTGGTTTAAAATGGAATAACCGACGCCAACAACCATGACCACCAATCCCAACCCCATTAGCACGTTACCGAGTAACGAAGCGTTTCTGCGTTTCATGTGTCACCTCCGGAGCTTTGGGTTGCAGGGGAATAATCTCCCTAATCCTTGTGTGTAAAGTATAGACAACACCCCTTTTGCTGATTGCGTGAGGGATCACATTTACGCACATCCGGGCAACAAAACTTTACAAATAAGCCTTTGAGTAGCATGAAATTCTAATGGTTCAGGCACGGTATTATTCATATTCAACGCGACGGCGCGCAGAATTTTGTCAAGCGACGCGGCAGACAGTACACTACGCGCCAGACTTAGCACTTTCAGGAACAAAAACGTGACGATTAAACTGATTGTCGGCCTGGCCAACCCCGGCGCGGAATATGCGGCCACCCGCCACAATGCGGGCGCCTGGTATGTTGATCTGCTGGCCGAACGGTTGCGCGCCCCCCTGCGCGAGGAACCAAAATTCTTCGGCTATACCTCGCGCGTAAATCTGGCCGGGGCCGATGTGCGTCTGCTGGTGCCGACCACGTTTATGAACTTAAGCGGCAAAGCCGTTGCCGCACTGGCGACCTTCTACCGTATCAACCCGGATGAGATCCTGGTGGCGCACGATGAACTGGATCTGCCCCCTGGCGTGGCAAAATTCAAACTCGGCGGCGGTCACGGCGGGCATAACGGCTTAAAAGACATCATCAGCAAACTGGGCAATAACCCCAATTTTCACCGTTTACGCGTCGGTATTGGTCATCCGGGCGATAAAAACAAAGTTGTCGGTTTTGTTCTGGGTAAGCCCCCGGTTTCGGAACAGAAGCTGATCGACGAAGCGGTAGACGAAGCGGTGCGTTGCACCGAAATCTGGCTGCAGGATGGCTTAACTAAAGCCACCAACCGCCTGCACGCTTTCAAAGCGCAATAACCGGTTCGTCACGCCTTTTTTGCCCCGCAGGCTGCGGGTTACGTGTATAATAGGCAAAGTTATTTACTTTTCTTCGACTCGTTAATGTTAACGCGTTGAATATCAAGACATTAAGGTGATTCAGAAATGGGATTCAAATGCGGTATCGTTGGTCTGCCTAACGTTGGCAAATCCACCCTGTTTAACGCGCTGACTAAAGCGGGCATCGAAGCGGCTAACTTCCCGTTCTGCACCATCGAGCCAAACACCGGTGTCGTGCCAATGCCCGATCCACGTCTGGACCAGCTCGCGGAGATCGTTAAGCCGCAGCGCATTCTGCCAACCACCATGGAGTTCGTGGACATCGCCGGTCTGGTAAAAGGCGCGTCCAAAGGTGAAGGCCTGGGCAACCAGTTCCTGACCAACATCCGTGAAACCGAAGCCATCGGCCACGTTGTTCGTTGCTTTGAAAACGACAACATCATCCACGTGAACAACAAAGTGGATCCGGCTGACGATATCGAAGTCATCAACACCGAGTTGGCCCTGTCTGACCTCGACACCTGCGAGCGCGCCCTGCACCGCGTGCAGAAGAAAGCCAAAGGCGGTGACAAAGACGCGAAAGCGGAACAGGCTGCGCTGGAAAAATGCCTGCCACAGCTGGAAAACGCTGGCATGCTGCGCGCGCTGAAAAACCTGACCGAAGAAGACAAAGCGGCGATCAAATACCTGAGCTTCCTGACCCTGAAGCCAACCATGTACATCGCTAACGTCAACGAAGACGGTTTCGAAAACAACCCATACCTCGACAAAGTACGTGAAATCGCGGCGGCCGAAGGTTCTGTGGTTGTTGCAGTATGCGCTGCCGTTGAATCTGATATCGCCGAGCTGGACGATGCTGACCGTGAAGAGTTCATGGCCGAGCTGGGTCTGGAAGAGCCAGGGCTGAACCGCGTGATCCGCGCCGGTTACGAGCTGCTCAACCTGCAGACCTACTTCACCGCTGGCGTGAAAGAAGTGCGTGCATGGACTATCCCTGTTGGCGCGACCGCTCCACAAGCCGCAGGCAAGATCCACACCGACTTCGAGAAAGGCTTTATCCGTGCGCAGACTATCGCGTTTGAAGACTTCATTGCCTACAAAGGTGAGCAAGGCGCGAAAGAAGCGGGCAAGATGCGTGCAGAAGGGAAAGACTACATCGTTAAAGATGGCGATGTGATGAACTTCCTGTTTAACGTCTAATCGCTGCTAAACAGAAAAAAAATCCACGCCTTTGCGTGGATTTTTTATATCTGCACTACCTACGTTTCAGGGATTAAAAATGGTATTTGATTCCCAGTGAACCCCGACTTTCACTGTATTTGTTATGGCCGACCTGATGGCCGGCATCAACCCACAGAGACAGCCGATCGTTCATCTGACCTTCAACACCCATGCGCGCTTCAAGAAGATCGTCACTTCCCATCATGGCATTATGTTCACCGTTCATCCTGACGCCAAACGCGCGAGTATTATGTATCCAGTTGGTTTCGACGTACGGCTTAATCTTGTCCGACATGCCTTTTTCAGGATTACCCGCCATCCAGGCGCGAACCCCCAGCCGAGTCATCACATTCCCGTCTCCGGTACTGCTGACATGGGTTCCCTGTTCTTCCTTAACATCGTCAGCTTTTACGTTCATCAACACGGCCTGCCCTTGAGGCTCCAGCCAGTAGCTGAAGTTTTCTGAACGACCGACCGGCAGTGAATAACCTGCTTCCAGCGAGGCGGTAACGCCGCGAGAATGGTATTTTTCAGTACGCATTTCGTGGCCGGAGACTTCATTGTCGAACCAGTTATAAAGCACCCAACCGTCTAACCAGGCCCCGGTGCGCGTGGTCTCGTCGGCAAACCAGGTCGCGTAGAGCCCGGCGCTGTAGCCATAGACTTTACCGCGTGAGGTGTAGCCAGTAATCTGTGACCGGGACTTGCTGCTACTGTTGCTGTAGCCTGTCATCAGGCCCAGACGCATACTGTCCTGCCCCGTAGTGCTCCAGCGCGCAACGTCTCCTCCAATCAGCAGAGTATAGTTATTGCTGCGGCTGATAAGCTGTCCGCCCCCCTCCTCGAAACGCGTGTGTGAGGCGTTATTACGCATCCACATCGTGGTGTCGTGGCGAACGCCAGTGACGGGATCAACCCAGCTTTGCTCGCCCTGACGGTCGTGAAGACGAGTCATAAACAGCGTGTTAGCCGCAGCGATGTTGGCGATGTAGCTACCGCTCTCAGGGCGGTAGACTTTTTTGTAATCGTAGTTCCCGGCACTCCCACTACTGTTTCCAGCCCCTTCTTCGGCAGGAGCATCGGCGGGTTGCTCGGGCGTATCGTTATTGCCCGTGTTAATGGATTCATCGCCAGGTACGACTGCAGCCTCTTCACCGCCATCAACCGCTTCTTCTGGCGGGGTCACCGGTTGGGCTGGAGTACTGCCTGCTTCCATCGGCGGTGTCACCGGTGTTGCCGGGGTATCACCCGAACCAGATTCGTTTACGTCTGTTTCCGTCCCGGCGGCAGGCGGCTCGGATCCTTCGGTTGCGATATCATTCACGCTATTACTCAGATACCAGTTATTACCCTTCTGAACCAGGGCGTAGTCATAAAGACCAATCCCAACGCGACGATCCAGTGCGAACTGTCCGCTTGACGTACCACCAACCGAAATCAATTCAATGCCCCTGTCTGTATGGTCACCGTGGCCGTAAATATTATTGAACTTCACGCTGGTTTTACCGCTGGTATCGCCGTTAACTATCATCCGGTCTCCCGGTGAGTCATTATCACTGTTAAGGGTGACATTCATCACCAGCGTGCCGCCGTTACCACTGTAATTGCCGTCTATCGTCAGGGTTTTAAACTGTGATGAGGAGGTGTTCAAAAAGTTAATTTGACCGTCGTTAAGTGCCAGGCTGGAGAGTGTGGAGCTGCCAGTCATATCCCAAACGCTGTTCGCCCCGTTCAGTGCGAGATTGACGGTACCGCCATTAAGGGTAGATACCGTACTGTACAGCCAGGAGTTATCCGCGGTGCGTAATTCCACAGCGCCGTTTTCGGCGATGATATTTCCCCAGGCCTGTAAGGTGTGATCCTGCATCGTTATTCGGCCGCCGTCCGTAGCAAGAAACGTGGTCGCGACATCAGCATTACGCAAATCACCCAGCGTCACGCTGCCGTTCAAATCAATGGTGCTGTTGCCTTGTGCGCTGATATAGACAGCAGATGAAGGTTTTTCAGCCGTACTGTCAATGGCTGCCGTAAAGGCGCCGTCAACCACGATACGCGAAGTGACATCGGCCACGTTATTTTGCGACATCAGAAAACGATCGGTATCGTTAACCGAGGCATCGCTGTACATTGTTATCCAGCTGTCGCTCAGCTGCACAAGGGCTCCGTCGCTGGCAACCACACCCGTCACGCCCTTTTCGCCGCCCTCATAGCGGTATAAGGTTACGGCGGTTCCGCCCTCTAAAGTGATATTTGCCCGCTCACCGCTGGCAGACACTGCGGTTAATTTGCCATTACCTGATACGGTAAGATCGGTATAGTCATTCGCGCTTATGATGCCATTATCGGCGACCAGTCCTTTAATGGCGGTGTCGGTGCCTTCGCTGTCGATGACTATGGATGACTGGTTAAAAGCAATATTCTGTCCCACCGCCTGAATGCCGGTCGCATCTCCATTTGTTGCAACATTGAGTCCGATGTTTTCTAGCCGCAGGTTGACATTCTGTTCGGTATTGCAGGCTGTACCCGAACTGCATTCGGCAACGATACCCACTGCGTCACCGGAAAAATTATTAAGCGTTAACCGGGTGAGCCCGGAAAAGTTAAGAAAAGAGCCTGTAACGTTATCGGCAGGGGCAATAGTATTAATACCATACATTTTTGCCATGGTGCTGCCGTAGTTTACGTCACTGCCAATAATATCCAGATCACGCCCAATTATTGAACCGCCGCCTTCTGCCGTAATAATATTCGCGCTATTAAATGAATTAATTGTTGAACCCTCGCCGAGATCGATACCCGAACCTTGGGTATAAACAATATATCTGGCTAAGGCAGAGGAGATATCACTACTGTCCACAGTGACACTACCCTTAACGGTGATGTCGCCATTATTGGCTTTAATTGTTGGTGCCGGGGCAGTAACAGACTGATTCAAAGACCAAATCGCAGAAACGCGCTCCTTATCTGAGATTTCCATCTCGGTTGCAAAAACTGAAAACGGTAAGAGCGAGCAAGATATCATCGCCGCGAGAGGTTTTTTACGAAAATTCACGTAACGCATCTACTTTATCCATATATTATTGTGAAACTTTTTCCTGTGATTAAATAAAAATCACGGGTTTTTATCACAAATCTTTAAAATACCCTCGATAAGGGTGTTATTAAACACCAATGGCGCTTTATGACTTTGATTGCTAAGGAACTTCAAGTCATATATCCCAACCTTTTGGGGCGTCCCTGCGCAATCATTTATAACCATAGTAGTTGAAGGGTCTTTCGCAAGACTGGCTATCGTAAATTCACGTACATTGTTTTCAATCCGGGTTAACAAATATAATTTTTTTAAAGTAAATAAGAAGTTGTCGTGAGAATTATTGGTAATTATGAATTGATATAGACATCACCGATAAGCAAGTAGCTTTCTGTAATAGAAAAATTCGAATTCCGTTATTCAGCTATAAAAAATCCACGCAAATGCGTGGATTTTTTATTACAAGCTTCGGGGCAACATTGGCCACCAGAAAAAAAGATTTTTCAGGCGCTAAAGCTACTGTCGGCTGTCGCACTCAAAGCTGATGCAAACCCGCCTCAGCGGCCTCCTGGCGCCAGTCCAGCAATACCTCCCATGACTGTCGCGTTGCCTCGCTAAACCCACCAATAAACAGAGCCGAACAGATCTCCCGATATGGCGACGCGCTCACCAGCACCTTAAGCGCGTCGCGTATGGCCTGTAGCGTGCCTGATGAAGTGCTGGCAGCAGTAATCAAAGGCAGACATGGTGCCGGCGGGCTGCGGCCGATGACCGCCAGCCCCTCCAGCAACTCAGGTTCATGGCGCTGCAACAGGGCCCAGGTCACGCAGTCGATGGCCGCGATATCACCCTCACCACGCCGGAGCGCGATCAGTGACTGGCGATGGCTGCCGCTGAAGGTGACGTCGGAGAAAAAACGGCCCCGCTCCGCCAGCGGAGCCACCATTTTAAGCAGCACGTTATAGCCGGACTGCGAATCCGGAGCGTTACATACCACCCGCCGGCCGCGAAAATCGGCCAGCGTTTTATCGCTATCCTGCACCCGGGCCACCAGCAGGCTGCGGTAATTACGCCCCTCGCAGCCTGGCGCACTGTAGTGAAAACAGCCGACAACCTGCACATCCGGCAGCAGAGTCACCAGCGGGAAGCCGCAGGTCTGACTCAGCACCAGCCCGGGATGCCGCCAGTGTGCCACCAGCGTTTCCCCGACAAACGCGGATTTCTGTCCGGTTACCGCCACGCCGTGGGCCGCCAGCAGCTGTTGCACTGCCCCGTACAGAGCCTCAGTGTCCGCGTGGTTAATGTTATACATAGGAAACGCCAGCGTCTCACTCATGGCCTTCACCTCCCTCAATGCCGGGATGTACCGTGACATCCACCGGGGTACGCCAGAAATGGCGCAGCCACTGACCATAGCCCTGGACCACAAAGCCCTTGTTTCGCTGCTGATAGGCCTCACGATTAAGCCGGTAGATGGCTTTCAGTCCGTACCAGGGCACGCCGGGCAGATCGTGGTGAACTGAATGGTAGTTGAGATTTAAAAACAGCACCTGCCAGAACGCCCCGGCTTCGTTAATCACCGAGCGCGCCAGCGGATCGTCCGCCGCCCGGTGTTCCAGGAATGAACGCACTTTGGTCAGGGCCAGCGCCGGGTAACTCACCGCCAGCACAAACCACAGCGGCGAAAATCCCCGCTGCGCCATCCACCAAAAAAGCGCAGCGAGCAGCACTCCGTGAACCAGCCACATGGTCATCGCCGCATACTGCAGCTGGCGAAATGCCGACAGCGCGCTGCCGAGCGTCTGAACAATATCCAGCAGCGGCCCCAGTAGCAGCCGACCGCAAAAGGTATTGCGCGCCTGGATCGCCCGCCTGTGCCAGGGTGAAAAGCGCGCCCAACTCGCCGGGGTAAAGTAATAGGATTCGGGATCGTCCACCGGCACGGTAAGACTGTCGTGCCGATGGTGCGCCAGATGGGAATCCCGGTAGAGGCCATAGGGATACCAGACCGCCAGCGGCAAGGTGCCAAACAGCTGATTAAGCCAGGGGAAACGCGTGGGATGACCATGGATCAGCTCATGCTGGAGCGACATATACCAGGTGCTAAAGCCGATCAGCAGCAGGGTTGCCGGCAGCAGACCGATTACGTGCCAGTACGCCAGGGTGGTAAACCAGCCGCCATAAATCGCCACGATCAGCAGCCAGGTCGGTATTTCGCTGCGCCACAGCAGGCTGGCCGAAAGGCGACGAATCTGCTCGCGCTGTTGTGAGTGTAAATAGAGGGCCATTCCTTCAGACGCCACCGTCATGGATAAGATGTTGTAACCCTCCGGTATCGCGCCTGAAATGACAACGAACTTAAATCGCATTGCTTTGCCACAAAATACGCACGGCAGGCCCGCGTTTGCACGAGAGCGATTGACTTATTTTGTAATAAAGGTACTTTTCAGGACATGAAGAAGATCCTGATTATTGTTCCCGACGGCGGTATGTTGTTTGAGGCCGCCGGTATCGCCGACATTCTGACCCAGGCGAACCTGCTGCGCCCGGAAGGCCCCTGCTATCGGATTATTATCGCTACAACCCAGCCCCATCAGGTGATCCACGGTCAGTCCGGCCTGAACCTGCTGGCAGACTACCGCCTGCCGGAGCTTGATCCGCGCGAGCCGCTCGACACCATCATCATTACCGGACGCGGGCTCAACGAGCAGGAGAGCACGGCGGTTGTCGACTGGCTGCATCTCGCCGCTCCACACGCCCAGCGTATTGCTTCCGTCTGCGGAGGCGCACTGCTCCTGGCCCAGGCAGGGTTGCTGGATGGCCGACGGGCAACCACCCACTGGCGGCTGCTGGAAACCCTGAAAAACCGCTGGCCGCAGGTGAAAGTTGAAAGCGGCCCGCTGTATATCCAGGACGGCCCGGTCTGGACCTCCGGTGGCGTCAGTACCGGGTTCGATCTGACGCTGGCCCTGGTTGAGGAGGATTATGGCTTTAGCCTCGCTCGTGACGTCGCGCAGGACATGGTGATGTATCTGCGCCGTCCCGGTGGACAACTGCAGTTCAGCCGCTACCATTTGCCGCAGCCCGGCGCCTCCGGCCCGATAGCAGAACTGCAGAGCTGGATCCTGCAAAACCTCACGGCGGATCTGTGCGTGGAAAAGCTGGCGGAAAAGGCCGCGATGAGCCCGCGCAATTTTACCCGCGTATTCACCCGCGAAACCGGCGCATCCCCGGCCCGCTACGTCACCGAGGCGCGTCTGGCCGCGGCGCGACACCTGCTGGAGCAAACCGCAGAGCCGCTGGAGCGCATCGCAGAGCAGAGCGGGTTTGGCACCAGCATCAACCTGCGTCGGGTATTCGAAAAACAGCTCCACCTGACGCCCGGCGAGTACCGCCAGCGCTTCCACAGCCGCAAAATGGCGTAATGTGATCCTTTTTTGTCATTTACGCCATTACGCCTGCCGCCTACAGTGATTCCAGAGATCACAGAAAAGGAGTGAATCATGGTTAAGGTCGGTATTAATGGTTTCGGCAGGATCGGACGTAATTTCTTACGCGCTGCGCTGGGCAATCCGGATATTTATATTGCAGCGATTAACGATCTGACGGACAGCAAAACCCTCGCCCACTTACTGAAATACGATTCCCTGCTCGGCACCCTGCCGGTCGCCGTCGAAGCCGGTGAAGGCGGGCTGCAAGTGGATGGCCAGCGCATCGCCGTGTTCAGCGAACGCGACCCGGCAAACATCCGCTGGGCTGAGACAGGCGTGGATGTGGTTATCGAGGCCACGGGCTTTTTCACCGAGCGCGAGAAGGCGGCGGTCCATATTCACAGCGGCGGCGCAAAGCGCGTCATCATTTCAGCGCCGGGTAAAAACGACGACCTGACGGTGGTCATGGGGGTAAACGACGCCCTGTACGATCCGGCGCAACATTTCGTGGTCAGTAACGGGAGCTGCACCACCAACGGCCTGGCGCCCGCAGCACAGGTGCTGCATCAGCGGTTTGGCATTGAGCACGGGCTGATGAATACCACCCACGCCTACACCAACAGCCAGGCGCTGCACGACCAGCCGGAAAAAGATCTGCGCGGTGCACGTGCGGCGGCGCTGTCGATTGTACCCTACTCGAGCGGGGCGGCGAAGGCGCTGGGTAAAGTGATCCCTGAGCTGGATGGCCGACTGACGGGCTATTCGCTGCGCGTGCCGGTGCCGGTCGTTTCCATCGTCGATCTGACCGTTACCCTGAGCCGGGAAGTGACCGTCGAAGAGGTTAACGATGCTTTTCGCAGCGCGGCGACAAGCGGGCCACTGAAAGGGATCCTGGGATACAGCGATGAGCCGTTGGTTTCCAGCGATTACCAGGGCGATCCACGCTCCTCCATTATCGACGGGCTGTCTACCCTGGTGATAGGCGGCAGAATGGTGAAGATCCTCGCGTGGTATGACAACGAATGGGGATTCTCGAATCGCCTGATTGATCTGGCGCTGCTGATGGACCGCAAAGGCGTGTGATTTGACGCACCTGCGCTCCACTAAAAATCCACGCCAAAGCGTGGATTTTTTTCTTACAGGGGAAGCCGCTTATTTATTTCCCGCTAAAAACACCTCAACGCCAAATCCTGGCAGCGGATAGTGATGCCCCTTGTGCACATCGCCATTAAGTAAGGGTTTCAGCTCCCGGCTTTCTTCTGCCAGGTCAAGCGTGACGGCCCGGTCGCGATAGTTCTGCACAAAAACATACGCCTGCCCTTCGCTGTATCTTGCAGTGGCGACGACGCCTTCCGGCAGCTGCATTGCCGTGCTGGCGGTTATGCTGTTTTCATCAGCAATCATCTGGTAAAAATCGTGCAGGAAATCGCCACCCGTTCTTGCTGCGAGATACCAGGCCTGCCCTTTGCCATACGCATTGCGGGTGACTGCGGGTCTGCCCGCATAAAAATCCTGTTGGTAAACACCCAGAACTTCTGCCGTTTCCGCGTGAATGAGATCGCACAGTTCCCGACATTCATACGCACGTTCAGAGTTGTTCCAGACTGATGACGTGATGCTGATCTGATTCGTTTCGCCGTCGTACAGACCGTCGATCTCTTCCGACCAGATACCCAATACGTCGCGCAGAGGCCCCGGGAAACCGGTTGTGAAGCACAGATCGTCTGTATCGACGATGCCCGTCCAGTAGGTGGCAATAAACACGCCCCCCGCCGCCACGAACTGATTGATGCGTTCGGCAAAGGCTTCATCCACCATGTAAAGCATCGGAGCGATGATGATCCGGTATGGGCTGAGATCGGAATGTTGGGAGACGATATCCACCGGGATGCTCTGCTGCCAGAGTGCCTGATAATGTTGCTGCACCGTCTTTTCAAACTTAATGCCACAATTTCGGGGCCCGGCAGCATCGTTCACTGCCCAGCGATTGTCCCAGTCATAGACTATCGCCACCTCAGCCCGGTAATCCGCACCTGCCGCTGGTGCCAGCTTTTCCAGCGCAGCACCGACCTGCTTCACGTCCTGCCCGACGCGGGTACTGAGATGGCCGACATGATCCACCACCGCACCGTGTAGTTTTTCCACCGAACCCCGACTTTTTCGCCACTGGAAATATTGCACCGAGTCGGAACCGTGGGCTACCGCCTGCAGGGCCGACAGCAGATGCATCCCCGGTCTTTTCAGCTTGCTGACCGCCTGCCAGTTTGTGGTGCCGGGAGTGGATTCCATCAGCAGGAAAGGCAGTCCGGGTTTCAGGCTTCGCATCAGGTCAAACGTGAAGGCCGTGTAGGCGGCGATATCCTGCTGCTGTTGGGTTTTGTGCCACTCCGGATAGCTGTCCCAGGAGATAAAATCCACCTCCTGCGCCAGTCGCCAGTAGTCGTAATCACTGAACACTCCATGGAAGTTAGTGGTAGCGGGCAATGCCGGGTTGAAGGCTTTCACCGTCTGAATTTCATGGCGGCAAAACAGCGCAACCTGCTCACTCATAAAGCGCCGCCAGTCGATATTCAGGCCATGAACCGACTGCTCGCCCAGCGGCCCTGGGGAATGGATCTGGCTCCAGCTGGAATATTCGTGGCTCCAGAATGAACTCCACCAGCGCTGGTTCAGGTTCTCTAACGTCTGATACTTCTCCTTCAGCCAGTCGCGGAAGGCCTGCTGGCAGATCTCACAATGGCAATCGCCGCCATACTCATTTGAGATATGCCAGGCCAGGACGGCAGGGTGATGCGCATAACGTTTCGCTAACTGCGCGTTAATTTTTCCAGTAAGCCGTAAATATTGGGGGGAGGAAACACAGTGATTATGCCGCTCCCCGTGCAGGTTTTTCTTCAGATCCTTATTGGTCCGCAACACCTCAGGGTATTTTTCAGATACCCAGGCGGGCCTGGCACCACTTGGTGTCGCCAGGAAGACATAAATCCCGTTGGCATAAAGCGTATCCAGAACGCTATCCAGCCAGTCAAACTGATATTCACCTTCGGCGGGCTCAAGCTTAGACCAGCTAAATATTCCCACCGACATGACATTGCATTTGGTTTCTTTCATCATCGCGATATCTTTTTCAAGAATATCGGGCTGAGTGAGCCACTGGTCAGGATTATAATCCGCACCATGTAAAAAATTGAGTTGAGTAAATAACTTGCTCATAACCACCTCCCTTATGCTAAAGACTCTCTCTCTGGAGAAAGCGCAATAACTTTGTCTTTTTTGTTCCGCAGAGAAAATACCGAGAACAGCGTAAAGAGTCCTGAAACAACGCCAAGAATGATATAGGTATTGGCGAAGCCAATGGTGTCATATAAATGCCCGACCACCGGGGAGTAGACCGTTGTGGCAATGGAGGCCGCAAACAGCACCAGCAAATAGATCGTGGATGACAATTTATGGTCAAAATTCTGCGCAATAAACTTAAAGACAGAGATCAGGATTAAGGGTTTCTCAATGGCGTGCATCATCTTCACCGCGGCGATCCATACCGGGCCCAGCGGAACCGCAGATCCCAGAATACGCACCGACATAATCGTCCCGGCAATCACCAGGGCCCACTTCGCGCCTACGCGGTTTACAAACCATGGCATCAGCCCAAGGAATAAGGTTTCGCCACAGACCTGAATCGATGCCAGGGTGCCGTACCATTTATTCCCTTCGTCAACGCTCGGAAACTGCAGAGAGAAGTACTGCGCAAACTGCTGGTCGTAGGTGTCATAGATTTGGGTGACAAACAGCGTAAAAATAATCAGCATCCAGAACTGCTTGTCTTTCATCAGTTCAAGAACGTGCCCCGATTTTAATGACGAGGTCATTTTTTCTTCTTCCAGCGTGACCGTAATTTTGGTCAGCATAAAGCAGCCAGCCGCTAAGACGATGGCAATACTGGCCAGCCAGAACGAGAGGTTAGGATTATCATTAATATTACGCCCGACAATATAGGCTGCGGCCGCCCAACCCAGAGATCCCCACATTCTCACCCGTCCATATTCGAAGGAATAACGGCGGGAGATTTTGTCGATATACGAATCAATTACGCCACACCCAGAGTTAAAAATAACGCCCAGGTAGATACCGCCCAGAATCGCCCCCAGCCAGAAGGAGCTGACCAGTAAGGGCGCGTAGACATAAATAAAGAACGGCCCGACCGGCAACAGTAGCGCAATAATTATAAAGATGAGCGATTTTTTGGTGCCGAATTTATCAGAGATAAAACCAAAGAACGGCTGCATAGTCAGCGCAATAAAGGCATTGATTGCATACAACCATCCCGTTTGGGTGGCGCTGATCCCTAAATGCTGTGTCGTCCAGATAACAAAAAAGGCCATCGTCGACGACCAGGCAAACAGGTAGAGAAAATCGAAAATGCTTAAAAGGATGTAGTTCCTTTTACCGGTTACCATATTATTTCTTCCTCAAGAAGGAACAGGATCGGTGCTTCGCTGAAGGCTCAGCGAGTCGCGTTTTTTAGGTCTCGTTGATAGGTTATGCAGCGCACATTATTGTTACCTGCAAAATGTATGACGTTCACATCAATGTGTTACATACAATACCTGACAAAAGTCGCGAACAACTCTCCTTGATGAAAACTGCAATCAACATCACAGAACGCATTTTTAAAAGCGGAAAAAGGTGAGCAAGATCGCTAAATCACGCCATGTGAACGTATGACATTTTGATATAATGTCTGCTCATGGCGGTGGTGAAACGCGTTTTTTAGTCACGAATTGAGAAAGGATTGAGAGTGAATAAAAACAGAAATGCGACCCTGGAAGATGTCGCGCGCCAGGCGGGGGTCTCCTATCAGACCGTCTCCCGGGTGCTCAATAAATCAGTGAACGTGGCCGAAAAAACGCGACTTCGTGTCGAGCAGGCCATTGAAGATCTGCGCTACGTTCCAAATCGGCTGGCGCAGCAGCTGGTCGGGAAACGTACCCAGACGCTGGGGTTAGTGACCACCTCCCTCGCTCTGCATGCACCATCACAAATCGCCGCATCCGTGAAAAAGCACGCCCGTGAGGCGGGTTATCAGGTTCTGATTTCGATGATTGATGACGCGGATCCCACAGCCATTCAGCAATCGATTAACGATTTTAAATCACAGTTTATCGAAAAAATCCTGATTAACGTCCCGCTGGAAACGCCTCCCGCGCGGGAGTTGGCTGAACATAACACCGATGTCACCTGCCTGTTTCTCGATGTAGCTCCGGATAGCGGTGTTTTTCATGTCATCTTTGATCCGGCAAACGGGACTCAGGAGAGCGTCAAACGCTTATGCGAACTGGGGCACAACAGCATTGCGCTAATGCCTGGTCCACAGCATTCTGTTTCGGCTAAATTGCGTCTGGAAAACTGGTTGAGCAGCCTGGCGACATTCGGCAAAACGCCTGCCGCCGTCATTTTCGGTACCTGGGATGCCCAAAGCGGTCACGACGGTGCGCAAGAACTTATCGACAATAAGACTGAGTTTAGCGCCCTGCTGGTGGGGAACGATCAGATGGCGCTGGGCGCGCTGAGCGCGCTGAATAAGGCGGGCATCGCGGTACCCCGTCAGGTTTCCATTATCGGATACGATGACAGTTACGAAAGCGCCTTTTTTATTCCTTCGCTCACCACGGTACGGCTTGATTTAGACGCTCAGGGTAAGGAAGCGGTAGCCAGGGTGCTCGCTGCCACCGAGGCACTCACGCATGATAATTGTATTTTGCCGGCGAAGTTTGTTGTACGGGATTCAATTGCGATGAACGAGGTTTAACCAGCCTTGCTACAGGTAAACAGATCCCGTTCTGCAAGGCTGGCATAGGCTACTTAAAAATAAAGGCGGAATGAATATGCTCCACCAACATTTGCACCATCGACGTAGGCTTCTCCCTGGGAATAAATCTTTCTGGTCGCAGGTCCGAAACTGTTAAGTAAAAAGACAGATGATTCATATTCCTGCTTAAAAGCCCACCATGTAATAGCGTTATCTGGTGTACACTCATCACACTTCAAACGTAACCGATATTTCTGGTTTTTAATTAAATCAGTATGGTGTAAGTCAAACCATGCATATGAATTATCTGCGAGTGATTCCATTTTAACCGTATTACTGGCAATGATTTTTCCAGAAGAATCTATTAGTTCCAGCGTCAAATTGCCCTGGTTTTTCCTTGCGAACGTAGCCAGCATCA
The DNA here is from genome assembly GCA_002360945.1 of Leclercia adecarboxylata. Taxonomy (GTDB): domain Bacteria; phylum Pseudomonadota; class Gammaproteobacteria; order Enterobacterales; family Enterobacteriaceae; genus Enterobacter; species Enterobacter adecarboxylatus_B. The sequence goes on along the minus strand of DERO01000013.1, from coordinate 24,680 downwards.
ATTCTACGCCATTAATAGATTTTGCCTCAGCTAATATCATCTGGTCAAAATAACGTCCTTTGGTGAGAAATCCATAATTTGTATCGAAAAGAGGCTGTTCTATAATAAGTTGCGACTTCCATACCTGCACTTCAGAAAACTTGACTAATGCTGGATAGATTGAAGCCACGAGCCCAATCATCATCAATACTACCACTGCTGCTTTGATTATTTTCTTGTGCAGACAAGATGTGCATTTTGCGATCACTAAAGAAGCGACTGGCAAAAAACCAAAGAAATATCTGGCCTGCGTGGCTCCAACGTAACCTGTATTCAAATGTAACTGCCTGATCGTTAAAAAATACAGAATTAAAAACAATGCAAAAGCCATAACGAAAGAAAACTCAAGATTAAAGAAACCATTATTATTAAAAAGCTTCTTTAACACGATGTAACCAGCCATACAACTAGCCATGATCAGAATTATTTTTAAGATGACACTTCTTATCTCGCTATCTGCAAATTGCACATGCCCATAGGGTAGAATCAAGCTTAATAAATTATTGTGGAAGAAATAATCTGAAAAATCTTTCAACGCCATTCTCTCAGCATTCGGATGTTCAATAAAAAACCATATAGCAGGGTTGCTTTGAGGAGCAGGATAGAACTTACCATATATTACATACACATAGGCAAAATAAAATACCACAATTGCAAGGGCTGCCATTATAAAAACAAATTGTTTTAGCGTTATGTTTTTAATTAACAGAATTACATTGGAGAAGTTGAAAATGATGACCGAGGTGAGCAAGCATATAATGGCTAACGAACCCGTTGCTTTGCTCAATGAAGCTATAACTCCGCCTAAGCAAATTAAAAATATATTCGAGGTTATGGTTTTACTTTCCCTGTCGACTGCCATCAAACCATGTAAGCCGTAGATGACCAATGTACAGCCAAGTATGTTTATTTGGTCATTATTAACTGCACTTCCTAAAACCACAAACATGGGTATAACTAATAAAAAAGCCCCCCCAACAAAAGTAGCTAATATCGATCTTGTAGTGAAATATAACATCTTACATGTCAATGCAATTATAATTACAGAAACCAGCATGTTTACATATCGGCCTACACTTACGAATGCATCTTGCAAATGTAATACACTCGCCAATTCACCAACGATAATGTAATAAAGTGCTGGATGATTAAGATAGTTAAGTTTATTACTTGAATAAATTAGCCCATTATTATAATCGGGAAAGTGATGCTTAATAACATCTACCACATATCCCATATGCGCAAACTCATCCGGGAAGACCCCAGGACTATAGGACTGTGAATAGCCTATTGCCAGCATGAGAAAGAATAATGAAAGCAAGACAACCATTAAACCAACACGAATTTTTTGTTTGTTCATAACAATCATCTTAAGGAGAGAGAGTACAGATAAAAAAAGCAATCGCCAACAACCGTAATGATTCGGCTTAGTATGACTGCCAGGACAATATCAATCTCAGCAAAGAAGGGCTTTAAGAATATAATAAGCAAAAATTCTCTGACACCCACTCCCGCAGGGGAACCTGGTGTAATAAGCCCCGCCAGCCATGAGATAACGTATGCCCCAATAAGCGGCAATATCAGTGCGGGAGAAGCCGTCCAGTTGTCAACAATGGAATAGAGAACACACAAAAACACAGCGCCTGATATCAACAGGAACAAAAAATATCTCAAAATGACGCTGATTAAACCTTTTTTTCCTCGCCACTTCAAACCCAACCACATTAAGTTTATGGTTATAATAAATAATGAAAAACCATAAGTAATGTTAAAGGCAGGGTATAACAGGGGTAGCATCCATAATACAAACACGGCACCTGTCAGCACCAACAGCAGTAATTCCAGGAAAGTGCTTTTAGCAATCGCTTTTCCTGAAAAACCATGAGACATCGCCAGAAATTGCCTCCCTGCAAACTGGAAAATATTCCCAGGAACATACTTCGCTAACTGCGTCAGTCCATAGATCCGGGTGGCAATCCGGGAGGTAATGGTTTGTTCCAGGCCCAACATCAATATGCGCCATGCAGAAGCAAGTATAGTGTTGGCCGCACCATAGATACCTGCCAATAGCAAAATCAACAAAAGTAATTTTAACGTGAAGGTGTTTTCTGGAACCTGCGCCCAGTACTCCGTCATCCTGTGTGCAACAAACAGGACACTCAAGAGTGCAATAACACTCCCTGCAATATTAAGTGCTTTGCGTAACTTACTTTTTATCATATGGCACGCACAACAACATCGTCCAGGGAAATGGTGACGCCACTTCAATTATCTTGAAATATTTCCCTGTGAATTTCACAAAGGCATTTTTTGACCAATGCTGTATATGACCAGGGGTATTGCCTAAGCTTTTTAAATATTTGCCTCGGGCCATATTTAGTGCACACCAGATGGGTTCACGAGGTACGCTAACGATCAGATAATTCCCGACCAAGGTCTGTAATACCTTCATCGCCCGATCCGGGTCCTCAAGATGTTCCATTACCTCACAGCAGACGATTAAATCCGCACTATCTGTTTCAGGTTTAAGATCATAAATACTCTTTGCATTAAATACGTCTGGTCGCAGTTGCGCCGCTAACGCATTCTCTCGCGCTAGCGCGATAACATCATGAGAAAAATCGCTGCCGACAGCCTGTAGCCCCTGGCCATTCCATTTGTTGATCCAAAATCCCTCACCACAACCCACTTCATGAATTGTTTTTGGATTTGCTCGTGTCACAAAATTTTCGAGAGAAGAGTCAAAACCATTCATCATCCATTTTACAATTGGATTTTTAGAGCCATATTTGTCATAAGCGTTGCCAAACACAACGCCGTCTTCTGACTTACCACCCGAGACTTTAAAGCCCATAGTCACCTCATTTATTCCTGTTTCAAATCGTTATTATCAGTTTTATTTTTTGGGCTCGATTCCAGTTGCGCGACCTTATAACGCAGATCCTCAAGTAGTTTTCTGTTGGCTGATAACAGGTCAGTGACAAAAGCGACAAGTATCGTCTGGAAACCCATGCCCATCAGTATAGATGCTAAAATTAATGACTGAACATAACCATTACCATCGCCTGTGAGATATTTATAGAGAAAACGAGCGCCTAACAGAAATCCCGCGGAGAATAACACCGTTCCAATAGTGCCAAAAAATCGGAATGGCCGATAAATAATAAAAATACGGACAATGGTAATAATACTTCTTTTGATGTAAGACGAAATACTTTTGACCAGGCGTGAAGGTCGCAAATCCTCATTAACACGAACAGAGACTGACGTAATGGTGATATTTTTTTGACCTGCCTGAATAATGGTTTCTAAGGTATAAGTATAATCATTAAAAACCATCAATTTCTGCGCTGTCGCTCTCGACATAGCCCTGAACCCGCTTGGTGCATCGGGAATATTAGTATTACTGGCCACACGGACAACCCAACTGCCCAACTTTTGCAGATATTTTTTTACAGGGGAAAAATGATCAATGGTCGAGATAGGTCTTTCACCGATCACCAGCTCTGCACGGTGTTCAAGTATGGGGGCAACTAATAATGGGATATCTTCAGCAGAATATTGATTATCAGCATCAGTATTAACAATAACATCAGCGTTTAAGGTCAGACAAGCATCGATTCCAGTCATAAAGGCTTTGGCCAACCCTTTATTACCTGTATGTTTCACCACATGATCAACGCCATTTTGTCTGGCTACGTTGACGGTATCATCGGTACTGCCATCATCAATAATGAGCCATTCCACCGTATCAAAACCGTCAACCTGTCTGGGTAGGGCATTCAAAGCAATAGCAAGCGTATCAGCCTCATTAAAACAGGGTATTTGTATGATTAATTTCATTAACTCTGAACCTTACATTTTAATGATTTTATTTAACACTCCCTTATCGAATTTAACACTTTATATACAAAAAGATAGCTTTTCAAATTATGCAGATTTAGTTCAATCCCCTCGTAACGCCGCTGGCACAGCAAACCCTCTCCTGTACGCCGCAGGTGTCGTCCCCAGCTGATTTCTGAAGTGATGGCGCATAGTAGCCACGCTGCCAAACCCTACCTGTTCAGCAATCCGCTCTATCGACAGCTGACTGTTCTCCAGCAGCTCCTGGCTGCGGCTCAGACGGGCGTTCAGCAGCCACTGGGCCGGCGTTTTACCGGTGGTCGCCGCAAATCGGCGCAGAAAGGTACGCGGACTCATACCAACAAACTTCGCCAGTGAATCGCCGCTGTGCGGGGCAGCGATGTTTTTAAGCAGGTAATCAAATAGCGCGCCAAGCCGATGACCTTCATAGGCGACGGGTACCGCCTGCTGGATAAACTGGGCCTGGCCGCCATCGCGATGCGGCGACACCACCAGCCGACGCGCCACCTGGTTGGCCGCCACGCTGCCATAATCCCGCCGCACCAGGTGCAGGCACAGGTCGATACCCGCCGCGCTCCCGGCGGAGGTCAGGACATCACCGTTATCGATATAGAGCACGTCCGGGGTGACCTGAATGGCGGGATAATGCTGTTGCAGCAGGTCGGTGTAACGCCAGTGGGTGGTGGCCTGACGGTTATCAAGTAACCCTGCGGCGGCCAGCACAAAGACGCCGGAGCAAATGGATAAAATTCTCGCCCCACGCTGATGGGCGGCGACCAACTGCTCACACAGCGCGGCGGGCACCGGGACATCAGCGCCCCGCCAGCCGGGAACGATTATGGTGCCGGCCTGCGCCAGCAGTTCAAGCCCGCCGTCGACCATCAGCCGGATGCTGCCCGTGGCGCGCAACGCCCCCGGCTCGACACCCGCCACCGCAAAGCGATACCAGTTATCCCCCATTTCAGGGCGGTCAAGACCAAAAATTTCTACCGCAATGCCAAATTCGAACGTACATAAGCCGTCATAGGCCAGCGCAACCACCAGAGTATTATTCATCATCGCACTCAGGCTATTTTTGTCATGATCCTGATGGTATATGGCATTTCTGCCAGCTGTCAAAAACACGCTGCCGCCGTAGAGTAAAACCTCCATTCAGGAGGAAACGATGAGCTATGTGACTGATTACCCTGCTGCGACCGCAGAAAACGCGGTGAACCATTTTTTACAACGGCTGAGCGTAGAGACAGACTGCGCCGACGTCTGGAGCGCCTTCAAAGAGGGGGATATCGATTTTGTGCTGCTGCACGTGGTGGGCAGCCCGGAAACTTTCGCCAGGCATCATATTCCCGGCGCCCTGCATCTGCCCCACCGGGAGATCACTGCCCAGCGGATGACAGAGTGGCCAGCCGATACCCTGTTTGTGGTCTACTGCGCCGGGCCGCATTGCAACGGTGCCGATCGCGCGGCGCTGAAGCTGGCGCAGCTGGGTCGCCCGGTGAAGATTATGATTGGTGGCATGACCGGGTGGGCCGACGAAGGTTTTGCATTTAACGAGCAGTAAAACAACAGCGACCCCGTTTAACCTGCGGGGTCGCTGGCACTCCCCTTACCTGCCCGAAGCCGGATAGATCGTCTGTGCCGGCAGCACCCGACGGTCGAAACGTCTGAACGCATAATACAGCGCCGCCGTGCAGAACCAGCCGATGATCCACGACACATCATTGTCGGCAAAGATCCACGTCAGGGAGCCGTGATAGAGCGGGTTCTCAATAAACGGCAGCTGGATCAGTACGCCGATGGCATAGACGGTAATACCGAACATATTCCAGTAACCGTAGCGTTCGCGCGGATCGAACAGCGCCGGAATATCCACCGCTTTACGGGAAATAATAAAATAGTCGGTCAGGCTGATGGCGCTCCACGGCACGAAGAAGGCCAGCAAGAACAGCAGGAAATGGGTGAAGTGTTTCAGAAATGCCGGTTCGCTGAGCAGCGCAATCACGCAGGAGATCGTCACCATCAGCACCACAAAGATCACCCGGCTTCTCTGGCTCAGCGTGGTCTGGTTACGGAAACCCGACACGATAGTGGTCAGCGACATAAAGCTGCCGTAGGCGTTGAGGGTGGTGAAGGTGATTTTACCGAAGCAAATTGCAAAATAGATCACCATCGCCATGGCTTCGCTTTTGCCCAGCCCGACGATAAAGCTCACTTCATGCCCCTTGAAGGCGCTGCCGGCAATCGCGGCGGTGATCACCCCGAGGGTCATTGAGGCCTGAGTGCCCAGCACCGTGCCGCTGAAGACCGAGAAGAAGGTTTTCACCCCGGAGACGTTACGCGGCAGATAACGTGAGTAGTCCGACACGTAGGGGCAAAAGGCGATCTGCCAGGATGAGGAGAGCGACACCGCCAGCAGGAACATCGGCATCGAGAAGTGGTTATTCTGCGCAATTGCCCCCAGGTCGCTGGACATCAGCAGGGCGATAAACAGATACACAAATGCCAGTACCCCCACCACGCTCGCCACCTTGCCGAGCTTGTGGATCACGCGATAACCCAGCACTGCAATAATGATAATGATCGCGCTGAAGAGGATCATCCCCGCCACGTTGGAAATCGACAGCAGTTTCGCCATCGCCTGTCCGGCTAGCACCGTACCGCTGGCGGAGAAACCAACGTACATCACGCACACCAGTACCAGCGGGATCACCGCACCCAGTACGCCAAACTGGGCGCGGCTAATGATCATCTGCGGCAGGCCCAGACGTGGACCCTGCAGGGCATGGAAAGACATCACCGTCGCCCCGAGCACCTGCCCCACCAGCAGGCCAATAATCGACCACACCACATCGCCGCCCAGCACCACCGCCAGCGCCCCGGTCACAATGGCGGTGATTTGCAGGTTGCCGCCAAACCACAGCGTAAACTGACTGAAGGGGTGGCCGTGGCGTTCATTATCCGGGATGTAATCGATGGAGCGCGTTTCCGACAACCGCGTCCCGCTTTTCTTTGACTGCGCTTCTGAAGACGAAAAAGACGACATAGTTTCCTCTCTGAATGGATGATTAATGGCCGTCAGACACCCTGCCTGCGTCAGGAAATGCCACCTGACAGCTCATGTATATACAACCATTGACATCTGCCCACACGGATCTGATGATGGATTTGTGAGCTCAACTGTGAATAATTTGTAATTATTTTGAAAATCATCTGTAGCAAAGATGCATCCTTAACCCCCACAATCAGGGTCAAACGGACATGATTACCCCCTTTACGCTTGCTTCCCTGCCGGTCACCCCGTGGAAAAACGGGGCGGGCGAGACCCTGGAGATCGTCAGCATTCCCTCTGCGGATGCGCCTTTTCTGTGGCGAGCCAGCATCGCTACGCTCGGTCAGGATGGTCCTTTCTCCCTCTTTCCCGGCGTCGATCGGGTGATTATGTTGCTCGCCGGTTCCGGGCTGTGGTTGCGCGGTGACGACCTGCTGCATCGCCTTGAGCCCGGCGTGCCCTGGGGATTTCCGGGGGAGTGGCCGCTTGCCAGTGAGGGGAACAGCGGGCCGGGCCTGGACTTTAACGTCATGACCCAGCGCAGCCGGGCACAGGCGCAGGTGACCATCGCCACCCGCGCTGTGCGACCCGGCGCGGAGGGCATCGCGTATGTGCTGAACGGCCACTGGCAGTTAGCCGGAAAGAACTATTCGATCGGCAGCGGGATCTGGTGGCAGGAGGAGACGCCTGGCGAGCTTGTGCCACACTCAGAGGACGCGTCGCTGCTGCTGGCGGAGATCCGCCGCCATGATGAGATATCAGACAGGAGTACAGATGAGTAACAACAGACGAGCGGTTCCGGGGATCCACCATTACGCCGGTCCGGCGGGCGGCTGGGGAGCCTTAAAGGCCACGGCGATTGCCGTGCGCACGCAGATGGACGCCTTTGACGCCCCTGCGACGCTGCTGCGCACCAACCAGCCCGACGGCTTTGACTGCCCGGGCTGCGCCTGGCCCGATAAAGAGCACAAGTCCACCTTCCAGTTTTGCGAGAACGGCGCCAAGGCGGTGACCTGGGAAGCGACCACAAAGCGCGTCACCCCGGAATTTTTCGCCAAGCACACCGTCAGCACCCTGTGGGCGAAGAGCGATTTTGAGCTGGAGGGCTATGGCCGTCTGACCCATCCCATGAAATACGATCCGCAGAGCGATACTTTTCGCCCGGTAGAGTGGCAAGAGGCTTTTGCCCGTATCGGGGAGGTGTTGCGCGGTCTGGCGCCGAATCAGGTGGAGTTCTACACCTCCGGGCGCGCCTCAAACGAAGCCGCGTTCCTGTATCAGCTGTTTGCCCGTGAACTGGGCACCAATAATTTCCCGGACTGCTCCAACATGTGCCATCAGGCCACCAGCGTCGGCCTGCCCCGCTCCATCGGCATCGGAAAAGGCACCGTCTCGCTGGAGGATTTTGACCATACCGAGCTGGTGATCTCCATCGGCCACAACCCGGGCACCAACCACCCGCGGATGATGGGCACCCTGCACGAGCTTGCCCGCCGGGGCGTGCCAATCATTGTCTTTAACCCGCTGCGGGAAACCGCCCTGGAGCGCTTTGCCGATCCGCAGAGCGTCCGGGAGATGGCGACCTGGAGCGCCACCGATATCGCCTCAACCTACTATCAGGTAAAAGCCGGGGGCGACGCCGCCGCGTTAAAAGGCATTGCCAAACATCTGCTGGTGCTGGACGCGCTGGATCACGACTTCATCGCCACCCAGACTCAGGGGTTCGCCGAGTTTGCCGCCGATATCGCCGCGACATCATGGGAGGCCATCGAACGCGAGTCCGGGCTCAGCCGCGCCGATCTGGAGAAGGTGGCGCAGATCTACGCCAAATCCCGCGCCACCATCATTACCTACGGGATGGGCATCACCCAGCACAACAAGGGCACCGCCAACGTGCGCCTGATTGCCGACCTGCTGTTGCTGCGCGGCAATATCGGCAAGCCCGGGGCGGGCATATGCCCGTTGCGCGGCCACTCCAACGTGCAGGGCAACCGCACGGTGGGGATCACCGAAAAACCGACCGCCGCCTTCCTCGACCGGCTGGGCACGGTGTTTGGCTTTACCCCACCTGCCGCCCACGGTCACGACGCGGTGCAGGCTGCTCAGGCAATGATCGACGGCGAGGCGAAAGCGCTGCTGTGCCTTGGCGGGAATTTTGCCGTGGCGATGCCCGATCACGATAAAGCCTTCCCGGCGCTGAAAAGCCTCGATCTCAGCGTGCATGTCGCCACCAAGCTGAACCGCACTCATCTGCTGGTTGGTAAAGAGACCTGGCTGCTGCCCTGCCTCGGGCGCACCGAGCTGGACATGCAGCAGAGCGGCCAGCAGTCGATCACCGTGGAAGATTCGATGTCGATGGTGCACGCCTCCAGCGGCAAGCTGAAACCGGCCTCGCCGTGGCTGCGCTCGGAGCCGGCTATTGTCGCCGGACTCGCCCACGCCACCCTGACTAACAGCAACACCGACTGGCTGGCGCTGGTTGCCGATTACGACCGCATCCGCGAGCGGATCGAACAGTGCCTTCCCGGCTTCGAGAACTTCAACGCCCGCATCCGGGTGCCCGGCGGTTTTCGCATGCCGCTGCCGCCCACCGAGCGCGTCTGGCCGACCGCCAGCGGCAAGGCGATGTTTTCCCTGTTTGACGGCGTTGAGGAGAATCTCCCGGGTGAAGGCGAAAACGTCCTGCGCCTGGTGACCCTGCGCAGCCACGACCAGTACAACACCACCATCTACGCCCTCGACGACCGCTATCGTGGCGTGTTCGGCCGCCGCGACGTGCTGTTTATGAATGAAGAAGACATGCAGCAATTGGGGCTGGAGCACGGCGACCGGGTAGACATCACCACCGCCCTGCCCGACAGCCAGCAGCGCCTCGACGACATCACCGTGGTGGCCTACAGCATCGCGCCGGGTACGGTGGCCGCTTACTACCCGGAGGCTAACGTGCTGGTGCCGCTGAATTATCTTGATAAGGAGAGCGGCACGCCGTCGTATAAATCGGTGCCGGTACATATCACCCTGCGCTCCAGGGAGATCCGCATGTTATAGAGAATCAGGGTAAAGGTGTCTTCACATAGACAGATTAGCTTATTTGGTTCATGCTAAGACAATATCAGTCAGGCTGAGCTGAGGGAGTAATCACATGACGAAGCACCTGAACCTTAACTCTGAAACCCGCGGCGATCGCGATCTGATCGCCATCAGAGCCGCAATGAACATTCTGGATAAATGGGGCTGCTCAACGGAGCAACAGCAGAACATCCTGCAACTCTCCAGAGCGGCGCTCTACAAATACCGCCAGAAAGAGACGAAGACGGCCTCGCTGACCCACGATCAGTTAACCCGAATTAGCTACCTGCTGAATATGCACTCGGCGCTGCGGATCGTGTTCAGCAACCCGGAGAACGTCTACGGGTTTATGTCCATGCCGAACCACAATGCTTACTTCAATGGGGCAACGCCGTTATCCCTGATTGAGGGCGGTGAGTTCGGCAATCTGCATGAAGTCGCCAAGCGGGTGGACGTGCTGCGCGGGGGGCTGTCCGGATGATCCATCCCGAGATCCCCAGAACGGCACTGACTCCCGTCACCGGTTACCGCCTGCTTCATACCAAGTACCCTGCCATTTACGTGTTTGAGGACGTTGCCACCCCGGAGGAGTTCGACGTTCTCTATGACATTCAGAAATTAACGAATCCGCGCCTGACACAGGAAGTGGGTAATCTCAATCTGCTGCCACGAGAGGAGTGGGTGCTGGGGATCCGCGGGGCGCATTACGCGATGGCGGCCTTCACCCATATCAACCCCGACGGCAGCCGCTTTTCGAATGGCGATTTTGGTATCTATTACCTTGGCGACAGCCAGGAAACGGCGCTGGCCGAAGTGGTCTACCACTGCCAGCGCTACTGGCGGAACGTGCCTGAACTGAAGTTCGAACGATTCGAGTACCGTTGTCTGGAGACGGAGCTGGGCGGCTCGTCATTTGCCGATATCACCGCCCTGCCGGATACGCACCCCTGGTACCATCCAACGGACTACAGCGCACCGCAACAGCTGGGCGCCAGCCTGCGCGTCGCGGGTGAAACCGGTGTGACTTACCGCTCGGTTCGCCACCGGGAGGGCATCTGCTGGGCGCTGTTAACCCCGAAAACCATCACCAGCATTATTCAGACCTCCCTGCACCAGATCATCTGGGACAAAGGCATTGTCAGCGTCGGGCTGGTGACCCCCGCCTGAGCACAACAATCAGGCATTTTCACCATCTAACAGCGAAGTGCCGTAAGAGTTGTCGATAGTGCAGAGCCAACGGTCGTTTTCCAGGCGGAAGACGTAGGTTGCCCGACGCGTTAACTCAGCGGTTCCACCCAGTTCATCCGGATAGAAAAGCTGTGTTTCCATGATCACCAACGCATCTCCGCCGCCTTCGATAATCTCCATTTCGCCCTGCTTCACGATCAGCTGATCCTGAAAATAATCAGAGATGGAAATAAACGCGCTGCGGATATTGTTTTTACCTCTGACAATCGTCCCGGGCTTAACCACCAGCACGGCGTCTTCAGCGTAATACTCCATCAGCGAGTCAAAATCTTTGGCGGAGATCGCCCTGTCACAGGCCTTAATGATCTGGTAAAGCGGATGGTCGTTCATGTGCTTTTCTCCTGGTGAGTGGTTGCCTGTATTCACTCTATCACTGGATCGCCAACTTTGTAGGCCGGGCAAGCAAAGCGCCCCCGGCATGCCTTTTCTGTTAAAGATTAATGCACCAAAAAATACCCCGCCGCGCAAAACGCCACTACCCCGGCAATCACCGTCGCAAATAACCCGCGAGTCAGGATCCCCACCAGCGTGGCAAATCCCGCCGCCAGCAGCGAAATACTGATCCCGGAATCGGTCATCGCGGGCTTGCTCAGCAGTTCGGCGGCGACCAGGGCGGCCATGATGGCGGTAGGGATAAAGCTCAGCCACTGCAGCAGCACCTCCGGCAGACGGAAGCGGGAGAGCAGTAACACCGGCACGGTACGCATCAGGGCGGTGACCAGCGCCGAGGCAAGAATGGTCAGCAGAATATGTCGTTCCATCTTATTTTCCTTTCCGGGTGCGTAGCAGCAGCGTCGCCAGGGTGGCGGCAAGGGAGGCGGCCACAATCACCACCAGGCTGAGCGAACCGCTCCCCGCCGTCAGCAGGGTCATCACCAGCGCGACAACAATATTGACGGTTTCCAGCACCTTTCTGCGGCTGGCGAACCACATCATCAGGATCAGGCCGATAAACATCGACACCAGGCTGAAGCCCAGCCCCTCCATCAGCGATGCAGGCAGCGTGGTCGCCAGCCAGGCCCCGGCCACACAGGCGATGATCCAGTTCAGCCAGGCAGTCACGTTCAGGCCCAGCATCCAGGCATAGCTGATGTTGCCCTGTGGGCTGGCGCGCTGAACCGCCACGCCAAAGGTTTCGTCCGTCAGCAGCAGACCGCTGACCACTTTTTGCAGCGTTGTGTAGTCGCGAAAAAACACGCTCATGGATGAGCTCATCAGCAGGTAGCGCAGGTTCACCAGCAGCACGCTCAGCACCACGGAGGCCATTTCAGCGCCCGCCGCCCACAGGGAGTAAAACAGAAACTGCGCCGAGCCGGCATAGAGGGCGCTGGCCAGCAGAGCAATTTGTCCGGTGGTAAAGCCGGAGAGCGTGCCGATCGCCCCGGCAGCAAAGCCAATGCTCCAGTACCCCGCAATGGTCGGAATACAGGCAGCAATACCGGCCCGAAATTCGCCCGTCGCGGACGCGGGATGTCCGGTATTTATTTTCGTTAACATCGTGTCTTCCCTTATATTACTTAGTTCAATAACTATCTTAAGAATCCGCAGCAATCGCTATAGTAAAATCCTGCTCAGCAGTGAAATTTACTCAGGTTGTGGGAGACGCGACATGGCGCAACAAAAACGCGATGAGATCAGCCTGTGGCGTGACAGCCAGCTGCACGGCGGGATGGAGATCCTGCAGGCCACCTGCTACGAGCACAGTTACCCGCCCCATTTCCACGATGAGTTCGTGATCGCCGCCTTTGCCCGGGGTGCGCAGCGTACCCGAGTGTGCCGACAGAATGGCATTGCCGCAGCAGGATCGGTGACGGTAAAAGAGATTGCGCAGGTGGCAGGGTTAAGTGAATTCTATTTTATGCGCACCTTTCAGAAGATGACCGGCCTGTCGGTGCATCAGTACCTGACGCAAATCCGTCTGATGCGCGCCAAAGGGCTGCTGGCGAAAGGGATGGGTGCCGCGCAGGTTGCGAGCGATATCGGCTTCTTTGACCAGAGCCATTTGATTAAACATTTTCGCGCGCATTTTGGTACGACGCCGGGGCTGTTTGCCGCGGCGTCGGTGTGACCCAGGCCGGGCAAGCAAAGCGCCCCCGGCATTGCCCTTTGCCTCACAAAATTTCAAACACTCAGTTTTAACCAGCGAAATACTGTCATAACAATGCCGATGGTCATAATGGCGATCAGTATGCTGACACAGCGCATTACCGCCTGAATCGGCTCGGTCAGCCATAACGTCTCCTGAATAAAAACGATGATCCACGCCACGGTAAACTGCCGACCAAAATAACTGATGGACTGTTTTCCCTGTTGCAGATGACACCCCAGCCATAACCCCGCGACCAGCGTGGCAATATAAATTGGGGGATAAGGGTGCATGACGGGTAAAAGGAGCAAACTCAACAGCGTCGCAGCCATGCAACCGTATAAACGTTGCTGCATTCGTTGGCCGACCTGCTGCTGTACGGGCTGTGCCGAAGCCGGAAGCATAAAAACCGCCAGTACAGTAATCATCGCCTGCCAGAATCCCGTCAGCTGGAAAGTAAGCAGTATCGGCGTCACCAGTAACAGCGTGATCCCGGCCTGCAGGGGCAACAGCGGATGTCGGGGTGGCTCAGGGTGACTAGATGGATGCGGCGTGGCAACCTGTCTGCGCCGGTTAAACGGGTAAAAGAGCAAGGTAACCACAATACAAACCGCGCAACCCAGCATCACCTCTTCGATGCGGTTAACGGTAAACCGTAGCAGATGGCGCAACTCACTGTCCTTCTGCGCTTCAGCCATCACCATCATAGATGTTACCGCCCCCAGCACCCAGGAATAGGACCAGCGGGAGATGTCCGCTCGCCAGACCGCCACGCCTCCAACGATCGTGCAGAACAGGACCAGAAACGCCGCATCCTGGATAAGATACGTAGAAAGCAAGAGCGCCAGCACACCGCCAAGCACCGTTCCAGTCACCCGATTGAAAGCCCGAAACGTCGAGGCTTTTACTGAAGTATTCATGACCGCATAACTACTCAATGCGGCCCAGCCAGGGTAATCAAAACCCGCCAGATCGGACAACAGCACCGACACCAACACGGCAGCGATCACCTGAATCGCGAAGAGTTCTTTCAGGGTGGCTGCAGCCAGACGACTTAGCCAATATTTGAGTTGAGCGGTCGGTGAAGGAAAGCTGCTGTTCACGATCTACCCCCTCTTTTTATATGGCTACTGGGGATTGTAGTTTTCGATACCGTGTAAACATGACGTTCAGTCCAATAGCACGGAAATAGGGACTAAAAGAAGAAAATTAAGTGAAACATCTATGCTAGGCTCCGTCTACACTACCCCCGACGACGATATCAAGTCTGGTTAAAGAACCCGGCTTTACCTCAGCTATCCGTTCTATTGTCCAGGGAGCCTGAGAAGATGTAATGACCCGTACGGTATGTAACCCTGGAGTGACGTCAACCACAGCCCAGGAGTTTCCATAAAAATCTACTGGTGTGTACTTATCAAGCCCAATCTTGACGGCGCTAATTCCAGCATTAAAGATTAGATTAACTTCTAAAGCACCGCTTACATCGTTTGCTTTGACCAGCGTTTGCGCTGATTGAATCGATTCGAGTTTCTTTTCGGTCTCCTCTCGCTGTGCTTTTACCAGTGTATCGAGAAGTGCTATACCTGCATTGAACTCAACCGCCCACTTTGTCGTCTCATCTGTTTGACGTTTAATAAGTTCCTGTTCGAGTCCCTTAGCTAATTCAAATAAAATATGAGCATCTTCAACGTTCAGTGTTACCGTCCTGGAGGCTAAGAATTTGTTCCATTCCGTCTGAAATACTCTTATCAAATTTTCCATTTCAGTCACTGTGGCGATATATCGCATCCACCCTGTCGACCATCCAAATATTCGATCGGCAAATTGAATTAATCCCGCTATCACCAGACTGGCTACTGAAAATTGAGTTAGCAGGAGTTTATCTTCCGCAACCTCCCCTAACGCCGCTAATAATGGAAGTGTGATTCCAATGAGAAGAAACAGAAATGCTAATCCTCGAGCAATCAGTGATGTCCAACGCTTGGTACGGATGCTTGACCAGTACCAATTACACATCAGGCGGGATGTTACTGAAATATCTGCATATATAGATTCTATAACCTGCTCAGGTTCCTTACCATTGTAGCGATTCCAGCTTAACGCGTTGGCAGTAATATCAGAGGTGCTCATGTTTACACCAACCTTAGGTAATTCAATTACATTTGGTAAATACAGATGCTTTCAACATCTGTACTTGACGTGAAGCATTGACTGTGGAGATGATGTTTTATCAAGCAATAAAAAATTTTTACCCAAGTAACATAAAATTCTGCATATCTCAAAAAAAACACATCTTATATCCCATTAATAATTGATAAATGAAATAGTTACAATAATCTTATCACTAACATTGTTTATCCCAACCATGTCAAGATGATAAAACACAATCCAACCCTGCTCCCTTCGTTTTTATTTAAGTGCAATTTAAATATTTTGATATAATCCAAATGTGGGATTCTTTAAAGTAAATAATATAATATTACTATTGTTATTTTTGAAGCTTGGTCAAGCTACTTTGTAGTTCACCATAATAAATATGCAACCCTTACTGGTAATGAAGAGCATGACGTTTCTGTTGATAATCAACGGTGATTAGCCAGGGGTAAGAATATGTAAGCCAGTCTGATAACTTTAATTTATCTGGGCTCTCCAAAAATTTTTCTGGAAAGCGCCTCGCAAAGCCTCAAGTAACCTTATGTAATTCAGGGCTAACTCTTTTTTTCAGTGATTCGGCGTCATAGAGTGACGGCGTTGCGGCACATCCTCTTCCTGAGCCGAGGCAAGCAAGAAGTCGGTAAGGCGATGCACTCACACCAGGCGGGTTGTTTCCATCCCGATCGGTTGCCCCGGAGCCTGGAACGATAAGAACAACAGCGGTTATCGCCTGATTGATACCGCCAACGTGTATGGCCCGTTCAGACATTTGCGGGCCTCCCTGCCCGCTAATGGCGATATTAATTAAAATGGTGCCGTCGCGGAGGTGCGAATGGAATAGCCCAGAGGAAGTGCATCAGCCTGGTCACTATCCATTGCGCTCACCACTCTGTCATCCGTACCGACTTGACGCCCCCTTAACATCTGCGCTTTTTCCGGTTGCTCCGCTAATTCGTACGCCTGCGCCAGATCGCGTCGCCAGTTGGCATTCCACGGGCAGGCCTGGTGTCCCTTTTCCATGTGCGCAATGCCATCCGCCAGGTGCCCTTTACAAACGCAAATCAGGCCCACCATGAAATGCGCAGTAGCATGTTCGGGCACGTGATGCAGCAGGCGCCTGAAGAGCATTTCGGCTTCATCAAGCTTCCCCTGACGATAATGCGCGATGCCATCAGTCTGCATGCCGGGTACTGGCAGGCTCACCATCTCAACAGGCTCATGCACGATCTTCGCGTTAGTCCCGGCGATCAGCGGCGTCAGAAAGTCCGCATAACGCCGCCAGCGTTCGCGCGCCGTCTGATAGATAGGCTGTCGCACCTGCCACACGCTGGCGGTCTTAACCGGCCTGTCCAGTTCCGTCGTGTCGAGCACCTGCGGCTCCCATTGCACGTCCAGATAATCCAGCATACGACGCGCCTCTCGCTCCGGATCAGATACCACGTCCTCATAGCGCACCTCGAGAATGTCGCCAGGGAATACCTGGTTCCAGTGGTGCATCATGAGGTTGTGGTCAGCCAGCTGTTCACCAATCCACCGCAGGTCATAGGCGAAGCCCATGCCGCCGTGCTTTGCCGTGTAGTCGGTGAAGTAATTAGAGATAGCGATATCGCGTGGGTCGCGTCGCACTGAGATTATCCGTGCGTTCGGGAACAGCAGCTTGATAAGACCAATGTTCTCGAAATTGTGTGGCAGCTTATCCACCACATGCCGGATCTCAGCCGCGTTTTCTGGCACCGTTTCCCGCAGTTCCTTAAGCAGGCTGGCAGTGATACCCGCCACGACATCGGCCGACAGATCGTCCACACAGTCCGGGTAATGACGTCCTGAGCCCGTATGACGTTCCCAGCGTTCCAGCCGGGCGATGGTACTGGGGATCACCCCAAGCTCGCCCGCGCCGTGGATTTGGCTGTGTCCCGCCAGGATCTGTTCGACCAGCGTGGTACCGGAACGCGGCATACCCAGTACGAACACGGGCAGCGTTGAGTCGTTGCCGATGCCGCGTCGGTGTTCGTAAAGCGAACGGCTGAAAGCGTGACGGATACGCGCGCTGCTTTGCCGGTGTGCAACCGGGTCATAGCTTAAAAGTGCGCGGCTGGCCGCATTGGCCTCGTTGGCCAGGGTGAAGGCCCTGGCATAGTCCTTGCGCTTTTCCCAGGCCGCAGCCAGTTGCAGCAGCAATCCAGGCTGCACCGGGCCGGACAAGCCCGGCTTTCGTGCCAGGGTTTCCAGGCGAATCAGCGTCTCTTCGTCCTGCGGAAAACGCCGGGCGTTGATCAGTGCCGCATGACCGCGTGCCGGGTCGACAGCCAGAACCTGCTCGAACAAGGCGACCGCCTCGTCGATGCGCCCCAGTTGCATATACAACTGCCCCAGCCCCTGCAGGGCGAGGACCAGG
The DNA here is from genome assembly GCA_002360945.1 of Leclercia adecarboxylata. Taxonomy (GTDB): domain Bacteria; phylum Pseudomonadota; class Gammaproteobacteria; order Enterobacterales; family Enterobacteriaceae; genus Enterobacter; species Enterobacter adecarboxylatus_B. Next base: position 6,776 of record DERO01000013.1, on the reverse strand, counting down.
CGTGGATGCGCTTGCAGTACCGCGACGTATCGCGCCTCCGCGCCGGTGTAGTTTTGCTCCTGGGCATCCACCCCGGCGAGTGCCACCTGCACCTGCGCGAGCCACTGGCCGATCTGCGTGGCGTTAATATCAGGTGATGGCCTCAGCGCCCCAGCCTCCTCGAGGGCCTGTTCGGCCATCTGACGTGCCAGCGCCGGATAGCCCTGAGTGGCGACACTGGCCAGCTTCAGGCGCAAAGGAAGCGTCATTTTTTGCTGTTGCCCGGCCAGATGGATGGCACGGTGCAGCAACGTCATGGCCTGAGGCAGGCGTCCCTGTAACTCCGCCAGTTCAGCGTGCTGTTGGTACAGGTTCGTCTGTTCCGGATAATGCCTCAGACCACGGCGCAGCGCATCTTCAGCATGGGCATGGCGTCCACGCTCGGCCAGACGCTGTGCATAACCGGTCAGCAGGCCGCAGTAATCCTCCTCAGCCAGTTCAGCATGACGTAAATCCAGCCAGGCATCAGCGCTGGCGAAGTCGTCACGGGCCAGCCACAGTTCCAGGCGCAGGCCGCGCAACTGCTGGTCGTGCAGGGCCGCCTGCCGTGCGGGCCAGAGTTCCCGCTCGCCTGCCCAGAAGAGGTCGGCGGCGGCCAGCGTCTCTTCAGCCTGCGGCAAGTCCGCTCGTTGCAGGTAGAGACGCAGCAGTTGCTGATAAACGGCGATAGCGGGTTGCAGGCGCAGACTGCATTCATACAGGGAGATAGCCTCCTCCCGCCGTTGATGCTCCACATAACAGGCAGCCAGACGCGCCAGCAAAAGCGGGTAGTCTGGTGCCGCTGTGCGGGTGGCTTCCAGCAGCGCCTGCGCCGCGTCAAATTCCCCAAGAAGCAGGTGTACGGCGGCCAGGTCGACGCGAACGTCGACCTCAAGTGCCGCCGGGTCCAACACCATCAGCGCCTGGCGGGCCGCCTCTGGCTGGCCCAGATAGGTCTGAGCCAGGGCCAGCAGCACCTGCTCTGCCGGTGAAATCACCGGCAGGCTATAACAGGCCTCTTGCAGCGCGTCGAACTGCTGCATTTCCACCAGACGGCGTAGCAACATCAGAGAACCTGTCATGGCATCGCCAGCCCTTGCGAGGTAAGGATGCCTGCAGGCATCGCCGGCAGATAGGCCTGAGCAAACGTATTGTCCCCATTCGGGTTTACGGTCCAGTTGCCGTTCCAGAGATCAACGTTACCACCACCACGAGTGAATTGGCCGTTTGCGTCAACGCCGGCGACGTTATAAGAAGAAAACGTCATAGAGAAACCCGCCAGCCAGTTAACGGCATTCCCACCGTGATGCATATCCATCACTGGGTCGCCATACTGTCCCCGAACATCGCTGCCCGTGCCCACCAGCACAATCTTGTCGTCCAGGCCCAGATTCTGCGCCCCCGACCACATCTCGTTGCTATCCAGCCCAGCCAGCGAGCTGTAAGTGCTGTTGACCTGGATATAGATGGTGTACGCGGTATTGGCATCGAATACGCGCCCGTTGTGATCGGAGCTTTGCCCCGTCGTCAGGTCGAATACCACGATGGACGGATCCCCCATCCCGGCGGAAACGGTCGTGAAATTCAGCCCCGTCGAGGTGCTGATCCCGGCATAGTCATTGCCCGCCGTGTCGTGCAGCGCGGTGCTGTCGATCTGGACGTGGTAGTTTGCGCCTGCCGCCAGGTCCGTTGTCGGGTCGATTGTCACCGTGTTGCCGCTGATGCTGATTTGCGAACTGTCGGTGATATCGATGACCTTGTTCTGACTGCTGTTGCTCTCGTTGACGAGGGTGATATGGCCGCTGCCGGCCAGCACATCTTCGCTGAAAGTCAGCGTGAGGTTAGCGCCCGTGGCAACGCTACCGCCGTTGTCCTGCGGCGTGCTGCTGGTTAGCACAGGCGTAGTGTTGTCTACCGTCAGACCGGTGCTGTCCGCCGCAGTGGCCGTGGCATGGTTCGCCGTAGTGACCGTGACGGCGACGTTACGCCCGTTTACGTGATCAATGGCGCCAGCGGCGATACTGTATTGCGCCGTATATTTACCATCACCCGCGATTGCATCGCCATGAGTGCCATCGTCCCAGGCCGTTGCTGGCGTGCTGGCACCAAACTGGCTGAAATCCATGGTGACGCTGGTCACGGTGCCGGTATTGGCGTCGCCGCTGGCCGAGTTGTCCCACACGGCGGTAACGGTGTCGCCGACCTTGTAGGTACTGCCGTCTGCGCCACCAGGCATGGAAGTGATGGCGATGTGGGCATCGGTCACTGTCGGTGCCACAGGAGCAGGACCGGCATTCAGGCCAATCTGGTAGATACCACCGACTGCGTAGCCGCTCTTGCCGCCATCGCTGGTGTCGGCATCAAACAGCACAGAATAGGTGATGTCATAGCCGCCCGCGCCATCGGAGACGATCCGCGGGTTATATAACTGCCCGCCCTGAGGCACCGTGATACCGCTGTCGGTCACGTCACTGGTCAACTCGCCGGTGGTTTTGGATATGGTGACCTGGCTCAAGCCACCGTTACCGTCAGGGAACACAAATACCAGGTCCGTGCCGTTGTCGTAGGCCGTGGCCGATGCCGCCACAGAGCCATTGCTGATCCACGCCAACTCGTCATGGAGCGTTTTGTCCATCGCGCCAACGTCCACGGCGTGATAGCTCTGGGTCCCCATGCCATAAACGGTGTTGCTCTGGACGTTAGTGGTGATCAGCGTACCGTTGTTGTTGTAGAGCGTGACCTCCCAGGTCGCGGAGCGGTATTCCTGGCTGAAGACGGCAAAACCGCCGTCGAAAGCAATGACGTTGGTCGGTGAATTTTGTTCGTCATTCCAGTTAACGCGCTGCCAGGTGGTGCCGTTGTCGAAATTGACCAGCGAGCCGGTGTCGTCGAGCTTGAAGATGAAGGCACCGATAGGCGTGCTGGTCGCCACCTGACCCGGCGTGCCTATCCAGTCATAGACCTCGGAGGCCAGGACATAGCTGCCATCGCTCAGTGCCGTCAGCACACCTGGCGACAGCTGGAATTTCAGCAACTGGACTGCCGGGCTGGCGACGCCGCCGAAGTTTTGGCTCGCGTTGTTGCCGCCAATCAGGGTCTGCGTGCCCGGTGTGAAGCTGGATCCGCTGCCGTTGTAGTGGAAGACAGAGATGGCTTCCTGCTGGTCGGTACCTGGGCCCATCGTCTGGTAGGCGATCGCGAAATCACCGCCATTCGCACTGCTCTGCGCGGCAATGGTGACGCCGGAGCCAGGGGACGCCAGCGTGTCGCTGGATTGCAGGTTGCCGCTGTTGTCGTAGATCGCGTAGTGGACGCTGTAGTCATTCCAGTTAAGGGTATCCACCTGCGACCAGGCCACAACGAAGCCGCCGTTGGCCAGCGCCTTGATCTGCGTATCCAGCATGGTGTAGCCAGTGGGAATGCTGATATCCAGGGTCTTGACGACGTTGTTGCCCGCGTCCAGCACCCTGACGACGCCATCGTACAGCGCGCCGGTCGGATCCCAGGTGAGATTGTCACCGCCGGTCTGCCGCATGTACTCGACGACCGTGTAGCCGTTACTCAGTTTCTCCAGACCGACGTTGACGGTCATCTCAGTGGCGGTGTCGGAGGTGCTGCCCGAGACCATCTGGCTACCATCAAGGTTGCTGCCGGGCGCTACCTCAACGGTAACGGTCTGGCTGCTGTGGTTGCCCGCCGCATCGGTGGCGGTAACGACCAGGTTATAGCTGCCGGCGACGGCGGCGCTGTTCAGCGTGACGACACCGGTGGTGGCGTTGATGTCGAACCAGGCGAGGCTGTCCTGGTCCAGGCTGTAGGTGATGGCGTGGGCATCGCTGGCGTTGGCGTCGTACACCGGGGTGCCAGCCGCTGCGCCGCTGGTAATGGCGGAACCGGTAGCAGTCGCACCGCCTGCAATAACAGGTGCAGTGTTGTCCAGGATCACGCTGCTGCCGGAGATAGCAGAAACATTGCCGGACGCGTCTACAGCGTAAGCGTGGTAAGTCCCTTCGGCCAGACCGGACAGCGCCAGCACGGTGCCAGCGTTGGCCGCGACGGCAACGCTGTTCACCAGGTTGTCGGCAGCATTGATGAGGCTGTTCAGATCCGTCACCGTCACGCTGTCGCTGACCAGGTATACCGTGCCCGCCTCGGAGCTCTGCACGGTGACAGTCTGACCGTTGTTCTCCACACCATCCAGGTCGCTGAGGAGCGTTACGCCTGGCGGCGTGGTATCGACAACGTTGTAGGTGACGGTCTGCGTGGTCTGATTGCCGGCCGCATCGGTGGCGGTGACAATAAATTGCGCACCGCTGGCTTTGTCCGGGCTGGAAATCAGCGTAACGACGCCGGTGCTGGCGTTGATGCGGAAGTGCAGGGTGTCGTTCAGGCTGTAGGTGACGCCATGCGCGTCAGTGGCGGCAGCGGTATAGACGGTGTCGCCAGCGGCAGTGCTGTCCGTAATGTCGGCGGCTGTGGTCGCGCTGGTGAAGACAGGCACGACGTTATCCACTATCACGCTGCTGCCGGAAATGACTGACAAATTGCCTGCCGCATCGACAGCCCAGGCATGATAGGTGCCGTCAGCGAGATTGGCAGCGGAGATCGATGCAGGGGTATTGGCGGTGACGGCTGTGCTGGCCCATTGGTCGCTGGGCGCGCCGGTAATGTCGCTGAGCTGACTGACCACAACGCCGTTGTTCACCAGATAGACGGTGCCGCTTTCGCTGCTTTGCACGGTGGCCTGGCCGTCATGGTTCAGCACGACGAGGTTTTCGTAGGTGCTGCCGTCGGCGTTAAATTTCTGCACATACAGGTGGAAGTTAAAAATACCGCTGGCAGGGCTGAAAGCGTACCAGGTCACCATGTATTCGCCATCTGCACCGACGGCGGTGACTTGTGGGTATTGGTCAATCGCGCCGCCGGACGCTTCCAGACGCACGATATCGCCTACCGCGACACCGCTGGCATTGAATTTCTGCACATAGATGTCCGGGGTCGAGCCGTTATTACCCATCCAGGTGACGACGTAGCCGCCATCGCCCAGCGCCGTGATGCGCGGGTTTTCGTCGTAGTTATTGCTCGTATTGTTGTGCGGTGCATCCAGTTGCACGACAGCGCCCACTTTGCTGCCACCCGCAGTGAACTGCTGCACATAGACAGTGTAATCCCAGGAGCCGTTGCTGGTGTCGTATTCCATCCAGGTGATGGCGTAGCCACCGTCGGCCAGCGCTGCAACATACGGATAGGTATAGTTGCCACCGTTACTGCCGTTGCTCAAGCCTTCCAGTTCGACGGTGGTGCCGACTTTAGTGCCAGTGGCATCGAACTGCTGCACCCAGGTGCTGCTGTCGTAATTCGAGCTGTTGTAGTCGAAGCCCGACCAGGTGACGACATAGCCACCGCCAGTCAGCGCCGTGATCTGCGGCTGGGTTTCGTAGCTGGAACTGTTTCCTGTGGTGCCATCCAGCACCACCGGGGGGTAACCGGTGCCGGTAGCGTCGAACTGCTGCACGTAGATGTGGTAATCGCCGGAGGTATAGCCCTGCCAGGTCACCACGTAGCCGCCGTTGTCCAGCACGGTGATCTGCGGGCTGGCATTGCTATAAGAGCCAGGCACAGCCAGTGGCAGGGTGTTGCCCACTGCAACGCCGGTGTCGTCAAAACGCTGCACGTAGATGCCATCGCCGCCGCTGATGTACCAGGTCACGACATAGCCGCCATCGGCCAGCGTCGCGATCTGCGGGGCGATGTCCTGCGCAGAAGCGAAACCATCAAGTTTCACGGCTGCGGATAATGAGATGCCGTCAGCGTTGAACAACTGCGTATAGATGCTGGTGTCGTTGCTGCCATCGTCCTGGCCGATCCAGGCCACGGCGTAAGCCCCGGCATCATTAATGGCCGTCACGCTGACAAAACTGTCTGACCAGTTGTAGAACGTGTTGGTCGCACCTGATGCGAGCTGTACCGGTTCACCCAGCGCCACACCCTGAGCGGTAAGGCGCTGCGCATAGATCCCGTAGCTGCCATTGTTGTTGCCAGCCCATGTCACCAGGAAGCTGCCGTCACCCAGCGCGGTGGTGTCAAAACCGTTGGGGTAAGTGGAGTAGGTCGCCGGGCTTAACATCACTGGCCCCGACGAGCTGCCGTCGAGGGTGACAGTCGGTGCGATTTCGTCCACATCGGTGACATTGACGGTAACGGTCTGCGAGGTTGCGTGACCCGCGGCGTCAGTGGCAACGACGTTGAAGGTGTATTGCGGCACGTGGGTGCCTTCATAGTCGGGGCTGGTATTAAAGGTGACCGCACCCGTTGCAGCGTCGATAGTGAAATACTGGGCGTCTGCGCGGCCAGGCTCGTCAGCCAGGCTATAGGTGACATGCTCGCCACCGTCGGCGGCGTCATTATCAAAGGCCTGCGCGGTATAGATGGCGGTGCTGGCAGCGGTATTTTCGGCAACGCTTACCGTGGCGCTGGCATAGCTGTCGCTGATGTTGCCGGTGGTGAAACTCGGGGCCTGCTCATCGAGGTTGTTGATGCCCAGAGTGACCGTCCGGTCGCTGGCATTGCCCGCCGCATCGGTAGCCACCACGGTGAAGCTGTAGCTGGCCTTGCTCTCAAAATCCGGGTTGCCGGTCAGGGTGACCGCCCCGGTGATCGGGTCGATCGTCAGCCCCGCGTCGCTGCCCGCTTTCAGGGAGAAGGTTACGCCGTTGCTGATATCGCCGCTATCGGTCGCCGTGGCGGTGTAGATCACC